>JAWVCW010000041.1:0-3576 GCA_033857955.1 Gaiellaceae bacterium | reverse complement strand
GACGAGCTCCTCGCCGTCGGCTCGGCGGATGGACAGCGTGTGGCCGTTGAGTTCCTGCTCCGACAATTCGGCGTCGTCTTCTGCCAAATCATCATCGAGCAGTTCTTCGAGTTCGGTGTCTAGGTCGGGCTCGTCGTCATGCACGGCGCCACTGTACCTAGCCCGTTTCGTTAGGCGACGTCGCTCGTCAGGTCATCCGCGCGAGCGCGCACCACATGAGCCGACTTCGGCCGCAGCGTCACCAACCCACCGGAACTCACGATCCCGATCGGTCCCATTGCCGAAGAACGCGCAGTTCTCAAGGTGCGCATCGCCATCCGCGCCTTCGCCTGCCGGTATCCGAGGCGCGCTCCGGCCGCGGTGGGAATGAACATCCCGGCCAGTCCGGGAATGGCGGCCGCAAGCAGTGCCGCAAGGGAGGCGGCGACGAGTCCGCCGTAAGTCTCCAGAAAGGCGCTTACGCCATCCGGCCCGGCGTTGTCGGGCCCGACCGGACCGACCGTGGACGCCGGGGGCAGGTGACCGAGCGCCGCCGTCAGCTCGATAGGGGATGCCGCGATGGGCGGTGGCGTCGGCGTGCCCACGGCCACCGGCACTGCCGCATCCGGCGTGCCGGATCCGGTCTCGATGATCTGCAGCAGCCGTGCAACTGTCTCGCCCCCGGCAGACCTTGGCGTGGTGGCGACGCCGACTCCCCCGACCCATTGTGTGGCGCTGGTGCCCAACTGCGAGACGAAAAGCGCCGGAAGCTGGAGTAGGCGCGCGACGGCGGCAATCGGGGCCGCAAGTTCCGGAATCGCGGTAACGACGGCGTCGGTCGCCAGACTCTGCACGGTGGTGACGGTGGTGATCGCCGCCGCGATTGACGCCGGGACGACTTCACCACCGGTTGATGCCACTGCCTTGGCCAACGGCTCGGTGACCCGGCGAACCACCGAGCTGAGGGGCAGTGCGGCGATGGTCGGACTCGGCAGCGCGCCAGCAGCGGACTGCTGTTGGCGCCGGCTGGTCGGCATGGTCGCGGTACGGTCTAGGCGCGCAGCACCGACGATGCTGCGCGTAAGCGCGGCGCCGGCAGACCGGATCGAGTCCGTCGGACCGATACGCGACGGAGCACTCTTGTGCTGTCCCAACCCAAGCTTGGCGGACACGTCGTGAAGCGTTCGCCGCTTCTCGGATGCGTGAGCACTGGGGTCGCTGCGCGTGCCATGGCCTCCGCCCGCCGCACTGGATCCGTTGCTGGCGCCGGAGTCGGAATCCGCGTGCACAATTGGGGCGCCACCGATCATCACGCCTGCGGCAAGCAGGCCCGCACCAACGGCAATGCGCCAAGGCGACGTCGTCACCTGTCCTCCTGAACCACGCGACGGCCGCGGCACACGGCCCGCGTGGCTCGGCAATTGTTGCACGACTCGCGCAGGTGAGTTTGCTAGTTGCAGATATCAATAGCCTCGCCCGACCGGTGCCGCCTCGTCATATCCCGCGTCGGGACCAAACGGTGCGCTTCGTGAGTCGCGCCATCGGCCCTCGGTAGCGCTTCATATGAACCATTCGGCGGCCGACGCCCCGCCGTTACGCCCTTGCCGCCGGTGCTGCTCAAGCGATTGACATATTCAAGATGATCGACCATATTGGATCTCGACGGAAGGACTCCGGTGGCACAGCCGAGCAAGCGGACCGCGATCCTCGACGCGGGGCGCGCAGAGTTTCACGAACGCGGGTACTACGCCACCGGCATCGCTGCCATCGCGGCCCGCGCCGACGGCGCTCACAAGGGTTCGTTCTACAACCACTTCGCGAGCAAGGAGGATCTTGCGATCGAAGTGATCACCGAGTACGGCAGGTGCCAGCGGATGGAGATGCTGCAAGATGCCGGCGTCGAGCCATTGATCCGAATCAAGAGCCACTTCGAGTTCATGGCCGAAGAGCTTCGCAAGAACGACTTTCAGCTCGGTTGCCTACTGGGCAACCTCTCTGCCGAGATTTCCTCTGACACACCCAGATTGCGCGAGACCATCATCGGCAACATGAGCTTTTGGGCCAGCTTGCTGACCGACGCACTCGACGAGGCCGCGACCAACCATCGCGCCGTGGGGCACGACTCCGAGGCGACAGCCTGGCTGTTGATCGACGCGTACGAAGGTGCCGCGTTACGAGGACGCGCTACCAGCAGCCGAGTACCCATGGACGCCTTCCTCACCATCGCCCTTCCGCGGAATCTTCGCGCCTTCACCGACTGCTACACCGCCTAGTTCACCCTCGTGACGCATCGACACCCGCTCTGCACCCAATACAAGATGGTCGACCATATTACTAATCTTCGGCCGTCTCCCTGACTGCCGCGCTTCACCAACCACTGAAAGGTTTCCCCCATGAGCACTTACGCGGTCATTGAAGTTGCGCCCGACGGCGCGCTGCGGCCCGCCGAACGCGAACTCGTCGATCCCGGACCCGGTCTCGTCCGCATCAGAGTCGAAACGTGCGGCATCTGCCACACCGACAGCGTCGCCATTCACGCGCACGCGGAGCGCGAATTGGGGCGAGTACCCGGGCACGAGGCCGTCGGCATCATCGACGCGATTGGGGTCGGCGTCCAACGCTGGGACGTCGGCGACCGGGTAGGCGTGGGATTTCTCGGTGGGCACTGTGGCGTATGCGACCCATGCCGGCGTGGCAATTTCGTCGCCTGCGCAGATCAGCCTCAGACTGGTGTGACCGTCGACGGCGGCTACGCCGAGGTCATGTATGCCCGCGCTACCGGTCTCGTCGCCATTCCGGACGAGCTCAGCTCGGTCGAAGCAGCTCCGCTGCTCTGCGCCGGGTTCACAACCTTCAACGCCCTACTCAAGGGGGCTGCCACCGCAGGTGAGCTCGTCGCCATCCAAGGCATTGGCGGCCTGCGCCACTTGGGAATTCAGTACGCCGCCAAGATGGGTCTAGAGGTTGCCGCAGTCGCTCGCGGCACGGGTAAGCGCGAGTTGTCGATTCAACTCGGCGCACACCACTACATCGACGCTGCCGGCACCCATTCCGGCGAAGAGCTCGGGAAACTCGGCGGCGCTCAGGTCATCGTCGCCACGGCTGCCAGTGGCAGCTCCATGACCCCCCTGCTCGGGGGGCTCGCTGCCGGCGGTCGACTCGTCGTCGTCGGTGCCTCCGACGAACCGCTTTCAGTGACTCCGCTGGAACTCATCTTCGGAGGCGTGAACATCGGCGGCTCCCTAACGGGCAGTTCCATCGAGAACGAAGACAACCTCAAGTTCGCCGCCGCACAAGGCATCCGCGCCCTCATCGAGCCTGCGTCACTCGCCGACGCCGCAACCGCGTATGACCGAATGATGAACGGCGACGCCCGATTCCGGATAGTGCTGGACGTCGCCGAAGCTCCTTAGTGACCACAAGGAGTTCGACGGGATCGTCTTTCCGACGCTACGACAGGTCCTTCCGCGTCAACCCGACAACAGCGCCGCACAGGAACCGCTGCTGATCAATATGGAATTCGAGAGCTACACGCTCAACTGAGCGATTTCGGCGCGCGCAGACGCGCCTCCACGATGACTTCCTCGGTGCGGGGCG
>JAWVCW010000040.1:0-2782 GCA_033857955.1 Gaiellaceae bacterium | reverse complement strand
TTCGTCGTACGCGAGGACGATCCGGGTTTCAGCGTGGGGCCCAAGGAAAAGAAGATGGGCATCAAGGGTTCGCCCACCACCGAGCTGTACTTCGAGGACTGCCGCATCCCCGGCGACCGCATCATCGGCGAGCCGGGAACGGGTTTCAAGACGGCACTGGCCACCTTGGACCACACCCGCCCGACGATCGGCGCGCAAGCCGTCGGCATCGCGCAGGGCGCGCTGGAGGCGGCGATCGCTTACACGAAGGAGCGCAAGCAGTTCCGCCAGCGCATTGCCGACTTCCAAGCCGTGCAGTTCATGATCGCCGACATGGCGATGAAGATCGAGGCCGCGCGCCTCATGGTCTACTCGGCCGCGGCGCGGGCCGAGCGCGGCGAGCCGAACCTGGGCTTCATCTCCTCGGCCGCCAAGTGCTACGCGTCGGACGTGGCGATGCAGGTGACCACCGACGCGGTCCAGCTGTTCGGTGGCTACGGCTACACCGTGGACTTCCCCGTCGAGCGGTTCATGCGCGACGCCAAGATCACCCAGATCTACGAGGGCACCAACCAGATTCAGCGCGTCGTCATGAGCCGCGCGCTGCTGCGCTGAGCGGGTAGTTCGCCCTACGCGCCGGATGCCGGCCGCAGATGCGTGATGTCGCCTGCGGCCACCACGTGCACGTTGGTGCCGTCGTCGATGAGCAGGCGTCCCGACTCGTCGATCCCCTTGGCGACACCGACGATGTCGCGATCTCCCGGCAAGAGGGCGCGGACCGTCGTACCGATGGTGAGGCTGCACCGCAGGTAGTCGCTCCGTAGCTGATCGTCATTGCCCGCGGCGGAACGCCAGCGCTCGATGAGTTCGCCGAGGCGATCCAGGATTGCCGAAACCAAGATGTTGCGATCGAGCGCGGTCGCCCCGAGCAGCTGCAGAGAGGTAGCCGTCGGGGTCGGCAAATCGTCGGGTGCCAACGACACGTTGAGTCCAAGCCCGATGACGATCGTCGGACTGGGGGAGGCCACTTCGGCGAGCACCCCGGCCAGTTTGTCCGTGCCCGCGAGCACGTCGTTGGGCCATTTCAGGCCGACGCTGACACCACCCACCTGCGCGACCGAATCGACCAGGGCGACACCGGTGAGAAGTGGTAGCCAGCCCCACTTTTCGGCCGCAATCCCGGTTACGTCGATGCCGACCGACATCGCGATCTGGGCTCGGGGAGGCGTGGCCCAGTTGCGGCCGTGGCGGCCGCGGCCCGCGCTCTGAAACTCGGCGAGCAGGACGCTGCCCGCGACGTCCACACCGGCCTGAACGCGGGACAATAGGTCGGCATTGGTCGAACCGGTACTCGACACGACATCGAGCTGACGCCAGGCGCGCCCGGGGCGGAGCTTGGCCCGCAGCGCGTCGACGTCGAGGGGCTGGCGGCTATCCGAATGGGGCATGAATCAGCTGACGCAGGCCGCATTGTCGGTGCCCGCAGTGAGTACCGGCGACGGCGGCGGTGGCGGCTCGGTTGACTCGACGGCCGCGGGATCGACCGTTCCGGTCGAGCTTTCCGGGGTAAGACCCGATCCCGGCCCGGTGTAGTCACCGGCCAGCACCACGCGCACCGATCCGGGCGTCACCGATGCGTCGGCCACGACGGGTACGTTACCCAGCGCCTTGGAAACGGCTTGAGCGCCAAGGTCATCGGCCTTGGCTGCCTGGACCTGGCTACTCGGAACGTGGCCCCCGTTGTTGTTGCCGACTTCGCCAGGGGTGAAGCCCTCACCGCTCAGCGCGTCCAACACGGCAGCGGCGAGACCGTTGATGTCCGTGTCGTTGACGACGGCGACGGTGGTCTTGTCTGGCGAGTAGGCCAGCTGTTCGGTCTTGCCCTCGTCCTGGTCCTTCAGCAGCCCCGCCACCCAGTCCTTGACCTGCGTGTGATCGATGCGGACCACGCTTTGCGTGCCGTCGTCGCTCCAGCCGTCCTCCTGCAGGATCGGAATGGTGGCGAACGCCACGTTGCCGCCTGCCAGCTTCTGCATCTGCTGGACGAAGTCCATGACGTCCCAGCCCTCGGACAAGACCACCGAGCGCTGCACCGCATCTTGAAGGCGGTTGAGCGTGGCGGGACTGGTCAGCGTCTTGCCCGAGATGACCTGGTGAGCGAGCGCAGCCATGACCGCCTGTTGCCGCGTCACCCGGTCGAGATCTCCGCGGGGCAGATCGTGCCGCTGCCGGACGAAGCTCAGCGCCTGCGGTCCGTCCAGCTTCTGCGGCCCAGCTGGGAAGTTGGCGCCCGAAAGTGGTTCGTCCACCGCATCTTTCAGACACACGTTGACACCGCCAAGAGCATCGGTGATCAGAGAGAAGCCGAGCAGGCCGATCTCCGCGTAGAGGTCGACGGAGACGCCGGTGAGGTTGGCGACGGTCTTGATCAGCGCCTCGCGGCCCGCCTCGGTCGCTTCTGGCTCGGCCACCGCAGGGTCGACACCCTGGTCCTCGACCAACTGCTTGAGCCGCTCCAGGTGTACCGAGCCGTAGACGCCATTGATCTTCGTCTTCCCGATGCCGGGCGCGTCCACGTACGAGTCGCGGGGGATCGAGATGGCGGTAGCGGACGTCCCGTTGTTCGGGATGCGCACCAAGATGATCGTGTCTGTGTTGGTCGACACGTCGTCGCCTGCGCGCAACACGGCCAGTTCGTCGGCGGAGAGCGGGTTGCCGTGTGCGTCGGTGCGGCTATCCATGCCGACGAGCAGGATGTCGATGGCGCCGTCGTCTCCGCCGCCCCCGAGCGCGGCCGTGCTGA
>JAWVCW010000039.1:0-84905 GCA_033857955.1 Gaiellaceae bacterium | reverse complement strand
GGAGAGCCGCGTACGCTCAGACGCGCGAGGCCGGCGGAGGCGGGCTCCGCCCGCCGGGAGCCGGCCGGCCTCGAACCAGCCGTAGGCCAGCAGGACGACACCTACGGCCAGGACGATCACCAGAGCGGTCAACATCGGCTACCCACAACCCTCTCGCGTTCCTGGCGCGTGGCTGGGCGTGCGCGGCCGGAGGGGATAGTGCGACAGCACAGACACGGAGAGCCGCGTACGCTCAGACGCGCGAGGCCGGCGGAGGCGGGCTCCGCCCGCCGGGAGCCGGCCGGCCTCGAACCAGCCGTAGGCCAGCAGGACGACACCCACGCCAGCACGAGCACGAGCACGGTCAACATCGCCTACCCACAACCCTCTCGGCTTCCTGGCGCGTGGCTGAGCGTGCGCGGCCGGAGGGGATAGTGCGACAGCACAGACCCGGAGAGCCGCGTACGCTCAGACGCGCGAGGCCGGCGGAGGCGGGCTCCGCCCGCCGGGAGCCGGCCGGCCAGGGAGTCGAGAGAAAGTTCAGGGCCGGTGCCCCCCAGGATCACCGGCCCCGAAACCGCCCCTCCAGTCATGAAGACGTCGGAGCGGCCGGAACCTTGCGATCAGACGCTCAACTTCTCGAGCACCGGGTCGACCGAGACCACGTGCCGCTTGAATTTCAGCTCCGAGGCTTCGAGGCCGGCAGCGACGCCGATCAGCTGGGAGAGGTGCAGGATCGGCATCTGGAAGTCCTTGCCGGTCTGCTTCTTCAGTTTCGCCTGCCAGGCGTCGAGCGAGAGGTGGCAGAGCGGGCACGGCGTCACGATCGCGTCGGCGCCGGCCTCCTTTGCCTGCTCGATCGGCTGGATCAGCTCGCCGAGCGCAGTCTCCTCGCGCGCCTGGATGATCGGGAACCCACAGCACTTGATCTTCGCGGGGTAGTCGATCGCCTCCCCGCCGCACGCCTCGATGATCCGCTCCAGCGACGACGGCTTGTCGGGATCCTCGAAGCCGAGCAGCTTCGACGGACGCAGGATCTGGCAACCGTAGAACGGCGCGATCTTGAGGCCCTTGAGGCCCTTGTGCGCGGCGGCCTGCAGCAGCTCGTAGCCCTCGCCCGCGGCGACGAGCCAGAGGAAGTGCTGGACGTCGACCGTGCCCCTGTACTCCGGCACGCCGACCTTCGCGAGGTTGCCGTTGACGCGCTCGAGCAGCGCCGCATCGCCCTGCAGCTGGTGGTTCGCCTGCCGGAGGTTGAGCGTGCAGACGTTGCAGACCGTCATCAGCGTGTCGCAGCCCGTCGCCTCCGAGTAGGCGAGGATGCGAGCGTTCAGATGCAGGTAGTAGTCGGGCTCGGCCTCGTGGATGTCGCCCGCGCCGCAGCACGTAACCGTCTCGAGCTCGATCAGCTCCAGCCCCACCTTGGGCGAGAGCGCCTGGGTCGAGATGTCGAGCTCCTTCGCCGAGAGCGACGCGAGGCAACCCTTGTAGTAGGCGACCTTCCTCACGCGCTTCCTTCCGTTGGCAGACGAATCTCGAGACCCTTCTCGACCGGCAGCTCCTCGTCGACGTGGCCGGCCGCGTGCTCGATGCGGGAGAGCGCGCGCTCTCCCTGGACGATCCCGAGTGCGCCCTGACGGTCCTGCTGCTTGACGAGGTCGTACAGCTTGCGCGACTCCTTGACGCCCTCGGCGACGTGCGGCGGGAAGGGCGGCGGGACCTTGCCGTGCTTCACGAGCCCCATCGCGAACTTCATCTCCTTGATCGAGTTGACGATCCCCTGAGTCTTGGGGACGAGCTCGGTCTCCCGCAGCCAGCCGGTGGTCTTCGCGGAGGTGACGAACCACTTGGCGTGCTTCGCGCCCCAGTCGTCGTCGATGCCCTCCTTCATCGCCTCGGCGCCGAGCTTCGCGATCGCGTCGCGCGGGTCGACGCCCTTGGGGCAGCGCTCGTTGCAGAAGTAGCAGCGGGTGCACTCCCAGATCCCGTGCTCGGTGCTGTACGCGTCCAGCCGCTCGACCTTGGCCGCGTCGCGCGGGTCGCCGACGAAGCGCATCCCCTTCGCGAGCGCCTGCGGCCCGAGGAACTCCGGGTCGGACTCCATCGCATTGCACTCCGAGACGCAGCACCCGCAGTTGATGCAGAGAGACTCCTTGTGGATCACGTTCATCCGCTCCTGCGAGATCACGTGCTCGCGTCCGTCCTCGGGCTGGTCGTACCCCGGCTGCAACCAGGGCTTCATCGCCTTGAACTTGGCCCAGAAGGGATCCATGTCGACGACGAGATCCTTGATCACCGGCAGGTTGCCCATCGCGGAGATCACCGGGACGTGGCCCTTGCTCGCGATCTCGTACATCCGCACCTTGCACGCGAGTACCGCGGCGCCGTTCATTCGCATCCCGCAGGAGCCGCAGATCATCATCCGGCAGCTCTTGCGATACGCGAGCGTGCCATCCTGGCGGTCCTTGACGATGTCGAGCACGTCGAGGAGCGTTGCCTCTTCCGGTGCATCCACCTCGTATTCGCGGAGCGCTTTGTTCCCGGTCTCGGCGTCGTAGCGCCAGATCTTCAATGCAACCTGCATGGCCTAGTACTTCCTCTCCTCGGGCAGATACTTGGTGAACCGGACATCCTTGTACGACAGCTCGGGGCCGTCGCCCTTCCAGCGGCTGATCGAGTGCTTCATGAAGTTCTCGTCGTCGCGGGTCGGAAAGTCGTGCGGCCGCGAGTGCGAGCCTCGGCTCTCCTTGCGCGCGAGCCCGGCCTGGAGCATGCAGGCGGCGATGTCGAGCAGGTAGCCGAGCTCGATCGCCTGCGTCAGGTCGGAGTTGAAGACGTCGCCCTTGTCCTCGACGACGACGTTCGGATAACGCTCGCGGAGACCCTCGATGATCCCGATCTGCTCCTGCATCTGGTCCTCGCGGCGGAAGACACCGAAGTTGTTGAGCATCGTCTGGCCGAGCTCGTCGCGGATCTGCCACGGCCGCTCGCCCTTCGTTCGGCCGAGCAGCGCCTTCAGCTCGCGCTCGGCGTCGCGCGTCGCCGACTCGGGCACCGAGACCGTCGTGTTCGCGAGCGCCCACTCGGCAGCGGCTCGGCCCGCGCGGCGACCGAACGTGATCGTCTCCATCAGCGAGTTGCCCCCGAGCCGGTTCGCGCCGTGGACGGAGACGCACGCCACCTCTCCGGCCGCATAGAGCCCGGTCAGCTCGGTGAGGCCGTCCGAGTCGGTCTCGACGCCGCCCATGTGGTAGTGGGCGCCCGGGCGGACGGGGATCGGCTCGTGGATCGGGTCGACGCCCGCGAAGACCATCGCCAGCTCACGCGAGCCCGGCAGGCGGGTGAGGATCCGTTCCGCGCCGAGGTGGGTCAGGTCGAGGAAGACCGAGCCGTTGACGCCACGGCCCTCGTCGATCTCCGTCTGCTCGGAGCGCGAGACGACGTCGCGGCTCGCCAGGTCCTTCGCCGTCGGCGCGTAGCGCTCCATGAAGCGCTCACCCTCGGAGTTGCGCAGGATCCCGCCCTCGCCGCGGCAGCCCTCGGTGATCAGGATCCCACTCGGATACATCGTCGTCGGGTGGAACTGCATGAACTCGATGTCCTTCAGCGGCAGCCCGGCCCGGAGCGCCATCGACATCCCGTCGCCGGTGCAGGCGTAGGCGTTCGTCGTCGCTCGGTAGAGCCGGCCGACTCCACCGGTGGCAAGCACGGTCGTCTTGCCGCCGAGGACTTTGAGGCCACCGTGCAGGAGGTCCCACGCGATCACGCCCTGGCAGCGGTCGTCGTCGATCACGAGCTGCCACGCGAAGTACTCCTCGTAGACCTTGATCTCGCGCTTGACGAGCTGCTCGTACAGCACCTGGATCAGCACATGCCCGGTGATGTCCGCCGCGTAGACCGTACGGGGGGAGCCCGCTGCGCCGAAGGGGCGCTGTGCGAGCTTGCCGTCCTCGGCGCGCGAGAAGACGGCGCCCCAGTGCTCGAGCTGGTAGATGTCGCCGGGCGCCTCCTGGCAGAGGATCTCGATCGAGTCCTGGTCGCCGAGGTAGTCGGAGCCCTTGACCGTGTCGAACGTATGGATCTCGGGGTTGTCCTCGGCGGCGTTTCCGAGCGCCGCGTTGATACCCCCCTCGGCCGCGCCGGAGTGGCTTCGCGTCGGATGGAGCTTCGAGACGACGCCGACGTCGGCCCCCGCATCGTGGGCCTCGATGGCTGCGCGCATGCCGGCGCAACCGGCCCCGATCACGAGTACGTCGTGCTTCGCGTCCACCAGGCAGGACGCTACCGAAACAGCTGTTGCGCAGGTACGCGGAACCCGCTCAGCTGCGCGGGCCGCCGGCGACGATGTTGTCGTCGGCCTGGAAGCCTGCGAAGTTGTCGCGGAACATCTCCGCGAGCTCGTGCGCCTTGGCGTCGTACGCCGCGGGGTCGCGCCACGTCGAGCGCGGGTCGAGCAGGCTCGAGTCGACGCCGGGCACCTCGACGGGCACCTCGAAGCCGAACAGCTCGTCCGTCCGGTACTCGGCTCCGTCGAGCTCCCCGGAGATCGCAGCCCTGAGCAAGGCACGGGTGGCCTTGATCGGCATCCGCGAGCCCTCGCCGTACGGACCGCCGGTCCAGCCCGTGTTGACGAGCCAGACCTTGGCACCGTGCTCGTCGAGCTTCGTCGCGAGCAGCCGAGCGTAGACCACCGGCGGCTGCGGCAGGAACGGCGCGCCGAAGCAGGCGGAGAAGGTCGGCTGCGGCTCCTTGACGCCGATCTCGGTTCCGGCGAGCTTGGCCGTGAAACCGGAGAGGAACCAGTACATCGCCTGGTCGCGCGTCAGCCGCGCAAGCGGGGGCAGGATGCCGAACGCGTCGGCGGTGAGGAAGATCACCGAGGAGGGATGGCCCGCGCGCTTCGCGGGCAGCGCATTGGCGATCTGCTCGAGCTTGTAGGCGGCGCGCGTGTTCTCCGTCTTGGAGTCGTCGTCGAGATCGAGCACGCCGCGCTCGTCCATGACGACGTTCTCGAGGATCGTCCCGAACGTCTGGGTCATCTTGTAGATCTCGGGCTCGGCGTCGGCCGAGAGCCGGATCACCTTCGCGTAGCACCCGCCCTCGAAGTTGAAGACGCCGTCGTCGCCCCAGCCATGCTCGTCGTCGCCGATCAGCTTGCGCTCCGGATCGGCCGAGAGCGTCGTCTTGCCGGTGCCGGAGAGTCCGAAGAAGATCGAGACGTCACCTGCTTCACCCACGTTCGCCGAGCAGTGCATCGGAAAGACGTTCTCGAGTGGCAGGCGGTCGTTCATCAGCGTGAAGATCGACTTCTTGATCTCGCCCGCGTAGAAGGTGCCGCCGATCAGCAGCTCCTCGCGCGAAGGGTGGAGGACGACGAAGGTGCCCGTGCGGGTGCCGTCGGTGCTGGGATCGGACTCGAGCCCGGGCGCGTGCAGAACGACCGCTTGCGGCTCGAACTCGAGCAGCTCCTCCTCGCTCGGGTCGATGAACATCGTCCGCGCGAAGAGCGCGTGGTACGGATGGTTCGTGACGACACGGACGGCGAACCGATGCTTGGGGTCGGCGCCTGCGAAGGCGTCCACGACGTAGACGTCAGTGCGGCCGAGGTGCGCGACGACCTTCTCGCGCAGCACCTCGAAATGCTCCTCGGAGATCTCGGCGTTGACGTCTCCCCACCAGATCCGATCCTCCGAGCCGGGCTCGCGGACGACGAACTTGTCCTTCGGCGAGCGGCCGGTGTGCTTGCCGGTGTCGACGTTGAGCGCACCGCCCTCGGCGATCCGCCCCTCCTTGCGCTCGACTGCATGGTTGTAGAGCAGCGACGTGGTCGGGTTCCAATGGACGTCGCGGGCCGGCTCGATGCCGTGCTCCGCCAGTCCGACGCGCCCGTCCTCCCTCGTGGTCGTCGCCATCGCGCCGGACATCCTACGCAAGGGCAAACCGACCGGGCGAGGAAGCCGTAGGACCGGTCATGAGGCGCACACTGCTCCTCGCCGTCATCCTTCTCGCGGGCTGCGGCAGCGACAACGGCAACCAGGCGTCGGACACCGGCACCGCGGCCGCCGCCGGCGGCTCGGTCGAGCTCACGGCAACCGAGTTCAAGTTCGATCCGTCCTCCGTCCAGGTCGACAAAGCGGGCAAGACGACATTCACGATCGTGAACGACGGCAAGTTCGGCCACGCGCTCGAGATCGAGGGGCAAGGGGTCGAAGAGAAGACCGACACGATCGACGGCGGCACGACGACGACGCTCACCGCCGACCTCAAGCCGGGCAAGTACGAGTTCTACTGTCCCGTCGGAAACCACCGCTCGATGGGAATGGAAGGAACGCTCGTCGTCGGGGGCGCGGCCGGTCAGATGGGGACGACGACCGACGAGACCACGACAGAGGACAGCGGCTACGGCGGGTAGTCTCGCGCGGTGAAGCCGCGCGCGCGCGACCTCGACATCGAGATCGGCAGGCTCCCGACGGGGCCTGAGAATGCGATCACCGACGTTCCCGGAATCCGGGTCGGACACACGACGCTGATCGAGGGCGACGACGTCCGCACCGGCGTCACCGTCGTCCTGCCGCCGCCCGAGCCGCTCTTCGCCGGCGCACACCGGATCAACGGCAACGGCGAGCTGACCGGGCTCGAGTGGGTGCGCGACTCGGGCCTGTTGACGACGCCGATCGGGCTCACGAACACCCACTCGGTCGGAGTCGTCCGTGACGCCCTCGTCGCCGCTGCCCAGCACGGCGAGCACCAGCACGGCGAGCGCGACTGGAGCCTGCCGGTCGTGGGCGAGACCTGGGACGGCGTTCTGAACGACATCAACGGCTTCCACGTGAAGCCGGAGCACGTCCGGGAGGCGCTCGAGCGGGCCCATGACGGGCCGGTCGAGGAGGGCTCCGTCGGCGGCGGCACGGGCATGATCTGCCACGGCTTCAAGGGCGGGATCGGCACCTCGTCCCGAGTGGTCGAGGACGGCTGGATGGTCGGCGTCCTCGTACAGGCAAATCACGGGCGCCGGGCGCGTCTGCGCGTGAACGGCGTCCCGGTCGGCGAGAAGATCGGGCCCGACGTCGTGCCGCTGCCCGGGAAGCCCGAGGGCGCGGGCTCGATCATCGTCCTGATCGCGACGGACGCCCCGCTCCTCCCCGGCCAGTGCGAGCGGCTCTCGCGGCGCGCCGGGTTCGGGATCGCGCGCACGGGCGGCATGGGCGAGCACACGAGCGGCGACTTTGCGTTCTGCTTCGCGACCGGAAACCGAGCGCTCGGGACGGACCAGGCCGAGATCCCGCTGAGGATGCTGAACGACGGCCGGATCGACCACCTCTACGAGGCGGTGATCGACGCGGTCGAGGAGTCGATCGCGAACGCCATGCTCGCCGCCGAGACGATGACCGGGCGGAGCGGCAACACGGCTTACGCCCTGCCGGCCGAGTTGCTCCGCGAAGCGCTCGCCTAGGCGGGCTCCAGCATCACCTCGTCGACGTAGCACCACATCCAGTTCTCGCCCGGCTCGAGCGACTTGACGAGCGGATGCCCCATCGCGTGGAAGTGCTTGGTCGCGTGCTTGTTGGGCGAGCTGTCGCAGCAGCCGACGTGGCCGCACGCGAGACAGAGGCGCAGGTGCACCCACCACGAGCCGATCAGCAGGCACTCCTCGCACCCGGGAGCGCTCGGCGTCACGGGCCGGATCGTGTCCAGATGCGTACAGCTCATCGGAGAACCTCCTCTGTGTCGCGGGAGACAAGCGATGCGTAGCGGCCGCCGGCGGCGAGCAGCTCCTCGTGCGTACCGATCTCGACGACCAGACCATGATCGAGCACGACGATCTGGTCGGCGTCGCGGACGGTGGACAGACGGTGTGCGATGGCGATCGTCGTCCTGCCCTCTGCGAGCCGCTCGAGCGCCTCCTGCACGGCTCGCTCGGTCTGGGTGTCCAGCGCCGAGGTCGCCTCGTCGAGGACGAGGATCGGCGGATTGCGCAGGATCGTCCGGGCGATCGCGATCCGCTGGCGCTCGCCACCCGAGAAGCGGTAGCCGCGCTCGCCGACGACGGTGTCGTAGCCCTCGGGGAGACTCGCGATCAGCTCGTGGATCTGCGCGGCGCGCGCAGCCTCCTCGACCTGCTCGTCGGTCGCCTCCGGGCGCGCGAACCGGAGGTTGTCGCGCACGGTCGCATGGAAGAGATACGTCTCCTGGGAGACGACACCGACCGCGCTCGCGAGCGACGCGAACGTGAGCTCACGCACGTCGACGCCGTCGATCGTCACGCTCCCCCGGGTGACGTCGTAGAGCCGGGCGACGAGGTAGCCGGCGGTCGTCTTCCCCGAGCCGGTCTCGCCGACGAGCGCGGTCTTCGTCCCGGCCGGGACCTCGAACGTGACGTCCTGCAGCGTCCAGGCCGCATCCTCGTAGCGGAACCAGACATGGTCGAAGGCGACGTCGCCCCGCGGCGAGTCGAGCGTGCGCGTGCCCTCCTCGATGTCGATCGGATGGTCGAGGTACTCGAAGACGCGGTCGAAGAGCGCGAGCGAGGTCTGCACCTCGAGCGAGACGCCGAGGAGTGAGCCGACGGGGAAGAAGAGGCGCGACTGGAGCGTGGTGAAAGCGACCACCGTTCCGATGGACACCGAGCCGGCGTAGTGGCCCGCAAAGAGGTACACGAGGGCGGGCATGATGGCGAACGAGGTCTGGATCGAGGCCATCATCCAGCGGCCGGTCATCCGGCTCCGAACCTCGAGGTCGGCCAGGCGTCCCGACTCGGACCGGAAGCGCCCCGCGAGCTCGCCGGAGCGACCCATCGTCTTGCCGAGGAGGATGCCGGAGACCGAGAGCGACTCCTGCACGAGGCTCGAGATGTCCGCCATCGACTCCTGCCGCACCTTGGCGACCTTCCACCGCTGGTCGCCGACGCGCTTCGTCATCCAGACGAAGAGGGGCAGCAACGCGAGTGCGAACAGGGTCAGCTTCCAGTCCAGGATGAACATCGCGACGAGGGTCGCCAGCACCGTGGTCACGTTCGAGACGATCGAGGTGGCAGTCGAGGTGACGACCTCCTGCACGCCGCCGATGTCGTTCGCGAGCCGCGACTGCACCTCGCCGGTGCGCGTGCGGGTGAAGAAGGCGAGTGAGAGCCGCTGCAGGTGCTCGTAGACCGACGTGCGCAGGTCGTGCATGACCTGCTGGCCGACCTGGTTCGAGAGCAGCGTCTGGACGACGCCGAGCGCACCGGTGAAGATCGCGATTCCGACCATCCCGGCGACCAGCCAGTTCAGGAGGGCGAGGTCGCGGTTCGGGAGGGCATCGTCGATCACCGCTTTCAGCAGGAGCGCGGGCACCGCGCCCAGAGCCGAGGAGAAGATGATCAGCCCGAGGACCTCGGCCAGCCTGCGCCGGTAGGGTCGGAAGAGCGCGACGATGCGGCGGAGGTAGGCGCGGCGGACGGCCGGATCGGCGGGCCGCTCCGGCGGCTCCATCAGATCGAACGCGCGTCCCCGTCCACGTGGCATCACCGACAGCGTACGGACCGGCTAGCGCGGCGCGTCGACGCGCAAGCAGCGTGAGCCGCTCCAGCTACCGATCGGCAAAGCCCTACGCACGGAAGTCCTCCAGCTCACCGGAGACGAGGTCGGCAAATCGCCTCGCGCCCGGAAGCCGGACGAGACGCCCGCCGGGTTGTCTCAGCGCAAGAGCGTGAAACCCGGGCACGACATGGCGCTCCACGTCGATTCCGAGGGATCGCGCGCGCTCGGCAGCGGCCTTCGACATCGACGGCTTGACGCCCGGAATTCCCGGCAACGGCGCGTCCCACAGGCCATGCACGATTGCGAGCCGGCGTCCGAGCAGCGGCCCGAGGTCGAGCTGCGGCGGCAGCCAGGGATTCAGCCCGACGACGAGCTCCACCCCGGGGTCCTGCGCGTTCTGGACGGCAACGGCGCAGCCCATCGAGTAGCCGAGCAGTGCAAGTTGGCGAGCGCCCGAGTCGCGCGCCGCCGCGATGGCCGCACCAGCATCCTCGACGCAGAGCTCGAGTCGCCGCCAGGACTTGACGCGATAGCGCACCTCGAGGAAACCGAGATCGGGGAAGCGACCTGCGAGGCGCCGCACGAGCCATTCCACCGATGCGCTCCATGTGCCCGGCACCTCGGCCGCGGTGCCGCCGTTCACGCAGACCACCGCTCGCGGGCCGGGCGTGCCTGTCCAGCGCGCCTCGGCTCCGGTCGAAAGAGCGAAGGACATGCCTCGACTCTAGGGAAAGCGTCTGAATCGAGACCGAAGCCGCGATCGACCGCTTCCTCGCCTCTCCCTCGCTGGCGGAGTCCACGCGCCGCGCCTACGCGGCCGACCTGCGGCGCTTCGCCGAGTGGCTCGAGCAACGCGGGACGACCGTCGCGGAGATCGACGTCCGCGCGCTCGTCGACTACGCGTCGGAGCTCGGGCGGGCGCGCAACGGGCTCGCTCCGGCCACGATCGCACGGAACCTCGCCGCCGTGCGCTCCTTCCTCCGCTTCACGCTCGGCCCGACCCGTGTACCCGACGCCTCACTCGGGCCCCGTCGCCCCCAGCGGCTGCCGGAGGCGCCGAAGCGGGAGGAGATCGAGTCGATCGTGGACTCGCTCGACGGTGACGGGCCGCTCTGCCTCCGCAACCGCGCGCTCGTCGAGCTCGTCTACTCGGCCGGCCTGCGAAGCGCCGAGGCGGTCGGGCTCGACCTCGCCGACGTCGACTTCGAGCAGGAACACGTGCGCGTGCGCGGCAAGGGCGGCAAGGAGCGCGTCGTCCCGCTGGGCGAGGAGGCGGCTCACGTCGTCGCGCGCTACCTGCGTGAGGGGAGACCGGAGCTCGCCCGCGGCGCGAACGACGCGCTCTTCCTCTCCACGCGCGGCCACCGCCTGGACACGAGCACGCTGCGCCGCCTCCTCCCCCACCCGCACCGCCTGCGCCACTCGTTCGCGACCCACCTGCTCGAGGGCGGCGCCGACTTGCGCACGATCCAGGAGCTGCTCGGCCACTCGTCGCTCTCGACGACGCAGATCTACAGCCACGTCGATGCGCGGCGGCTGCGCCGCGTTTACGACTCGTCCCATCCGCGCTCGTAGAGCCTCCAACGTGATGACGCCGCGCCTCGGCGACTCAGAGCTTCATTGCTTTGGAGGCGCTCAAAGAGGATGGCGGGCGGGCGCGGGGAACCGGTACCGGGCCGTGACGACCCGTCCTGATCCGGAGCTCGACAGCTTCCTCGCGTTGCTGGCGACGCGTCGGGCGCCACGCACCGTCGACGCCTATCGCCGCGATCTCGCGCAGCTCGCGGCGTGGCGCGGAGGCCCGGTCGCCCAGGCGACGACCGAGGAGCTCGAACGCTGGCTCGCCGAGATGCGCGCCGAGGGCCTTGCCCCCTCGACCGCGGCCCGGCGGGTCGCCGCCGTGCGCTCGTTCTTCCGGCACCAGATGCTGCTCGGCGCCCGCGAGGACAACCCCGCAGGCGCGCTTCAGCTCCCCCGCCGCGTCCGGACCCTCCCGCGCACCCTGTCGCCCTCCGAGGCGGAGCGGCTGATCGAGGCCGCCACGGGCTCGACGCCGCGCTCGATGCGCGACCGGGCGCTCGTGGAGCTCATGTACGGCGCGGGCCTGCGCGTCAGCGAGGCCACCGGTTTGCACCGGCGGTCGGTCGACCTGGATGACCGGATCGTGCGCGCGCTCGGCAAGGGCTCGAAGGAGCGGATCGTGCCACTCGGCCGCCCCGCCGTCGAGGCGCTCCGACGCTACATCGCAATGGGTCGGCCCCACCTCGACCGCCGCTCACGGCCGGAGCTCTTCCTGAACGCCCGCGGCGGGCCGCTGACTCGCGCCGGAGCCTTCCTCATCCTCCGCCGGCTGGCCGAGAAGGCGGGGCTGGAGCCGAAGCGCGTGCACCCCCATCTGCTCCGGCACTCCTTCGCGACCCATCTGCTCGAAGGCGGCGCCGACCTCCGCAGCGTGCAGGAGATGCTCGGCCACGCCGACCTCTCCACGACCGAGCTGTACACCCACGTATCCGACCGGCGGCGGCGGGAGTTGTACTTCCGAGCGCATCCTCATGCGCAACGAAGAACGAACTCCAAAAGGATGTCCTCCGATGACGCTTGACCCTCAGATCGCCGTCCTCGCCGCGCTGACGATGACGATCGGCTACACGATGTTCTTCACCGGCCTGAAGAAGCATGCGCTCGAGCTCAAGCGGCGCAGGCGGGTGTGCCCCTCGTGCGGCCGCATCATCGCCGGCCGCGTCTGCTCAGAGCACTAGCTTCAGGAGCTCCTGCTCGCTCGCGCTCGACGGATTGACGAGCGTGACGTGGCCGAGCTTGCGACCCGGCTGCGGCTCCTTCCCGTACAGGTGCAGATGCGCGTGCGGGATCTCGAGCACGTCGAGAGGCTTCGGCACCGTGCCGATCAGGTTGGCGAGCAGCGCGCGCCGTGACTCCGTCGACCCGAGCGGCAGCCCGAGGATCGCGCGCAGGTGGTTCTCGAACTGGCTCGTCTCGGAGCCTTCGATCGTCCAGTGGCCGGTGTTGTGCACCCGCGGCGCGATCTCGTTCGCGAGCAGCTGCCCGCCGACGTCGAAGAGCTCGAGCGCAAGCACGCCGACGTATTCCAGCTCGTCGAGGATCTTGTCTGCGTACTTCTCTGCCTCGCGCTGAGGCGCATCGGCCGCCGGCGCGCGCGAGGTCCGCAGGATCCCGTCCCTGTGCACGTTCTCGACGAGCGGGTAGAAGCGCGTCTCCCCGAGCAGCCCGCGAACCGCGATCAGCGAGAGCTCGCGGTCGAACACGACGCGCTCCTCCAGGATCAGCGCCGGATCGGGGTCCGGCCGCGCCTCGACGAGATGCTGGCCCCGGCCGTCGTAGCCGAACCTCCGCGTCTTCAGGATCGCCGGGAAAGTCTGCACCTCGTCGTCGATCCGGACAGTCGGGATGCCGAGCCGGCGGAAGAGCTGCTTCTCGGCGAGCCGGTCCTGCGCGACCTCGAGCGCCCGCGCCGACGGGATTGCGCGGGTGCGCCGTGCCGATTCGACCGGCACGTTCTCGAACTCGTACGTGACGACCTTCGCGCCCTCGGCGAGCTGGTCGAGCAGCTCCGGATCGTCGTATTCGCCGACGAGAAGCTTCCCGACGTCCCGCACGGGTGCGTCCGCCGCGGGATCGAGGAACCGGAACGAGAGCCCGAGCGGAATGCCTGCGAGCGCCAGCATCCGCCCCAGCTGACCGCCACCGATGACGCCGACGATCATCAGGGCTCGGCCGGGTCGCGGCTCGCCAGCACCGATTCGGTCAGGGCCTCGCGGTAGCGGGCGAGGCGTTCGCGGACGCCTGCGTCCGAGCGCGCCACGATCGCCGCCGCGAGAAGCGCCGCGTTCACCGCGCCCGCGCGTCCGATCGCCAGCGTGCCCACCGGAACTCCCGCGGGCATCTGGACGATCGAGAGCAGCGAATCCATCCCCCTCAGCGTCTTCGACTCGACGGGCACGCCGAGCACGGGGAGCGCGGTCTTCGCAGCAGCCATGCCCGGCAGGTGAGCCGCACCTCCGGCGCCGGCGATCAGCACCTGCAGGCCGCGCGCCTCAGCGGAGCCCGCATACTCGAAGAGCCGGTCCGGCGTTCGGTGAGCCGATACCACCTGCTGCTCGAACGGGACCTCGAGCGCCTCCAGCGTCTCGCAGGCGTGGCGCATCGTCTCCCAGTCGGAGCGCGACCCCATGATCACGCCGACGAGCGCGGTCATTTCTGCTTCGACCGCTTGGTCAGCGCCGCTGCGACCGCCTTCGCAGTCTTGCGCAACTCCTGGTCCTGCTCGTCGTCGTCGGCCAGGCCGTTCAGGATCAGGATGGTCTCCCGCTGCGCGGAGCCGTTCTTCAGGCACACGATCGCGAGCCTGCGCACTGCGGCGTTCGTGTCGTTGGTGGCGATCTCGTGCAGCATCGCGCGCATGCTGTTCACGTCGCCCGGATGGTCGCGGGAGAGAGCTTCGAGCGCGATCAGGGCCGAGCCCCGCGCGGCCGGGCTCTCGTCCTGGAGCCCTCGCCTCACGAGCTCGAGCTTCTGGCGGAAGCGGAACTGCGCGATCGCGCGGTACGCCTGCGCGCGAACGCGATAGTCCGCATCCCGCGCTGCGTGCTCCAACTCCTCGTCCCATTGCTGGCGCAAGGTCGCGAGCCCGCGCTCGTCTCCCTGCTGCGCGAGCGCGTCAGCCTGCGCCGCAGCCTCCTGCAACGTCACTGGCCCGCGCTCCTGGCGCGTCGCTCGCGGCGCACGGCCGGAGAGGACAGTACGGAGGTACGAACTCGAAGAGCCGGGTGCCGCGAGCGGCGCGAGGCGACGCCGGAGGCCGGCTTTGCCGGCCGTGACGCGACGCCGGCCAGGGGCGCGGGAGTCACGCGCCTGGGATGGAGGAGGCCGGCCGAGGGCCGGGGCCGACGTACTTCGCCGACGGCCGGACGAGCCGGTTGAGCTTCTTCTGCTCCAGGATGTGCGCCGACCAGCCCGCGGTGCGCGAGCAGGCGAACATCGCCGGCGCGAGCTGCGGCGGCACGTCGGCGACGTCGAGGACGACCGCGGACCAGAACTCGACGTTCGTCTCGAGCGGCCGGTCGGGCGACTTCTTCCGCAGCGCGGCGAGCGCGGCCTGCTCCAGCTTCTCAGCCACCTCGTAGCGCGGTGCACCGAGCTCCTTCGCCGTCCCCTTGAGGAGACGGGCGCGCGGATCCTCAGCACGGTAGACCCGGTGGCCGAAGCCCATCAGCCGCTCGCCCTTCTCGATCAGGCTCTCGACGTACGCCTGGGGATCGCCGGATTCCGCGGCCGCGTCGAGCATCGGCAGCACGCGGGCAGGCGCGCCGCCGTGCAGCGGGCCCGAGAGCGCGCCGACCGCCGACGAGAGCGCCGCCGCGCAGTCCGAGCCGGTCGAGGCCGTGATCCGCGCGACGAAGGTCGAGGCATTGAGCCCGTGCTCGCAGGTGCAGATCCAGTACGTGTCGATCGCCTGCACGTGCTTCCGATCCGCCTCGCCGCGCCACTCGAGCAGGAAGCGCTCCGCGGTCGTCTTTCCCTGCGCAACGGTTTCGGCGGGGACGCGATCCGTCTTCCCGTCCGCGAGCCGCGCCGACTGCGCGGCGATCGAGATGAACTGGGCCGAGACACGGCGCAGGTCCTCGCGCGCCTGGTCGTCGGTGAGGTCGATCAGCTTCTTCAGCTCCCACTCGGCGCCGAGGCGGGCTGTCACCGACTGGAGGTCGGCGGGCGTGTCGCCGGTGAGGCCGCCGCCCTCGTAGGGCGCGACCGCCGGCAAGCCGGGCTCGAAGCTCTCGTCGACGAGGAGGCCCCAGACCTGCTCGAACCGGTACTTCCCGACCAGGTCCTCGATGTCGACGCCGCGATAGCGAAGCGCGCCACCCTCGCGGTCGGGCTCCGCGATCTCCGTCTCGAAGGCGACGACACCCTCGAGCCCCGGCTTGAAGTCGCTCATCGCTCGCTCCGCAGCTCATGCACGGGATAGTCGCGGCGCGGCTCGCCGACGTACTCGGAGCTCGGGCGGATGATCTTCCCGCCGGCGTGCTGCTCGAGCACGTGCGCGGCCTGGCCCGCGACGCGGCTCATCTCGAAGAGCGGGATGAAGAGGTCCTTGGGGATCCCGAGGTAGTGGTAGAGGACGCCGGAATAGAGGTCGACGTTCGGCCAGAGCCCCTTCTGCTCCTGCGCCTCGCGCTCGGCGGTCGCCGCGAGCTCGAGGAAGTTGGGCTCGCTCTCGTCCGCGAACTGCTCGGAGAGGCGGCGCAGGATCGGAGCGCGCGGGTCCATCGCGCGGTAGAGCGGATGTCCGAAGCCGTAGAGCGGCTTCTTCTCCTCCAGCCGGCGCCGCACGCCCTCGGCGACGCCGCCGGCGGAGCCGAACTCCTCCAGCATCGCCATCGCCGCCTGGTTGGCGCCGCCGTGCAGCGGCCCCTTCAGCGCGCAGATGGCGCCGACGATCGCCGAGTGCATGTCGGCGTTCGTGCCGGCGACGACGCGAGCCGTGAACGTCGAGGCGTTCATCTCGTGCTCGGCGTGGAGGATCATCGCGACCTCGAACGCGCGCGCCTCCTCCGGGTCGGGCGCCTCGCCGCGAAGCATCGCGAGGAAGTTCTCGGCGTAGTCGAGCGAGGGGTCGGGGTGGACGACCGGCTCGCCCCGGCGGCGCCGCTCGTAGCGCGCGACGATGGTCGGTAGCTGGGCGATCAGCGCGACCGCCTTGCGCCGCTCGTTCGCGTGGTCGATCGCGTCCTCGGCAGGGTCGGAGAAGGAGAGCGCCGAGGTCGCCGTGCGCAGCGTCTCCATCGGCGAAGCGTCCATCGCGTTCCCGTCGACGATCGTCTGCACGGCCGGCGGCAACCCGCGCGCGGCGCCCAGCTCGTCCTTGAACGACTCGAGCTCCCCGGCTGACGGCAGCTCCCCCTCGAGCAGGAGGTACGCGACCTCCTCGTAGCTCGAATGCTCGGCCAGGCCGGCGATGTCGTAGCCCCGGAACATGAGCACGCCCTCGTCCGGATCGATCGAGCAGATGCTCGTCTCGGCGACCGAGATGCCGGAGAGCGCCACGGACTTCTTCGGGCCTGCCATTGCAACGGACCATACCCACAACGCTCGCCTGCAACCGGTCGGTAGAGTCAGCCGCCGAATGGTGATCATCGCGAAGCTGGAGGTGCGACCGTGAGGCCGAAGGTCACCGTCGTGGGAGCGGGCAACGTCGGCGCGACCTGCGCCCAGGAGCTCGCGCGGCGCGACTACGCCGACGTCGTGCTCGTGGACATCAAGGAAGGCCTCCCGCAGGGCAAGGCACTCGACATCAATCAGGCGGGCGCGGTCCTCGGCTACGAGGCGAACGTGATCGGCTCGAACAGCTACGACGAGTCGGCCGGCTCCGAGGTCGTCGTGATCACGGCCGGCCTGCCGCGGCAGCCCGGCATGAGCCGCGACGACCTCGTGACGACGAACGAGAAGATCGTCACGTCCGTCACCGAGCAGGTGATCGCCGCCAGCCCGGACACGATCCTGGTCGTCGTCTCCAATCCACTCGACGCGATGTGCCACGTCGCGAAGAACGTCTCCGCCTGGCCGAAGGAGCGCGTCTTCGGGATGGCGGGGATTCTCGACACGGCCCGCTTCTCGGCGTTCATCGCCTGGGAGACCGGCATGTCGATCAAGGACGTGACCGCGATGGTGCTCGGCGGTCACGGCGACCAGATGGTGCCCGTCGTCTCCGCGACGACCGTGGGCGGCATCCCGCTACGGAAGCTCGCGGCCGAGGATCGGATCCAGGCGATGGTCGAGCGCACCGCCAAGGGCGGCGGAGAGCTCGTCAACCTGCTCGGCACCTCTGCCTGGTACGCGCCCGGCGCGGCCGCCGCGCAGATGGTCGACGCCATCGTCCTCGACGAGAAGCGCGTCCTTCCCTGCACCGCCTACCTCGAGGGCGAGTACGGCATCGACGGCCTCTACATGGGCGTGCCTGTCGTCCTCGGCTCGAGCGGGATCGAGCGGATCGTCGAGCTCGACCTCGACGACGCCGAGCAGCAGGCGCTGAAGGCCTCCGCGGACGCCGTCCGCGAGGTCGTCGGCGTGCTTCGACCTAAGGATTGATGTCGACCCGGACCGACTGTGATCTTTGGGCCGCCGAAGGCGGCCCCTTTAGGGATCTTCGCGCGATGAGCGTCCGCTTCCGCGGATGCTCATCTTGCGCCAACTAGCATGGAGCTCGGGCTCCACGGGCGCACGGCGATCGTCTGCGGGGCGTCCGCCGGAATCGGCCTTGGCTGCGCCGAGGCGCTCGCCGCCGACGGCGCGAACGTCGCGATGTTCGCTCGTCGGCAGGACGTCCTCGAGCGGGAGGCGGAGCGGCTCGGTGAGCTCGCGGTGCAAGGCGACGTCACGAGCGTGGACGACCTGGAGCGGCTCGTGGCGAGCACGCTCGAGGCGTTCGGCGGCATCGACGTGCTCGTGCTCAACAGCGGTGGGCCGCCACGGACACGCGCGCTCGAGATCACCGATCGCCAGGCCGAGGAGGCGTTCGAGCTCCTCTTCCTCTCTTCGATCAGGCTCGTGCGCCTGTGCCGGCCACATCTGGAGGCAAGCGGCCACGGGCGCGTGATCGCGATCACGTCGAGCGCGGTCAAGGAGCCGGTCGACACGCTCGCCCTCTCGAGCGCCATCCGTCCCGGCCTCGTCGGCTGGCTGAAGACCGCGTCGCGCGAGCTCGGCCCGAAGGGCGTGACCGTGAACGCCGTGGCTCCAGGGCGAATCGACACCGAGCGGATCAGGGAGGTGTACCCGGACGGCCCCACCGAAGCCGACCTCGCGACGATCCCTCTCCGGCGGCTCGGCACCGCCCGCGAGGTGGGGGATGTCGTCTGCTTCCTCGCGTCCGACCGTGGCGCCTACATCTCCGGGACGACGATCGGCATCGACGGTGGCCTGACCCGGAGCCTGCTGTGAAGCCGCTCCGGCTAGTCGCCTTCGGGGCGGTGCTCGCCGCGATCGCCGTCGGCGCGGCGTGGCTCTATCCATCCGACAGCTACCTCCTCCTGCCGGACCGGGCCAAGCCGCTCGCGAACCTCGTTCAGGTGGAAGGCGAGAAGCCTCATCCGCCCGGCGGGATCTACTACGTGGACGTGATCGTCCGGCAGGCGTCGGTGCTGGAGGAGATCCTGCCCGCCGCCCGGCCCGACGGCTCCGACCTCGTCCCCAAGAGCGCGCTCGTCCCGCCGGGGACGACCTTCGTCGAGCGCCGCCGTCAGAACCTGCGGCAGATGGACCGCTCGCAGCTGATCGGCGCTGCGGTCGCGCTCCGCGAGCTCGGCTACAAGGTCACCGCCAAGCCGGAGGGGTCGCTCGTCGTCGCCGTGGCGCCGGGCTCGCCCGCCGACGGGAAGCTCGAGGCAACCGAGGTGATCGTCGGAGTCGACGGCAAGCCGGTGAAGACACCCGACGACCTGCGCCGGCTGATCGCAAAGCACAAGCCCGGCGAGACCGTTGACCTGTCGGTCCGCGCCGGCGGCGCGACGCGCACCGTCAAGGTCGGCACGATCGAAAGCCCGGTCGAGAAAGGCCGGCCGATCATCGGCGTCCAGGTCGAGCAATCCGCGGACATCAAGCTCCCGCTCGACGTCAAGATCGACCTCCACGGCGTCGGGGGCCCGTCGGCGGGCCTCGCGTTCGCTCTCGACATCGCGGAGGAGCTGCGCGGAAACGTCGACCGTGGCCTCAAGGTCGCTGCGACGGGCGAGATCGAGCTCGACGGCCGCGTCGGGCCGATCGGCGGGGTCAAGCAGAAGGTGATCGGCGCAAAGCGCTCCGGCGCCGATGTCTTCCTCGCCCCGGCTGGGGATAACGCAAACGAGGCACGCCGGTACGCAGGGGATCTGCGCGTGATCCCTGTGGAGAGTTTTCGACAGGCGTTGCGCGCCCTGGCAACTTTGCCGAGAAAACCCTAGTTAGCAGGAATTTTCCCGGCAGTAGAAAGCTCCGGAAATTGCACCGTTTTCCTGGGCAGAGGGCTTGCTGCAATCGAAAACCATCGACATAGTGCACCTGTCCTGAGGGGAAGGGACCCAAGCAAGAGGGGCCATGAGCAAATCTGTTGAAGCAAGCTGTGAAAACTGCTATTTCCGGCAGGCAGGGTTGTGCGCCCTGCCCGGCAACACTCCGTGCCCCACGCATCGCCTGGCGAAGGGTGCGCTCGAACCACCTCGGCAGCCGCGTCTCGTTCCGGCGCCGACGCATGCGCCGAGCTTCGCCGCCGCGTAGAATTCTCTTCCAATGGAGTCGCCCCGCGTCGAGTTCGACCGCAGCTGGCAGCCGCGCCTCTGGATCTCGCTCGGCCTGCTGATCCTGATCGGCGCCTACCTGATTGCGTTCGTCGTCGGTAACGACAAGGAAGCCTCCGTCAACTTCGTCTTCGGCGAGGCACGGACGTCGCTGATCTGGGTGATCCTGCTCTCGCTGCTCGCCGGTCTCGTCGGCGGCGTGCTGGTCTCGCAGCTGCACCGCCGCCGTCAGGCGCGCAAGAGCGAGGCGAGCGTCGACACGCCGGAGTCGATCTCCGACGGCGACGCGTAGCTGAAGGCGAGCCGCGCCGACTGCCCACCGGCTCCGTCAGGAAAGAAGTCGGAGCCCTTGACGAACGTGACGCCGGCGGCCTCGGCGCGCGACAGCAGCTCCGCAGCGTCGCCGGGGAGATCGACCCAGATGAAGTAGCCGCCCTCGGGCTCGCTCCACGTCGCCTCGTCGCCGAGCTCGCGCTCGAGCGCACCGAGCATCGCGTCGCGACGGGCCTTCAACAGGCCGCGGATCCGCTCGAGGTTCGGCTCGAACGCGCCTCGGGCGATCAGCTCGTGCACGGTCGCCTGCGTCAGGAAGGGCGGTGAGATGTAGGTCGACACCGCCCGCGCTTCGATGCGGGCGGCGAGCTCTGCGGGCGCGACGAACCACCCGACACGCAGGCCAGGGGCGACGGTCTTCGAGAACGACGAGGCGTAGGTGACGAGCGTCCCACCCTCCAGGTCGTAGAGCGACGGCGGTGCCTCGCCCTCGTAGCGGACGAGGCCGTACGGGTCGTCCTCCAGCACGGGCACACCGTGTGCAGCCGCGAGCTCGACAACGCGCCGGCGCCGCTCGGTCGAGAGGGTGCGGCCGCTCGGGTTCTGAAAGGTCGGAATCGTGTAGAGGAAGCTCGTCTCGCCCGCGGCGAGCTCGCGTTCGAGCCCGTCGGGATCGAGGCCTTCCCCGTCCATCGGAAGCGGCACGACCTCCGCCCCCAGGCGGGCGAGGATCTTCAGCGGGCGATCGTAGGTCGGCGCCTCGACCAGCACGCGCCCCGGCCGAGACGCGAGGAGCTCCTCGGTGTAGAAGACGAACCCCTGGAGCCCACCCGTCGTCAGGAGCACCCGGCCCGGATCGACTCCGTGACGGGTACCGAGCGACTCGCGCAACGGCGCGTAGCCGCCGCCGGGGCCGTACGCCAGCACCGACGAGTCCGCCTCGATCGCGGTACGTGCGCAGTCTGCGAGGAGCTCTGCGTCGAGGCACTCAGGCGCCGGCGCGCCGCGGGCAAACGAGATCATGACGAGCACCCTAACGACACGAGGTGCTGCTACTTTGTTCCTTACGGACGGCGTCGTGTCGTCCTGTGAGGTTTGTTCTTCTTCGGTTCTCCCTGCGATGGCACAGGCGGGCGAGGCAGGCGGATCTCGACCGATACCGAAGGAGTCGAATCGAATATGCAGTCTTTCCTCGAGCTGGGCGTGTCCGAACGCGTCGCACAGGCGCTTGCCGAGCGCGACATCCTCGCTCCATTCCGAATCCAGGGCCTCGTGCTCCCGGATGCCCTCGCCGGCCGCGACGTGCTCGCGAAGTCGCCGACGGGCTCCGGCAAGACGCTCGCCTTCGCCGTGCCGCTCGTCGAGCGGCTCGACGCGAGCGACGAGCGCCCCTCCGGGCTCGTCCTGGTCCCCACCCGCGAGCTTGCGGCGCAGGTCACGGCCGAGATCGGCACCATCGCGCCGGCAAATGATCTGAGGGTCGCTGCCGTGTACGGCGGCGTCTCGATCTCGGCGCAGGCAAAGGCCTCCCGTGACGCGCACATCCTGGTCGCCACCCCGGGCCGCCTGCAGGACCTCATCGAGCGCCGGATCGTCTCGCTCGACGGCGTCCGCATGCTGATCCTCGACGAGGCGGACCGGATGCTGGACATGGGCTTCCAGCCGCAGGTCGACCGGATCGTCGCGCGGCTGCCCAAGAAGCGGCAGACGATGTTCTTCTCCGCGACGCTCGACGGCCAGGTCGGCGAGCTCGCGCGGGCGTACACGACGAACCCTTCCCGCTTCGAAGCCGAGCTGACCATCGACCAGCAGCAGGGCGAGATCGACCACCAGTTCGTGCCGGTGACGGCCGAGAACAAGGTCGAGACCCTCGCTGGGATGCTGGCGAAGGAGCGAGGCCTCGTCCTCGTCTTCGTGCGCACGAAGCGCGGCGCCGACCGGCTCGTCCAGAAGCTGGCGCGCCACGAGGTCACCGCGGTCGCGATGCACGGCGACATGAACCAGAGCCAGCGCGAGCGCGCGCTGAAGCGCTTCGAGGAGGGCACGGTCAAGACGCTCGTCGCCACCGACGTCGCCGCCCGCGGCCTCGACCTCGACGACATCACGCACGTGATCAACTTCGATCCGCCGGAGGAGCACACCGCCTACATCCACCGCATCGGCCGCACCGGTCGCGCGGGGAAGAACGGCATCGGCGTCACGCTCGTCCTCCCCGAGCAGCAGGCCGAGGTCAGTCACGTCGCGCGCATGCTCGGGCACACCGAGCAGTTCAAGAGCGAAGGAATGACCGTCGCGCCGCCGCGGCTCGTCTACGCATCGAAGCGGCGCAACTCGAAGTGGGGTCCCTCGCGGCCCCGCCGCAAGATCTAGCGCACCGCACACAGGGCCTAGTAACAGACTGTTACTAGGCCCATTCGCTTGCTTACGGGCGCCGGTGCGACCAAGTAACAGTCTGTTACTTGGATAGATTCGCGGCGTGGACGCCTCGGCCCGTTCCAACATCGCCGATCCGTCGCTGGCCCTCGAGGGCGAGCAGCGGATCGAGTGGGTGGCGAAGCACTCGCCCGTCCTCAACAAGCTCGCGCGGGAGCGCCTCGCCGACGGAGCGCTGCGCGGGAAGCGCGTCGCCGTCGTCGTGCACCTCGAGGCGAAGACCGCGTACCTCGCAACGCTGCTCGCGGCTGCCGGCGCAGAGGTCGTCGCCTCCGGCTCGAACCCGGGCTCGACGCAGGATGCGGTCTGTGCGGCGCTCGTCGCACGCGGGATCGAGGTGCACGCGACGCACGGAGCATCGCGCGAACAGTTCGACGCCGACTTGCTCGCGGTCGCGGACACCCGGCCGGAGATCGTCGTCGACGACGGCGCAGAGCTGACTGCGCGGATCGTCGAGCACCGGCCAGAGGTCGCAGCGGGAATCCGCGGCGTCACCGAGGAGACGACGACGGGCGTCGCACGGCTGCGGGCGATGGAGGCCGCGGGCAAGCTCACGTTCGCCGCGATCGCCGCGAACGACGCCCTGTGCAAGCACCTCTTCGACAACCGCTACGGCACCGGTCAGTCGACGCTCGCCGCCATCGACCGGCTCACAAACCTCACCTTCCCCGGCCGCGAGTTCTGCATCGTCGGCTACGGCTGGGTCGGGAAGGGTCTGGCGCGCGCAGCCCGAGGCGCCGGCGGGCGGGTGACCGTCGTCGAGATCGACCCCGTGGCGGCACTCGAGGCGCACATGGACGGACATCGCGTGGCGAGGCTCGAGGAAGCGCTCCCGGACGCGGACGTCCTGATCTCCGCCACGGGAGCAGTCGACTGCGTCCCGCGCGAGGCGCTCGCGTATCTGAAGGACGGCGTCCTGATCGCGAACGGCGGCCACCACGAGCGCGAGGTCGCGATCGACGGTCTCGGCCCCGGCGAGGAGGCGCGCCCGGGCGTGACCGAGCACGACCTCGGCGACGGTCGCCGCGCCTACGTGCTCGCCGAAGGACGGCAGACGAACGTCGCAGGCGGCGACGGCCACCCGGTCGAGATCATGGATCTCTCGTTCTCCGTCCAGGCCCTGGCCGCGCACCTGCTCGCGCAAGGTGGGCTCGCGCCGGGCCTGCACCCGTTCCCGGCCGAGCTCGACCGCGAGATCGCCCGGACGAAGCTCGCGACGCTCGGCCTCGAGCTGGGCGAGCCGACGGAGAAGCAGCGCGAGTTCGAGGCCCGCTGGTCCGTCTAGCCGCCGCGCGCGACCTCGGCGGCGAACTGCGCCACCTCGGTCGGCGACGTGCCGACGCGGATGCCCTTCGCCTCCAGCGCCTCCTTCTTGCCCTGTGCCGTACCGGACGAGCCGGAGATGATCGCGCCGGCGTGCCCCATCGTCTTGCCGGGAGGCGCGGTGAAGCCCGCGATGTAGGCGACGACCGGCTTCGTCACGTGCGCCTCGATGAACGCCGCCGCCTTCTCCTCCTCGTCGCCGCCGATCTCGCCGACCATGACGATGTACTCGGTCTGCGGATCGGCCTGGAACTTCTCGAGCACGTCGATGAACGAGGAGCCCACGATCGGGTCGCCCCCGATCCCGACGATCGTCGAGTTGCCGAGGCCCATCTGCGTCAGCTCGTGGCCGATCTGATAGGTGAGCGTCCCCGACCGCGAGACGAGGCCGATGTTCCCCTCGGTGAAGATCTCGGCGGGGATGATCCCCACGTTCGCCTTGCCCGGCGAGAGCGCGCCCGGGCAGTTCGGGCCGAGCATCGTCACGCCCTTCGGCCGGATGTACGAGTAGATCCGCAGCATCTCGTGGGCGGGCAAGCCCTCGGCGATGCAGATGACGGTGCCGATGCCCGAGTCGACCGCCTCGTAGATCGCGTCGGCCGCGAAGCGGGCGGGAACGAAGACCATCGTCGTGTTCGCACCGGTCGCGGCGACCGCGTCGGCGACGGTGTCGAAGACGGGAATCCCCTCGACGTCCTGACCGCCCTTCCCCGGCGTGACGCCGGCGACGACCTGCGTGCCGTAGCGCTTGTTCCGGAGGCCGTGGAACGAGCCCTCTGAGCCGGTCAGGCCCTGGACGACGAGCTTCGTGTCCTTGTCGACGATGATCGCCACTAGGCCCCCTTCCGCGCTTTCAGGATGAGCTTCGTGTCCACGTACTCGGCGCCGTCGATCTGGTCGGCAAGGAGCTCCTTGATGAGCGGCCTGTCGTCAGCCGGCGTCTCCGAGCGGTCGAACCACTGCTCCAGCGAGCGCCGCTTCTCGAACGACTCGACCTCCTCGACCTCGAGCCCGGCGGCCTCGAGCAGCGAGCGCCACTCCTGCTCGGTGTACGAGCGGACATGCGTCGGGTCGTGCAGCTTCTCCGCCGCCTCGACGTGCTCGCTCACGTAGAGCGTGTCCTCGACGATCACGAGGTCGTTGCTGACCCGCGCCATCTCGGCCACGGCCGCGGCGATGTCGTCGAAATGGTGTGGCGCGATGCGCGAGACGACGAGGTCGAAGGCCCCGTCCGCGAACGGAAGATGCTCGGCGCGGCAGATCACGTCCGGCTGCATCCCGGGCGCGGGATCGGCGCTCACGACCTGTAGCCCGGCCTCGCGCAGCCGGCGCGCGACGTGCCCGCCGCCGGTTGCCACGTCGAGCGCAGTCTGCGAGCCTTCTGCCCAGCTGACGATCAGATCGAGATCCTCGCCCTCCCGCTGCTCGGGGGCGTTCCGGTAGGCCTCGGCGCGCGACGACCAGTCACTCATTTCGAAAGCTCCACGGCCTTGCGGGCGGCCTCGAGCATCGTCGGCTCGACGTAGAGGTTCGGGGGCGCCGCGTCGGCGAGCACCTTCCGCCCCTCCTCGGCGTTCGTCCCGTCGAGGCGGACGACAATCGGCTGCGTGATCGTCATCCGCTCGAGCGCGGCGAGGATGCCGCGCGCGACCTCGTCGCAGCGCGTGATCCCGCCGAAGATGTTGAAGAGGATCGACTTCACCTGTGGGTCCTGGAGGATCACCTCGAGCGCATCGACGACGCCTTCCGCGTCGCCGCCGCCGCCGAGGTCGCAGAAGTTCGCGGGCCTGCCCCCGGCGAGCGCGATCACGTCGAGCGTGGACATCACGAGCCCGGCGCCGTTGCCGAGGATGCCGACCTCGCCGTCGAGCTTCACGTACGTGACGCCCTTCTCGCGCGCGAGCGCCTCGAGCGGGTCGGCCGCGCTCACATCACGCATCTCGGCGATGTCCGGATGCTTGTAGAGCGCGTTGTCGTCGACCGTGAACTTCGAGTCGAGCGCTTTCACCTCACCGTCGGGCGTGACGATCAGCGGGTTGATCTCGCAGAGCATCGCGTCGCAGCCGACGAACGCGTCGTAGAGCTTTCCGACGATCGACGCGATCTGCTTCTGCTCGCTCGGATCATCGACCCCCGCCCCATAGATCAGGCGGCGGGCCTGCCAGGGCTGGAAGCCCTCGAGCGGGTCGACATGGAGTCGCACGAGCGCATCGGGATCCTTCTCGGCAACCTCCTCGATCTCGACTCCGCCCTGCGTGGTGAACATCAGCAGCGCCTTCTTCACGCCCCGGTCGAACGTGATCGAGAGGTAGTACTCCTTCTCGATGTCCGAGGCACTCTCGATCCAGACCGTCCGCACGACATGCCCGCGGATGTCGAGACCGAGGATCTGCTTCGCCTTCTCCTCCGCGTCCGCCGGGTCGTCGGCGAGCTTGATCCCACCCGCCTTGCCGCGGCCGCCGGTCAGCACCTGCGCCTTGACGACGACCGGGCCGCCGATCTCCTCGGCCGCCGCACGGGCCTCTGCCGGCGACGTCGCCGAGCGTCCCTCCGAGACCGGGATGCCGAAGCGCTTGAAGAGCTGCTTGCCCTGATATTCGTAGAGGTCCAAAGCGACCGGGACTGTAGCTGCGTAGATTGGAGCGATGCGCAGACCACTGCTTCTCGTCGCCGTGCTCCTGCTCGCCGGCTGCGGCAGCGCCGAGCCCGAGTCGGTGAAGCCAGTTCGGGCAGCCGAGCCACAGCGGGCCGTGCTCGACTGGCGCGAGAGCTATCCGAGCTCGGGACAGCGGCTCGTCTTTGTCGTGCACACGCTCGAGATCACCAAAGAGGGCTGGTCGGCCGACATCGCCGTGACGGACTCGACCCGGATCCCGTTCGAGCTCGGCGCGATTCCGGAGCCGCTCGTCTTCGGACTGATGCTCTTCCCCACCGACGATCTCGATGAGCTCGCGGATGCGGCAGACACCGGCCGGCTTCCCGCGCCGCGGCTAGCGACTCGGTTCGAACCGGCCCCGCCCGACCTGCTCGCGCCCGGACAGACCTGGCGCACGACCATCTCTGCTCCCGGCTCGCTCGCCGACGGCGCCTACGTCCGCGTCTCGTTCGGGCCGTTTCGCGCCAAGGGCGACCCGCCGCCCGGAATGCAGCCGACGGTCTCCTGGATCACGGACCGGTCGTACCGGCTCTAGACGCTGTAACCTCCGCGACCCAAGGTCACGCCGCCAAGGAGGAGCACATGGACGACGAGAGCACAACCCTGGACGACGACGAGATCAAGCCCGCAGGGAGCGACCCTGCCGAGCCGGCCGGGGACGACGCCGACGGCGACGACACCGACACGACCGACGGCGATACATCCGACAGTGACTCATCCGACTCGGACGATTCCGACTCGGACGACGCCTAGCCTCTCCGCTCTCGAACGGGCGATTGCGCCGGTCGAGCCCGAGCGCTTCCTCGCGGAGCACTGGGAGCGGAAGCCGCTCGTCGTCCCGCGCGGGGAGGAAGGCCGTTTCGACGACCTCCTCTCTGCGCGGGACGTGGAGCGGCTGATCACCGAGACGGGGCTGCGGACACCGGGCTTCCGCCTCGTGAAGGCGGGCGCGACCGTGTCCGGCTACACGACCGATCTGCCCTGGCGGCCCGCGGCGTTCACAGGAGTCGCCGACGTCCAGCGTGTGCTGGCGGAGTTCGAAGCGGGCGCGACGATCGTGCTTCAGGGCCTGCATCACCTCTGGCTGCCCCTGGCGCGCTACTGCCGGCAGCTCGAGGCGTACCTCGGCCATCCCGTGCAGGCGAACGCCTACTACACGCCACGCGGCTCGCAGGGCCTGCCCGTCCACCACGACACGCACGAGGTGATCTCGCTCCAGGTCGCAGGCGAGAAGCGGTGGCTCGTCTATGAGCCCGTGGTCGACCTGCCGCTGAAGAACCAGCGCTACAGGTCTGCGCTCGGTGCGCCCGGCGAGGCGGTGCTGGACGTGACGCTGCGCGCGGGCGACACGATGTACCTGCCGCGCGGGTGGCTCCACCAGGCGCTCACGTCCGGCTCCGACTCGCTTCACGTCACCGTCGGCGTCAACGTCCGCCGCTGGATCGACGAGGCACGCGCGGAGCTCGATGCCCAGGAGGACGACATCTCCTACCGCCGTACGATCGACGAGGGCGAGCCGCCGGAGTTGCCCTCGCTCGAGGCAGACGCAGTCCGGCAGCGTGCCCGCGATCGCTTCGTGCGCAGCCGGAGGCCGATCCTCGACGGCCAGCTCTCCGAGCTACGAGCGCTCGACCGGCTCAGCCTGGACACCGAGCTCGAACGGCGAGACACGGTGATCGCAGACCTGCACGGCACGAGGCTCGTCTTCGAGGGTCGCGACCTTCGCTTCCCGGACCGGCTCGCCGCGGAGCTGGAGTTCCTCGTCACGACCGACGCACCGTTCCGAGCGGCCGAGCTGCCCGGCTCGCTGGACGACGCGGGCCGGCTCGTCCTGCTCAGGCGGCTCGTGCGCGAGGGGTTTCTGCGACGTAGCGCACCGTCCGCCTGAGCTGAGACGCCGAGCAGGTGAGATGCGTCGCCTCGCCCTCCTCGCGGTGGACGTCGACGGCGTAGGCCGTCCCGCCGGCCTCGACCCGTGCATGCCAGACGTCGCCGTCGCGCTCGATCGCGACGACGCTCACGTCGATGACGCCGAGTAGCCCGGTCAGCTCCCGCACGGCGCGCTCGGCTGCCTGCGCCGCAAAGCCGTGGCACGAGCGGCCACGGTAGTGCGGCAAGTGGACGCGCCCGTCGAGCGCCGCTTCGAGAACGGGCCACGCCTCCGAGGGCTCCACCCGACCGTAGTAGACGCCTTCCGGCAGGACAACGAGATTGCCTGCGAACCGGTCGCCGCCGATGTGCGTCGCCTGCCAGGCCCATTCGCCGTCGACCTGCTCACACACCGCGTCGTAGAGCGGCCGGCCGTACTTCGCACAGCAACGGTCGTGCTTGCCGTGCGTGCAGACGAGGAAGAGCGGGTGATCGACGGGCGAGCCCACGGCGTCGAGCTCGACACCGATCAGGTCGTCGTGCCGCTCGAGCTCGAGCCGCCGAAGCGAGCAATCGCTCTCCGTGCTCCGGGCGACGAACGCGACGAGCCCATCCCGGCCGCGTCGCTCGGCTCGACGGACGAAGAGGATCCGCGCGTGCGGCAGCCGAGAGCGTTCCGCGCGCAAGTGAGCCTTCAGCTCCTTGCTCAGCGTCGACCCATCGACGGCGTCATGCGCCCAGAGCCCGCGGTACTCGATCAGGATCCAGGTGTCGACGCGGCTCGCGGTTGCGGCCAGCGGCTCCGCGTCGGCCCGAGACATTTCTGCGCACAGCGGTCTACTCGCCGAGGACGAGGCAGATCACCTGCCCACTCGAAACCGCGTCGCCAGGCGTGACCGACAGTCCGGAGATTTTCCCGGCCCGGTGGGCGACGATCTCGTTCTCCATCTTCATCGCCTCGACGATGCAGACCACCTTGCCGACCTCGATCTCGTCGCCCTCAGCGACTTCGACCTTGAGCACCGTCCCCTGCATCGGCGTGACGACCGCCTCGCTGCCCGCACCGCTGGGGCCCTGGCCGGCGCGCTCGCGCCTGCGGCGCGCAAGCTCCGCCCAGGGCGGCTCGGGCTCGAGCACGGTCACGTCGTAGCGGCGCCCGCCGACCTCGACGGCGGTTGCCCGAGGGCGCACGCGGCCGTTCCCCGACGCTGCGGCCTGCGGCGCTTCCCGCATCAGCTCACCGGCCCGCACCGCAATCTCCTCCGACTCGACGATGCCGTGACAGGTCTCGCCCGCGACGAAGCACGGATGCGAGAGCAGCGCCTTGTGGAAGCCGAGCAGCGTCGGCGTGCCCGCGAGCTCGAACTCGTCGAGCGCCCGGAGCATCCGCATCCGGGCGTGCTCGCGGTCGACGCCGTGCACGATCAGCTTCGCGATCATCGGGTCGTAGAGGCCGGTGATCTCCGAGCCGGCGACGACGCCCGAGTCGACTCGGACACCCGGCCCGCTCGGCTCGCGGTAGTGCGTGATCCGGCCCGGCGCCGGCAGGAACCCGCTCGAGACGTCCTCGGCGTTGATCCGGCACTCGATCGAGTGGCCGCGGAGCTGTATGTCTTCCTGCCGGACCGAGAGCGGCTCGCCCGCGGCGATCAGCACCTGCTCGCGCACGAGGTCGATCCCCGTCACCTCCTCGGTGACCGTGTGCTCGACCTGGATGCGGGTGTTCATCTCCATGAAGTAGTAGTCGCCGTCGGCCGTCAGGAGCCCTTCGATCGTGCCGGCTGAGCGGTAGCCCGCGGCCCGCGCCGCATCGACGGCGATCCGGCCGATCCGCTCGCGCAGCTCGTCGCCGACGGCAGGTGAGGGGGTCTCCTCGATCAGCTTCTGGTGGCGGCGCTGGATCGTGCAGTCGCGCTCGCCAAGGTGGATCACGTTGCCGTGCGCGTCGGCGAGCACCTGGACCTCGACGTGACGCGGATCCTCGAGGTAGCGCTCCACGTAGACGCGGCTGTCGGCGAAGTACTTCTCGCCCTCACGCTGGGCGGACTCGAACGCCCGCTCGGCCTCTGCCGGCGCCGCGACGACCTTCATTCCCTTCCCCCCGCCGCCCGCGGCGGCCTTGACGATCAGCGGGTAGCCGACCTCCTCGCCCAGGCGCAGGACCTCGCCGACCGTCTCGACCGGATCGGTCGCGCCCGGGATGATCGGCACGCCGGCCTCTCGCATCGCCGTCCTGGCCCGCGTCTTGGAGCCCATCAGCTCGATCGCCTCGCTCGGGGGGCCGATCCACACGAGACCGGAGTCCTCGACGGCGCGCGCGAACGCGGCGTTCTCGGCCAGGAACCCGTAGCCCGGATGGATCGCCTGCGCACCGGCCTGGAGCGTGGCGGCGAGGATCCGCTCGCCGACGAGGTAGCTCTCGGCCGCCGGGCCGGGTCCGATCAGGTACGCCTCGTCTGCGGCCCGGACGTGCAGCGCGTCGCGATCCGCCTCGGAGTAGACGGCCACCGGCGTGATGCCGAGCTCGCGCAGGGTCCGGAAGATCCGGATCGCGATCTCGCCGCGATTCGCGACCAGCACTTTCGAGAAGACAGCCATCGCCGCGTATTCTCCCGAAGCCGTGACGCTCCCGGATCAACTGACGGTCGCCCGCGCCGCGTCCGTGCCCCTCGTCGTGCTGCTCTACGCGTGGGAGCTGCCTCACAACGAGTACTGGGCGACAGCCGTCTTCTGTGTCGCGATGGCCACCGATTGGTTGGACGGCCGGATCGCCCGCCGGCGCGGCGTGACCTCGCAGCTCGGCTCGCTGCTCGATCCGATCGCCGACAAGGTGCTCGTCCTAGCCGTCCTCGTGATGCTGATCGAGGATGGAATCTGGCCCGCCTGGATGGTCGCGGCGATCGTGGCGCGAGAGATCCTGATCTCCGGCCTGCGCCTCGCAGCGATCGAGCGGGGCGTCGTGATCGCAGCCCGCGATCTCGGCAAGCTGAAGACGTGGGCGCAGGCGACGGCCGCGGCGCTCGGCGGGTTCGCAGCCGCGGGCGCCTGGGACGACAGCATCGGCTGGTGGGCGCTGCTTTTCGCGCTCGTGCTGACCTGGGTGTCGGGGCTGGACTACGCCCGCACGACGCCGCGCCTCCTGCGCGGAACGGTGACCTAGGCCACTGTCAGGCCGGCTGCTGCGAGTTGCACCACTCGCCGAACGCAGCCCAGGCGGCGAGGTAACCGGAGAGCTGGGTGAGTCCCCGCGCGACCTCGACCTTGATCGAGATCACGCAGATCGGGCAGAAGGGCTCGTCGGCGGAGCGGGCTGGATGGTCTCCACAGCGGCAGCACATAGTGATCCTTCAACGCCGAAGACCGCACGGCGGTTACGGGTCGAGCTCCGCTTCCTCGACGCCTTCGGCGAGCGCAGTCTGCTCCCAGCTGCCGAGCTCGTTTCCCTCGCCCGCAGCCAGTGCGGCGACGATCGCCTCGCGGTCCTGCTCGGGCGGCTCCGGCTCGATCTTCACCACGGTTCGAAGACTACATAGACCCACTTTGTAACTCGCCTCACGTGAAATCACCCCTTCGAGGGATTACCTGTGTAAGCAGGAGGTTCAGAATCCCGAGTCTGTTCAGGCGTCCATGTTTTGCGGTGTAGGAGGAAAGCATGTTGCAGTGGAAAAGCACGCGACTGGCGGCGGTTGTGGTCATTCTGGTGAGTCTCTCGACCGCCCTCGGGAACTGGGGTTGGGAACTCTTCACCTGGGGCTGGTAGGGCACTCGCTGTGAGCATGGGGGCAAAAATGCCCCCGCGGCTCGCGGCGGTTGTTCTGCCGGTGGGGCTGCTGGGTCTCGCGGTCGCTGCGGCGGCCGCGATCTCGTTCGCCGTCAATCCACGCGACGCGATGACGCTCGCGGGGATCGCCGGCCTGCTGGCGGCCTCGACGCTGGCGGAGCGCTATCCGGTCCCGCTCGATGGGATCGACACCGGCGGCGTTTCGCTCGGCTTCGTCTTCTGCACCGCGAGCATCGTGCTCTACGGCTGGCAGGCCGGCGTCATCGTCGGTTTCGCCGCGCCGATCATGCAGCTCATCGAGCACCGACCGCCGATCAGAGTGGCCTACAACGCGTCGGTGCTCTCGATCGCCGCGGTCGTGGCGGGTCTCGCAATCGCGCCGCTCCGTGGGCACGAAGCCGTGCTCGTCCTCGCACAGGTCGTCGTCGCCGCGCTCACCCACTTCGGCGTCAACCTGGTGCTGATCAGCCTCGTCGTCGGAGTCAGCGCGCGCAAGCCGTTCCTCGACGTCGCCCGGACGAGCATCGAGATCACGATCCTGCCCTTCGCCCTGATGTCGTCCGCAGCGCTGATGCTTGTCGTGCTCTGGCAGCGGTCGCCGTTCCTGTCGGCCGCGCTCGTGGGGCCGCTGCTCGCGATTGCGCTCTACCAGCGCTCGACATTCCGGGAGCTGCGCGCGATGCGGCTCGCGCTCACCGACCCGCTGACGGGCCTCGGCAACCATCGCCACTTCCACGACCGGCTCGAGCGCGAGCTCGCAGACTCCCGCGCTCAGGGCTACCCGCTCAGCCTGTGCCTCGTGGACATCGACGACTTCAAGCGGATCAACGACCGCTTCGGGCACCCGGGCGGCGACAAGGTGCTCGCGCAGCTGGCGACGAACCTCCGGCAAGGTGGCGAGGCCTTCCGGCTCGGCGGCGACGAGTTCGCGATCCTGCTCCCCGGTCGCGACGAGGAAGGCTCGCGGATTGCCGCTGAGGCGATCATCGAGCGCATCGCAGCGGTCGAGTTGGAGCCCGCGGGCCCCATCACGATCAGCGCCGGCATCGCGACGGCGCCGCAGGAAGAGCTGGGCCGGGACGAACTCGTGCGGCGCGCGGACAGTGCGCTCTACTGGGCGAAGGAGTACGGCAAGAACCAGGTGCGCGTCTACCGGCCCGACGTGGTCGAGATCGCAGAGCTGAAGCGACTCGCCGCAGGGCCCGATCGCGCCGCGCGCTTCCGGGCCGCTGCGAGCCTCGCGAAGGCCGTCGACGCCCGCGACGCCTACACGGGCTCCCACTCCGAGCGAGTGGCAGACCTGGCGGCACGGATCGCGACACGACTCGGCGTCGACCGGGAGCAGGTCGAGCTGACGCGGCTCGCCGGCAGCCTGCACGACCTCGGCAAGCTGGCGATCCCGGAGGAGATCCTGCGCAAGCCTGGCCCGCTCTCGGAGTCGGAGCGGCTCGTGCTCGAGCGCCACCCGCAGATCGGCTTCCGCATGCTCGAGAGCCTCGGCGTCGATCCGGTCGCCGACTGGGTGCTGCACCACCACGAGCGTTGGGACGGCTCCGGCTATCCGGATGGAGTCAGCGGGGACGAGATCCCGCTCGGCGCCAGGATCATCTTCGTCGCGGACGCCTACGACGCGATGACCTCCGACCGGGTCTATCGCGGGCGGCTGTCGGACGACGAGGCGATCGCCGAGCTTGCGCGCTGCTCGGGCACGCAGTTCGATCCGGAGATCGTGGCCGCGCTCGCCGACGAGCTCGGTGTCGGCAACGCCTGGCCCGTCGCGGCCGTTTCCGCGTAGCGGCTAGAGAGACACGAGTCGCGCCGCCGTCGCCTTGAACGAGGCGACGACGGGCTGACCCTCGGCAAGCTCCAGCCGCGACGCGGACGCCGCCGTGACCTCCGCGGTCAGCGGGCCCACCCGCACGCGGACGCGGTTCCCGAGCGCGACGAGCGAGCGCACGTCTCCCCGCACGTGGTTCACCGCCGAGTCTGTCGGGACGGAGCGCGCGAGCGAGACCTCCCAGGGGTAGACGGCGAGGCCGACCCTCCCCTCGCCCTCGTCGGTCGTGAACGCCGAGCCGCCGGCGTCGAGCACGACCTCGGTCAGGCCATCGATGCCCGGCCGTGCGGTTCCGTGCAACAGGTTCGCGCCCGTGAAGCTCGCGACGAACGCGTCCGCGGGAGCGGCGAGCAGCTCGGCGGCGCTTCCGACCTGGAGAATCCGGCCTTCGACGATCACGCCGACCCGATCCGCGAGCGCAGCCGCATCCTCGAAGTCGTGCGTGACGAGCAGCGTCGGCAGCCGCAGCTCGCCGAGCAGCTCGGCGAGCTCGCCGCGGACGACTCCGCGCGTGTGCGTGTCGAGGGCGGAGAGCGGCTCGTCGAGGAGGAGGACGGCGGGGTCGCGAGCGAGGGCGCGGGCGAGCGCGACACGTTGACGCTCGCCGCCTGAGAGATCGCGGGGCCGGGCACCGGCGAGGTGCGAGATCCGAAAGCGCTCGAGCAGCTCGTCCACCCGCTCGCGGCCACCGAAGGCGACGTTGCGGCGGACGTCGAGGTGCGGGAAGAGCGCGTACTCCTGAAAGACGAGCCCCACCGACCGGCGCTCCGGCGGAAGGTCGATCCCCGCCTCCGTGTCGAGCCAGGTCTCCGCGCCGAGCGCGACCCGCCCGCGGTCCGGCCGGAGCAACCCCGCGATCGCGCGCAGCACGCTCGACTTCCCCGCCCCCGACGGTCCGACGAGCGCGAGCGTCTCACGCCCGAGCTCGAGGTCTAGCGAGAGGCGGAAGGAGCGGAGAGCGTGGTCGAGGTGGAGGTTGAGCGTGTCCACGAGGGCACGAGCTTGACTGCGAGGAGGACGGCGGCGCTGACGACGACGAGCTCGGCTCCGATGGCGAGTGCGACGTCGAAGTCGACGTCGAACTGCTCGTAGACGGCGAGCGAAAGCGTCTGCGTGACGCCCTGGAGGGAGCCGGCGAACATGATCGTGGCGCCGAACTCGCCGATGCCGCGGGCGAATGCGAGCGCCCAGCCGCCGCCGAGGCCGCCCGCGGCGAGTGGGAGGGCGACGCGGAAGAACGTACGGGCCGGGCCGGCGCCCAGCGTGCGCGCCGCACCGATGAGCGAGGAGTCGACAGCCTCGAAGGCCGAGATGGCCGCGCGGAGATAGAACGGACTCGCGACGAACATCACCGCCAGGACGACGGCGATCTGGGTGAAGGCGATCTCGAGCCCGAGGAAGTCGAGCGTGCCGCCGAGGAGCCCGATCGGGCTGAGTGCAGCCAGGAGGCCGATCCCGGCGACCGCCGGCGGCAGCACGAGCGGCAACTCGATCGCGGTGACGAGGAGCGCGCGGCCGCGGAAGCTGCGGCTCGCGATCAGATACGCCGTCGGCGTCCCGAAGAGGAGGATGAGCGCGTTCGCGACGAGCGTCGTCTTGACGGTGACGACGAGCGCGTCCACCGCGGCGGGGCTGGTCATGCCGTCGATGAGCCGGCCCGGCGGGATCTGGAGGAAGATCGCGAGGATCGGCAGGAGGAGGAAGGCGAGGGCGACCGCGGTCGCGATCGCGAGCGCCGCACCGAACGGGCTTCTCACGGGAGCCCGAAGCCGGCCAGCTCGAGCTCGCGCCTGCCGTCGGTGCTGAGCAGATCGGCGACGAGCTCGAGCGCGCCCGCCCGGTCGGTGCCGCGCACGACCGCGACCTCGTAGCGCACCGTCGGCTGCGAGCGGCGAGGCAGCGGGATCGCGATCAACCGTGACGACGCTGCTCGGACGTCGGTCGCGTAGACGAAGCCCGCATCGGCCTGCCCGAAAGCGAGCTTTCCGACGATGCCCTTCACGTCCGGCTCCTGGCTGACCGCCTTCCGCAGTACCCGCAGCAGGCCGAGCCGCTTCAGCACCTCGCGTGTGTACAGGCCGATCGGCACCTTCGCGCCGGCGACGATGAGCTTCAACTTCGGCCGCTTCGCGAGATCCTGGACTGAGTGGATCTTCGCCGGGTTCGAGCGCGGGACCGCAAGCACCAGCGAGTTGGTCGCGAAGAGGCGCGGCTTCTCAACGAGGCCGTCCCGGTACAGCTCCTGCGTGTAGATCGGGCTCGCCGAGGCGAAGATGTCTGCGGGCGCTCCCTGCCGGATCTGGAGCGCCAGCTGGTTCGAGCCCGCGAACTGGAAGCGGGCAGCGGGCGCGATGCGCGGGAGCACTCTCGTGAGCGAGGATGCCGCGTAGACCGTCGCCGGCTCCGCGGTGCGCGTCGTCGTCCAACCGGCGCCGACTGCCGCGAACGCGACCAGGCCGAGGACGAGGGCCGAGGCGCGCCTCATTTCTCGACCATCACGGACGTCGACTTGACGACTCCGGCGGCGCTCATCCCGGCGCGCAGGCCGAGCTCCTCGACCGACTCGCGCGTGACGATCGCGACCACGCGGGCGGGCTCGGTCACGTCGATCTCGACTCTCGCGATCAGACCGTCCACCTCGACCGAGCGAACGACGCCGCGAAAGCGGTTGCGGGCCGAGAGCGACTCCTCGCCGACCGGCCCGCGCAGGCGCTCGACCTCGGACGCGGGGACGACGCGCCGGTTCGCGGAGTCGCGCTCCACGCGAATCTTGCCGTCGCGGTCCCAGCGCCGGAGCGTCTCGACGCTGATTCCGAGCGCACGCGCCGCCTCGGCTGCTGAGAGAGCTTGCCTAGGCATTGTCTAGACGATACGGGAGCGGGCACTCGACCGCAACAGCCGCGTCTCCGCGAGACACGTCCGGGGACTGTCCCCAGACACGTCCCGCAAAGCGTCGTTCGCCAGGTGGATCTTCGGGCGTATCTTTCGCCGGTACCCGCTAGAGCGGGATGTTTCCGTGCTTGCGCTTCGGGCGCGGCTCCCGCTTCGTCAGCGAAACCTCGAGCGCCGAGATCAGGATCGGCCGCGTCCGGCGGGGCTCGATCACCTCGTCGACGTACCCCCGCTCCGCGGCGTGGTACGGGTTCGCGAAGCGCTCCTTGTAGTCGGCGATCAGCTCGGCGCGCCGCGCCGCGGCGTCGTCGGCCTCCTCGAGCTCCTTTCGGAAGACGATGTTGACCGCGCCCTCCGGCCCCATCACCGCAACTTCCGCAGTCGGCCACGCGACGTTGAAGTCGGCGCGGATGTGCTTCGAGCTCATGACGTCGTAGGCGCCGCCGTACGCCTTGCGAGTGATCACCGTCAGCTTCGGCACCGTCGCCTCGGCATAGGCGTAGAGGAGCTTCGCGCCGTGCCGGATGATCCCGCCCCACTCCTGCTCGGTGCCCGGCAGGAAGCCCGGCACGTCGACGAAGGTGACGAGGGGGATGTTGAACGCGTCGCAGGTGCGCACGAAGCGGGCGGCCTTCACGGACGCGTCGATGTCGAGCACTCCCGCGAGCGCCGCGGGCTGGTTGCCGACGATGCCCACGGAGTGGCCTCCGAGCCGCGCGAACCCGCAGACGACGTTCTCGGCAAAGCGCGGCTGCACCTCCAGGAACTCGGCGTCGTCGACGACCTTCGCGATCACCTGCTTCATGTCGTACGGCTTGGTGGCCTCGTCCGGGATGAACGTGTCCAGCTCCGGCTCCTCGCGGTCGACCGGGTCGGACGGCGCGGCGTACGGCGCGCGCTCAAGGTTGTTCTGAGGCAGGAACGAGAGCAGGTAGCGCGCGTCCTCGAGGCACGCCTCCTCGTCTGCCGCGGTGAAGTGCGCGACACCCGACTTGGACGCGTGCGTCGACGCGCCACCGAGTTCCTCGAAGGAGACCTCCTCGCCCGTCACAGTCTTCACCACGTCGGGCCCGGTGATGAACATGTAGGACGTTTCCTCGGCCATGAGGACGAAGTCGGTGATCGCCGGCGAGTAGACGGCGCCGCCCGCGCAGGGCCCGAGCACGAGCGAGATCTGCGGCACGACGCCCGAGGCCTGCACGTTCCGCCAGAAGATCTCCGCGTAGCCGGCGAGCGAGACGACGCCTTCCTGGATCCGGGCGCCGCCGGAGTCGTTGATCCCGATCACGGGACAGCCGTACTTGACGGCCATGTCCATCACCTTGCAGATCTTCTCGGCGAACACCTCGGAGAGCGAGCCGCCGAAGACGGTGAAGTCCTGCGAGAAGACGAAGACCTTGCGGCCCAGGATCTCGCCGTAGCCGGTGACGACGGCATCTCCGTACGGCCGGTTCGCCATCGAGTCGAAGTCCGGGTTGCGATGGCGAACGTAGCGGTCGAGCTCGACGAACGAGCCGGGGTCGAGGAGCTTCTCCACCCGCTCGCGCGCCAGCAGCTTTCCTCGCTCCCGCTGTCGGGCGACGGCCTTCTCGTTGCCGGCATGCGCCGCCTGCTCGGAGAGCTCCTGCAGCCACGCGAGCTTGGCGGCGGTGGTGTCGTGCGTCTCGGCCATCGGCCCGCAGCCTAACGAGGGGGGAGAGCTTGTGTTTCTGAAACACAAGCGTTCCTCGCCCGCGCAACCATGCGGGTCGAGAGGGGCTTGTGTTTCTGAAACACAATGTCTCGTCGCCGGCGCGGTAGATTCGCCGGATGGAGCCGCCGCTCGACCGCTCGACCACATGGCCTTACGTCGACGGGGAGCCGGGTCCGTTCTACTACGCACGGAACGCGCACCCGGTCGGAGTCGAGGCGGAGCGCGTGCTCGGCGAGCTCGAGGGCGGCGAGGCGCTCCTGTTCTCCTCGGGCATGGGAGCCGAGACGGCGCTCGTGCTCGCGCTGCTCTCGCCCGGCTCGACGATTGCGCTCGCCGAGGACGCCTACTACGGCACGGGCGTCCTCTTCGGGGAGCTCGAGCGCTGGGGCCTCCAACACGTCCTGTTCGACCAGACCGGACCCCCGCCCGCAGGCGTCGACCTCGTCTGGATCGAGGCGCCGTCGAATCCGCTGCTGACGATGCCCGACTTCGAGGCGGCGGCGGCGCACCCAGGTCTTGTCGTCTGCGACGCGACGGCGGCGACGCCAGTGCACCTGCGCGCGCTCGAGCGCGGCTGCGACCTCGTGCTCCACTCCGCGACGAAGTACCTCGCCGGCCACCACGACGTGCTCCTCGGCGCGGTCGTCTGCAAGAGCGCCGAGCACGCCGCCCGCCTGCTCGAGGTCAGGACCCGCACGGGGATCGTCGCTGCACCCGATGCCGCCTGGCTCCTGGTTCGCGGAATGAAGACGCTCGAGGTTCGCGTGAGTCGTCAGAGCCAGACGGCGAGGATCCTCGCCGGGCGGTTGGAGGAGCACGAGCAGGTCACAACGGTGCGATATCCCGGATTCGGAGCACTACTCTCCTTCGACCTCGCCGACGGGGCCAGAGCGCGGCGCGTGGAGACGGCGACGTCGCTGATCGTCAACGCGACGAGCCTCGGCGGCGTCCAGTCGACGATCGAAACACGGCACCGCTGGGAGGGCGATCGCGTCCCCGAGGGCCTGCTGCGGCTGTCTGTCGGGCTCGAGCCGGCGGACCAGCTCTGGCTCGACCTCGCACGTGCCCTGGAACAGGCCTAACCACACACGGTTTCGCGACCTGCAGGCCGTTAAACATCGCCCTCGAATGGGCATACAGGCGCGAGGAGCCAGAGGAGCTCCTGCGTGATCCCCCGCTGTGAACAAAGGAGTTGCTCGTGCCCTCAGTGCCAACGGCCGGTGAGCGCGCCAAGCGCACCCGGAAGACCACTACCAGCACGCGGTCCACGAACGGGGCCGCGCGACTGACCGACGCGCAGGTCGACAGGCTCGTCAAGGCACTCGAGGCTGCGCGCGACGGAGACTTCTCGGTGCGTCTGCGCGCCGAAGGCCCGCTGGCGGACGTCGCCGCGGCATTCAACGCACTCGTCGAGCGTAACCAGCAGGTGACGAAGGAGCTCATCCGCGTCAGCAAGGTCGTGGGTCGTGAGGGTCGCATCAACGAGCGGGCCAGCGTCGCGGGGGCGCCGGGCTCGTGGGCGGAGAAGGTCGGCGCTGTCAATGAGCTCGTCGACAACCTGGCCCGGCCGACGATCGAGGTCGCGCGCGTGATCGACGCCGTTGCCGACGGCGACCTGACGCAGCGGATCCAGCTCGAGATCGCCGGCCAGCCGGTGCGAGGCGAGTTCCGCCGCATCGGCACGACCGTGAACGCAATGGTCGACCAGCTCTCCTCCTTCGCGGCCGAGGTGACGCGCGTGGCGCGCGAGGTGGGAACCGAGGGGATTCTCGGCGGCCAAGCGAAGGTGAAGGGCGTCTCCGGCACGTGGAAGGACCTGACCGACTCGGTCAACCAGATGGCGTCCAACCTGACCGGACAGGTCCGGAACATCGCCGACGTGACGACTGCCGTCGCAAACGGCGACCTCTCGCGGAAGGTCACCGTGGACGTCAAGGGCGAGGTGCTCGAGCTGAAGAACACCGTCAACACGATGGTCGACCAGCTCTCGCTCTTCGCCGACGAAGTGACGCGCGTGGCGCGCGAGGTCGGCACCGACGGGAAGCTCGGCGGGCAGGCGCAGGTCAAGGGCGTCTCCGGCTTGTGGAAGGACCTGACGGAGAACGTGAACACGCTCGCGAACAACCTCACCGGCCAGGTGCGCAACATCGCCGCCGTCACGACCGCAGTGGCGAACGGCGACCTTTCCCGCAAGATCACCGTGGACGTGAAGGGCGAGGTGCTCGAGCTGAAGGAGACCGTGAACACGATGGTCGACCAGCTCCGCTCGTTCTCCGCCGAGGTGACGCGCGTCGCGAAGGAGGTCGGCACCGAGGGCAAGCTCGGCGGGCAGGCCCAGGTCGAGGGCGTCTCCGGCGTCTGGCGCGATCTGACCGAGAACGTGAACACGCTCGCCAACAACCTCACCAGTCAGGTGCGCAACATCGCCGAGGTGACGACCGCGGTCGCGAACGGCGACCTCTCCAAGAAGATCACCGTCGACGTCCGCGGCGAGGTGCTCGAGCTGAAGGAGACCGTCAACACGATGGTCGATCAACTGCGGGCGTTCGCGGCCGAGGTGACGCGAGTGGCCCGCGAGGTCGGTACCGAGGGCAAGCTCGGCGGCCAGGCCCAGGTCGAAGGCGTCTCCGGCACCTGGCGCGACCTGACCGACAACGTGAACACGCTTGCCGGCAACCTCACCTCGCAGGTCCGCAACATCGCCGCCGTGACGACCGCGGTCGCCAACGGCGACCTCTCGAAGAAGATCACGGTCGACGTCAAGGGCGAGATCCAGGAGCTGAAGGACACGATCAACACGATGGTCGACCAGCTCTCCTCGTTCGCCGCCGAGGTCACGCGCGTCGCCCGCGAGGTAGGCACCGAGGGCAAGCTCGGCGGCCAGGCTCAGGTCGAGGGCGTCTCCGGCACGTGGCGCGGCCTGACCGAGAACGTGAATACGCTCGCGAACAACCTCACTGACCAGGTGCGGAACATCGCGGAAGTCACGACCGCCGTCGCCCAGGGCGACCTCTCGAAGAAGATCACCGTCGACGCTCGCGGCGAGGTGCTGCAGCTCAAGAGCACGATCAACACGATGGTCGACCAGCTCTCGGCGTTTGCGGCCGAGGTGACCCGCGTCGCGAAGGAGGTCGGCACCGAGGGCAAGCTCGGCGGCCAGGCCCAGGTCGAGGACGTCTCCGGCGTCTGGCGCGGCCTGACCGAGAACGTGAACCTGATGGCCGACAACCTGACCGCCCAGGTGCGGTCGATCGCCGAGGTGACGACGGCTGTCGCCCGCGGCGACCTGACACAGAAGATCACGATCGAGACGAAGGGCGAGATTGCCCAGCTCGCCTCGACGATCAACACGATGGTCGACCAGCTCTCGTCGTTCGCGGCCGAGGTCACCCGCGTTGCCCGGGAGGTCGGCACCGAGGGGATCCTCGGCGGCCAGGCGACGGTCGAGGGCGTCCTCGGCACGTGGCGCGGCCTCACCGACAACGTCAACCTGCTCGCGAACAACCTCACCGGGCAGGTGCGCGCGATCGCCGACGTGACCACCGCGGTCGCGAAGGGCGACCTCTCGCAGAAGATCACGGTCGACGCGAAGGGCGAGATCGCCCAGCTGAAGGGCACGATCAACACGATGGTCGACCAGCTCTCGGCGTTCGCCGGCGAGGTGACGCGCGTTGCCCGCGAGGTCGGCACCGAGGGCAAGCTCGGCGTCGAGGCCGAGGTAGAGGACGTCTCGGGCGTGTGGCGCGACCTGACGCAGAACGTGAACACGATGGCGAACTCCCTCACCGCGCAGGTGCGCAACATCGCCGAGGTGACGACCGCGGTAGCGAACGGCGACCTCTCCAAGAAGGTCACGGTCGACGTCAAGGGCGAGATCCAGGAGCTGAAGCAGACGATCAACACGATGGTCGACCAACTCTCCTCGTTCGCTGCCGAGGTGACACGCGTCGCAAAGGACGTCGGCACCGAGGGCAAGCTGGGCGGACAGGCCGAGGTGGTCGGCGTCTCCGGCACCTGGAGGGACCTGACGGAGAACGTGAACACGCTCGCGAACAACCTCACCGACCAGGTGCGCAACATCGCCGAGGTGACGACGGCGGTCGCCCAGGGCGACCTCTCGCGCAAGATCACGGTCGAGGCGAAGGGGGAGGTCGCCGAGCTCGCGACGACGATCAACACGATGGTCGACCAGCTCTCCTCGTTCGCCGCCGAGGTGACCCGCGTCGCCCGCGAGGTCGGCACCGAGGGCAAGCTCGGCGGCCAGGCCCAGGTCAAGGGCGTCTCCGGCACCTGGCGCGATTTGACCGACAACGTCAACTTCATGGCCGGCTCGCTCACCGAGCAAGTCCGCAACATCGCGACCGTGACGACCGCGGTCGCGAACGGCGACCTCTCGAAAAAGATCACCGTCGACGCGAAGGGCGAGATCTTCGAGCTGAAGGACACGATCAACACGATGGTCGAACAGCTCCGGGCGTTCGCCTCCGAGGTCACGCGCGTCGCGCGCGAGGTCGGCACGGACGGTCGGCTCGGCGGCCAGGCGACGGTCGAGGGCGTGTCCGGCACCTGGAAGGACCTCACGGACAGCGTCAACTTCATGGCCTCCTCGCTCACCGAGCAGGTGCGCAACATCGCGACGGTGACGACGGCTGTCGCGAACGGCGACCTGTCGAAGAAGGTCACGGTGGACGTGAAGGGCGAGGTGCTCGAGCTGAAGGACACGATCAACACGATGGTCGACCAGCTCTCGGCCTTCGCGGCGGAGGTGACCCGCGTCGCCCGCGAGGTCGGCACCGAGGGCATGCTCGGCGGCCAGGCCGAGGTGGAAGGGGTGTCCGGCACGTGGCGCGACCTGACCGAGAACGTCAACCTGCTCGCCGGCAACCTCACCTCGCAGGTGCGGAACATCGCGACCGTGACGACCGCGGTCGCGAAGGGCGATCTCTCGCAGAAGATCACGGTCGAGGCGAAGGGAGAGGTCGGCCAGCTCGCGCGGACGATCAACCCGATGGTCGACCAGCTCTCCACGTTTGCGGCCGAGGTGACCCGCGTCGCCCAGGAGGTCGGCGGGGAGGGCAAGCTCGGCGTGCAAGCGCAGGTGGAGGGTGTGTCGGGCGTCTGGAAGGGCCTGACCGACAACGTGAACCAGCTCGCCGAGACGCTGACGATCCAGCTCCGCGCGATCGCTGACGTGTCGACGGCCGTGACTCAGGGCGACCTGACGCGGACGATCACCGTCGAGGCCGCCGGCGAGGTCTCGGACCTCAAGGACAACATCAACCAGATGATCGGCAACCTGCGCGAGACCACGGAGCGCAACGCCGCGCAGGACTGGCTCAACTCGAACCTCGCCCGCTTCTCGGGCATGCTCCAGGGCCAGCGCGACCAGAAGACGGTCGCCCGGCTCCTGATGAGCGAGGTGACGCCGCTCGTCGACGCCCACCACGGCGCCTTCTACATCGCCGAGGACACCGGCGAGGACGAGACGACCGAGCTGCGCCTGATCGCCACGTACGGCTACAAGGAGCGCAAGTCGATCGCGAACCGCTTCAAGCTCGGCGAGGCGCTCGTCGGCCAGGCCGCGCTCGAGCGCAAGGCGATCGTGATCACGCAGGCGCCCGAGGACTACATCAAGATCGCCTCGGGCCTCGGCGAGGCGGCGCCGACGAGCATCATCGTCCTCCCCGTCCTCTTCGAGGAGACGGTGATGGCCGTGATCGAGGTCGCCTCGTTCACGCCGTTCACCGAGATCCAGCAGACGTTCCTCGATCAGCTCTCGGAGTCGATCGGCGTCGTCCTGAACACGATCGCCGCGAACATGCGGACCGAGGAGCTGCTGCTCCAGTCGCAGCAGCTGACGCAGGACCTGCAGAGCCAGTCCGAGGAGCTGCAGTCGCAGCAGGACGAGCTGAAGCGGTCGAACGCCGAGCTCGAGGCGCAGACCGCGACGCTCCGAGCCTCCGAGGAGCTGCTGCAGACGCAGCAGGAGGAGCTCCAGCAGACGAACGAAGAGCTCGAGGAGCGCTCGCAGCAGCTCGAGGAGCAGAACACGCGGATCGAGATCAAGAACGCCGAGATCGAGGAGGCCCGCCGGGCGCTGGAGGAGAAGGCGGAGCAGCTCGCGCTCTCGTCGAGGTACAAGTCCGAGTTCCTCGCGAACATGTCGCACGAGCTGCGGACGCCGCTCAACTCGCTGCTGATCCTGGCGAAGCTGCTCGGCGACAACGTCGACGGCAACCTGACCGACAAGCAGATCGAGTTCGCAAACACGATCCACAACGCGGGCGCCGAGTTGCTGAGCCTGATCAACGACATCCTCGACCTCTCGAAGGTGGAGGCCGGGAAGATGGACGTGCATATCGCCGAGGTGTCGATCGCCGAAGAGCTAGCCACGCTCGAGCGGTCGTTCGGGCACGTCGCCGAGCAGAAGGGGCTCACGTTCGAGCTCGACTTCGCGGAAAACGCCTTGCCGTCGATCGTCACGGACCAGCAACGCCTTCAGCAGGTGCTCAAGAACCTGCTCTCGAATGCGTTCAAGTTCACCGAGGCCGGCGGGGTCGTGCTGCGGGTGGCCCAGCCGGACGGCCGCCAGTTCGCCGGCGAGACGCTGACCCAGGCCAAGCACGTCGTCGCCTTCTCCGTGATCGACACCGGCGTCGGCATTCCGGTCGAGAAGCAGCGTCTGATCTTCGAGGCGTTTCAGCAGGCGGACGGGACGACGAGCCGCCGCTACGGCGGCACGGGGCTCGGGCTTTCCATCAGCCGCGAGATCGCGCGCCTGCTCGGGGGCGAGATCCACGTCGAGTCCGTCCCCGGCGAGGGCAGCACGTTCACCCTCTACGTGCCGGAGCGGTTCGTCGAGCAAGCGGCGGTGGAGACAGGCGCAGACCTCCTCGCTGCGGTCAGCGCGGGGTTGACCCCGGCGACGGCGGCGCGTCGTGCTGGGACGAACGGCGGCGAGCCGGAAGTCGACGCCCTCGATCCCTCACTGCCCGTCCCGGGCGCAGTCGCCGACGACCGCGACGCGATCGACGACGGTGACCGCGTGGTCCTGATCGTCGAAGACGACGCCGACTTCGCCCGCACCGAACTGGAGATCGCGCGCGAACGGGGCTTCAAGGGGCTCGTTGCGCTCCGCGGGGACACCGGGCTCGCGCTCGCCCGGGAGTTCCGGCCGGACGCGATCGTGCTCGACATGAACCTGCCGGTGATGGACGGCTGGACGGTACTCGACCGGCTGAAGCGCCACCCGTCGACGCGGCACATCCCGGTGCACATCGTCTCGGGCGTCGAGGAGACCCAGCCGGCCCTGATGGCCGGAGCCGCAGCGGTGATCCAGAAGCCCGCCTCGGTCGAGGTGCTCCAGGGCGTCTTCGCCGGCATCGAGTCGTTCATCGACCGCGGAGTCCGCCGGCTGCTCGTCGTCGACGACGACGCGACGCAGCGCAATGCGATCGCAGAGCTGGTCGGAGGCGACGGCGACGTGGAGATCGTGGCCGTCGGCTCCTCGGAAGAGGCGCTCGCGGCGCTCGATTCCGAGCCGCCCTTCGACTGCATGGTGCTCGACCTGAAGCTGCCGAAGATGACCGGCTTCGACCTGCTCGAGAAGGTCAAGACGAACGAGAGCTCGCATTCCCTGCCGGTGATCGTCTACACCGGGAAGGAGCTGACGCGGCGCGAGGAGACGAAGCTGAAGCGCTACGCGGAGACGATCGTCGTCAAGGACGCTCGCTCGCCGGAACGCCTGCTCGACGAGACGTCGCTCTTCCTGCACCGGGTCGAGTCGAAGCTGCCCGATTCCAAGCGCAAGATGCTCGAGCAGCTGCACAACACGGACGCGCTCTTCATCGGCAAGAAGGTGCTGATCGTCGACGACGACGTGCGGAACGTCTTTGCTCTGACGAGCGCGCTCGAGGCGAACGGCATGGACGTGCTGTTCGCGGAGAACGGGCGTGAGGGAATCGATCTCCTGCGGGCGAACCGGGAGGTCGACCTCGTCCTGATGGACGTGATGATGCCCGAGATGGACGGCTACGAGACGACTCAGGCGATCCGGGAGCTGCCGGAATTCGAGAAGCTGCCGATCATCGCTCTGACCGCCAAGGCGATGCGGGGGGACCGCGAGCGGTCGATCGCCGCCGGCGCCTCCGACTACATCACGAAGCCCGTCGACACCGACCAGCTGCTGTCATTGATGCGGGTGTGGCTCTACCGGTAGAGAGAGGCGAGGAGCTCGAGCTCGAGCAAATCGAGATCGAGCTCCTCCTGGAGGGGATCCACCGCCGCTACGGCTTCGACTTCCGCGACTATGCGCCGGCATCGCTGAGGCGCCGTCTGCGCCGGCGAATGGACGGAGAGCAGGTCGAAACGGTCTCGGGGCTCCAGAACCTGATCCTGCACGACCCGGCGGTAATGGAGCGGCTGCTCCTCGACCTGTCGGTGAACGTGACCTCGATGTTCCGCGACCCCACGTTCTTCTCTTCGTTCCGCGAGAAGGTCGTGCCCGCGCTCCACACGTATCCGTTCTCGCGTGTCTGGGTCGCCGGCTGCTCGACCGGCGAGGAGGTCTACTCGCTCGCGATCCTGCTCACAGAGGAGGGGCTTGCCGACCGCGTTCGGATCTACGCGACTGACATCAACGAGGCGGTGATCGAGACGGCGCGGCTCGGGGTCTTCCCGCTCGACAAGATGCAGGAGTACACCCAGAATTACATCCGGGCGGGTGGCTCTCACTCGTTCTCGGAGTACTACGTCGCCCGATACAACGGCGCGCAGTTCGCCCGAGAGCTCGTCGACGGCGTCGTCTTCGCACAGCACAACCTGGCCTCCGACGCCGTGTTCAACGAGTTCAATGTGATCACCTGCCGGAATGTCATGATCTACTTCGCGCAGCCTCTCCAGGAACACGTGCACCGGCTCTTCTACGAGAGCCTCGCCACGTTCGGCGTTCTCGCACTTGGGCAGAAGGAGACGATCCGCTTCTCTCCGCACGAAAGCTCGTACGAGGAGCTCGACGCCGACGAGCGGCTGTTCAAGAAGGTCCGATGATGTACGAGGTGATCGCGATCGGCGCCTCGTGGGGAGGATTGCAGGCACTGGGCACGCTTCTCGAAGGGATCCCCCGTGAGGTCGACCAGGCGATCGTGGTCGCCCAGCACCGCTCGCCCGAGGCGAGCCGCGGCGTGCTCGAGTCGCTCCTCCAGCGACACGTCGAGCGGCCGGTGACCGAACCGGACGACAAGGAGCTCATCCAGCCCGGCCACGTCTACGTCGCGCCCCCGGACTACCACCTGCTCGTCGACGACGGGCGCTTTGCGCTCTCGATCGAGGCCCGCGTGCAGTACGCGCGCCCATCCATCGACGTCCTCTTCGAGTCGGTTGCCGACGGCTACCGCGAGCGCGCGATCGGCATTGTGCTGACCGGAGCGAACACGGACGGAGCGGCGGGCCTCGCCGCGATCAAGCGGAACGGCGGTGTCGCGATCGTCCAGGATCCGGACACGGCGAGCCGGAGGACGATGCCGGACGCAGCGCTCGCGGCCTCTGCAGCCGACGCGGTGCTGCCGCTCGAGGAGATCGGCCACTTCCTGTATGGATTGTGCTGCCCGTGAGCGACAGAGCCAAGCTCCTGCTGGTCGACGATCGACCGGAGAACCTGCTTGCACTCGAGGCGATCCTCGAGCCGCTGGGCCAGGAGCTCGTCCGCGCGCAGTCGGGGGAGGAGGCGCTACGCCAGCTGCTGCACGAGGAGTTCGCGGCGATCCTGCTCGATGTCCAGATGCCCGGCATGGACGGCTTCCAGACCGCCGAGCTGATCAAGAAGCGCGAGCGGACACGGCACATCCCGATCCTCTTCCTGACCGCGATCTCGAAGGACGCCGAGCACGTCTTCCGGGGCTACGGAGCCGGCGCCGTCGACTACCTGATGAAGCCGTTCGACCCGCACATCCTGCGGGCGAAGGTGTCGGTGTTCATCGATCTTTGGCAGAAGACGGTCGAGATCCAGCGTCAGGACGCACTGCTCAAGGCCCAGGAGATCGAGGCGATCGAGCGTGAGAGCGAGGAGCGGTATCGATCCCTTGCCGATGCCGTCCCCCAGATCGTGTTTACGGCGGACTCCGATGCTCGAATCACCTACTACAACGAGCGCTGGCTCGACTACACCGGTCTCCCGCGGGACGCGGACTCCGACTGGCATACGGTCGTCCATCCCGAGGACATCGGGCAGCTGCTCGAGCGTTGGGAGGGAGCGGTGGCAGGCGGTGAGCCCTGGGAGTGCGAGTACCGGCTGCGCCGCGCCTCCGACGACGCGTACCGCTGGCATCTCGGACGGTCGGTACCGGTCCGCGACGACGCAGGCGCGGTTGTCAGCTGGGTGGGCACGGCGACCGACATTCACGATCGACGGCTCGCCGAGGAGCGGCAGCGCTTCCTCGCCGACGCCGGCTGGGTACTCGGCAGCTCGCTCGACTACGAGCAGACGCTCACGGACGTTGCCCGGCTCGCCGTGCCGCGAGTCGCGGACTGGTGCGCCGTCGACATCTTCGTCGACGGCAAGCTCGAGCGCCTGGCGCTCGAGCACGTCGACCCGCTCAAGCTGACGCTTGCCCGTGAGCTGCAGGAGACGATGCTGACGGCGGCGGGTGCAGCCGGCGCCGGCGCGATCCGCGCCCGCGAGCCCGTGCTCGTGCGGGACGTCGACGACGAATCGCTCAGCTCCTTCGGGTTCAACGAGGGCCAGCTCGAGATCGCGCGAGCGCTGGCGCCACGCTCGTACGTGACCGTGCCGCTGATCGCGCGTGACGAGGTCTTCGGCTCGATCAGCCTGGTGACAGCTGAGTCGGAGCGGACGTACGACGAGAGCGATCTCGCCCTCGCGCAGGAGCTCGCACGGCACGCGGCGGCCGCAATCGACAACGCGCGCCTCTACGCGGAGGCCGAGCGGCGCGGCAGGGCCGCACGGGCGCTCGAAGCGGTCGGCGACGGCGTCGTCCTCGTCGACCGGGCGGGCGTGATCCGCCTGTGGAACACCGCGGCCGCGTCGATCACGGGCCTCCCGGAGTCAGCGGTGCTCGGCCGGCCGATTGCGGACGTCGTCCATCGCTGGAACGAGATCTCGCCGCGGATCCCCGTCGCGGACAAGCCCGGAGATCTCGTCCATGCCGAGACGGTGCCGTTCGAGTTCAGCGGCCGCGAGCTCTGGATCTCCGGCTCCGGCGTCGGCTTCGAAGAGGGAACCGTGTACGCGTTCCGCGACCTGACCGAAGAGCGGGCGCTCGAGGAGATCAAGGCGGAGTTCGTCGCGACCGTCTCGCACGAGCTGCGAACGCCGCTCGCCGCGATCTACGGATCGGCGCAGACGCTGCGTCGCAACGACATCGAGCTCGATCCCGAGATCCAGGATCAGCTGCTCGGCGTGATTGCGTCGGAGTCGGATCGGCTCGGCAGGATCGTCAGCGACCTCCTCGTGGCAGGGAGCCTGGACGCCGACCAGCTTCCCGTCTCGGTCCAGCGCTTCGACCCGGCGGAGCTCGCCGGCTCGGTCGTCGAGGCAGCGAAGACGCACCTGCCCGAGGCGATCGACCTGCAGCTGAAGGCGGCGAAGCGGCTGGCGCGGGTCGTGGCCGATCCTGTGCAGCTGCACCAGGTGCTCGTCAACCTCGTCGACAACGCGATCAAGTACTCGCCGGGGGGCGGTGAGGTCGCCGTCTCGGTGGCGAACGGCGACGGGCTGATCCGCTTCTCGGTGGTCGACGCCGGCCTCGGCATCCCTCCCTCGGAGCATCGCCGGATCTTCGAGAAGTTCTACCGGCTCGACCCGGACATGACGCTCGGTATCGGCGGCACCGGCCTCGGCCTCTACATCTGCCGCGAGCTCGTCCGCCGCATGGACGGAAAGATCTGGGTCGAATCGGCCCTCGGGAAGGGGTCGACGTTCGTCGTCGAGCTGCCCGCCGCAGTCGAGAAGACACCGGCGAAGAAAGCATCGGCGAAGCCCGCGTAAGCCACGTCCGCAATGAACAGGCGGTGTCAGACACGGTGCCAGAGACGAGTCTGACACCGGGGCTAGCGGGCGCCGCCGGCGACGCCCGTCGCTCCTGCACCTGCTGACTCGCTCGAGAGCTTCGAGGCGAAGTAGACCGGGATCATCGAGAGCAGGATCACGAACACCGCGACGACGTTCACGATCGGGAGCTGATTCGGGCGCGAGAGGTTGCTGAGGATCCAGATCGGCAGCGTCTGGTCGGCGCCCGCTGTGAACGTCGTGACGATTACCTCGTCGAAGCTGAGCGCGAACGCGAGCAGGCCGCCCGCGAGGAGCGCCGTCTTCAGTTGCGGGAAGGTGACATAGCGGAACGTCTGCCAGGCGTCGGCGCCGAGGTCGGCCGAGGCCTCCTCGAGCGAGGCAGCCGTCCGCCGCAGCCTCGCGACGACGTTGTTGTAGACGACGACGATGCAGAAGGTCGCATGCCCGACCATGATCGTGAAGAGACCGAGCTCGACCCCGAACGGCGCCGGCAGGTTGCGGAAGGTCGCGTTCAGCGCCATCCCCGTCACGATCCCGGGCAACGCGAGCGGGAGGACGACGAGGAAGGAGATCGCCTCGCGCCCGAAGAAGCGATGGCGCGCAACCGCGAGCGCAGCAAGCGATCCGAGCACGATCGCGATCGCCGTCGCACCGAGGGCGGCCTGGAGCGAGACGACGAGCGCGTCGCGGACGCCCGGGTTGTCGATCGCCTTGCCGAACCACTTCAGCGTCAGGCCCGGAATCGGCCAGACGAGCGTCCGCCGCGTGTTGAACGCATAGAGGACGATCACGAGGAGCGGCAGATAGATGAACGCGAGCGTGAGCGCGGTCGCCCCCCGGAGCAGCCAGGTTCCGGCTCGCGACGTCATAGGCTCTCGAAGGCTCCCGCACGCCGCGCCACCAGCAGGTAGATCACCATCACGACGACCGGCACCGTTGCGAACGCCGCCGCGAAAGGCAGGTTGTTCGCGACGCCGACGTTGTTGTAGACGACGTTGCCGATGAACTGCGTGCTCGAGACGAGCTGCGGCGTGATGTAGTCGCCGAGCGTGAGCGAGAAAGTGAAGATCGACCCCGCCGCGATCGCCGGCAGCGCGAGCGGGAGCACGACGCGCCAGAGCGTCCGCAGGCCCTTCGCGCCTAGGTCGGCGGAGGCGTCGAGCAGCGAGCTAGGGATCCGCTCGAGGCCCGCGTAGACCGGCAGGATCATGAAAGGCAGCCACAGGTAGGAGAAGACGAGCCAGGTAGCGACGTTCCCGAAGCCGGGACCCGACAGCCCGAGCGGATCGAGCGCCCAGTTCAGGACGCCCTGCTCCTGCAGGATGATCCGCCACGCGTAGACCTTCACGAGGTAGCTCGCCCAGAGCGGCAGCAGGATCGCGACGACGAGCAGGTTCCGCGTCTTCGGCGAGGCGACCTTCGCCATGTAGAAGGCGACCGGAAGCGCCAGCACCGCATCCGTGACGGTCACCGCCGCGGCGATCAGGATCGTCCGCTGAGTGATCGCGCGGTAGACGTCGCTCTGCCAGAGCAGCTCGAAGTTCTGGAAGCCGTAGTCGTGGACGATCTGGGCCGTGAACGGGTCGAGCCGCCAGAACGCGGCGACGAACAGCACGGTGAGCGAGCCGAGGTACGCGAGCAGCAGCCACGAGAGCGGCGGCGTCAGCAGCAGGCCGAGCCGCAGCCGCGGATGGCGGTGGAGGAACGACGAGAGGCGCCGCCCCGGGGACTCCGGGGGCGGCGCCTCGGCCGCTTCACGAGTGGAGATGGGCTATCCCTTGATCTCTGTCCAGGCCTGCACCCATTCCGAGTAGTCCTTGCAGGTCTCGCCCCGGTCGTCGCCGCAGTCCTTCACCGGCGTCGTCCAGTACGCGACCTGGTCGAAGTACGCCTCGTCATCGGCGTGGTAGGTCTTGCAGTGGTTCTTGTCCGCCGTCATGTCGCACGACTTCGCGTTCGACGGCGCTTCGCCGAACCACTCGGCGACAGCTGCGTTCGCCTTCGGCGAGATGATGTGGTCCATCCACATGTACATGCAGTTCGGGTGCTTCGCCTTGGAGGAGATCATCCAGGTGTCCGACCACCCGGTCGAGCCCTCCTTCGGCAGCGTCGTCTCGATCGGGGCCTTGTCCGCGAGCAGCAGGTTCGCGATCACCTGCCACGTCGTGCCGACGACCGAGTTGCCCGCGGCGAACGCGGCCTGCTCCTTGGTGTAGTCCGACCAGTACTCCCCGATCGAAGCCCGCTGCTTCTTCAGCAGGTCGACGGCAGCCTGGAACTGCGCATCGTCGAGCTCGTAGACGTTGTCGATCTTGAGGTCCGGCTGGGTCGCCTTCAGGTACAGCGCCGCGTCGGCGATGTAGATCGGGCTGTCGTACGCCGTGACCTTGCCTTTGTACGGCGAGTTCTCGTCCCAGACGACGCTCCAGGAATCCGGAGCCGTCGTCACCTTGTCCGTGCGCCACATCAACAGGTTGGCGCCGCGGCCGTGCGGGACACCGTACATCTGGCCGTCGACCGAGTTGTGCGGCTGGTCCTTGAGCCCGTCGAACACGTCCGCATAGTTCGGGATCAGGTCGGTGTTGACCGGCGCGACGTCACCCGCGGCGATCAGGCGCAGCGTCGCGTCACCCGAGGCGGAGACGCCGTCGTACTGCCCGGTGCGCATCAGCGTTACCATCTCGTCCGAGGTGTTTCCGACCTTCGTGTTCACCTGACAGCCGGTCTTCTTCTCGAAGTCCGTGACCCAGTCCACCTTGGGATCCGTGCTGCCGTCCTCGACGTAGCCGGCCCACGCGATCAGGTTGACCTGGCCCTCGCCCTTGCCGAGCGATTGCAGCATCCCCTCGGGTGCGCCGCTTGCCGCCGTCGTCGTGCCCGCGCCGCCCGCGTCGCCACCGTCGTCACCGCCGCACCCTGCGGCCATGAAGCACAGCACTCCTGTCGCGAGCGTCGCCGCTGCCCAGCGTCCCACTCTTCGCTGCATCGTCAATTTCCTCCGTCCGAACCGGTTTGAATGACAAAAACGTGCTCCGGCCGCCAGACGAGCCGGACTCGATTTCCCTGTCTCTCCAGCGCCTCGCTCGAGCCGCTCTCGAGGTTCTGGCTCACCACTGTCAGCTCTCCGCCGGCGTCGAGCTCCACGTGGTAGCGGGTGATCGCCCCGACGTAGATCACGTCTCGGATCGTCCCCTCCTCCACGCTGACGCCCGACTCCGGTTCCTCGCCGTCACCGAGCATGCGGATCTTCTCCGGACGAACCGTGAAGCGGCGGCCGTCCCGTTCGAGCACATTCGACACGCCGACGAAGCCGGCGATGAACTCGCTGGCTGGATGCTCGTAGACCTCGGCGGGCGCGCCAATCTGCTCGATCTTGCCGTTGTTGAACACCGCGAGGCGGTCGCTCATGGTGAGCGCCTCCTCCTGGTCGTGCGTGACGTAGACAAAGGTGATTGCGAGCTCCTGCTGGATCCGCTTCAGCTCGACCTGGAGCTCCTGGCGGAGCTTGAGGTCGCCCGCGCCGAGAGGCTCGTCCAGGAGCAGGGCCTGGGGCCGGTTGACGATCGCGCGAGCCAGCGCTACGCGCTGCCGCTGGCCCCCGGAGAGCTGCGCGGGCTTGCGGCCGCCATAGCCGTCGAGCCGCACGAGCTGCAGCGCCTCGTCGGCACGTCGCCGCCGCTCGGCGCGTGGCACCTTCTTCACCCGCAGGCCGTACTCGATGTTCTCCTGCACGGTCATGTGCGGGAAGAGGGCGTAGTCCTGGAAGACCGTGTTCACGTCGCGCGCGTACGGCGGCAGCTGCGAGACGTCCTTCCCGCCCAGCTCGACCTTGCCCTCGTCGGGTCGCTCGAAGCCGGCGATCACCCTGAGCGTCGTCGTCTTGCCGGAGCCCGACGGGCCGAGCAGCGTGAAGAACTCGCCGCGCCCGATCTCGAGGTCGACGCCGTCGACCGCGGTCACGTCGCCATAGCGCTTGCGAAGGCCGGCAACGCGGACGTCGATCTCAGCCTGCGGCTGCAACCAGGCACTCCTCGAGCAGGCCGAGACCGCGATCGAGCTCGTCGTCGGTCACGGTCAACGGGGGCAGCAGCCGGATCACGTTCCCGTAGAGGCCGCAGGCGAGGAGGAGCAGGCCGCGCTCGAAGGCCGCGCCCGTGATCTTCTGCGCGAGCTCCGCGCCCTGCTCGCGAAGCTCGAGCGCCAGCATCGGCCCGAGGCCACGCACCTCGCCGATCTGCTCGTGGCGGGATGCGAGCTCGTCGAGGCGGCCACGCAGCGTCTCGCCCAGCTGGTCGGCGCGCGAGCGGAACGCAGGCTCCGCGACCGTATCGAGCACGACGGCTGCTGCAGCGCAGGCGACCGGGTTCCCGCCGAATGTCCCGCCAAGTCCCCCGGGCCCCGGCGCGTCCATGATCTCCGCGCGACCGGTGACCGCGGCGAGCGGCAGGCCACCGCCGAGCGACTTGCCCGAGACGAGGAGATCGGGCTGGACACCCTCGTAGTGCTCGACCGCCCACATCGGCCCGGTCCGCCCCACACCGGACTGCACCTCGTCGGCGACGTAGAGGATTCCGTGCGCTGTGCACACCTCTGCAAGTCTCGACAGATAGTCCGGCGGCATAGGGATGAAGCCACCCTCGCCCTGAACGGTCTCGAGGACGATGCACGCGACGGACTCCGCGTCGACCTCGCTCTTGAACAGGTGCTCGAGCGCGGCGATCGCGGCGTCCGAGTCGATGCCGCGATACGGATACGGAGCGACTGTGCGATAGACCTCCGACGGAAACGGCCCGAAGCCGGCCTTGTACGGGCGCACCTTGCTCGTCATCGCCATCGTCAGCAGCGTGCGGCCGTGGAAGCCGTTGTCGAAGACGACGACGCCCGAGCGGCCGGTCGCCGCGCGTGAGATCTTGACCGCGTTCTCGATCGCCTCCGCGCCCGAGTTCACCAGGATCGACTTCTGGCTCTCGCCCGCGCAGGGCGAGTGCTCGGCGAGCCTGCGGCACACCTCGACGTAGGGCTCATAGGTGCCGACCATGAAGCACTGGTGGAGGAATTTGTCGACCTGCTCGTGGATCGCCGCCACGACGGGTGCGAACCCGTGTCCGGTGTTCTGGCACGCGATCCCGCCCGCAAAGTCGAGGTAGACCGTGCCGTCCGCGGCCTCGACCTGCGCGCCCTCCGCGCGCACGACCACGAGCCGGGGAGTCGAGACGCCCCGTGCGACATAGCGCTGACGCGCCTCGAGGACGTCGTCGATCGCCGAGCGTTCCCGGAGAGACACGCCGCGATTCTCCTTGCCCGCATCGCCGCGCGCAAGGGACGTTCGGGCGACGCATCCGCGTCTTCGTTCGACACGATGGCGGAAACTCAGGTTCGCGGCTCCTGCGCGTACCGCGTGAATGCTTGCTTTCGGCCCCGGACAACGAGTAGCGTCTTGGCCAGCGCGTCCAAGCGGCGCCGCCAACCTCATGCTGACCGTCCGGGACATCGCGGAGCTGCCGGGCCTCGGGCTCGAGCTCACCGCCGGTGCGGCCGGGGCCGAGAACCCGATCCGCTGGGTCCACGTCTCGGAGCTACCCGATCCGACACCGTGGCTCGAGGGCGGTGAGCTCCTGATCACGACCGGGCTCGGGATCGGCGAGCTCTCGCGACCCCAGCGCGAGTACGTGCGCCGGCTCGCGGAGCACGGCCTGGCGGGCCTCGCGTTCGGCGTCGGCTTCGGCTGGGCCGAGCCGCCCGAGGCACTGGCGGACGAGGCCGAGCAAGTGGGCTTCCCGCTCGTGACAGTTCCCTACGACGTGCCGTTCATCGCGCTGACGAAGGCAATCTCGGCGCAACTGGCGAACGCGCAGCTGGCACGGGTAGAGCGCGCGCTCGAGGTGCACGAGCGACTCGCCCATGCCGTCCTCGAAGGGCGGGGCGCGCCGGCTCTGCTGGCGATCGTGGGTGAGCACGTCGGCTGCTCGCTCGCTCTCGTCGATGAGGCCGGCCGGGTCGTGGGAGAGCGTCATGGCGCCCGGCTCGACACCTGCGAGCACGTGCTCGATCTCTCCGTCGTCGCGGACGGCGAGACCTGGTCGCTCCGGGCCGGAAAGCCCAGAGAAGAGCTCTCGGAGTACGACCGCCTCGTGCTCCACCATGGCCAGACCGCGCTCGCCTTCGAGCTTTCCCGCCGCCACGCCGTCTCGGCAGCCGAGCTCCGCCTGGCCGGCGACCTCCTCGAGGACCTCGAGCACGACCGTCTCGACGAGCGGGAGATCGGCCGCCGGATCGCTGCGTTCGGGCTCGATCCGCGTGCGCGCTACGCCGCCCTGCTCGCAGTCGGGCCAGCGGCGGGCGCAGGTCCGCAGGAAGAGGACGTTCGCACGGCGATCGCCCGCGAGCTCGACAGCCGTAGCCTGCGCTACCTCTCGGCGTCACGTCGGGACCGTGCCGCCTTCCTCGTTCCCACCGAGCGCGAGGAGGACGCACTGGCGCTCGCGGGAGAGCTCGTGGAAGCCGCGCCCGGGATCCGGGTGGGCGTCGGCCGGCCCGCGTCGGGCACAGGGCTCGGCCGCAGCCTGCTCGAGGCGCGTGCTGCGCTCGACTCGGTCACGGGCCCGGTCGCTTCGTACCACGACCTGGGCTCGCTCGAGCTCCTGCTGAGCCTGCCGAGCGCCGCGCTCGAGGCGTTCGTGGCACGCGTCCTCGGGCCGGCCGACGGGAACGCGTGGCTGCTCGAGTCGCTCGCGGCACTGCTCGACAGCGGTTGCCGCTGGAGCGAGGCGGCCGACCGGCTCGGCGTGCACCGGCACACGCTTCGGTACCGCATGGAGCAGCTGCGCAAGCAGACCGGCCGGCATCCGGACGATCCAGAGCAGCGGATGGAGCTGTGGCTCGCGGTGAAGGCGAAACAGGCCCTCGGCGCCCGCGAAGGCGCCGAACTTGTTGACGTCAACACATAGGCACAGGTGTTGAAAACAGTGTGGAAAACCGTACTGACAACAACAGCAGCCTCTGACACGATACGTGTCATGCCCAAGACCGTGGTAATCGCAGACGACCATCCGAGCTTCCGAGCATCCGCACGGGCGATCCTCCAGTCGGAGGGTTTCGAGGTCGTCGGCGAGGCCGAGGACGGGGAGGCTGCGATCGCCGCAGCGCGTGCCCTGGCCCCGGATGTGCTCCTGCTCGATGTGCAGCTCCCGGACATGGACGGCTTTGCCGTCTGCCGGGAGCTCGGCCTGAACGGCGGCCCACCGGCCGTCGTTCTCGTCTCGAGCCGAGATGCGTGCGATTACGGTGGGCTGATCGAGCAGAGCGGGGCCTGCGGTTTCATCCCCAAGGATGAGCTGAGCGGGAGCGCCCTGTCCGACCTGCTCGGATGAACGGCCGTTATCTGGTCGTTGCGTGGTGCGTTGCGCTCGCGATCGCCGGCGCGACGACAGCCGCCGTCCTGGCAAGCGACCACAACGACAGCAAGGCCGCGACGCTCGCGCTCGCACTTACGGTGGGATTGTCGTTCGTGGGCACCGGCCTGATCGCGCTCTGGCGCCGGCCTCAGAACGGCACCGGCTACCTCCTCGCGTCCGTCGGTTACCTCTGGTTCCTCGGCGCGCTGACCGAGGCCAACAGCGACTGGCTGTTCACGATCGGCGCAGTGCTCGGAAGCGTCGCCTTCGGAGCCTTTGTCCACCTCCTGCTCGCGTTCCCCACCGGGCGGCTGCCGTCGCAACGAGACCGGCTGCTCGTGATCGGCACGTATGCACTGGCGCTGGTCGGGAACGCAGCGCTGCTTCTGTTCGACGAGACGCCGAGCTCCGACTGCGCGACGTGCCGCAGCACGATCGCGATCGCGGACAGCGCGCGGACGAGGGACGTGCTCAACCTGGCCGGAAACCTCCTCGCGGTCGGGCTCGGGATCACCCTGCTCCTGATCATGGCCAGCCGCTACCGGCGCGCCAGCGCTGCAATGCGCCGCGTGTTAGGCCCGGTGCTCGCCTCAGGCTCGCTCGCGCTGCTCGCCTTGCTCGTCGAGCTCGTCGTGGCCTCCTTCTCGGAGAGCGCGGCCCGACCGTTGGGCTACGTCTTCCTGGCGACCTTCGCGATGGTGCCGCTTGCGTTCCTCGCGGGCATACTGCGCAGCCGGCTGGCCCGGGCGGGAGTCGGCGACGTCCTCCTGGCGCTCGCCCGGGGAATGCCGATCCGCGACGCGCTCGCGCAGGTGTTGCGCGACCCGACGCTCGAGGTCGCGTACTGGCTGCCCGAGTCCGGCCGCTACGTCTCGGCCGACGGCAAGCCCGTCGCCGAGGAGAGCGAAGGCCGTGCCGTGACGCTCGTCGAGCACGCGGGCCGCCCGACAGCCGCGATCCTGCACGACCCGACGCTCACGGACGAGCCTGAACTGGTCGAGGCGGTTGCCGCCGCCACCGGTCTCTGGCTCGACAACGAGCGGCTGCAGGCCAAGTTGCGCGCCCAGCTCGAGCTGCTGGAAACGACAGTCGACACGTCCCCGTCCCTGCTCTGCTCGCTCGACCGTGACGGCCGGATCGCAAACTTGAACCTCGCTTCGATCCGAGCCAGCGGGTATCCGGACGGGGAGGCGGTGCGCTGGGAGACGTTCTGGGACGTGTTCGTCGCCCCCGAGGAGCGCGACGACTCGCGCGCCCGGTTCGAGAACGCAGCCCCGTTCCACGAAGCAGCCGCCTTCGAGCACACCTTCGTGAATCTGCAGGGCAAGGAGCTGACCATCGCCTGGTCGACCGCGCCGCTGCACGACGCCCAGGGCAACGTCCGCAACGTGATCTGCGGCGGGCTCGACATCACCGAGCGGCGGCAGCGGGAGCTCGAGCTGGAGGTGGAGCGCGACTTCGCCGGGACGGTCGCGAACACGATCCCGATCTTCCTCGTCGGCGTCTGGGACGACGCAACGGTGAACGACTACGGCCCGAACCCGGCCTTCGAGCTCCAGCTCGGCTGGAGGCACGAGGACGTGGCCGGGCGCAGCCTGCTCGACCTCGTTCATCCCAACGACCGGTACCTGGCGGGGATGGCGATCAGCTCGGCCGCGAACGGCGTGCCGGCGGAGCGGCGCGAGTCGCGCTGGCTCTGCAAGGACGGCTCGACTCGGATCGTTGCGTGGAGCGCACGCGAGATCCTCGGCATGGAGGGCCGCACGGTCGTTCTCGTTTCCGGCGCCGACGTCACCGAGCGCCGGGAGCAGGAGGAGGAGATCAGAGCGTCGCGCGCCCGGATCGTCGAGGCCGGCGACGAAGCGCGGCGGCGCCTGGAGCGGAATCTCCACGACGGCGCGCAGCAGCGGCTCGTCGCGCTCGCGCTGTCGCTGCGGCTGGCGCAGTCGAAGGTGGGCTCGGACCCCGCCGAAGCGCACCAGGTCCTCGAGTCGGCCCGTGAGGAGCTCACGTCCGCGCTCGACGACCTGCGTGAGCTCGCCCGCGGCATCCATCCTGCCGTGCTCACCGACCGCGGCCTCGGCGCAGCGATCGAGGCGCTCGCAACCCGTTCTCCCGTGCCGGTCGACGTCGAGACCACCGACGAACGGCTTCCGCGCGCCGTCGAGGCGGCTGCCTACTACGTGATCGCGGAGTCGCTCGCGAACGTCAGCAAGTACGCGGAGGCGTCCGAGGTCACCGTGCGCGTCAGCCACGAGAACGGCTGCGCACGCATCGAGGTCGCCGACGACGGAGTGGGTGGCGCGGATGCCACACTCGGATCGGGCCTGCGCGGGCTCGCAGACCGCCTCGCAGCACTCGAGGGAACTCTCTCCGTCGACAGCCCGCCGGGCGGCGGCACTCGGGTGAGCGCGGAGATCCCGCTGCTGTCCACCACGCAGAAGTAGGGCCAGCCGTACCCGAGGATGCCTGCTCCCCGCATGTCTGGGGCGACGTGCGCATGAAATCCTGGCGGCATGAACACAACCGCCCAGGAGGAAGCGATGTACGCCGGTCACAGACAAGATCTGGCCCACCGACGGAGCGACGGCATCGACGTCGTCCTCTGGTGGTCACCCGAGGACGACAGCGTCGCCGTCGAGGTCCTGCACCTGGCGACGGACTCGTCCTTCGAGCTCGTCGTCGACAGCTCCCGCGCCCTCGACGCCTTCTACCACCCGTTCGCCTATGCGGCGCGCCGCAGCCCCGAACTGCTCGACGTCGCCGCGTAGAACGCACCCCGCTCGAGCTTGGTGACGATGCGCTCCTAGACTCTCTCCTAGTGAGCGCGCTTCCAACCGGCACCGTCACCTTCCTGTTCGCCGACGTCGAGGGCTCGACGCGCCTGGCCCAGGACCTCGGGGACAAGTGGCAACCCGTCCTCTCAGACATCCGGCGCCTGCTGCGAGAGGCGGTCTCGGGGTGCAACGGCCACGAGGTGGACTCCCGCGGGGACGAGCTCTTCGCCGCCTTCGCCTCGTCGGGCGAGGCGGCGGACGCGGCCATCGACGCGCAGCGGCGGCTCGGTGGCCATGCCTGGCCGGCGCCGGTCCGCGTCAGGATCGGCCTGCACACCGGCACTGCCGCGCTCGCCGAGGACGGCTACGTCGGGGTCGACGTCCATCGCGCCTTCCGGATCGCCTCGACCGGCCACGGCGGCCAGATCGTCGCCTCCGAGACGGCCGCCACGGAGCTCGCCACAGGACGAGATCTGCGCGACCTCGGACTCTGGTCGCTGCCCGACATGGCCGAGCCGGAGCGGATCTTCCAGCTCGACGAGCCCGGCCTCGGAAGCGACTTCCCCGCTTTGCGCGCACGTCCCGGCGCGACGCCCGTCCGCGTCGTGCTCGCCGACGACTCGATACTGCTGCGCGAAGGAATCGCCCGGTTGCTCCTGGAGGCCGGATTCGACGTCGTTGCGCAGTCGGGCAACGCCGAGGACCTGCTGCGTCACGTCGCGATGCACAAGCCGGACGTCGCGGTCGTCGACATCCGCATGCCGCCCACGCAGACCGACGAGGGCCTGCGAGCCGCCAAGGAGATTCGCGAGCGCCACAGCTCGACGGGCGTGCTCGTCCTCTCCCAGTTCGTCGAGCCCGCCTACGCGATGGATCTCCTCTCCGAGAGCGCAGAAGGCGTCGGCTACCTCCTGAAGGACCGGGTCGCCGACATCGGTGAGTTCTCCGCCGCGGTGAGGCGCGTCGCCGAAGGCGGGTCGGCGCTCGACCCGGCCGTCGTCAGCGAGCTCGTGGGCAGGCGCCGACGCGACGATCCGCTCGGCGACCTGTCGCCCCGCGAGCGCGAGGTCCTCGAGTTCATGGCCGAGGGCCGCTCGAACCAGGCGATCGCCGAGCGGATGTTCGTCACCCTCCGCGCCGTGGAGAAGCACGTGACGAGCATCTTCGTGAAGCTCCGCCTGCCCGCCACGGCCGAGGATCACCGCCGCGTGCTCGCCGTGCTCGCGCTCCTCCGCGGCTAGTCCGCCGGGTCGCTGTACGGGTAGCCGCACCCGCAGACGCTGGCTTTCCGCATGGTTTAGCCCCCCGTGGGCTGGGAGTCTGCGGTCATGTCGTTCGATCGCATCCGCAGGCTCGCTGACCGGCCCTACTCGGGCCGAATCGAGATCGCAGCGCTCGCCGCCCTGTACGGCGGGTATGAGCTCGTCCGCGGCTTCGGCAGCGAGAACTGGGTTGCGGCTCGCGCCCACACGGCCGACATCGTCGCGCTGGAGCGCCACCTCAATCTCTTCGTCGAGCGCGACGTGCAGAGCTTCGTGTCCGCGCTGCCGGGAGTGCCCGCGCTGCTCGGCCTCCTCTACGTCGTCTTGCACTTCGCGGGCACGGCGACTGCGCTCACCTGGGTGCACCGTTGCCGCCCGCACGCGTTCCCGTTCCTGCGCACGACGCTGATCGTCAGCACGGCGCTGGCGCTGGCCGGCTACGTGCTCTACCCCGCCGCGCCGCCGCGCCTCGCCGGCCTCGGCTTCGCGGACACCGTCACGACCCACACCGGGCTCAACCTCAGCTCAGACCTGCTCGGCAGCTTCTACAACCCGATCGCAGCCGTCCCGAGCCTGCACTTCGGCTATTCGCTGATCGTCGGTGTCGCGGTCGCTCGGCTCGCCTCGCAGCGCTGGCTGCGGCTCCTCGGAGCCTCGTACCCCGCCGCGATGCTGCTGATCGTCGTCGGGACCGGCAACCACTTCATCTTCGACGCAGCCGCCGGAGCGGTCGTCGTGGCGGCCGGCTGGCTCGTCGCGTCCCGGCTCGCCGCGCCGGCACTTCCCGCACCGGTACGGCTCCCCGCACCACCGAACGCCTGGACGCCGCACTCCGCTCCGTCGCACGCCCGGGCAGCCTGAGCTCGATCCCCACCGCAATCGAAAGGAATCACCCCGTCATGTCACCCCTGAAGCACAGCAACAATCTCGCGGCCCGGATGGGCCGCTGGAGTGCGAACCACTGGAAGACGGCAGTCTTCGGCTGGCTCGCATTCGTGATCGCGTCCGTCTTCATCGGCGGCGTGGTCGGCACCAAGTACCTCGAGCAGAACGACCTCGCCGTCGGCGAGGCCGGCCGCGCGACGAAGATCATCGACGCCGGCTTCCCGCAGTCCGCGGACGAGCAGGGCGAGATCGTGCTGATCGAGTCCAAGACCCTGAAGGCGACGGATCCGGCGTTCAGATCGGCGATCGAGGACGTCACCAAGACGCTCAACGCGATCCCCAAGGTTCGTAAGCTCGAATCGCCGCTCGATGTCGGTCATGCCGATCTGGTCTCCACCGACGGCCGGTCGGCCATGGTGAAGTTCAGCCCGCAGGGTAACTACGACGAGGCCATCGCCTACATCGAGACGATCGAGGCCGCGGTCGACAAGACCGCAGCTCGGCACCCGGGCTTCGCCATCGACGAGCTCGGCAGCGCCAGCTCCGGCAAGGCGGTCGACGATGCGTTCGACTCCATGCTCAAGACGGCCGGAATGGTCGCGTTGCCTCTCACGCTCGTGATCCTGCTGCTGGTCTTCGGCTCCGCCGTTGCCGCACTCGTCCCGCTGCTCCTCGCGGTGACGGCGGTCATCGCGACCACGAGCCTGATCGCGCTACCCAGCCAGTTCGTCCCCGTGGACGAGTCGATCGCCGAGGTGATCCTGCTGATCGGCCTCGCGGTCGGGATCGACTACTCGCTCTTCTACCTCCGGCGCGAGCGCGAAGAGCGTGCCGCCGGGCGGAGCGAGCATGCAGCACTCGAGGCCGCCGCGGCCACGTCCGGCCGCGCCGTCCTGATCTCCGGCATCACCGTCCTGATCGCCATGGCAGGCATGTTCCTGTCGGGCGACAAGACCTTCATGTCCTTCTCGATCGGCACGATGATGGTCGTCGCGGTCGCGATGATCGGCTCACTGACCGTGCTGCCCGCGCTGCTCGGGAAGCTCGGCGATCGGGTCGAGAAGGGACGCCTGCCCTTCCTGCACCGGCTCCGGCGCAAGGACGGCGAGAGCCGCTTCTGGAATGCGATCCTGAACGGCGTCCTCCGGCGCCCGGTCCTCTCGGCCGTCGCCGCCGCCGCCGTGCTCGTCGCGCTGACGGTGCCCGCCTTCTCGCTCAACACCACCACGACCGGACTCGACGACATCGCCATCCCCGAGATCGAGCCGCTGAAGAAGTTCGACGACGCCTTCCCTGGCGGCAACGACCCCGCGATCGTGGCGATCAAGGCCGATGACGTCCGCGCCCAGCCCGTTCGGAACGCGATCGACGAGCTAAAGCGGCAGGCACTCGCAACGGGCCAGCTGAAGGGCCCGATCGAGGTCGAGGCAAGCCGCGACAACACCGTCGCCACCGTGGACGTCACGCTGGCGGGGTCCGGCACGGACGCCACCTCGCAGGCTGCGCTCGCAACGCTGCGGGACAAGGTGTTGCCGCAGACGATCGGCAAGGTCGCCGGCGTCGAGTACGCGGTCACCGGTACGACAGCGCTGGACAAGGACTGGGAAACCAAGATGAAGGGGTCGGCGCCGCTGGTCTTCGGCTTCGTTCTGATCTTCGCCTTCTTGATCCTGCTGGCCTCGTTCCGCTCGCTCGTGGTCGCGATCAAGGCGATCGTCCTCAACCTGCTCTCCGTGGGAGCTGCGTACGGCATCCTCGTCGCGGTCTTCCAGTGGGGCTGGGGCGAGAGCCTGTTCGGGTTCCAGTCGAACGGCGGCATCACGCCGTGGCTGCCGATGTTCCTGTTCGTGATCCTGTTCGGCCTCTCGATGGACTATCACGTGTTCATCCTGAGCCGCGTCCGTGAGGCCTATGACCGCGGCCTCTCGAACGACGAGGCAGTCGCACACGGGATCAAGTCCTCGGCGGGTGTGGTCACGAGCGCCGCCGTCGTCATGGTCGGCACCTTCTCGGTGTTCGCCCTGCTGCCCGTGATCGATATGAAGGAAATGGGTCTCGGCCTCGCAGCCGCAGTCCTCATCGACGCCACCCTCATCCGCGCGGTGCTCCTGCCCGCGACGATGAAGCTGCTCGGAGACCGCAACTGGTACCTGCCGAAGTGGCTCGAGTGGCTCCCCCACCTCGAGCACGACGAGGCTCCGGAGGCGCCGGCGCTGCCCCGCGCCGCGTAGCCCTCGAACCCGAAAGACGGAAGCCCCGCCCTCTGCAACGGAGGGGCGGGGCTTCTTCGTTCCTGGAGCCGGAGGCGGGACTCGAACCCACGACCTACTGCTTACAAGGCAGTTGCTCTACCAGCTGAGCTACTCCGGCCGACGCCGGGATCGTACTCGCGCTACTGGAGCACCTCGCGCGTCTTCTGGTGGGCCACGATCTTGCGCTTGACCCGCTGGAGCGCGTTGTCGATCGTCTTGCAGTCGCACCCCAGCTCGACGGCCATGTCCTCGTAGGAGAGGCCCTCGAGGTAGCAACGAAGCGCCTCGGCCTCCAGCCGTGAGAGGCCGGTGCCGAGCGAGAAGACGAGGCTCTGCAGCTCCTCGGTCGAGATCACGCAGACCGCAGGATCGTTCGTCGTCGGGCCGGGGAGCGCGTCGCCCAGCGTGCACTCGCCGTCGTTGTCCTGGCCGGCGGGTGTGTGGCTGAACGAGATGTACTGGTTCAGCGGCTGGTGCTTGAAGCGCGTCGCGGTCTTGATCGCGGTGATGATCTGCCGCGTGACGCACAACTCGGCGAAGCTGCGGAAGGAGGTCTCCTTGTCGGCGCGAAAGTCCCGCACCGCCTTGTAGAGGCCGATCAGACCCTCCTGGACGAGGTCCTCGGAGTCGCCGCCGGCAAGGAAGTAGGAGCTCGCTTTGAGGCGGACGAAGCCGGTGTAGCGACGCATCAACGCGTCGAGTGCGGCCTGGCTGCCGTTGCGTGCCCTCATCACCAGCTGCAAATCCTCAAGCTCTCGTTGAGCCTTCTGCGCCGACTTGACCGCTGTGGCGGGGTGAGCGGACATTCGCGATCTCCCTGGATTTGGCGGGAAAGAATCGGGGCGTCCGCCGTGCCGGACGTTGAACTCTAACCCTTAGGTTGAGGGAGAAGATAGCAAGAGCATCCGCAAGTTACAAGTGCATTGCAATAGAACGATTCTGTTCGGAACGTATGTTCGCGTCGACTATTCGCCGCGACGGAGCCGCTCGAGCCGGGCACGTGTCTCGGCGTCGAGCGAGTCGCCGAGACGGGAGCCGTGGGACTCCGAGTGGCGAAGCGCCCCGAGGTCGCCGAGGAACGAACGGGAGGATCGCTTCTGGACCTCCTGCCCCGAGGTGCCGCGCACGGCGAAGTCGGACGACACGAGGCAGACCACCTCGGTGGCGCGGTGCTCTGCGGCGAGCCGCTCGAGCACCGCATCGGCGTGCGGCGCATAGCGAACGGCGAGCGGGCCGATCTGAGCGTCTGTTCCGGCGCCGTCCCAGACGAGCACTCCGAGGGCGCCACGCAAGGCGACGAACGACACGAGCGAGTCCGTCAGCTCGCGCTCATCGGCGAACGAGCCCGCGCGGAGCAGGTTGTAGCCGTCGAAGAGATAGAGAGTCGGCTCAGCCATCCCCTCGTCTCCGACGCGCCTCGTAGAGGAGGAGCGCCGCAGCGACGCTGACGTTGAGCGACTCCACCTTGCCGGCGAGCGGGATCGAGACGGTCGCGTCGCACGCACGGCGCACGAGCGGCCTCACTCCCTTGCCCTCGGCGCCGAAGACGAGCGCGAGGCCGCCGGTGAGGTCGGCGCTCCACATGTCCTGCCCGGCCTCCGCCGAGGCAGCGTAGATCCAGAGGTCGCCGCGCTTGATCTCGTTGAGGTAGCGGGCGAGGTTGGGCACGACCGCCACCGGCAGGTGCTCGACGGCGCCCGCGGAGGCGCGGCAGACCGCTGCGGTCACGCGCGCGGATCCGTGCGCCGGCACGACCACGCCGGTCGCCCCCGCTCCCTCGGCGCTGCGGATCACGGCGCCCAGGTTGCGGGGATCCGTGACCTGATCGAGGCACGCGATCAGCGGTCGCTCGACCGCTGCCAGCTCATGCGCGTCCGCATAGCGATACGGCTCGCACCAGGCGATCACGCCCTGGTGGTCGCGCGTCTCGGCCGCCTCGCTGATCTCGCGGTCCGGCTTGACGTGGACGCGCGGGCCGTCGCGCAGCCACGGCTCGGAAGCAAGCGCCCGCTCGGTCGCCCAGACCTCGAGCACCTCACGCGGGCCGCGGATCGCCTCGCGCACGGGCCGGCGGCCGTAGACGAGCTCCCGGGTCATCTTTGCGGAACTAGCTGGAAGCCTGGCGGCTCAGGCTTGTCCCGCACTCGCCAGCCCGCTGCTTCGATTTCTTCCCGCAAGCGATCGCCCTCGACGTAGTCACGAAGGTTCCGTGCGACCTGGCGTTGTACCGCCAGTTGCTTGACCTCGCGAGGAGCTTCTGGGATTTCTGCGAGCGATCCCAGCCCGAATACGTCGAGGCCCTGCTTGAGGTGTTCCGTGTCCCCGATGGAGCGCCATTCGTGCAAGATCGCAAGCGCCTCGGGCGTATTGAAGTCGTTATCCAAGGCCCCCACAAAGGACTCCCACGTCGGACTGAACTCATCGCGAGGCGGATCCAATGAAATGAATGCCTCGCGGAAGCTAGCGACCTGCGAGGCAGCCGCCGCCAGCGTCTCATCCGAATAGTCGATCGGGCTGCGCCAGTGCGCCGTGAGGAAGTAGAGGAGCACCGTCTCCCGCCCCCACTCGTCGAGGACTTCCTCGATCGTCTCGAAGTTGCCGAGCGACTTCGACATCTTCTCACCGGTCAGCTGGAGGAGGCCGTTGTGCATCCAGATCTTCGCGAACTCGTGCCCGAGCGCTCGTGACTGCGCGAGCTCGTTCTCGTGGTGCGGGAAGACCAGGTCGAGACCGCCACCGTGGATCTCGAAGACCGGGCCGAGCAGCTCCTCGGCCATGGCGGAGCACTCGATGTGCCAGCCCGGCCGGCCACGGCCCCAGGGCGATTCCCACCAGGTGTCCTCCTCAGGCTTGTTCGCCTTCCAGAGCGCGAAGTCGCGCGGATCCTCCTTGCGCGGGTTCGGCTCCTGCTCCTCGACCTGATCGGGCTTCTGTCCGGAGAGGCGGCCGTACTCCTCGTAGCGCGAGACGCGAAAGTAGACGTCCCCCTCCACCTCGTAGGCGTAGCCCCGCTCGACCAGGCCCTCGATGAACCGGATGATCGCGTCCATCATCTCGGTCACCTTCGGCCAGTGGTCTACCTCGTCGAGGCCGAAGCGAGCCGTGTCCTCGAGGTACCAGCGGGTGGCCTCCTCGGCCCGCGCGGCACTCGCACCCGGTGCGGCCTCGTAGATCTTGTCGTTGACGTCGGTGATGTTGTGGACGAGGGTCACGTCGTACTCCCGCAGCCGCAGCCAGCGCGCGAGCCACGAGAAGACGACGAACGGCCGCGCGTTGCCGATGTGCGCGCGGGCGTAGACGGTTGGCCCGCAGACGTACATCCTGATCGGGCCGGGCGGCTCGGGGACGTCCACGGCCCGCCGTTCGAGGGTGCTATAGAGCTGCATCGACCCGCCGGAGTGCCTCGTCCTGAGGCAGCGCTGCGATCACCGTCCACAGCTCCGGGCCTCGCGCGGCGCCGGTCAAGGCGAGCCGCAGGGACTTCAGGTCACCGCCGACCGCCTTCAGCTCGCGCACGATCTCCTTCCCGTCGAGCCCTTTGGCCCGTAGCTCGGCGAAGCGCTCCAGCGTCGGTCTCGCTGTCTCGGGCAGAGTCACCGGCTGCGGCTGCAGGATCGCCGCCGCCATCTCTCGAGCCTCGACGAGATCCCGCGCACCTCGCAGCGCCAGCGCCAGCTGAGGCGGCGCGCCGGCACGGGCTGCGAGCTCCTCGTCGCTGAGCGCCTCGATCGCGTCGATCGCCAGGCGGCGGATCCGCGGCTCGTCCAGGTGGACGTCGTGCGCCGGCTCGCCGAGCTCCTCGAGATAGGCGCGCACAGCCTCGGCCGGCACGCCGGCTTCGCGGTAACCGGCGAGCGTCGGAGCGCCGGCCCGCTTCGAGAGCTTCTTCCCATCGGAACCGAGCAGAAGACCGTGATGGATGTACTCAGGAGGCTCGAAGCCGAGCGCGCGGGACAGGTTCTGCTGCAGCTCGGTGTTCGCGCGGTGATCGGCGCCGCGGATCACGTGCGTGATCCCGAAGTCGTGGTCGTCGACGACGCTCGCGAGGTGATACGTCGGGCTTCCGTCCGGCCTGAGGAGCGTCGTGCGCCCGAAGCGGACGGAGCCGTCGGCGTCGGGCTCTCCCACCACCGCGGCGGCCTCACGATGCCGGTCGGCGCGCTCGCTCTGGCGACTGGGGCCGTCGTTCCAGGTGACGCCGATCCACTCCAGATCGGCGAGGATCTCCTCGACGGCGCCCTCGACCTCCCGCGCGCGGTCGGTGTCGTCGATCCGAAGCAGGAACCAGTCGCCCCGTCGCCTGTTGGCGACGGCCGAGAGAGCGCTGCCGAGATGGAGCGATCCGGTCGGGCTCGGGGCAAAGCGTGTGCGGGCCATGGCGGCCAAGTGTAGAGCCGGAGACGTGCACGAGATCTCCACGTAATCCGCACCCCTTCGTGGCAACCGTCTCGTACGCTGAAGCGGTGCAAGCGCGGCGGATAGCGGTGGTCGAGGACGAGGCGTCGATCGCCGCATCGGTGGCAGCCAGGCTGCGTGCGGAAGGCTTCGAGGTCGAGGTGGCCGGCGACGGCCACGCCGGAGTCGAGCTCTGCAGGAGCTTCCGGCCGGACCTCGTCGTCCTCGACCTGATGCTGCCCGGCCTGGACGGCCTCGAGGTGTGCCGGCTGGTCCAGCGCGAGCGGCACGTGCCGATCCTGATGCTGACCGCCCGCGACTCCGAAGCCGATCTCGAGGTGGGCCTCGGCGTCGGAGCCGACGACTACATGACGAAGCCCTTCAGCCCCCGCGAGCTCGTGGCCCGGGTGCGCGCGCTCCTGCGTCGCGCCGAGCGTACGCCCGAGCCCGACGGCGGCCTCGTCCGGCTCGGATCGCTCGCGATCGACGCTGCCACGAGGCGGGTCACCTCGAATGGCGCCGAGGTGCACCTGACGCCGACGGAGTTCGACCTGCTCCACCGGCTCGCCCTCACCCCGCACGTCGTCTTCGGTCGGCGGCGGCTGCTCGAGGAGGTCTGGGGATATCGGGTGGGGCAAGGCGAGCGCACGGTCGACTCGCACGTGCGGGCGATCAGGCGCAAGCTCGGCGCCGATGTGATCAGAACGGTCCACGGCATCGGCTACGCACTGGACACGAACGGCCTGTGAGACCGCTCGACTTTCTCTCCTCGATCAAGCTCAAGCTCGGCGTCGTCATCGTCGTTGCGGTGATGGCGACGGTGTTCGTCGTGCTGCTCGGCGAGCGTGCCGGTCTCTCTCCGTTTCTGACGGGAATCGCCGCCGTCGCACTGGCGCTCGGCCTCGTGCAGCTCCTCGCCCATGGCATGACGCGGCCGTTGCGCGAGATGGTGAGCGCCGCACGGGCGATGTCGCGGGGTGAGTACGAGCGGAGGGTCACCGCGACCTCACGGGACGAAGTCGGCGAGCTCGGGCGAGCGTTCAACCGGATGGCGGCGGATCTGGCCGAGGTCGATCGTGTCCGGCGCGATCTCGTTGCGAACGTGTCACACGAGTTGCGGACTCCGCTGGGCGCTCTGCGGGCGATGCTCGAGAACCTCGTCGACGGAGTCGAGACCACCGACGGCGAGAGCCTCTCGGCCATGCTCGGACACGTCGAGCGCCTCGGCCGGCTCGTCGAACAGCTGCTCGACCTCTCCAAGCTGGAATCGGGCGCCGTGCCGCTCGACCGAGCCCCCGTCCGCGCGTCGGCGCTCCTCGAGCGGGTGGCGACCGACTGGCGGCAGAGCGCAAGGGCTCGCGGCGTCGGCCTGCAGCTCATCGTCGAGCCCGAGAACCTCGTCCTCAACGCCGACGAGGCCCGGCTGCACCAGGTCGTCTCGAACCTCCTCGCAAACGCGATCCGTCACGCTCCGGCGGGCAGCGCCGTCACCGTGGCGGCCCGGACGAACGGGCGGGCCGCCTTTCTCGAGGTGACGGACGAGGGGCCCGGGATCCCGCGCGCGGAGGCGGAGCGCGTCTTCGAGCGCTTCTATCGCTCCGACCAGGCGCGTTCGAGCGGCGATGGAGGCAGCGGGCTCGGCCTGGCGATTGCCCGCTGGATCGTCGAGCTGCACGACGGGACGATCAGGACCGAGGAACGGACGCCGACCGGCTGCCGGATGATCGTGGAGCTGCCCGAGTGAGGAGCTTCGCGCTCGCCGCGGCGCTCGTCGCCGCGTCATTCCTGCCGGGGGAGCGACTAGGCGTCGCCGTCCTTGTCGTGGCTGCGCTGATGCTGCTGGCGGCCGGCGCAGGTCTTCGCGTGTCGCCCGTGAGGCTCGCGTTCGGCCTGCTCGCCCTCGCGCTGGCCGCGCAGGCGGCGGTGCTCGACGCGAGCTGGGTGGTCTGTCTGGACCTCGTCGCCGCCTGGGTGCTGGCAAGCCTCGCAGCCGCCGGACCGGCTCTCACGGCGATCACAGCACCTCTGCGGGCGCTCGTCCTCGTGCCTGCGATCGCGCCGAAACCGTCGTCGCGCTGGGTGCCGGTCGCGCGGGGAAGCGCGCTCGGCGCGCTGCTCCTCGTCCCGTTCGGATTGCTCTTCCTCTCGGCCGACGCGGCCTTCGCCGGCTTCGCCGGTGACGTGCCCTTGCCGTCAACGACCTCTCTGGCCGGACGGACCGCGACACTCGGCCTCGTTCTCGCAGGATCGCTCGGGCTGGGGCTCGCGACCCGGCTGGGGAGGAAATCAAGGGAGCCCCGTACGTTTCGCCGCCTCTCCTTCGCCGAATGGGCGATTCCGCTGGCACTCCTGGACACGCTGTTCCTCGCCTTCGTCGGCGTCCAGCTCGCCGTGCTCTTCGGCGGTCGCGACCGCGTGTTGCACACCGCCGGCCTCACCTACGCCGAGTACGCCCGGTCGGGGTTCTGGCAGCTCCTTGCCGTGGCAGCCCTGACGTTCGCGGTGGTCGGGGTGCTCTGGGCGCTCGCCGATGTGCGAACGCGGCGCGACAGCCTCCTCCTGCGCCTCCTCCTGGGAACCTTGCTCTCCCTCACTCTCGTCGTTCTCGTCTCGGCGCTTCATCGGCTGAGGCTGTACGAGGACGCATACGGGCTCACTCGCCTGCGGCTGCTCGTAGAGTCGATCATGTTGTGGCTCGGAGCCCTGCTGCTGCTCGTGGGAGCCGCCGGAGCGGTTGCCTCGGTACGCGCCCGATCGGCGACGGCCGCCGTCGTCCTGACCGCCGCCGGCCTGCTCGCTTTCTCGCTCGGGAACCCCGATCGCCGCATCGCGGAGCGGAACATCGATCGCTGGGCGACCACGGGCCTGCTCGACGACCACTACCTCGCCAGGCTCAGTGCTGACGCGGTGCCGGCGCTAGTCGAGCTTCCGCTGCCGGAGCGTCTGTGGACCACCCTGATCCTGCGCGACAAGCTGCAGGTCGACGATCCCTGGAGCTCCGCGAACCTCTCACGCGTCCGCGCGCGCAGATTGCTCTACGAATCCCGCTGAGCGCGGAACCGGCGCAGGCGGAGCGAGTTCGAGACGACGAAGACACTCGAGAGGGCCATCGCCCCGCCGGCGATCAGCGGGTTGAGGAGGCCGGCGGCGGCCAGGGGGATTGCCGCGACGTTGTAGGCGAAAGCCCAGAAGAGGTTCGCCTTGATCGTCGAGAGTGTCCGCCGAGCCAGGCGGATCGCATCTGCCGCGGTGCGGAGGTCGCCGGTGACGAGCGTGAGGTCGCTCGCCTCGATCGCAACATCGGTCCCGGTTCCGATTGCGAGCCCGAGGTCTGCTCGAGCAAGAGCCGGTGCGTCGTTGACGCCGTCGCCGACCATCGCAACGATGCGGCCTTCACCCTGCAGGCGCTTGACGACGTCGGCCTTCTCGCCCGGCAGCACCTCGGCGATCACTTCGTCGATCCCGACTTCGCGCGCGACCGTCCTGGCCGTCGACTCGTTGTCGCCCGTGAGCAGGATGGGACGGAGGCCGAGGACCTTCAGTCGGGAGATCGCCTCCCGGCTCGTCGTCTTCACCTGATCCGAGACGATGAACAGCGCCTTCGCGGAGCCGTCCCAACCGGCCGCGACCGCCGTCTTGCCCTCAGCCTCGGCCCGGCGCCGTGCCTCGCTCAGCGTCTGCGGAAGCTCGAGACCCCATTCTTCGAGTAGTGACGGCCGCCCGGTGAGCAGGGCGTGGCCGTCGACAACGCCTTCGACGCCGAGGCCCTCCCTACTCTTGAAGCTCTCGGGCTGGGACAGGACCGTGCCTTCAGCCGCCGCGGCGGCGGCGATCGCGCGGGCGACCGGATGCTCGGAGGCCTGCTCGAGCGAACCGACCAGATGCAACGCCTCTCGACGCTCGACGCCGGGGGCAAGCGCAACGTCTGCGAGCGTCATCTTCCCGGTCGTGACCGTTCCCGTCTTGTCGAGCAGGATCGTGTCCACCCGGCGAGTGGACTCGAGCACTTCGGGCCCCCTGATCAGGATGCCGAGCTGCGCGCCCCGGCCGGTGCCGACAAGGAGAGCGGTCGGCGTCGCCAGACCGAGAGCACAGGGGCAGGCGATGATCAGAACGGCAACGGCGGCCGCGAACGCGAATGCGGGGCCCGCGCCGGCACCGACCCAGAAGGCGAGCGTCGCGACGGCGATTGCGACCACGACCGGCACGAACACTCCCGAGACGCGATCCGCGAGGCGTTGAGCAGCAGCCTTCCCGGACTGCGCCTCGGTCACGAGCCGCGCGATCTGTGCAAGAGCAGTGTCCGCCCCGACCTTGCTGGCCCGGACGATGAGACGTCCGCCGACGTTCACGGTCGCTCCGATCACGGCGTCGCCCGGCGCGACCTCCACCGGCACGCTCTCCCCCGTGAGCAGAGACTTGTCGATCGCGGAGTGGCCTTCCTCGACGACGCCGTCGGTCGGCAGCTTCTCGCCGGGACGAACCACGAACCTGTCCCCGACCAGCAGCTCCTCGGCGGCCACGCGCCGCTCCAAGCCGTGGTCGTCCAGGACGTTCGCTTCCTTCGCGCCGAGCTCCAGCAGCGCCTTGAGCGCCGCGCCGGCACGCCTCTTCGCGCGGGCCTCGAAGTAGCGGCCGGCAAGAATGAAGACGGTCACTACGGAGGCGACCTCGAGATAGATCTGGCTTGCGCTCTCGCCCCGGCCGACCACGAGCTCGAACGGCATGCGCATGTCCGACCGGCCCGCGTCGAGAAAGAAGAGCGCGACGATCGACCATCCCCACGCCGCGAGCGTCCCGACCGAGATGAGCGTGTCCATCGTCGCCGTGCCATGCTTCAGGTTCTGCCAGGCCGCGCGGTGGAACGGCCAGGCGCCCCAGAGCACGACGGGCGTCGCAAGCTGGAGCGAGAGCCACTGCCAGTTGTCGAACTGCAGCGGCTCGATCATCGCGAGCAGCAGCACGGGCAGCGACAGCAGCGCCGAGACGATCAGCCGTCGCCGCAGCGGCGCAGTCGGATCGTCGACCACCTCGACAGGCTCGTCCTCCGCGAGCCTCGCCTGGTAGCCGGCCGCCTCGATGGCGGCGATCAGATCCTCGGGCGCCACGCGCAGCGGATCGAAGTGGACAGCCGCGTTCTCGGTCGCGTAGTTGACCGTCGCCTCGACGCCCTCGAGCTTGTTGAGCCGCTTCTCGATCCTCGTCGCGCAGGACGCGCACGTCATCCCCTCGATCGGGAGCTCCAGCCGCTCGGGAAGCGTTGCGCTCACTTCGCCAGGGTGAACGGCGCCGTATGGACGCTGCCGTCGTGCTTGAACTGGAAGAAGAGCGCGTAGCGGCCAGGCTCCGAGAGCTCTGCCTCGAAGGTGACCGTGCCTGGCCGCGAGCTCTCGCGTGGATGGACGTGCAGGTAGGCAAGATCGTCCTCGCGGATCGCGACCAGGTGGCCGCCCGCACCGAGGTACGGCTGCAGCGCCGGAACCGGCCTGCCGCCGCGGGCAATCTCGAAGGTGAGGTCGGCGCCGCGACGCAGCCGGACGTCGTAGCCGTCCACCGTCGCCAGCACGCGCGGGGCAGGCAGCGGTTGCGGCGTAAAGGTGCCCGGGACGAAGACGTCGCGGCCGAGCACGATCTTCTCGCCGTCGACCTCGAAGTCGGCGTAGGCGCGCCAGATTCCAGCGGTCGGGAGCCTCACAGTCGCCGTGAACCGGTCGCCGTGCAGCCGAGGGTGGACGTGGACGTAGCCGGCCAGGTCGCGCCGGACAAGGATCAGGTGGAGCGGCGGCTCGCCGTGCGCCGTGTCGAGCCGCGTGAATGGCTCGCCACTGCGCTCCAGCGCGATGTCGAGCCTGGCGGGCGCGCCTGCACGCAGGATGCCGGCGTCGAGCCGGAGCCGATAGCCGGAACCGGCGTCCGAGAGCCCGTTCGCGGTCGAGGCACTGCTCTGGCTGCCGTGAGCCATCGCCTCGTCGGGCGCCTTCGCGACGTCGATCTCGCTCGCCCGGCCCGCGAACGCCGCGACTGCGGCCAGCACCCCGAGCCCGGCGGCGAAGAGGGCGAGCCGGGCAATCGTGCCGCGCTCGTTCACGCCGGCTCGTACCCCGCCTCGCGGATCGCCTCGCGCACCACGTCGTCCGAGACGCTTTCGCCGCGTACGACCACGCGCTTCGTGTCGAGGTCCACCTCGACAGCGGACACGCCGGTGACCTGCTCGACCTCGTCGGTGACGGCCGCCGTGCAGTGGGCGCAGCTCATACCGGCGACGGTGTAGCTCAGCTCCTGCTCGCTCAACGAAGACCCCTTCCTTGGATACCCTATGGGGGTATGTTACAGTTCCGGGCATGAACTCGCAGACACCCGGCTACTCGGAGGACAAGGAAGCGATCCTCAAGCGTCTCGCCCGGATCGAGGGCCAGGTGCGCGGGATCGCCAAGATGGTCGAGGACGACCGCTATTGCATCGACGTCCTGACCCAGATCAGCGCCGTGCAGAGCGCGACGGAGAGCGTTGCGCTGAGGCTCCTCGACGAGCACGTGCGCCACTGCGTCGTCGGCAGCGAGGGCGACACCCAGGCGGGGCGGCTCGACGAGCTCATGGACGCCGTAGGCCGACTCGTCAAGGCCTGATGGAGCATCACAGCGAGCAGTCGCTCAATCGCGTCGCCTTCTCCGCAACTGTGCACTGCCTGACCGGCTGCGCGATCGGCGAGGTGCTCGGAATGGTCATCGGCACAACGCTGGACTGGGGCAACGGAGAGACGATCGTGCTCTCCATCGCCCTCGCGTTCCTGTTCGGCTACTCGCTGACGATGCTGCCGCTGCTCCGAGTCGGGATCGGCCTCGCCGCGGCGATTCCGGTCGCCGTTGCCGCCGACACGATCTCGATCACGATCATGGAGATCGTCGACAACGCGATCATCCTGGTGATCCCGGGAGCGATGGAGGCCGGCCTGACGGACGTCCTCTTCTGGGGCAGCCTCGCCGGCTCGCTCCTGATCGCGGGCGCGGCCGCCTACCCGGCCAATCGGTACCTGATCGCGCGCGGCCGCGGCCATGCGGTCGTACACGCGCACCACTAGCAGCGCACCACCGATGACTTCTGCGCGGTCGGTCGGTCTAACCTTCGAGACTGAGACCATGAGAGGAGCCGCTCAATGACCATGGACAACCGCAGCCGCTGGCTGGCGCTCTACGTGCTGTGCCTCGGAGATCTGATGATCGTCCTGGACGGCACGATCGTGAACGTCGCGCTGCCGTCGATTCGCGACGATCTCGGCTTCTCGCAGACGTCGCTCGCCTGGATCGTGAACGGTTACCTCCTTACCTTCGGCGGCTTCCTCCTCCTGGGCGGCCGGCTAGGCGATCTCTTCGGTCACCGGCGGTTGTTCCTGATCGGAACGTCACTCTTCACCGTCGCCTCGCTCGGGTGTGGCGTCGCAAGCTCTCAGGGGCTCCTCGTGGGCGCTCGCGCCGTGCAAGGCGTAGGCGGGGCAATCGTCTCGGCGGTCGCGCTCTCGCTGCTGATGACCCTCTTCACCGAGCAGGCGGACCGTGCGAAGGCGATGGGGGTGTTCGGCTTCGTCCTCTCGGGCGGCGGCGTCGTCGGGGTACTCGCCGGCGGGATCCTCACCGACGTGCTCAACTGGCACTGGATCTTCCTGGTCAACCTCCCGGTGGGCGTGCTGGTCTACTTCCTCTCCCTGCGGCTGCTGCCGACCGAGCGCGTGGCCGCGACCGGCCGCGTCGACGTCGCCGGCGCGATCACCGTGACCGGCTCGCTGATGCTCGCCGTCTACGCGATCATCAACGGCAACGAGCAGGGATGGTCGTCGGCCCAGACGCTCGGGTTGCTCGGCGGCGCCGTGGCACTCCTCGGGCTCTTCCTCGCAATCGAGGCGCGGGTCGCCTCGCCGCTGATGCCGCTCGGCCTGTTCCGGAACCGCAACGTCTCGACCGCGAACTTCATCGGCGTGCTCATGGCAGCCGGCATGTTCAGCTACTTCTTCTTCTCGGCGCTCTACCTGCAGCTGGTGCTCGCGTACACCCCGCTCGAGGTCGGTCTGGCCTATCTGCCCGGAACGGTGATCTGGGGAGCCTCGTCGCTGCTTCTGTCCGACAGGCTCGTGATGCGCTTCGGGATCAAGCCGCCGCTGCTGACCGGGCTCGCGTTGATGACGCTCGCGCTCATCCTGCTCGCCCGGACGCCGGTCGACGGCAACTGGGCCATCGACATCCTTCCCGCCACGGTCGCCGTCGGCATCGGCGCCGGTATCGCGTTCAATCCGATCCTCCTCGCTGCGATGAGCGGCGTGACACCCGACCAGGCTGGGCTGGCCTCGGGAGTCGTGAACACGGCGTTCATGATGGGTGGGGCGGTCGGTCTCGCCATCCTCGCCAGCCTCGCCGACTCGCGGCACCAGAGCCTGATCGCCTCGGGCCACGAGTCCCTCGCCGCTCTCAACGGCGGCTACCACGTCGCCTTCGTCGTCGGCGCGATCTTCCTCGTCGCCTCGGCAGCGGTTGCCGCGGTGCTTCTCCGCGTCGAAGCCCCGCAGCCGCACGGAGGCGAGGTCGGCGTGCCCGCTGCCGCCGAGGCCGACGGGTAGGGACAGACCTAGGCGCTAGGCCTTCGAGCTCTCCGCTGCAAGTGTTCGCGCAAGCTTCCTCAGCTTGATCCCGGATTCCGGGTCAGCGCGAAATCCGTCGAGCGATGGATCGTGCTGTGACCAGCGCACGAGGTCTGCCGGCGCGTTCCGTAGTGCGGCGGACAGTTCGGAAAAGGCCCGCTCGTAGCTCGAACGCTGTGCGTCCAGCTCCGTGTCGCCGTCGCCGATCCCCGCGTAATAGCAAGCGAGGTTGTATCGCGCCCGGTAATCCAGTTGAAGCCGGTAGACGTACTCGATGATCTCGGTATGTGTCAATTGCGAGCCGGCAGTGTCTGTCGGTAGCCCGTTGCGAGACAGCGCTTCAAGGAGCCGCTCGCGCTCCGGCTCGGTCCCAGATCTCGGCGGTTCAGACCGGCGTGTCATGGATGCAACGAATCTGCGGAGACGGCTCGCCTCCGCAGGGCCTTCGTGGCCCGGGCGCGATCCATCGGGTGACGCGGTCCGCGTACCCCAAGTCCAACGGCGGATCACCCCGGCCAGCAGGATCAAGACCGTTGGTTCGAGAGCCAGAAGGAAGTCGCGCGCGCCGCGCAATTCCTCCTTCTTGCCGCGTTTCCTCGCAAACGACGACAGGTCGGACTCGAGGACGGTCGCGACACGCACCACGCACTGACGCGCGCGGTCTTCCGGGTTTTCCAATCGAGGAGGAATCGCGATGGTTGGGTCCTTCTCGCGTCGCTGCGCGAGGATCGAGTGCGCGACGGCAAGCATGTAGTTGCAGCGATACCAGTCCGGCTCTCGCTCGAGAATCCTGTTAGCGGACGCCGTTCGTAGCGGATCCTCGTTCACGAGAGGTATTCCAGCGCCTGCTCGAGGCGAGCCACTCCTCGCTCAAGGGCTCGAATGTCGAACTGCTCTGGGTCGGCGGCCTCCTTGATCTCAATCGCCGCGAGGTTCAGCAGCACACCGGGGATCGGTGGGGCGTACGAGAGGGCCTGGGAGTACAGACGCCGTGCGAACGCCACGTCACCCGCCTGTTGTAGTCGAACGCCCGCATCGAACAGCGCATGCGGTCTCCAAGGTGCGCCGGACTTGCTGGTCGCGGCTCGAAACCAGTACGTCGCCGGAGGAAGCAGCACTCCGTAGTCCGATGCGCCAGACTCAGCCGTCGACGGAACCGGGCCAAAGTCGCCTTGACGGATCGTGACCTGTCGGATCACCTTGCCGCCGTCCCTGATCAGTGCTATCGAGGCTCCGACGCCCGTGTTGGTTTTCGGCTGGAGAAATCCGCTCAGGGACTGGTCGCGGGACGGGATCAACGTGGGCAGAAGCGCGATGAGCGCCTCGACGAACTTGAGTTGAGGGAGAGCCGCGGTCACGGAGGGGAGCGATGAGGCGGCGGGCTTGGGCGGCAACGTCAGATCAGGTCGCCTGCCGCCCATGAAGGCTCCGACGTTGGCGACCGCCTCCTGGAGCTCTTGCCCGAATCCGGTCGCGATGTCCTTCTCGTCCGATCCGGCCAGAAACGGCGTGATCGAGAGCCGCGGGTGCCGTATGCGCCAGAGGCGGAGAAGCAGCTCCCGACCGAGAAGCAAGCCGCCCAGGACAATCGCCAGGAGCCAGAGCAACGCCTTCCCGCTATCGGTCTGACGCTCGACCCACACCTGGGCCCGGCGGAGCCACGGGCGGTCAGGCTCCTGTAACAGGGCGATCATGTCCGCCGGTACGCCGCCTGCAGGCGTCGGCCTCCTCTTCAGGTAGTCCCGCAGCATGTCCTCCGCCACAGCGTCAAGTCCTGCGCCCTCGAGCGCGCGGACTTTGTCGAAGGTGCGTCGCGCCACGACGAAGCGTCGTAGCTCGACGGGGACGGGCGCAGCAGGACTAGCGGCTCTGGCTGACTCGATCCGCTTCATCGCCTCGTCGCGGTAGCCGGCGTGAATCAACGCTCCGGCGGCTGAGAACTCTCGTCTGGCGAGACGTCGCAATCCTGCCGGTGCGCACGACGCGACCGGCTTGGTCTTCAAGAGCGCGAGATACGCAGCCTGAGCGTCGTCTGTCCGTCCGATCTTCGCGAGCGCCGCGGCCGCCGCGCATGGGCCGCGCGATGCCCCAGCTGCCGTGGGTACGCCGGCGACGAGCAGGCAGCCGACGACGGCGATCGTTCCCCGGCAAAGCTCCGAGCCGACGGTAGATCCGTACCCGAGCCGTCCAGGCAATAGTTGTCTTCTCCGCATGGTCGCATCCAGCTACAGATAGCCGGCGCCATTACAACACCTCTAGGCGAAGACTCCAAGTCGAGCCCTCCGGAACGGCTTGCTCTCTCCGGAGGCTCGTCTAGGCTCGGCTCGGTGCAGGAGTTACTGTTCGCATGGTTCGAGGCACACGGGCGCGACCTGCCATGGCGGAAGACGACGGATCCGTACGCGATCCTCGTCAGCGAGGTGATGCTGCAGCAGACGCAGGTGGAGCGCGTGATCCCGCGGTATCTCGTCTGGCTCGAGCGCTGGCCGGCGCCTGCCGCGCTCGCGGCCGCTTCTGCCGCGGACGTGATCCGAGCCTGGCAGGGACTGGGGTACAACCGCCGTGGGCTGAACCTGCATCGGGCCGCGGGCATGATCGCCGACCAGGGCTGGCCGGAGAATCTCACCGACCTCCCCGGCGTCGGGCCCTACACCGCGGCAGCGATCCGCAACCAGGCGTTCGGCGAACCGGTGCTGCCGGTCGACACGAACGTCGCGCGGATCCAGGAGCGCACCGGGCACACCTTCGGCCCGGAAGCGCTGCAGGCGCTCTTCGACCTCGGCGCAACCGTGTGTCTCGCGCGCGTGCCCCGGTGCGAGGTTTGCCCGCTCGCCGACGGCTGCCCGTCACGAGGGCGCCGATACGAGCCACTGCGCAAGCAATCCCGCTTCGAAGGCTCGTTCAGACAGCGGCGCGCGCTACTGCTGCGAGAGGTCGCCGCCGAGCCGCGGCTGCTCGAGGCCCTTGATGGCGAGGCGGTCGACTCGCTCCTGCGAGACGGCCTCGTCGAGCGTGCCGGCGAGCTCATTCGCCTGCCCTCCTAGATCCTGTAGTACCTCCAGACATTGGGCTCTGTAGAGCCTCATCCGCGTCTGAGCAGCGCGACCGCCTGCGCCGCGAGACCCTCGCCCTTGCCGGTGAAGCCGAGGCGGTCCGTGGTCGTCGCGCGGACGTTCACACGCTCGGGCTCGACTCCCAGCGCGTCGGCGAGCTGGTGCCGCATCTCGTCCCGGTGGGGCGCGATCCGCGGAGCCTCACCGATCAGGATGCAGTCGGCGTTGACGAGGTCGAAGCCCGCCTCGCGCACACGCGCGTAGGCATCGCGCAGCAGATGCAGCGAGTCCGCTCCGTGCCAGCGCTCGTCGTCCGCAGGGAAGAGCGAGCCGATGTCGCCGAGCCCTGCCGCTCCGAGCACGGCATCCGTGAGCGCATGCGCGATCACGTCGCCGTCGGAGTGACCTGCGAGGCCGCTCGGGAAGTCGATCGCGACACCGCCGAGAACGAGCCGAAGGCCCTTCTCGAAGGCGTGTGCGTCGACCCCGAGGCCGATGCGAAGGTCGCTCATCCGAGCGGCTCCTGCCGGGAGCGCCGCCTGTCGAAGACGGTCACCGTCTCGTAGCCCGCGTCGCGCGCAAGTGCCAGCGCGCGATCGAAGTCCTCCCCCACGAGCGCAGGCTCGTGCGCATCCGACGCGAGAGTGATCGGCCGTCCCGCGAGCAACGCCGGGTCTGGATACAGCTCTCCGACCGGCCTTCGCAGGCCCGCCGTCGAGATCTCCAGCGCAACGCCTTGGAGGTCGGGGTAGTAGGACGAGAGATCGTCTGGACGCCTGCCGAAGATCTTGGGCAGGTCCGGATGCGCGAGCACGTCGACGAAGGGTACGAGCTCTGTCAGCGCCGCGAAGTACAGACGCCAGACCTCCTCGACAGCGTGTCGCTCCCAGATACCCGGCGTCGAGTCGACCGTCTCTCCGTCGATCCAGTGCACCGATCCGAGCAGAAAGTCCCACGGATACGGCTCGAGGATCTCGGCGAGGCGAGGCTGCAGAGAGCCCACATAGTCGACCTCGAGCGCGAGCTTCACGGGCAGTCCCTGACGCTTCGCCTCGAGCACCGCGTCCACGTACTTGTCGAGGTCATGGATGCACTGGTCTGTCTGGTACGGGAGTGACCACAGCTCGCGGGTCTGCCAGAAGCAATAGACGTGCTCCGAGAAGCCGATCTCGTCGACGCCTCGCGTGGCGGCGACCTCGACGAACCGCTCGATGCCTGTGATCGTGTGATCGATCACCGTCTCAGAGTCGCGGAGATGCATGTGGTAGTCGACGATCACGTCGCGATCCAGCTCTCGATCAGCTCGAGATCCTCGCGGGTGGTTGCCTTGAGCAACCGGCGGTCGCCCTTTACCACCTTGATGCGGCCACCACGGGCCTCCACGAGCGAGGAGCAGTCGGTCGCACCCTCGAGATCGCCCGCGTAGGCCTCCCGGAGCTTCGACGCGAGAAATGCCTGCGGCGTCTGGACGGCGACGAGCTTCTCACGCGGCACCGTCCCGACGACCAGATCGCCGTCCACCTCCTTGACCGTGTCTGCGAGCGGTAGGCCCGGCACGACCCCGTCCCACCCTTCGGAGAGAGGCGCGAGCACGCGTTCGAGCACGTCCTCGGTGAGCAGCGGCCTGGCTGCGTCGTGCACGAGCACGACCAGCGCATCCTCCGGCACCTCGGCGAGCGCCGCCCGAACCGATTCGGCGCGTGTCGCACCGCCGCGAACGGCGGCCACCACCTTGCTCGCGGAGAGCTCCTCGGCGAGGAGGATCGCCGGCTCCTCCCAGTCTGCCGGGACGGCGACGACGATCGCATCGACCCAGTCGGAGTCGTCCAGGCGTCGCAGCGACTCGGCGAGCAGAGGCAGCTCGCCGAGCTTGACGAACGCCTTGGGCCGCTCCTCACCCAGCCGCTCCCCCGTCCCCGCGGCGACGAGGAGGGCCCAGACGCTCATCTCTTCGGCGAGGCTGGCGCTTACGCCGTAGCGGCGGCGGCCTTGGCCTTGCTCTTCTTCTGCGGCTTCTCGCCGTTGCCGGCGAGCACGCCCTCGAGCCACTCGGCGGCCTCTTCCTCGTCGACCGCCTTGGCGTACATCAGCTCAGAGGCCAGGATCTTCTTCGCCTTCACGAACATCTGCTTCTCGCCCGTCGAGAGGCCCTTTTCGTGGTCGCGCAGCGAAAGGTTCTTCACGACCTCGGCTAGCTCGAAGATGTCGCCGGTCTTCATCTTGTCCCGGTTGTGCTTGAACCGGCGGTTCCAGTTCTTCGGCATTTCCGACTCGCCGGCGGTCAAGGCCTTGACGACGGTGTTGACGAGATCCTCGTCGATCACGGTGCGTAGGCCGACCTGCTCAGCGTTCTCCACGGGCACGTTCACAGTCATGTCGTTGTGCAGGATCTGGATCGTCAGGTACTCGCGCGTTTGCCCCAGGATCTCGCGCTTTTCCTTCTTCACGACCGTGCCTGCCCCGTGGTGCGGATACACCACTTTGTCGCCAACCTCGAACAAGCCAGCCTCCCCTTGATGAAAATGAGTCGATTCAGCGAAGAAGCCGGCGGGCTCGAGAGCTCACCGGCATGCTGTTCCAGTATAGCGGAAACCCCTGGAAACGGCGACTTTTTAGAGGATTAGGCCGATTTGCGGGGGTTTTCTTCCCGCGCCTCGAGCCCGGCGCGGAGCGCGTCGCGAAGCGTGCCCGAATCGGAGACGTGGATCCTGGAGCGGCTGCGAGTACCCTCTGGAGCGACCGCAGCGACCACACCCAGCTTGCTGCACTCCTCGAGCCTCCGCTCGGACTGCGCGGCCGGCCTGAGGCGTCCCGTGAGCCCGATCTCGCCGAACGCTGCGATCCCCTCGCGCACCGGCACGCCGCGCGCCGCCGAAGCGATGGCGAGCGCGATCGCGAGGTCCGCCCCGGGCTCGTCGATCCGCAGGCCGCCCGCCACGTTCACGAAGACGTCCGCCGAGCCCAGCGCGACGCCGGCATGGCGCGAGAGGACCGCGACGATCATCGCGAGGCGCTTGGGGTCGACGCCGGTAGCGACGCGGCGCGGCATCGCCAGGTCGGTAGGCGCCACGAGCGCCTGGATCTCCAGCAGGATCGGACGCGTCCCTTCGAGCGCGCAGGCGACGGCGGCGCCGATCTCACCCGGAAGCGTCTTGCCGAAGAGCTCGGAGGGGTCGGGGACGCCCACGAGGCCCTCGCCGGTCATCTCGAAGACGCCGATCTCGTTGGTCGATCCGAAGCGGTTCTTGACCGCCCGCAGGATGCGGTGCGCGTGGTAGCGGTCGCCCTCGAACTGGAGCACGCAGTCGACGAGGTGCTCGAGGACGCGCGGTCCCGCCACCGAGCCGTCCTTGGTGACGTGGCCGACGAGGAAGGTGGCGACGCCGCTCTCCTTCGAGACGCGAAGCAGCCGCCCGGCCGCCTCGCGCACCTGTGAGACCGAGCCCGGCGCGGAGCCGATCTCCTGCGACCAGAGCGTCTGGACGGAATCGATCACGCAGACGGCGGGCCGTTCGCGCTCGAGCGTCTCGCAGACGACGTCCAGCTCGGTCTCGGCGAGGATCTCCACGTCGTCGCAGCCGCCGAGGCGCGCAGCGCGCAGCTTCACCTGGGCGACCGACTCCTCACCGGTGACGAGTAGCGCGCGCCGGTCGCGGGACATCGCACCGAGCG
>JAWVCW010000038.1:0-173955 GCA_033857955.1 Gaiellaceae bacterium | reverse complement strand
GGACTACAACGCGGAGATGATCGAGCACATCGCGCGCTTCCCGCGCCTCCGCGACCGCGCGCTCTACGTCGGCAACGCCGACGACATCGTCCCCGACGCTTTCGGTCCCGGGCTGCCGCTGATCCGTGACTGGACCGAGGAGCACTACGACCTCACGGGCTACGTGACCGGCTTCGACCCCGCTGAGTTCTCCGACCGCGAGGCGCTCCGCGCGGAGCTCGGCTATGCCGCGGACGAGCAGGTCTGCGTGGTCACCGTCGGCGGCTCGGGCGTCGGTGCTCACCTGCTTCGGAGCGTGATCGACGCATTCCCGGAGGCGAAGGAGCGCGTACCTGCCCTACGGCTGGTCGTCGTGGCCGGGCCCCGGATCGACCCGGCGACCCTGCCCCGAGTGGAAGGGCTCGAGATCCGCCGTTACGTGCACGATCTGTACCGCCATCTCGCGGCGTGCGACCTGGCCGTCGTGCAGGGCGGATTGACGACGTCGATGGAGCTGACGGCGAACAGGCGGCCGTTCATCTACTTCCCGCTGCGCCACCACTTCGAGCAGAACTTCCACGTGCGCCACAGGCTCGAGCGCTACGGCGCCGGCCGGTGCATGGACTTCGCGACGACGACGCCGGAGATGATCGCGCGGGCGATCGCCGACGAGATCGGGCGCGTGGTCGACTACCGACCCGTCGAGACCGACGGCGCGGCGAGAGCCGCGGCGCTGATCGCGGAGTTGCTCTGATCACACCGTGATGACAACTTTGCCCTGGGCGTGGCCTGCTTCCAGATAGCGGATGGCCTCGGGGACCTTGCTCAACGGGTAGCTCCTGTCGATGACCGGCGTGACCTTTCCGGCCTCGATCAGCTCCGTCAGAAGCAGGAGGTCGTCTCGAGTCCGTGTCGCCATGTACAGCGCCACGGTCTGGCTCAGGAACCGTCGTAGCAACACCGCCCGTAGGACAAAGAGCATCGGCTTCCCGCCTGAGCGGCCTTTCGCGGCACCGACCAACACGAGGGTGCCGCGGGGCTGCAAGACGCGCCTGACAGCCGACAGCGAGTGGTTGCACACCGCATCGAGGATGACGTCGTAGCGCTGCCCGCTTCGGGTGAAATCCTCCTGTGTGTAGTCGACGACGTGGTCGGCACCGATCGACCGCACGAGCTCCACGTTCCTCGTGCTGCACACGCCCGTCACTTCCGCTCCGAACGACTTCGCGAGCTGGACGGCGAACGTGCCCACACCTCCCGCCGCACCGTTGATCAAGACCTTCTGCCCCGGCTGAACCCCTCCCTTGTCGCGGAGGCCCTGCAGAGCTGTCAACGCCGCTACGGGCACGGCCGCCGCTTCCTCGAACGTGAGCTTGGCCGGCATCTGTACGACTCCCTCCCCCGAGACCACGACGTACTCGGCGAGTGTCCGAATCCCCATGCCGAGCACCTCGTCGCCGGGTTGAACCTGTGTCACGTCCCGGCCGACCGCCTCGACCCGTCCCGCTACATCGGCTCCCAAGCCCGTGTTCTTGGGCTTGCCCAGACCCTCCGATGCGCGTATGAAGGACGGCTCGCCTCGCATGCGGTGCCAGTCGACCGGGTTGACCGAAGCCGCGTGCACCTTGATCAGCACCTGGTCGTCCGCAGGCACCGGTGTGTCGATCTCCTTCAGCTCGAGGACGTCCGGTGAGCCGTACCTGCGGTAGACGATCGCCTTCATCGTTCCTCCCGTACATTGTAAGTGTACAATGTAAGGTACGCATACAACGTAAGGTCGTCAACGATGGCGCAAGCCGAGCCGAACCCGGAGCCCCGTACCCCCCTGAGCAAAGACCGGGTACTGCGAACCGCAATTGCCCTTGCCGATGAACACGGCATCGAGTCACTGACCATGCGCAAGCTCGCGCAGGAGCTCGAGGTCGAGGCCATGTCGCTGTACCACTACGTGGCCAAGAAAGACGACCTTCTGGCCGGCGTCGTCGACATCGTCTTGATGGAGATCGAGCTACCTGCCAAGAGCGCCGGCTGGAAGGCCGCCATCCGCGAGATCGCGATCTCAGCCCACGACGCTCTCACGCGGCATCCCTGGGCGTGCAAGCTCATGCTCGGGATGAAGGGCGTCAGTCCCGCGCGCTTGCGCTACATGGAGTCGCTCCTGGCAACTCTGCGGGAGGCGGGCTTCTCGCCCGACCTGACCTATCACGCGTATCACGCCCTGGACAGCCACATCATGGGCTCACGCTCTGGGTGGGAAGCTTTTCCCTCGACACCGGCGGGGACCTTGCAGCGCTCGCGTCGGACTTCCTCGAGGAGTTCCCGGCCGAGGAGTACCCCCACCTCGCCGAGCACATCGAGCAGCACGTCACGGACCAGGGCCACGACGGTGTGAGCGACTTCGAGTCCGTCCTCGATCTGATCCTGGACGGCCTCGAGCGGGCCCGGAACGCCGCCTGATGCGGCTGGTGTCCCGGTGGGTTATGGTGCGTCCGTGAGCACGGGCACGCACCTCCTCCTTTCGGCCCCGCAGGGCCTGCTCGCGCTCGGTCTCCTCCTTCCCCGGTAGGGGATCGAGTGACTCGACATACCCGTCCGCGCTCCCGCACACCGGGACGAGTTCGCCTTCGCCGAGGAGACCCCATGCCGATGCCGCACTGGAAATATCGCCCGTACCCCACCGTCGACCTGCCCGACCGCACCTGGCCGGACGTCGTGGTCGACCGCGCCCCGATCTGGTGCTCGACCGACTTGCGCGACGGCAACCAGGCGCTCGTCGAACCGATGGACTCGCCGCGCAAGCAGGCGATGTTCGACCTGCTCGTCCGCCTCGGCGTCAAGGAGATCGAGGTGGGCTTCCCGTCGGCGTCGAAGACCGACTTCGACTTCGTCCGCAACCTGATCGAGAACGACCTGATCCCGGACGACACGACGATCGCGGTCCTCACGCAGGCGAGGCCGGAGCTGATCGAGCGGACCTTCGAGGCGATCGAGGGCGCGCGGCGCGCAATCGTCCATCTCTACAACTCGACCTCGACGACGCAGCGGCGGGTCGTCTTCCGGCTCGACAAGGCCGGCATCACCGAACTGGCCGTCCGCGGCACGATGCTCTGCAAGGAGCTCGCCGCGAAGACCTCGACGGCAATCGTCTTCCAGTACTCGCCGGAGAGCTTCCACGCGACCGAGCTCGACTACGCACTCGAGATCTGCGAGGCAGTGATCTCCGCGTGGGAGCCGACCCCGGAAGAGACGATGATCGTCAACCTGCCGACGACCGTCGAGGCCTTCCCGCCGAACGTGTACGCCGACCGGATGGAGTGGTTCGGGCGCAACGTCTCGCGCCGCGACGCGGTCGTCCTCAGCGTCCACCCGCACAACGACCGGGGGACCGCCGTCGCGACTGCGGAGCTCGGGTTGATGGCCGGCGCCGAGCGAGTCGAGGGGACGCTCTTCGGCAACGGCGAGCGCACCGGCAACGTCGATCTCGTCACGATCGCGCTCAACCTGCTGACCGCGGGCGTCGAGCCGGGCCTCGACCTCTCGCACATCGACGAGGCGAAGGCAACCGTCGAGGCCTGCAACCAGCTGCCCGTTCACCCGCGCCACCCGTACGCCGGCGAGCTCGTCTACACCGCCTTCTCCGGCTCCCACCAGGACGCGATCAAGAAGGGCATGGTCGCGCAGGAGCGGAGCGGCTCCGACGCCTGGGACGTGCCGTACCTCGCGATCGACCCGATGGACCTCGGCCGCACCTACGAGGCGATCATCCGCGTCAACTCGCAGTCCGGCAAGGGCGGCGTCGCGTACCTGATGGAGACCGAGCACCACCTCGAGCTGCCGCGCGGGCTTCAGATCGACTTCGCGCAGAAGGTGCAGGCCATCAGCGACGCCAGCGGCGGCGAGGTGACCCCGTCCGAGCTGATGGACATCTTCCGTGAGCACTACCTCGCGCACGAGCGGCCGCACGAGCTCGTGTCCTACGTCCACTCGAGCGGCACCGACGACCGACTCGCCCTGCGGCTGCTCGTCAACGGCGAGGAGCAGGAGGTCGAGGGCGTCGGCAACGGCCCGATCGCCGCGCTCGTCGACGCCTTCGAGCGCTCGTTCGGGATCACGATCCGGATCCGCGACTATCACGAGCACGCCATGTCGGCCGACACGAACGCGACGGCCGCGGCCTATGTGGAGGTCGACGTGGACGACGAGACGCTCTGGGGCGTCGGGCTTCACTCGAGCATCGCGACGGCCTCGCTCCGCGCTGTGATCAACGCGGTCAATCGGGCTCAGGCGGCGCGGGAGGCGCTCGCCGCAGCGGCGGCGGCGTTCGACGCCGTCTAGGCGTCAGCTACCGACCGAGAGGACGAGATTCCGGTGCTCGTCGAGCCGGGCCGTCCGTGACGGCGCGACGACGACCGTCGTGATCGGCGTCCAGATGATCGCCGGGCCCTGGATCGCATTGCCGGGACGCAGCCGCTCGAAGTCGTAGCCCGGCACCTCCTGCAGCTCGCCCGCCTGGTCGACCCACGCCTGAACGCGCTCGACGAGCGCGTCGGACGCGTGCGTCCCGGCCAGCTCCTGCACGTGGAACTCGTGCTTGCTGACGACGCCGCTGCCGCGCAGGCGAAAGCTCACGAGCTCGATCCCCGCCTCGCGGTATGCCGACTGCGGGCCGTACTTCTCCTCGTAGAGCCGCTCGAACATCTCGATCGTCCGCTCGAGCGAGTCTGCGGTGATCTCGTCACCGACGTAGGGCGAGGTGACGATGTGCACCTGCCGCCGGTAGCGCATGTCGACCAGGCGCTGGAAGCGCATCTGGCCGCGCTCGAAGCCCTCCGCCTCGAGCTGCCCTGTCATCCGCGCCTCGAGCCGGCCGTAGATCTCCTCGACCGCACCGACGTCGAACGGCGCGCGCAGGGGGTGGGTGATCTGATCCTCGTGGGCGATGTCGGAGGTGACGAGGCCGAACGCCCCGTGCACCGACGCCGAGTACGGGATCACGATCTCCGAGACCCCGAGCTGCTCGCCGTAGGCGCCGACGTGCATGCCGGCCGTGCCGCCGAAGGAGAAGAGCGCGAAGCGCCGCGGGTCGAGGCCGCGCTGCACCGTCGTCTTGTGCAGCAGGTCGTAGAAGAGGCTGTTTGCGAGCTTGTACATCGCCGCGGCGGCAGGAATCAGCTCGAGCCCGAGCGGCTCGGCCACCTTCTCCTGGAAGAGCTGCCGCGCCTTCGGGATGTCGAGGCCCGCACGGCCGCCGAGGAAGTACGCCGGATTGAGGTAGCCGAGGATCGCGTCGATGTCCGTGATCGTCGGCTCGTCGCCACCGTGGGCGTAGCAGACCGGGCCGGGGTAGGAGCCCGCGCTCTTCGGGCCGATGCGCGGTGTGCCGGTTCGGCCGTCGACAGAGATGATGCTGCCCCCCGCCAGGCCGAGCGAGACGACGTCCAGCTTCGGGAGCGCGTAGTGATAGCGCAGCACCATCGACTCGCGCTGGTACTCGATCAGGCCCTCGCGGACGGCCCCCACCTTGAACGTGGTGCCCCCCATGTCCGCCGCGATGATGTTCCGCAGGCCCAGCCGCTCGCCGAGGCTCTGGGAGCCGATCAGGCCGCTGACGGGGCCCGATTCGATCATCCCGACCGGCCGCTCGGCCGCCTCGTCGACCGGCAGCAGGCCGCCGTAGGCCTGCGCGACGAGCAACTGCCCCGTGAACCCGTGCTCCGCCAGGCTCGCGCGCAAGTTGTCCAGGTATCCGTGCACGACCGGCCCGAGGCGCGCGTTCAGGGCGGCCGTCGACGTGCGCTCGTACTCGCCGACCACCGGCGCGATCTGGTGCGAGAGCGTCAGGAACGCGTCCGGTGCGATCCGCTTGACGACCTCTGCAACCTGGAGCTCGGACTGCGGGTTCGCGAAGGACCAGAGGGTCGAGACGCCGATCGCGTCGACACCTCGGTCGACGAGCGTCTGGACGGCGCGCTCGACGTCGGCTGCGGGCGCGGCAGCCTTGACGGCACCGCTCGAGTCGACCCGCTCGGCGATCCCGACGATGAGATCGCGCGGCACGATTGCCGACGGCTTGTCCGTGTCGACCGGGTTGCGCTTCTCGTCCTCCGTGAGACCGGACCAGCGGCCGTAGCCGCCGCGCATCGCGAAGAGCGTGTCCTCGAAGCCGCGGGTCGTGATCACGCCGGCGCGCGCGAGCGTTCCGTCGACGACGGCGTTCTCCGCAACCGTCGTCGAGTGGAGGAAGAGCCGCGTGCTTCCGAGCAGCTCGCCTGCTTCGGTGCCGAGCTGCTGGGCCGCCTCGCCGAGCGCGTCGAGGATCCCGTCAGAGAAGTTCGGCGGCGTCGAGAAGGCCTTGCCGAGCGTCACGTTGCCGGCGCCGTCCACGACGACGCAGTCGGTGCACGTCCCGCCGATGTCGATGCCGACCACGTACTCCACTACGCGTGTGCCTCCTCGGGCGCCCTGCCGAGCGATCGCCGGTCGACCTTGCCGGACGCCGTCTTCGGCAGCTCCGCCAGGAACCTGACGTCGCGGGGGTATTTGTGGGGCGAGAGCTCCACGCGGACGAAGTCCTGCAGCTCCCGGGCCAGCTCGGGCGTCGCCTGCCCTTCGCGGACGACCACGTATGCGACAGGCAGAGTCAGGCCACCTTGCTCGTAGCCGACGACTGCGCACTCGGCGACGGCCGGATGCGCGAGCAGGCAGTTCTCGACCTCGAGCGGCGCCACCCAGATGCCGCCGACCTTCAGCAGGTCGTCGGCTCGGCCGCGGTACCAGAAGTAGCCGTCGAGATCGCGCACGAAGAGGTCGCCCGTGCGCACCGTGTCGCCATGGAAGGCCCGCTTCGAGCGCGCGTGGTCGCGCCAGTAGCAGACCCCCGCGCTCTCGCCCGAGATCCACAGCTCACCCGGATCTCCCTCGGGCACCGGCCGCTGCACGTCGTCGAGCAACTGAGCCTCGTAGCCCGGCACGACCTCGCCGACGCTCCCGGGCCGCGCGCGGCCCGGACGGTTCGAGAGATAGATGTGGTAGAGCTCGGACGAGCCGACGCCCTCCAGCACCTCGACGCCGTACAGGTCGAGCCAGCGCCGGTGCACCTCCTCCGGGAGCGCCTCGCCCGACGAGAGGCAGAGCCGGAGCGACGACAGGTCGCGTTCCCGTGCGCCGGGGTGCTCGAGCATCGCGCTCATCATCGTCGGCACCTGCACCATGATCGTCGGCCGGTGCCGCTCGATCAGGTCGAAGAGCCGCTCCGGGGTCGAGCGCTCCGGGAACGCGATCCCTGCCGCGCCCACGCCGAACGTGAAGAGGGTCGCGGCGTCGCGCGCGTAGCCGAAGAAGAGCTTCGGAACCGGCAGCACGATGTCGGCCTCGGTGTAGCCGATCACGTCGACGGCGAAGTTCTCGTGGGAGACGAGCGGGTCGTGCATCAGGTGGCAGACCGCCTTCGGTGCGCCGGTCGAGCCCGTCGTGAACTTCCAGAGCGCGGGATCGTCCTTGCCGGTGTCCGCCGCTTCGAGCCCGTCGGGCGCCGACTCGGTCGCTTCCTCGAAGGACGTCTCCCCCGGCCCCGCTTCGGTGCCGACGACGAGGATCGCCGGTGGGTAGCGCAAGCCGGCCGCCGCCTCGCGCACGTTGGCGAGCGTCGTCCCGTCCACGATCACGACCCGCGCGCCGGAGTAGCGGAGGTAGTACGCGTACTCCTTCGCGGGGAGAAAGGTGTACGCCTCGGCCACGACGGCGCCGACCTTGAGCGCGGCGTACCAGCACGCAACGAACTCCGGCCCGTCGGAGAGCGCGAGCAGCACGCGGTCCTCGGGCCGCACGCCGAGGTCGAGCAGCACGTGTCCGGCTCGGTTCTGGAGGGCCGCCAGCTCGCGGTACGTCGTGTTCGCTGCGCCGTAGAGCGCGACGCGGTCGCCGCGGCCTTCCTCGACGTTGCGGTCGAGAAACCAGCTCGCCAGGTTGAAGTCCTGCGGGATCTCCTCGTGCCGGATCACGCGGCCGGCCAGCTCCGGACACGGTCGTGCCGGAGCGGATCGTCGCCGGCGGCGAGCTCCGCGTCGAGCAGCGTCGCGCAGCCGGGGCAGAACGCCTCGATCAGGAAGAACTCGCCCGAGGCAGTGCGGTGCGGGCCCGTGCGCTCCACCGGCAGCCGCCGCAGGACGGCATGGTCCTTCCAGTCGGCGGCGGCCGGCGCGACCTCGGCGCCGCACCACGTGCACTGTGTGCTGTCGGCGGCCGTGCGCTGCAGGTACTCGGAGAGGCGCTTGCCGGTCCGCTCGACGTTCGTTCGCTCGTCGGCGCCGTCGACCGTACGCCCGAGCCGTTCGGAGCGGAGCTCCCGGCGTCGGGCCCGCGTCGCCTCGACGTCGACGTCAGCGCCACTGATGACGACGCCGTAGATGTCGTGGGCCGGCCCCGCGGTCACGAGGCCGGCGAGCACGTCGTGCAGCACGAGCTCCGGCTCGCGGTCGAGAGGGTCGCCGTAGCCGCCGCCGCCCATGAAACGGACGTACTGAACGTCTTCGTCCTCGAGCTCGAGCGTCCCCCAGAACTGATCGAACTGCTCCTCGCCGCGCAACTCCTCGAGCCGGTCGGGCAGCTCGTCGACGTTCGCGCGCCGGAAGGTCGTGTAGCCGACGTTGCAGCCGGGGTAGCCGCCGAAGATCCCGAGACTCATGGGCGCCCGCGTGCCCTTTCCGAAGAGGACGAGCCCGACCTCATTCGCACCGTTCGGCGTGAACGCGTACTCGTGGCACACGCCACCCCGGTACTTGCCGGGACCGCCGGAGTCGGGAACGGCCCGGCGGAACAGGTAGCGGATCGGGGTGTTCAGCTCCTGGCTCTCGACGTTCGCCCAGCGCGAGACGATGTTCGGGATCTCGCCGCCCAGGTCGACGCCGTCGGCGAACGCGCGGGCGCCGGCAGCGCCGCAGAACGTGTCGGTGAGCGGGGCGATGAAGAACTCGCCCTCGGTGGTAAATCCATGCGTCTCGACGTGCGCGTGGCTGCCGTGCCACACCGCCGTCGCGCGCCTCGAGTAGCGCTCGCTCGCGCCGAACAGCTTCGAGAGCACGAGCGTCGAGAGGTTGTTGACGATCTGGATCGTCCCCACGGTCGCGATCGAGATCGGGGCTGGACGGATGCAGTTGACGATCGTCCCCTCCGGCGCGACCAGCTTGATCGGCCGCGTCACGCCCTCGTTCCAGGTGACGTCCCACGCGAGTAGCGGGAAGATCGGCGCGAAGAGACCGCCCCAGGTGGCCCAGTACGAGCAGTTGACGCCGAGCTCTGTCTGGGGGCTCGAACCGGTGAAGTCGTAGGTGAGGGTGTCGCCCTCCTTGATCGCGGTCAGCTCCACCTTCGCGTTCGCGCCGGGCATGTCGATGTACTCGCGCACGCGCCACTCGCCGTCGGGCAGCTCCGCGAGCCGGCTCCGCACCAGCTGCTCCGACTGCAGGATCAGCTCCTCGGAGACAGCCTCGACGACGTCGACGCCGTAGTCCGAGTAGAGCTCGCGCATCCGCTGCTTCGCGACATGGTTGGCGGCGAGTTGCGACTTCAGGTCGAGCTGGGTCATGCCCGGGTCGCGCACCATGTTCAGGAACGTGTCGAGGACGTCGCGGCGCATGCGGCCGCCCTCGACGAGCTTCAGGCCCTTCGACTGAAAGCCCTCCTGGTAGTTGTCCCGTGCGCTCGGCGAGAAGCCCCCGGGATCGATGGCGCCGATGTCGGTCACGTGGACGAAGTTGGCGGCGAAGCCGGTTAGGCGTCCTTCGTAATGGATCGGCGAGATCAGGTACACGTCCGGCGGGTGCAACGCGGCGGTGTAGGAGTCGTTGAGGAAGTAGACGTCGTCCTCGTTGATCCCCGGGTCGTCGGCATAGGTCGCGAGAATGTGCTTGACGGCCTGCGCCGCGCTCGTCAGGTGGTGCAGAAAGCCGACGCCGCCGACCATCAGGCCGCCGTCCGCCTTGTAGAGCGAGGCCATCAGATCGTGGCCCTCGTTCGTGATCGGCGACCCGGAGACGTTCTCGAGCGCGATGATCGCCTCGTCCATCACGCTGTAGAGCTTGTGGCGGATGATCTCGAAGGTGACGGGATCGACCTTCAGGTTCGTCGCCCTAGACACGACCGAAGAGCCCTGACCTGTCGCGCCCGCCGCTGCCGGCGACGAGCGCACGGACGATCTCGATCGTCATCTCGGCAAGCAGCTCGTACGTCTCCTCGCCCTCTGCCGCGGTGGCCTCGGCAGGCGCTCCGCAGTAGGCCTGTGCGAGCCCCATCTCGCGGAAGTCCTTCATCCCGGCCGCGATCACCTTCGGCAGGCTCACCGGGACGTACTCGAGCCGCGCCATCGCATCGCGGTCGACGAGCTCGGGCGCCTCGGCGAGCACGAGCGACGTCTCGTACCGTCCCGCGTGACACTCGCCGAGCTTGAACTCCTCGGTCAGCCGCTGCGCGCGCTCCCGGCGCGTGAGGTCGAGGTAGCCGACCCGGACGCCGTGCCCCTCGAGCTCGTCGATCGCGCCGTGCAGCGTCTGGACGTGCTCGGGCTCGAAGTGGTTGTTGACGAGCACGACGTGCGGGAAGCCCTGACCTGCAAGCGAGGTACACACATCCACGATCATGGCGCGCAGCGTGGCCTCGCTCACGTGGATCGCACCCGCAAAACCAACCGTGTAGCGGGTGACGGCGTACGACAGCGTGGGCAGGATCAGCACTGTGAGCTCCGGGTCGTCGGCGAGCCGGCGCGCGACGCGCTCGGCGATGCCAGTCGAGATGATCGGGTCCGTCGAGAGCGGCGAATGCGGGCCGTGCGGCTCCGTCGAGCCGACCGGCCACAGCAGAACCGGCGTCTTCGCTCCTTCGAGGAGCTCCTGCACCCGCGTGTAGGTGAGGTCGGCGAAGTAGACCGGGTCGCTCACGAGCCCTCCAGCGGCCGGACGGCGACGGTGATGCGCGACGTCGCGCAAAGTCGGCCTTCGGAATCGGTGAAGCGCACGTCCCAGACCCACGTTGTGCGGCCGCGGTGCAGGCGCTCCGCCTCGGCCCGGATCGTGCCGGCGACGACGGGGCGCAGGAAGCTCGTCAGGTTCGAGCTGCCGAGCGCCATGTACTCGGGCATGACGGCAGCGGCGGTGGCGTGCGACGCCAGCGTCTCGGCAAGCGCTGCGTAGACGCCACCGTGAACGACGCCGAACGGCTGCAGGTGCCGCTCGTCGATCTCGACCTGCGCGTGCGCGCGCTCGGCGCCGAGGTCGGTGAGCTCGAACCCGAGGGTGGCGTCGAGCGTCATGCGGCCTCCGGGGTACCGCTGCGGCTCCGCCGGAACCGCCCGCGCGGCAGCTGCTGGATCCGGTCGATCGCGATCGCGACGATCAGAATCACGCCGGTGACGACCTGCTGCCAGAAGCTCGAGACGGCGGCGATCGAGAGACCGTTCTGGAGCGTGCCGATGAAGAGGACGCCGACCGCGGTGCCGGTGACGCCCCCGACGCCGCCGAGGAAGCTCGTGCCCCCGAGCAGAACGGCGGCGGCGGCCGCGAGCGGCGTCGTGTCGCCCACGAGCGGGCTTGCCGCGCCGAGGCGCCCGGCCTGGATGACGCCGCCGATGCCGGCGCAGAGCCCGGCGATCGCGTAGACCATGATCAGCGTCTGCGCGACGTTGATGCCCGACAGTCGCGCCGCGGTGATGTTGCCGCCGACGGCGTACACGTCGCGCCCGAAGTACGTCCAGCGGAGCACGGCCAGCGCGACGAGGTAGGTCACGAGCATGATCCAGATCGGATACGCGATTCCGAGCAGCTTCCCGAACGCGATCGAATCGACGAACGACGAGGCGATGTACGTCGTCTCGGTGTCGGACCAGATGTTGACCACGCCGCGGTAGATCGACAGCGTGCCGAGGGTGACGACGAAGAACGAGAGCCCGACGCGACCGATGAGCACGCCGTTGACTGCCCCGCCGATCGCGGCGGCGATCAGACAGGTGAGCAGCACGGCCACCCCGGACGGCAGCCCGACGCCGTTGAAGAGCTCCGAGAGCACGATGCCCGAGAGCGCGAGCAACGAGCCCACGGAGAGGTCGATGCCGCCGGTCAGGACGACGAACGTCATCCCGATCGAGACGACGAAGAGGATCGAGCTGCTCGTGAGGAGGTTCTCGATGTTCGCCTGCGAGAGGAAGTCCCGCTGCGTGATCGAGAAGAAGACGAGGATCCCGACGAGCAGGAGCAGGACGACGGCGTAGCGGCTGGTCGCAGACCAGAGCCCGGCCGCATGGTCGCGTGCGGGCGACCGGCTGCTCACCGGTGACCGCCGGCGAAGTGCGCGATCCGGGCCTCCGTCGCCTCGCCGCGCACGAGCTGCACGGCGACGCGCCCGCGGAACATGACGAGGATCCGGTCGCAGAGTGTCAGCAGTTCGGGATTCTCCGATGAGGAGACGAGGATGCCGACCCCGCGCTCGGCCGCCTCGAAGAGCAGCCGGTAGATCTCGCTCTTGGCCCCGACGTCCACTCCGCGCGTCGGCTCGTCGAGCATCAGCACCCGCGGCGCCGTTGCGAGCCACTTGCCGAGCACGACCTTCTGCTGGTTGCCGCCCGAGAGCGTCGCAACGGGCACGCGCGAGGAGTGGGCGCGGATGCGCATGCCCTCGAAGGACTCACGCACCACGGCGAGCTCCCGCCGTGCGGCCGGGCGCCGGAGCCTCGAAAGGCGCGACGTAGACGCCATGACGAGATTCTCGCGCACGCTCATCTCGAGGACGAGCCCCTGGATCTTTCGGTCGGCCGGCACGAAGGCGATCCCGCCTCGGATCGCCTGGCGCGGACTGCGGAAGGAAGTCAGCTCGCCGTCCACCTCGACCGTCCCGCTGAGACGGCGATGGAGGCCGAAGATCGTCTCCAACAGCTCGCTTCGGCCCGCGCCGACGAGCCCGGCAAGGCCCACGATCTCCCCCGGCGCGACGTCGAGGTCGACGTCATGCAGCCCCTGCTGGAGCGTCAGCCCGCGGACGCGCAGCGCAGCGTGGCCCTCGCGCTCCTGCACCGGCGGCGGCTCCAGCTCCTCGAGCGTCCGGCCCACCATCAGGTGGATCAGCTTCGCCCGGTCGAGCTCGGCGACGGGGGCCGCGCCGACGGTGTGGCCGTCGCGCAGCACCGTCACGCGATCGACGAGGTCGAACACCTCCTGCAGCCGGTGCGAGACGAAGATCGTCGCGACGCCCTCGCTCCTGAGGCTCCGCACGAGGAGGAAGAGCGACTCGACCTCGTCGTCCGTGAGCGAGCTCGTCGGCTCGTCGAGAATGAGAACGCGTGCGTCGATCGATAGCGCGCGCGCGATCTCGACCATCTGTTGCTGGTCGGGGCGGAGCCGCCGCACGGGCAGCGCCGGATCGACCTCCAGCCCGAGCCGCCGCAGCGCGTCGAACGCACGCCGCCGCGTTGCCCGCCAGTCGATCACCGGGCCGCGCCGCACCATCCGGTGGCCGAGGAAGACGTTCTCCGCGATCGAGAGGTCCGGCGCGAGCGTCGTCTCCTGCGTCACCGTGGCGATGCCACTGCGCAGGGCGTCCAGCGGCGTGCGGAACCCCGCAGGGCGCCCATCGATCGAGACGCTGCCGGCATCGGCCTGGATCTGCCCCGACAGGATCTTGAGCATCGTCGACTTGCCGGACCCGTTCTCGCCGACGAGCGCATGGACCTCGCCGGCGTGCACGGCGATGCCGGCGCCGCGCAGGGCGTGCACGCCGCCGTAGCGCTTGTGCAGGCCCTCCCCGACGAGGAGCGGGGGCGTGTCGTTCGCGCTTGGCATCCGCTCCCGAGGTTGTCACGCCTGGGGCGGGCGCGCGCGCCCGCCCCAGGGTCGCGACTGCTACTTGATCGCCTTCAGCTGCCTGCTCCAGCTCGGGATCGAGTTGACGTTCGCCTTCGTCACGAGCCTGCCCGGCCGGATCACGATGTGGGGGAGCGGTAGGTTCTGCTTCGTGATCAGGCTGTAGGCCGCGCGGGCGGACTGGACGCCGAGCCCGATTGGATCGACCTGAACGGTCGCGGCGAGGCGGCCGGCCTTGACGGCGCTGATGCCGTCGCTCGAGCCGTTGAGGCCGATCACCGTCAGTTTCCGGCCCGTGCTGCGGGCCGCGATCACGGCTCCGAGCGCCGACGGGTCGTTGTAGCCGATGACCGCGTCGATGTCCGAGTGGCGCTGGAGCAGCGCGTTCGCCGCCTTCTCGCCGCCCGTCACGTCGTCCGACGGGTTGTCCTGAGATCCGACGACGGTCGCGCCGGCCCTCTTCGCCCAGAAGGTCTCGCGCTGGACGAGGTACTTGATCGCCGGGACCGGGATCCCGATGCCGATGATGCCGAGCTTGGCCTTCGGCTTCGCCTTCGCGAGCGCCTGGGCCTGGAGGAACGCCTGCGTGTCACGGCCCTGCCACACCTGGGTCGTGATCAGCGGCACCTTCTTCGTGCTCCCGAAGCTCGCATCGATCGCGAGCACGGGCACCTTCTGCTTCAGCGCCTGCTTCAGGACCGGCGTCGTCGCCTTCGGGTCGAGCGGGTAGAAGATGATCACGTTCACCTTCTGCGCCAGCAGCTGCTGCATGTTCGACACCTGCTTGTCCGGACTGAGCGCGTCGTCGAGCGTGATCACACGGCAGCCGTAGCGCTTGCCCTCGGCCACGACCGCCTTCTGCAGGAAGCCGAGGAACTCGTTGGCCGCGATCGGATTCTGGAAGCCGATCGTGCAGGAGGTGCCGCCCTTCTTGACCGGCGTCTTGTACGCCGTCGGCAGCTTCGCCTCGACCCCCTTGTAGCCGGCCGGGATTGCGTTCGAGTCGCTGGTCGCGGCCAGCGATCCCGCGACACCGGCGGTCAGCACGACGGTGGCGACAGCCGCAACCATCCGGGCGGGCCGTAGACGTATGGTCACCTTGCCTCCTCCTCTTGCGTTCGTAGAACCTACGAGGCGGCGGGCTACCCTCGTTCTCGCCCCTCGGTGTGCGCGCGGGCCAACGCGGTCATCCCAACACACTCCCCGTGACATGTCAATGAACCGGCCGCCCTCATGGCGTTCGTTCGGCGTGGAAGCAGCGGATCCCGAAGTCGATCCACTCCGGCTGCTCCCAGTCCGGGTACCGCTCCAGCATCCCGGGCTGGATCCGGGCGATCGCCTCGTCCGGCTCGACGCCGGTATCGGCCAGCGCAAACGTCTGCTCGCGCAGCAGTTGGTGGTATTCGCGCGCCTCCGTGATCACGGTCACGTCGCGCACCTCGCCGTGGCCGGGCACGACCTGGGCCGGCTCGAGCGATTCGAGCCAGCGGAGCACGTCGATCCAGCGACTGCCGTTCACGTCCGCGTCGTCGGGCGGGAAGTAGGGATAGATCGGGAAGATGCGGGACTCGACGAGATCGCCGGTGAAGAGGATCCTCTCCTCCGGCAGGAAGACAACCTGGTCGCCGCGCGTATGCGCGAGGCCGCGGGTGAGGAGCTCGACGCGCCGCCCGCCGAGATCGAGCTCCGTCCGGTCGCCGTCGTAGAGCTCGTCGGGCTCGACCAGCTCGACGCCCTCGAGCGCCTCGGCGACGTTCGGGCCGAATGTCTTGAACATCTCGACATACGCCTGGCCCTTGTCGTTGAGCTCGTCGTGTTGCGCCCGGTTGTAGACGATGTGCGACTCGCCGCGAAAGACCTGCAGGCCGAACCCGTGCTCGGGGTGGAAGTGCGTAGTGGTAACGACGAGCGGGCGGCCGGCCGCCTTTTGCCGCGCAGCCTCGAGCACCCTGGTGCCGTTTCGCGGGCCCATGCCGACGTCGACGACGAGCGTGCGCTCCTCGCCCACGACGATGCCGATGTTCGGCACGAGCGGTACTCGGCGATCGGGCACGACCCAGACGCCGTCGGCGATCTCGGCGATGCCGCTCGTGTCGACGTCGGGTGCCGGCGGTCCCGCCTCGGTCTCGCTCATCGTTCGGCTCCTCGGTCGTCGCAGTGTCGGTGCCGGACGAATCTACACTTGCGCCGATGAGCGACAGCGACGAACGCCGCGAGCGCGGCCTCGATGCCTACGCGTCACAGTTCGGGATCACGCGAGAGGAGGTGCCAGCGTGGCTTGCCGAACGCCTCGGTGAGCGGTTCAGCGAGGAGGCGATTGCCTCGGCGGGCGGCGCCTGGCCGGACGACGTCCTCTCGCTCCGCGACCGCAGCCTGATCGTCGTCGCGGCATTGATCACCCAGGGCGGCCTCGAGAACCGCCTCCGCGGTCACGTCCGCTGGGCGATCGAGCATGGCTCGAGTCGAGCGGAGCTCGAGGCGCTCGCCACGCTCCTCGCCGTCTACGCCGGCTTCCCGCGCGCATCGGTGGGCATGGAGATCGTGCGCGACGAGCTGGCCCTCCTCGAGTCTCCGCCGGCCGAGCCGTGACAGGCGCGCTGAGTTTGCCCGAGCTCGACTGATCGGATAGCGTCGCGGTGCCGCCCGCCCAGGTAGCGGTGGAATGCTCCGACGGACGGCCGCAATCGTTCCCGAACGAGGAGGTAGTCGTGAGCGACACCGTTCCTTCCGACTCCGGCGGGCGCACGCTCGACCGGGGCAGGTTCCTGAAACTGGGGGCCGCCGCGGCTACAGCGCCCGCCGTCGCATCGCTCCTCGCCGAGAAGGCCCTCGCGCATCCCGCGCAGGAGGTCGAGGAGGCGACGATCGTCGAGCTCCAGACGCAGCTCACCACGCGGCGCCTCACGTCGCAGTCGCTCGTCCAGAAGTACCTCGAGCGGATCGAGGCGATCGACCGGCGCGGCCCGGCGCTCAACTCGATCATCGAGGTCAACCCGGAGGCCGAGTCGATCGCCCGCGCCCTCGACCGCGAGCGGAGGGACGGTCACGTCCGCGGTCCGCTCCACGGAATTCCGGTCGTGCTCAAGGACAACATCGACACCGGCGACCGGATGATGACAACGGCCGGCTCGCTCGCCCTCGTCGGGAGACCGGCCCCACTGGACTCGACCGTAGCCAAGCAGCTCCGAAACGCCGGCGCGGTCATCCTCGGCAAGGCGAACCTGAGCGAGTGGGCCAACTTCCGCTCGATCCACTCCTCCAGCGGCTGGTCGGGCCGCGGTGGCCAGACGAAGAACCCGTATGTGCTCGACCGGAATCCGTGCGGCTCGAGCTCCGGCTCGGCTGCGGCGGCCGCGGCGAGCTTGTGCGCGGCCGCAGTCGGGACGGAGACGGACGGGTCGATCGTCTGTCCGGCCAGCCTCAACGGCGTCGTTGGCATCAAGCCGACGGTCGGGCTCACGAGCCGAGCCGGCGTCGTGCCCATCGCTGCCAGCCAGGACACCGTCGGGCCGCACGGCCGCACGGTCGCCGACGCGGCCGCCCTCCTTGGCGCGCTTGCCAGCAAGACCGCCGATCCACGCGACCCCGCAACCTCGGCCAACCGCAACAAGGTGTTCACCGACTACGTGCGGTTCCTCGATCCGAACGGGCTGCGCGGCGCCCGGATCGGCGTCCTCCGCGGCGGCGGGATGACGGGCTACAGCGAGGAGACGGACGCCGTCTACGAGGAGGCGCTCGAGGCGATGGCGGATGCCGGCGCGACGCTGGTCGATCCCGTCGAGATCCCGACGATCGACGACATCAACACGCTCCCCGACGAGCTGGTCGTCCTCGTCTTCGAGTTCCGGCGCGACCTCAACGCCTACCTCGCCACCCGGACCGGCGTGCCGGTTCGGACCCTCGCCGACTGCATCGCCTTCAACCTGGCGCACGCCGGCCAGGAGCTGAAGTGGTTCCTGCAGGAGTTGTTCGACCTGACGGAGTCGCAGCCCTACGACGAGGCGACCTATCTCGCCGCGCGGGCGAACGCACGGCGGCTGGGCGGCCGGGACGGGATCGACGCAGCACTGGCAGCGCACAACCTCCACGCGCTCGTGGCGCCGACCGGGTCGCCGGCCTGGCCGACAGACCTCGTCAACGGCGACCACTTCATCGGCGCCAGCTCGTCGCCGGCGGCGATCGCCGGCTACCCGCTCATCAACGTCCCCGCGGGAGACTCCTTCGGGCTGCCCGTCGGGATCAGCTTCATGGGCACCGCCTACAGCGAGCCGACGCTGATCAAGCTCGCGTCAGGCTTCGAGAAGGCGGCGAACGCCCGGAGGCGACCGGAGTACCTGGCAACGCTGCCGACCGACCGCTCCCCGCGGAAGCAGGGCAAGCGCGACCACGGCGGCGACCGGGAGGACACGATCAAGGCGGCCATGCAGGCCATGCGCGGCGTCAGGTAGCGCTGGTCTTCGTGCGGTGATCTTCAGGCTTGGGTGCTGAAGATCACCGCAGCCCGCAGCGCGAACACGCCGAGGAGCACGAGCGTCGGCGCTGCCACCCAGGCCGGGATCGGCGCCGTAACCAGTCGTCCGCGGGCGATTCTGAACCGGCCGGCGAGAAGGCCGGCGACTGCCGGAAGGATCCCGCCCAGGGCCACGAGCCAGAGCAGCAACCACGGCAGTCCAAACGCCTTGTCCAGCGCGGAGTCGCCGATCAGCGTGAGCACGAACACCACCAGCAGCAGCAACTCGAGCAGCGCGAAGAGCCGGCCGCCGAGCTCCAGGGCGCCGAGCGAGGACTCCGCCGCATCTCGCCGGTAATGCGTCAGGAGCAGCAGCAGTGCGGCCGAGCCCGTGAGCCCGGAAGCGAGGAAGAGTCCGCCGAGCGCCCAGGTGTCGCTCCAGACGGGCTGGTTCGAGACGGCGAGCAGCACGCCCGTGTACCCGGCGATGAAGAGGCCGAGCACTGCTCCGACCACGTGCCAGACCTGCCCCACCCTCCCTGCGAGAAGGGTGCTGAGGCGGCGGCCTGGGGAGAGCCGAATCCTGCCGTCGCGCACGAGCGCGTCGACGAAGGACACGACGGCGAAGAGTGAGAACACGGCGAGCGCCCAGACGCCCACCGACATCGGCGACTCGGACTTGAAGTTCAGGCCGGTGTCCCCCGGGGTCGTGCTGACGAGCATGTGCCAGAAGCGCAGAGGCTTGGTGAGGTCGAGCGTCAGCAGGAGCGGGCAGATGACGACGGCCGGGAAGGCCGCGTAGTAGCCGAGCCTCGCCACCGGCTCGTCCGCCGGCCGGCCCCAGTAACGCAGGAGCGTCGCGAGGAAGTAGGAGCCCCCCGCGAGCCCGGCGAGGAAGAAGTAGAAGAGGATGTACCAGGTCCATTCAGGCGAGCCGGCGAAATGCTGGGTGTCTGCCAGCACCGTCATTCCTGCTCACCCGCCTGCCGCGCGTCGGGCTTTCGGCCGCCGCCCAGCCGTCCCTCGCGGAGCGCGATCACGGCGCCGAACAGGGCCAGAACCGCCGTCCCGAGCACGCCGAGGTAGCCGCCGACGTTGTTCCGCTTCGGCAGGACGGCGCTGGCCGCGTCCGGGAGCTTGTACACCTCGGGCTTGTCCATGAGCAGGAAGAAGGCGTTGAGCCCGCCGTAGACCTCCTCGTCGCGGCCGTAGAGGTTCGCCTGCTCGAGGCCCTGGTCGTGCAGCGTCGCCAGGCGCTCGTCCGCCTTGCGGCGCAGCTCGTCGAGCGGCCCGAACTGGATCGACTCCGTCGGGCAGGCCTTGGCGCACGCCGGCTCCATGCCGCCCTGCAGCCGGTCGTAGCAGAGGGTGCACTTGCGCGCGACGTCCCGCTCCGGATCGATGTCGATCACGTCGTAGGGACAGGCGGCGATGCAGTTGCGGCAACCGTTGCAGACCGGCTGCTGGATGTAGACGGAGTCGAACTCGGTGCGGACGATCGCGCCGGTGGGGCAGACGTCCATGCAGCTCGCGTGCTGGCAGTGCTTGCAGACGTCCGACATGAGCAGGAAGGCCGCCCCGTTGCCCGTCCCCAGCGTCTCGTCGGGGACGTTGTCGATGAACTTGACGTGACGCCAGGTCTGGCCGTCCAGGCTCCCCGTGTTGTCGAGGCTGTCGCCGAGGAACCCCTTGTCGTTGCTCGGGAGCTGGTTCCACTCCTTGCACGCCACCTCGCAGGCCTTGCAGCCGATGCAGACGCTCGTATCGGTGAAGAACCCGTAGCCCTTGCCGGGAACGATCTTGGTCGTTGCCATCGCTAGAACCCCATCAGATTCGGTGTGACCTTCGTCAGGCCCTGGTCTGCTGCGTAGAGGTCGAGCGGAACCGCGGCGAGCTCGTCGATCTCGGGCACGGCCCGGCCGTCGCGGGCCAGGTCGACCTCGATCAGATAGCTGCGGCAGCTTTCGCAGCTCGCGATACGGAGATTCGGGAAGATCGCCTGCGCGGGGCCGTCGCCGTTGCCGTTGGCGGATACAGGTCCACCCCACCGCTCCGCGAAGACGAGAAGTCGTGCCTCGTCGGACTCCCCGCACGCGGGGCACGTGCTCTTGGTGAAGGCCCAGCTCGACCCACAGCGGGAGCAGAGCAGGCTGCGCCGTCCACTCACGAGCTCCTCTCCGGAGTCGGCGACGAACGACAGTTGAGGCCGCGCGCCGCAGCGGGGGCAGAGAAGCCCGTCGGCGGCGTCCTCCGGCGCGCAAGCGGCGCCGGCCTGCTCGCCCAGCGCCTCGAGCGCGGGCGCGAGGGAGGCCCGCGCGAGGTAGCGGTCGACGGGGTCGAGCTCGTCGCCGGCGAGCCAGCCGGCCAGCGCGTCGTCGATCGCGTCGTCTGCAAAGCGACTGACGACGGCCTCCCTCAGCGTCGCCGGAGCGGCCGCCACCGTCGCCTCCACGACGTGCGGGAGCACCCGAGCAGCAGCCCACTGCGCGAGTTCCGCTGGAGGCGGCGGGCTGTCGCGGGCGATTCGCCAGGCGTCCTCCTGCACCGGAGCCAGCGCGAGATAGAGCGTCAGCAGCTCGGCCGCGAACGGGTGCCGGTCGCACAGCTCCTCGGCGCGCTGCTTGCGTGCAGCCCAGGGACTCGCCGCAGTCTCGACGTGCGTGCTCACAGCTTCTCCAGGTTCACCAGGAAGGCCTTGAACTCCGGCGTGCGCACCGTGGCGTCGCCGACAAAGGGCGTGAGGGCATTGGCGAGCCAGTGATCCCCCGTATTGATCCCGACATAACCCCAGTGGATCGGGATGCCGATCTGGAAGACCTTCTTCCCGTCGATCGTCAGAGCCCCGAGCCGCTTCGTCACGAGCGCGCGAACCTCCATCTTGCCCCGCTTCGAAAAGACCCGCACCATGTCGCCGGTCTTGATCCCCTTCTCGTCCGCGAGCGCCGCGGGGAGCTCGACGAATGCCTCGGGCTGGAGCGCGACCAGCCGCTCGACGTGCTGCGTGACGTAGTGCTCGTGCTCGGTGAGCCGGTACGTGGTGGCGACGTACGGGAACTCTTTCACGGTCCCGAGCCGGCTTGGCCGCCCCGCGGCCTCGTCGTACAGGAACGTCGCGGGCGACGCCGAGACCTTCGGGTGCAGCGGGTTCTCGATCGGCGACTCGACGGGCTCGTAGTGCTCGGGGAACGGCCCGTCGGCGAGCCCGTTCGAGAACAGGCGGCCCATGCCCTCCCCGGTCATGATGAAGGGCAACGGTGACTCGGGATCCTTGGGGTCCGCGTCCGGCGGGTAGTCGGGCACGTCGCCGACCCACAGTTTCTGCGCCGCGTCCCAGCGAATCCCCGGCCTCTTCGGATCCCAGGGCTCACCGGCGGGATCGGCGGACGCGCGGTTGTAGAGGACACGGCGGTTCGCCGGCCACGACCAGGCCCACTCGGGGTAGTAGCCCATGCCCGTGGGGTCGTTGGCCTTCGGGTCCTGGACGCCTTTGCGGCGCTTCATCTGGTTGCCGTCCTCGGAGAACGAGCCGGCGTAGATCCAGTTGCCGGTGGTCGTCGTGCCGTCGTCCGTCAACTCCTTGAACGAGGCCAGCTGCTTGCCGGTCTTGAGGTCCTTGCCGTTGACCTCCCTCGCGATCTCTTCGAACTCCGGTTTCGCCGGATCGGCGTAGGGGAGGACGAGGTCCGCGATCGCGTTCGGGAATGCACCGCCGTCCTGCTTGTAGAGCTCCCGCACGCGCTGGAAGAGGTCCGCCAGGATCCAGTGGTCATGCCGGGACTCACCCTCCGGCGGCAGGACCTGATCCTTCCACTGCAGCCAGCGGCCGCTGTTCGTGAACGACCCCTCCTTCTCGATCCAGTGGGTCGTCGGCAGCACGAGCACCTCGGTCTCGATCTGCGAAGGATCGGCGCCCGGCGCGTGCCAGAACTCGGAGCTCGTGGTCGGGAACGCGTCCATGACGACCATCCACTTGAGCTTGCCGAGCGCCTCGTGCACCTGGTTCGCGTCCGGGCCGATGCTGGCGGCGGTCATCCCGCTCAGCATCAGGCCTTCCATCTTTCCCTGCAGCGCCTGGTCGAAGATCGTGATCCAGGACGAGTTTCCGGCCGGCTTGGGCAGGTAGTCGAAGGCGAACTCGTTGTCCTTCCGCGCCTTGTCGCCGAACCACGCCTTGAGCGTGCTGACGATGAACTTTCCGTAGTTCTCGCCGAAGAAGTTCAGAGAGTTCGGGTGCGCCTTCTTGGGGCCACTCTCCTTGACGTAGTCGGCGATGCTCCGCTGACCCGGAGCGGGCGCCTTGAGGTAGCCGGGCAGCACCTCCCAGGAGATCGCGTTGTCGGTGTTGCCCTGAATGTTTGCGTGCCCGCGCTCGGCGTTCATGCCGCCGCCCGGCCGGCCGATGTTGCCGAGCAGGAGCTGCAGCACCGCGGCGGAGCGGATCATCTGCGATCCGGTCGTGTGGTGTGTGAGGCCGACGGCGTAGACCTGCGTCATCACCTTGTCGGGCCGTCCCATCTCGCCGACGAGCTTCGCGACCTCGAGGAACTGGTCGCGTGGGATGCCGGTGATCCGCTCCACCATCTCAGGCGTGTAGCGAGAGTAGTGCTTGCGCATCAGGTTCAGCACCGAGCGCGGGTGGTTGATGTCGAGCCGGGCATAGCCGCCGCTCGGAGACGAGCTGGCGGCTGTCAGGCCCGAGGAGGGTTTCGCACTCTTGGTGCCGAGGCCGGCGGGCGCGGTGCCGGATTTGGGGCCCGGGGTGATCGTCTCGTACGCCCACTGCGTCGTGTCGTAGGCGCGCTTCTCCGGGTCGAAGCCGTTGAACAGACCGTCCTTGAACGAGTAGCTCTTCTTGACGACGAAGGCGGCGTTCGTGTACCTGCGCACGTACTCGTCGTGGTAGAGCTTGTTCTCGAGGACGTACTTGATCAGCCCGCCGAAGAAGGCGGCATCGGAGCCGGTCCGGATGCGCAGGTGGATGTCGGAGACCGCGGAGGTCCGCGTGAAGCGGGGGTCGACGTGGATCATCTTCGCGCCTCGTTCGAGCTTGGCCCGCATGAACCACCGGAATCCGACCGGGTGCGCCTCGGCAGGGTTGCCGCCGTTGATCAGGATCAGGTCGGCGTGCCGGATGTCCCGCCAATGGTTCGTCATCGCCCCTCGTCCGAACGTGGCAGCCAAACTGGCCACCGTGGGACCGTGTCAGACGCGGGCCTGTTGCTCCAGGTAGACGAGGCCGAGGCCGCGCATCAGCTTGGTAGCGAGGTAGCCCTCCTCGTTGCTGAACGCGGCGCCGCCGGCGAAGGCGATGCCCTCGCAGCGGTTGACGACGTTCCCGTCGTCGTCCTTTTCGACAAAGGTTCGATCGCGCGACTCCTTGATGTGGCGGGCGATCTTGTCGAGCGCGAACTCCCAGGAGACCGGCTCGAACTCGGCGGCGCCGGGCAAGCGGTGGAGCGGGCTCGGGATCCGCCGCTTCGAGACGGCGAGCTCCATCGAGGTCGCCCCCTTCGGGCAGAGCGTCCCCTCGTTGATCGGGCTGTCCGGGTCGCCTTCGATCTGCAGCAGCTCGACGGAGCCGTCGCTCTGCTTGCGGGTGTACGCGAGCAGCGAGCAGCCGACCGCGCAGTAGGGACAGACCGAATGGGAGACAGTCGCGCCCTCGATGCGCAGGCGCTGCTTGATCGTGGTGGCCTTCGCGACGGCCACGTCGAAACCCAGGGAGGAGACGTAGAGCGCCCCGGCGCCGATGGCGCCGCGCTTCAGGAATTCACGTCGGGTGAGTTCCGTCACCCTGCTCCAGCCTCCCTTTGCGTGCGGTGGTCGTAGCGTTGCCGCACAGCCGAGAAAGAAAACCCCGCGATTCTAAACCAGGATCGCGTGAAGTCAAGCGCCCGCGGACTGCGTCATCCGGCGTGCCACCTCGAGCGACTCCTGCAGCGAGCGCCCCGACTTCGCGCTGAGCCAGCAGGCCACAGGAGCGGCGATGCGCTCTGAGGCATGAGCGGCCTCGGCGGCGAGATCGAGGATGAGCTTGAGCTCTTCGGCCGTCGGCGGTTCCGTGTCCAGCTGCTCGGCGTAGCCGGCGATCCACTCCTTGGCGTTCATCCTCGTCCTCCTCCGTGCTTGTCGGGGGTTAGCGTGTGCGTGTGCCGCCCCTTCATCTTGGCGTGATCTTGCCCAACTACGGCCCGGCGCTCGACGCCGAGCGGCTTGCCGAGGTGGCCATCGCCGCGGAGCGGGCCGGTCTCGACTCCGGCTGGGTCACCGATCACGTGATCGTCCCCGCCGAGCAGGCGGGCACGTACGGGACGATCGCCGAAGCGCTCGTGTCGCTCGGCTTCCTCGCCGCTCGTACGAACCGGCTCGAGCTGGGCGTCTCCGCGCTCGTCGTCCCGCAGCGGCAACCGCTGGTCGCGTTGAAGCAGCTGACCACGCTCGATTTCCTCTCGGGCGGCCGGATCCTGGCCGCTGTCACACCGGGCTGGCTGCAAGCTGAGTTCGCCACGCTCCAAGCTCCGTTCGAGGGACGAGGCCAACGGCTGAACGAGTGGCTTCGCCTCGCACCGTCGGTGTTCGAGCAGATGCCCGGTCACGTTCACCACGAAGGACCGCTCGCGCTCGACGGTTGGATGGCGCCGCCGCTCGTCCGGCCGGGCGGGCCGGAGCTCTGGGTGGCCGGCGTGTCGCGCGCGACGCTGCGGCGCGCGGAGGTGATGGGTGTGTGGCACCCCGTCGCGCTCACCCCCGACGAGCTACGTCCGATGGCCGTCGAGCTGCGTGAGGGGCGAGCGGACAGTCGCGTCATCTTGCGGATCGGTGTCTACGTCACGCCGAACCCGCAGACCGCCGCGGACGAGCGCGGCCGGCATGCAATCGCCGGCCCGCCTGAGTGGATCGCCGAGCGTCTCCGCGAGTACGTGGACGCTGGCTGCGACGGCTTCGTCGTCAATCTCGGGCACGCGAGCCCGGATCTCGCGGACCGCGTTCAGCACTTCGCGCAGGAAGTCGTGCCTCTACTCCCACGCTGAGCCGTCAGTCGTCGTCGTGGTGCTCGTGCTCGTCGAAGTCGAACAGGTCGAAGAGATCGCTCAGGCCCGGGAGGCCGTCACGCGGCTTCGCCGGCGCGCCGCCGGCCTGGTAGTTACCCCCGGTCGGAGTGGAGACGTCGAACGTGTGGTTTCTCGCGGCGAGCGTCGGCAGGCCGTACAGCCGCTCGATGAACTTCAACGTCGAGACGTGATCGGCCGGCTTGCGCGAGAGGATCGGACCGCGCCGCGCGAACGGCGAGATCACCCAGAGCGGCACCCGGATCCCGAGGCCGTACGCGTCCACCTGCGGCGGCGGGACGTGGTCGAAGAAGCCCCCGTGCTCGTCGTAGGTGAGGAAGAACGCGGATTTGCGCCACAGGCGCGACCGGCGAAGCGCGGTGATGATCTCCTCCTGGAAGCCCATCCCGACGCTGACGTCCGCGTCCGGATGCTCGTCGAACTGCATCGAGAAGCTCGGGATGATCCAGGAGACGTTCGGCAGCGTGCCGCGCCGGCAATCCTCGAGGTAGTCGTCGAGCGTGGCCGTGGTCCGCGGGTCGTGCGCCCAGCGGCTCCAGAACACTGCGACGTTGTCGGTGTCGCCGACCTCCACTCCGTCGAAGCCGATGTAGTAGATCTTCCAGCTCACCTCTGCCTCGTCGAGCAGGTCGAGGATGATCGGCCAGGTGGGAGAGTCGAAGATGCCATAGCCCCAGAGACCGTTGGTGGTGATACCTCCCGATGTGCCGGACATCAGATAGAAGCGGTTCGGCCAGGTCGGCCCGAGCAGCGAGCAGAAGTAGTTCGCGCACAGGCCGGAGTTGCGGAAGAGGCTGTAGTAGAACGGCAGCTCCTTCGCGGTGTAGTACGGGATCGCGTTGTTGCCGTCGCCCGTCCGGAGGGCGGCGTTGCGGTAGAACCCGTCCATCTTGCCGCCGTTGTACTGGGCGTGGACGTCGTTCCAGCCGTGCGGCGGGTCGACCGAGCGCAATGCGGTGAGCTCGAACGGCGCGTGCCCGACGCCTGCTGCATCCGGCTGCGTGTAGCCGCGCGGCGGGCCGAGCCGCCTCGCCTGCACCTGCGGCGCGTAGCCGAAGTAGTGATCGAACGAGCGGTTCTCCTGGCAGGAGACGACCAGGTGCTCGATCGGAGCGTGCCGCCTGCCGAACCGCCGCGCGCGAGCGGCAGCCGGCGCGGTGGCCCACAGCGTGCCGCCGGCGACCGCTACTCCGGCTGCACCGGCCCGCTTCAGAAACGTGCGACGGCTGACTGCGTCGTGCTGTGTCATCAGACACTCCTCTTCTGTCTCGGGCGACGGAGAAAGGGAGCCGCACTCTTCGTCGCGACAGCTTGGGTGGTGGCGGAGGCCATCATCCCACACCCCTGGTCGCGAGGCGGTCGGCGTCTGGCAACGGACTGGAGAAACAGCTGCCTCCGTTGAGTCGCGGCGCGTCAGGCGTTACGCTCGCGCCAGCCTCAACCGGGGACAGAGGGGAGAACGATGTCAGTCAGAACGGTTCTCGCTTGCAGCACCGCCGCGATCGCAGCTCTCGCCGGAGCGCCGGGCGCTCTTGCGGGTGGCAGCTTCTCGAACCTGCAGCCTGGCGTTCACAGCGCAGGGCTGAGCGAGCGCGTGCGCGTCAACGTTGTCTTCGTCGGGCTCAAGCCCGGGCAGATCAACACTGCGGAGTTCCTCGCGGGGCTGCCGCAACAGTCGAAGCCGATCGTCCGCTCACGCCTCTTCTACGGTGTGACCGAAGAGCTGGGAATCGACTACACGTACGACTACGCCACGACGTTCACCAGCTCGGCGTGGGACGCCTCATTCTTCTCGGCTCTCAAGGGGCTCGCGAAGCCGGCGGCGCGAACCGACTTCCAGAATCTCTACAACGACCAGGCCGGCACGCGCGACGTCGGCCAGAACAACTTCATCGACGCGCCGAGCGTCGAGAAGTGGCTGATCGACCACAGGCCGTCCGGCGTCGACACCCGGCAGGACACGATCTTCTTCATCAACTGGTGGGGACGGCCCGACTTCATCGACCACGTCTACACGAAGATCGGCGAGCCCGATCCCGACACCGGCTACGACTTCGGCCTGAACCGTGCGAGCCGCAAGATCATCGCGTGGGGCGGCACGACGCCGGACGACGAGGAGACCGGGCTCGGCAGCCGCGGCGTCAACCGGGTCTGGTTCTTCGACCTCTCCGCGGGGCCCGAGTCGTGGGGCGGGAGCTACGACATCACGAATCCCGACCTCGACGGCGACGGTGAGCCGGACTACCGGCTGCCGGCCGCCTGGGAGTACGACGCCAAGGGCTACCGTGCTCCGTCCGCGCTCGCAGGTGACCTCTCCAAGGTGGCACGGTACGCGGCGATCAACCTGCTCTTCACGTCGTCGCCGCTCTATCCGCCGTACCTGACGCCGGAGCTCCTGCCGAACGCGATCGATGTCCGCCTGAGCACCTACGAGGGCTGGCCGGGCGTGAACGCGTCGGCGAGCTACGAGAAGCCGGCGTACTTCCTGAGCGAGGAGCGCCAGCTCTTCCCGGAGGTGGCGATGACGGCCCGGCAGAAGGACCTCTCCTTCACGGGCAAGGCCCGCCGCTGCTACGAGCAGTGGCTCGCCGACGTGCAGTGCTACTCCGACCGGCCGCAGTATCCGGCCTTCGCGAACCTCTTCCTCTACAACGCGCTCAACCTGGACGACGTGCTCGGCCGGAGTCGCGACGACGGCGTCGACGTGCAAGCCAGAGGAGGCTCGGACGACAATGAGTCGAGCCGCACCTATCCGGCGCCTGGCTTCAACTATGCGACGACCGACGAGCTCGCGGCCGGCTTCCTCGGCTTCGCCGACGACAACTGGGTCGACGGGACGCAGAGCTTCGTCTTCAGCTTCGTCTCGCAGGGAGTCGTCGACGCCGGGTACGGCCTGACGACGACTCAGATCCACGAGTTCGGCCATCACTTCGGGATGAGCCATCCGCACGACGGGTTCGACTGGCAGAACGGGATCGACTATGAGCCGACCGGCCCGCTCTTCTTCGCGTGGGCCGGTGACGAGAGCAACTCGATGATGAGCTACATCGATCTCAACTGGGACTTCAGCCAGTTCGACCGCGACAACGCGGCGCGGCACCAGGCCGCCGGCTACATCGTCAACGCGAACGTGATCGCGGGACGGATCCTCCGGAGCCGCAACGCGGGCAGGGCCGCCCAGGATCTGGCGTCGGCGGACGCCCGGGTCGGGCAGGCCAAGGCGGCCATGGCGGCGCACGACTACAACGCCGCCTGGCGGGCCGCCCGCTCGGCCTACGAGTTGGTGCTGCGCGGGGCCGTACGGGCCGACGTCAAGGTGACCGCGAGCCACAACGGCTGGGCGGTACTGCCGAAGGTGAAGCACAAGGACCGGCAAAGCCGGAACAGCGTCGTGATCTACGGCGGCTTCGACCGGTTCGGCCCCGGCACCAAGCGCGGCCTGCGCTAGGCGCGAGCTGAGGTGTGAGGGCCCCGGCGACGGGGCCCTCACACCTCCGGGGGCCGTCAGCCGCGAACCACGGCGCTGTGCGGACGCGACTGCGGGAGTAAGATCGGCGCGTGCCGGAGCGCCTCGCTTCCGCCGTTGCACTTGCGATCGTCGGGATCTGCCTGCTGATCGGGTCGGTCGCGATCGCCGGCGGCATCCGCGACCGCGGCCGGAGCGACGTGCTCACCGTCACCGGCTCGGCCAAGCGGCGGATCCAGTCGGACTACGTGATCTGGAACGCCTCGCTGACGAGCCGGCAGAAGACCGCACAGGCGGCCTCGAAGGAGCTCGCACGCTGGGCGGCGCGTTTCCAGAAGTTCCTCACCGATGCGGGCGCGAGGCCGAGTGAGGTCACGATCCAGCCGATCGCGACCGCGACGCAGGCCGAGACCAACCCCGACACCGGCGAGCCGACCGGACCTGTCGTGGGCTTTGCGCTCACGCGGACGTTCCAGATCCGTTCCGACCGGGTCGACGACGTCGCGAAGCTGATCGAGGCGAGCGCGCAGCTCCTGAACGAGGACGTTCCGATCACCGCCGAGCCGCCGCAGTACGTCTACACGAAGCTGCCGTCGCTCCGGCCGGTGCTGCTCGAGGACGCGACCAAGGACGCGATGGCGCGGGCTGAGGTGCTCGCGGACGCCACGAACGCGAGCCTCGGCAACGTGCGCAGCGTCAACGTCGGCGTCTTCCAGGTCACGTCGCCCAACTCGACCGAGGTCAGCGACTACGGCGTCTACGACATCTCGACGCGCGCGAAGGACGTGACCGCGGTGGTCAACGTCACCCTGGCGCTGAAGTGAGGAGGAAGCATGACTGAGTGGTGGGAGCAACCGTACGAAGGTGGCAAGATGGTCGAGCTACCCGGGTTTCCGCGGCCGCTCCACCCAGCCGATGCGGACGAGCAGGGCGAGGCGCCATCGATTGACGGCACCGATGTGATCGCTTACAAGCGCACCGTTGCCCGGCTCGGCCGGTGGGAGTGGAACCCCGACGGGTGGGACGACAGCTATTCGAACACCTTCGCCCACGGCGAGACCGGCGGCAACGTCGGCGAGTCGGGGATCGCAGGAGTCCAGCGGCAGGCCAACATCTCGCCGGCTACGGGCTGGCTCGACGAGAAGACCTTCAACCTGCTCCGGTCGGTCAAGATTCCGGAAGGGCTCCCCCATGCGGGCGAGCACGCGATGGACGCGGTCGCCAAGGATCTGCTCGTCGCGGCGTGGGAGGCGGCCGCCCGCCTGGAGGAAGCCCAAGACGAAGCCCAAGAGGGAGCTCAGGACGGGGGGAGCCTGAAGGACCTGCGCGTGACTCCGAATCCTGGCGACCCGAACTGGGGCGGCTCGAATGACGTGATGCAGCAATGGGTGGAGGCGTTCATGGGCAAGCGTGGCCTCCCGCTCGGCTCGGGCAAGCGGACCCCCGCCGAGAACAGCGCGTGCGGAGGCTCCCCGACGTCGGACCACCTGACCACCAAGACGACGACGGCGGCACGGGACTTCCCGACACGTACGGGGGAGGACCACGCGCGGGCGCTCGCTGCGTCAATGGGCTGTGCCGACTGGCAGCCGAACAGCTTTGCGAACTTCACGTTCTCGGCGGGCGGCCGCAGTTGGAGCGCGCAGATCCTCTGGGGCGCGGCGATCGACCACGACGACCATGTGCACGTCGGGATTTCTCCCGCCTGACGTCACGATGAGGCAAAGCCTCGACCGTCGAGGATGACCCCGGCTCGCGAACGGGAGCTCGTGCTGGCGGCCGCCGCCGGCGACCAGGCGGCGTGCGTGGAGCTCGTCGACGCGTTCCTGCCGGCGATCGCCGGCGTCGCCCGCCGGTACCAGTCTGCGTTCGGCGTTCAGCGCTCCGAGCTGTTGCAGGAGGGCGTCGTCGGCTTGCTGCGCGCGAGCAAGCGGTTCGATCCAGCAATTGGAACCTCGTTCTGGGCGTATGCCTCCTGGTGGGTCCGCCAGTCGATGCAACAGCTCGTCTCGGAGGTGTCCCGGCCGACGGTGCTGTCGGACCGCGGACAACGTGTGCTTGCACGCGCTCGGGAGGCCCGCCGTACGCACGTCCAGCATCACGGACGGCAACCCACGACCGCGGAGCTGGCGGCTGCCTCGGGACTGAGCCATGAGCACGTCCAGAGCATCCTCGTCGCCGAGCGTCCTCCCCGCGTGCTCAGCGAACCGCTCTACGTGGACGACGGGACACCCGGAACGCTCGGGGAACAGATCGCCGACCCCGTCTCCGAGGACGAGTACGAGCGGGTGATCGGGCAGCTCGTGACAGAGCAGGTCCGCGCGCTGACCGATGCGCTCGAGGAGCGTGAGCGCTCGATCCTGTACGACCACTACGGTGTCGGTCGACCGCCCCGGACGCTCCGCGAGATCGGCGGTAGCCTGGGTCTCAGCTCCGAGCGCGTCCGGCAAATCGAGGAGCAGGCGCTCGAGAAGCTTCGCGCCGCGGCGTTTTTCTCCAGCCCGACCGCCTCATGACCCCGATCCTTGACGTATGCATGCAGCGGCCTAGGTAAAGACCTGTGTGCCCGTCAGACTCCGAGCTCGCGGCACCCGCTGAGGCTGCGGGTTTCCGTCACCTGGCGCTCATCTACGACTCCGACGAGCAGCTCGTCGAGCGCGTCGCCGCGTTCCTGCGCGAAGGCCTCGACGAAGGACCGACCATCGCTGTGCTCACTCGCCGGCATTGGTCGCTGCTGCGCGAGGAGCTCGGCAGTGAGGCCGAGAGCGTGGCCTTTACCGACTGCGACGACTTCTATATCCGCCCGGTCGACGCGATCGCGGGGTACGACGCGACGATGAGGGAGCTCCTCGCTGCCGGGGCAACATCCGCCCGGGTGGCGGCAGAGATCCCGCTCCAGCCCACCCGCGGCAACTGGTCCGAATGGATCGCCTACGAGGCAATTGTCAACCGCGCCCTCGAGCATCTCCCTGCGCAGGTCCTCTGCGTGTACGGGACACAGACCGCGCCGGAGTACGTGATCGACGCGGTCTGGCGGACGCATCCGCAAGTCGAAGCCCAGGCCTCCCGGAGCCAAGCTGACTACAACGACCCTCGCGACGTCGCCGCGGCCCACCCGGCGGAGTCCACACCCACGCCGGATCTCCGCACGCTCGCACCGACCGCCGATCCGCTGGAGTTTCGCGAGTTGCTCGCCGCGGAGCTGACGACGGCGCGAGCGCCTCGAGCCAGGATGATGGACATGCTCGTCGCGGCGAACGAAGTCTTCGAGAACGCGCGCCGTCACGGCGGCGGGGCAAGCCGCGCGCGGGCGGGCGTGGCGGACGGCTGGTTCGTGTGCGAGATCGAGGATCGGGGGCCCGGACTTGACGACCCGTTCGCGGGCTACCTCCCGCCGAGGCCCGAGCATGGACGCGGGGCAGGTCTGTGGGTGGCACGGCGGCTCGTCCGGCGGCTCGAACTGCTCGACAACGGGCCCGGCCTGACCGTCAGGTTGTGGTTGTAGGAGACAGACGCCGCCCCAGCCCTTGACATGTGTCTCGAATGTCCTACTGGACGTCAAGACGAGAGCGAGGAGGCACAAGAGCGGTGACCACGATTGGAGTCGTCGGATTCGGGGCGATGGGTGCCCGAATCGCCGGCCGCCTGCTCTCTCAGGGCTACGACCTCCACGGAACCAACCGAACGCGATCGAAGGCGGACGCGCTGATCGAGCAAGGACTGCGCTGGCAGGACTCGCCGCGGGCGGTCGCCGAGGCTGCCGACGTCGTCATCAGCATGGTCACCGACAGCGACGCGCTCGAGGCCGTGGCAGCGGGGCCGGACGGGATCCTCGCAGGCCTCGCCGCCGGCAAGGTCTACATCGACATGAGCACCGTCAGCTCGCAAACCAGCCGCGATCTCGCCGAGCGCGTCGCCGCGCGCGGCGCCTCGATGCTGGCCGCGCCCGTCGCGGGTGGCCATCCGGCCGCGGAGGAAGGCAGCCTCGCGATCATCGTCGGCGGTGACGTCAGCGCATTCGAGCAGGTCGAGCCGATTCTGCGTGAGCTCGGAAGCACGGTGACTTTCGTCGGCGACAACGCCCAGGCGCTGCTGCTCAAGCTGGCCGTCAACATCAGCCTCGCCGTCCAGATGCTCGCCTTCAGCGAAGGGGTGCGGCTCGCAGAGCAAGGCGGAATCGAACGAGATCTCGCCCTCGACGTGCTGACGCGCAGCGCGGTGCGCTCGCCGATGCTGCGGACGCGCGCCCCGTTCGAGCTGACCGACAAGGCCTGGTTCGACGTGCACGAGGTGCTCAGTGCCGCTCGGGTGCTGGGGTACGAGCACCGCGACATCGCCGTCCTCTTCCAGGTGTTCGCCGAAAAGGTCGCGGAGCCGGCCCGGCCGGAACTGGGGTTCGGATCCGGGTGACAGACTCGGACGCCTGCAGTACGCTCGGCACTGATGCAGCTCACCGCTGAGCTCAAGGCGGACTACGCGCGGCGGTTCGACTCGTGCGTCATCCGGGAGAACCGCATGGCGGACGTCGATGCGCTCGTCGAGCGGATCGCCGGCAATCGGAAGCGCTACGCGGCTGCGGGCGATCCGGTCGGCACGCCGTGGTACGTGGTCGGCGTCATCCACGCGCTCGAGTCCTCGCTCAACTTCGGCAGGCATCTGCACAACGGCGATCCACTCACAGCCCGCACGGTGCAGGTTCCTGCGGGCAGGCCGAAGACCGGCAAGCCTCCGTTCACCTGGGAGGCAAGCGCGAGCGACGCTCTCAGCTACCAGGGCTTCGACCGATGGAAGGATTGGTCGATTCCGGGGACGCTCTACAAGCTCGAGGCATACAACGGCTTCGGGTACCGGATGAATCACGCCGATGTCCCCTCGCCGTATCTCTGGAGCTTTTCGACGCACTACGGCCGGGGAAAGTACGTGGCTGACGGCAAGTGGTCGCCGACCGCGGTCTCCGGGCAGTGCGGGGTCGCGGTCCTGCTGCGGCGGCTGGCGGAGAAGAACCTGATCACCTTCGGCGGCGCGCCGAAGCCGCAGAAGGGCCCGATCCTGCGCTATGCGCCGAACGTCGTGACGGAGGAAGGCAAGCAGCTGCAGCGATTCCTGAACGGCTTCCCGGGGACCGTGCTCCGCGAGGACGGCAAGCTGGGCGTCGGGACCTCGGACGCCTTCAAGCGGGTCACCGGCCGTTATCTCGCAGGCGACCCACGCGCGAAGCCGGCACCCGCCAAACCCGCCTAGGCGTCCCGGCCCGCGCGGCGGGCGAGCTCTTCCTCGACGAGCCGAGGGTCGAGTCCGCGCGCAGCCAGTAGCGCGTAGCTGTGGAACCAGAGGTCGGCGAGCTCCTCGACGAGCCGCTGATCCGACTCGCCCGCGCCGGCGAGTGCGGCCTCGAGTCCCTCCTCCCCGACCTTTCTGGCGGCGAGCGGCGGATCGTCGAGCAGCTTCACGACGTACGAGCCCGCCGGCCGCTGCAGCGCGCGCTCAGTGATCACGCGCCACAACCACGGCGCGAAGCACGACTCCGCGCCGGTGTGGCAGACGGGGCCGGCCGGGCGCACGCGCAGGAGGATCGTGTCGGCGTCGCAATCCTCGCGGAGCTCCTCGACCGCGAGCGTGTTGCCCGACGTCTCCCCCTTGCGCCAGTAGGTCTTGCGCGACCGGCTCCAGAACCAGGCTTCCCCGCTTTCGCGCGTGCGGCGGAGTGCTTCGTCGTCCATCCACGCCAGCATCAGCACGCGGTTCGTGTCCGCGTCCTGCACGATCGCGGGTGTCAGATCCGGACGTTCCATCCGGCCTCCTTGAGCTCCGCCTTCAGCTCCTGAACCCGCTCCGGCCGCTCGTGCACGATCGACGCGACGAGCGCCGCTTCTGCGCCCACCGCGAAAGCCTCTGCCAGGTGCCTCGCCTCGCCTGCGCCGCCCGAGGCGATCACTGGCACGTCGACCGCGTCGACCACGAGGGCGGTCAGCTCCAGGTCGTAGCCCTCCCGGGTCCCGTCGGCGTCGATCGACGTGAGGAGCAGCTCTCCGGCTCCGCGCGCCACCGCCTCGCGGGCCCAGGCCACCGCGTCGGCGTCCCGCTCGGTCCGGCCACCGTGGGTGACGACCCGGCCTCCCCGCGCGTCGATCGCGCAGACCACCGCCTGCGAGCCGAACTCGGCCGCCAGCCCGGTCAGCAGCGCCGGATCGTCGAACGCGGCCCGGTTGACGCCGACCTTGTCCGCCCCGGCCCGGAGCAGCGAGCGCGCGTCCTCGAGGCCCGAGATCCCGCCTCCGACCGTGAACGGGATCGTCAGCCGTTCCGCCGCCCGCTCGACGAGCTCGAGCAGCGGTCCGCGCCCGTCGACCGTCGCGGTGATGTCGAGGAAGACGAGCTCGTCGGCCCCGACGTCGGAGTAGCGCTGCGCCAGCTCGACCGGATCGCCGACGTCGCGCAGCGACTCGAAGCGCACGCCCTTGACGACGCGGCCGCCCGCGACGTCGAGGCAGGGGATCAGGCGCTTCTTGACCATTGCACCACGTTGTCGAGTAGGCGCGCGCCCGCTGTCCCGCTCCGCTCGGGGTGAAACTGGACGCCGGCGAGTGCGCCGTTCTCGACGGCGGCGACGACCGCGCCACCGTGCTCGACTCGGGCAACGATGAGCTCGTCATCGTCCGGCTGCACCGCGTAGCTGTGGGCGAAGTACACGTCAGCGCCGTCCAGACCGTCGAGGATGCGCGACGGCCGGGTGCACGCGAGCTCGTTCCAGCCCATGTGCGGCACCGTGCGGGCGTCGAGTCGGCGAACTCCGCCCGCGAGCAGTCCCAGGCCTTCGCCCCCCTCCTCACTCGGTCCGAAGAGGAGCTGGAGCCCGACGCAGATGCCGAAGACGGGCCTGCCGGCAGCCACGCGCTCGCGCAGCACGTCCGCAAGCGGCTCCAGGCCGGTTGCGGCGCTTGCCACGTGGCCGACCCCCGCCACGACCACGAGCGGCGCCGCCGCGACCTCCGCCGGTTCCGTGCTGACGACCGGCTCTGCGCCGGCACGCGAGAACGCGGAGCAGACGCTCCGGAGGTTGCCGGCCCCGTAGTCCGCGAGCACGACCTTCATGCCAGACCCTTCGTCGACTGGACGCCCCCCGTGGCCGGTGTGCACGCTTCCCGCAGCGCCCGGCCGAGCGCCTTGAACGCCGCCTCGGCCACGTGGTGGTCGTCCGAGCCGGCGGCGGTGACGTGGACCGTGCAGACCGCCTGCATGGCGAAGCGCTCCAACGCGTGCGGGAGCAGGGACAGGGCCAGCCCACCGACGCGCTCGCCCGTGAACGCGAGCGAGATCTCGGCGTGCGGCCGCCGGACGAGGTCGACGGTCGCGGTCGCGCTCGCCTCGTCCATCGGCACCGTCGCCGTCCCGTAGCGCACGACGCCCTGCCGGTCGCCGAGCGCCTCCGCGAGCGCATCCCCGAGCGCGGCGAGAACGTCCTCGACCGTGTGATGCTCGTCGACATCGAGGTCGCCCCCCGCGAGAAGCTCGAGGTCGAAGCCGGCGTGGAAGGCCCAGAGCGTGAGCAGGTGGTCGACGAACCCGATGCCCGTCGCGCAGCGGGCGCGGCCCTGGCCGTCGAGGTCGAGCGACAGGGAGAGCGCCGTCTCGGTGCTCGTTCGCGTGACGTACGCGGTCCGGCCTGGAACGGGAGTCGGCGCGGCCCCGAGCGCCGCCAGGAGAACGTCGTTCTCGCGGGGCCGCCGGAGCGTGATCCGGACGCCGCCGCCGACCTCGCGCACGACGAGCCCCTGCTCCTCCAGGCTCGCGCCGAGCGGCTCGCCTGAGCGGATGAAGACGAAGTTGCCGTGGCCTTCGGGGCAGTCGTGCCCGGCCGCCACGAGCGCGGTGCGAACCCGTTCACGCTCGGCGAGGGTGTCCGTGACGTCGACGCGGGGGTCGCGCAGCGCTGCGGCGCCGATCCGGGCGGCCGGGCCGCTCACGCTCGCCGGCGCCCGGCGCAGCTCGAGCTCCGCGGCGACGTCCGGCGAGGCGACCGCCCAGCCGACGCGAAGCGACGCGAAGCCGAAGGCCTTCGAGAGCGTTCGCAGGACGATCAGATTCGGCTGCTCGGCGATCAGCGGCACGCACGTCGCGCCTGCGTACTCGAAGTACGCCTCGTCGACCACGACCGCCGCCTCCGGATGAGCACGGGCGATCGCGGCCACCTCGGCCGGGTCGCGCAACTCTCCGGTCGGATTGTTGGGGTTGCAGACCCAGATCAGGTCGGCGCCGTCCGCCGAGCCGGTGACCGCGGCGCCCGCGAGCTCCGTCGCAATCCGGTAGAGACCGTAGGTCGGCTCCTCGATCGCGGCCGAACTGCCAGGGCCGAGGAAGGTGCGTGCGCAGAGCAGGATCAGCTCGTCGGCGCCCGCGCCGATCACCACCTGCCCGGCCGCGACGCCGCAGTACTCAGCGGCGGCCTCGCGCAGCTCCGCGAAGGTCCCGTCCGGATACTCCTGCAGCCGCGCGAAGCTCTCCGCCAGCGGGACCTGCGGCACACCGGGAGCCGGTGGCGTGTTCTGGTCGTAACGCAAGATCTGCTCGGGCCGCAGGCCGTGCCGCGCCGCCACGTCCGCCGACGACGGCGACCACACGTACGCGCGGAACGCGTCCGGCAGCGGCTGCGGCTTCACGGGAGCTCCAGTGCGGCCGCGTGTAGCGGCAGGCCCTCGAGACGGGCGAGCGGGAGCCCGATCGCACGGGCGCGGGAGAGCTCGGTGCCCCGGACGACCTGCACGGGCTTGAGGAACGACTCGAGCCCCAGCCCGCCCGAGCCGCGCGCGAGGCCGCCCGTGGGAAGGATGTGCGTCGCGCCGGCGGCGTAGTCGCCCACGACGGCCGACGTGCGCACGAAGATCGTGCCCGCGTTTCGAATCCGCCCGAGCAGCGGCTCCGGGTCCGCCACCCAGAGCTCGAGGTGCTCCGGCGCGTAGGCCTCAGAGAGCGCGATTGCGTCGTCGAGGGACGGTACGTCTCGGATCGAGACGTTTTCGCTCCCGGCAACGAAGCCTTCCACCGCGATCGAGAGCTCGCGATCGAGGCTGAGCAGGATCGCCTCGCTGTCCGGACCGTGCTCGGCCTGCGCGAGCAGGTCGGCAGCACAGCGGGCGGGATCGGCCGAGGCATCGGCGATCACGACGACCTCGCTCGGCCCGGCGGGAAGGTCGATCGCGACACGGCTCGAGACGAGCAGCTTCGCGGCCGTCACCCAGCGGTTTCCGGGGCCGACGATCTTGTCGACGGGAGCGATCGTCTCCGTACCGAACGCGAGCGCGGCCACCGCCTGGGCGCCGCCGACCGCGTAGACCTCGTCGATTCCGAGCGCGTGCGCGGCCGCGAGCGTCGCCTCCGAGGCCTTGGGCGTCACGACCGCGATGCGTTCGACTCCGGCGACCTGCGCCGGGACCACGGCCATGACCAGGGAGGACGGATAGGCGGTCCGGCCACCGGGGACGTAGACGCCGACCGACCCGAGCGGGAGCCAGCGGCGCTCTGCCTGCACGCCCTCGACCGGCTCGAGCGCGACGTCCGGGGGGCGCTGCGGCTCGGAGAATGCGGCGACCGCGGCCGCGAGCGCCCGCACGGCGTCCAGCGCCTCGGGCGGCAGGCGCGCGGCGCGCAGCCGGTCGGCGGGCACCCTCAACTCCGGCCGCTCGCCGTCAAGGCGCTCGGTCCAGTCGAGCAACGCCTCGTCGCCGCGCTCCCGCACGTCGCTCACGATCTCGGCGACGCGCGGCAACACGTCCTCGAGCACTGCTCCTCTCATGCGACGAGCCGCTCCACCGGCAGCACCAGGATCGACGAGGCGCCCGCAGCCTTGAGCGGCGCCAGCAGGTTCCAGACCTCGTCGGCGTCGACCGCGGCATGCACTGCGATCTGGCCGGGCTCGGCGAGGTCGATCACCGACGGGGCGCCCATCCCCGGCAGCAGGGCCCTGATCTCCTCGAGTGCGGAGCGCGGCGCGTTCAGCATCAGGTAGCGCAGGCGCCTCGCGGCGACGACGCCCGAGACCATCAGCACCATCCGCTCCACGAGCTCGCGGCGCCCGGCGAGAGCAGCCTCGCTCGTGATCAGCACCGCCTGGGACTCGAGCAGGCTGCCGAGCAATCGCAGGCCGTTCGCGCTCGCCGTCGACCCGGTCGAGACGAGGTCGACGATCGCGTCCGAGAGACCAAGCCGCGGCGCGGCTTCGACCGAGCCCGACACCGGCACGAGCTCGGCCTCGACTCCGATCTCGGCCAGGCGAGCCTTCGTCGAGACCGGGTAGGCGGTGGCGACGCGGAGACCGTCGAGGTCGCTCAACGTCGACTGCGGTGCGTCCTCGGGCACTGCCGCCTGGAGCGTGCACCGCGCGAACCCGAGCTCCGCCAGCGTGACGACGTCTGCCGCCGCCTCGGCGACGAGGTTGGCGCCGGTGATCCCGAGGTCGACCACCCCGTCCTGGACGTACTCGGGGACGTCGTGCGCCCGCACGAGCAGCAGATCGACGGGTGCGTTCGCACATGGGACGAGCAACGCCCGGTCGGTCGCCTCGAAGCTGAGCCCCGCATCGGCGCACAACCGCAGCGCCGGCTCCGCCATCCGTCCCTTGGAGGGGACGGCGAGGGTGAGGCGGCCGTTCGAGCCGGCGCGGACGAAGCCGTTCGACGCCATCTACCGGCGCTTTCGCTTCGGGTGCGCGCGGTCGAGGGCGATCCGGTACCCACCGGTCCCGTTCCGCAGCCACTGGGCGACGCGCGTAACGGTGGCCGTGCTCGTCGGGACGCGCTCCGCGATCTCGACGTACGGAACGTGTTGCTCGAGCAGCTTTGCGGTCTGCCAGCGGTGTGTCAGCGCCTCCAGCTCGGGGAGCGTGCAGAGGTCGCGCAGGAAGCGGCGGGCCTCGTCGCGTGTGCGCAGGCTGAGCACAGCGTCGGCCAGGTCGTCGAGCCCCGGGAGCTGTTCCACATCACGGCTGGATTCGAGCGCCATGCGTCCATGCTAGCATGCTAGCGTGCTAACGCGCGAAAGCTTCACGATCTACCCGGCGATCGACGTTCTCGAGGGCCGCGTGGTTCGGCTGTCCGAGGGCCGCCGCGAGGCGGTGACGGTCGAGGGCGGCGACCCGGTCGCCGCGGCGGAGCGCTTTGCGGCGGAGGGCGCCTCCTGGCTCCACCTGATCGACCTCGACGGCGCGTTCTCGGGCGATCCCGATCTCGACCTCGTCGCACGCGTCGCGGCGGTGGGGCCACCGGTACAGGTGGGCGGCGGCTACCGCAGCCTCGACTCGGTCCAGGATGCGCTTGCCACCGGCGCGTCGCGCGTGCTCGTCGGCACCGCCGCACTGGATGTCGAGTTCCTCGCCACTGCCGCGGCCCGGTTCGGCGACGGAGTGGTCGTGGCGATCGACGCTCGCCAGGGCACGGTGACGGTGGACGGCTGGACGCGCTCGGGCCGGCTCACGCCCGGGGAGCTCGCCCGCCGCTGCGCCACGGCGGGCATCAGCCGGGTGCTCGTGACGAGCGCGGAACGCGACGGAACGCTCTCGGGTCCGGACGTGCCGCTCCTGCGGAGCGTCCTGGAGGCGGGTCTGCCGGTGATCGCGGCGGGCGGGATCGCCGCGCTCGACGATCTCCATGCGCTCCGCGCGCTCGGCTGCGAGGGCGCGGTCACCGGGAGCGCGATCTGGCTCGACCGTTTCACGCTTGAGGAAGCGCTGTGTCAAGTAAAGTGAGCCGCCGATGACACCGGTCCGGATCCCGCCCATGCTTCGCGATCAGGTCGAAGGGCAACGCGAGGTGGCCGGCGAGGGCGAGACCGTGCGGCAGGTGCTCGAAGACGTGATCACGCGCTATCCCGCGCTGCGCGCCAACCTGTTCGAGCAGGGCGATCTGTCGCCCTTCGTGAACGTCTACGTTGGCCGCGACGACGTACGCACGCTCGAGGGGTTGGACACGCCGGTCGGTGGCAGCTCGGTGATCCTGCTGCCGGCGATGGCCGGCGGCGAGAAGTAGCTCCTGGATTTGCGGAACGCGACGCAGGCCACTACTCTCTTGGCATCGTGAGCGCGCACAAGCTCGTATGCATTCAGGACTTGATTCTCGTGCGCGCGCGTCTGCGCTAGCCGGCCTTCCTCACCCGCCCCGCCGGCTAGCACGACTCTCGGAGGCGGGTAAGTGAACAGCGCGATGCTCAGCTGCAGGATCTGCGAGGCGACGCATGCGCTCGCGCCGGCGTCTAGCTGCGACGTCTGCTCGGGCCCGCTCGACGTGCGCTACGTCTGGGACGGCCGCCCGGTGCCCGACGACCCGAGCTCGCTCTGGAGCCACGGCGCGCTGCTTCCCCACCGCGACACGCAGATGCCGAGCCGGACGCCGCTCGTGCCGGCGCCCAGAATCTCGGCCGCGCTCGACATCGACGTCCACCTGAAGCTGGAGACCGCGAACCCGACGCACTCCTTCAAGGATCGAATGGCCGCGAGTGCCCTGGCGGCTGCGCAGGGATTCGGGATCGAGACGCTCTTCTGCGCCTCGACCGGGAACCTCGGAGCGGCCGTCGCGGCTCGGTGCGCGGCGGCGGGGCTCGAAGGAGTGATTCTCAGCCCGGCGGATGAGGACGAGCCGATGCCGCCCGCCGCGACCTACGGCGCCACAGTCTTCACGGTTCGCGGAACGTTCGAGGATTGCCGACGCCTCGAGCGGGAGCTCGAGCATCTGTTCCCGTGGGGCTTCCTGGAAGGGAACCTGCACGCGTTCGCCGTCGAGGGCATCAAGACGATCGCGTACGAGATCGCGGAGCAGCTGGGCTGGGAGACGCCGGACGCGGTCGTCAGCCCGGTCGCGTCCGGGACACTCTTCGCGAAGCTCGCGCAGGGCTTCGTCGAGCTCGCCGACCACGGGCTCGTCGTCGACGGCCCGCCGCGGATGTACGGAGCGCAGCCGAGCGGATGCCCGCCCGTCGCCGCCGCGTGGGCCGACGAGCGTCCACCCTCGCGAGTAACGCCGAACACGGTCGCCCGCTCGCTGGCCGTGGGCGATCCCAGCTACGGCGAGCTCGCGATCGGCGCCGCCCGCATGTCAGGCGGCTCGATCACCGCTCTCCCCGAGGAGTTGATCGAGTCGAGCAGAGAGCTGCTGGCCGAGAACTCGGGCGTCCTCGCCGATCTGGCCGGCGGCGTCGCGTTCGGCACGCTCGTCGAGCTGGTCCGCTCGGGGGCGATCGCCTCGGGTGAGCGCGTCGTGCTGGTCGTCTCCGGCAGCGGCACGAAGCCGACCAGCGTCGATTCGGAGTACCCCGCCCGCCAGATCGAGGCGGACGCAGACGACTTCCTGGCGGCCCTCGGCGTCGGCCGCGGCGAGCGTTTCTAGGCGGTGTGAGAACTACGCGCTGCGCCGCGGGAGGCGCCGGGAACGAGCCAGTTCGTGCCGAACTTCCGCATCTCGCGGATGATCGGCAGCAGGGCCCGCCCTTTTTCGGTCAGCTGGTACTCGACGCGCGGAGGAGACTCGGGATAGCTGTGCCTGGCGACGACGCCGGCCTGCTCGAGCGTCCGCAGACGGTCGGCGAGCGTTCTCGTGCTCATTCCCTCGCAGACGCGTTCGAGCTCCCGGAACCGACGGGTGCCGCCACCGAGCTCGTGGATGAGCAGAGGCGTCCACTTCGCCGCGACGATCTCGCCTGTGGACGAGACCGCGCTGCGCGCGAAGTCGACGTCCTCGAGCTGCTGTGTCTTCATCCCGTGTGTTGCCCTCCATGTGAACCGGCGGGCGGGGATTCGCGTCGCCGGAAAGTCACGATGTACCTCTAGAAGCGACTTTACTCCTCGGCAAGGTTACCGCAAGTCCAGGCCGGGAAACCTCGCTCTTCGGGCGGTTCGCGGCAAAGCTGTATGAGCTACAGCGACTTGACAAGGTAAAGCGTTGCCAGCAGACTGTGGCGTACCGATGCCGAACGTATCCCGGACCACACGCCTTTGCGGCGCCTCAACATCCCCGTCCGGGTCGATCGGTCTCGTCCTCCTGATTCTCCCCCTCTAGGGGGAGTAGCGACCACGCGCTGCAAGGCGCATACGCCTACATCAGACGCCATAGGTGCGCCCGCAGGCAGTGGGCGAGTCAAGGAGGAAAAAGGTTGAGCTCTCGCAGGATCATGATCTTCGACACGACGCTTCGAGACGGCGAGCAGGCGCCGGGAATCGCCCTGCAGCCGGACGAGAAGGTGGAGATCGGCGAGCAGCTCGAGCGGCTCGGCGTCGACGTGATCGAGGCCGGCTTCGCCGCCTCGTCACCGGGCGACTTCGAAGGCGTGCGCGCCGTCGCGCACGCGGCAAAGCGCGTCACCGTTGCCTCGCTCTGCCGCGCGAGCGACACCGACATCGACGCCGCAGCCGCCGCGCTCGCGGACGCTCCCCGCTCGCGCATCCACATCTTTCTGGCGACCAGCGCGCTGCACATGGAGAAGAAGCTTCGCCTTCGACCCGAGGAGGTCGTCGCCGCCGCGTCGTCCTCGGTTGTCCGCGCCTGCGCGAGCGTGGACGAGGTCGAATTCTCCTGCGAGGACGCGACGCGCTCCGATCCGCAATTCGTCGCCACCGTCTGCCGTGCCGCGGTCGAGGCCGGCGCGACCACGATCAACCTCCCGGACACCGTCGGCTACATGCTGCCGGCCGAGTATTCGTCGTTCATCCAAAACGTGCGCGCACTGTGCCCCGAGCTGGAGGGGGTTGCGCTCTCGGCCCACTGCCACGACGACCTCGGGCTGGCGGTGGCGAACTCGCTCGCCGCGCTCGACGCCGGCGTGCACCAGCTCGAGTGCACGGTGAACGGCGTCGGCGAGCGCGCCGGCAACGCCTCACTCGAAGAGATCGTGATGGCGATACGCGTTCGCGGAGACGCCCTGCACGCCCATACCGACATCGACGTGTCGCAGATCGGCCCCGCCTCGCGCCTCGTCGAGCGGCTCACGAGCTACCCGGTGCCGCCCAACAAGGCCATCGTGGGCGCGAACGCCTTCGCACACGAGGCCGGCATCCATCAGGACGGCCTGCTCAAGGACGTCGCGACCTACCAGATCATCGACCCGGGCGAGCTCGGCCTGACGATGACGCTGCCGATCGGCAAGCATTCGGGCCGCCATGCCTTCTCCCACGCCTGCGTCGGCGCAGGACTGACCCTCGACGAGGACGAACTCGTGGAGGCGTTCGCACTCTTCAAGGCCCGCGCCGACCAGGGCGGGGCCGTCTCCATCCACGAGCTACTGCAGGAGGTGACGTTGTCGTGAATGCCTATTCGATCGCCTGTCTCGCGGGTGACGGGATCGGGCCCGAGGTGATGGCCCAGGCGAGCCGCGGCATGAGCGCCGCTGCGCGGATGCACGGCTTCGCGCTCGAGGAGGAGCACGTTCCGTTCGGCGCGGACGCCACCATGCGGGTCGGTCACCCGTTCCCGCTCGCGTCGCGCCATGCCGCGCTCGCCGCGGATGCGATTCTCGCCGCGACCATCGACCAGACGCTCCTGCAGGCGCTGGCCGGGGAGCTCGACCTTCGGGCCGCCGTGATGCGCATCCGGCTGCGGGCGGCCGCGGTCACGATCTTCGCGCCGCTCGGCTCCGACGCGTGGGAATGGACACTCGAGCGTGCGATTGCGACGGCGCGCTCGAGCCGAGGCCATCTCTCGTTCGTCGGCAGCGACGACGGCTGGGAATTCGAGGCGGCCGCCGCTTCCGGACGCGACCACGGCCTGGAGGTCACGCGACTCTCCACGCGCCGCGCGATTCGAGCACTCGTGTCGAGCCCGGACTTCTTCGACGTCGTCCTCTGCGCCGAGCCGCTGCTCGTCCCCCTGGCCGAGGTCGGCTGGTGCCTCGACCCCCGGCGGGTGCTGGCCTGGGGCAGGCTGGCCGAGAACGGGCCGGGCATCTTCGGACCGAGCCACGGAGCCGCCGTCGACATCGCGGGCCAGGGCGTCGCCGATCCAAGCTCGATGCTGCTCGCCGCCGCATTGATGCTCGGCGAGGGCCTCGGCGAGCGGGGCGCCGCGGCAACGCTCTCCTCCGCGGTCTCGTACGTGCGCGGAAACCGTCCGCGGCGCGCCGCCGGCACGGTCTCGATGAGCAGCGAGCTGACCGACGCCGTGCTCGCTCAGCTGCCGCAGTCGCACTCGAATGCCGAGTTCCTCACGGAGGCGGTCTAGATGCGCATGAACGGCGCCGACGCTCTGCTGCGCTCGCTCGAGGCGGAGGGCGTCGACACGGTGTTCGGCATCCCGGGCGGCGCGATCCTTCCCACCTACGACGCGCTCGCGCGCGGCACCACGATCCGCCACGTGCTCGCCCGCCACGAGCAGGGTGCGGGCCACATGGCCCAGGGCTTCGCACGCGCGTCGGGCCGAGTCGGGGTTGCCTTCGCCACCTCAGGGCCGGGGGCCACGAACCTCGTGACTCCGATCGCGGACGCCTGGATGGACTCGACGCCGCTCGTCTGCGTGACGGGGCAGGTGCGCTCGCACCTGATCGGCACCGACGCCTTCCAGGAGTGCGACATCACCGGGATCACGATTCCGATCGTCAAGCACTCGTGGCTCGTGCAGGACGTGGACGAGCTGCCGCACGCGATCAAGGCTGCGTTCCACGTCGCCAGCACAGGGCGTTGCGGCCCGGTCCTCGTGGACATCCCGCGCGACATCCAGGAGGCGGAGTTCGACTTCAGCTACCCGGACGAGATCGATCTGCCGGGCTGGCGCCCCGCGGCGAGCGTGAACACGAAGCAGGTGCGGGCCGCGGCACAGGCGATCGCCGATGCGCAGCGGCCCGTGCTCTACGTCGGCGGCGGCACGATCAACGCAGAGGCCTGCGACGAGCTTCGCCGGCTCGCAGAGCTGTGGCAGCTACCCGTCGTGACCACGCTCATGGCGAAGAGCTCGTTCCCGGAGACGCACGAGCTGCACTTCGGCTGGCCGGGCATGCACGGCGCGAAGTGGTCGAACTGGGCGATGAACAAATGCGACGTGCTCGTGGCCGTCGGGGCGCGCTTCGACGACCGCGTGACGGGCAAGCTCTCGGCGTTCGCGCCGGGCGCGACGGTCGTCCACCTCGACGTCGACGCCGCCGAGATCGGGAAGCTGCGACGCGCGGAGATCCCCGTCGTCGGACCTCTGAAGCAAATCCTCGCGGAGCTCGCGAACGCGTTCGAGGCGCTGAAGGACAAGGGCGTTCGCTCGCAGACCGGGCCCTGGCTCGCTCAGCTCGCCGGCTGGCGCGAGGAGTTCCCACTTCGCTACGGCGACGACGGCGACATGCTCAAGCCGCAGCGCGTGCTCGAGACGCTGCAGGCGCAGACGAGCGGGCGCGACGACGTGATCTGGACGACCGGGGTCGGCCAGCACCAGATGTGGGCCATGCAGTACCTGCTCTGCGACCGTCCGCGCAGCTTCATCACCTCGGGCGGCCTCGGCACGATGGGCTACGGCCTGCCGGCGGCGGTCGGCGCGAAGGCCGCGCGCCCGGACGCTACCGTGGTCTGCATCGACGGCGACGGCTGCTTCCAGATGACCTCGCAGGAGCTGGCCACCTCGGTGACCGAGGACCTGCCGATCGTCGTCGTGATCGTCAACAATGGCTACCTCGGCATGGTGCGACAGTGGCAGGACATGTTCTTCGAGGAGCGCTTCTCCCAGGTCCGCCTGGCACAGGACTCACCGGACTACGTGAAGCTCGCGGAGGCCTACGGCGCCGTCGGCCTTCGGGCCGAGACCGAGGACGAGCTGGAGGCGACGCTCGCCGAGGCGATGGCCTGCGGCCGCACGGCGGTGGTCGACTGCCGCGTCGATCCGGCTGAGCACTGCTTCCCGATGATCCCGGCCGGAGCCGCCGCCCTCGATCTCGTCGAGTACGAGCAGCGCTCGGTGCCCGTCCCGTGATTCATACGCTTTCGGTGCTCGTGGAGGACAAGCCCGGCGCGCTGATGCGGATCTCGAGCATGTTCGCGCGACGCGGGTACAACATCGACAGCCTCGCCGTCGGCCCGACCGAGCGTCAGAACGTCTCGAGGATCGTGATGCGTGTCGACTGCGAGCAACACTCGCTCGAGCAGATCGAGAAGCAGATGCACAAGCTCGTCAACGTCCTGCGGGTCAGCGAGCTCGAGCCCGGGCAGGCCGTGGAGCGGGAGCTCGCCCTGATCACCGTCGCGGCCGCGCCCGCGGCACGCGCGGAGCTCCTGTCGCTCGCCGAGGTGCTCGGCGTGCGCGTGGCCGACGTCGGCCCGAACGCGATCGTGTTCGAGGTCGTCGGTGCGCCCGAGCAGATCGACACGTTCGAGGAGCTCGTGCGCCCGCACGGCATCAAGGAGCTGGCCCGCACGGGCAGAATCGGACTGGCGCGCGCATCGGTCGGGCGCTCGGGCACCAAGCAACTCGTCCACAACTAGCGACAACTAGCGAAAGGAAGCCGACAGTGGCAACCATCTACAACGGCGGCAACGTCGACCTGCTCTCGGGGAAGATCGCCATCCTCGGCTTCGGGAGCCAGGGCCACGCGCACGCGCTGAACCTGCACGAGTCGGGCGTCGACGTCATGGTCGGGCTCCGGCCCGGCAGCGCCTCCCGCGACGCGGCCGAGGCGGCCGGCCTCACGGTCGGCACGGTCGCCGAGGCGGTCAAGGGCGCGCAGATCGTCGCCTTCCTCCTTCCCGACCAGGTGCAGAAGCGCGTCTACGAGGAGGACGTCGCGCCGAACCTCGCCGACGACGCCGCGCTCGTGTTCGCGCACGGTTTCAACGTTCACTACGGGCGGATTCCGGCGCCGCCGGGTCACGACGTCCTGATGGTCGCGCCGAAGGGCCCGGGCCACGTCGTTCGCCGTCTCTTCACCGAGGGCCTCGGCACGCCCGCGGTCGTTGCGGTCGCGCAGGACGCGAGCGGCCAGGCGCTCGAGCTCGCGCTCGCCTACGGAACCGCGCTCGGCGCCGGGCGCGCTGGCATGATCGAGACCACCTTCGCGGAGGAGACCGAGACGGATCTCTTCGGCGAGCAGGCGGTGCTGTGCGGCGGCACGGCTGAGCTCATCCGCGCCGGCTTCGAGACGCTCGTGGACGCCGGCTACCAACCCGAGGTCGCCTACTACGAGTGCCTGCACGAGCTGAAGCTGATCGTCGACCTGATCTGGGAAGGCGGCCTCTCGCACATGCGCTGGTCGATCTCCGACACGGCCGAGTACGGCGACTTCACGCGTGGGAACCGCGTGATCGACGAGCACGTCCGCGGCAAGATGCGCGAGGTGCTCGGCGAGATCCAGGACGGGACGTTCGCGCGCGAGTGGATCGCGGAGATGGACTCGGGCGAGCACAACCTCGACGAGCTGCGCGCCGCGGCGCGAGAACGGCAGATCGAGCAGGTGGGTCTCGAGCTCCGGTCGCTGATGACGCGCAAGCAGCCCGCCGGGGAGCCGAGTGTCGGTTGACGTTCCGGTTGCCCTACTCGGGTACGGGACGGTCGGCAGCGCAGTAGCGCGGCTGCTGGCAGACAGCGCAGAGGACATCGAGCGCGCGACCGGGCACCGGCTCCGGCTCGTGTGCGCGCTCGTGCGCGACGTCGACAAGGAGCGCGAGTTCCAGCCGGACGATGGCGTGCTAACGACAGACTTCGCTCAGATCCGCGACGACGACTCGATCGCGCTCGTCGCGGAGGTGATGGGCGGACTCGAGCCGACCGGCGACTACCTCCTCGAGCTCCTCCGCGCCGGCAAGCCGGTCGTGACTGCGAACAAGCAACTCCTCGCCCGCCGCAGCACGGAGCTGTTCGCGGCAGCGGCCGAGGCAGGTGTGCAGCTCCGCTTCGAGGCGTCAGTCTGCGCGGCGATCCCCGTGATCAAGGTACTGCGGGAGTCGCTCGTCGTCACGAACGTCCACCGTGTGCTCGGGATCGTCAACGGGACGACGAACTTCATCCTCACGCGGATGGAGGCTGGAGCAAGCTACGAGGAGGCGCTCGCCGACGCACAAGAGCTCGGCTACGCCGAGGCCGACCCGACCGAGGATGTATCGGGGGCCGACGCGGCCGCGAAGATGGCAATCCTCGCGAGCGTGGCGTTCGGCTCCCGCGTCGAGCTCGACGACGTCGCCTACGAGGGGATCGAGCGGATCCGGCCGGAGCACGTGGAGGCCGCCCGTTCGCTGGATTCGGTCGTGCGGCTCGTCGGCACGGCAACGCTCGTGGACGGGGCGGTCGACGTCCGCGTCGGCCCGGCGCTCGTCGGTCGGCACCACCCGCTCGCATCGGTCGAGGGGCCGTTCAACGCTGTGATGCTCCACGGCGATGCGATCCGCGAGATCATGCTGGAGGGCCCCGGCGCCGGCGGCCTCGAGACCGCGTCGGCGGTCGTGGCGGACATGGTGAGCGTGCTCGGAACGACAGGTACCGGATTCCTCCAGGACGACGCCTGCTGGCGCTCGCTGCCGACGCTCCCTGCGGGCGATCTTCCCGCGCCGTTCTACGTCAGGATCGCGGTCGAGGACCGGCCGGGCGTGCTCGCACACGTCGCCGAGCGGTTCGCCGAGGAAGGTGTCTCGATCGCCCAGCTGTCGCAGCAGGTGCAGAACGGCAGCGCGGCGCTCGACGTGGTCACTCACAGCGCGCCGTCGGGGCGCGTTGCCGCCGCACTGGACGCGATCGCGGCCCTCCCCGAGGTGCACGCCCGCCCCGAGGCGCTCCGCGTCATCAACGAGCGTGGCGTCTGATGAGCGTCGCTCGCCTTCGGCTCGCTCCCGTGGGGGAAGCCATGTTTCCCCCACGAGCCTCCTTCTTCTGCTCCCTGGGGGAGCTTCCAAGTTCCCCCACGCCCCCTAAAGCTCATCGGCCGGGAACATGCCGATGAACGTCACCCTCGGCGAGGGCTCGACGCCGCTCCTGTCCCTTCCGCGCCTGTCGGCACGACTCGGCGTCGAGCTCTGGGTCAAGTGGGAGGGCGCGAACCCGACCGGATCGTTCAAGGACCGCGGGATGGCCGTCGCCGTCTCGCGCGCGCTCGAGCGTGGCGCAACCGGAGTCGTCTGCGCGTCGACCGGAAACACCGCCGCGTCGGCGGCGGCCTACGCGGCCCGCGCGGGCCTGCGGGCGGTCGTGGTCACGAGCCGCGGGGGTATCGCTCGGGGCAAGCTGACGCAGGCTCGCGCGGTCGGAGTCGAGTTACGCGAGATCGACGGCACGTTCAACGACGCGCACGTTCAGGCGCGGCAGCTCGCCGAGGCCGAAGGGCTCGTCAACGTCAACTCGATCAATCCCGACCGAATCGAAGGGCAATCCTCCGCGGCACGCGAGGTGCTCGAGCAGCTCGGCGGCCTCCCCGACGTCCTCGCGCTGCCGTACGGAGGTGGTGGCAACACGGTGAGCTACGCGCGGGGTTTCGGCGAGACGCTGCCGCGCTTCCTCCTCGGCGAGGCGGCGCAGCGGCACGACACGTTCGCGTCGGCGATCCGCATCGCCGAGCCCGTGCACGGCCAGGAGGTCGACGAGGTGCTCGAGCGCTCTGGTGGGCAGATCGTCTCGCTTTCGGAGGCCGACCTAGACCGGGCGTGGCGCTCCCTCGCGCGGGAGGAGGGCATCTTCTGCGAGCCCGCCAGCGCTGCCGGCATCGCGGCGGTGGAGGCAGTGGGGCTGCAGGACGTGCGGGTCGTCTGCGTCGTCACGGGCCACGGCCTGAAGGACCCCGACGCGGTCGGATGACGCTCCGCGTCCGCGCTCCGGCCACGACCGCCAACCTCGGCCCCGGCTTCGATTGTGCCGGCGCCGCGCTCGGGCTCTGGAACGAGCTCGAGCTCTCCCCCGGCGACGGCCCCGTCGATCGGGACCATCTCGGCGTGCGCGCCTTCGAGCGGCTCGCTCCCGCCGACGGCTGGAGCTTCCACTTCAGCGACAACATCCCGCAGGCCCGCGGGCTCGGCTCCAGTGCCTCGGTGATCGCACTCGGACTCGTCGCCGCGGCGATCGTCGCCGAGCTGGAGCCCACGGCTGACGAGCTGCTCGCGCTCGGGCTCGAACTGGAAGGACATGGCGACAATCTCGCCGCGGCGCTCGTCGGCGGTGTCTGCTTGACCTGGGGCACGCGAATCGCCCGAATCGCCGACACGACGCCGGCCACACCGGTCGCAGTCATTCCGGCTGCGCGCGGCCTGACGGCGGAATCGAGAGCTGCGCTGCCGAAGACCGTGCTCCATGCCGACGCGGCCTTCTCCGTCGGCCGGGCAGCGCTTCTCGGCGCCGCGCTCGCGAGCCGGTCGGCCGATCTCTTCAAGGCTGCCCTCGAAGACCGCTTGCACGAGCCCTACCGCGCCGCGAGTGCACCGCTCCTCGGTCAGGTTCGTGAACACTTGCCCGCCGCGGCCGTGGGCGCGACCCTCTCGGGCGCCGGCCCGACGGTGATGGTCTGGGCGCGAATCGGCCAGGAGTCGGCCTGTGTGAACGAGCTTCGATCCCGCTTCCCGAACGAGCAAGTCCTGCCACTCACGATCTCCCAGACAGGAGCAGGCCCGACATGAGCGAGAACCCGTACGACCGTCCTTCCGATCCTGCCAAGCGCCACAGCGCGGCCCTCACCGATGGACCCGACCGCGCTCCGGCGCGCGCGATGCTGAAGGGCACCGGCTTCACCGACGAGGACCTGGCTCGTCCCCTCGTGGGGGTCGCGACGAGCTGGATCGAGACGATGCCGTGCAACCTGAACCAGCGCGCGCTCGCCCAGCACGTGAAGCGAGGCATCCGCGATGCGGGCGGGACGCCGATGGAGTTCAACACGATCGCCGTCTCGGACGGTGTCTCGATGGGAACGGAGGGCATGCGCGCATCGCTCGTGTCGCGCGAGGTGATCGCCGACTCGATCGAGCTCGTCGTACGAGGCCACCTGTTCGACGGCCTCGTTTGCCTCGTCGGCTGCGACAAGACGATCCCCGCCGCGGTGATGGCGCTCGCGCGGCTCGACCTGCCCGGTCTGGCGCTCTACAACGGCTCGATCGCGCCCGGCCGGTACAAGGGCGCGGACGTCACGATCCAGGATGTCTTCGAGGCTGTGGGCGCGCATGCGGCCGGCACGATGAGCGGCGCCGACGTGCACGCGCTCGAGAGCGTCGCCTGCCCCGGTGCCGGCGCGTGCGGCGGGCAGTTCACGGCGAACACGATGTCGATGGCGCTCGACTTCCTCGGCATCTCGCCCGCGGGCCTGAACGGGATCCCGGCGCTCCACCCGACGAAGGAGGCAGCGGCTTACGACGCGGGCGTGCTTGCGATGCGGCTCGTCCGCGACGACGTTCGGCCCTCGCACATCATCACGCGCGAAGCTCTCGACAACGCAGCGGCCGCGGTCGCGGCCAGCGGCGGCTCGACGAACGGCGTCCTCCACCTGCTTGCAATCGCGCGCGAGCTCGGAATCCCGTACACGCTCGAGGACTTCGACGTCGTCGCAGCGCGGACGCCGGTGGTCGCGAGCATCAAGCCGGGGGGCCGCTTCGTGGCGACCGACGTGCACGCCGCCGGCGGGGTGGCGCTCGTCGCCCGAGAGCTCCTGAAGCGAGACGACCTGCTGACGGGCTCGTCCCCGAACGTCGATGGACGCTCGCTCTCCCAGATCGCCGCGGACGCGGAAGAGACCCCGGGCCAGGAGGTGATCGTCGCCCTGGAGACGCCGCTCAAGGCGACCGGCGGCCTGCGCGTGATCTACGGCAATCTCGCTCCTGAAGGGGCGATCGTGAAGCTCGCCGGCCACGATCGGCTCGTGCATCGCGGCCCCGCGCGGGTCTTCGACTCGGAGGAAGCCTGCTTCGCGGCAGTCAAGGCCCGCACGATCGAGCCCGGCGACGTCGTGGTGATCCGCTACGAAGGCCCTGCCGGCGGCCCCGGCATGCGGGAGATGCTGCACGTGACCGCGGCGATCGTCGGCGAAGGCCTCTCGGACTCCGTCGCCCTCGTCACCGACGGGCGCTTCTCGGGCGCGACCCACGGCTTCATGGTGGGCCACGTCACGCCGGAGGCATTCCACGGCGGCCCGCTCGCGGCGCTCGAGGAGGGCGACACGGTCGTGCTCGACGTCGGCGCGCGCGAGCTGCGGGTCGAGCTTTCCGACGACGAGCTCGAGGCGCGGCTCCAGGCCTGGTCGCCGCCCGAGCCCCGCTACAAGACCGGCGTCCTCGCCAAGTACGCGAAGCTCGTCTCGTCGGCCTCCGAGGGAGCGATCACTCGGCCCTAATCGTCAGGCTCGCCGTCGTCGTACTCGAGCTCCTCGATCCGCCCGATCACGCCGATTCCGCGCCATGCGATCTTGTTCGAGCGCGGGTACCAGCAGATGTCGTTCGGGCGCCGCGTGCCGTAGATGAGCATCGTCAGCCCGTTCTCACCGGCGCGGAACCAGTGGCTGACGCGCGTTCCCGGCGGCCGTGCGACGACATGGCCGGCGCGAATGGGAATCTCCTCCTGCTGGGCGCCGGTACGGGCCGCGAAGAACGCCGACGGCCAGAGGTGCAGTGTCCCCTCGCCCTCGAGCATGACGAAGATCTCCTCTTCCTCGGTGTGGCAATGGGGCACGGAGCCCCGCGCGCCCGGATCGAGCCGCTCCCAATGGAAGCCGGCCTGGTCGGAGCGCTCCGACGTGGCGAGCGGCGCTGTGGTCGAGCGGCCCCAGTGCTCGAGCTCGACCTCGTCGATGTTGAGGATGTTCGGCGGCCGGGGAGCAGGATCGCCGTAGGCAAGGGGCGCCGCCTCCGGCTCGCGCTCCCACGGATCGTCGACCCGCCCTTCCACCCACGGCCGCCCGAACCGCAGCGCGCCCGAACGCGGTAGCCAGCCGGCCTCGGTCGGGAACCTCGTGCCGAAGACGAGGTACTCGAGCCCCTCCGGGCCGGCCACGAGGGTGTGCTCGAACTCCTGGGCTCGGTGGATGACGCAATCGCCCGGGCGCAACTCGTGCACCTGCCCGTCCTGCCAGGCGAGCCCGGAGCCCGCGAGCACGTAGAACACCTCCTCGGACGCGCCGTGCGAGTGGGGCGGCGTCGGCAGCTTGCCGGGTGCGACCCGAACGAGGTTCACGCCGACGCCCTTCGTGCCGGCCGCGTCCCCGAGCCTCTGCCAGGTGGCGTCCATCTCGCCTTTGGCACGACGGTGAGGCTCGACGTCGTCCCAGTGGGCGATCCCCATCGGAGGAATCTAGTAGAGGACGAGCCGGTCGCGGTTGACGACCTCGAGCCCCCGGACACGGGAGCCGACCTCGGCCGCGCCGATCGACGCGATTCCCTTGCCGATCGGCGCCCCGCTCGCCGACACGAGCTCGATTGCGTCTCCGGGACCGAAGCCCCCATCGCATGCCGTCACGCCGACGGCAAGAACGCTCGCGCCGGATCCGCGCAGGGCTCGCTCGGCCCCCTGATCGAGCACCACGCTCCCGCGCGGCCGCTTCCCGTGCCTGATCCAGAGCTTGTACGCCGACTCGCCCGGCGTCGCACGACCGTCGAAGCGAGTGCCTCTGCGCTCGCCGGCGACGATCGGCACGAGCACCGCGTCGGCCCGGCCGGACGCGATCACCGTCGGGATGCCGGCGCCGGCGGCGAGCTGCGCGGCCGCGATCTTGCTTCCCATGCCACCGCGGCCGGGACCGGTCGCGCGGCCCAGCCGGACGTCGGTCGTGAGCGAGCCGTCGTCGAGCAGCTCGGCCCCCGGCGTTCCGGGTGCGCGCGAGTAGACCCCGTCGACCTCCGTGAGCAGCACGAGCAGCTTGGCGTTCGTCAGAACCGCAACCTGCGCCGCCAGGGAGTCGTTGTCGCCGAAGGTGATCTCGTCGGTGGCCGTCGCATCGTTCTCGTTCACGACCGGGACCGCTCCTAGCCGGAACAGCGCGTCGAAGGCGTTGCAGACGTTGACGTAGGTCTGCCGGTCGGCGACGTCGGCCGGCGAGAGCAGGATCTGAGCCCCCTGGAGGCCGACTCTGCCGAACGCCCGCTCCCAGGCCTGCTGGAGCTGTGCCTGGCCGACGGCCGACGCGGCCTGGAGCTGACGCATCGCCGACGGCCTCCGCGCGAAGCCGAGCCGGGGCAGGCCGAGCGCGATCGCGCCGGAGGACACGATGCAGACGGAGTGGCCCGCCGCGAGCAGCTCCGCCACCTCCTTCGCTCTGGCGGCGAGCAGTGAGCGCCGTACGGCTCCGCGCGGCGTCGCGACGAGGCTCGAGCCGAATTTGACCACGATCCTCATCGATGCTGGGTCGCGTCGCCGACGACGCGGTACTGACGCAGCCAGAGGTCGCGGTAGGTCACGGGCCCCCGCGGGCCAGGAGCCCAGTCCACATTGATCCCCGTCTCGGGAGAGCCGGTCAGCTCGAAGCCGTCGGTGTACCGCGTGCTCGCGTGCCAGAAGGCAGAGGTGCCGCGATAGAGCGAGAAGAAACTCTCGACCGCACCGATGTCCTCCGCGACGATGCCGGCTGCGAGCGCCGAGGTCTCGGTGTTCGCAATCCGCACCGCCTCGCCCAGGTCGTCGACGATGTCGAGCGTCACGGTCGCGACCCGCTCCGGATCGCTCGCCCATTCGTGGCCAATGGGCTCCTCCAGTTGCCCGACGGCCACGACTGCTGCTGCACGGGGTGTCCCGACCACCTCCACCCCGCGTCCCTCGCACGCCGCCACGAGCTCGGCGGCCAGGCCGGCGGCTGCGCGATCGACGAGCGCGAGGTTGAGCCGGTTGCAGACGCCGAGCCGGTCCAGGCTGGTGTCGACGATCGCCGTCACGCGATCGGCTCGGGCGGAGCCGTGGACGTAGAGGACGCCGCCGCCCTCGGCGTGCGCCAGCGTGCGAACGCCGTTGTCGGCCGCGAGGCGAGCGAGCGCCGCAGTCGAGACACCGCTGCCACGCAGGATCACGAGCGGAATCCAGCGAGGGACCGAGACGAGCGCCTCGGCTCCGGCACGCTCGGCCGAGCGCACGAGCCCCACCGCACCGGCGCCGATGCCCTCTGCCTCGAGCGCCGGTCGCAGCACCTGGTCGACCAGCGTCTCGACCGTCGCGAGCGCCGCGCCGCCCGTGCGGAGGACGATCGCGTTCAGGCTCTTCAGAACCTGCGCCGCAATGTCGAGCGCCACCCCGGGCCTCGCCTCGAAGTTCGCCCCGATCGTCCCGACCGGAATGCGCAGCTCGCGCACCTGCAGCCGGTTCGCCAGCGTCCGGCTCGAGATCTCCCGCTCCAGGGGCTCGAGCACCGCAGTCGCCTCGAGCTGGCGCGCGAGCGCCGCGACGCGCGACTCGTCCAGGCGGAGCCTGTCGAGCGCACCCTCGTCGAGCGTCCCGGCCGCGGCTGCCACATCTCGCGCGTTCGCGGCAAGCACCTCTGGAGCCCGCTCCTCGAGCAACCGGGCCGCGCGGCGAAGAGCCGGCCCGACTGCCGCGTCGTTGAGCGACGGCATCGCTGCTGCGGCCGCGATCGCCTCCTGCTCGACGAGTTCCCGCATCGTGCTTTACTTTGTACACTCCGAACAGCACAAAGAGGGCGGGAGGGGTCCCGCTCCGCATCAAGAGAGGTCGAGGGATCCGGCCCGACGACGCCTCGGCAACCTGCCTCCGCGCAAGGTGCCAACCGGCCGAGCAGCCAGCTCGGATCGATGTAGAGCGACGAGACGAAGGAGAGAATCAATGCCCGCCATCAGCCTCCGCTGCCGCAGCTGCGGTCACGAAGTCGGCCTCGACGGGGTCGGCGCCTGCCAGAAGTGCTGGGGTCCGCTCGAGCCTGTCTACGACCTCGACGAGCTCCGCCCTCGCCTGACTCGCGAGGCGATCGCGTCCGGCCCCCCGTCTCTCTGGCGCTACGGAGCGCTCCTGCCGGTGGAGACCCCGTCCGAGCCTCGGCTCCCGCCGGGCCTGACTCCGCTCGTCGAGGCGCCTCGGCTCGCCGAGGCGCTCGGCCTGCGCGAGCTCTTTCTCAAGCTGGACACGGCGAACCCCACGCACTCCTTCAAGGACCGCGTCGTGGCGGTAGCGTGCGCGAAGGCCCAGGAGCTCGGGCTCCGGACACTGGCGTGCTCCTCGACCGGGAACCTCGCGGCCGCGGTCGCGGCACGGGCCGCGGTCGAAGGGCTCGACGCCGCGGTGTTCTGCCCGGCCGGCCTGGAGCGCGAGAAGCTCCTGCCCACGGCGGTGTACGGCGCGACCATCTACGAGGTCCTCGGGACGTATGACGACTGCAGCCGGTTGACGGTCGAGCTCTCGTTCGAGCTGCCCTGGGCGTTCGTGAACGTGAACCTGCGCTCCTACTACGCCGAGGGATCCAAGACGCTTGCCTTCGAGATCGCCGAGCAGCTGGGCTGGCGGTTGCCCGATGCGGTCGTCTGCCCGGTTGCGTCCGGCGCGTTGCTCTCGAAGATCGGACGCGGCTTCGGCGAGTTCATCGACCTCGGTCTCGTCGAGGGAGCGCAGCCCCGGCTCGTCGGCGCGCAGGCGCAAGGATGCGAGCCGGTCGCAGCCGCCTACCGCGAGGAGCGGCCGGTCACGCCGATCCGTCCACAGACCGCCGCCAGCTCACTCGCGATCGGCAACCCGGCCGACGGCGACCACGCGCTCGCCGCCGTACGGGCGTCCGGTGGCTCGATTCACTCGGTGCCCGAGGACGAGATCGGCCCGAACATGGTGCTGCTGGCCGAGAATTCCGGCGTCTTCGGCGAGGCGGCCGCCGGAATCTGCCTGGGCGCGCTCCGCCAGGCAATCGGCCAGGGAACCGTTACCGCCGACGACTGCGTGGTCCTCTGCGTTACCGGCGACGGCCTGAAGACGCCCGGCCCGGTGGCCGACCAGGTTGCCTCGATCGAAATCGAGGCGGACGCCGATGCGTTGCTCCAGCAGCTCGGGGTCGCCGTATAACTTTACTTTCTACACTGCAAACGGTACGCTCGCGGGACGGTGCACATCCCCTCTCCCCCGAGTAGTCGCACCCAGCTCGGGGCGGCGGCATCAGCCGCACCTGCCGTCGCCCCGAGCGCCCTTCAAGGTCGCTGATGCTTCGGATTGCGTGCTTGCCCGGGGACGGAATCGGCCCGGAAGTGACTGCGGTCGCGATCGAGGTCCTTCGCGCCCTCCCGCTCGAGCTCGAGCTCGAGACTCACAGCTTCGGCGGGCATGCGATCCTCGAAGAGGGGACACCGCTGCCGGAGCGAACGCTCGCGGCGTGTAAGGCCGCCGACGCCGTCATCCTCGGCGCGGTCGGCCTCCGCGAGCTCGAGGGTGCGCCGGTGCGGCCGGAGCAGGGCTTGATCGCCCTCCGCCACGCTCTCGACGTCTACGCGAACCTGCGTCCCGCGACGCGTCCCGGCATCGACCTGCTGATCGTCCGCGAGCTCGTCGGCGGCCTCTACTACGGCGCCAGCGGCCGGCTCCCCGACGGCTCGGCCTACGACACCTGCACCTACACCCCGCAGGCGATCGAGCGAATTGCCCGGCGCGCGTTCGAGATCGCCGGAGCGCGGCGGTCGCACCTCACCTCCGTGGACAAGGTGAACGTGCTCGAGACGTCCCGGCTCTGGCGCGAGACGGTGACGCGCGTCGCGGCGGACTATCCGGACATCGAGCTCGAGCACATGCTCGTCGACACCGCGGGGCTGCAGCTTGTCCAGCACCCCGAGCGGTTCGACGTGATCCTGACCGAGAACACCTTCGGCGACATCCTCTCCGACGTCGCGGCCGGGGTGTGTGGCGGCCTCGGAATCGCTCCATCCGCGAGCCTCGGCGACGGCCGGCCCGGCATCTTCGAACCGGTGCACGGTTCCGCTCCCGATATCGCGGGCCGCGGAATCGCCAATCCGGCAGGCATGCTCCGTTCGGTCGCGCTCTTCCTCAGGCATGCTGCCTCGGAGCCGCAGCTGGCGGCGTCACTCGAGCGCGCCGTCGATCACGCACTGGCCAAGTCGCCGACGCCCGACGCAGGCGGGACCGCGACGACGGCGGAGTTCGCCGAGCACGTGCTCAAGCAGCTGGAGACCGTCCGCGCCGACCTCTCGACGGCGCAATGACGCCGGCCGCTTCTGCGGACACCCAGCAGCGGCCGGCGTCCGAGATGCCCGCCGCAGACCGTCTCTGCCGCTGCGACAAGCCACTGCTCCGCACCCAGGCGCGCGGCAAGTGGGCGATCAGCAGCGAGTGCGCAACCTGCGGCGGTCTCGCTCCGCTCAAGCTGCGCTGACCCCGAGCGCCGTTGTGTCCACGCGCGACGGGTGGGACGCCTCATATTCGAGCAGCGCGTCCTCGTGGGTGAGCGAGCGGGCGATGTCGTCGAGCCCGTTCAGCAGGCACTCACGCTGGAACGGGTCGAAATCGAACAGGATCTCGCGGCCGTCGGGATCGACGATCAGCTGCCGCTCGAGGTCGACCTCGGCGAACGTGCCGCCACTGATCGAGTCCATCAGCCGGCGGAGCTCGGCCTGCGAGAGGACGATCGTGACGAGCCCGATCTTGAGGCAGTTCGTGGCGAAGATGTCGCCGAACGAGGGCGCGATCACGACCTCGAACCCGTAGTCCTGGAGTGCCCAGGCAGCGTGCTCCCGGGACGAGCCGCAGCCGAAGTTCGCGCCGGCGAGCAGGATCTTCGCCCCGGCACAGTCAGGATCGTTCAGCTCGAAATCCGGCCGGGGCCGGCCCGCCGCGTCGAGGCGCCAGTCGAAGAAGAGGAACTGGCCGAAGCCGGTGCGCTCGATCCGCTTCAAAAATTGCTTGGGGATGATCTGATCCGTGTCGACGTCGGTGCGGTCGAGCACGGCGACGGGACCGCTCACGCGGCGAAAGGGCTTCATGCCGTGGTCGCCAGCTCGCGCGGGTCGACGAAGTGGCCGGCAATCGCCGTCGCCGCCGCGAGTTGCGGGCTGACCAGGTGGGTGCGGCCGCCGCGTCCCTGCCGGCCCTCGAAGTTGCGGTTCGAGGTCGACGCGCAGCGCTCGCCGTCAGCGAGCACGTCGGGATTCATGCCGAGGCACATCGAGCATCCCGCCCGGCGCCACTCGAAGCCGGCGTCGACGAAGATCCGGTCGAGCCCCTCCTCCTCGGCGAGCCTCTTGATCGTCGCCGAGCCGGGCACGACGAGGGCCCGGACGCTTGGATGGACGTGCTTTCCTGCGACCACGGACGCCGCGGCACGCAGGTCTTCGATCCGCGCGTTCGTGCAGGAGCCGATGAAGACTCGGTCGACCGCGATGTCCTGCATTGCCGTGCCGGGCTCGAGACCCATGTAGGTCAGCGCCCGCTCGGCCGCCAGCCGCTTGTCGGGATCGGCGTAGGCGGTGGGATCCGGCACGCGGTCCGTGACGGAGACCACCATTTCCGGATTCGTGCCCCACGTGACCTGCGGAGCGAGCTCGGCGAGGTCGATCGCGAACTCGCTGTCGTAGGTGGCATCAGGATCGGACGCAAGGGTGCGCCAGCTGTCCAGCGCCTGCTCCCAGGCGGCGCCGGTCGGCGCTGCGGGCCGGCCTTCGAGATAGGCGAACGTCGTGTCGTCGGGCGCGATCATCCCCGCCCGTGCCCCGGCCTCGATCGACATGTTGCAGATCGTCATCCGGTTCTCCATCGACAGGCCGCGGATCGCCTCGCCCGTGTACTCGAGCACGTACCCGACGCCGCCGGCGACGCCGAGCCTGCCGATCGCGCCGAGGATCATGTCCTTCGCCGTCACGCTCGCGGGTAGCTCGCCGTCGAAACGGACGCGCATCGAACGCGGCCGTCTCTGGGGCAGGCACTGCGTCGCGAGCACGTGCTCGACCTCAGACGTGCCGACGCCGAAGGCGAGCGCGCCGAACGCGCCGTGCGTGGAGGTGTGGCTGTCCCCGCAGACGATCGTCATCCCCGGCTGCGTCAACCCGAGCTCCGGGCCGATCACGTGGACGATCCCCTCGCGGCCGCTTCCGGTCGCGAAGAGCGGGACGCCGAACTCCTCGCAGTTGCGACGCAGCGCATCCAGCTGCGCCTTGGCGAGCGGATCGGTAACCGGGCCTTCCTCGGTCGGGACGTTGTGATCCATCGTCGCGACCGACAGATCCGGTCGCCGGACAGACCTGCCGGCCAGCCGCAGGCCATCGAACGCCTGGGGTGAGGTGACCTCGTGTATCAGGTGCAGGTCGACGAAGAGGATGGCCGGCTCCCCCTCGGGCTCGGCCACGAGATGCCTGTCCCACACCCGCTCGAACAGCGTCTGCGCCATTCGACTCATGCTAGCCAAGCCGGTGTACCAAATACAGTGACGACCGATGGACTTTCGCCGTGTTCCGTCGCTCCCGCCGTACGTCTTCGCGGTGACCGAGCAGTTGAAGCTGGAGCTGCGTCGCGCTGGACACGACGTGATCGACCTCGGCTTCGGCAATCCTGACCTCCCGTCGCCCGCCGTCGCGGTCGAGAAGCTGGCCGAGGCGGCCGCCAAGCCGCACAACCACCGCTACTCGACGAGTCGCGGCATTCCGAAGCTGCGAAGCGCGATCTGCGACCTGTACCGGGAGCGCTTCGGCGTCGAGCTCGATCCTGAGACACAGGCCGTCGCGACGATCGGCGCGAAGGAAGGGCTCGCGCACCTGATGTGGGTCCTCGTCGAACCGGGCGACACCGCGGTCGTGCCCGCGCCGGCCTATCCGATCCACCTCTTCGCGCCGATCCTGGCGGGCGCGAGCGTGATCCAGGTCGAGCTGGGTGGCAGCAACGACGAGCTCTACGACCAGCTCGCCGATGCCTTCGCCCGTGCCCGTCCCCGCCCGCGTGCACTGATCGTGTCGTTCCCGCACAACCCGACGACGCGCGTGGTCGACCTCGGCTTCATGGAGCGGCTCGTGGGGCTGGCTCGCGAGAACGAGGCGCTCGTCGTGCACGACTTCGCCTACGCCGACGTCTCGTTCGACGGCTACCAGCCGCCCTCGATCCTCCAGGTGCCCGGTGCCGCCGACGTCGCGGTCGAGACCTATTCGCTGACGAAGTCCTTCTCGATGGCCGGCTGGCGCGTCGGCTTCGCGCTCGGCAACGCACCGGCGCTCGCGGCCCTGGCGCGGCTCAAGTCCTATCTCGACTACGGGACCTTCCAGCCGATCCAGATCGCCTCGATCGTCGCGCTGAACGAGGCACGCGACTATCCCGCCGAGGCGTGCGAGATCTACCGCAGGCGCCGCAACGTCCTCTGCGACGGGCTCGCGCGCATCGGCTGGCACGTCGAGCGCCCGCTCGGGACGATGTTCGTCTGGGCGCCGATCCCGGAGCCCTACCGTGAGCTCGGCTCGCTGGAGTTCGCCGTCAAGCTGACGCGGGAGGCGCACGTCTCCGTCAGCCCCGGTCTCGGCTTCGGGCCCGGCGGCGAGGGATTCGTCCGCTTCGCGCTGGTCGAGAACGAGCAGCGGATCGCCCAGGCCGTGCGCGGGATCCGCCGGGCGCTGCCTGAGCTGGCAACGCGGGCTGCGGTCTAGACGCTTGCGGTCAGCTCACGGTGGCGGCGCGCGACGCCGTCGCGCTCTGCAGCTTCGGCGACTGCAGCGGCGACCACGCGAACGACCTCGCGGTTGAAGACGCTCGGGACGATGTACTCCGGCCCGAGCTCGTCCGCGCCGATCACCGCGGCGATCGCATCGCCTGCCGCCAGCTTCATCCCTTCGGTGATGTCGCGTGCCCGCACGTCCAGCGCCCCGCGGAAGACGCCCGGGAACGCGAGCACGTTGTTGATCTGGTTCGGGTAGTCCGACCGGCCGGTCGCGATGACTGCTGCGAGCCCGTGGAGCGCCTCCGGCGGGACCTCGGGAGTCGGATTGGCCATCGCGAAGACGATCGCGTCCTTTGCCATCGTGCGGATGCCGTCGACGGACACCGCCCCCGGCTGCGACAGCCCGATGTAGACGTCGGCGTTCCGGAGCACGTCGTCCGCGGACCCGCGCTCCCCGTCCGGGTTGGTCGCCTCTGCGTACTCGGCCTTGACGCCCTCCAGGCCGGGCCGACCGGCATAGACGGCGCCTTGCCGATCGCAGCCGACGATCGTCCCCACTCCCGCGTGCCGGAGGATCCGCGTCACCGCGACGCCGGCGGCGCCGACCCCGGTGACCACGACCTTGACGTCCTGGGGCCGCTTCCCGACGACGCGCAGGGCGTTCACAAGGGCGGCATAGACGACGATCGCCGTGCCGTGCTGGTCGTCGTGAAAGACCGGGATGTCGAGAGTCGCCCGCAGCCGCTCCTCGATCTCGAAGCAGCGCGGCGCGGAGATGTCCTCGAGATTGATCGCACCGTAGACCGGTGCGATCGCCGTCACAGCCGCCACGATCTCGTCCGTGTCCGTCGTTGCGAGGCAGACCGGCCAGCCGTCGACGCCCGCGAACTCCTTCAGCAGCATGGCCTTGCCCTCCATCACGGGCAGCGCGGCCTCCGGCCCGATGTCGCCGAGCCCGAGCACCGCCGTCCCGTCCGAGACGATGGCCACGGTGTTGCGCTTGATCGTCAAGCTCCACGCCTTCTCTGGGTCCTCGGCGATCGCCTCGGAGACACGTGCGACGCCTGGCGTGTAGGCCATCGAGAGGTCGTCGCGGGTCACGAGCGGCGACTTCAGCGCCACCTCGATCTTGCCCCCGAGGTGGAGCAGGAACGTGCGATCGGAGACGTGCTCCACCTCGATGCTCTCCAACTCCTCGGCCGCGGCGGCGACGGCACGGATGTGGTCGGCGTCGCGCGCAAGCACGGTCACGTCGCGGACCGTCACGCCGGGCTCAGCCCGAACGAGGTCGATCGCCCCGAGCGAGGCTCCCGTGTCGGCGATCACCCGCGCCAGCTCCGCGAACGCGCCGGGCCGGTCATCGAGACGCACTCGCAACGTGGCGCTGAAAGACGCCGAGAGATGACTCACGCGGCCGCCTCCTTCTTCTGAATCGCCACTCCGCTCGGGTCGAGCCAGCGATCGACGGCGGTCGCGCAGCGGCGGCCCTCGGCGATCGCCCAGACGATCAGCGATTGCCCGCGCCGTGCGTCTCCGGCGGCGAAGACCCCCTCGGCGCTCGTCGCGTACACGGGGGCTTGCGCGTTCCCGCGCGCGTCGGGCTCGACCCCGAACGCCTCGAGCACCCGCGGCTCCGGGCCGACGAAGCCCATCGCGAGCAGGACGAGGTCGGCCGGCCGCTCCTCTTCGGTGCCCGGGACGAGGTCGAAGGGCGGCGCGCCGCTGTTCTCGGTCCAGTGGATCCGCTCGACGCGTCCATGGCTGCCGGAGAGGACGGTCGTCGAGACGGCGAAGTCGCGCTCGCCGCCCTCTTTCAGCGCGTACGACGTCCGGAGCTTCATCGGCCAGGTCGGCCAGGGGGTCAGGTCGTCCGGCCGCCGTGCGGGCGGCTCTCCGACCAGCTCGATCTGCGTCACCGACGCAGCGTTCTCGCGGTGCGCGTTCGCGACGCAGTCGGCGCCCGTGTCGCCGCCCCCGATCACGATCACGTGCTTCCCGACGGCGCTGATCACGTTCACCGGCGCCGGCGGCGCGCCGGCTACCTGGGGCCCAAGCTCGCGCGCCACCCACCGGTTGCGCTGGTAGAGGTACTCCATCGCGAAGTGCACGCCGTCGAGCTCGCGGCCGGGCACGGGCAGGTCGCGCGGCACGCGCGAGCCGACGGCGAGGACGACCGCGTCATGTTGCTCGCGCAACTCCTCCGCGTCGACGTCGATGCCGACGTCGACGCCGTAGTGGAACACGACGCCCTCCGCCTCGAGCTGCCGCACGCGCCGCTCGACGAGCCACTTCTCGATCTTGAAGTCGGGCACACCGAAGCGCACGAGCCCCCCGCCCGCCTCGTCTCGCTCGTAGACCGTGACCGCGTGGCCGGCACGCGCCAGCTGCTGCGAGCAGGCGAGCCCTGCCGGGCCGGCACCGATCACCGCCACGCTCCGGCCGCTGCTCGAGCGGGCCGGCTGCGGGACGACCCAGCCCTCGTCCCACGCACGGTTCACGATCGCAACCTCGATCTGCTTGATCGTCACCGCGTTGCCCTCGTTGATCTCGAGGACGCACGCGGCCTCACACGGCGCCGGGCACAGGCGGCCGGTGAACTCGGGGAAGTTGTTCGTCCGGTGGAGCTGTTCGATCGCCTCGCCCCAGCGGTCGCGGTAGACGAGGTCGTTCCACTCGGGGATCAGGTTGCCGAGCGGGCAGCCGTTGTGGCAGAACGGGACGCCGCACTCCATGCAGCGCGCGCCCTGCTCCTGGAGCACCGGCAGCTCGACCGTGCCCATGAACTCGCGGAAGTCGCCGACCCGCTCGAGCGGGTCACGCTCCGGCTGCTCGACCCGCCCGTACTTGAGGAACCCGCCGAGCTTGCCCATCAGGCTGCCTCCTCCGACTCGGTGGTGAGGAAGCCGCTGCCTGTCGAGGTCGGGTGGTCGCCCTTCGGCTCGACGACCTCGTCGGCGAGCGCGCGCTTGTAGTCGTGCGGCAGCACCTTGACGAACCGCGGCAGAGCGGTCGCCCAGTCGGCAAGCAGGCGCACGGCGACGTCGGAGCCGGTGCGTGTGGCGTGCTCCTCCACGAGCGCACGCAGCTCGTCGGAGTCCGCCGCGCCAACCTCCTCGAGGCCGACGAGCTCCGCGTTGCAGCGGCCACGGAAGCCGCCGTCCTCGTCGAGCACGTAGGCGATGCCGCCGCTCATGCCGGCCGCGAAGTTCCGGCCGGTCCGGCCGAGCACGACGACCCGGCCTCCCGTCATGTATTCGCAGCCGTGGTCGCCGACTCCCTCGATGACCGCGCTGACGCCGGAGTTACGGACGGCGAACCGCTCGCCGGCGAGTCCACGGAAGAACGCCTTTCCAGCCGTGGCTCCGTAGAGCACGGTGTTCCCGACGATCACGTTCTCCTCGGCGACGAACGCGGAGCCGTCGGGCGGTCGTACCGCCAGGACGCCGCCGGAAAGGCCCTTGCCGGCGTAGTCGTTCGCGTCGCCGACCAGCGTGAGCTCGATCCCCGGCGCGAGCCAGGCGCCGAAGGACTGCCCGGCGGATCCGTGCAGCGTGAACCGGACCGAGCCGGAGGAAAGCCCGGCCGCTCCGCGCTGCTTCGTCACGGCGTGCGAGAGCAGGCCGCCCACCGTGCGGTTGACATTGCGAATATCCAGCGTCGCCTCGACGGGCGTCCCGTGCTCGATCGCCGGCCGTGCCCGTTCGATCAGCTGCCAGTCGAGCGCGTCGTCGAGCGGCGAGACCTGTGCCTGCACGCGTCGCACCGCCACTCCGGGCGGGACGTCGGGCGCTTGCAACAGCGCCGAGAAGTCGAGGCCCCGCTCCCGCCAGCGCTCGATCGCGTCGTCGGCCTCCAGCAGGTCGACGCGGCCGACGAGATCCTCGAACCGCCGGATGCCGAGCTTCGCCATGATCCGGCGCGCCTCCTCGGCGACGAAGAACATGAAGTTGACGACGTGCTCGGGCTCGCCCGCGAAGCGCTTACGCAGCTCGGGATCCTGGGTCGCGATCCCGACCGGGCACGTATTGAGATGGCAGGCGCGCATCATCACGCAGCCCGTCGCGATCAGCGGGGCCGTCGCGAAGCCCATCTCGTCCGCGCCCAGGAGTGCCGCGACGACGACGTCTCGGCCGGTCTTCAGCTGGCCGTCGGTCTGCACCCAGATGCGTGACCGCAGGTCGTTCAGCACGAGCGTCTGCTGCGTCTCCGCGAGCCCGATCTCCCACGGCGCGCCGGCGAACAGGATCGACGACAGCGGCGAGGCGCCGGTGCCGCCGTCGTGCCCCGAGATCAGCACGTGGTCCGCGTTGGCCTTGGCGACGCCCGCGGCCACCGTCCCCACCCCCACCTCCGAGACGAGCTTCACGGAGATGCGAGCGGCCGGGTTTGCGCAGCGCAGATCGTAGATCAGCTGCTTCAGATCCTCGATCGAGTAGATGTCGTGGTGGGGCGGCGGCGAGATGAGACCGACGCCGGGAGTCGTGAACCGCACGCTGGCGATGTAGCGGTCGACCTTGTGTCCGGGCAACTGCCCGCCCTCGCCCGGCTTCGCGCCCTGCGCCATCTTGATCTGCAGCTCGTCCGCGTTGGCGAGGTAGTGAGCATTGACCCCGAAGCGGCCGGACGCCACCTGCTTGATCGCCGAGCGCCGCGAATCGCCGTTCGCGTCCGCGACGTAGCGCACCGGGTCTTCGCCGCCCTCGCCCGTATTCGAACGGCCGCCGATGCGGTTCATCGCGACCGCGAGCGTCTCGTGCGCCTCCCGCGAGAGCGAGCCGAGCGACATCGCACCGGTGGAGAAGCGCTTCACGATCTCCTGCGCGGACTCGACTTCCTCGATCGGCACGCCGCCGTCCGCCACCTCGCGGAAGCGCATCAGACCCCGGAGCGTCGAGCGTCGCGTCGAGTCGTCGTTGACGAGTTGCGCGTACTCCTCGTAGGTCTCGTAGCCCCCGTGCCGGACCGCGTGCTGGAGCAGCGCGATCGTCTCCGGATTCCATTGATGGTGCTCGCCCTCGCGCCGCCAGGAGTAGAGGCCCGTCACCGGCAGCAGTCCGTCCTGCGTGCCCGGATAGGCGCGCGCGTGGCGGGCGAGCGTGTCCTCGGCGAGCGCCTCGATCCCGATGCCGCCGATGCGCGAGGCCGTGCCGGTGAAGTGGCGGTCGACGAACTCTCGCGAGAGCCCGATCGCCTCGAAGACCTGGGCACCGCAGTAGGACGGGATGGTCGAGATGCCCATCTTCGAGATCGTCTTCAGCAGGCCCTTGGCGATCCCCTTCGTGGCGCGGCGCTGCGCGTCGTCCTTCGTCATGCCGGGCGGAAGCAGATCGAGCTCGACGAGCTCCGCGATCGTTTCGAGCATCAGGTAGGGGTTCACGGCGGCCGCCCCGTAGCCCACGAGCACGGCCACGCTCTGCACGCTGCGCGGCTCGCCCGACTCGACGACGAGACCCGCTTGCAGCCGCGTGCCGGCGCGCACCAGATGGTGGTGCAGCGCCGAGACCGCGAGCAGCGAGGGGATCGGCGCGCTCTCCGGCCCGACCCCGCGATCGGAGAGGATGATGATGTTCGCGCCGCCGGCCAGGGCCTCGTCCGCTTCCGCGCAGATGCGATCGACGGCGACCTCGAGCCCTGCGGCGCCGTCCACCACCGGCCACGTCGTGTCGATCGTGTGCGCACGGAACACGTCCGAATCGATCTGGCGGAGTCGCTCGAGCTCCTCGTCGCGCAGGATCGGGTTCGCAATCACGAGCTGGCGCGCGTGCTCCGGCGTCTCGTCGAGCAGGTTTCGCTCCGAGCCGACGCTGGCCTCGACGCTCATCACGACGGCCTCGCGGATCGAGTCGATCGGCGGGTTCGTGACCTGGGCGAACAGCTGCTTGAAGTACGAATAGAGCACCGGCCGGCGGTCGGAGAGGATAGCCAGCGGCAGGTCGTTGCCCATCGACCCGATCGCCTCCTCGGCATTCCGCGCGAGCGGGGCGAGGATCACCTTCATGTCGTCCTGCGTGTAACCGAACGCGAGCTGACGCGTGCGGAGGGGCTGTGCGGGACAGGCCAGGTTCGGCCGCTCCGGCAGATCCTCGAGCCTCACGACCTCGCTTCGGTACCACTCGGCGTACGGCCGCCGCGACGCAACAGTTCGCTTCACCTCCTCGTCCGGAACGATCCGGCCCTGCTCGACGTCGACGAGGAACAGCTTTCCGGGCTGCAGCCGCCCCTTCCGGACGATGTTCTCCGGCGCCTCCTCGAGGACACCCGTCTCCGACGCGAGGATCACCCAGCCGTCGGCGGTCTCCAGCCACCGCCCCGGGCGCAGGCCGTTGCGGTCGAGCGTCGCGCCGATCACGCGCCCGTCCGTGAACGCGATCGCTGCGGGGCCGTCCCAGGCCTCCATCAGGCACTGGTGGTAGGCGTAGAACCCGGCGAGCTCCGGGGAGATGTCGTCTCGACCCTGGTAGGCCTCGGGGATCATCATCATGATCGCGTGCGGGAGCGACCGCCCCGCGAGCACGAGCAGCTCGAGCACGTTGTCGAACGTCGCCGAGTCGGAGCCGCCCGGGCGGACGACCGGCAGGATCTTGCCGAGGTCGTCGCCGAAGAGCTCGGACGCAAGCTGCGACTCGCGCGCGCGCATCCAGTTGACGTTCCCGCGCAGCGTGTTGATCTCGCCGTTGTGGGCGATCATCCGGTATGGGTGCGAGAGCTCCCAGCTCGGGAAGGTGTTCGTCGAGTAGCGGGAGTGGACGAGGGCGAGAGCCGAGGCGGTCCGCTCGTCCCGCAGGTCCGGGTAGTAGGCGGTCAGCTGCGGGGCCGTCAGCATGCCCTTGTAGACCACGGTGCGGGCCGAGAAGCTCGGGATCACGAGATCCGGCCCGGCGGCGAGCTCGGCCACGCGCCGGATCACGTACAGCTTGCGCTCGAAGGCATCGCCCTCGAGCCCTGGCGCGGCGGCGACGAAGAGCTGCCGGATGCGCGGAGCAGTCTCGGCGGCGGACGCGCCCGCGTGACGCTCGTCGACCGGGACGTCGCGCCAGGCGACGACCGTTTGGCCCTCCACCTCGACCGTCTCGGCCAGGAGCCGCTCGAGCGACTCGGAGCGGGCGGCGTCGCGCGGGAGAAAGCACACCGCGACGCCGTAGCCGCCGAGCGGTGGAAGCACAGCGCCGATCTCGGCGCGGAACAAGGCGTCCGGCAGCTGCAGCGTCATACCCGCGCCGTCACCGGTCAGGGAGTCGGCGCCCTCGGCGCCCCGGTGTTCGAGGTTGGCGAGCGCGGTCGCGGCACGCACGAGTGTCTCGTGACTTGCGACACCGTCCAGCCGTGCGACAACGGCGACGCCACAGGCATCGTGCTCGTACGCCGGGTCGTAGAGGCCGACCGCCTTCACAGCCTGTTCCTCTCGCGGTCCCTCTCGCCTGAATGTTGAGCGCTTGACCGGCGGGGCGAGAGGAGCGAGTTGCCGGCTAGCGCGGTCTCGGGCGCGAGAAGAGGGCGGCCTTGAACGCCAGAATCGGGTCGGCGGCTACGGACGGTCGCTCCATCACTTTCCAGTGTAAAGCATTGGCCGGTCGGCGCAAGCAGTTCACGACTTGGCAGTTCATTACTTGCGAAAGTAAAGCGCTGTTGCTATACAGCTTGGGCGTCAACCATCACGAGCGGCAGAGGGAACTGGCCCGTCGAAGCCGCAGCAACCGGGGCGAATGCCTGTCAGGTGCTCCATCCAGCGTGAGCCGGACCTCCGGACCGGCGAGCGGAAGATGGGAACACGTAGCCCTCGCCCCACCGGCGAGGAGTGAGGCCTCCGGAATGAATCGGGGGCCTTCGCCGTTTCCGGGGGCACAGAGGCAAGAGGAAGGAAGGATCGAGCATGAGCGAGGCGAGCGCCGCACGCCGATCGGCCGAGAAGGAGCCACCCACGCTCGAGCTGGTCCTGAAGCGGAATTCGGTCGAGCGGATCAAGCGCGAGAAGAGCCCGCTCGGCATGCTCGCGGAGCTGCCCGCGCTGATCGCGGCCGGCTACGAGCAGGTGCCCGAAGAAGACCTCGTCCGGCTCAAGTGGTGGGGGCTCTACCACGACAAGCCGAAGATCGGAACGTTCATGCTCCGGATCAAGCTGCCCGCGGGCCGGGTAACGCCCGCGCAGCTGCAGGCCGTGGGCGAGCTCTCGCTGCTCTACGGGAAGGGCTCTGGCGAGCTCTCGACGCGGCAGACGATTCAGCTCCACTATCTGCAGCTCGAGTCGCTGCCGGAGGTGTTTCGCCGCCTGGACGAGGTCGGCCTGACGACCGTCGGCGCGTGCGGCGACGCCGTCCGGAATGTCACCGGCTGCCCCGTGGCAGGGCTCGCGCACGACGAGTTGTTCGACGTCACCCCGGTCACCGACGCGGTGACGACGTTCTTCTACGGCAACCCCGACTACTCCGACCTGCCGCGCAAGCACAAGATCACGGTCTCGGCCTGCGCGCACCGCTGCAACGCGCCGGAGATCAACTGCATCGCGCTCGTGGGCGCAATCCGTGACGGGGAGCCCGGCTTCGCTGTCCTCGTCGGTGGTGGCCTCTCGTCGGTGCCCCGGCTTGCCCGCGACCTCGGCGTCTTCATCCGCGTCGACGAGGCACTGCCGGTGCTGTGCGCGCTGCTCGACGCCTGGAAAGAGGATCTGAAGTACCGCGTCTCGCGCGTGAAGGCCAGGCTCAAGTTCATGGTCGACGATCTCGGGCCCGAGGGCATGCGCGCCGAGGTCGAGCGGCGCCTCGGCTACTCGCTGCCCGACTTCGAGCTCACTGCGCCGCCGCCCATCACCGATCACATCGGCGTCGAGCCGCAGAAGCAGGACGGCCTCGTCTCGATCGGCGTCCCGGTGAAGGTCGGCCTGGTCTCGGGCGAGCAGATGGTCGCGGTCGCGGAGCTCGCGTCGGAGCTCGGCGAGGACGTGCGCGTGACGAGGCAGCAGAATTTCGTCCTCACCTCCATCCCGGCCGACGACGTCGAGCGCGTCGGCGAGCGGCTCGCGGAGCTCGATCTGCCGCTCACGGGCCATCCACTGCGCGCCGAGGCGATCGCCTGCACCGGCGAGCCGTACTGCAACTTCGCCGTGACCGAGACGAAGTCGAGGCTCGACGTTCTCGTCGAGCACCTCGAGGCCCGCTTCGGCGAGGCGCTCGCCGGTCTGAAGCTGAACCTCGACGGGTGTCCCCATGCCTGCGGGCACCACTGGGTCGGCGACCTCGGCTTCCAGGGCTCGACCGTGCGCAACGAGGAAGGCGTGCGCCGCCAGGCCTACGACCTGCTGCTGCGCGGCGGCCTCGGCCCCGACGCCGCGATCGCCCGTCCGGTCTTCCGCCGTGTCCCGGCCGAGGAGCTCGCCGACACGGTCACCGGCCTGCTGGACGGATGGCTGCAGCAGCGCGACGGCGAGGAGAGTTTTCGTGCGTTCTGCGACCGCAGGAGCGACGAGGAGCTCGGCCTGCTGGCCGGGCGCGAGCCGGCGAAGAGCCGGAGAGAGGAGGTCGCTGCGTGAGCGCCACGGAGCTGCTGGACGATCTCGAAGCCGGTGAGCTATCGGTCGAGTTCGAGGGCGAGGAGCCCGAGGTCGTACTGGAATGGTCGATCGAGCGATTCGGCGGCAGGCTGGCGATCTCGACCGCCTTCCAGGAGGGCGACGTCGCGCTGATCGACATGGCCTACCGGATCGACCCGAAGGTCAAGATCTTCTCGATCGACACGGGCAGGCTGCCAACTGAGACGTTCGAGCTGATCGAGACCCTGCGCGAGCGCTACCCCGGTCTGGCTCTCACGCTCCTCTCGCCCGATGCGACACAGCTGCAGAGGCTCGTCGACCGGCACGGGCCGAACCTCTTCTACAACTCGATCGAGCAGCGGCTGCTCTGCTGCAACGTACGCAAGGTGCAACCGCTGACGCGATACCTCGGCGGTGTGGACGCCTGGGTCACCGGCCTGCGCCGCGATCAGTGGGCGGGCCGCACCGACATCCGCAAGGTAGAGATCGACCACGACCACGGCGCGATCGTGAAGCTGAACCCGCTCGCCGAGTGGACCGAGGAGGAGGTGTGGGATTACGTGCGGTCGGAGGACGTGCCCGTGCATCCGCTCTATGCGCAGGGCTACACCTCGATCGGCTGCGCGCCCTGCACGCGCCCTGTCGCCGCAGGCGAGGAGAAGCGCGCCGGCCGCTGGTGGTGGGAATCGGGCGCGCCCAAGGAATGCGGCATGCACTGCGCGATCGAGACGGGTGGCTTCGAGCACGAGCTGCACGCGATCCTCGGCAAGGAGGCGGATGCCCAGGAGCACTAACGTGGCGGTGAAGGCGGAGGAGCGCGAAGTCGCTCTCGGCGAGGTGCAGGCCGTGCTCGTGGCCGCCCGCGACGAGGGCTACCGGGAGCGTCTTGCCGCACTCGTCACCTCCGTCGAGGAAGGCGAGCTCGCCCCCGAGGAGGCCTCGGAGCTCGAGCGCGTGCTCGAGCTCGGCCTCCAGGCCGGCCGGATCCGCGCGGTGTACGGACCCGCGGGCGAGCAAGCGGCCCTCCGTCTCTTCCGCCGGCTTCCCGCCGGGGCCGGGCTCACCGAAACTGCGCGCTCCGTCTCGGCTGCCCTCACGTCGCTGAACGGGCGCTCGATCGACTCGTTCAAGATCGAGGTCATCGGCCCGGGGATGTACCGGATAGCGCTCGTCGCCGGCGGCGCCGAGGTGGCGGTCCGGCTCGACCGGAGCGGTGTCCAGCTCGCGTCGATCGGCGTCTGACCATGGCCGAGAAGCATCACTACATGGCCTGCATCGACCTCGAAGGCCGGAGCGTCCTCGTCGTCGGAGCGGGACGCATTGCGCACGAGAAGGCGAGCGGGCTGCTGGACTGCGGCGCCGTGGTGACGGTCGTCGCACCCGAGGTCGCGCCCGAGGTCGAGGCGCTCGACGTCGAGCTGCTGCGTCGTCGATACCGGAGCTCCGATCTCGACGATCGCTTCCTCGTCGTCGCCGCGACAGCGGACACGGCCCTCAACCGCCGCGTCTTCGCCGACGCGGAGGCACGCGCATTGCTCTGCAACGTCGTCGACGTTCCCGAGCTCTGCTCCTTCATCCTCCCCGCTCTGCACCGCGAGGATCCGATCACGGTGGCGGTCTCGACCGGAGGCGCGTCGCCGGTGCTCGCGCAGAGGCTGCGTGACGAGATCGCCCAGGTCGTCCGGCCCGAGCACGCTGCGCTGGCTGTGCGGCTGCGCGACATGCGCCCGTGGGCGAAGGCTCACCTACCGACCTACGAGGCACGCCGCGACTACTTCGCGGGCATCGTGCGGGACGAGCTCGGATGACCGTGTACCTCGTCGGAGCGGGACCGGGCGACCCGGGCCTGATCACCGCGCGCGGGCTCGATCTGATCAGGTCGTGCGACGTGCTCGTCCATGACCGCCTCGTTGCACCTGAGCTCGTCGAGGAAGCACCGCACCACGCCCGTGTCATCTCCCGTGACGGGCTCGGCCAGCCGGCGCTGAACGAGCTGCTCGTCGACTACGGCCGAACGGGACTCGATGTCGTCCGCCTCAAGGGCGGCGACCCGCTGGTCTTCGGACGCGGCGGCGAAGAGGCACTCGCCCTGAGAGAGGCCGGCATCGCGACGGAGATCGTGCCTGGAGTCTCCTCGCTCGCGGCCGTGCCCGCGGCCGCAGGGATTCCGATCACGCATCGCGGAATCTCGGACCGCGTCACGATCGCAAGCTGCCAGGGAGCCGACGGCAGCGACGCCGACTACGCCCGGCTGGCGGCAATCGGTGGCACCCTCATCCTCTTCATGGGACTCGGGCGCGTCGAGCGCGTCGTCGAGGGCCTCCTCGCTGCGGGCCTCCCGCCCGAGACGCCTGCCGCCGCGATCTCACGTGGGACGCTCCCGGATCAGGAAGTGGCAAGGACGACGCTGGCGCGCCTCGCATCGGCGACCGCCGATCTCGCCGGTCCCGCCCTGCTCGTGATCGGGGACGTCGCCGCGCTCGAGCTCGTCGCGCCCGAGCTGGTCGCGACAGTGCACGCCAGCGCGTTCGCCTGAACCAGGTCGCGCCGCCCGGCCTGCGCGTTAGGATCGACCGTGCGTGGATCTCTACGACTGGCTCCTCTTCCTGCACGTGCTGAGCGCCTTTCTCGCCGTCGGTGCGCTGACCGCGCTCTGGGCGCTCGTCCTGAGCACGAGAGGCGCCACCCCGAGCCTTTCCCCTGACTCGGCGATGCGGTTCGGACGCGCCGGGGGCATCCTCGTCGGAGTGGGGATGGTCGGCGTGGTCGTCTTCGGCATCTGGCTCGCGATCCGCATCGACGGTTACGAGCTCTGGGACCCGTGGATCCTGGCGTCGATCGTGATCTGGGCCCTCTCCGGTTGGGCGGGAGGACAGGCCGGACGGGCGTTCGCAAAGGATCCGATCGGCGGCCGCCGCGCGGGCATTCGCTTTCAGGCGCTGAACAGCGTCGGCCTGTTCGTCATCCTCGTGCTGATGATCTGGAAGCCGGGCGCATGAGCGTGCTGGCGTCGATCGGAGGGGACAAGGTCAACTTCCCTCTCTTCCTGCACGTGCTTGGCGCGATGCTCCTCGTCGGAACTCTGCTCGCCGTCGCCCTGGCAACCGCGATCGGCTGGCGCCGACCCGACGACGCCGTCGGGCTGGGCCGCTTCGCCCTGCGCACGCTCCTGATCGGAGTTGTGCCGGCGTACATCCTGATGCGCGTGGGCGCCCAGTGGACGGAGGCCAAGGAAAACTTCCCGGACGGCTTCGATCCCGCCTGGCTCGGCATCGGCCAGATCACGGCCGATGCGGGCGCCTTGCTGATCATCATCTCCGGCACCCTTTCGGGGATCGGCCTGCGGAAGTTGCAGCGCGGCTCCGGCGTCGGCTTCGCGCGCGCGGTCGGGGTGATCAGCATCCTCCTCCTCGTCGCATACCTCATCGCCGTCTGGGCGATGACCGCGAAGCCGACCTAGGTCGACTCCGGCGCGAGCTGCGCCATCCGCATCTGGTTGCCCGACGGGTCGCGGAAGCCGGCGTCGATGCCGTAGGGCTGCTGCGTCGGCTCTTCCTGGAACTCGACGCCGCGGCTCTTGAGCTCCTCGTAGCTCGCCTGGACGTCGTCGGTGGAGAAGAAGAGGCCGCCGGCGGCGCCCTTGGCCACCAGCTCTGTCAGCTTGTCCCGCGTGTCGGCGTCGAAGACCGGCGGGCCGGGAATGGTCATCAGGGTCAGCGCCACGTCCTGGCCGGGCACGCCGACCGTGAGCCAGCGGAAGTTCCCCATCTCCGGCACGGTCACGTCCTGGCGGAGCTCCAGCCCGAGCTTCTCGGTGTAGAAGGCGAGGGCCTCGTCCTGATCGTGGACCCACACAGTGACGTTGGTGAGGCTGCTGAGCATGTCCTACCTCCTGTGTCGTTCAGTTGAGGGCCAAGCTAGTCGTGCCGAACGCGGCTGTCTTCTCCAAACCTGCTCGACTGCGGACGGGCCCACGCGAGCAGCACGCACGTGGGAATCCGGACGCGTGTGGCGGCCGCCGGATGGGCGGCGCGGTAGGCCGTCGGGGTACGGCCGAAGGCCCGGCCGAAGCTCGTCGTGAACGACCCGACACTGCGCAGCCCGACGGTGAAGCAGATCTCCGCCACCGACCAGTCGGTGTTGCGGAGGAGCGCCGCGGCCCGCTCCAGCCGGCGGGTCAGCAAGTACTGATGAGGCGTCTCGCCGAAGGCCCGGCGGAACTCGCGGCTGAAGTGCGCCGGCGGGACAGGCGTCACTTTACGACTCGGTAGCTCAGATGCGTGACGCTCGGGGACTCGATCACCCTGATGCTTTCGAGCTGCTTGGCGTCGAGCCGGTCGAACAGCCGCACGCCGTCGCCCAGGAAGAGCGGGGCGATGTGGACCTGAAACTCGTCGAGCAGCCCAGCGTTGAGGCATTGCTGAACGACGCTCGCGCCGCCGGCGATCGCGACGTTCTTGTCACCGGCGGCAGCCCGAGCTTGCTGAAGCGCAGCCTCGAGGCCGTCCGTGACGAAGGTGAAGGAGGTCCCTCCCTGCCTGGGCACCGTCTCTCGCGCGTGATGCGTGAGGACGAAGACCGGCACGTGGAAGGGAGGTTCATCGCCCCACCAGCCGTCCGGATTCGGGTCGTCCTCCCATGAGCCTGCGCCGCCGCTGAACATTCGCCGGCCCATGAGAACGGCCCCGGTGTTGCGGACGGATTCCTCGAGGACCTCGGAGTCGGCATTGGTCTCCCCGCCCTCCAGCCCGTGTGGCTCCCGGAAGCTCGCGAGGCCGTACATCCACTCGTGGATCATGTCGCCACCCTCGCCCAGGGGCTGCTCGAGCGTCTGGTTCGGCCCTGCGATGAAGCCGTCCAGCGACATCGTGATGTCGAAGGTCACTTTCCCCACGGTTCCTCCTACGTTGACTGCAAGTAAGACTCCGCCGGCAGGCGCATCTCATCGCAGCCGCCGAATGCGTGCGACCTACTCGCCGCTACGCAGGTCGCCGAGGCGCACGGCGTCGTAGGCAATCTCCTCGAAACTGACGGCGCACCCTTCGCCCAGCGGAGACTGCGCGGCGAACCCGACCGCCGGCTCGCTGTCCGTCTCGAGCGCGAAGTGCCGGATGAAGCTCCAGCTGCCGCCGTCAGTCGAGGCATGGAACGCGAACGCCGATCCGACCCGCGCGATCCGAAGCCAGACCGACGAGCCGTCGACCACGAAGGAATTGCAGTCGTCGGACACATCCCGCGTGACGACCGAGACGACCATCGCTTGACCGTGCGGTGAGTACTCGAAGCAGAGCTTCGCCCAGAGACGGTCGCTCGCGTGCAGGGCGAGCACGCCGGCGTCGAACGTCGCGGCGAAGCCGACCGTGACGCGGGCGCTCAGCAGGTAGTCGCCGGTCGGATCGCCGACGAGCACCGGCGCGTTCAGCTTCGGCTCCGCGCTCCGCCGCGGGTCGATGAAGCGGTCGGTGCGAGGGCCGGCGGCCACCAGCAGCGACGCGTCGCCTGCAACGCTCCAGCTCTGCGGCTCCGCCAGCCAGCGCAGGGGCATCGGCAGGGCGGCGATCCTCACCTGCTCGACGGTCACGAGCCGAACGCTACTGCTCGGGGCCTTCGTCGATCCGGTCGAGCGTCCCCAACCCGGCGAATGGCCGCCGCAGGAGACTGTGCGGATCGTCGGTCTGGAGACCGCCGTTGCGGTGAAACTCGACCTGCCGCTTGACGAGCTTGCGCACCCGCTCGTACCGAGTGTGCCCCTGGAGCCGCGCGCCGATGCTCGCGCCGAGCCGGCTCGTCGAGACGACGCCGTAGTGAACTTCGGCCCGCAGCGCGTAGCTGTACGGGCCCGACCGATCCCGCATGTCGTAATCCGTGATCCCGACCACTGTCGTACGGCCACCGGCCCTGTACCGCTCGTTCAGCAGATTGATCAAGTCTTCCGCACTCAGCTGCTCCTGGGTCGGGTAGAGCGTCCAGCGCGGCAACGCGACGACCCCGACCGGGCTCGCCCAGGCGCTGTAGGTCGAAGTGAGGTCGTGGGCGAGCCGTCCCAGGTCGATCGTCTCGACGCGGCCGAGCGGGACGAGCCAGATCCCGTCGCCGGTGATCGGTACCGGTTTCGACGCCGGTTCGAGCGTCTCGGCGACGGCTTCGGCGGTCGCGGGAAGCGGGCCCGACTCGGTCGGCAGGTCCCAGACCTTGAACGCGGCAAAGAGGATCAGGAGGGCAAGCGAGAACCGCAGCTGTGCCCTGCGCCACCCGCTCTTCCGCGGAGGCGGTGCCGGGGGCGAACCCGCCCCGGCAGGCCAGCGTACGTCGAGTTCGTGCTGCAGACGCGCGCTTGCGAGCGCCGCGACGATCCGCCGGAACTCCGCGATGTCGTCCGGACCGGCGGTCAGGAGCGCGTTCCATGCATGCAGCTGCGCCTCATCGAGGCGGCCACGTCTCAGGGCCGCCGCAGCTCGCTCAAGATCCGCGTTCACACCCTGACCATCGGCTGCGACAGAGCGGGTGTTGAGCTAGGTCGCGAGCGCGGAAGGATGGACGAGCGGCACGAGCGGCTTCCAGCCGGAGCGAAGCGCTTCGACGAGCGAACGCGGTGTGATCACCAGGGCGTCGCGTCGCGCGGGCCGCGGCCTGCGCCCCGCGTACCCGGCCGGAGACCAGCTCCAGAGGTTCGATCCAAGCACGAGGTGGGGCTCGTCGGCCTCCAGCACGAAGGCACCGTCGGGGAGCGTGTCGAGCGGCGCGCGGTGAAAGAGCCGCTCGCGCGATTCCGGCGCGACGCGCTCCCGATGCAGCTGCGTGTCGATCGCGTCGGCTCCGGCCTGGCCCGGGTGGAGCTCGCGCCAGATCGCGACGAGGCGGTCGTAGTCCTCGCGCCTGCACTCCGCGCAGGGGCGATGGCCGGCGGCGAGCGCGGTCACCTCGTCGAGGAAGAAGAGCTCCGTGTAGCGGCCCGGTTGCAGCAGCGGCGTGCGCCGCCGGTCGCGGAACTCGAGCCGGCACGCGATCCAGCGCTTCCCGTCGAAGCGGCGGCGGATGTTTCCATGTGCGTCGTGCAGACAGCCCCGGTTTCCGTAGACAAGGCCGCGGGCGGAGTCTGCGACCAGCTCGCCGAGCGGCGTGACCCGGTTTTGCAGCGTCATGCTGCTCGGCGCGCGATGTTGCGGCATGTCGAAGGTGCCAACTCGAGACCTCACCCTCGAACGTATCGCTCAGGTACGCCTCTTGCGAGGGGCTGCGCCGCAGCGCGTGTCAAGCAGCGGCGAGCTCGCTCCTGATCCCGCGCAGGATCAGCTCGCGGCCGCGGAATGCGTCGACCACGTCCGGGTCGAACTGGCGCCCGCGTTCACTGCGGATCTCGGCGGCGGCATCCTGCCAGGAACGTGCCTTCCGGTACGGGCGGTCGCTCGTCATCGCGTCGAGTGAGTCGGCGAGCGCGAAGATGCGCGCCGCGAGCGGAATCTCGCGCCCGGCAAGACCGTCTGGATAGCCGTTGCCGTCCCAGCGCTCGTGGTGACCCCGAACGACCTTCAACCCGTCGCCGTGCAGGAGGTCGACATCGCAGAGCAACTGCTCGCCGAGCAGGGTGTGCGTTCGCATCAGCCGTTGCTCTGCGGGGTCGAGCGGACCGGTCTTCTGGAGCACGTGGTCGGGGATGCCGATCTTGCCGACGTCGTGCAGCAGGAAGCCGTACTCCACGCTCGGATCCAGAAGAAGGCTCGGATCGATCGCCCGCGCCAGCTCGACCGCGTAGAGCTGGACCCGCTGCGAATGGGTCGCGGTGCCGAGGTCCTTCGACTCGAGCGCGCCCGCAAGCGCGGCCATCGTCTGCCGATATGTCCTCTCCAGGAGCTCCTGGCGGCCGCGTTCGATCTCGAGCAAGCGTCGCAGGTCGTTCGCGTACAGCAGCAGCTGCTCATCGGGCTCCGACGTCGTCCCGTTGCGGAACGGTCCTTCGTACAACCCGCCCGCAAGCGCCTCCACGACACCCAGAAGCTCGAGCGGGCTGAACGGCTTGCGCAGAAACGCATCCGCGCCCGCCTGCCGTGCGGGAAGCTCCGCCTCGTCGCCCGCCCCGGTCAGGAGGACGATGCCGATCCAGCTCGTGGCGGAATCGGCCTTCAGGCGGCCGCAGAGCGACAGGCCGTCCTCGCCGGGGAGCCCGATGTCGAGCACGACGACGTCCGGCGGCCTCGCTGCGATCGCCGCGGTCGCTTCGGCTGCGGTTCCGGCTTCGTGGATCTCGATGTCGATCAGCTCGAACGTCGTCCGCAGGAGCGTCAGGAGGCTCGGGTCGTCGTCGACGAAGAGCACGCGAGCAGGGCGGGAGCCGGCCGGGGAAAGCGGGATGGCCGGCTCCCGCGGTCCGGTCGTCGAGCCGCCACGACGCCGGATCTTCATGCCGCACAGAGGTGGTTCAGAGAGCGCCGGTCGGACGAGCACGCGCGAACCACCTCCTCGGCGATCGTCGGTCCCTCGGCGTCCTTCGTCAGGTAGGCGCACGCGCCGGCATCACGGGCGCGCTCGATGTCCTCCACCGCAGCAGAGGACGAGAGCATCACCACCCGGATGCCGGGGAGGAGGGAGTTGAGGGTGCGGGTTGCCGTGATCCCGTTCAGGCACGGCATGTGGACGTCCATCAAGACGACGTCCGGGCGAAGCCCCACGGTGAGCGCGATCGCCTCGGCGCCCGAGGCGGCCCGGCCGACGACCTCGATGCGGTCGTCGAGCGAGAGCAGCATCTCCAGCGTCTCGGCGTAGAGCGAGTGGTCGTCGGCGAGCAGGACTCGGACGCTCGGCGTCCGGCGGCGGTCCTGAGAGTTCGGCACGTGCAACACCTTTCGTCTCGTGTGGCGGCACAAGGAAGTCCCGTGAAAGGCCCGAAACTTGCACCTTCGTCGCGAATACCTCGTTCGAGGGAGTGTCAAAGAGCCAGAATCTGGCAACATTTCGATCGAGGGCTTTGCGGCAGCGCCTCTCCACGAGGAAGTAGAGGGAGCACGCTTGGCAGCAATCACGTCAGCGGGTCGCGCCGCCGGCCTCGAGCCCCTCGAGCTGGTCGTCGACTCGCGAGCCGCAGAGGCTCTGTACGAGCGACATTCGGAGCGCGTATTCGGCTACTGCCTCTCGCGCCTGGGTCGGCGGGAGGACGCGGAGGATGCAGTCCAGACGACGTTCCTCCACGCCGTCCGCGGTCTTCGCCGCGGTGTCGTGCCTGCGATGGAGATCGCGTGGCTCCTCGGGATCGCCCGCAACGTCTGCCTCTCCCGCTGGGAATCCGTCGGCCGGCGCAGCCGCCTCGAGTCGCCGTGCGACCCGTCCGAGCTGGACCGGAGCCTGCCCGCGCCACAAGGCCGGCGCGAAGAGTTGATCGGAGTCGAGGAGGCCCTTTCGAAGCTTCCCGACCAGCAGCGCCGCGCGGTCCTGCTGCGCGACTGGCGCGGCCTCTCGTACGCCGAGGTCGCCGACGAGCTCGACGTCAGCCTTGCGGCTGTCGAGACACTCATCTTCCGCGGCCGCCGGACGCTGTCCGAGCTCCTACGCGAGGAGCCGGCGGCGACCCGGCGACGCCTGCGCTCTCTCGGCGACCTCGGCTCGCTGCTCACGGCGATCAAGACCGCGCTCACCGGCGGTGCTGCGGCGACGAAGGTCGCGATGACGGTGATCGCTGCCGTGGCGCTCGCCGGCGCCGGAGCGGCGGTCGGCACGTCCCGCGACGGCAGGAGCCCGGCTCAGCTCGAGCCTGCAGGTCGCGCGATGTCGGCGTCCGCACGGGCACTGCCCTCTCCCTCGGCACCGTCACGGCACGCGGACGCCGCACGTGCGGTCGGTCCGGCCGCCACGGCGGGACGACCCGCCGCGAAGACGGCGCCGAACACTGTGCGGACGATTCCTGCGAGCGCTCCCGCCGCCCTCGCCCCGGTTGCCGGCCCGGCAGCCCGCACCCCGGCCGCATCCGTGCCCGAGTCCGCCCCTCTCCCGCACCAGCCACTGGCGCCCATCGTGGCCGCACCTCCCAGCGGTGTGGTTCCCGCAGTGACGAACACGGTCGAAAAGACAGTCGACACAGTGCTCCCGACCTTGCCGATCGAAGTGCCCGCTCTTCCGGAACCACCGGTCGCGGTGCAGCTACCCGATCTGCCAGCGACCGTGGCGGATCTTCCCGTGACGGTCTCGCTGCCTCCGGTCGAGGTCAGTCCACCCAAGCTGCTCCCGTAGCGCCGCTACGCTCGCGGACGTGAACCGGTGCGCCTGGGTTCCTCTCGCCGACCCGCTCTACGTCGCCTACCACGACGAGGAATGGGGTGTGCCGGAGCGCGACGACCGTCGGCTCTTCGAGCTGCTCAACCTCGAGGGCGCGCAGGCGGGGCTCTCGTGGTCGATCATCCTGCACAAGCGCGAGGGCTACCGGAATGCCTTCGCCGGCTGGGACGTCGAGGTTGTCGCGAGGTTCGGCGAGCGTGACGTCGAACGCCTCGTCGCCGATGCCGGCGTCGTGCGGCACCGCGGCAAGATCGAGGCGGCGATCGGCAACGCGCGAGCGGCGCTCGCGCTCGACGTGCCGCTTGCGGAGCTCCTCTGGTCGTTCGTCGACGGTGAGACGCTCGTCAACGAGTGGCGGACGGTCGCGGAGATCCCGGTCGAGACGGCGCAGTCGAAGGCGATGAGCACGGAGCTGAAGCGGCTCGGCTTCCGCTTCACCGGCCCGACGACCTGCTACGCCTTCATGCAGGCCGCAGGGCTCGTGGACGACCACGTGCTCGACTGCTTCAGGCGGCAGGCGCCGTGACGAACGGCAGCAGGTCGTCGAGCGTCAGCACGGCCGAAGCCGGCAGGTCGTCGGCGATGCAGACGGCCTCGGCGAGCGCCCGGGCCTCGGCCTTCGCGAGCCACGCCTCGTATGCGTACACGCGCGCGAAGCGGTTGAGGGAGGCCTCGATCGCCAACCGGGCCTCGAGGATCGGCACGGTACCCAGGTAGACCGTGTCGTCGAGCGGGCGGACCTCGATCCGCCCGTGGATCGTCCTGACGTGGCCCCGGCGCGCGAGGGAGAAGATCCTGGCGGGCGCGAACGTCTCGATCGCGAGCCCGCGGGTACGACCGCCGAGCCACGCGACCGGGCGTGCCGTTTCGACGAGGCGCGACCGAAGGCCGGCGTAGGTGGTGTGGAACTCGGCGATCTGAGCGCCTCCAGGACGCGCCGGTGTGAAGCGCGCGCGGACGGCGTCGCGCCGCAGCTCGTCGAGGAGGAGGCCACGCGCGGCGCCGCGTGACAGCTGGACCCGCTTAAGGGCCGCGAGGTAAGCCGAGAGGTTGCCCCGGAAGTGATCGTCGACGAAGGCGAGCTCGGCGGCGAGCACCGCTCGGGCGTCCAGCTCGACCTGCTGCTGGAGCACGAGCCGTTCCAGCACGAGGCTCGAGGCGATGTCCCGGTCGCCGATCGCCCGCGCGAGCGGATCGACCGCGCTCGACCGGATCTGCCCGGCCGGGAGCGTGCACAAGACGCCGGCGGGAAGGTTCAGCTGCCCGACGGTCAGGGACGGATCGAAGCTGGGCCCGGCAGCTCCGGGCCCGCTGCAGAGCTTCGAGTCGCGCACCCAGAGGTAGACGCAGACCGCCTCGCTCTTATCCCGGTCGATGCCCTCCTGGCTGAAGGTCGCCCAGCCCCAGGACCAGATCGAGTGCGTCTTCAGCTCCCGCGTCACCTGGCGGACCGCGAGCGCCTCGAGCTTGACGATCTCGAGCCACTTCGAGCGCGGCTGCAGCCCTTCCCGCCCGCCGGTGCCCGGCGCCGACTGAAACTGGAGCTCGAGCGAGACTCGGTTCGCGGGAATGCCGATCTCCGTGAAGCGGCGGACGAGCGCGCGCATGCCGGCCCGCATCGCCCGGCTCGCCCGCACCGGGCCGAGCGCGTGCAGCTGCGGCACGTTCGGCGAGGTGAAGAAGACCTGCCGGATCAGAACCGCGACCGAGGCCAGGTCCCGCCACCACTGCGTGGCCTCGCCGCCCGTGTAGGGAGGGTTCGCGATCGTCACCGCCGGCTTCGCCCCCCGCTCGGCGAGCCGCCGAACGAGTGCGAGCGTATTCGCCCGGTACTGCGCCGTCGTCGCCGTCCACGGGGTCGGCGTCTGCGCGCCGAAGAGCTCGTTCAGCGCGATCCACGGTGTCTGGCAGCCCGTTACCGAGACGGCGAAGTCGAAGAGGCGGTCTGCCCGGTCGTCGATCGTCGCCGGATCGGCGGGGACTGTCGGCGTCCCGACGCGGTTGTTGAAGTTCAGGTCGAAGAACACCGTCGCGGCACCTGCCGCGCGCGCCTCGGCCGGCTTGACGGTGCCGGACGTGAAGGCGAGCGTCAGGCCCGGCTTCTGCGGCAACGGCGCGTCGTGCCCGGCGAAATCGACCCAGAGCGGGTCCGAGTCCGGGATCCCGCACTCGCGCGCGAGGGCGCTGCCGGGCAGGACGAACGCGGCAGCAGCGGCCGCAAGGACGACGGCGAGGCGCACGCCCTAGTTGTAGCGGGAGGACCGTACGACGCGGTCAGCGGCGATCACGTAGGGGGCACCGGCGCATCCCCGACCCGGACGGCCAGAGGGCGAGCGCCTTCCTCTTCGGCCCACTCGTCGATCAGCGCCTGGAGCGCGGCGACGGACGGGTGGGCGCGGGCAGGCAGGCTGCAGACGAGCCAGCGATCGTGCTCCACCTGAACCGCGTAGGCGCTGTGGCCGCGCAGCTTCCGCAGCAGCGAGCTGGTCTCCCACTGGCTGCCGGTCTCGACCGTGACGAACCTGGTGGCGGTCACGCGAGCTCACCCCCGGCCTCCGCACCGTCAGTGACCTTGAGCAGCCAGCTCGCGCCGGTCGTGAGCAGAACGCGAGCGATCTGAGGCTGGACTCCGGTCAGGGAGAAGTGCTCGCGTCCGATCTTGCGCGCCGCTCCGAGCAGGACCGCGAGCCCGCTCGAATCGAGGAAGGGCACATGGCTCAGATCGACGAGCACGTGCTTCGCTCCCGACCGGATCGCGTCTTCCAGCTCGTTCTCGAGGCGCGGCGCCGCATACAGGTCGATCTCACCCGAGACGTGCACTACACAGGAGCCGTTCGAGCCCTTGGAGGACACGCGAAACTCCAGCTCGCGCGAGCCCAGAACACCCCCGTCCGGCGGGCGGTCCGCGTCACGCATTGGAGTGCGGCCCTCCTTCCTCTGCGCCTTCTGTGCGGTCCGAACTCGACCTTACCACGGTCCCGAGCGGTCGCTACGCCAATTGTCGACCCGGCATGAGAAACGCGTCCGCCGGAAACAACCGGACGATGAGTTCCGGGACGATCGCAGCGAAGGGCCGCCGCGCGGGCCAGAGTCCGTGGGTCGAGCGCCTCGGCCGCGCGGGCCTGGCGGCGAAAGGATTCCTCTACGGGATCGTCGGAATCCTCGCGATCAAGGTCGCGCTGGGAGGCCGCGCGGAGAGCCCCGACCGCCAGGGCGCGCTGCGCGCGACTGCGGAGCAGCCGTTCGGCAAAGTGCTGCTGACCCTGCTCGCGCTCGGTCTCGCCGGCTACGCGCTCTGGCAGCTCTCGATCGCCGTCTTCGACCGGGACAACGAGGGGGAACGGGCGAAGGGGCTCGCAAAGCGCGCGGCGGCGCTCGGACGGGCGGGCTGGTACGGCGTCCTCTGCGGGTTGACGGTTTCGATGCTCCTCGGCAACGGCAGCGGCAACGGCAACGAGCAGCAGAAGACGGCCGGTGTGTTCGACCTTCCGGGCGGGCGCTACATCGTCTACGCCGCCGGCCTCGCGTTCCTCGGAGCAGCAGGATTCAACGGCTACCGGGCGATCACCTGCAAGTTCAAGAAGAGCCTGAAGCGGGGCGAGATGAGCGAGCCGGAGGAGGCCGCGGCGACAGTGATCGGCATGGTCGGATTCCTCGCACGGGCGGTCGTCTTCTGCCTGATCGGGCTCTTCCTCGTCAAGGCCGCCTGGGAGTACGACCCGAAGCAAGCGAAGGGCCTCGACGGTGCGCTGCTCGAGCTCTCACAACAGCCGTACGGCGGGCTGCTGCTCGGCGCGGTCGCCGCCGGGCTGCTGGCGTACGCGCTCTACTGCCTCGTGCAGGCGCGCTACCGGCGTATCTAGATTTTCCCTGGAAAGCGACCACTTTCTTGCTCGCAGCGGCCGTTCCTCGGCGACACTCGAGCCATGCTGCGAACGCGAACGGGAGCTCTGCTCGCGGAGTTGCACGCGCACACGACCTGGAGCGACGGCTCGCTCCCGCTGCCTGCCCTCGTCGACCTGTACGGCGGGCGTGGCTTCGATGTCCTGTGCGTCACCGACCACGCCTGCCGCACCGGCCTCGCCGGCGCGCCGATCGGCATCACGGCCGCGAACTACGACGCCTATCTCGCCGAGATCGAGCGGGAGGCGGTCCGGGCGCGCGAGCGCTATGGCCTCCTCGTCGTTCCCGGGCTCGAGCTCACGTACAACGACGAGGACCCGGCCCGCTCCGCGCACGCACTGGCGCTCGGCCTGCGCCGCTTCGTCTCCGTCGACGAGGGAATCGACGGGGCGATCGAGACGGCCGTGCTCGCGGGCGCGGCGCTCGTTGCAGCACATCCCTATGACGATGAGCCCTCGCCCCACCCCGGCCGACTGACGCAGCGCTTCGCCCGCGACCCCGAGCTCGCGGCGCGCGTGCACCGGTTCGAGCTCTTCAACCGGATGCAGCTCTTCTCGTGGGTCGCCCGGGCCGGCCTCCCGTGCGTCGCGAGCGGGGACTTTCACCGGCTCGAGCACCTCGACGGCTGGAAGAGCGTCATCCCCTGCGCCCGGGACGAGGAGGCGGTCGTCCGGCACTTGCGCTCCCGGCGGCCCGTATTCATCGCCCAGGTCGGCGTCGAGGCGGAGCGCGCCGCGGCCTAGAGATACAGTCGGCGCATGGCGACGATCGCCGACGGCCGCACGTTGCCCTTCGACTGGTACACGAATCCGGACGTGCTCCGGCTCGAACGGGAGCGGATCTTCCGCCACGCGTGGCAGTACGCGGGCCGCGCGGATCAGGTCGCCGAGCCCGGGTCGTTCTTCACCTGCGACGCGGGCGGTGTCCCGATCGTCGTCCTGAGGGACCGGGAAAGCACGCTGCGCGCGTTCCTGAACGTCTGCCGGCACCGAGGCTCGCTCGTCTGCGAGGGCGAGGGCAAGCGCGAGACGCTCCAGTGCCCCTACCACGCGTGGACGTACGGCCTCGACGGCTCGCTCCGCGCCGCCCCGCGTACGGAGCGCGAGCCCGGCTTCGACAAGTCGGAGCTCGGGCTGGCACCGGTGCAGGTGGAGGCCTGGGGGCCGTTCGTCTTCGTCAACCCGGACGCCGACGCGTCGCCGCTCGCCGAGCACCTCGGCGAGCTACCCGAGCTCGTCGCGGCCGCCGGGCTCGACGTCGGCTCGCTGCGCTTCCTCCAGCGCTCGACCTCCGAGTACGAGGCGAACTGGAAGGTCTGCTGCGAGAACTTTCTCGAGTGCTACCACTGCCAGATCGCGCACCCGGCCTTCTCGAAGGTCGTGGACGTCTCCATGGACGCCTACGTGCTCGAGCAGAGCGCGACCTTCTCGACGCAGTACGGCCCGGTGCGCGAGGAATGGAAGGGTGAGTTCGACCCACGCGGCCCGATCGCGCGCGGCCAGTTCCACTTCCTCTGGCCGAACATGACGATCAACATGATGCCGGGCCAGCCGAACCTCTCGATCGGCCCGGTCGTCCCCGCGGGCCCCGAGCACACCTCGCGCTTCCTCGACTACTTCGTCGGCCCGGACGTCGACGGCGCCTGGGTCGAGGACATGCTCGCGTTCGACAACCAGGTCGGCATGGAGGACACGGTGCTCGTCGAGCGCGTCCAGAAGGGGTTGCGCGGCGGTGGCATCGAGCATGGCCGGCTGCTGCTGGAATCCGAGCGATTGATCGCCCACTTCCAGGCGATGCTCGTCGACGCGCTCTCCTAGAGAACGTTCACCACTCGGTTACCCACCGGTAACAAGGATCTCGACATGCTTCGCGGATGACCGCGACCGCTGCTCGCGAGACGTCCGGTCGGCTGTTGAATCGCGAGCTGTCGACGCTGGAGTACAACGCGAGGCTGCTCGACCTGGCCGGCGACGACTCCCTGCCCCTCCTCGAGCGCGTGCGGATGTGCCGCTTCGTCTCCTCGAACCTGGACGAGTTCTTCATGGTGCGCGTCGCCGGGCTGATGGGCCAGGCGGCGGCGGGTCTCGCCGTTCGCTCGGCTGACGGGCTCACCCCGCGATCGGCGCTGGCGCTCATCCGCGAGCGGGTGCTCGAGCTGACCGTGCGCCAGGCGAAGCTCTGGAAGAAGACGCTGCGTCCGGCGCTGGCCGACGAGGGGATCGTGGTGGCGCAGATCGAGGACCTCGTTCCCGACGAGCTCGCCGAGCTCGAGGAGCGCTTCCAACGCGCGATCTTTCCGGTCCTGACTCCGCTCGGGGTCGGCCCCGGCCAGCCTTTTCCCTACATCTCCGGCCTGTCGCTCAGCCTCGGCGTGCTCGCCCGCGACCCCGAATCCGGTGAGGAGCGCTTCGCGCGCGTCAAGGTGCCCGAAGGACTGCCGCGGTTCTTCTCCGTCGGCGATCGTGGGCTGCTGTTGCCCCTCGAGGTGCCGATCGCACATTTCCTCGAAAGGCTCTTCCCCGGTATGGAGATCCTCGAGCGCTCGGTCTTTCGCGTCACGAGAGACGCGGACTTCGAGGTCTCGGACGAGGCCGACGATCTGCTCGAGGCGGTCGAGTTGGAGCTGCAGCGGCGCCGCTTCGGCGACGTCGTGCGCGTGGAGGTCTCGAGCTCGACGTCGCAGGCGATGCTCGAACGGCTCTGCCAGGGACTTGGCGCGGCACCCGACCAGGTCTACGAGATCCACGGCCCGCTCGACCTCGCGGACCTCGACCAGCTCATCGACCTCGATCGGCCCGAGCTCAAATTCGAGCCGTCCCTGGGTGTGACGCCGTCGCGGCTCGTGCATGCCAAGGAGCCGCGGGAGCTGTTCGCCGAGATCCGGCGCGGCGACTTCCTCGTCCATCAGCCCTACGAGTCGTTCGCGGCCAGCTTCGAGGCGTTCGTGCAGGCCGCCGCGCGCGATCCGGACGTGATCGCGATGAAGACCGCGGTCTACAGGACGAGCGGCGACAGCCCGCTCGTGCCGGCGCTGATCCAGTGCGCCGAGGACGGCAAGCAGAGCGTGTGCCTGGTCGAGCTGAAGGCGCGCTTCGACGAGCACCGGAACATCGAGTGGTCGCGGGCCCTCGAGCAGGCCGGCGTGCACGTGGTCTACGGCTTCCCCGACCTCAAGGTGCACGCGAAGATGACCCTCGTCGTCCGCCGCGAGGGCGATCAACTCCGGCGGTACGTACACGTCGGCACGGGGAACTACCACGCCGTGACCGCTCGCTCGTACGAGGATCTGAGCCTGTTCACGGCCGACCCGGCGATCGCGGAGGACATCGCCTCGCTCTTCAACTATCTGACCGGCTTCGGACGTCCGTCGCGGTTCCAGAAGATCCTCGTCGCGCCGTTCGGGCTGCGCACGCGCCTCGTCGAGCGGATCCGCGCGGCCGGCCAGGCGGCGGCCAGCGGCACGAACGCGCGGATCAGGATCAAGGTGAACGCGCTCACGGACGAGACGGTGATCGAGGAGCTCTACACCGCGTCCCAGCACGGCGCGAAGATCGAGATCGTCGCGCGCTCGATCTGCATGCTCAAGCCGGGCGTGCCCGGGATGAGCGAGAACATCTGCGTCCGCTCGATCGTCGGCCGCTACCTCGAGCACAGCCGTCTCTACGCGTTCGAGATCGGCGACGAGATCGAGGTCTTTCTCGGCAGCGCCGACCTGATGACGCGCAATCTCGACCGCCGGATCGAGGTCGTCGTCCCCGTCGAGCAGACGCGGCTGCGCCAGGAGTTGACCGCGATCTTCGACAGCTCGTTCGCCGACACGGCGTCGTCGTGGGAGCTTTTGTCCGACGGGACGTCGACGCGGCGGAAGCGCGGCAAGGACGAGCGTGCACACAGTCATCAGCTCAACCTGCAGCGCCGGGCACGATTGCGCACGCGCAGGGCGGGAGGTGCCCGCAGCCGGTGAGAGGGATCGGGGGTCTGACCGGGGTGCTCAGCAGAATGACCGGCATGAGGGTCGGAGTGATCGACGTGGGCTCGAACACCGTGCGCCTGCTCGTCGCTTCGGTGGCCGGCGACGACGTCCGCAGCGTGCGCGAGGAACGGCAGCACCTGGGGCTCGGCGAGGAGATCCTGCGCTACGGGCGCGTGCGCCGCCGGAAGCTCGACGAGGTGCGGGAGGTGACAGGCGAGTACGCCCGGATCGCGCGCAAGCTCGGCGTCCGCGAGCTCGAGACCGTCGTCACCGCGCCCGGGCGGCAAGGCGACTCTCCGGAGCGGCTGCTCGACGCAATCGGCCGCGCGACCGCCGGCGACGTGCGGGTCGTCTCGGCTGAGGATGAGGGCCGGCTCGCGTTCTCGGGCGCGGTCTCGCGGGCCAGGCCCGGCGAGGGCGTCGTCGCGGTCTGCGACGTCGGCGGCGGCTCGACGGAGGTCGTGGTCGGCACGGAGCTGCTCGGACCGGCCTGGGTCCGCTCCGTCGACCTCGGCTCTCTTCGCCTCACCGCGGCGATCCTCCACGACGACCCGCCGACCGCGACCCAGATCGAAGCCGCCCGCGCCGCGGTTCGCACCGGGCTGGCTGAGCTCGAGCCGCCGCAACCCGAGATCGCGCTCGCGACCGGCGGCAGCGCGCGCGCCGTCGCCCGCGTCATCGGCCACGACTACGGTCCCGACGAGCTCGAGCGCATGGTCGAGGCGCTTGCGAGCAGCCCGGCGGCCGAGTCGGCGAAGGCACTCGGCCTCCGACCCGATCGCGCCCGCACGCTGCTTGCCGGTTCGCTCATCCTCGAAGAGGTCGCGCGCGTGCTCGCGCAGCCGTTTGCGCCCTCGCGTGGCGGCATCCGCGAGGGCGCCGCCATCCGGCTCGCAGCGCGCCGTGCCGCCGCGGCCTAGCCGAACCCTCCTAGGAAGCGTCGAGCAGGACCTGGTCGCGGTCGTAGGAGAGGAGCTCTGCTGCCTCGTCTCGGGTCAGCCAGCGAATCTCGTCCACCTCGTCCGTCGGCGTGAACGCGCCCGCAACGGGCTCCATGCACCACCAGCGAACCCGCTTCGGCCGGCCCCGCGAGTCGGTGTAGTGGGTCGACGGCAGCTCCGGGCCGAGCTCGCAGCGCAGGCCCGTCTCCTCCTCTACCTCACGCGTGGCGCAGTCCTCGTCGCTCTCCCCCGGCTCGCACTTTCCCTTGGGGAACGTCCAGTCGTCGTACTTCGGCCGGTGAACGAGGAGCACGCGACCGCCCCGAACCGGGATGCCGCCGGCAGCCCGGACGACGTCTACGCCGTCTTCGCCAGCTGCTTCCATGCCGACCGCCACTCGTCGCGACCACGGGCGCCGCGTGCGTACTCGCGCTCGACGAGCCGGCCGGCTGCGAGCGCTGTGTCCGGCATGCGTTTCGCGAGGTCACGCAGCCGCTCGGAGGCGACCACCGCGTCCTGGTGCTGGCCGAGCACGTCCTGGAGCGCCTTGGCCGCCTTGACATAGCCGCCGCTCCCGGAGAGCTCGGCCGCGTAGCGCGCACGCTTCACCTTCATCCGCGCCGCATGCAACTCCTCGTCGGGCGAGGCATCATCGAGCGTCTGGACAGCCTGCCGGAGCCGCCTGTGCTCGGCGGCGTGGATCTCCTTCAGCGTCGGCCCGCCGGCGATCGTGCCGATCGGCTGCTCGAGCGTGTCCAGGAGCGCGAAGTACCTGTCGCTGCGCAGCGCGGCGATGAGCTTTCCGCGCGCGGTGCGCCGGCTCCGCTCGAGGGTGCGCAGGAGCTTGCGGCCATGCTCCCGGTCGTCCCCGAGGGACTCGATCTCAGGTGTGAGGTGCTCGATCAGCACGTCGAGATCGCGCACGGGGCCGAGCGCGCCGCCCAGCCATTTCAGCTCCTCCCGCACCCGACCGGACCACTGGGGATCCAGTAGCTCGCTGCCGGCGCGCAGGAAGGCGCGCAGCCGCCGCGTCGCGACCCGCATCTGGTGCAGCTCCTCCGAGTCGGTGCCGAGCCTCGTGCCGGGATCGTGGGCGAGCACGTATTCCGCCTGCTCCCGGACGCGCGTGCGCAGCGTCCCGGAGTTCGATGCGTCCTCGGGCTCGTCGCCAGGCTCGGCGTGGAAGTCGAGGTCGAGAGCCTGGAACACCTTCGGGCGCCTCTCGCCGTCCGCAGCGCCGGCGCGGCGGAGTGCCTTCTCGATCCGCCGCAGCGTCTTCTCGTCGCCGTCGAGCAGCTCGACCTCGAGCTCCTCGAAGCTGCGGGTGACACGCTGGTGATCGAGGACGGCGACGGTGTCGTGGACGATCTCGGCCCCGTTCGCCCGGACGCCCTCGCGGCGCGTGCGAAGCTGCGCGATCGGCAGGAGCGGCGCACCTCGGAGGTGGCCGGAGAGGAGCGCGAGCAGGTCGTCCGGCGGAGCACTCGGCGGGCCCGGCTCCTCGAGCTCGAGTCGCGCCCTGCCCTGCGGCAGCTTGAGCTGCCACAGCCCCTTCCCGTTCTCGAGCCGGTGCCGCAGCGTGACGCCGCGGCGCGCGAGCCGGTGGTCGGACGTGTCGTGATAGGTGGAGGTGAAGAGGCGTGGCTCGATCGCCTCGCCGCCGAGCTCGGGCAGCTTGAACTCGCCTGCCGCCTGCAGCTTCACCTCGCGCTCGACCGTCTCGCGAATCGCCATCGGTCGAGTCTAGGCGCCGCCGTGGTGAAGAAGGGGTGAAACGGGTCGCGGGGCGGCGTGCGGTGAACATCTGGTAAACACCGCCCTCGTGCGCCTGAGCCTCGTTCCCCGCCCGACCGAGTTCTACGACCTCTTCTCCCGCGCCGGTGCGAACGCGCTCGAGGCGGCACGGAGCGCCGAGATTCGCTTCCGCGAGTATCCGAATTCCTCGGTCAGCCAGGCAGACGTGAAGACGATCGAAACCACGGGCGACCAGATCACACGCGACCTGATCACGCTGCTGAACACGCAGTACGTGACACCGTTCGACCGTGAGGACATCTACGAGCTCGCGACGAAGCTCGACGACGTCGTCGACTACATCGAGGAGGTCAGCGACCTGCTCGGGCTCTACGGGATCGAGTCGACGACGAAGCACGCCGTCGAGCAGTGCAGCATTCTCGTCCTGGCGGTCGAGCAGCTCGCGATCGCCCTGACGCGGCTCAAGGGCCTCCGTGGGATCCAGCAGCCGCTCGTGGAGCTGAAGCGGCTCGAGGACGAAGGCGACCGCATCGTCCACGACGCGATTGCCGCGCTCTTCCGCGACGACCGGATCGACCCGCTGATCGTGATCCGCTGGAAGGACGTGTACGAGGGTCTGGAGCGGGCGATCGACTCGTGCGAAACCGCGGCGAACGTGATCGCGAACATCGCCGTCAAGAACGCCTAGTGGACGAACTCACACTCGTTGCGGTCGTCGCGGTTGCGCTCTTCTTCGACTTCACGAACGGATTCCACGACACCGCGAACTCGATCGCGACGAGCGTGTCGACTCGCGCTCTTTCTCCCCGGGCTGCCGTCCTCAGCGCAGCAGTCCTCAACGTCGTCGGTGCGTTCGTCTCGCTCAAGGTGGCCGCGACGATCGCCAAGGGAATCGTCAATGCCGAGGTGATCACACTCGACGTCGTGATGGCCGGACTCGTCGGCGCGATCACCTGGAATCTCGTGACCTGGTATCTCGGCCTCCCCTCCAGCTCGAGCCACGCACTGATCGGCGGCGTGCTCGGCTCGTCGATCGCCGCTGCCGGTTTCGACGTCGTCAAGTGGGGCGGGCTCGAGGAGAAAGTGCTGATCCCCTCGCTGATCGCGCCCTTTGCCGGACTCGTCCTCGCGGCCGCGTTGATGCTCGCGATCACCTGGGTGATCCGCCACCGCTCACCGGGCAATGTCAACCGCGTCTTCAGGCGGCTCCAGCTCGTGTCGGGCGGCTTCGTCGCGTTCACTCACGGCACGAACGACGCGCAGAAGACGATGGGAATCATCGCGCTCGCGCTCGTCGCCGGCGGCCATCTTGCACCGGACGCCGACCCGCCGCTCTGGGTGATCGTGAGCGCGGCGCTCGCCATGGGCGCGGGCACGTACGCAGGCGGCTGGCGAATCATCAAGACACTCGGCACGAGGATCGCGAAGCTCGATCCGCCGCAGGGCTTCGCCGCGCAGACTGCATGCGCCTCGATCCTCTGGACGACCGCGCACTTCGGCTTTCCCGTCTCGACGACGCACGCGATCTCCGGCTGCGTCATGGGCGCCGGGGCGTCGCGCAGGCTCTCCGCGGTGCGCTGGGGCGTCGCCGGCAACATCGTGATCGCGTGGATCATGACGATTCCGTGCGCGGCCGGAGTCGGCGCCCTGATGGAGCTCGTGACCCGGCTCCCGGCCGGCGACGCGATCGTCTTCGTACTCGCTGCGGCGATCGCGTGGACGGCGTTCTCGGCGCGACGCTGGCAGACACGGCGACTCTCGGCCGCGCTCGCCTGACGGATTTAGTGGCCGCCGGTGAGCTTACGGCGCGACCTGGCTGACAGGGCGCGCGCCATCACGCTCGAGACGAGCACGAACGAGATCAGCACCAGCGCGGACGTCCACGCGAGAGCTTGCTCATGTGGGTCGGCCGACTCGGAGTAGACGAAGATCGCGACCGGAATCGTGGGCAGTGCCTGCGAAACATCGAGGTTGACTGCGTTCGCCGCGATCGACGAGGTGAAGAGGAGAGGCGCGGTCTCGCCCGCGACGCGCGCAACGGCCAGGACAGTCCCTGTGACGATGCCTCCGGTCACGGTCGGGAGCACGACGCCGAGGACGGTGCGCCAGCGGCTGACCCCGAGTGCAAGGCTCGCCTCGCGCAGACCCCCGGGAACGAGCGCGAGCACCTCCTGCGTCGCCCGCGCGATCATCGGCACCATCAGGATCGAGAGCGCGCATGACCCGGCAAGAGCGCTCTGTCCACGGCCGGTTACGAGCACGCCGAAGACGAAGATGCCGACGACGATCGCCGGGATCCCGTTCATCACGTCGAGCACGACGCGCACGAAGGTGGCGATCCCCTTGGATGCGAACTCGGAGAGGTAGATCGCCACGAGCACGCCGATCGGCACCGCGATCAGCGTCGCGATTCCCACGATCAGCGCGCTGCCGACGATCGCATCCGCGATGCCGCCCGGCACGCCGTAGAGACCGCGCGGCTTCGTGAAGAAATCGAGGCTGAGCGACGAGCCGCCCTTGACCGCGACCGAGCCGATCACGATCCCGAGCATCGTCACGGCGGCGAGCGCGCACAGCGTGGCGACGATGGCCAACACCCTCTGGACGATGCGGCGCCGCCGGAGGCCCGCCGAGCGGACGGTGACGTCGAAGCTGCTCACGCGATCTTCCCGCGCGAGCGCTCGAAACGGCGGACGACGGCCTGTGCGGCGACGTTCGTGATCAGGGAGATCACGAGCAGGATCGCAGCGAGGTAGAGGATCGAATCGATCTGCAGGCCCGACACCGCGCCCTGGTACTCCGACGCGATTCGGCTGGCGAGCGTGTCGGCCGGCTCGAACAGCGACGTCGGGAAGCCGGAGCCGGCGCCGATCACCTGCGTGACCGCGATCGCCTCGCCGAATGCCCTGCCGAGGCCGAGCAGGACTGCGGCCACGATTCCGGGTCCCGCGTACGGGATCGAGACGCCGCGGATCGTCTCCCACCTCGTCGCCCCGAGCGCGAGCGCCCCGTCAGAGAGGTCGCGCGGCACGCGCGAGAAGAGCTCGCGACAGAGACTCGACGTGATCGGGACGATCATCAGGGTGAGCACGAGAGCCGCAGGCAGCATGCCGGCCTGCGATGGGTCGCCGCTGAAGATCGGGATGAAGCCGAGCCGGCGCTCGAGGAACGGCTCCAGGTGCTGGGCGATCCAGGGGCCGAAGACGAGGATGCCCCAGAGTCCGAGGATCACGCTCGGGATCGCCGCCAGGAGCTCGACGAGCGTCCCGACCGGACCGCGGATCCACCGAGGCGTGAGCTCGGTCAGGAAGAGCGCGATCGCGATCGAGACCGGTGTTGCGATCAGCAACGCGATGAAGGCGGTCAGCGCGGTGCCGTAGATGAAGTCGAGCGCACCGAAGTTCTGCTTGACCGGGTCCCACGCCACCGTCCAGATGAAGCTGAGGCCGAACTTCTGGATCGCCCCCGACGCCTGGGCGACCACCTTGTACGACAGCCACACGACCAGGCCGACCGTGGCGAGCGACGCGGCCGCCGTGAGCGCATAGAAGACGAGGTCTCCCACGCGCCACGGCAGCCGGCCGCCCTCGAGCCCCGCGGGGGCCTGGTCGTGCGCCGTCGTCGTCATCTCAGTCCTACGTCGAGGCCTGGATCTTCTTGATCTGCTTGTAGTCGAACGCGAGCACCTGCTTCGGCAGCGGCGCGAAGAGCAGCGCCGGGCCGAACTTCTGGCCCGAGGTGATCGCCCAGTAGATGAACTTCCGCAGCTCGTCCGCCTTCGGCGACGCCGTCGGAGCGAGCGCATACGTGAACGTGGAGATCGGGTACGCCAGCGGCTGGCTCTTCGCCGGGTTCACGATCGAGATCTCACCGTTGCCCGTCACCTTGCCGACCGACGAAGCGGCCGCGTTGATGCTGCGCAGCCCCGGCAGCGTGAACTTCTTCGCCTGGTTCTGCACGCGGGCGAACTTGAGCTTGTTCGTCAGCGCGTACGCGACGTCGGCGTAGGTGATGCCGCCGTCGGTGCGGGTGACGACGCCGGTGACGCCGGCACTGCCTCGGGCGCCGACGCCGGTCGGCCAGCTGACGCTGGTCCCCGTGCCGACCTTGTCCTTCCAGGTCGGGCTCGTCTTGGTCAGGAAGTCGGTGAAGTTGTACGACGTACCCGAGCCGTCCGACCGGTAGACCGGCGTGATCTTCAGATCGGGCAGGTTGACCCCCGGGTTCAGCTTCTTGATGCCCGGCGCGTTCCATTTCGTGACCGATCCGAGGTACATCTGGGCGATCAGCGCAGGCGTCAGCCTCAGGCCCTGGGGCGCGCCCGGAATGTTGTAGATCACCGCGGTGGCCGAGAGCGCCCACGGAATCTGAACGCAGCCCTTGCACGCCGTGAACTGGTCGGGCGAGAGCGGTGCATCGGAGGCGCCGAAGTCGACGGTGCGGGCGGTGATCGCCGCGATGCCGCCGCCCGAGCCGATCGGCGAGTAGTTGACCTGCGTCCCCGACGCCTGGTCGTAGGCCGGAATCCACTTCGAGATCAGCGGGAACGGGAACGTCGCGCCCGCTCCTGTCAGCGTGCCTGCCGTCGCCTTCGAGCCACCGTCGCTCGCCGCGCCGGAGACGCCCGCAGCCGCCAATGAGACCGTGGCGCACGTCAGCGCCGCGATCAGAAGAGCTGTCTTCTTCATGTTCTTTCCCCTCTGAGTGAATGCAACAGTCGGGCGGGAGTCTCTCGCCGGCATCCCTCGACAGGGGCTGAATGGTGGTGAACGCGGCGCGTCGAAGTGGTGAACGCGGCTCACACGTTCGTCACCCGATCTTCACCAGACGTTGACCCACTGTGAGAGGGCCATCGTGAGAATTGCCGAGATGGAAACCGACACCCGCGACAGCGGCGCTCGAGGCATGCAGATCGACGTGCCGGAGCAGGCGATCACGGAGGCGCTCGCCGAGATCACCGGCCGCCCCACCGTCTTCGCGATCGAGGATCTGGGCGTCTGGTACGGCAAGTCGCTCGCCCTTGCCGGGGTCACGATGGACATCCGCAAGAACACGGTCACCGCCGTGATCGGCCCCTCCGGTTGCGGCAAGAGCACCTTCATTCGCTGTCTCAACCGGATGAGCGACGCCGTGCCCGGGATCAGTGTCCACGGGCGAATCGAGTATCACGGCCGCGACCTACGTGGGCCCAGAGTCGATCCCGTCGAGGTGCGCCGGCGCATCGGCATGGTCTTCCAGCGGCCGAACCCGTTTCCCAAGTCGATCTACGACAACATCGCGTTCGCGCTCCGGATCCTCGGGATGAAGGACGACCTCGACGACCGCGTCGAGCGGGCGCTTCGAAAGGCCGCGCTCTGGGACGAGGTCAAGGACCGCCTCAGGGAAAGCGCGCTCGGCCTCTCCGGCGGCCAGCAGCAGCGCCTCTGCATCGCCCGGGCGATCGCCGTCGAGCCCGAAGCGGTGCTCTTCGACGAGCCGTGCTCCGCCCTCGACCCGATCTCGACCTCGGCGATCGAAGACCTGATGCACGAGCTGAAGCGCGAGTACACGCTCGTGATCGTCACCCACAACATGCAGCAGGCGGCGCGCGTGGCGGAGATGACCGCGTTCTTCAGCCTCGACGAGGTCGACGGGCGGCGCACCGGCACGCTGATCGAGTTCGACTCGACCTCGAAGATCTTCACCAACCCGGCCGACAGCCGCACGAACGACTACGTCACCGGCCGCTTCGGCTAGCCAACGGCGCCCGAGCCGCGGATGAATCTGTAGGCGAGAGCGGCGATCGCGGCGCCGAGGACCGGGGCGGCGATGATCGCAGACAACATCGATCGCTGTCAATATCGAATTCTGCGAATATGCGTTCCGCGGAGACTCGGCCCACAGCGACAATCGCCCTCCCGTGCCCGCCGCTTCTGCAGGGCCCGCTCGACCAGCAGGAAGCCGACCGGCTCGCCAAGGCACTGAAGACGATCGCGGACCCCGCACGGCTCCGGCTACTGAGCCTGATCCAGGCCCAACCTGAGGGCGAAGCCTGCGTCTGCCACCTCACCGAACCGCTCGGCCTCTCGCAACCAACCGTCAGCCACCACCTCAAAGTGCTCCGTACGGCCGGCCTCGTCGAACGGGAGCGCCGGGGCAGCTGGGCGTATTACCGAGTCGTCCCCGAAGCGCTCGACACGCTGCGCGACATCCTCGGATAACCAGCACCTTCGGCAGAGCGAGCCGGGAGCGAAGCGACCCCTTAGGGGTCTTCGCGACGTGGGATCCGCTCCTGCGGATCCCACGTCTGCGTGAAAATTCAGTGCGAGGCGTCCGTGAACTCGCGGAACTCGCCCGTGACGAGATACGCGGTCTGCTCGCCGATGTCGACGGCGTGGTCGCCGATCCGCTCGAGACACCGCGAGACGAGGATCATCCGGAGGCCCCACTCCCGGACCTCGAGATCGTGACCGAGATCGAGCAAACGGTTGACGACCCGCCGGTTCGCCCTGTCGATCAGCTCGTCGAGCTCGAGGAGCGACTCCGCCGCCACGCGGTCGCGCTGCTCGAGCGAGCGTAGAGCGACGCGGATCATCTGCTCTGCGCGCTCGCCCATCTCCTTGAAGCCCTCGAGCAGCGCGTCGTCGGGCTGAAGTCCCTTCGTCAGCTTGGTCAGCTTCGCGATCGTGACGCAGAGGTCGCCCATCCGCTCCAGGTGGAGGTTGTCCTTCAGGAGCGCAAGCACGAGGCGGAGGTCACTCGCAACAGGGGTCTGGCGCGCCAGCAGGAGCTCGATTCCCTGCTCGATCGCGAAGTACTGCGAGTCGACGTCGTCGTCGAACGCGATCACCTCGTCGGCGAGCTCGAGGTCCTGCGCGCACACCGCCTCGACCGAGCCGCGGAGCGAGCGGAGCACCAGCTCGCCTTCGACGCGAAGCGACGACTCCAGCGCGTCCAGCTCTTCCTGGAACGAGATGCGCACTAGCCGAATCGCCCCGTCACGTAGTCCTCGGTGCGCTTGTCGGCCGGCGTGGTGAAGATCTTTGCGGTGCGGTCGTATTCGACGATGATTCCCGTTCGCTTCCCGTCCGGCGAAACCTCGACCGAGAAGAACGCGGTCATGTCTGCGACTCGCGCGGCCTGCTGCATGTTGTGCGTCACGATCACGATCGTGTACTCGCGCTTGAGCTCGTGCATCAGATCCTCGATGCGCGTAGTCGAGATCGGGTCGAGCGCCGATGCCGGCTCGTCCATCAGGATCACATCCGGCTCGACGGCGAGGCAGCGGGCGATGCAGAGCCGCTGCTGCTGGCCGCCGGAGAGGCCGAGCGCGCTCTCCTTGAGGCGGTCCTTGACCTCGTCCCAGAGCGCAGCCTGCTGGAGGGCGCGCTCGACGCGGCCGTCCATGTCGTCTTTCAGCCCGAGCACGCGCGGGCCGAAGGCGATGTTGTCGTAGATCGACTTCGGGAACGGGTTCGGCTTCTGGAAGACCATGCCGATCCGGCGTCGCACCTCTACGGGATCGACGTCGTCGGCGTAGAGGTCCTTGCCGTGGTACAGAACCTGGCCGGCGATCTTCGCGCCCGGCACGAGATCGTTCATCCGGTTGAAGCAGCGGATGAGCGTGCTCTTGCCGCAGCCCGAAGGCCCGATGAACGCGGTGATCGCGTTCTCGAAGACGTCGAGGCTGACGTCGCGGATGGCGACGTTGCCGCTGTACGAGACGGCGAGGTCGTTCACCTGGAAGACGGCCTCTCGGTTCGTTACACCCGCGTCGCCATGCTCCTTCGCGATGTCCGCCAGGCTCATCGGCTCGATCGTAGTGCTTGAGTCTGTAGACATGGTCACCATGTTCTTCGGTAGCGGTTCCGGATGTAGATGGCGAACGCATTCAAGGTCAGGAGGATCGCGAGCAGCACGATGATCGCTGCGGCCGCGAGCAGCTTGAATTCCTCCTGAGGGAGCCGGACCCACTGGAAGATCTGGATCGGGAGCGCGGTGAACGGCCCCAGGATCGTCGGATCGAAGGAGATGAACGTGACGGCGCCGATCATGATCACCGGCGCCGTCTCGCCGATCGCGCGGGAGAGCGCGAGGATCGAGCCGGTCGCAATCCCCGGGATCGACGCCGGCAGCACCTGGCGCGAGACCACCTGCCACTGGGTCGCGCCAAGCGCGTAGCCACCCTGCCTGATCGAGTCGGGCACCGAGCGGATCGCCTCGCGCGCGGCGATGATCACCGTCGGCAGGACGAGCAGCGTGAGGATCATCGCGCCCGCGAGCAGCACGCGTCCGAGGCCGAGCCCGCGCACGAGGAACGCGAGCCCGAGGATGCCGTAGACGATCGAGGGCACGGCGGCCAGGTTCTGAATGTTGATCTCGAGCAGGCGGTTGTACCACCGCGTCTTGTCCGCGTACTCCTCGAGGTAGACGGCAGTGCCGACGCCGATCGGGACGACGAAGAGCAGCAGCAGCACGCCGATGTAGAGCGTCGCCAGGATCGCCGGGCGGGCACCGGCTTGCTGCGGGTCTGACGAGGGGGGGTTCGTCAAGAGCGTCAGGTCGAGATACGGCAGGCCGTCGTGGAAGACGTCCACGAGCAGGACGCCGAGCATCAGGAAGCCGACGAAGAGCGAGAAGAGGAGGAGCGCCTTGAAGATCCCGCCCTTGAGCGTGCGACGGCTCATCGGCCGATCCTCGGCCGATGAGCGTTAGGGGGTGTGGGGGAACTTGGAAGTTCTCCCACAGTGCAGAAGAAGGGGCCTCGCCGGGGAAACACGGTCTCCTCCCCGGGAGCGAGCGGAAGCTCGCGACTCATTCGTAGACCTCGCGGTATTTCCGGACGAGCCGGATCGCGAACACGTTCATGATCAGCGTCAACACGAAGAGCGTCGCGCCGACGGCGAAGATCGTCTTGTATTCGATCGAGCCGGTGGGGACGTCGCCGGCGCCGGTGGCAGCGATGAACGCGGTCATTGCTTCGGCCGCCTCGCGGGGATCGAAGGTCAGCTTGGGCTGCTGACCCATCGCGATGAGCACGATCATTGTCTCGCCCACGGCCCGCGAGATCGCGAGCACGAACGAGGCGACGATGCCCGAGACGGCCGCAGGCACCACGATTCGCGTCGCGACCTGCACCTTGGTCGAGCCGAGCGCATAGGCCCCGTCGCGCAGGTCGCGAGGCACGGCGCCCATCGCGTCCTCGGAGAGCGAGGCGACGGTGGGCATCAGCATCACACCCATCACGAGCCCGGCGGAGAGCGTGTTGAAGACGTCGACCTGGATCCCGATGTCGCGCAGGAACGGCGTCATGAACGTGAGCGCGAAGTAGCCGAAGACGATCGTGGGAATGCCGGCGAGGAGCTCGAACGCGGGCTTCAGGATGCCGCGCGTGCGCGGCGAGGCGTACTCGCTCAGGTAGATCGCCGCGCCGAGCCCGAACGGCATCGCGACCACACTGGCGATTGCCGTCACCAGGAGGGTGCCCGAGATCAACGGCACGACGCCGAAGTGGGCCGGCTGGAACAGCGGCGCCCATTCGGTTCCCGTCAGGAAGTCGACGATCGAGACTTCCTGGAAGAACTCGAACGCCGGCACGAAGAGCGCGATCACGATCCCAACGGTCGTCGCGACCGAGATCAGCGCGCAGACGGCGAGGACGCCCTTGACGACGTCCTCGCCGATTCGCCTCCGCTTGGCGCGGAGCTGAGGCCCCGCGCCGGCGGTCAGTTCAGATGAGGCCAACTACGACCCCAGGGCGCTCTCGAGGTCGCCCTTCGCCTTCGTGAGTTGCTCGTCCGTGAGCGGGACGAACTGAGCGGCGTCGGCGATCGCGGTCTCGTTGTCGAGGATGTAGCGAAGGAACGCCTCCACCTCGGGCCGCTTGAGCGCGTCCGTCTTGACGTAGATGAAGAGCGGTCGCGAGAGCGGCTTGTAGGTGCCGTCCTGCGCGGTCTTGACGCTCGGGGCGACGCAGCCGTCTCCACCGTCGATCTCGACGGCATTCAGCTTGTCCTGGTTCTCCTCGAAGTACGAGAAACCGAAGTAGCCGAGGCCGCCCTTTTCGCCCGCGACGCCGGTGACGATCGTGTTGTCATCCTCGCTCGCCGCGTAGTCGGAGCGGCTCGCGCCCGCCTCGCCGTTGATCACCTCGGTGAAGTAGTCGAAGGTGCCGGAGTCGGTGCCGGGCCCGAAGAGCGACAGCTTCACGTCCGGGAAGGACTGGTCGACCTGGTTCCAGTTGCTCACCTTGGAGCCGGGCCCCCAGATCGTGGCGAGCTGCTTCACGGTCAGGCACTTCGCCCAGTCGTTGTCCTTGTTCACGACGACGGTGAGCGCGTCGTTCGCCACCTGGAACTCGACGTACTCGATGCCCTTCGCCTTGCAGGCAGCCGCCTCCTCGTCCTTGATCGGCCGCGAGGCGTCCGAGAGGTCGGTCTCGCCGCGGCAGAACCGCTCGAAGCCGCCGCCGGTACCGGAGACGCCGACGGTCACCTGCACGCCGGGGTTCTGCTGCTGGAAGCGCTCGGCCGCCGCAGTCGTGTACGGGCCCACGGTGCTGGAGCCGTCCGCCTCGATGCGGCCCGACAGGTCGCTCCCGCCGCCGGCGGAGGTCGTTGTCGTGCTCGCGCTGTCTCGGCCACAGCCGGCCGCCAGAAGGACCACCAGGCCCAGCAACAGCGCAGTTTTCGTGATCGTTCCTGTGTTGTTTGTCATGCCACGAGTCTTCCAACCGCCTGCAGCGGTAGGGGGTGCCGCGTGGTGAAGATCGGGTGAAAGGGTGGTGAAGGAGCTACGACCGGGTGGGGAACGAGCAGCGAATCTCGAGCCCCCGGCCGCGTGCGCCGTGCGCCTCGACGGTGCCGCCGGCGGACGCGACCACATGCTTCACGATTGCGAGCCCGAGGCCGGTGCCCCGCGAGGCGCGCGAGCGGTCAGCGCGGTAGAAGCGCTCGAAGAGGCGCGGCAGGTCGGCCTGGTCGACGCCCGCGCCGTCGTCGACGACCCGAAGGACGACGCCATCGTCGTCGCTCCGCACCGAGAGCGTCGCGTTCGTCCCCGGGCCGGCGTAGCGGATCGCGTTCTCGGCGAGGTTCCGGGCAACGACGCGCAGCATCCGCGGCCGTACCTCCGCGGTGGCGTCCTCGTCACCCTCGACGCGCAGCGCCACGCCGGCCCGGGCGGCCTGCTCCTCGAGCTCGGCCGCCACCTCGCGCAGCACTGGCAGCACGGGCTCCGCTCCGAGAGAGACGACCCTGGTGCCCGACTCGAGCTCCGCCAGGAAGAGCACCTCGTCGATCAGCTCGCGGATCGCGTCGATCTCGCCGCGGGCCTGCTCGACGAGCGCCGGCACGTCCTCGCCCGGCAGCCCGGCGAGCTCGAGCAGCGAGAGCAGTCGGGCGAGCGGCGTACGCAGCTCGTGCGAGACCGCGGCCGTGAAACCCGAGCGCAACTCCTCGTAGGCGGCGAGGTCGCCCGCCTGGGAGAGGTAGACGAGCCGCTCCTCGCGCCCGTTGACCCGGTACGGGACGGCGAGCGCCCGCTCGCTCTGGAGGAGATCGGCGCTGAGCTCGTCGCCCTCGCGGACGCCGAGGGACTGGCGCGCCCTCCGGCTCGCGACGAGGACGACGTTGTCTCCGTCGAGCACGACGACTGCCTCGCGGCTCTCCTCGAGCAGAACCTGCGCACGCACGCTGTCAGCATCCATCAACGGCGGTTCTAACAGACGTCCGTTCACCAACCCGTTACCACTCGTTCACCCCCCTACACCAGACGCTCACTGCATGATTCAGATGTGGCGAAGGTTCTGATCATCGAAGACGACGACGTGATCGCCCAAGGCATGGCGCGCCACCTGACCGCAGCCGGCTTCGACGCCGTCGGCGTCGCGAACGGCGAGACCGGACTCGCCCGGCTCCGCTACGAGCAACCCGACGTCTGCGTCCTCGACCTGATGCTTCCCGGCATGGACGGCTGGCGCGTGATCGAGCAGGCGCGCGGCGAGGGGATCGGCACGCCGATCGTCGTCGTCAGCGCACGCGGCACCGAGCACGACAGGATCAATGCGCTCGAGCTCGGGGCCGACGACTATCTGGTCAAGCCGTTCTCGATGAAGGAGCTCGCGGCGCGGGTGGCGGCGGCCGCCCGGCGAGGCACGCGCGCCCAGGAGCCCCGGCGCGGCGACGAGATCCTGATCGAGGAGCTGCGTCTCGACCCGCGCAACGTCCAGGCCTACATCGACGGAGCGAGCGCGGAGCTGACGCCGACGGAGTTCCGGCTGATCTATGCGCTCGCACTCGACCAGGGCCGCGTCCTCACCCGCGACGAGCTGCTGCAGCGGGTCTGGGGCCGGCGCGCTTCGCATCGCGACCGCACGGTCGACGTCTTCGTCCGCAAGCTGCGGGAGAAGATCGACGCGCGCTCGTCGACGAACACATTCATCCAGACGCGCTACGGCGTCGGCTACAAGCTCGACCCCGCACCGAAGTAGCTCTACGCGCCGACGTACAGGAGGACGAGCGAGCCGCGCGGAATGCTCGCGCCGCCCGAAGGCGTCTGCGAGAGCACGAAGCCCACGCGCGAGCGGTCGGTCGTGTGCTGCTGGAGCGCCAGCACCTCGAACCCCGCGGCTGCGAGCTGCTGCCGCGCAGGGTTCTGCTTCGTGCCCGCAACGTCGGGCACCGGGGTCTGCTCCGGCGGGTTCGGGCCGGTCGAGACGTTGAGCTGCACCGTGTCGCCCTTCTTCCGCTGCGTTCCGGCGGGCTGCGCCTGCGCGACGACTCGTCCGCGGGCCTCCTCCGACGGGACATACGCGACCGCCGCCTTCAGGCCTTCGCTGTTGAAGGCGCGGGCGGCGTCGGCGAGCTCCTTGCCGACCACGTCGGGCACCGTCGCCGGCTCGGGCGCGGGAGTCGTCGCGGTCGGCGCGGTGCTCGTCTCGGTCGTTGCCGTCGTTGCGGTCGTGGCGGACGTTGTCGTCTGCGCAATGTTCTGAGCCACATTCAGCCGGACGGTCGAGCCCTTGTCTGCGTGCTTGCCGGCGGCCGGAGCCTGGGCGACGACCTGACCGCTCGGCCGATCCGATGGGACGGCGACGACGTTGACCTCGAAGCCGGCGTCCCTGAGCGTCTTGGTCGCCTCCGACGAGGTCGTCCCGACGACGTCCGGTACGCGCACCACGGCCACCGTCGTGGTGGTCGGGACGGTCGTCGCGGTAGTCGTCGGAGTGGTTGCGGTGGTCGCAGCGGCGTTGTCATCGTCTCGCGTCAAGAAATAGGCGGCGCCGAGACCGGCCAGCACGAGCAGCAGGAGGGCCAGCAACCCGGGCCAGATGACCGGCAACCGGCGCCGCGGAGGCACGGCTTCGGTCTCCTCGACGAACACCTCGCTCTCCGGACCCCAGTCGTCGGCAGCAACGGTTTCCTCAGCCGGTGGGACGACGACCGTCTCGTCGTCGGGCTCGGGCGGAACGCGTGGAGGAGGCTCGGCCATCCCGGCGGTCGTTCCCGCAGCGACCAAAAACCACGCCTAGAGAGAGAATGCTCGCGGAGACCTGAAGTGGACGCCTATCGGACCCCAGACGAGCAGTTCGGCGGCCTGCCCGGCTACGACTTCGAGCCGCATTACCTCGAGCAGGACGGCCTGCGTATGCACTACCTCGACGAAGGCTCCGGCCCGCCGGTGCTGCTTCTCCACGGCGAACCGACGTGGTCGTACCTATACCGCAAGATCATTCCCGAGCTCACCCCGGCCGCCCGCGCGATCGCGCCCGATTACTTCGGCTTCGGGCGCTCCGACAAGCCGCTCCGGATCGACGACTACTCCTACGACTTCCACACGGCGTCGATCGTTCGCCTCGTCGAGCATCTCGACTTGCGCGACGCAACGGTGGTCGTGCAGGACTGGGGCGGCCCGATCGGGTTGCGCCTCGCCGTCGAGCAGCCGGACCGGGTCGGCCGGCTCGTGATCATGAACACCGGCATCGGCGGCGGCCGGCCGCCCTCGGAGGAATGGCTGCGGTTCCGCGACTGGGTGCGCAGGCTCGGCACCACGATGCTCCCCGGCAAGCTCCTCCAGATCTCAGCCGTGCAGCCGATGAGCGAGGAGGTCGAGGCCGCCTACAGCGCGCCCTGGCCGGTGCCGGAGTCGAAGGCCGGGATCCTGGCGTTCCCCGAGCTCGTGCCGATCTCGCCCGAGCACCCGGACACGCCCGCCCATCTGGCCGTGCGCGAGCAGCTGGGGCGCTGGGAGAAGCCCGCGCTCGTCCTCTTCTCCGACTCCGATCCGATCTTCTCGGTGCGTGCCGGCGAGCGGATCGCGGCGCACATCCCGGGCGCCCTCGAGCCGGAGACCGTGAAGAGCGCCGGCCATTTCCTCCAGGAGGACCAGGGCGAGGAGATCGGCAGACGGATCGCGCGGTTCGTCGCGAGCTAACGCTCTCCGGCTTCGACTTCGAAGTGGGGTAGCCAGCCGAGCCACCTCGGCAGCCACCAGTTGCGTTCGCCGAGCAGCTCCATCGCCGCTGGGACGAGCACCGAGCGGATCAGCGTTGCGTCCAGCAGGAGCGCGACTGCGACCCCGAAGCCCATCTGCTGGAACATCACGAGCTCGCCCGTGGCGAAGCCCGCGAAGACGACGATGATGATCAGCGCCGCGCCCGTGATAAGCCGCGCGGTCGTGCGGACGCCGTACGCGACCGCCTCGCTCGAGTTGCCCGTCTGCGTGTAGTGCTCGCGAATGCGACTGAGCAGGAACACGTGGTAGTCCATCGAGAGTCCGAAGAGGACGGAGAAAAGGAAGAGCGGCAGCCACGCCTCGATCGACTCGACTTGCGGGAACCCGAAGAGCTCGTTGCCGGCACCCTTCTGGAAGACGAGCACGATCAGGCCGTAGGCGGCTCCCACCGACAGGAGGTTGAGCACGATCGCCTTCGCCGGCACGACGACCGAGCGAAACGCGATCGTGAGCAGCACGAAGCTGAAGCCAAGGACGAAGAGGAAGACGACGGGCAGCCAGCTCCTCATCATCTCCCGGTAATCGACGATTTCCGCCGTCGCGCCCGTGACGTAGATATTCGCGTCCGATCCGGCCATCGCCTTCGGCACGACGTGCGCCCGCAGCCGCTCGACCGCCTGCACCGCAGCCTCGTCGCTGCTGTCGCCCCGGACCTGAGCCTCGACGAGCGCCAGGCTGCCGTCGGGTGACGTGGAGGCCTCCGGCGAGCGGAAGGAGCGATCGCCGCCGAGCAGGCGCACGAGCCTGTTGATGCCGTTGCGGGTCGAGGTGTCGAGCCTGCCCTCGATCACGACCTGGGCCGAGTCGACGGTGCCGACGCCGAACTCCCGCTCGAGCGCGTTGAAGCCGTCCTTCGAGGGGTAGCCGTCCGGAATCGTCCGCACGCCGGCCGAGCCGGTGCGGAGGTCGAGCGCGGGCAGCGCCAGCGCGACCAGCAGCGCCGTCGAGGCGAGGAGGCACGCGAGCGGCCGGCGCTGCACACGCGAGACGACCCAGCCCCAGAAGCGGGCCTCGCCCGCCGCGGTGCGGCCGAGAAACGGCAGCCGCAGCGCGTCGACCCGGTCGCCGAGCAGCGCGAGCACAGCAGGCAGGAGCGTCGTCGCCGCCCCGACCGCGGTAATGCCCACGAAAACTGCGCCGAGCGCGAGGCTGCGCAGGATCGTGTCCGGCACGAGCAGCATCCCGCTGAGCGCGATCACGAACGCCGTGCCGCTGAAGAGAACCGCTCGGCTCGCGCTTCGTCCGGTCGCCGCGATGGCATCGAGCTTCTCGACCCCGCGTGCCCGCTCCTCCCGGAAGCGGGACACGACGAAGAGCGCGTAGTCGACGCCGAGCGCGAGGCCCATGCCCGAGACCATGTTGACGACGAAGAACGAGACCTCCCACACCTGGCCGACGATCGCGGTGAGGGCCAGCGCGAACACGATCGCGACGATGGCCAGCAGCAGCGGCACGAACGAGGCGACCACCGCCCCGAAGACGATCAGCAGCACGATCAGCGCAGCCGGGAGGCCGAAGAAGAGCTCACCTTCCTTCAGGTCCTTGTTCGAGAGCCTGAGCAGGTCGTAGGCCACGGTGGCCTCGCCCGTGATCGCCACCTCGTAGGGACCGCGGTCGGCGTCCTCGACGACGTCGATCACGTCCTTGATCCCCTCGTCGGCGCCGGGGCCCATGCCGATCGTGAGCACCGCCGAGTCGTGGTCGCGGGAGAAGAAGCTCGCGTCGTGGGAGCCGTAGGGAGTCGTGATCCTGTAGGTGCGGCCGGTCGCCTCGAGCGCGGCTGCGAGCTTCTCGACCTCAGCGCGCACCTCCGGATCGGTGGTCACGTCCTTGCCGGGCGCGCGGAAGAGCACCAGCTCGTTGACGAAGTCGTTCGAGGGACGCGCGTGCCGTGCCATTGCGGCATAGCCCTGCTCCGACTCCGGGTTGCTGGTGACGTGAGAGTCGGTCGTGATCGCGGACGGGAGGAGCAGCCCGATGACTGCGATCGAGAGGACGAAGATTGCGCCCCAGATCGCGAGCACCCGCTGTGCGTGGAGAGCCGCGTACCGCGCGAGCCGCTCGGTCATGTCTTCACGCTAATACCCGATCGGGGGAGGCGCAAAAGGATCGATCTGGTAAACTCATAACCAGGTTAATGATTAACGACGTTATCGCCGACCCGCTCGCCGTAGCCAATCAGCTGCGGCCCGTGCTGCTGCGCCTCTCGCGCGAACTGCGCCAGGAGACCGAGCAGCTTGGTGTCACGAGCCGTCAGGTCACCCTTCTCTGGCTCATCCGCGGCAACCCGGGCATGAGCCTGCGCGAGCTGGCCGCCGAGGAACGCATCTCGGCCCCGGCGCTCTCCGGTCTCGTCGACCGGCTAGAGAAGGCCGGCCTGCTCGAGCGCGTCCGCGACGAAGGCGACCGCCGCCGAGTCGGCCTCACGCTCACCGACGAGGGCGAGCGGCTGCTGAAGCGCGTCCGCGCCCGCCGCACGACGTGGCTCGCCGATCGCCTGCGAGGGCTCGACGACGACGAGCTGGCGGCGGTCGAAGCCGCGATCGAGCCGCTCGGGAGGCTTCTATGACGGCAGGACTGCTCGCGCTGAACGCGCGAACGTTCGCGAGCCTCCGCCGGCACCGCAACTATCGCCTCTTCTTCACCGGCCAGGTGATCTCGGTCAGCGGCACCTGGATGCAAAACATCGCGCTGGCCTGGCTCGTGGTCGAGCTGACCCATTCTCCTCTGGCTGTCGGCGCGCTTGCGTTCTGTCGTTTTCTCCCCTTCACGATCTTCGGCCTCGTCGCCGGTGTCGTCGCCGACCGGATCGACAACCGCAAGCTCGTGATCGCGACGCAGAGCGTCTCGATGACCTTCTCCGCCATCCTCGCGGCGCTCGTCCTCACCGGCTCGCAGACGCTGTGGCTCGTCTTCCTGCTCGCAGTTCTCTCCGGTACGGCGCTCGTCTTCGATGCGCCCGGCCGCCACGCCCTCACCTTCCAGATGGTCGGCCGCGACGAGCTGCCGAATGCGGTCGCCCTGAACGCGAGCCTCTTCAATGCCTCACGTGTCGTCGGCCCCGCGGTCGCCGGCGTCGTGATCGCCGGGTTCGGCGTCGGGACGTGCTTCCTGATCAACACGATCACGTTTCTCGCGGTGCTCGTCGGGCTGCTGATGATGCGGAAAGAGGAGCTCGTCCCGCTCGTGCGGAGCGCCGAGCCCCCGACGATGATGCGGGGGATCCGCGAGGGCATCTCGTGGGCGCTCGCCTCGCCGCAGATGCGCCTCGTGCTCCTGATCGTCACCGTGGTCAGCACGGTGGGCTTCAACTTCCACGTGCTCCTGCCGCTCCTCGCCTCGGCCACGCTGCACACCGGCCCCGAGGTGTTCGGGATCCTCTCCGCCTTCTTCGGCGGCGGTGCGCTCCTCGGGGCGCTGCTGTCGGCGGCACTCGGCCGCGCAAGCTGGAAGGTGCTCGTGCTCGGCACGGGCGGCTTCAGCCTCTCGCTGCTCGCCCTCGCGCCGGTCACAACGGTCTGGGCGTGCGCGGTGCTCCTTTTCGTCACCGGCACCTGCTTCACGCTCTGGACATCGAACGCGAACTCGATCCTCCAGCTCAACGCGCCCGATCACCTGCGCGGGCGAGTCGTCAGCCTCTATCTCTGGGCGTTCGCCGGGTTCGCGCCGATCGGCGGCCTCTTCGCCGGCTGGCTCGTCGATGTCGGCGGCACACAGCTCAGTTTCACGGTCGCCGGCGTGACCGGGCTCGCGATGACGGCGCTCACCGCGCGCCAGCTGGTGACGATTCGACGAACGGCCGCAGCTACCGCGTCAGCGTGACCTTCGGAGCGCCCGGATACATACCCGGCAGGGGCTTCGCGCCGAGCTCCTCCGCAGTCTCCGGCCGATACCCATCCCGCTCGATGCCCGAAGCGACAGGCGGCGGCCCGGCGAGCTCGCGCTTCTGCCCCGTGCCGGCGACCAGCTGCGCCCGGGGCGGCGTCACGACACGAGCGACGCTCGCCACGACCCGTTCGGCCGGCGCGCGGCGCTCCACCGCCACGCTGGGCGTCTTCGGCGTCGACTCTCCGTAGGGCAGCCGAATCAGCTGGAACGTGGGCTCAGGCCAGGCGACGAGGACGTAGGCGCCTAGGCCGAGTCCGGCAAGGATCGGCCCTAGCCAGATCAGGCTCCCGAGGCGTAGGCGGCGCACAGATCGTTTCCTACCGCGAAAACGCTTTTACGAATCCTCTCGCCCTGATTTGGACCCGGGTTTTACACCGCCATAACACGGAGGGCACGACACGCTGACGAAGGTCGGCCACAATGGGCGCATGAAGCCGAGGCGATCGAAAGCACTCTGGGCTGTTGCCGCACTCCTGCTGGTGAACGCGGTGCTGCTCGCCGCCCAGCCGGGCTTCGCGCTTCCGGGCTCGCTGGGAAGCTACTTTTTCGGCCCCGCGCTCGTCCGCGCCGATGTTCTCGTCAAGGACGGCGGCGCCGTGCACCTCTACCGCGTCGACCGCGGCACGATCCGCAGCAAGGCCGGCGGGGCACTTGTCCTGCGCGAGCGCGACGGAAGCCTCGTGACGATTCCGGTCGCATCGTCCGCGTCGATCACCATCGGCGGGCAGCCTGCCGCATACTCCGCTCTCCGGAAGGGGATGGGAGCGACCGTGATCCGCGAGGGCGACAACCCGGCAACCGAGGTTCGCGCCGGCAAGGGATGACCGCGACGGAGCCCGCGGGATCGAACACCGCGGCCACGCCGGGCCCGCAGCTCCTGCTCGTCGAGGACGAGGAGTCGATCGGCTCGCTCGTCAGCGCCTACCTCGAGCAAACCGGCTACCGGGTCGCCTGGGTGCGCTCCGGCGAGGACGCGCTCGCAACGCTCGACGAGGTCCGCCCGAGCATGGTGATCCTCGACATCGGCCTGCCGGGGCAGGACGGGTTCGACGTCTGCCGCGGCATCCGCGCCCGCTCGGAGGTTCCGATCCTGATGCTGACCGCCCGCGACGAGGAGGTCGACCGGGTCGCCGGTCTGGAGGTCGGCGCGGACGACTACGTCGTGAAGCCGTTCTCGCCCCGTGAGCTCGCCGCGCGCGTCAAGGCCGTGCTGCGGCGCAGCCAGCCGGCGCCGCGCTCGGAGACGCTCGAGCTCGGGGACGTCGTCGTGGACACGCTCGCGCGTGAGGTCCGGGTCGCCGGCGAGCCGATCGAGCTCACCGGTAGGGAGTTCGACCTCCTCACGTACCTGCTCGAGAATGCCGGCATCGTCGTCTCGCGCGACCAGCTCCTCGAGCGCGTCTGGGGCATGAGCTACGCGGGCGGGACGCGCACGGTCGACGTGCACGTCGCGCAACTGCGCCGCAAGCTCGGCCGGCCGGACGCGATCCGCACGTTCCGGGGGTCGGGCTACAAGGCCGTCCGCCCGTGAATCTCAAGTCGCTGCGGGCGCGGCTGTTCGCTGCGATTGCGCTCGTCGCCCTGCTCTCGCTTGCACTTGCGCTCGCGATCGGCGCCGTGCTGACGCGCCGGGCGGTCGAGCGGAACACGCTGCGCGACGTCTCGGCACAGATGGACCTGCTCGTGGAGCGAGAGAAGAACGCGATCCTTCCCTTCTCGCGGCTCCAGTCGCTGCAGGCGCTCTTCGACCGGCAGGACCAGAAAGTGAAGCGCGTCTCACTGGACGGCACGTCCGCGTTGCTGCCGCCCGACCAGGCTGCCCGCCTGCGGCGCGGCGCCCGCCTCGACGGGACGATCGAGTCGGAGGGGACGCGGTACCTCTACGCGGCCCGGCTCGTCAACGGCAAGGCGTTCATGCTGCTGCGACCTGCGAGCTCGACGAACTCGGCGTGGCGGCCACAGGTGCGGGCCCTGATCGTCGCGGCGGTCCTGACGTCCACGCTGGCGGCACTGATCGCGTTCCTGCTCGCGCGGGCGATCGCCCGGCCCGTCCGGCGGGTCGCCGAGGCGACTCGCGGCCTCGCGAGCGCGACCGAGCAGCCGCCGCTCGTGCCGGTCGAGGGCCCGCGAGAGCTCGCGCAGCTGGCAGAGAGCTTCAACGAGCTCGCCGTCGCGCTCACGAAGGCGCGGGAGGCCGAGCGGGCCTTCCTGCTCTCGGTCAGCCACGAGCTGAAGACGCCGCTGACCGCCATTCGCGGCTATGCCGAGGGGCTGCACGAGGGAGTGCTGCCTCCCGGCGAGGCGGCAGCGACGATCGTCGCGGAGTCACGGCGGCTCGAGCGCCTCGTCGGCGACCTGCTCGACCTCGCGCGGATGAACAAGGCGGAGTTCAGCGTCCGCCGCGAGCCGATCGACCTGGCGGAGATCGGACGGGAGGCTGTGCGCCGCTACGAAGGACAGGCCCGCGACTTCGATGTGACCCTGGAGCTGGTCGCCCCGGCGGAAGCGCCCGCGATCGGCGATGCGGACCGCGTGCTCCAGATCGTCTCGAATCTCGTCGAGAACGCCTTACGCCTGGCTCCGGCGGGCGGCACCGTCCGGATCGTCGCGGCCTCCGGCGAGCTTCGCGTCGAGGACACCGGGCCCGGTCTGAAGCCGGAAGAGCTCGAGCGGGCGTTCGAGCGCTTCTATCTCTACTCCCGCTACGGCCGCGAGCGCCCGGTCGGAACCGGACTCGGCCTGGCAATCGTGAAGGAGCTCGCGGAAGGGATGGGCGGCTCCGTCGCGGCCTCGAGCGCGCCCGGGGAGCTGACCGTCTTCACCGTCCGGCTTCCGCTTCCCGCCGCGCGCGGCTCGGAACACGCCGGCACGACGCTCACCCGCGCCTGAAGCGTTTTACGTCGGTTTTACGTTCGGCGTACCGCCTGCTGACAGGGCCGGGGAAGGATGGGCCCAACAGCTTCGACAGGAGGGACACCAAATGAAGAAGGTCAGGTACATGGTCGGCACGATTGCGGCCCTCACAGCTCTCGTCGCTACGGGCGCAGCCATCGCCCACGGCGTCGTGGTGATCAAGGGCACGATGAAGGCCGACAACATCACCGGCACCCCCGGCGCGGATCGCATCATCGCCCGCGCGGGTGACGATGTGGTCAACGCCGGCGACGGCAACGATCACGTCTACGGCAACCGTGACAACGACACGCTCAACGGCGACGCCGGCAACGACCGCGTGTGGGGCGGCTACGGCAACGACACCGTCAACGGCGGCGACGGCAACGACGTCCTCCGCGGGCGCCCGGGCGACGACGCCCTCGACGGCGGCCCCGGCAACGACCGCATCTGGCCCGGCCGTGGAACCGACACGCAGAACGGCGGCGAGGGCGACGACGTCCTTCACTCGCTGGCGCGCGACAACCAGGTCGACACGATCGATTGCGGCCCTGGCAACGACGTCCTCTGGCTGAACGCCAAGGAGACGACGGACACCTACGTCAACTGCGAGACCGTGAAGAAGGTCACCGTCCACGGCGACGGCGACGACTCCTAGCACTCACCGCGCGACACCGCGGCCGGGGGCTCTACGGCGCCCCCGGCCGTCTTCGTTCCATGTCACCCAGACGAGGGACGACAGCACCCCGAACGACGTAGAGGATGAGCCCAATTGCGGTGAACGAACCCCGGTCCAATGCGGCGGCCGGAGAGGGTCAGGTGCATTCCATGTACGACTTTGCGAACGGTCCCACTGCGGCCGTCAGCCTCCTTGGCGGCTCTGAGCCCCCGTTGAGCCCTGCGACGGTGGGGCGCTCTCCTTCGTTTCTCGAGGCACCCGTTGCCTTGAAGCCGAACGCCGCGGTGACGTCGACGACGACGCTGCCCGCCCCGGCTCCACTTCCCGCTCCACTTCCGGCTCCACCGGCACCGATTGCGGCCGTCGAGTCGCTGCCCGTCGCGCTCGAGGCTCTGCCCGCTCCGATCGCGCCGGCGGCGATCGCGCCACTGCCGGCTGCGATCGTGCCACTGCCTGTTGCGGTCGAGATGACCGCAATGCGACTGGTCGTGCGGATGCTCGGCGGTGAGGAGCTCGAGCTCGGGACGTTCGCCAGTCGCGGCAATGCGGTCGATGCGGCCAAAGAGCTCGTGTCGCGCTTCAGCACGGCCGAGGACTCTGGCGACTGGCCGGAAATGGACGGACGCTTCATCCGCCCCGCCTCGGTCGCCTCGATCGACGTCCTCGCCGCGGAGTAGCCACACCCCAGCAGTTCCGGCCGCTGGGGATGCCAGTGGACGACGCCCCTCGCGTTGACAAGTAAAGTAGTTGACCAGTCAACGAAGAGGAGATGGAATGCCAGTTCTCGACGAGGTCCTGTCCGCAAACAAGGCGTACGCAGAATCGTTCGGTGCGAAGAGCGAGCTCGCGCTGCCGCCCGCTCGAAAGTTCGGGATCCTCACGTGCATGGACGCGCGGCTCGATCCCGCCAAGTACGCGGGCCTGAGTGAGGGCGATGCGCACGTGATCCGCAACGCCGGCGGCCGCGCCAGTGACGACGCGATCCGCTCGCTCGTGATCTCGTACAAGCTGCTCGGCACGCAGGAGTGGTTCGTCATCCACCATACGGAATGCGGAATGGAGTTCTTCGACGACCAACGGATGCGTGAGCTGCTCGGACAGAGCCTCGAGACCGCCGAGCTCGGCTCCGAGGGCTTCCGGGACGTCGGCAACGGGCCTGGCTCGGCCGAGGCTCGGTACATCGACTGGCTCGCGATCTCCGATCGGGAGGGAAGCGTGGTGGAGGACGTCACTCGCATCCGCACCCATCCGCTCGTCCCGAACACGATTCCGATCTACGGCTTCATCTACGACGTGAAGACCGGGCAGCTGGTCGAGGTTCCGGACGCGACTGCGGCCGGCCGAGCGTCGTAACGAATCACGCTTCCGGGGGAAGGCGGCGGGCCGAATTTGGGTCACAGTGAGCGCGTCGGAGTGGGGTCGCTCCGCAGCCGCCAACGTTCAGGAGACCCTATGCACGCCCTCGCTGAGCCCCCAGTCAGCCCTGCCACCCCTGGTGCTGAGCAGCGCCCGAGCCCGCTCGAACAACGCCGAGTCGTGCTCCGGCTGCGCGACGGGGAGACGATCCTCATCGGCGGCGCGCCGTCCTACGAGGAAGCGCTCGTCCTCGCTCAGAAGACCATCGCGAAGTTCACCGACGGCCGCGACGGCGAGTGGCCGAGGCTCGGCGATCGCTTCCTGAACCCGGACGCGATCGTCTCGGTCGACGTCCTCAGGTGGACCTAGCTAGCACGCGCTCCCACCACCGCGGCCGCGGCGCCTTCACGATCACGAGCCCCCTGCGGAGCTCGTCCGGGATCGACTCGATCGACCGGGCGCCGATCACCACCGGCCCGTCGTGCTGCTCGATCTCGTCGCGCTTGCCGAAGAGGTCGTCCGACTCGTCGCAGAAGAGGATCGCGCCGGCACGCTCGGCGCTGTCGAACAGGCGCTCGAGGTTTTTCTCCGTCTCCCCGACGTACTTCGAAACGACGTCGGCGAGACCGATCACGCCGATGCGTGCCTCCGAGCGCGTGGCGAGCAGCTTCTCCAGCTCGTTCATCTCCGAGATCGTACGCATCCAACGTGCCCCAACGACAGAGCGGCTGCAGGCCCGGCTCGCCGAGCTGGACCGACTTCGCGGTCAGCTCGGACGCGAGGTCGAGAACCCGAGCCCGTGGCTTGGCACACTGCGGCGTCTCGTCAAGGCTTCGACCGTCGAGAGCTCGGTCTCGATCGAGGGCTACGAGGTGCCTCTCGGCGAAGCCCTCGCGATCGTCTCCGGTACCCAGTCGGTGGACCCGGACGACGAGAGCCGCATGGCTGTTGCGTGCTACGCGCGCGCCATGGAGCACGTCGGAGTCATGGCGATCGACCCCGCCTTCGACTGGTTGGATCGTGTGATTCTCGATCTTCACTTCGACGCCTGCTACTTCCAGCGGGACAAGAGCCCGGGGCTCTGGAGAACAGGCCCGATCTACGTCACCGGAAGCAGTGGTGAGGCGATCTACGAGGGACCCGGCGCAGATCGTGTCACCACGTTGATGGCGGAGGTCCTCGAGTGGCTGCGCGAGGGCGACGTGGACGCCCACGTCGTCGTTCGCGGCGCGATGGCGCATCTGCATACGGTGTCGGTGCACCCGTTTCGCGACGGCAACGGGCGGATCTCGCGCATCGCGCAGTCGCTCGTGCTCGCGCGCGACGGCCTGCTGTCACCCGAGTTCGCCTCGATCGAGGAGTACCTCGGCAGCCACACGCCGGAGTACTACTCGGTGCTCCAACGCGTTCAGGGAGGGGGCTATTCGCCCGAGCGCGACGCTTCCGAGTGGGTCGCGTTCTGTGTCGAAGCCCATATCGAACAGGCGGGCCGACGGCTCGATCAGATCACCCAGGCGTCCAAGCGATGGAACTACCTCGAGCACCTCGTCGAGAACCGCGGCTGGCCGGACCGCCTCGTCATCGCCCTGGAGCAAAGTCTTATCGGCGGAACAGACAGAGGGACGTACGAAGCGGAGGCGGGTATCTCGACGGCAACTGCCAGCAATGACTTCCGGCGACTACTCGACGGGGGACTCGTCGCGCAGGTCGGTCGTGGACGCAGCACACGCTACGTCGCAAGCGACGAGCTCCGCGAGCAGGTGGAGGCAGCGACTGCCCGCGAACGGATGCCCTAAGCAGCTAGCCCGCCGACTCGACGTCGGCCCGGAGCTTCGCGGCGGCGACGTCCTTGAGGTCCGGCTCCACTCCCTCCGGCGGCAGCGGGCTCACGTCGGAAGTGGCGTCGGCGTTGTCGCCCCCGCTCGAGTCGATGGGCTCCTCCGTCGCCGGCTCGTCCGAGCCGGTCGTCTTCCCGAGAACCGAGCTGCCGAGCTCCGGATCCTCCTCCAGCAGCTCGCGCGGCGCGTCGGATCCGCCGAGCTCGGCCGGAACCAGGCCCTCGGCCGCGACCTCCGCCCACGAGCCCTTCTCGCGCACCTCGGCCGCGTTCGGCGTGTCTCCGCCACGCTGCTCGCTCGGCTTTACCGGGCCCTGATCGTCGTCGCTGCCAGCCATGGGATCTCCTTTCTTGAGTGAGGGGACGCGAAGCTCTCTACCCCGGCGCGTTCGTCGCGAACCGCCGCAGAGGGACCCGAGCGGTCTCGGCGAACGTATCTCTGGCATCAGACGCTTCTTCGTCATCGGCGTGCTCGTCGTTGTCACCGTGCCCTCGGCTGCTTTCGCGGTCGAGTCTCGCCTGGCGCCGGTGCGCTTCGCTCCCGCGCCCGGCTGGCACGTGCGCTACGGGACCGTTCATGCCTGTGTGGGTGGGTCTGCAGCGCTTTGCTCCCAGGTCGCGAGTGGGGCCTCGACGACTCGCTGGCGCGACTGCCTCCAATGCCTACCGCACCGGACGCTCGAAGCGATGCCGGCAGAGGGCATCGCAATCCAGATCACGGTGTCGATCGAGCGGCCGTCGAGAGTGCGCCGCACCTTCACGTGGCCGCCTCAAATCCGACGCGCCGACGTGAACGCCGGCTTCGAGGGCCTGCCGGGCCGGATCGGGGTCTACCAGGGATCAACCCGCGTCGGCGAGCGCGAGGTCTTCGTCTTCGTGTTCTTCGGCCGCGGCAAGCCGACCGAGCGTCAGCTAGACCGCGCGAACGCTGAGCTTCGTCACGCCCAGTGCGGCTGAGACCTGAGGCGCCGGCTTGTCGCGCCTTCGACGGCTAGCGAGGCGTTCGATGTGCGAGCGCGATCCGTGACGCGGTGCGGGTGCTGAGCCCAATCCGCGCACGATTAAGTTACGCCGACTTACTGCTCGGGACCGTCCTCGCGATCAAAGGCGGGGTCTCCTGTTCGTGGCACCGGTTCACCTGCCACGAGAGTGAAGCGAGCTAGGTCGGTCGACGCAAACGAAGTGCGACGTTGGGTCGTAAGCGGCGAATGCAACATGGACGTACCCCACGGGCCGGAGTCGTCCATACGCGAAGCGATGACGAGACTGTTTGACACGACGACTGCAGCACCCATCTCTGTGGCGTATTCCTTCGCCTTAACGTGCTCCCAGTGATGCGGCTTCGTCTCCTTCGAGAAGATCGGCGAAAATACATGTGAGATCCCGTGGGTGCGCAGCCTTGGCGCCAAATCGACAATCCGGGCAAGGTCCTCGCAAATCAGAACAACGAGTCGGCCCAGGCGCGACTCGACGACCGTTACGTGTTTGCCGCTTTCAATGTCTTCATCGGCCAGTTCTGTCCCGAGAAGATCCTGCAACTTCCATTCCACCAACTGATCTGCGGTGAGCGGAAACGGAAACACCTTGTCCTGCGTCAGCACAATTTCGCACGTAACTCGGTCTAAGAGGACGCAACGATTGACGGGCCGCGGACCTATCTCGGTATTGCCTGTGCCGACGAGTAGCCACTTAAGACGACTCTCTCCAGGCGGGGGACACTCAAGGAGAACTTCTTTCCAAAGCTTGAGTAAAGCTTCGCTCAGCACCAACTCGGGGAAGACGGCGATCGTGGCGCCTACCACGTCGAGCTCGGCCAGGATGCGCGAGATCCACTCTTTGGTAATGGCTTCATCGCGTAGCGCAATCCGATAGAAGCGCACGCCACTGTGCTCGTGGATCGACCAGTCGAATTCTTCCGCGTCACTCACTGCCGGAACGCACACCACCTCTAGATCAGTCTCGCGTTCCCGACGCGTGAGGTCATTTCGGGTTGGGATCCGGAAGTGCTCTGTCCGATTCCACTCCTGCTTAGGGACCCATACAACGCCCAGGAAAATGTCGTTAAGCGAGTTCGGGGTCGCCGCCAAACGTGCTGGAAAGGCGCATCGCGGCAACAATGTTCCAGCCGTGCGGTCGGTATTCAGTGCTCCGGTCATTGCATAGCGGACCGCAATATCGGTCAGGGCTCCTTGATCGAAACTGCCGAAAAAGGGATTTGCGTACAGCAAGGCGCGATCAAGGCCCAGCAGTGTCGCAAATAGTTGAGGCGTGAAATCGTCGGGATCTGCGACATCGACCAACTCCTCCACACGCTCCGGCGACAAACCGTCGCTGCTGAGCGCCGCTCCTTCTATGTATTCCGCGATGTCCGTCACGCGAGGTTGTTCCATCCATGAAAACACTTCAAAGCCATTGAAGTCGACGTCGTCGAGGCCTGAGATGAGGCGGGCGAAGAGCTCTGCCGGGTCGGACGGTAGGTTCATCCCATCCCCAGTTGAGGGATTGTTGCGCAATGTTTGACAAGATTGGTATGATGGTAAGTGCTAGGCATGGCTACGCGCGAATCACTTGAGGAGCGACGCGATCGGCTCTCGACGGGCCCGCGTGTACGCGCGCTTCGGCAGCTACTCACTGAAATGAGTGGTGGCTCCATCGACGACGAGAAAGCCTACGCCCTGGCGATGCTGATTGTCGACGCCACCCTTGATGGCGATGAGGCGAGCCTTCACACTGCTTCTCGACAATTGCAGATCGTCTACCGAGCGTTGGTCAGAACTAGCCCAGACCCCGAGGATCGTGCCGAGGACCGTGGGCGCGTACTCGCGCTCTTGGATGTGGCGAGCTGGGGAATGGAGCGCGCACTTTCTTGGAGCGCACTAGCCGAACTCGAGTTTGATTCGTCGGCACACCAGTTTCTTAAGGCGGTCAGTGAGCAACCTGGCATGACAAACCACGCACTCGCGCAGGAGATTGGAATCTCTGAAGCTGAAGCGAGCCGGGTAGGACGAAGGCTGGCCGACGTGTCGTTGGCGGCAAAGCGACGGCTCGGTCGCCGCAACCACTGGGAAGTAACGCCCAAGGGTATCCAGACTCTTGAGCTACTCGAGAACGGCGGAGCTTCGCGCTATCTGCGTCCGCACTACCAGATCCAGTAGAGACAGACCCAAGCTCAGATGCGCCAGGTGTCGCCGCTACCCAACAGCGCCGCCAGCTCGCCTTCGCCTTTCCCCGTCGCGACGCTGATCTGCTCGGCCATCAGGTCGTCGTAGACCGGGCGCTCCACCGAGCGGAAGACGCCCATCGGGGTCGCGCCGATCACTTCCTGCGTCATGCGGGAGAGCGCGAACGCGTGTGCCGGCTCCTTCGCGTGCGCGTCGTGCACGAGCAAGCCCGGTTCGCTCGCCGCGACAACCTCCGGCGACCCGTCCGGCAGCAGCCGCACTCCCTTGTCGCCCCACACGATCGGCTCGCCGTGCCTGAGGTACAGCCGGTTCTCCTTCTGCTCCCGCACGAAGTCGAAGGCGCCGTCGTTGTAGATGTTGCAGTTCTGGTAGATCTCGACGAAGGCGCTCCCCTTGTGGTGGGCGGCGGCGCGCAGCACCTCGGTCAGCTCCTTCTTGTCGGTGTCGATCGCGCGCGCGACGAAGCTCGCCTCGGCGCCGATCGCGAGCGACAGCGGGTTGAACGGATGGTCGAGCGACCCCATCGGCGTCGACTTCGTCACTTTCCCGAGCTCGCTCGTCGGCGAGTACTGGCCCTTCGTCAGCCCGTAGATCTGGTTGTTGAAGATCAGGATCTTCAGGTTCACGTTCCGGCGCAGCGCGTGGATCAGGTGGTTGCCGCCGATCGACATCGAGTCGCCGTCGCCGGTCACGACCCATACGGACAGGTCCGGACGGGACACGCTCAGGCCGGTCGCGATCGCCGGCGCGCGGCCGTGGATCGAGTGCATCCCGTAGGTCTGCATGTAGTACGGGAAGCGCGCGGCGCAGCCGATCCCCGAGACGAAAACGATGTTCTCCCGCTTCAGCCCCAGCTCGGGCATGAACGACTGGACGGCGTTCAGGATCGCGTAGTCGCCGCAGCCCGGGCACCAGCGCACCTCCTGGTCGGACTTGAAGTCCTTCGCCGTCAGCTGCATCAGATGTCCGTTGCCGCCGTTCTCGCTCATCGACCCTCCCCGAAGAACTCCGCCATCCGGCCGACGACCTCGCGGCCCTGCGCATCGTGCGCCCCGACCCGCAACACGCGCGCGGAGCCGTCGTACTCGAGCTCGAGGAACGAGCAGCAGCCCTGTTCGGTCGCAACGAGCTCGTCGAGAAGGGCGCGATCGAGGTCGGGCCTGAACGACACGCGCAGCTCGTCCTCCGATCGCGCAAGAGTCGCGACCGAGGGGACCAGGCGCGCGGCGCGCCCGGCCTGCGCGGCGAGCTCGTCCGCCGAGAGCGCGCAGCCGTCGGGGACGATCAGGGGCAGGCTCCTCATCGCTTGCGCTCGTTTCCTCTTTTGAAGTTGCCGGTCGCTTTCGCCATCAGCAGCTGCTTGCCGTGCTCGTCCTCGGTCGGCGCCACCTCGAGGAACTTCTCCGCGATCTTCCCGGCGAGCGTCGTCGCGCGCCGGCCCTTCCAGAGGATCTCGACCGTGCCGTCCCTGCGGGCGCGGTAGGAGAAGGGCTGCTCCTTCAGCAGCAGGCCGCGTTGGTCGGGCGTCTTCTTCTTCGGCCTCATGACTCCACCAGCGCGGTGATCGCGTCGGCGAGCTCGGACGCCTTGAACGGGGCGCCGCGCACGCGGTTGAAGCCGATCGCGTCCACCAGGTACTCGGCGCGGACGAGCTTCAGCAGCTGGCCGAGGTTCATCTCCGGGATCAGCACCTTGTCGTAGTTGCGCAGCACGACGCCCGTGTTGCGCGGAAACGGGTTCAGGTAGTGCAGATGCGCCTGCGCGACCGAATGGCCGGCCCGCCGCACCCGCTTCACCGCGGCGCCGATCGGGCCGTACGTCGAGCCCCAGCCGAGCACGAGCGTGTCGGCGCCCTCCCCAGTAGCACTGCCCGGATCGTCGACCTCGAGCAATGGGATGTCGTTCGCGATCCCGGCCACTTTCGCCGCCCGCAGGCGCGTCATCAGGTCGTGGTTCTCGGGGTCGTAGGAGATCGAGCCGGTGACGTCGGCCTTCTCGAGGCCGCCGATCCGGTGCTCGAGCCCTGGCGTGCCCGGGATCGCCCACGGCCGCGCGAGCGTCTCGGGGTCGCGCGCGTACGGCATGAACTCGTCCTCGCCGACCGTCGCGAAGCCCGTCGAGATGTCCGGCAGATCCTCCACGCTCGGGATCAGCCACGGCTCTGAGCCGTTGGCGAGGTACGCGTCGCTGAGGAGATAGACCGGAGTCCGGTACTTGATCGCGATCCGCGCCGCCTCGATCGCGGCGTGGAAGCACTGCGACGGCGTGGAGGCCGCGAGCACCGGCACCGGGCTCTCCGAGTTGCGGCCGAACATGACCATCAGCAGGTCTGCCTGCTCCGGCTTCGTCGGCATTCCGGTGGAGGGGCCGGCGCGCTGGATGTCGAGGATCAGCAGCGGCAGCTCGAGCATGATCCCGAGTCCGATCGTCTCCTGCTTGAGCACGATCCCCGGCCCGGCCGACGTCGTGACGCCGAGCGAGCCGCCGAAGGCCGCGCCGAGCGCGGCGCCGACCGCCGCGATCTCGTCTTCGGCCTGGAACGTCCGCACGCCGAAGTTCTTGTGCCGAGCGAGCTCTTCGAGGACAGAGCTTGCGGGCGTGATCGGGTACGCGCCCAGGAACAGGTCGAGGCCGGAGAGCTTCGAGGCCGCGATCAGCCCGTACGCGAGCGCCGTGTTGCCGCTGATCTGCCTGTAGACGCCCGGCGCCATCTTGGCCGGTGCGATCGTGTAGCTGACCGCGAAGTCCTCGGAGGTCTCGCCGTAGGCGTATCCGGCCTTGAAGGCGGTCGCGTTCGCCTGGGCGATCTCGGGCCGCTTGCCGAACTTCTTCTCGATGAAGTCGAGCGTGCCCTCGGTGGGACGGTTGTACAGCCAGCTCATCAGCCCGAGCGCGAAGAAGTTCTTCGAGCGCTCGGCCTCGCGCGGCGTGATCCCCTCGATCCCCTTCAGCGCGCCGACCGTCATCGAGGTGAGCGCGACGACGTGGACGTGGTAGTCGTCGAGCGAGCCGTCCTCGATCGGGTTCTCCTGGTAGCCGGCCTTCTGCAGGTTGCGATCCTTGAAGGTGTCGGTGTCGACGATCAGCGTGCCGCCCTTCGGCAGGTCGCCGATGTTGGTCTTCAGCGCCGCCGGGTTCATCGCTACGAGCACGTTCGGCGCGTCGCCGGGCGTGAGGATCTCGTGGTCGGCGAAGTGGAGCTGGAAGCCGGAGACGCCCGGGAGCGAGCCCGCCGGAGCGCGGATCTCCGCCGGGTAGTCGGGGAGCGTCGCAAGGTCGTTCCCCATCACCGCGGTCTCGCTCGTGAAGCGGTCGCCCGTGAGCTGCATCCCGTCGCCCGAGTCGCCCGCGAAGCGGATGATCACGCGCTCTACCTGCTCGGTGGCTTTCGCCATGCCCTAGTTGTATCTCACGCGCGTGTTGGTCGAAACGAGCGTTCTTACGACGCCCGGCGGCGTACGACGGAGATTCCCCAGGCCGCGCCCGAGGCGAACAGCGCGTCAGGGTCGATGTCGTCGCGCCAGCCGATGAAGTGCTTCTCCGGGTCGTCCGCGGTCGAGCCGATGACGGCGAGCCGCTCCTCGGGCGGCGTCTCGACGACGCGCTCGAGCTCGTCGAGCCTGCGCTCGGCCTCCTCTGCGGCGGGGCCTTCCATGTAGCCCCTAGGCACCCGGCGCCTCCGCGATCAATGCGTCCAGATCGAGCGGCTCGAGGATCATCGACAGCTTGCCCTCGGCGTCGCGCGGCCACTCCTCCTGCGGCCGGTCACGGTAGAGCTCGACCCCGTTCCCGTCGGGATCGTTGAGGTAGATCGCCTCGCTGACCCCGTGATCCGAGGCGCCCGTGATCGGCACGCCCGCCTCGACGAGCCGGCGGAGCGCGTCGGCGAGCTGCGCGCGGTCGGGATAGCGAATCGCCGTGTGGTAGAGACCCGTCGCGCCGCGCGGAGGCGGGCTGCCGCCGCGGCTCTCCCAGGTGTTCAGGCCGAGGTGGTGGTGATAGCCGCCCGCGGAGACGAACGCTGCCTGGTCGCCCATCCGCTGCTGCACTTCGAAGCCCAGCACACCGACGTAGAAGTCGAGAGCACGGTCGATGTCGGCCACTTTCAGGTGGATGTGGCCGATGTCGACCCGCGGATCGATCTGAGCCATCCTGCGACGATACCGCGTTAGGGATCGCCGCGGCCTGGAGAGAACGGCCGCGTGGAGACCTGCTCTCACTGCGGCGCCGAGCTGCCCGACAACGCGACCTTCTGTCCCTCGTGCGGGAGACGCACCGACTCGCCCGCCTCGGAGCCGCGCGAGGAGCCGATCGACGTCCAGCACGCGCGGCCTCGGTACTTCTGGCTTGCGTCGCCCGTGTTCGTCTTCGGTGTCCTGCTCGTGCTGGTCGTGCTCGGAATCGTGCTCCTCGTCCTGGGCGCGCTCGTCGCCGGCGTGATCTCGATCGTGCTCGGGGCCTGCCTCCTGCCCACCTTCCTGGCCGGTGCGCGCCGCTGGCCGGATACGCGACTTGCGCGCGCCGGCGTGAGCACTGCGGATCGCGTCCGGGACGAGGCAGATGTTGCTGCGGAGTCGATCTCGACCTGGTCGACGGCCGGCCGCGATGTGGTCCGGCTACGAAAGGAGCAGTTCCAGCTCCGCCGCGAGCGGGACGCGAAGATCCGCGAGCTCGGCGTCTCGGTCTACGAAGAGGACGGCCGGGCCGAGGAGCTGAAGGCAGCAGCGAAGGACCTCGACGAGCGTCACTCACGCAACGAGCGCGAGCTGCAACGAACGATCGGGAGCGCACGTCGCCGCACCCGCAAGCGTCGCGCCGCCGTCGTCTCCACCGAGATCATCCAGGCGGAACCGGAGCAGCCAGACGAAGAGGGCTAGGCGCGCTCGAGATACGCGCAGCGCGGGCCGCCGGGCATCGGCCGTCCGTGCTTGCGGACGACGAAGTGGCCTGCGTTCTCGGAGTCGCCGCCGATCTCGACCGGAGCCCCTGGGTCCGGGGCCGGGCCGGAGCGCTCGAGCAACGAGTAACCGCTCGAGGTCGGGACGAAGAGGACGTGCTCCTGCTCCTCGTCGACGTCGGTGTCCGCGGGCGTGGCGGCAACGGCTTCTGCGCGCTCCCTCAGCTGCGCGAGCTGGTCGAGGTTCTCGGCCAGCTTCCGATCGCGGTTCTCGAGATCCTCGCGCAGCCTCGTCATCGTGGCCTCGTGCGCGCTGTTCATCCGTGCAATCTCGTCGGCGATCTCGGCCAACTTGCGGTCGCGCTCGGCAAGCTCCTCGCTCGTCCGCGCGACCTCGTCGGCCCTCTCGGCCAGCAGCCGATCGCGCTCGCTGAGGTCCTCGCGCAAGCCGGTCATCACGGCGTGCTCGACGTGCTCGACCAGGGTGTGCCTCTGGGCCAGCTGCCGATCGCGGTCGGCGAGCTCCTCGCGCAAGCTGTTCGTCGTCGCCTCGTGTTCGGCGCTCTCCGCCAGCTCGCGGTTCAGCCGCGCGAGCTCGGTCAGGTTCTCGGCCAGCCGCCGGTCGCGGTCGGCAAGGTCCTCGCGCAGAATGGCCATCGCGTCGTGCTCCACGTTCTCGGCTAGCGCGACCTTCTCCGCCAGCTGCCGATCACGGTCCGCAAGGTCCGCGCGCAGACCGGCAATCGTCGCCTCGTGTTCGGCGGAGCCTGTCGGCGCATCGACGTTGTGCCCTGCCAGGAGCGTGTCGCGCTCGTCCGTGATCGCCTGGAGCTGAGCCTGGAGCTCTTCCAGCCGGCCCGAGTCGGCCGCGTCACCGCTCTCCAGCTCGGCGATTCGAGCGAGGGCCGCGGCCAGCTGCTCGACCGGCCCCCGTTGCTCGCGGTTCATCCGCGCAATCTCGTTCACATTCTCGGCCAGCTGCCGATCGCGGTCGGCGAGCTCGTCGCGCAATGCAGTCATCGTCGCGTCGTGATCGCCGAGCCCAGCCAGGATCGCGTCGCGATCGTCCGAGACCGCCTGCAGCTGCGCCTCGAGCTCGGCCACTCGGGCCTGCTGGGCTCCGTCGCCGCTCTCGCTCTCGGCGGCGCTCGCGTCGAGCGCAGCCTGCTGGAGCTGCAGCTCGAGCTCCTCGATCCGAGCCAGCGCCTCCCCGGTCGCGGTCTGAATCTCTCCCACACGGGTCTGCTCGGACGCGAGCAGCGCACCCTGGAGCTCCGCGACGCGCCGCTGGAGGACGCCCCCGTCTAGGGCCGCTTCCTTGAGCTGTCCTTCGAGCACGGCAACACGGGCCGCGGCGCCGGCCGAGGCCTCGCTGCGCTCCGCCTCGCGTGCGTGTGAGGCGTCGCCCAATCTGCTCTGAAGCTCGCTGAGACTCTCGACGAGCTGCTGCCGGTCGACCGCCGCGGCCTGCAGCTGCGCCTCGAGCTCCTGGATCCGCGTCGCCTGGGCGGGATCAGGCTCGGATGTCGCTTCCTGAACCGCGGCGAGCTGGGCCTGGAGCTGCGTGTAGTGCTCGACGATGTTCTCGCGGTCGGCCGCAGCCGCCTGGATATGCGCGTCGAGCTGTTGGATGTGGGCCTCGAGCTGCTGGACCCGCGCAGCGGCTGCGGGATCGGCCAGCGGCGCGGCGCCGGATGCGAGCTGCGCCTCGAGCTCGGTCGCGCGCTTGGAGAACGCGTCCCGGGCCTGCTGGCTGACACGGAGCTGGCTGACGGCTTCGTCGAGCCGCGCGGTGAGATCCGCGATCCGCGCCTCTTGCGGGTCGGCGGGCGGAGCCGCCGGCTCGGGTGCGGCCACGGTCGGCGCCGGTGCCACCGGCGGGCCGTCGACTTCGGGTGGATCCGTAACGATCACGCGGAGCGGCACGGCCGGCTCGTCCGCCTTCGGCGCCAGACGCTCCTCCTGCGGCGGCAGCACGGGCCGAACGGGCACGTTTGCGAGCCCGGCGTCGGTCACGGCACGCATGCCGGCGCTGACTCCGTACTCGGTCTTCAGGAGGCCGCCGTGCTGTTCTGCGAGAGCGTTTGCGACGGCGCCGGCCGATGCGAACCCGAGCTCGACGAGGATCTCGCCGAGCGGCCGGCCGGTCCGGTCCTGCTCCGCGAGCGCATGCGTCAGCTGGTCGGAGGTGACGATCCCCTCGTCGACCATCAGCTGGCCTAGTTGGCGTCGGTTGTCGTGGGCCGCATCCACGGCTCTCTTATCGGCTTGCGGGCGTGCGTTCTAAAGAGTTCACGCGCGTTCGCCGGCAAGTGCCCAGAGCACGAACGCCAGCCAGTGCACGCCGATCACGTCGGTTTGGATCGCAAGCAGGAGCACAGCCGCGAGAGACGCGCCGAGCCAGGGCGCACGGCGTAGCGTGACGCGCACGAGTGCCACGCTCCAGGCGATGAACGCGAGCATCCCGAGCAGGCCGAGCTCGGCCCCGAGCTCCGTGTAGGTCGACTCCCCCGCCTTGATCTCCTTTCCCGTGCGCTTCGCCGTCACGCCCGCGTTGCCGAGCCCGTAGCCGTACGGGTGCTCGACGACCGTCTCGACCCCGTCGCGCAGGCTGTCCAGGTGGCTTCCGAAGGACGATTCGCCCGGGTCGAGCGGGTTGCCGCTCGTTCCCTCCCGCTGGCCTCCGGCCCGCTGGATCGCGAGCTCGGCCGGCGTGTAGCGCGTCTCGGGTGCGAGGTCGGGATAGGCGCGGACGAAGAAGAAGGCGGCGGCGAGGAGGACTGCGGCCGCGGCGACCGGCCACCACGTGCGAAGGGCGTAGGCGAGCACCACAAGCCCCGCCGCGAGCGCGGCGATCGACGTCCGCGAGTACGTGAAGAGCAGCCCCACGGCGATCAGCGCGGTGAGTGCCGGCAACCAGCGGCTGCCACGCCAGGTCGCAGCGAGCAGGAGCGCAACGAGCAGCAGGTAGGCCGTGGCGAGCGGGCTGAGGAAGGTCGAGACGAGCCGGCGCAGCGGCCGTTCGTCGCCTGCGTTGTAGACCCAGTTCTCCGGCAGTCCGGAGAGGCCCTTGCTGTACCGGAGCCCGAGCTGCTCGCGGAACCAGCCCGGCACGCCCGAGTCGCGCCAGGTCTGGAGCGAGATCGTGTAGATGTCGACGAGCCCCCAGGCCGCGACGACCGCGGCGACGCCGAGAATCGCCCAGCCCAGGCGCTCGCGGTCGCGCTGCTGGAGCGTGATCCCGCGGCCGAGGAAGTACGCGGCGACCGGCGTCAGATCGTGCCGCAGCCCGTAGAGGGCGCCGCGCGCAGACGCATCCCCTCCCAGCCAGTCCTGCGGGATGACCGCGTAGAGGAGGACGAAGGCCGCGTAGACGAGCGCGAGCCAGTCGGTCGAAGTCGACTTGAACGGGATTCCGCGGCGACGCCAGACGATCGCACCGAGTGCGAGCGCGAGCAGCACCTCCTTCCAGGCGGAGACCGCGTCGAGCGCGACGTTGCGAACGCCGGCGTCCCACAGCGCCGCCATCACGAGGTTGTGGAACGGCAGCGCCACGACGAACGCATAGAGCGCCCACTTGGGGAGGCGCTCAGTCAAGGATTGCCACCAGCGTCAGGCCGAGGTTCACGACCCTCGCCTCGCGCGGGAAGAGGTCGCGCAGCGCGCCGGGGCCGAGCAGATGGTTCTCCTTCGCCCACGGCTTGCGCGCGAGGTCGTACGCCCGGTGCGCAACGCCATCCGGCAGCCAGTGGACGAGGGGCAGCCGCGTGTGCACCTCGACCGGGAACCAGCGGTTCGGCGTCGTCACGAACGCCCGGCGCGAGACACGCAGCGCCTCGTCGACGAACCGCTGCTGTTCCGCGGGGCCGCCGACGTGCTCAATCACCGCGTTCGAGAAGACGATCTCGAAGGCGTCGTCCTCGAAGGGAAGCGCGAGCGCGTCGCCCTGGACGTACCGCGCCTGCGGGTAGCTCTCCTGGAATCGCTTCCCCTCGTGCATGCCGAGTGCGGTGACGCGCTCCTGCCAGGGGTACAGCTCCTCGAAGAAGTTCAGCGTCCGGCAGCCGGGGTGCTCGCCGAACCCGACGTCGTCGACGCCGATGTCGAGCACGGTCGTCGACTCGGTGGGAGCCATCGTCTCCATGAAGAGGCCGAACTTCCGGCGGCGAGACCGCAGCGAAATCTCGTCGGCGAGGCCCATCAGGGCACAAGAGTAAGGTGCGGACCGGTGCTCGACGCCACCTTGAGACCAGCGGGGCCGTACCGGCTCCATCTGATGACCTACGGGCGGGAGTTCCGGGCGGCGCTCCCGGGCGGCGGTCTCGGAACCGCCTGGCAAGGTCGCGACGGCCTCGTCCGGCTCCGCGCGCCCGACGAAGAAGGGGTCGAGCTGCTGCGGTTCATGCTCGCGGTCGACGCCGACACAACCGAGTTCGCACGCCGCTTCCGCCACGACCCGCTGCTCGGCCCGTCGATCCGGCATCTGCACGGCCTGCGACCGCTGCGCCGCGCGACCGTCGCGCACGCGCTGCTGCGGGCGGTCTGCGGGCAGCTGATCGAGGCCCGGCGCGCGCGCTCGATCGAGCTCGCGATCGTGCGGGCGTGCGGCGAGCCCGCGCCGAGCCGCCAGGCGATCGGCGCGCTCTCGCCGGCGGAGCTGCGCCGGCTTGGGCTCGCGACCCATCGGGCCTCGACACTGGTCCGCGTCTGCCGCACGCTCGATCTCGAAGGGCTCCGCGCGCAGCCGATCGAGGCGGTGGAGACACGTCTCCTGCGCGAGCGCGGTCTCGGCCCGTGGTCGCTCGGCATGGTCGCGCTCGAGGGCCTCGGCAGCTACCGGCACGGGCTCGTCGGCGACCTCGGCCTGGTCAAGCTCTGCTCGGCGCTTCGGGGCCGCTGGGTCGAGCTGCACGAGACCGCTGAGCTGCTCGCGCCGTACGAGGAATGGGCCGGGCTCGCGGGCGTCTATCTGATGAGAGGCTGGAGCGCCGGGCTCGTGCCGGGAGCAAGTGCGGATCGCGCCCGGCTCGTGCGTTGCCTAGCCGCCTGACAGAGGCGTAGGATCGGCCAATGCAACTCGGGCACGACTCGAAGATCGATCTGATCAAGCGGGTGCCGCTCTTCGCGTCCGCCTCGAAGGCGGAGCTGGCGAAGATCGCCTCGATCGCAGACGAGATCGACCTGCCGGCGGGCAAGACGCTGATCAAGGAGGGCGATCCCGGGCACGAGTTCTTCGTGATCATCGAGGGCACGGCCGACGTGGAGCGCGGCGGGAAGAAGATCGCCAAGCTCGGGCCAGGCGACTTCTTCGGCGAGATCGCGCTGATCGCGAAGACGCCGCGCAACGCGACGATCACGACCACCTCGCCCGTGCGCGCGCTCGTGATCACCGACCGCGCTTTCCGCCAGCTGCTCGACCACTCGCCGAAGATCCAGATCGGCGTGCTGACCGCGCTCGCCGAGCGGATCGCTCCGACCGCTCTCTAGGGCGCGCCTACACTTCGGCGATGCCTGTCGACGACCGCAAGATCGCGATCCTCGGCGCAGGCCAGATCGGCGAGGCGCTCATCTCCGGCCTGCTCTCCGCCGGCTGGCGCACCGCGGCGGAGCTCTCCGCCTCGACGCGGCGCGAGGAGCGCGCGAACGAGCTGCGCGAGCGGCACGGCGTGCACGTCACGCTCTCGAACCCGGAGGCGGCTGCGCGTGCGGCGCTCGTCGTGATCGCGGTCAAGCCGCAGGACATCGAGACGCTGCTCGGCGAGATCGGGCCGCTGATCCAGCCCGAGCAGACCGTGCTCTCGATCGCGGCAGCGATTCCGACCGCGGATATCGAGCGCCATCTCGGCGACGGCGTCCCGGTCGTCCGGGCGATGCCGAACACGCCTGCGGTCGTCCACGAGGGCATGGCGGGAATCTGCGCAGGCTCCCACGCCGGCGAGGAGAGCATGGTGCTCGCCGAGGAGGCGCTCCGCCACGTCGGCGCGGTCGTCCGGGTCGCCGAGCCGTACATGGACGCGGTCACCGCGGTCTCCGGCTCGGGGCCGGCCTACTTCGCGCTGCTCGCCGAGGCAATGATCGAGGCGGGCATCCTGCTCGGCCTCTCGCGCGAGATCTCGACGCAGCTCGTCGTCCAGACGATGCTCGGGACGGCCAAGCAGCTGCGCGACCTGAAGATGCACCCGGTCGAGCTGCGCGAGATGGTCACCTCGCCGGGCGGGACGACGATCGCCGCGATCCGCGAGCTCGAGCAGGCGGGCGTGCGTGCCGCGTTCCTGAACGCGATCCAGGCGGCGATGGACCGGTCGCGCGAGCTCGCCCGTGGCGACTCGTAACGACGTCGAGATTCGAGTCGTCGACGACCCCGCTCGGGAGGCCGCCGACCTCCTGATCGCAGCCGCCGGCCACGTCGCGCTCTCCGGTGGCTCGGCACCCGGCCCGGCCTACGAGCTTGCCGCACGGCTTCGCCCGGACTGGTCCGGTGCGCATGTCTGGTTCGGAGACGACCGCGCGGTGCCGCCGGACGACGAGCTCTCGAACTACCGGCTGGCGAAGGAGACGCTGCTCGACCGGCTCACGGCGCCGCCGGAGGTGCATCGGATCCTCGGGGAGCTGGGCGCGGAGAAGGCGGCCGACCTCTACGACGAGGAGCTCGAGGGCGTCACGCTAGACCTGGCCCTGAACGGAATCGGGCCCGACGGGCACACGGCGTCGCTGTTCCCGGGCGCGGCCACGCTGGAGGAGAAGGAGCGGCGCGCCGTCGCTGCCGAGGGCAAGCTCGAGCCGTTCGTCGCGCGCGTGACGATGACCCCGCCCGTGTTCGCTGAGGCGGAGCTGCTGGTCTATCTCGTGCTGGGAGCGGACAAGGCCGAGGTCGTTCGCCGCGCGTTTGCCGACGACCCGAGCCCGGAGATCCCGGCGAGCCTGATCCGCGGGCGCAGGACGATCGCGATCCTCGACAGCGGCGCCGCCTCACTGCTTCCTCAGGGGTAGCGGCGCGGGCCAGGGCCGTTCGGGACGAGAGGCCCGAGCCGGTGACGACTGCCGGCGACGAGACGGTAGGGCGCGCTGCTCGGGCTCCAGACCGAGCCGTCGGGCCGGAAGAGGTGCGCGCTCTCGTAGCGCGCCGCCTCGGGCAACCGGTCAAGCAGCAACGCGGCTTCGGGATCGTCGAACGGAAGGTAGGCGAAGCGTCCGCGGTCGATCCGGGCGGCGACACGCGCCACGAAGCGGCAGAAGCGTCAGCCGCCGTCGTACAGGAGCACCGGCCTCGTCACGGCAGGAGGTCCGACTCGAGCGTGGCCGCCATGCCGCGGCGGGCAGCGAGCGCCTGGAGCACGATCACGGTGTCGGCGACCGGAATGTCCTCGAGATACTCGTCGCGGGTTTCGAACGACTCGAGGACGTCCTCGACGGCCTCGATGTAGCCGACGACGTCCTCGGCGGCCACGAACGCGAGCGCGTCGGCGACCTCGGTCGGGAACGCCTCGTGCGTACGGGCATGGTCGGCGTGCAGCCGCATGTCCCCCCACTCGCCGAGCACGCCGAACGCGAGCGCCGCAGCGTAGCGCCCGATCGGAGAGTCCGACTCGGCCGCGCCGGCCTCGATCGCCCAGCGGGCGTCTTCGGCTGCGCCTTCCCAGTCGCCGGCGAGGATCCGCGACTTGATCGCGCCGATCGGCCGGCCCCAACTTCCGGGCGGCGCGTGCTCCCAGCTCTCGCGGTAGCGCTCGGCCGCGCGGGCGAACCATTCGGCGCCGTCGCGGCCGTCCATCAGCGAGCTCAGCCCGGCTGCGCCGGCGGCGTTCCCCATCCGCGTCAGCTGCCGCTGGCGCTGGTCGGGATCGTCGGGAAGTCGCGCTTCCCCGTCCTCGTAGCGCGCCCGAGCCCGGGCGTGAAGGTCGTCCCAGTCGGTCATTGGCTCCAGCGCCGCACGACCGTCCACGTGCGGCCGCCGTCGCGGGTGAACCGTAGCGCCGGGCGGTGCCCGAAGAGCGCGTAACCGACCCTGCTCGTCAGGAGCGCGGCGGAGCGGCCCTCGACCACCTCGGGCGCGCTGATCGGGAGCGAGGTCCAGCTCCGGCCCCCGTCGTGGGTCGAGTAGAAGGAGCCGCGCGCCATCCACAGCCAGCCGGCCCCGCCGGCGGTCAGCTCGATCCCGGCCGCATAGCCGCAGACGCAGAGCCCATGCCCGACGGCCTTCGAGAACGGTGACGCACGGTTGACGAGCCGCCAGCTCCCGCCGCCGTCGCGCGTCGACCAGACCTCCTTCGGCTGCTGGCCCGCACCCGGCTGGGAGCTGCACACGACCCAGCCGCGGGTCGCGCTCGCGAGGCTCACCTCGATGGTGGTTTCGCTCCCGCAAGGGCCACGCAGCACGCGCCAGCTGCGTCCGCCGTCGTGCGTGCTCAGGATCCGCTCCCGCTCGAACGGAACTCCCCCAACGGCCCACCCGACCCGCGTCGAAACAAAGGACGGCTGCCACAGGATCCCGGGGAAGATGCGGGACCAGGTCGCTCCGCTGTCGTGCGTTTGGAGGAGCCCGCGCGAAGTCGTGGCGAAGGCAGTGCCGGTCCCGGCGACGGCGCTAACCGAGGCAGAGGCGGAGAGGTGGCGCACGACCCGCCAGGTTCGTCCGCCGTCGTGAGTGACGCTGATGGTGGTAGGCGAAGCTCCCTGGCGTACGGCACTCGATACGAGCAGCCCGTCCTGCACGCTCCAGAACGCGATCTCCTGCGGAGGCAGCGGGCGCTCCTGGCGAGTACCCGCCTGCGCGGGCACGGCAACGAGAAGCAGCGCGAACACCCACCGCATACAGCCAGCGTAGCCCTGGACTCCCGCTCTGTCGAAAGGTCGCAAGTTCGGCTATGCTGCGAGGAGCGCCGCTCGTTCGCTCCAGGCAACAGTACGGGCGCGCCACTCCTGAGGAAAGCAGCACATCCGATTCGTGCTGCGCATATGTCAGAAGCGATACTGAACCCGACACTCACGTCGGACGCGGCGGATGACTTGACTGCCGACGCGCTCCGCGCGCAGAAATGGGCCGGCGAGCCCTTCATTCACCCTGGCGAGGAGCCGGGTGAGGCCCTTGCCCCCGGTTCGGCCCGCCGCGCGGCGCTCGAAGACGCTCTGGCCGAGATCGAAGCCGGGCGCGCAGCGCCCTCGTCACGCTGGAAGGTCCGCTTCGGTTTCCTGCTCGGGCTCGAGCGCGTGCTCTCCTCGAAACCTCCGGCGACCGCCGCCGGAACGGAGCTCCGCAAGCATCAGATCGACGCGCTCGCCGGGATGCTGACCGAGCTGATCGCGGCGAACCAGCGTCATGCCGAGGACGAGAACGGAAACGGCGAGAACGACAACGGCGAGCTCGAACCGGACGAAGGCGACGGCGACGGCGAGGATGAGGACGAGCTCATGGAGGACGAGGGCGACGGCGAGCCCGAGGGCTTTGTGGGCGAGGATCCGGGCGCCGTCCGCCGCTATCGCTTCCGCCACCCGACGGCGTCGGGCAAGACGATCGCCGCCGCGGGCTTCGTCGAGGCAGCGCGCACGCTCGGGATCCTGATCCTGACGCACCGGCGACTGCTCGTCACACAGTTCAAGGGTGACCTGACGACCGAGGGCTACGGGGACCGCTTCACCGATGCGATCGAGCGCGGCAAGGAACCGCTCCGCGGCGATCCGATCACGATCCAGACGTACGCCTGGTTCGCGCGGCACGCCGACTCGATCTCGCGCGAGGCGTACCAGCTCGTGATCTGCGACGAGGCGCACACGGCGCTCGGCGAGAAGACGAGCGCGGCGATCCGCAGCTTCCCGGAGCCGATCTACATCGGCATGACCGCGACCGAGCAGCTGATCGCGAAGCAGGTCTCGGACGTCTTCCCGGCCTCGGTCGACGACCTCCCGCTCGCCGACGCCGCCCGCCGCGGGCTGATCGCGCCGCTGCGCTGCCTGCGCGTGCCGCCGGCGGCGGCGATCAACTCGGTCCCCATCGTCGGCGGCGACTTCGAGGAGCGCGCGCTCGCTGCAGCCCTCGACCACCAGGCCTTGAACCAGGCGGCGGCGAGCCTCTACCGCGAGCGTTTCGACACGACGCCCGGCATCGTCTACGCGGCCGGCGTCGACCACGCCTACAACCTTGCACAGGAGTTCCGCGCGGCCGGCCTGAAGGCGGAAGCGGTCTCGGGCCGCACGCCGCCGGTCAAGCTGGCCGAGACGCTCGCCGCCTACGAACGTGGCGAGATCAACGTCCTGATCAACGCGATGCTGCTCGCCGAAGGCTGGAACTCGCCGCGCGCGACCGTCTGCATGCACCTCGCCCCCACGGCGTCGAAGCGCGTCTACCAGCAGCGGATCGGCCGGATCATGCGCACCCACCCGCGCAAGGAGGCGGGGATCGTCCTCGACTTCACGCCCAAGTCGGCGACGCACAACGAGCGCGTCGTCTCGCTCCATTCGCTGCTCGACGCGGACTTCTACCGCGAGGGAGCGCGCGTCACGCCGGCGCCCCGCCGCCGCGTCCAGCGGCGCGCCCGTCGGAGGCTCTCGCCGGCGAACTGGCTCGTCCCGGTCACGCCTGACGTTTCCCGCCGCCTCGCGGTAATCCAGCGCGAGTGGCAGCGGATCGACCCCAAGTACATGGACGAGGACGAGCAGCGCTACTGGGCGACGATCGCCGGCCGGCAGCTGCGTTTCGACCAGCGGGCCGAGTTCGCGAAGAAGTTCGCCGAGGGCCGGGCTACGAAGGCGGCGCTCGAGACCTTCCTCTCGGTCTGCTCGGCGGAGAACCCGAACCGCCGGCTGCGAATGACGGCGCTTCAGGACCGCGTCTCGATGACCGTGGAGCGAGCCGACTTCGACGATCTGGTCACCCTCGTCAGCCAGGCGCCACCGTGGGACAAGGACCGCGCCGCCGGGGCGAGGATCCTGCTCCGCGCGATCGGCGAAGGCAAGGCGAACGCCCCCGATCAGATTCTCGAGCGCTGGACGTGGAAGCTGGCCAAGGCGACCCGGAAGGTTCAGGATCGCCGCGCCAGCACCGAGTTCCCGGAGGCCAAGCGCCTGCTCGGAGCGGTCGCGAACTCGCGCGGCCACCGGCACGAGGAGAACGTCGCCAAGCTGATTCAGGTCGCCAAGGCGCTGCCGATCGAGGTCGGCGCCGCCCTCCTCGCGTCCTCCGAGGGGTACACGCCGCGGGCGAACAACGCACTCGAGCGGGCGCGCGAGGAACTCGGGGACATCCGCGCGATCGCGAACGCCCTCGCCGACAACCTGCCGACTCCGAAGGCACCGTCGCGCAAGTCGCGTCGCCGGAAGCGCAAGAAGAAGGGCGGCGAGAGGCAGCCGCAACAGCAACAGCAGCCGGCCGCCGAGGGCGCCCCTGCAACGAACGGCGGTGCTCCGACCGAAAGCGGCGAGGCAAAGCCGAAGCCGAGGCGACGCCGGCGGCGCAAGCCCGCGGCTGCCTCCGGCGGCAGCGCAGATCCTTCCAACGGCGGCGCCACCGAACCGATCGCACCCTCCTAGGCGAAAGACCCACTAGATGTTGATCCTGCTCGCGATCGGCTTCGTCGCAGGAGTCGTCACCGCGCTCTCGCCATGCGTGCTCCCGGTGCTGCCGATCGTGCTCGCCGGCGGGGCGACGGGTCGCCGGCCGCTGGCCATCGTCGCCGGCATCGTCGTCAGCTTCACCGTCTTCACGCTCTTCGCGGCGTGGCTGCTCGACCTGCTGGGCCTGCCACAGGACCTGCTGCGGAACCTCGCAATCGCGCTGCTCCTCCTCGTCGCGCTCACGCTGCTCGTCCCGCAGGCCGGCGAGTTGCTCGCCCGGCCGTTGCAGGCGCTGACGCGCCGCCGCTCGGGCGATCTCGGTGGCGGCTTCTTCCTCGGCACGAGTCTCGGGCTCGTCTTCGTGCCGTGCGCGGGCCCGGTGCTCGCAGCGGTGACGGTGATCGCCGCCAAGCGCGAGGTCGGACTCGACGGGGTGCTGCTCACGCTGGCGTACGCGCTCGGCGCCGCGCTGCCGATGCTCGCGATCGCACTCGCGGGCCAGCGAGCAGCGAAGGCCTTCCGCACCCGCGTCGAGACGGTCCGGCGGGTCGCCGGCGTGCTCGTTGCCGCAGCGGCGATCGCGATCGCGCTCGGCGTCGACCAGGAGCTGCAGACCGCGATCCCCGGCTACACCGAGTCGTTGCAGAAGCGCTTCGAGCGATCGTCGACCGCACAGCGCGAGCTCGGCGACCTCACGGGCGCCCGCGCACCCGAAGCGGACCGCGGCGCCGCCGCGGGTGCGCTCGAGGACTACGGTCCCGCGCCGGACTTCCGGGGAGTGGCGGGCTGGCTGAACTCGAAGCCGCTGACGATGAATGAGCTGCGCGGTCGCGTCGTCCTGATCGACTTCTGGACGTACTCGTGCATCAACTGCCTGCGCACGCTGCCCCGTGTCCGCGCATGGGATTCCCGCTACCGGGACGCCGGGCTGACGATCGTCGGCGTCCACACGCCCGAGTTTGCATTCGAGCGCGTCCCCTCGAACGTGCGCGAGAACGTGAAGAAGCTTGAGCTCCGCTACCCGGTCGCCCTCGACAACGGCTTCGGCACCTGGGATGCGTGGCACAACCAGTACTGGCCGGCGAAGTACCTGATCGACCGGAACGGACACGTCCGCTACTTCCACTTCGGCGAAGGCGACTACGGGACGACGGAGGAGGCGATCCGCACCCTGCTCGGCAACGACGCTCCTCCGGCCTCGGGCCTCGCCGACGACAGCCCGCACGGGATCCTCACGCCCGAGAGCTACCTCGGCTACAAGCGGATCGCCCGGAACGGAGGCGAGACGGTCAAGCCCGACGCCGAGCGCACATACCGGCCGCCGGCGAACCTCGCCGAGAGCGAGCTCGCATTCGGCGGCAGCTGGAAGGTCGAAGGCGAGCGGGCGGTCGCCGGCCGCAGCGCCACCCTCCGGCTCGACTACCGCGCCCGCAACGTCTACCTCGTGCTCACCGGAAAGGGCTCCGTGCGAGTGCTCGTCGACGGCAAGCCGGAGCACACGGTGCGCGTCAAAGGCGACATGCTCTACACCCTCGTCGAGCGCCCGAAGATCGGGGAGCACCTGCTCGAGCTTCGCTTCAGCCCGCGCGTTGCCGCCTACGCCTTCACCTTCGGTTAGGGTCGGCGCCATGTATGTCGCGGCCACCGGTCGTTACGACCGGATGCAGTACCGCCGCAGCGGCCGTAGCGGCTTGCAGCTGCCCGCGATCTCGCTCGGGCTCTGGCACAACTTCGGTCACGACCGGCCGTGGGAGACCGGCCGCGCCATCGCCCGCCGCGCCTTCGACCGCGGGATCATCCACTTCGACCTCGCGAACAACTACGGGCCGCCGTTCGGCTCCGCCGAGGAGAACTTCGGCCGGATCATGCAGGCCGACCTGCGCCCATACCGCGACGAGCTCGTCATCTCGACCAAGGCCGGGTACGACATGTGGCCGGGGCCGTATGGCGAGTGGGGCTCGCGCAAATACGTGCTCGCGAGCCTCGACCAGTCGCTCGCACGGATGGGCCTCGAGTACGTCGACATCTTCTACTCGCACCGCTTCGATCCCGAGACGCCGCTCGAGGAGACGATCGGCGCCCTGGACACCGCGGTCAAGCAGGGCAAGGCCCTGTACGCCGGCATCTCTTCGTACTCGCCGGAGAAGACGCGCGAGGCGGCTGCGATCGGCCGCGGGCTGGGCACGCCGATCGTGATCCACCAGCCCTCCTACTCGATGCTGAACCGCTGGATCGAGCCGGAGCTGCTCGACGCGCTGGAGGCGGAGGGGATCGGCTGCATCGGCTTCTCGCCGCTCGCACAGGGCGTCCTCACCGACCGCTATCTGGAGGGGATCCCGGAGGGGTCTCGCGCGAGCGAGAACTCCTCCCTCTCGCCGGACCAGCTCAACGAGCAGACGCTCGCGAAGGTGCGCGCGCTGAACGAGATCGCGGCCCGGCGCGGTCAGACACTCGCAGCGATGGCGCTCGCGTGGACGCTGCGCGACCCGCGGATGACCTCCACCCTCGTCGGCGCCTCGAGCGTCGCGCAGCTGGACGCCAACCTCGCCGCACTCGACAACCTGGACTTCTCGGACGAGGAGCTCGCGGAAATCGACCAGTACGCGACCGAGAGCGACATCAACCTCTGGGCGCGATCGAGCGAGGTCTGACGACTACTAGCGCTCGCGCGGAGCGTCGTCGCCGTTCTCGGCGTCGCGCTCGCGCAGGAACTGGGTGAGCTCTGCGGCGAGGGTGTCGCCCGACGGGAGATCTTCGTGCTCCTCGAGGTCGAGCTCGTCGGTGCGGCGCTCGAGCTCGGCGACGTACGCGGCAGTCTCCTCGTCGGACGAGACCGCCTCGGTGACCTGCTCGGCATACGACTCCTCGGCCTCAACGAGCTCCGCGGTGTCGATCGGGACGTCGAGCAACTGCGCAAGCCGGTCGCAGAGCGCACGGGCCGCCCGTGGGCTGGGCGCGAGCGAGACGTAGTGCGGCACGGCGGCCCACAGGCTCGCGGCCGCGAGACCTTCGCGACGGCAGCTGTCCTGGAGAACGCCGACGATCCCGGTGGGCCCCTCGTAGCGGGAGTGCTGCAACCCGAGGCTCTCGACGAGCGCAGGGTCGCTCGCCGCCCCCGTCACGGGCGCCGCACGCGTGTGCGGCACGTCCGCAAGGAGCGAGCCGAGCGTGATCACGAGCTCGACGTCGAGGTCGCGGGCGAGGTCGATCACGAGCTTCGAGAAGGTCTTCCAGCGCAGGCTCGGCTCGACGCCGAGGAGCAGGATCGCGTCGCGCTCGGTGCCGGGAATCCGGGCGTGGTAGAAAGCGTTCTCGGGCCACTCGATCCGCCTGGTCAGGCCCTCGTCGAGCGAGACGTGCGGCCGGTTGGCCTGGAAGTCGACGAACCCCTCGGGATCGATGTCCGCGAAGCGTTCAGCCTGCCAGACGCGGGCGAGATAGCCCGCGGCGAGCGTCGCTCCCTGACCTCCGTCGTTCCAGCCCCGGAATGCGGCGATCAGCACGGGCCGCTCGAGCGCCGGACGGCCGACCATCCGCAGCTCACTCATCGGGTCATTGTACGCGGGGTGCGCCAGAGGGCCGTGACGAGGCCGACAGTCCACGCCCACACCGCGGCCGCGAGACCGACGTGGATCAGTACGAGCCACCACGGCAACTGGTTCCGGTACTGGAGCTCGCCGACCGTCATCTGCACCAGCAGCAGCACGAGCAGCACAACGGCGCCCGGAACGAGCACCCCGGCCCGCTCTCGATTCCGCGCGAGCCAGCCGAGGAGGAGCAGGAACGCGATCCCAAAAGCGGCGGTTGCGCGGACATGGAGCCAGACGGCGTCGAGCAGGTTCCAGAAGCGCTTGATCTCGGCGCTGTCGCCGGGGTGCGGACCGGCCGCGGTCGAGAGGGTGCCGGTGACAACGAGCACCCCGCACGCGCCGGCCAGCACCAGGCCTGCGAGCTTGAGCCACATCGGCGCCGGCGAAGGGACGCGGCCGCGTGCGTTTCCCCACGCCTCGACTGCGACCACCATCGCGCCGCCGAGCACGACGAGTGCGAGCAGGAAGTGCGTCGCCACCATCAGCGGGTGCAGATCGAGTCGGATCGTCAGCAGCCCGAGCGGAGCCTGCGCGATCGTGCCGAGGAAAACCAGCGCGGACGTCCAGACCACCCAGCGGCCGAGCCCGGGCGTCTTCCGGGAGACGATCCAGGTGAGGAGCGAGAGCACGATCGGAAGGAGCGCGAAGACGCGATTGCCGAACTCGATCGTCGAGTGCTCGCCGATGGCCGGGAAGAACGCGCCCTTCTGGCAGCCGGGCCACGACTGGCAGGCCAGGCCGGAGCCGGTCAGCCGGACCGCCGCCCCGGTGAGCACGACCCCGTAGAGCGAGAGGGCAGACGCCGCCGCGAGCTTCGCGAAACCCGCGGGAGTGACGCTACGCAAGCAACACGCCCGCGCCTTCGACGACACGGCCGACGCGCTCGACGAAGAGGCCGTTCGCCGCGAACGCAGCAGTCAGCACACCGCCCTTGTCCGCGGGCAGCGAGATCAGCAGGCCGCCGGAGGTCTGGGGGTCGTAGGCGAGCGCCAGCAGATCCTCCGCGACGCCCTCTGCGTCGACATGCGGGCCGGCGAAGTCGCGGTTGCGGGAGTCGCCGCCCGTCCGGACCCCGGCTGCAGCGGCGTCGCGGGCGCCGGGAAAGAGCGGCAGCCTCGCCCCGTACAGCTCGATCCGCACGCCGCTCCGCTCCGCCATCTCGTGCGCATGGCCGAGCAGCCCGAAGCCCGTCACGTCGGTGACCGCGTTCGGGTCGAAGGGCCGCAGCACATCGGCCGCCTCGCGGCTGAGGGCCGCCATCGAGCTGGTCGCCGCGTCCAGCCCTTCCTCGTGCCGCAGTCCCTCACGCGCAGCGTGAAGGAGCATCCCCGTGCCAAGCGGCTTCGTCAGGAAGAGCGCGTCGCCCGGTCGCGCGCCGCTCTTCGGCCAGAAGCCGTTCGGATGCACCGTGCCGAGGACGGCTAGGCCGTACTTCGGCTCGTCGTCGCGGAGCGTGTGGCCCCCAGCGAGAATCGCGCCGGCGGCGCGCACCTGCTCGTCGGCTGCGAGAAAGATGGCGGCAAGCGTCTCGTTCGGCAGGCTCTCCGGAAAGGCCGCGATCGAGAGCGCGAGGAGCGGCGAGCCGCCCATCGCGAAGACGTCGTTGAGCGCGTTCGTCGCCGCGATCCGCCCGAAGAGCGCAGGATCGTCGACGAGCGGTGGGAAGAAGTCGAGCGTGAACACGAGCGCGCGCTCGTCGTCGAGCTTGTAGACGACGGCATCGTCGGCGGGCGAGAGCCCGACCAGAAGGTTCTCGGCCTCGGCGGGCACGAACCCGCGCAGGAGCTCGTCGAGGCGGGCGGCTGAGTACTTCGCGGCGCAGCCGCCGCTCGGCGCCAGCGACGTGAGGCTCTTCGTCATGCCTGCAAAATACGCGCAGCGTCCTTCCCGGCGCGTCGCTCGCCGTGCGCTGGCCGGAGAAAACGCAACGGCGGCCGGGGAGCCGCCGCTGCACTCAGGGGAGAGGAGGAGCCTTGGGACTTGCGTCCCAAGTTCGCCATCCTGCCAACACCTCCTTTCACGTTTCCGAGAGATCCGAAACCCTCGTAATCGAGCGCGTCGGGCGAGCGGCAAGCTGGCCCGATTGAGCCGCGTCCTCCCGTCAACCGCACGGGCGGGGACAGTCCCCGGCCGTCGCGTTGACGAATCGACTAGCCGGATACAGCCACGTCCTCCCGTCAACCGCGCAGATGGGGACAGTCCCCGGCCGTCGCGTTGACGAACCGGCAAGTCGGAAGAGGTCAGCGTTCGATCGGGACGTCCACGAGATTGCCCCACTCGGTCCACGAGCCGTCGTAGTTCTTGACGTCGGGATAGTCGAGCAACTCCCGGAGCACGAACCAGGTGTGCGCGCTGCGCTCGCCGATGCGGCAGTACGCCAGCACCTCCTTCTCCGGCGTGACGCCCTTGGCGCCGTAGAGCGCGCGCAGCTCGTCCGTCGACTTGAACGTGCCGTCGTCACGGACGGCCTGCGCCCACGGGATCGACTGCGCGGTCGGAATGTGGCCGGTGCGCGACGCGCCCTCCTGCTCGTACCCGGGCGGAGCCATCAGCTCGCCGCTGTACTCCTGTGGACTGCGAACGTCCACGAGCGCGCGGCCACCACCGTTCGCGAGACCCTGGAGCACGTTGTCACGTCGCACGCGGATCGACTCGTCCGCCTCCTGTGCGGTGTACGTCGCGGAGCCGGGGGCCGGCACGTCCGTCGTCATTTCCCGATCCTCGTCGAGCCACTTCTGCCGTCCGCCGTCGACGATCCGGACGTCCTCGTGGCCGTAGATCTTGAGGTACCAGTAGGCATAGGCGGCGAACCAGTTGTTCTTGTCGCCGTAGAGGACGACGGTCGTGTCGTTGCCGATGCCACGCGACCCCATCAGACGCTCGAACTCGGCCTTCTCGACGATGTCGCGCTCGATCGGATCCTGGAGGTCGTCGCGCCAGTGCAGCTTGACCGCACCGGGGATGTGCCCGTCCTCGTAGAGATCCGGGTTCTCGTCCACCTCCGCGACGATGAGGCCGTCGTCACCGAGGTGCTCCGCCAGCCATTCCGTCGTCACCAGCACGTCGGCCATCGTGTCTCCTTCCGCGTGGCTCCCCGGGAACGACCCTACAGGTCGCCGGGCGTCCTGAGGATCCGCCAGAGCTCGAACAATCCGAGCGCTCCGGAGAGCACGAAGCCGGTGACCGCGATGGTGTCGTTCACGCGTGCCATCAGCGCGGAGGCGATCAGCAGCGCCGAGATGATCAGCGCTGCGCCGACCCGGTTCGCGACCGAGCGGGCGAGATGCTCGAGCTCCTGGAGCCCGGTCGGCTGGATCCCGACCTTGAGCGTTCCCTTCTCCAGCCGCGAGACCAGCTGCCCCACGCGCCGAGGCATCCGCACGAGCGGCTCGAGCTGCGTGTAAGCGAGCGCGACGAGATTCGAGGGCTCGAGCCGCCGCTCTGTTTCCTGGAGCATCACCTCCAGCCCGTCCTCCTCCAGGAGCTCGATCGGGTCGAGGTGGGGATCGAGCACACGAGCGACCGAGTCGGCCTGCGAGAGCGTCTTCCCGACGAGGGCGAAGCTCGTCGGGAGGGCGATGCCGTGCGCGAGCGCGATCCGCTGCAGATCGGCGAGGGCTTCGCCGGCACGGATGCCGGACAACGGCCGCCAGTGATAGCGAGGCAGCTGCCGCCGCAGATCGTGCTCGAAGCCGGCCTCGTCGGACTGGAGCGTCGTCAGCGACAGTCCGAGGATCAGGTCGGCGACGTCGTCGGCTCGATTCTGCGCGAGGGCGAGGAGGAGCAGACCGAGCGCGCGCCGGGTGTCGTCGTCGAGCCGCCCGAGCAGGCCGAAGTCGAGCAGGGCGAGCCTGCCGTCCGCCGTGAGCAGGACGTTGCCGCGATGGGGATCGGCGTGGTAGACGCCGTGGATCGTGATCTGCTGCACGTAGGCCCGGAAGAGCTCGCGCGCGAGCTTCTGCGCGCGCTCGGGTTCGAGCCCGTGGTCGGCGGTCACCTTCTCGCCGTCGATCCGCTCCTGCACGAGGACGCGCTCGGTTACATACGGATGGATCACGGCCGGCACGACCACGTCCTCGTGGCCGTGCTCCGCGACGATCCTCGCGATCAGCTCCGAGCCGTGAGCCTCCTCGACGAAATCGAGCTCGGAGGTCAGGTGCGACTCGAGATCGTCGGCGAGCGCGCCCATCTGCACCAGGCGGGCCATTTCGGAGCGGTTCTCGGCAAACGAGGTCAGCGAGCGAAGCAACTCGAGGTCGAGCGCAACCTGCTGCTCCACCCCCGGCCTGCGCACCTTGACGACGACCTCGCGGCCGGTGCGAAGCAGCGCTCCGTGCACCTGCGCGATGGAGGCGCACGCGATCGGCTCGGGGTCGAGCCGCGCGAAGGCGTCGAGGCCGATATCGGCTTCGATGATCTGCCACGCTTCTTCGAACGGGAACGGGGGCACGTCGTCGACGAGCTCGCCGAGCTCCTCGATGTAGACGTCGGGCAGGAGGTCGGGACGGGACGAGAGCAGCTGGCCGAGCTTCACGTAGGTGGTGCCGAGCTCCTCGAGCCCCTGGCGGAACGCCCGGGCGCCCTCCTTGGTCGCCGGCTTGTTGCCGACCACACCGACCTCGCCGAGCACGCGCAGCAGCTTGCCGCGGCGCGCGACACGGCCCACCTCGAGCGCGCGGCGTACTTTCAGACCCATCGCGCGATCTTGCCCGCGCGGAAAACGCCGAAAACTAGGAGACCAGGTACTTCTTCACGGCCGCATCGAGCTCGCGCACCGAAACCGTGCCCTCGAACCGCTCGCGCACTTTGCCGTCCGGGCCGACGAGGAATGTCCACGGCTCGGAGGGCAGGTGCCACTGCGCGAACCACCGGTTAATGCCTTTCGTCGGGTCGTTGTCCTTGTAGACCTCGACGTGGATGAATCGGACGTTCGAGCCCACGTTGCGCTTGCGCACAGTGCTGAGGACGTCGACGACGGGACCGCAGGTGCGGCTCGTGCAGTACGCGGGCGTCGCGAACGTGACGACGAAGGGCGCCCTGGCGGCGAGCGCAGCCTTCACCGAGGTTCGATAGAGCTCGGGATCGGGGACCTTCGACGTCGTCAACTGCTTGATCGTGGCGTTTGCGAGCGTGGGCGAGTCCGTGGGCAGGGCCGGGTCGCCGACATCGGGCGCAGCCGGCTTGTCGCGAACGACGACGTTCCCGAGCGCCTGAATCCTGCGCCCTCCGACAGGCTCCGCAAGCACCCAGTAGGTACCCGGCTTCTCGATGTCGAGCCGGGTCATGAAGATCGCGGCGACATCGGCCGGCTCACCGCCGGGAACGCCGATCTTCTCGGAGTGGGCCGTCTTCACAGAGAACGGCTTCGCCTTCAGGCCCCGGGCGACCCAGACCTTCGCGGTCGGACGCGTGACGACGCGCCCCTGCCCGTCGATGACGAGGAACGTCAGCCGGATGTCGCCCGGGCCGAAGTCGGCAGTCCCGGGGACGATCGCAACGTCCTCGCCGGGCGCATGCCAGAGAGCCTCGAGAGTGGTGGCGTCCGGCTCCTCCTTCGCTGAGGAGGAGCCGCCGCAGCCTGCCGCGATGAAACAGGTGACGAGACAGATGAGCGCAGCGCTACGCACCGGGCGAGTCTAGCCACGTCGTACCGGTTAGCTCCCGTCCGACCACGTGAAGAGCCGGGCGGCAGCCCCACCCCACGCGGCGAAGAGGACCGACGCCGACAGAGCAAGGAACAACAGGCGAGTCTTCATGGAGGATCCTCCTTTCTTCATGATTAGAACCGCATGTCCTGAAGGGCTTCGGCGGCGTTTCGGTAAAGCCTCGCCGCCTCCGTGTCCTGACCGCGTCGCGCGGCCAGGTCGCCGAGAGCGACCCAGACATTGGCGCGGTGGCTGACTGACGAGAACTGCTCGAAGGTGGCGTCGGCGGCACGGAAGGACTCCTCCGCCTCGTCGAAGCGGTCACGCTCGAGCAGTGACCGGCCGAGCACCAGCTGGGACTGGCCGATTTCGTCCAGGAAGTCTTCACGGCCTTCGAGCAGCTGCAGCGCCTGGCGCGCGTGCTCCTCGGCAGCTTCCCACTCGCCAAGGCGAAGGTGAACCGTCGCGAGACCGCCCATGGCCTGGGCTGCGTCACCCTTCGAATCGACCTCCACGGCCACTGCGAAGGACGCCTTGAGCTGCTCGATCGCCTGGTGTGGCTTGCCGAGCAGGAGGCTGAGGCCGCCGAGGTTGTTCAGCAGGCGGCCGACCGTCCGCTCGTCGTCGAGCTCCTGGAAGAGAGACTTGGCGCGCTCCGCGTAGTTCCGCGACAGCACCCAGTGGCCGGTGCGCTCCGAGACGAGCGAGGCCTGGAAGTACGCGTCGGCCATCTTGCGGCGGTCGTCGACGCCCTGGGCGAGCTCGAGCGCATGCTCGACGTCCTCGCGTGCGGCCTCGAAGTCGCGCTGCCGGCGATGACAGCGTGAGCGCCAGTGATAGATGTCCGAGCGGAGCCCGTCACACGGCAGATCGGAGCGCTCGGCGAGCACGAGAGCCTCGTCGAGGAGCGCCACGGCAGTCGCGACGCTGGAGAGCTTGTAGCGACAGACGCCGAGACGGAACACGAGCTCGGCGCGGTCGACGTCGGAGAAGACCGAGCCCTCCGCAGTCGCGCGGGCGCCGTTCAGCAGCTCGACGGCGGCGCGAACGTCCCCTTCCTGCATGCGGGCCCAGGCCTCACCGGAGAGCGTGCGAACCTCGAGCTCGACCGAGTTCGTTGCCGAGACGGCTTTGCGCGCCTCTGCGTAGGCCTCGACGGCCTCCTTGTAGCGGTACGCCTTCGAGAGCGCCTCGGCGCGCGCGAGCAGCGCCTCGACGCGGCTGCGCTCGTCGGTCGAGACACCACTGGAGAGAAAAGCGGGATCAACCTCGAGGCGCTGCGCCAGCCACTCGACGGTCTCGGGAGTGGGGCGGGTCTTGCCGCGCTCGATCTGGCTGACGTACTCCTTGGAGAAGCGGTCGCCCGCGAGCTCCGTCTGCGTCAGTCCGGCAGCCACGCGCAGGAGCCGCAACCGGTCGCCGAGGCGGGCCCCGGAGGGTGCGGACGCTTGGCGGGTGGCGGCTGAGGTCGTTTCGTTCATGGCGGCGGGCGGTCGGTCAACTGAGTCAAGCGGGAACCGGAGTGCTGCGCATACCCCTTTGCGGGGATTTTCCTGCACTCCATTCAGTGAAGCGAGCGTACCACGGAATCACTTGACCGAACTACTTGACTTTTTCGGACATGGCTCCTACAGTGGGGCCAACTTGCACGACCGACGCCAGGTCACGTGCAAGGGCGCGCCACCCAGAAGGCGACCGCCGCAACCGTAGGGCCGTGACTGGGCCGCAGAGTCACGTCTCTCGGATGTGTCGCCCTCGTGGCAGCTTGCCTCACACGGATCGTCCCCGGAGCCGCAGCCGGGGACGATCCTGCCTTTTTTCGGGCGCAAGCAGGATCAGGATCTGCGGAAGCAGATCCAGATCCGCGCCAAGACCCGGGCTCGTTGGCCGACCTTGGCGTGGCCGGTCTTGGTCAGGCGCTGCCGGTGAGCCAGCGAAGGCGCTGGGCGGCCATCGCGTGGAAGTCTTCGGGCGCGAGCAGGCCGCCGAGGCGGTCGGCGAACGAGAGCAGCAACGCCGCACCGACGAAGATCCAGGCCTCCGCGTCCGGGTCGCGATCCTGCGGGACACCGCCGGCCGCCTGCCCGCGACGGACGGCGGCCGCGATGTAGTCGTGCACCTCGCGTAGCTGACGGCGGAGGAAGCTCCGGATCTCCTCGTCCTCCCCGGCCTCGGTCAGCGCCTGGATCCACAGCGTCACCGGCTTGATGCCACCGGAGGCGTGGAACTCGCGCGCCGCCTGCCCGACGGCTGTGACCGCGTGCTCGTCCCCGAGCTCCTCGAGCTTGGCGTCCATTGCCTCGCGGAAGGACTGCCAGGCCCAGTCGAGGCACGCCAGATAGAGCTCGCGCTTGTTGCCGAAATGGCGGTAGAGGATCGGCTCGGAGACGCCCACCTCGCGGGCGATGTCCGCCGTCGTGGCGCCGCTGTAGCTGCCTTCGGCAAAGACGCGCAGCGCCGCGTCGACGATTGCCTGCCGGCGCTCGGCGGCCGGCAGGCGGGTCTTCAGGGGTGGCGCGGTCAAGCCGCTACCTCGACCGGGGTGGCGTCCTTCTCCTGCCCCGCTTCCTGGCGCACGAGCGCGAAAGCGACGATCGAGCCGGCGAAGGCGATCACCGCAGCGACGATGAGGGCGCGCTCGAAACCGGCCATGAAGCCCTCGACGCCGGGACGGCCGCTCGTCTGCGCAGCGACGATGGCGCCCATCAGCGCGATCCCGACCGAGCCGCCGACCTGCCGCATCGCGTTCAGCACCGCAGAGCCGACACCCGACTTCTCGACCGGCACCGCTCGGGTCGCGGCGGCCGCGGTCGGGGTCATCGTCAGCGCCATGCCGAGGCCGCCGACCATGAAGCCGGGCAGCAGGTTCCAGAAGCTGGCGTCCGCGCCCATCTGCGAGAGGTAGAGCAACTGCACGCCGAGCAGCACCATCCCGATCGTCATCAACCAGCGGGAGCCGTACTTGTCGGAGGCCTTCCCGGCGAACGGCGCCACCAGGATGATCAACACCGTCATCGGCAGGAACGCAGCGCCGGCCTGGACGGCGGAGTACCCGAGCACGTTCTGCATGTAGAGCGAGACGAAGAAGAAGATGCCGAACATGGCGAGCGCCACGAGGAGCATCGCGACGTTGGCGCCCGCGTAGGTGCCGCTCCGGAAGAGGCTCAGGTCGAGCATCGGCGAGCGGCGTCGGCGCTCGATCTGCACGAACGAGGCGAGCGAGATCACCGCGACGACGAACGAGCCGACGATGCGCGCCGACGTCCAGCCGTAGGTGTTCGCCTCGATCAGGCCGTACGTCAGGGCGAAGAGGCCGAGCGCGGACGTCGCGAGCCCGGGCAGGTCGAGGCTCTCGTGCGTCTCGTCCTTCGACTCGGTGATCAGGAGGAAGCTCGCGGCGATCGCGATGAGGCCGACGGGGACGTTGACGAAGAAGATCCAGTGCCAGCTCAGATGCTCGGTGAGCAGGCCGCCGACGAGCGGGCCGATCGCGAGCGCGAGCGCGGAGACACCGGCCCAGATCCCGATCGCCATCCCCCGCTCCCGCGGCGGGAACGTCGCGGCGATGATCGAGAGGGTCGCCGGGTTCATCAGCGCCGCGCCTGCGCCTTGCACGACGCGCGCAGCGATCAGCATGTTTCCGGAGTCGGCGAGCCCGCACCACAGCGAGGCGCCGGTGAAAACGAGGATTCCGACCACGAAAATCAGGCGCCGGCCGTACGCGTCGGCCAGCTTGCCGCCGATCAGCATCAGGGCGGCGAAGGTGAGGGCGTAGCCGGTGACGATCCACTGCAGCTCTGAGAGGCCGGTGCCGAGATCGGCCTGGATCGCCGGCAGGGCGACGTTCACCACCGTGTTGTCCAGCATGATCATGAAGAGCCCAAAGGAAACGGCGGCGAGCGTCCACCACTTGCGCCGTGCCTCTGAGAAGATTGCGAGTGCCATGAACGTCCCTTCTGCGTACGTTAGTGAATACTAGGTTAGTGATCGCTAACCCACACGTCAAATTCGCGTGGTCGCCGACGCCCGCGCAGCTCGAGGCGGCAAACGTCGTCCGCCTTGCGCGTGCCCTGGGCTGCGAGGACTACACATCCCTCCACCGCGTCTCGGTCGAGGAGCCCGATCGCTTCTGGCGCGTGGTGGCCGCCGATCTCGAGCTCGAGCTCGCACGTCCGTGGGACGAGGTGCTGAACGACTCGCGCGGAATCGAGTGGACGACGTGGTTCGAGGGCGCGCGGCTGAACGTCGCGACCGCGTGCGTCCACGTCTGGGCGGAGCGGACACCCGACGCGGTCGCAGCGGTGTTCCGTGGCGAGGACGGGACCCGCGACGAGATGACATTCGCGGAGCTTTCAACGCACGTGACGAAGCTCGCCGAGGCTCTTGCAGAGCTCGGCGTTGGAGCTGGCGACCGGGTCGCGATCTACATGCCGATGTGTCCGGAGGCGGCAATCGCCTCACACGCCTGCGCCCACATCGGCGCGGTGCAGGTGCCGATCTTCTCGGGCTTCGCGGCATCGGCGGTCGTCCAACGCCTCCAGGGTTCCGGTGCGAAGGCGGTGATCACGGCCGACTACTCGTTCCGCCGCGGAACGCGGATCCCGATGCGGGAGACAATCGGACAGGCTCTTCGCGAATCGCCGTCCGTCGAGCACGTCGTCGAATGGTTGCGCGACGATCGAAGCTGGAACATCGCGCTCGGGCCAGGAGAGTTGCCGGCTCTCGAGGTCGAGGCCGAGCATCCGTACCTGCTCGCGTACACATCCGGCACGACCGGCCGGCCGAAGGGCGCCCTGCACGTCCAGGGGAGCTTCCTGATCTCGATCGCGCGGGAGGCGGCCTACCAGGCGGAGGTCCGCGCCGGCGACCGCGTTCTCTTCGCCACCGACATGGGCTGGATCATGGGGCCATGGACGGTGGTCGGCGCAGGCGCGCTCGGGGCATGTGTCGTGTACATGGAAGGCGCGCCCGACTGGCCTGCCGATCGGCTCTGGCGGCTCGTCGAGGAGGAGCGCGTGACGATGCTCGGCGTCTCGCCCACTCTCGTCCGCGCCCTGATCCCGAAGGGCGAGCCGGACGCCGACCTCTCGTCGTTGCGCGCGATCACGACGACCGGCGAGCCGTGGAACGCCGGCCCCTACGACTGGCTGAACGAGCACGTCGCAGGCGGGGGGCGCATCCCGATCGTCAACTGCTCCGGCGGCACCGAGGTCGGCGCCTGCTTCCTCTCCGTGACGCCGATGACGCCCTCGAAGCCCGTCTCGCTCGGCTTCGCGGCGCTCGGCCAGGCGATGGACGTGTACTCGCCGGAGGGCACGCCTCTGCGGGGCGAGGTCGGCGAGCTCGTCTGCACGCGCGCCTGGCCCGGGATGACCCGCGGGATCTGGGGGGACGACGAGCGCTACCTCGATTCGTACTGGCGCCGCTTCCCTGGCGTCTGGACGCACGGCGACTGGGCCTCGATCGACGAGGACGGCTACTGGTTCCTGCACGGCCGCTCCGACGACACGCTCAACATCGCCGGCAAGCGGATCGGGCCCGCCGAGCTGGAGTCGGCGGCGCTCGATCACCCTTCGGTCGCCGAGGCGGCGGCAATCGGCGTCCCCCACGAGGTGAAGGGCGAGACCGCCTGGATCTTCTGCGCGCTGAAGCCGGGCGCGAAGCCGGATCCCGAAGGGATCAAGGCTGCGGTCGCCGCCTCGCTCGGGAAGGCATTCGCACCGGAGCGGGTCCTGTTCGTCTCGGCGCTCCCGAAGACACGCTCGGCGAAGATCGTGCGCCGCGCCGTTCGCGCGAAGGCGCTCGGCGAGGACCCCGGCGACCTTTCGACCCTGGAGAACCCCGACGTCCTGGAGGAGATCGCAAATGCCGTCTAGAGCACTCGTGACCGGAGGTGGCCGCGGTATCGGCGCGGGCATCGCCCGGGAGCTGGCAAACGCCGGCTGGCATGTGACTGTCACCGCACGCTCGAGCGAGCAGGTCGACGAGATCGCGCGAGAGATCGGCGGCACCGCGGTCGTCGGCGACGTCTCGAAGCGGGACGACGTCGAGCGGATGATCGCGGCCGCCGAGCCGATCGACCTGCTCGTCGCGAACGCCGGCATCGCCCTCTGGGAGGAGTCCTGGGAGACCGACCCGGACGAATGGTGGCGCGTGTTCGAGGTCAACGTGCTCGGCGCCTATCTCGCGTGCCGCCTTGCGCTCCCGGGGATGATCGAGCGCGGCGGCGGCAGGATCGTGATCACCGGCAGCGGCGCGTCGTACCTCCCCGGCTCGACGTCGAGCGCCTACAGCGCGAGCAAGGCCGCGGTGGGGCGTTACGGGGAGGTGCTCGCGAAGCAGGTGGAGCCGCATGGAGTGAAGGTGTTCGTGATCAGTCCGGGCCTCGTCAACACGGATCTGACGGGCGACCAGTTTCCGGAGGATGCCTCGTGGACTCCGCCCGAGCTGGCGCCGCGCCTCGTCCTCGAGCTCGCGTCCGGCCGCTTCGACGCCCTGGCCGGCCGCTACCTCCACGCCGAGCACGACCCGCCCGACGAGCTCGAGCAGCGAATCGACCGGATCCTCGCCGAGGACCTCAACGCGATCAGGCTGATCCGGGAGCGCTGATGCTCTACCAGCCGGAGGGCTACGAGCGGCTGGCCGGGGAGTGGAACGAGGACCGGGTTCGCGCCGTGATCCGGCAGATCGACGAGGAGCTGCTCCTGGCAGGCGCCGAGCTCGTGTGGCGCGCCGGCCCGCCGACGCCGGAGAAAGGCCCCGGCATCTGCCACGGCACGGCCGGCAACGGCTACGCGCTGCTCGCCGCGTTCGAACGCACGGGCGACGAAGCAATGGCTCGAGCGTGCCCGGCGCTTTGCCGTGCACGCGCTCGGCCAGGTCGACGGGGGCGCCCCGCGCTCCTCGCTCTGGACGGGCGACATCGGTGCAGCCGTCTTCGCGGCCGACTGCGTCGATGCCAACACGCGCTATCCCGTCCTGGGCTGAATCCAGGTCTGACGGGCGACCGCGACCGGCTCGCCATCGGCGCCGAAGAGTGCGGTGCCGGCATACAGCTTGCGCCCGTCCTCGCCGACCGGCCACGCGACCACGATGCACTGCTCACCGTCCTCCGGCAGGCGCCGGATCTCCGCAGCCATTCGCCCGAGCAGGACCTCGCCACGGCCGGGACCGCCGACGGCATAGGCACCTGAGCAGTCGATCGCCGCCCAGACGACCTCCGGCGAGACCTCGGTCGCAGTCCACGGCGCCGCGTGGAGGTCGCTGCCGGCGACGCGACCGACGTGGATGCAGAGGCCGTCGTCCGGCCGGTCCCCGCAGCTGAAGCACTCGGAGAAGTCGCCGCCGAAGAAGCCGACATGCGCCTTCGCGGCCTGCTCGGCCTGGGCCGGCGACGGCGGCGCGGGTGGCTCGAGCCCCGGCTGAGCCGTCCGTGCCTCGGCGACGATGGCATCGCCGTCGAACAGGCGCACGACACCGTCCTCGGCGGCGACGGTGAGCGGGCGGTCGAGGGGCGGCGGTAGCCGGAGGGTCACCTCGGCAGGCCCGTCGACGAACGCTGCGAGCCTGCCCGCCACGTAGCCCCCGTTCCCGGACTGCGCCGGACCCCGGAAGCGCCGCTCAATCACGAAGGTATCCAGTCCAGTGTTTTCGCCTGAGAGTCGCAAACCGATAGGATTCTCCTGATGCGCTTGGCCCTGGCCCAGATCAACGCGGTCGTCGGCGACCTGAACGGCAACCGTGAGCGCATTCTCTCCTCTCTCTCCGACGCTCGCTCGGAAGGCGCTGACCTCGTCCTCCTGCCCGAGCTCGCCGTCACCGGCTACCCGCCCGAGGACCTGCTGCTGCGGCCGTCGTTCGTGCGCGCCGCGGAGCAGTCGGTACGCGAGATCGCGCGCGCGTGCACCGGCCTGACCGCACTGATCGGGACACCCTGGTTCGACCGTGACCTCTTCAACGCGTGCGCGGTCTGCGCGGACGGAGAGGTGAAGACGCTCTACCGGAAGCGCTACCTGCCGAACTACGGCGTCTTCGACGAGGACCGCTACTTCGCACCCGGGCGCGAGCTGGTGCTGCTCCGGCTCGGCGAGGTCCTGATCGGGCCGACGATCTGCGAGGACATCTGGCAGCCGGGACCGCCCGCCACGGACCTGGCGCTCGCCGGCGCGGAGCTGCTCGTCAACCTCTCAGCGTCTCCGTACCACGTCGGCAAGGCCGAGGATCGCGAGGAGATGCTGGTGACGCGCGCCCGGGACAACTCCGCCTACCTCGCCTTCTGCAACCTCGTCGGCGGCCAGGACGAGCTCCTCTTCGACGGCCACTCTGTCGTGCTCGACGACGAGGGCGAGGTGCTCGCCCGGGCACCGGGCTTCGAGGAGGCGCTCCTCATCGTCGACCTCGACCCGAGCGAGGCAATCGGCCGGCGCCTGCGCGATGTGCGGCGCCGCTCGCTCGCCCGTGAGCGTGAGGAGGAGCGCCAGCCCGAGGTCGTCGAGCTCGGGCCGGGCGGCGGCGCGCCGGAGAGCATCGGCGGCCCTGTCGTCCCGTTCGAGCCGGAGCTCGAGCAGATGCGCCGCGCCCTCGTGCTGGCCCTGCACGACTACGTCGGCAAGAACGGCTTCCGCGAGGTCGTGCTCGGCCTCTCCGGCGGCATCGACTCGGCGCTCGTTGCCGCGCTCGCGGTCGACGCGCTCGGGCCCGAGCAGGTGCACTGCGTCTCGATGCCCTCTCGCTACTCCTCCGAGAGCACGCGCTCCGACGCGCGGCGGCTGGCAGAGAATCTCGGCTGCGACTTTCGCGAGACTGCGATCGAGGAGATCGTCGGTGCGTTCGATGCGGCGCTCGGCGGCCTCGAAGGACTCGCCGCCGAGAACCTCCAGGCACGCATCCGCGGCACGATGCTGATGGCGCTCTCGAACACGCACGGCTGGCTCGTGCTCGCGACGGGAAACAAGTCGGAGCTCTCGGTCGGCTACTCGACGCTCTACGGCGATCTCGCGGGCGGGTTCGCCCTGATCAAGGACGTGTACAAGACGGACGTCTTCCGGCTCGTCCTGCACCTGAACGAGCGCGCCGGGCGCGAGCTGATCCCGGCTTCGATCATCGAGCGCGCTCCGTCGGCGGAGCTGCGCGACGAGCAGCTCGACTCCGACTCATTGCCTCCCTATCCCGAGCTCGATCCGGTCCTCGAGGCCTACGTCGAGCTCGACCGCTCGCGGGACGAGCTCGTGGCGGAGGGCTTCGACCCTGGCGTGGTCGACAAGGCCCTCGCGCTGATCGACCGCGCCGAGTACAAGCGGCGCCAGGCGCCGCCCGGCGTAAAGCTGCGCCCGAAGGCGTTCGGGCGCGACCGGCGGACGCCGATCACGAACCGCTGGAAGGGTTGACATTACGTAACCGTAAGTGCATGCTTACGGTAAGTGAACACTAACGGATCTGTCCTCGACGCGCTAGGCGATTCGACCCGGCGGCTGATCTTCGAATCGCTGAAGGCGGGCCCTCGCTCGGTCGGAGAGCTCGCCGATGGGATGCCGGTGAGCCGGCCGGCTGTCTCGCAGCACCTGCGCGTCCTCAAGGAGGCCGGGCTCGTGAGCGACCGCAAGGAGGGCACGCGCCGGCTCTACCGGGTCGATCCCGGCGGCCTCGCCGGGTTGCGCGACTACTTCGACAGCTTCTGGGGCGAGGCGCTCGAGCGCTTCGCCGCGGAAGCCCGAAAGGAGACAGGATGAGCACTGTGACAACGGCTGCGATTCGCAAGACCGTGCTCGTCGACTTCGCTCCGGCGGAGGCGTTCGAGCTCTTCACCGCCCGGATCAACTCGTGGTGGCCGGTGGGCTCTCACTCGTACGCCGGCGACGGTGTCAAAGGACGTCGTCTTCGACCCGCACGTGGGCGGCAGGGTCTACGAGGTCACCGACAGTGGCAAGCAGGACTGGGCCACGGTGCGGGTCTGGGAGCCGCCCGACGGCTTCGTGCTCGAATGGCTGATCGGCGACGCCCGCGGCACGGAGGTCGAGGTGCGGTTCTCGGCGGAGGGGCCGGGTGCGCGGGTCGTGCTCGAGCACCGCGGCTGGGGGCCGGACGGCGCGTCCTCGCACGACCGCTACTCCGAGGGCTGGAACGCCGTGCTGGCGCCCTTCGTCGAGACCGCGTCGAAGAAGGCCTGAAACCAGCGCAGCCGCTCGGCCCACGGCACCGCGGCGTTCGCGGGCGAGGTCGACGGAAGCACGAAGAGCGCCGTCTCGCCCAGGCGGCGCTCCTGCGGCCCGAGCTCGGGCCGCTCGCCGAAGGCGCCGCGATAGGCCTCCTTGCCGACAAACCCGATCGCACGAGGTCGCAACTCGAGCGCCATTCGCTTCAGGCGCTCCGCAGAGCCCGCGAAGTCCGCCCGGCGCAGGTCGCCCGAGCCGGGCGTCGTCCGGTAGGCGGCGTTCGTCACCCCGATCCCGAGCGGCAGCAGCTCGAACTGCTCGCTCGGGTCGAACAGGCGCGGCGTGAAGCCCGCGGCGTGCAGGAGACGCCAGAAGTCGTTGCGCGGATTGGCGAAGTGGGCGTTCGCGGCGGCGGAGACGCGCCCGGGGTTGATCCCGCAGAAGACCGTCGTCAGCCCGGGGCCGAGGACGTCCGGGACGTCGGACTCTCCTAGGGCGTTCCAGGCGGTTCGCTCGCGGTGCACGGCCGGAGGGGACAGTATGTGAATACGGCCCCGGAGAGCCGGGCGCCGCGAGCCGGCCTGGGAGATCCTAGGCTGCTTCTGGTTCCCTGGAATCGAGCTTGTCTTCGAACAGTGACCGGAGCAGCTCGCCGGAGACGGACGTCTCGTACCGGGGAGTCCGAGACACGACGCTGACGACCTTCACGCCGTCCTCTCCCCGCCACCCGTAACAGCGGGCGTAGCACTCGGCCTCGCTCAGCTTTCGGAGCCGTTGCATTGCCCGCACCGTAAGCGCCGGACCGGACGACATCACTCCGCGATCCGGAGGTGCGGCTCGAGCCGGCCGGCGAGCATGCGCGCGTCGAACGCCTCGGCCGGAGCGAGCACGCCGCTGCCGCGCGCCTCCCCGGCGAGAAGCGCCTCGGCGCCGCGGACGATCAGGAGCGCGGTGAGCCCGTAGACATCGCTGCCCTCGAGGACCGCGCGGCCCTTCCCACCCGGTCCCGTGGCCTCGGCGACGAGGGTGAAGCGGCTCGTTCGCCGTGACGCCTCGGAAGGCCCTGACGGCCCGAATCGCGAAGCGGCACGGACGAACGGCGCCGCCAGGCGGCCTAAGCCGCCGGCCTTCGCCGCGAGCGCCGGCGCGCGGATGTAGGAGCGCACACTCGAAACGTCCGTGTGCCGCGGCACCGTGATCGGCTCGGTTCCGCCCCACTCGACCACTGTCCGGCCGCCGAAGGGGAAATGGACGCGGCGGGTTGTCGCGCCGAAGCGGGACGGGACGAGCCGGCCGTCCTGCCAGGCCACCTGCTCCTGGCCCATCACGTGGCTGATCGTGCGCCGCGTACCCCTGCTCGTCCCCACACCCTGTACCGAGTAGGCGACGATCAACTCGTCCAGCGGCCCCTCGACCTTCTCGGCGGCGAGCCTCGCCGCGAGGTCTCCTGGCACGTAGTCGAAGCCGAACGCGGGCAGCACGACCGTCTCCGCCTGAATCTCCTCGTAGACGCGCCGCGCCCACTGCTGCTCGCCGCTCGTGTCGAGGTAGTGCGCCCCGGCATCGACAGCCGCCGTCACCGGGCCGAGGCCGAGCGCGAGAAACGGTCCGGCGAGCGAGGCAACGACCTCGGCTCCGTCGAAGGCAGCTCGCAACGACGCCTCGTCGCGCGCGTCGGCGACACGCACCTCCTCGCCCGGTGCGGCAATCGCCTCCAGCGCCTCGCGGCGACGTCCGACAAGCCGAACCTCCAGCCCCGCGCGCCGGGCCTCGTCGAGCACGAGGCGGCCCGTGAATCCTGTGACACCGAGGATCGCGAGCGGCATGAGGTGAGTGTAGGTTGACGCCGTGGCTACCGGCGCGAAGACGTTCTCGTACGCGGTCTCGGTCGACCGGGAGGGGACCGCTCACAGCGAGGAGGGAGGCTCCCCGATCCCCGAGGAGGAGGCGTGGTCTCCGGAGCACCTGGTGCTCGCAGGGCTCGCCCGCTGCATCCTGACGAGCCTCGAATACCACGCACGCCGCAACGAGATCGAGGTGACCGGGAGCACCGAGGCGCGCGCCGAGGTGACCCAGCGGGACACCGACGGCCGCTACGCATTCGTGCACATCAAGGTCGACGCCGACGTCACGCTCGACCCGAAACCCGGTGCGGTGCGCGAGTTCGTCGCGAAGGCCGAGCGTGACTGCTTCGTCGGGGCCTCGCTGACCGCCAGGCCGCGCTACCACTGGACCGTGAACGGAGAGGAGTTGCTATGAGCACAACCATGCTCGACGTCGAGGCGGTCCGTGCGCGCTACGCCGCACTCGACCGCAAGCTCGCCTTCTTCGACGGGCCGGGAGGCACGCAGTGCCCCGACGAGGTGATCGACGCGATCGCGCGCTACCTGCGCGAGGACAACGCGAACATCGGCGCGCCCTACGAGACGAGCATCCGCACCGTCGAGCTGGTCGACCGTGCGCACGCTGCCGCCGGCCGCTTCCTCGCCTGCCAGCCCGGCGAGGTCGCGTTCGGGCAGAGCATGACCTCGCTCAACTTCCTGCTCACGCGCTCGCTCGGGCGGACGCTCGAGCGTGGGGACGAGATCATCTGCACGCGGCTCGATCACGACGGAAACGTCGCACCCTGGCTCGAGCTCGCACACGATCTCGGCGTCGTCGTTCGCTATGCCGGAGTGCACGAGGACCTCTCGCTCGACCTCGAGGATCTCGAAGCACAGCTCTCCGACCGCACCAGGGTCGTCGCGTTTCCGATCGCCTCGAATGCGGTCGGGACGACTCCGGACGTCGCGCGAATCGTGGAGCTGGCGCACGGAGCAGGGGCTCTCGCCTGGGCTGACGCGGTCCACTACGGCCCGCACGGTCCCATCGACGTCGCCGGCTGGGACGTCGACGTCCTCCTCTGCTCGCCGTACAAGTTCTTCGGGCCGCACATGGGGATGGCGTTCGGCAAGCGTGAGGTGCTCGAGAGCCTGCGCCCGTACAAGGTGCGCCCGTCAGCCAACGAGCCGGTCGGACGCCGGTTCGAGCATGGCACGCTGCAGCACGAGCTCCTTGCCGGCTTCGTCGCCGCGGTCGAGTACATCGAGTCGCTCGGCTGGGAGGGGATCGTGGCGCGCGAGACGCAGCTCGGCCGGAGGTTCCTCGACGGCCTGCCGGAACCGGTGCAGCTCTACGGACTGCGGACGATGGAGGGGCGCGTGCCGACGTTCGCGTTCAACCTCCCCGGCCGCACGTCCGAGCAGGTCGCGCACGAGCTCGCGGCGCGCGAGATCGCGGTCTGGCACGGCGACTACTACGCCGTCGAGATCATGAAGCTGCTCGAGCTCGAGGGAACGGGCGCCGTGCGCGCCGGCATCGTCCACTACAACACCGAGGACGAAGTCGACCGGCTGCTGACCGCACTCGACGAGCTGTGTTGACAGTTACGGAACTCCTGCAGGAGCTAATCCGCTTCGACACGACGAACCCGCCGGGAAACGAGTCGGCGTGCATCGACTTCGTCAAGCGGCAGCTCGAGGACGCCGGCTGCGAGACCCAGATCTACGCCAAGGAGCAGGACCGGCCGAATCTCGTCAGCCGCCTTCCCGGCGGCGACGCACCGCCGCTCCTGCTCCAGGGCCACGTCGACGTCGTCACGACGGCCGGACAGAGCTGGACGCATCCGCCATTCGAGGGCCGGCTGGAAGACGGCTTCGTCTGGGGCCGCGGCGCGCTCGACATGAAGGCCGGCGTCGCGATGCTCGTCAACGCCTTCACACGCGCGAAGCGGGAGGGCGTCCAGCTCCCCGGCGACGTTGTGCTCGTCGTCCTCTCCGACGAGGAGAACGGCGGCGACCTGGGCGCGCGCTACCTCGTCGAGGAGCATCCCGAGCTGTTCGAGGGCATGCGCTACGCACTCGGCGAGTTCGGCGGCTTCACGCTGCACACGGGTGGGAAGCGCTTTTATCCGATCCAGGTGGGCGAGAAGCAGATCTGCTGGCTGAAGGCGACCGTCCGGGGTCCCGGCGGCCACGGCGCGATGATCAACCGCGGCGGCACCGTCGCTCGCCTAGGCCGCTTCCTCAGCGACCTCGACCGCAAGCGGCTGCCGGTGCACGTAACGCCGATCGTGCGCGAGCTGGTCGAGGCGATCGCGTCCGCGCTTCCCCGGCACCAGGCCGCGGTGATGCGCTCGCTGCTCAAGCCGCGGTTCACCGACGGCGCGCTCCGCCTCCTCGGTGCCCAGGGCGCGCTGTTCGAGCCGATGCTGCGCAACACGGTCAACGCGACGATCGTGCGCGGCGGCTCCAAGATCAACGTCGTGCCGAGCGAGATCGAGGTCGAGCTCGACGGGCGCGCGCTGCCGGGCTTCTCGCCCGAGCAGCTGATCGCCGAGCTGCACGAGGTCGTCGGGGAGGACATCGAGGTCGAGCTCGTCCGGCACGATCCCGGCCCGGCCGCACCCGACCTCGGCCTCTTCGCGATGCTCTCCGAAGTGATCCGCGAGCTCGACCCCGAAGGGATCCCGATTCCGCTGCTCCAGATCGGCGTCACCGACGGGCGCTTCTTCTCGCTGGCCGGTGTCCAGACCTACGGGTTCCTGCCGATGCGGCTGCCGGAGGACTTCGCATTCACGAAGCTGATCCACGCAGCCGACGAGCGGATCCCGGTGGCTGCGCTCGAGTTCGGGGCGGAGGCCGTCTGGCGCGCAGTGCAGAGGTTCCGGTGAAGATCTTGATCCTGGGCGGAACGCAGTTCCTCGGGCGCTCGCTCGCCGAGGCGGCGCTGGAGCGGGGGCACGAGCTGACGCTCTTCACCCGCGGCCGGACGAACGCCGATCTCTTTCCGGAGGCCGAGACGCTGCGCGGCAACCGGGACAGCGGCCTGGCGGCGCTCGAAGGACGCCGGTGGGATGCGGTCGTCGACACCTCCGGTTACGTGCCGCGCATCGTGCGGGACTCCGCGGAGCTGCTGCGCGACTCGGGCCGGTACGTCTTCGTCTCCAGCGTCTCCGTGTACGCGGACTTCTCGGTCCCGCCGGTCGAGGGAAATGCCGTTGCCTCACTTGGAAACGGCTCCGTGGACGAGCTCGCGTCCGACTCCTCGAACTACGGCCCGCTGAAGGCCCTCTGCGAGCAGGCCGTCGAGGAGGTGTTCGGCGAGCGAGCCCTGATCGTCCGGCCCGGGCTGATCGTCGGCCCGCACGACCCCTCGGGACGCTTCACGTACTGGGCGCACCGGCTGGGGCGCGGGGGCGAGATTCTCGCTCCCGGCCCGCCGGGACGGCACACGCAGTTCGTGGACGTTCGCGATCTCGCGGTGTGGATCGTCGAGGCGGTCGAGCGGGGGCTCTCGGGCACGTTCAACGCCACGAACGAGGGAGTTGCGTGGCGCGACTTGCTTGCCGGCGCGAAGGTCGCGTGGGTCTCGGACGACTTCCTGCGCGAGCACGAGGTCGGTGAGTGGCTGGAGCTGCCGCTCTGGCTCTCCGACCCCAACTGGTCCGGCATGCACGAGGTCGACGTCAGCCGTGCCGTCGCCTCGGGGTTGCGCTTTCGCCCACTCGCGGAGACCCTCAGCGGTGCCGCCGACGCCCCGGCGGTCGAGGGTGTGGGCCTTACCCCCGAGCGCGAGGCCGAGCTGCTCGCGGCCTGGCGGAGCCGCCCGCGGTGAAGGTCGCCTACCCCGGTCGAGAGGGAGCGCACAGCGCCGCCGCGTGCGCGTTGCTCCACCCCGACGCCGAGGCCCAGGCGCTGCCGTCGTTCGCAGACGTCGTCGAAGCCGTCACCTTCTGCCAGGTCGACTCCGGCGTGCTCCCGATCGAGAGCTCGCTCTCGGGGCCCGTGGCCGAGACGCACGACCTGCTGGTCGACTCGTCGGTCTCGATCAACGCACAGGTGATCATCCCGATCCGGCACTTCCTCGTCGGCGTCAGCGAGCTCCCGCTGGACGAGATTCGTGTCGTCCGCTCCCACGCCGCAGCACTCGACCAGTGCCGGAAGCTGCTCGTGTCTCTCCCCAAGGCGACCGTGATCGCCGCGGGGACGACCGCGGACGCGGCCGCATACGTCGCGGAGCAGGCCGATCCGACCGAGGTCGCGATCGCGAGCGAGCGCGCGGCAGTGCTGAACGGGCTCGTCGTGCTCGCCACGGACGTGGGCGACCATCCAGACGCCTATACGCGCTTCGTCGCGATCTCGAACCGAACCGAGCTCGGTGACGGGCAGACCTGGCGGATCGCCTTCTCGTTCCAGACCGACCACCAGCCGGGGGCGCTCCATCGCGCGATCGAGCCCTTCGCCCGGCACGCGCTCGACCTCGTCCAGCTCACGTCGCGCCCGATCCCGCAGACGCCGTGGCGCTACCGCTTCGACGCCGTCGTCAGCGGACATCCGCACGATCCGGACGTGGCCGAGGCCCTGGCCGAGGTGCGCCGCCAGTCCCAGCGGTTCACCGTCTTCGGCTCCTACCCGGCGTGACCGACCACAAGGACTACAGCGGGGTTCCGTTGTCACAGAAGCTCGGGGCAAAGCCCGGCGCGAGCGTCGTCGTTTACTTCACGACGACCCGAAGCGAGCTCGCGAGCCGCTTCGACTCGCTGAAGGCGACGCTCGCTCCGGCCGACGGGCTCTGGATCGCCTGGCCGAAGAAGGCCGCTGGAATCGAGACGGACCTGACGTTCGACGTCGTGCAGCAGACGGGACTCACCGCCGGCCTCGTCGACAACAAGAGCTGCGCGATCGACGAGCGCTGGCAGGCGCTCCGCTTCGTCTACCGCGTGCGGGACCGGCCTCAGGCGTAGGCGTCGCGCGCGGCCTTCCAACGCGGGTCGCCCCAGCGGATCAGGTCGGGATCGGTGCCCCGTGCTTCCGCGAGGTCGAGCGTCAGCAGCTGAAAGCGCACGATGTCCACGACGGGATGCCGCGTCGGCACCAGCGTCACGTCGCAACCGAGCTCCCGCAGCGCGGCGACGGCTTCGGCGGCGCGCGCGACCGCGCGGCCTTCTCCCTCGAGCACGAAGCAGCGAACGCTCTCGTCGACTGCCGCGAGATGGCCGTGCAGGACCTCCTCGAGCTGGTAGGCCTCGGCGGCTTGATAGACACCCTCGCGGAGCTTCAGCGCCGCCTCCTGGGCGGTCGGCCAGTCGCGGCCGGCGCCGGCGAACAGCCAGCGCTCGTGCCCGGAGACCGGCAGCCGCTCGCTGGCGAGCTCGCCCGCGACGGCGGCTGAGAGCCAGGAGACGTCCTCCCCGCGGAGCGCCGCAAGAGTCGCGACGGCCGCGGTGTAGCTCGCGGTGTGGCAGTAGCTCTCCTCGACCTCGGGCGTTGCGACCACGACCTCGTCGCACAGTGCTGCGAGCCGGCTCTGGGCCTTCGCGGTCACGAGCCACTTCGGGCCGGCGAACGCTTCCGCGGCCTCGATCGTGAGGGGAGTCGTTCCCTCGTGGCTGACGAGCACGAGCACGTCCACCTCCGGTGGGTCGAGCACGAACTCGAGCGCGTCGAATCCGACGCCGGAGGTCTGCGCAGCATGGAACGAGGTGCCGCAGCCGACGGCGGCGATGCGCCCCTCGGGCAGGCGGCGGTCGGTCGGCACGTGCGACAGCCACTCGGGCTGCGCGGCCACGGCCTTCGTCGTCAGCTCCCCTGCCACAACGCCCTCTATACCATGGCCGGCGTGGGGGTCTTCGAGCGCTTCGAGCTGCAGAACAACCTGCGCGTCCTGACCGCGCCGATGCCGCATGCGCAATCGGTGTCGTGCATCGTGATGCTGGCGGCCGGCTCGCGCTACGAGACGCCCGAGACGAACGGGATCGCGCACTTCGCCGAGCACATGTTCTTCAAGGGGACCGAGCGGCGGCCGACGGCGCGTGACATCGCCGGCGAGATCGACTCGATCGGCGGCGAGTTCAACGCCTTCACCGGCAAGGAGTACACCGGCTACTACGTCCGCTGCGCAGCCGAAACGCGCGACACGGCACTCGACGTCCTCGCGGACATGCTCCGCAACTCCCGATTCGACCCCGACGAGATCGAGCGCGAGAAGGGCGTGATCATCGAGGAGATGAACATGTACTTCGACACTCCGCGTGATTTCGTCGGTGGTGTCTACGAGTCGCTCCTCTACGGCGACCAGCCGCTCGGCTGGGACATCATCGGCCGGAAGGAGACCGTCCGCAGCGCAACCCGCGAGTCGTTCCTGGACTACACCGGCAAGTGGTACCGGCCGAACCGGATGGTCGTCGGCGTCGGCGGCCAGCTCGGCGACGGGCTGCAGGAGCGGCTCGAGGAGCTGCTCGGCGACATGGAGCCGCGCGACACGGGCTCGCCCGACCCGGTTCGCCTGAACGGCGGCGGGCGGGTGAAGGTGCACACGAAGCAATCCGACCAGGCGCACATCGTCCTCGGCGTGCGAAGCCGCCCGATCGTCGATCCGGACCGGTACGTCCTCCAGCTACTCGCCACGGTCCTCGGCGGCGGGATGTCGTCGCGCCTCTTCACCGAGGTGCGGGAGCGCCGCGGCCTCGCGTACTACGTCTTCGGGACCAACCACTCCTACACCGACGCAGGCTCGCTCTACGCGCAGTCCGGGGTGGACATCAACCGGATCGACGACGCAGTGACGACGATCGTCGAGCAGTTCCGGCTGCTGGCGCAGGAGCCGGTGCCCGCCGACGAGCTCGAGAAGGCACGCAACTTCGCCAAGGGCCGCTTCGTGCTCCAGCTCGAGAGCCCGCACGGGACGATCATGTTCGGCCTCCGCCGCGAGGTGCTCGAGGGACGAGCGGAGGAGCCTCAGGCCGTGCTCGACGCGCTCGATGCCGTCACCGCCGAGGACATCCAGCGCGTCGCGCAGGACATCATCGACGACGGGCCGTACCTCGCAGTGATCGGGCCGTTCGACGACGCCGAGAGGTTCGAGAAGCTCCTCTCCTAGTCGCCGAGGGCGCGGCGCGCCTCCGCGACCGCCTCGCGCGCCGCCTCGATCTCGGCGACCTTCTCCGGCTCGCGTTCGCGGGCCGCCAGCGCACGCTCGAACGCCTCGAGCGCCTGCTCGTGCTCGCCCGCGTCGAAGTACTCCCAGCCGAGGTTGTTGAGCAGCGGGCCCAGCCAGTAGGCGGCGGCATCCGAGGACTCTGCGAGCTCGATCCCTCGATTCGTCCAGGCGACAAACCCCTCCTGGTGAGGCGCGGCGAGCGCGCACATGTGCGCTGCATCGGCCGCGAGCCAGTCCTCGCCGGCGTCGCAAGCCTGCGCGAACGCCGACTCGAAGAGCGGCAGCGCGCCCTCCTTGTCCCCGCTCGACCGGCGAAGGCGGCCGCGCTCGAGGTCGACGCGGATGCCGACACGCGCGTCCTGTTCGACGATCTCGTCGAGCAGCCTGTGGCCTTCGTCGAAGCGGTCGCGCAGCCCTTCGACCCGCGCCAGCTGCGTCAACGCCTCGGCGCGCAGCGCCCTGAAGCGCGCCTCAGTCGTATCGAGGTCGCCGAAGTCCCAGAGCGGGCGGAGCGGATCGCTCATCGGCCCGTGGTCGAGAAGTGTTGGTAGTCGCCGAATGACGCGCCCCACTTCCAGCCAACCGACGCGAACGCGCGCACGAGCACGCCGCCCTCGACGGCCATGCCCTGACGGTAGCGGCGGCGCTCGAGGAAGGCGCGTCCGGCGGGAGGCGAGACGTACGAACCGCGGATGTACGGATTCTCGACCGGATTGACGTCGATCGCCTCGCCGGAGGCGTGCATCGACCACTGCTTCGTGCCGCCGACGAAGCGGCAGTTGAACCCCGACGTGTTGTTCGCGGCCATCGACGCGTCGTCGCTGCCCCGGTAGGCGGACACAGGCCGCAGGCGCCTGAGCGGGAAGCCGGCCACCCAGAGTCGTCGGAACACGGCGACGACATCCTCCGCGACCCGGCGCGCGACGACGATCGACCCGACCTGCGGCGTGCCGTCGAAGCCCCGATAGGAGACGTGCACCGTCCGGAGTTGCGCCGGCCCGACGGGGCAGCCTGCGCGATAGGAGTGCCGCAGGTCGGCCCACTTCACCGGCGCGATCTCAGCGGTGAACTGCGGTGCCGCTCCGGAGGCGGCCGACACGAGAGCGAGGACGGCTGCGACGGCGGCGAGCGCGGCGATCCGCATCGATCCAGCGTACTCTGGATCGGTGCTCGCTCTGGCCGCTCTCGTCGCCGCGACGACCGCCGCCTGCCCGGCGAACCTCGCCAGCAGCCTCGATACCCCGCCGAGCGCGAGGCAGTTGATCACCGTTGAGGCCACGATCGCCCGGACGACGCACGCCGAGCTGCGCACCTGGCGCCGGAATGACCGCTGCTGGGTCGCGACAGCCGGCCCCTACGCCGCGCGCCTGGGCCGCAACGGGCTCTCGTCGAACCGGCGCGAGGGTGACGGGACGACGCCGACGGGCACGTACCGGATCGGAAGGACGATGTACGGCAACGAGCCCGATCCCGGCGTCCGGTTCGCCTACCGCAGGCTCCGCTGCGGCGACTGGTGGGACGAGGATTGGGCCTCGCCCACCTACAACTCGTTCCAGCACGTCGCTTGCGGGAAGAAGCCTGCGTTCGCCGGCGAAAGCGAGGGGATGTGGCAGCAGCCGCGGCCGTATCCGTACCTCGCCGTGATCGAGTACAACACGCGCCCCGCCGTGCCCGGCCGAGGCTCGGGCATCTTCCTGCACGCCCAGACAGGGGGCCCCACCATCGGCTGCGTCAGCCTGCGGCGCGACCAACTCGTAGCGGTGCTGCGCTGGCTGCGACCCGCCGATGTGCCTGTGATCGCGATCGGAACCAGCAAGCAACTCCGCGGCTGAGGAGAGCGAACCGTACCGTCACCTTCGTAGCCGAACCCGGGCTGCGAAGCGGGCCCCTTCAGGATCTTTGCGCGGGTGGGGATCTGCTTCCGCAGATCCCCACCCCTGCGCCGAGAGCTAGACGCGCTCGATCTTGACGAAGAGCGCCTTTGCGTTGTTCGGGTGCTGCTTGTCGGAGCCGAGCTCCACGAGGCCGAACCACGTCTCGCCCGGAACCAGCTTCGGCTCCTTCCAGGTCACCGTGACGTCGAACGGCGTCTTCGCCGGCACCGCCTTCGGTCCGGTCGCCGTCAGGTTCCCGGCGTTCACGCCGGGGATCACGGCGGTCACGAGCTTGACGTTCGCCAGACCGAGGCTGAGCCAGTTCTGGACGACGATCCAGTACTTGCCGCCCGTGAGACTGCTGAGCGCGCAGGACTCCATCGCCGTGTCGGAGGCGCTCCGGCAGAGCTCCTCGGACTGCTCGGCCACGCCGTCGTTGTTCACGTCCTGACCGACGAAGAGGTCGAGGTCGAGCGCGTCCGTGTCGGCGATGTCGGTCGCGAGGAAGCGCGACCCGGCCGGCACGTCGACGAGGATCGTCTTCGTCCCGACCGGCACGTCGTACGGCCCTTCGGTCGGCGTGGGATCCTGCTCGAGCAGGAACTCATCGACGCTTCCCCGGGTCAGGCCCGAGATGACCGTCTGCAGGTTCGTGATCGCAACCTTCGACGAGGTCGTGACGATCGTCGCGCCCTGCGTCGTGTTCGTGACCACGTCGACCGGAACCGGCTTCGCCGTCCGGAGCGCGACAGGCAGCCGTGTCTCCGGCACCGAGCCGCTCGTCGGCACGAGCCGGATCTGGCCGAAGTTCCACTGGCCGACCGGCAACTTGCGCACGTCGGCGGTGATCGTCAGGGCCTGCGTCGCATTGGGTGCGAGCGTGAACTGCGCCGGGGAGACCGTGAACCGGAGCTCCCTGGGGCCGCTCGTGACGGCCTTCCACGTCGTTGCGACTCCGGCGCGGCTCTTCACGGTCCGCGTCCACGTGCATTCGCCGTCGCAGTCGTCCTGACCGATCGTGGCGAGGTTCAGCGTCGTCGGATCGCCGCCCGTCTCGGGGTTCGCAGCCGCGAACGCAGCCGGATCGATGTCGAGCGTGAGCCCGGCCTGGCCGGCCTTTGTCAGGTCGACGCGACCGCCGCCCATGTCGAAGGCGTCGGCGGCCTTGAGGCCGTCTTCCTTGCGAACCCCGGCCGACTTGGCGGTCGAGACCAGCGCCGACTGGATCTCGGCCGGCGTCCAGTTGCCGTGCAGCGCGCGCATCAACGCCGCCGCGCCGGTCATGTGCGGGCTCGACATCGACGTGCCGCTGAGGACGCCGAACTCCGGCGGCGAGGTCGGGTTCGTCGTGTTGATCGCGGCGAGGATGTCGACGCCGGGAGCGGTGATGTCGGGTTTGATCACGCCCGGCACAGGCTTGTTGGGGCCACGAGAGCTGAACGAGGCCATGACGTCCCCGTTCGTCGCCGCGAGGTCGGCGGTCGTGCCCGCAATCGAAGCGGTGTGCCCTGTGCCGGAGGCAAGCCAGGCCTTCAGCGTGACGCCGTTCGCGTAGGAGATCCCGAGACCCGGGATCGCGTAGGCGTCGCCGATCAGCGAGTCGCCGCTGGCCTTGTCGTTCGCGAGCACGAAGCCGCCCGCACCGCCTTCGGCGACGTTGGACGCCTTCTCGACCCGGCCGTAGGTACCGCGGTCGCAGACGACGATCTCACCGTGGAACGTCCCCGGCGGGAACGGGTTGATCGCCGCCTCGCCGGTCGGCGCCCCGGGACCGTCCCCGCAGAGCGGGAAGCCGAAGTCGCCCGCGTAGACGATCTTCGCGGGTCCGTACCCGGAGGTCACGCTGCGTCCGCGCATGTTCGCGGGCGCCGCGCTGGCGCCGCCGCTCATCGAGGTGAGCGAATTGACGAACGCCCGGTTGTGCGTGCTCGCGCCGACCGAGAGCAGCCACGGCGAGTTCGCAGGCGAGCCGACCGTCTCCGGCCGCGGACCGTCGTTCCCGGCCGAGGCGGAGACGAAGATGCCGGCGTCCCGAGCGCCGAGGAATCCCTCGGAGTCGCTGTCGCCCCACGGGTTCGTGGGACCGCCGCCGATCGAGTAGTTGATCACGTCCACGGCGTCCGCCGTTGCCTGGTCGATCGCCGCGGTCAGGCTGGCGCCGAGGCAGCCGGCCGCGATGCACGCCTTGTAGGTGATGAGGTTCGCGTGCGGGGCGACGCCGCTGATCTTGCGCGTGACGGTGATCGTCGGCGCGCGTAGGCTCGCGTCCAGCACGTTGCCCGCGGCGGTGCTCGCCGTGTGGCTGCCGTGCTCGTTGTCGTCGAGAGGTGTCGTGCCGGTGAAGTCCCAGACGCCGATCAGCTTGTCGTTGCAGAAGGGCGCGCCGGTCAGCGGATCGCAGAGACCGTAGAAGTGGCCGCGCGGGTTGCGGTGGTTGTAGCCGTCACCGCCGACGTCCGCGAAGGATGGGTGGTCCTGGTTGATGCCGGTGTCGATGACGCCGACGACGATGCCCTCGCCCTTCGTGGCGCCGAACGCACCGGTCGAGGTGCCGTCCCAGACGCCGGGCGCGCCGATCCAGGCGGGACCTGCGTCGCTCTGCACGTAGCGAACGAAGTCCTTCCGTACCGCCGCGACACCGGTGATGCCGCGGAGGACGTCAGCCTCCTGGGCGGTGAGCGAGAGAGCGAAGCCGTTGTACGCGTAGCGGTAGGTGTACGTCGGAGTTGCGGTGTGGCCGAGAGTGGTGCTGAGCGCCGTCAAGACGGCGGACTGCTTCCCGGCGAGGTACTCGAGGTAGGCCTTGCTCGCCGGGCTCGAGGGATCGAGCTTGACGGCGCCGGCCGCGGTCGGATTGGTGGCCGCGAGGCCGGGGACGCCGCCGCGATAGCTCGCGAGCGACGGGTCGACCAGTTTGACGATGTAGCGGTCGGTTCCTGCTGCGGCTCCCGCCTGCGCGCTCGCGAGCGTCGTCGCAAGCGTGACCGCCAGGCCAAGGACCGCAAGGACCCGCCATGCTGTGAGTCTCACGTCTCTTCCCCCGTTGTTCGAAGTGTCCGGCGAGCAATCCCGCCGGTAAATAGGCGGGCGCATTGTAGTCCGCCGTGGCGCATGCGCAACGGTTATTTCAAAGTGAGATTTGCATAAAACCTACTGAGCAAATCTACGCTTTTCGCACGATTGATTTGTCAATCAATTTGACTGACCGATCAATCGTTCACCACCGCGACCACGTTCCGTCCGAGGAGCTGAGCCTCCCTCAGCGACACGCCGGGCCGGTAGGCCTCGACAACGACGATCGTTGCTCGGCCCTCCCGGTAGACGATCGCCGCACTGGTACGCGTGTCGGAGAGCCAGCCGTTCTTCTCGGCGACGGTCGAATCGCCGAGCCACGGCCGCAGGAGACCGGTGTTGTCTCGGACCGGCTGGGCCGACGCGAGCACGCGCAACGCGACGACCGCCTGTCGTCGCGTCAGCCCGAGCAGACGCAGCACGCGGGCATCACCGTGGGCGCCGGCGTGCAGGCGGTAGAGCGCGCGGCCGAGATCGCGGGCCGTCGTTACGCGGGTGTGCGGTCCAGGCGGCCGCCACGCGGTCGTCGCGCGGTAGGGGCCGGGGTACGTGCTCGAGGTCATGCCCAGCCGGCGCAGCCCGTCTCCGACCGCCGCATAGCCGAGCCCCCCGGCGATCCGGTTCGCCGCAAGGTTGGACGACCAGAAGCCGATCTGGCGCACGTCGTACCACCAGCGGCTCCGCTCCGGCTGCGGTGAGACCCGCAGCGCTGCGACGAGCGCGCCCAGCTTGACCGTCGACGCCGCGGCGAACGGCGCGTCCGCCTGCACTCCGGCATAGCGGCCGGTTCCGAGCTCGTGCACCCAAATCCCGACCGCCCCGTCGAACCGCGCGGCGACGGCAGCGAGCTTCCTCGCCAGGGTCGGGTCGGCACGCTTGGGACCGAGCGCGGCTGCCGCCCGCGGGAGCGGCGCCAGCGGCGCGGCGCTGCGGAAGCCGTCGTCGCGATCGAACGCCTCCGCCCACGCGACGCGATGGCGTCCCTGGGCGAGGAGCTCGGCGCGAAGCACACGCAGCCCCGGTCGCACGCTCCCCGCCGCGAGAACGGCGTCGACGAGGTCGCGACCCGCGTCGTATCCCGCCTGCACGCCGTCGGGCGTCGTGGGGTAGGAAGCCTGCGCCCGCGGCAGATAGCGCTCCTTCGCGTCGAGCAGCTCGTCGTCTCCTGCGAGCGCCGCAGCGGGCAGCGCGAGTGCGAGGAGAATGGTCGCGAGGGGGCGCCGCACGTCCACGTTGTACCGTTCCGCGGCGTGGAGTCGCTCTCGCTGCGCGCCCTCAACCGCGCGACGCTTGCGCGTCAGCTCCTCCTCCAGCGGGAGCCTCTGGACGTCCCGGCCGCCGTCGAGCGGCTCGGCGCGCTGCAGGCCCAGCGGCCGCGCGCTCCCTACGTCGCGCTGGCCGCGCGCCTGGCGGGATTCCAGCGCGAGGATCTGAGCCGCGCGCTGCATGACCGAAGCGTCGTCCGGGCGACGCTGATGCGCGAGACGCTCCACCTGGTCACCGCGGCCGACTACCCGCACGACGCAGTCGCCATGGCGACGTACTTCCGCACGCTGCGGCCGAACCACCTTCCGGACGGCGTCGACATGAAGCGCGTCGTCGAGCTCGCCGGCCACGCGGTCGAGGCGCTCGCCGGGCCGCTCGAGGCGACCGCGCTCCGTGCGCTCCTCGCGGAGCTCGAGCAGGAGATGGCCGACGACCGGGTCTGGCGCCGCGTGCGCACCAATGCGCCGATCCTGCACGTGCCCGGCGACGAGCCGCACGCCTTCGGCCAGCGAAACCGCTTCGTCGCAGCCGCTGCCTGGCTCGGCAAGCTCGAAGCCGAGGAGGCCGAGGGCTTGACCCGTCTCGTCCGCCGTTACCTCGGCGCTTTCGGTCCCGCGAGCCGCGCCGACGTCGCAGCCTTCACGGGCCTCGCCGTCGGCACGCTCGCTCCCGCGCTCGCCGCGCTCGAGCCCGAGCTGGAGGCGGTGACCGACGAGCGCGGCCGCGAACTCTACGACCTCCGAGGCACACCGCGCCCGCCGGAGGACACGCCCGCTCCTCTTCGCCTGCTCGGCGAGTGGGACAACGTCCTCCTGGCCCACGCTGACCGGACCCGGATGTTCGACGACGAGACGCGCAGGCGCGTGATCCGCAAGAACGGCGACGTCCTCCCGACGATCCTGCTCGACGGCGTCGTTGCCGGGCGCTGGTGGTGGCGGCGCAAGAAGGACGTGGCAAAGGTCGAGGCGACGCCGTTCATGAAACTGACGAAGGCGCACCGGGACGAGGTCGAGCGCGAAGCGGAGCTTGTGCTCACGGTGCTGGAGCCGGCTGCTTCGCGCTTCGAGGTCGAGTACGTCGGCTAAGCGGCTCGCAGCCTGGCCGGTCGCCGCGACCATCTCGGCGGCCGCGGCGGTCGTCTTCCTGCTCTACGGCGGCTTCGGCTGCAACTGCAGCCAGGCAAGCGAGAGTGTGCAGCCGGGCACGCTAGACGACACGCTGTGAGGCGCCACGCAGAAGGACGCCCACCAAACCACTCCCTTGACGGTGCTCGAGAAATGTCCCTTGAGGCGGGGGTCGTTCAGGCGGACAGGGAGATCTGTACATCACGGAGTACGGAGACCCGGCGGCTAACTGGGTGCCGAACAGGGACACGCCTCGCGATGACAGCTAGCAAACTGTGCCGTCGCCTGCGCGAGTGTTCAGGAATGACGCCTGAGCGCTAGGTCAGGTCCTGAAGCAGGTTCGGCCGGTTCAGCTGGAAATATCCGAGAACTGTGTCTTTGGCAGGGTTGGCCAGCTTCTTGAACCGATCGCGATCCACAGCACCCTTCTGGATCCATACCGCGGCCAACGTCTCCGCGGCCGACGAGGTCGCGAGATCAGGCTTCCGATCGGTGGATGCCAGGTGGGTCAGCGTATCGAGGGCAGCGTCGTCGTCGTACCATCGCGGGTAGCCCGTGCGCTTCCAGTCGCTCTGAGCGCTGTTGCGGAACCTCTCTGCCGCATCTAGGAAGTCATCATCGGTCGCGTCGGGATCGCCCAGAACCTGAAGCCATACGACGTACTTGTCGTCGGCCCAGTCCTCTGGCCAGATGTTGCCGATGCTCGGCATGTCGCGTTCTCGATTATGCCAGCCGCTCTGCTCTGGGCCAGCGTTGCTCCTATGTCAATGGCGGCTCGTTTTTGAGGGTGGTGTGGACGGTCCGTGCGAGTTGTCGTTTGAGGCAGCGGAGGGCTTCGCGGCGGCTCTTTTCTTCGGCCTGTTTGCGGG
>JAWVCW010000037.1:0-32428 GCA_033857955.1 Gaiellaceae bacterium | reverse complement strand
TGATCCCAGACCGGATCATCGACAAGCCGAAGGTCGGATTCTTCAACTCGGCAGTCGACGGCTGGTTCCGCGCGCAGACGCAGGGGGCGATCTCGGAGTACCTGCTCGCCGACAGCCCCCGGTACGCGGAGTCAATCGACCGCAGCGAGGTCGCGCGGCTCGTCGAGCTCCATTCGGGTGAAAAGGGCGGCCGTCTCGGCTACCCGCTGCTCGCGATCCTGATGCTGGAGGTCTGGCTCACGACGTTCCTGCCGCGCGCGCTCGCACCGGCGGAGTCGATGGAGCCGGCGTCTCTCAGCAGCCGCGCCTGATGCTCCGGTACACCGTGATCACGCCGGCCCGGGACGAGGCGGACAACATCCCTCGTCTGGCCGAGAGCCTGCTGGCGCAGTCGGTCCTGCCCGAACGGTGGCTGGTCGTGGACAACGGATCGCACGATAGAACGCGAGAGATCGTCGAGGCGCAGCACGCTGCGTCGCCCTGGATCCAGCTGCTCGTCACGGAGGGCGAGAATTCGGCGGTCCGCGGTCGCCCGATCGTTCGCGCGCTCCACAGAGCCTTCGAGGAGCTGCCGGATCCGCCCGACATCGTCGTCAACGTCGACGCCGACATCTCGTTCGACGCGGATTTCTTCGAGCGGCTGCTTGCCGCATTCGAGCGTGATCCCGCGCTCGGGATCGCGAGTGGTACCTGCTACGAGCTCGAAGCCGACGGCTGGCGGGAGCGGCACGTGACCGGATCGACCGTCTGGGGCGCAACGCGGGCCTATCGCTGGGAGTGCCTGCGCCAGGTGCTTCCGCTCGAAGAGCGCTTGGGGTGGGACGGGATCGACGAGTTCAAGGCCAACGCGCTTGGCTGGAGCACGGAGACGCTGAAACACCTCCCGTTCCGTCATCACCGCAAGGAGGGCGAGCGCGACGGTGGCCAGTTCAGGGCTCGGGCTGCGCAGGGCCGTTCCGCCTGGTACATGGGCTACCGGCCGTGGTACCTGGTGCTGCGTGCGCTGCACAATGCGCGGCGCGATCGGGCCGCGCTCGGGCTCGTATGGGGGTATGCCGCAGCGGCCTTGAGCCGGGATGCGCGCATGTCCGATCCGGCCGCACGCGCGTACCTCCGTCGACAGCAGAGCCTTCGTCATCTGCCGGCTCGACTGCGGGAATCCCGCGGCCGGCAAGACCGCTGAGCCCAGCGCGTTACGGGGTCGTGGGCTCCGGATCCATCCGCAAGACCGCGGCGCCCAGGGCGACCAGAACGAAGAGCACGAATGTCACCTGGATGAACGCGAAAGCGTCGTACGTGAACATGCCGACCGCGAACGCCGCGATCGAGGAGGCAATTGCGGCGAGGAGCCAACCTCGGTCGCCGACATCGCGTTTCGCAGCCCTCCCGAACCTGCCTGCGGCGCGGAAGAAGAGCCAGAGCCAGGCAAAGACACCCACGGCTCCGGTCTCGAGCAAGGTGGAGAGCCACTGGTTGTCGAGGATCTTGGCCGTACCCCCCTGGTTCTCGGGCACGCGCGTCCCATAACCCTGGCCGAGGAATGGCTTGGTCTTGAACTCCTGAAGCGAAGGCGCCACGTCTGCGAGGCGGCCGCTGCCGACCCACCCCGCGTTGGTCTGCTGCTCGGCGACCAGGCCGCCCGCCGGGAGAAACGCGCCCTTGAGCGAGCCGAGGGTGCCTGGGAGCAGTAGGTGAACCACCACGAAGACCGGAATCAGCGCCGGCCACAAGCGGCGCATTTCGCGCGGGCGCAGCCAGACGTACATCACACCGACGACGACCAGCATCAGGATCGCGGTTCGCGAGACGGTCGCCGTCGCGCCGATGGTGAGCACGCCCACGCAGATCATCCAGCGCCGGCTCATCGTCCTTCGCACGAGATAGGCGGCGAGAGGCACGAGCATCACGAGTACTGCCCCGAGGGCGATCGGGTGCTGGGCCGATGCATAGACCCGCAGCCGAGCTCCGCGTCCCGGAACCTCCGGGAGCTCCGACACTCGCAGGATCGGGATCACGCTCGACAGGTGGTTGAAGACGTTGTAGCCGGTGCGGGCTTCGAGCATGGAGAACGCGGCAACGATCGTTCCTCCGACCACGAGCGACTTCACCAGCAGGTCCGCGAAAGCGAGCGTCTTCACCAGGCTGACGATCATGTAGGTGACGAGCAGGAAGCTGAGGAAGAACGTGAGCCGCTTGACGACGTCCCCCTGGATGGCGGTGACATAGCCGGGATTGAGAACGATGGACCCGATCGCTGCGGCCAGCAGCAAGAGGAGTGGGCCTTCGAGGCCGGTCAGCCGAGCGCGTACGCGCGGGTCGACCAGGAGCGAGGCCAGCCAGCCGAAACCGACGAAGAGGACGACGAGGCGGTACGGCTCGAGCTCGAACGGGAGGTTGCCGGGGAACGCGTACCGGCGAATCGGAATGAAGAGGATCGTGAGCATGAGGGTCGGGAGCAGTGCGCGCCACGCAAACAGCGTTCGGTGCGTGAACATGGCGATCGCCGCCATGACGATGACGGGCACCACCTGGAAGAGGGGCAGGCGCGGGGCCGCGATCGAGGTCGCAAGGATCGCGAGCGCACCGAGGCCGGCCGCGGAGGCAATGACGGGAGCGCGGCGCTCCTCAGCGAGGACGAGCCGCACTAGGCCGTGCGGCGCGTGCGCACGGCTGGTGTGTCTTCGTCAGCCGGAGCGATCGCCGGGCGCGGTCCAGGCCGCACATTCTCGAGGACGAAAGCGAGGGCAGTCGTGGCCGTCATCAACGCGAGGAAGACGACGATCGGCAGGGTCTTCGAGCGCCCCTGGAAGAGCTGTGCGGCACGGGGGGCTTCCAGGACCTGAACCTGGATGCGATCGGCGGCAGGAATCTTGTTGAACACTTGCTGCCGGCGGAGGTACTCCTGGATAGCCGCAGTGCTCCGCACGGCGAGTGCCTGGGCTCCGGCCGGGGTCGCGCTGATGCCCGCCAGGCTGATGATCGGCAGGGGGTTGCCTGGACTGTTGAGCGCGAGAACCGGAGCGGCCATGACCGCTCCGCGCACCGGCCCGCTCTCGCGCATGATCCTGCGGATGGGATCGCTCGTCGCGAGCTGCGCGTAGAGAATCGCGAGGTTCGTGAACCGCGACTGATCGGCGAAGCGGAGGTTGACGCCCGACGGGGGTGCCGCCGGGTCGATCGCGTCGGCGTTCGGCGTGACCGAGTAGCCCCACGGGAATCCCTTCTGGGTTACGAAGAGCTTCGTGTAGCTCGCCCACTGCTCGCCTTCGCGATAGGTCAGCGTCGGCCTTCCGTCGACGGAGGCCACCTTGACGTACGAAAGGAACGCAAGCGAGACGGCCAGCAGGAACCCGCAGAGGGCGAGCAGGCGGAATCGCCAAAGAACCCGGAAGTACAGCCTCAGATCCATCAGGCGGCGTCTCCCGGCCCGACAGCGGGAGGGCTGTCCACGCCGATCCCCGCGCGCAGATACAGGAATGCGGCCTCGGTGCGGTTCGCGACGCCGAGCCGGCGGTAGATCGCGGCGAGATGGAACTTGACGGCGTGCACGCTCACGCTGAGCCTCGAAGCGACTTCGGCGTTCGTGAGCCCGAGCGACGTGAGGTGAAGTACCTCGAGCTCTCTGGGAGAGAGCAGCCGGGCACAGCTCGGTTGCTGACTGGTGTACGCATCTTCCTGCACGACATGATCGTAGGAGGAGATTCTCCGGAAGCCTACGCGTCAAACGACCAGCGTTGCGAATCGGCTTCTAGCCGAACGGCTAGCCCACATCTGGCTCCTTCGACCATGGTGTATCCGCGCGGGCCACACTAACGTGAGCCTTGTGAACGGCGGTTCTCCTCCAACCATGCGCGTCAGCGTGATCGTTCCCGTCCGCAACGGCAGGAAAGACCTCCTCCAGTTGATCGAGGCACTCGAGCGACAGACGCTTCCCCGCGGCTCGTTCGAGGTCGTGATCGGCGACGACGGCTCGACCGACGGCTCAACCGATGGTCTCGCGACCGAAGACGGCTGGATCAGGGTGGAGCCGGGCCCGCCGATGAACTCGTACGGAGCGCGTAACCGGGCGGCGCGCGCGTCTCGCGCGCCTGTCCTCGCCTTCTGCGATGCCGACTGCCGACCGGAGCCGGAGTGGCTCGAGCAGGGACTTGCCGCACTCGAGTCGACGGATCTCGCGGCGGGTCGCATCTGCTTCGTGGTCTCGGTTCCGCGGACGATCTGGACGTTGCTCGACATGGACGCGGCGAAGGATCACGAGCGTGAGGTTCAGCGCGGCGTGGCCGAGACTGCCAACCTCTTCCTCCGGCGCGAGCTCTACGATCGTGTCGGTGGCTTCGACGACTCGATCCCGGAGCATGGAGACTTCGATTTCGTGGAACGGTGCGTCGCGGCAGGTGCTGCTTTGAGTTATGTCGCGGACGCGATTGTGTGGCACCCGACGCGCGATCGGGCAAAGTCGTTTCTCCGTGCCGTCTGGATCTACAACCGTTGGTACGCGGCCCGTGAGGCCCGCGCCCGGCGCACCCCGGAGGCACTCCGGCTCCGTTCATTGGTGCCGCTGGTACAACCGGTGCGCGCACGCCGACGGTGGGGTCTCTCCGTCGGCCCCGACCGCCGCTGGCTCAGCGCCAATGGCGTGCGGCCGAGCGGACGCGAGTGGCTCCTCACACTGCCTCTGATCTACGTTTTTCTGCCGTATTTCTCGTCTGTTGCGCAGGCACGGGGCTGGTTCGACGGGCGGAAGCTGCGGTGACCGGCGCGAAGCCCGACCGGGTCGATCTTCTGCTGGTCTGCTCTTCCGGCGGGCACCTCTTGCAACTGCACGCACTCGCCGGCGCATGGCGGCCTTTCGTCCGCTCGTGGGTGAGCTTCGACAAGAGCGACGTCCGGTCGCTGCTCCGGGACGAGCAGGTCGTCTTCGCCTACGGGCCGACCAACCGGAACGTCAAGAACCTCCTGCGGAACGTCTGGCTCGCGTTCTCCGTCGTCCGGCGCACGCGTCCGAAGGTCATTCTCACGACAGGCGCCGGCGTCGCTGTCCCGTTCAGCTGGATCGGCCGACTCTTCGGCGCGCGCGTCGTCTACGTGGAGAGCCTGACGCGGATCGAGTCGCCGTCGCTGAGCTGCCGGCTCATCCGTCCCGTCGCAGACCGCGTCTACGTGCAGTGGCCCGAGCTCCTTCCCGCCGTGTCCGGCGCCCGATACGAGGGCAGCGTGTTCGCCTAGTGATCTTCGTCACCGTCGGGACGAACGAAGCGCCCTTCGACCGGCTCCTCCAGGCGTTCGACCAGGTGAAGCGCGAGGAGCAGATCGTCATTCAGTGTGGAGCATCATCCATTCGCCCTGCCGGAGCGGACTGCGTCGACTTCATCTCGTTCGCGGACCTCGTCGAGCACGTCCAGGCCGCGCGGGTCGTGGTCACCCACGCAGGCGTCGGCTCCGTTGCGGTCGCCCTCGCCAACGGGAAGCGTCCGATTGTCGTCCCGCGCCTGGCGGAGTTCGGAGAGGCCGTCGACGACCATCAGGTCGCCTTCGGCCGCCGCTTCGCGGCCGGCGGCCAGGTTCGCCTGCTGGAGGATCTCGCGGTGCTGCCGGCTGCGCTCGAGCAGGACGGCAGTACGGCGCAGGTAGACGAGCCCGTGGGCGCGCTCGCCGCCGAGCTCCGAGCGTACATCGAGGCCGTCGTCGGTCCGAGTCCTCAGCGGCTCGTGCCGGATACTCGTTGAGCACCGGGACGCCTCCCGCAGGCATGCGGGGGAATGTGCTGCGTGGGCTGGCCTGGAAGGCGGCTTCGCAGATCGTCTACCAGGCGTCGCGGATCGCCGTGGCGGTCGTGCTCGCGCGCCTGCTGACGCCACACGACTACGGGCTGGCGGCGATGGTCATGGTGGTCGGCCTGTTCGCGCTCGTGTTCTCCGACCTGGCGCTCGGGGCGGCGCTCGTCCAGCGGGCGAACCTGAGCGAGGACGATCGCTCCACGGTCTTCTGGGCGAGCCTCGGTGCCGGCGCGTTCTTCACGGTCGGTGGAGTCGCTCTCTCCGGCCCGCTCGCGGCGTTCTACGGTGAGCCCGACGTCAGGCCGCTCTTCGCCGCGCTGTCACTGAGCTTCGTCCTCACCTCGATCGGATCGATCCAGACGGCGCTCCTGACGCGCGAGATGGCCTTCCGGAAGCTCGAGCTGCGTCAGATCACGGCCACCCTCTGCGGGGCCGTAGTCGGTATCGGCCTGGCGGCCGGGGGCGCAGGTGCGTGGGCGATCATCGGCCAGCAGCTCACAGCCGTTGCCGTGGGGAGTGCTCTCGTCTGGGCCCTCGCGGACTGGAAGCCGGTCCTTCGCTTCTCGATGGACAGCCTCCGGAGTCTGGGCGGCTTCAGCGGCAAGGTGTTCGCGCAGCGCCTGCTCTACTACGCCTCGCGGAGCGCGGACGGGATCCTCATCGGCCGGTACCTCGGTGCCGCAGCGGTCGGCGCGTATGCGGTCGCGTACAACATTATCCTGATTCCCTTCAGCCAGATCGCCGGCCCGATCCAGCAGGTCATGTTCCCGGCGTTTGCGCGGATGCAGGACGACAGGCAACGGGTCGCCGCCGTGTGGGTGAGGACGATGCGGCTGATCGCGGCGGTGACGATGCCCGCGTTGCTCGGGATGATCGTGGTCGCCCCGGACTTCGTCTCTGTCGTTCTCGGTGACCAGTGGTCACGCGCTGTCCCCGTGGTCCGGATCCTGGCATTCGTCGCGCTGTTGCAATCGCTCCAGACCATGAACGCCGACATTCTCCAGGCCCTCGACAAGGCAGGGACGATGCTCCGGTTCATGCTCGTCTGGTTCGTCGCCAACCTGACGGCATTCGTGATCGGACTGCAGTGGGGCATCGTCGGGGTCGCGGCCGCCTACGCAGTCGCCGCCTCGGTGCTGGAGCCGGCGAATGCATGGCTGACCGCTCGCGCGCTCGGAACGTCATTGCTGAGTGTCGTCCGCGAGATCAGCGGTGTTGCCCAGGCAGCGCTCGCGATGGCGGTGGCCGTCGCGATTGCGCGATCTGCCGCTATTGCGATCTCCGTGCCTGCGTCGGTCCGCCTCATTGGACTGGTGGTCGTCGGCACGGCGCTGTACGTGCCGCTCTGCGCCTGGCGCTCGCCGGAGGCTCGTGGGGACGTTCTCGGCCTCGTCCGCCGCCGCCGCACGACGGCAGCCGACCCTCAGCTGTAGACGGCCACGTAGTTCCCGCTCTGCGCCGGGAAGAACGTGTACGAGATGCCCTTGATGACCTGAGTCGTGAGGGTGACGGCCACTCCGTTCCGCGTCACCGAGCTCAGCGTGCCCGCCGGGGACTGACTGGGAAGGAGCGCCGTGAGCCCCGTCGCCCCTGCCGCCTGCGTGATCGCGAACTGGAGCGTGTTACCGCTCGCGGAGAAGGCGCCGAAGGACGAGTTGTTGCGTCCGTCGACCCAGTCGAGCATCTGCTTGGCCGACACGATCGGGATGCCCCGACTCAGGGCCGACGCCACAATCGCGTCGGAGCCGGCGGATGCGGCCTGATCGGTGTGCATGTTGACGGTGTAGACCCCGTAGTACCCCTTTGAGCCGATGGCGTCGTCGAGGAGCTTGTCGACCGTCGCCGGGTACACCTGCGAGGCCTCGTCGTCCATGTGCGTGTGCGCCTGGTAGACGTCGATCGGGGTGCCGTCGAGGTCGGCGAAGCGCATGATCGTCGCCGAGCCGGTCATGTAGCCTGGCAGCGCCCCGATCCAGCCTGCGGGATAGTGGTAGTAGTTGGTGTCGAAGCGGATGCCGTCGGCCAGCTCGACCTTCGGCTGCGTGGCCCAATCTGCCCAGCCGACGCAGTGGAGCCGGTGTGTCGCTGGCGCTGGGACGCTCGTGTACTTGGCGGCGAACTGCTGGAGCTGGGAGGTGTACGCCGCAGCCAGCGACGCTGGAGTCCAGTCCGTGCAGGTGAGGGCGCCCGAGACTGTGACGTGCACCGAGACCTCGAATCCCTCGGCGACGTACGCCGCTGCCTGAGCGTTCGTGAGCGGGCCTGCCGGGTAGACGTAGGACGTCCCCCGGACGCAGTCCCAGAGCACGACCGAGCAGCCGGCAGGGCTCGCCGCCTTGAACTGGTCGAAGCGGCCGGCGGTCCCGCCGAAGGCATGGTCGTCGCCGGTCATCACGACCGCCGCCTTCTCACTGCGCGGCAGGTACCAGAACCGAGGCATCGGCTTGCGGTCGAGGCTCATCGTCTCGATCAGGTTGGCCAGCAGGCGCTGTTGCTCGTCGGCCTGTGGGATGTCGATCTTTGAGGTGTCGAGCCAGTCGGCCTGCACGTCGCCGGCTTTCGCGCCGAAGAAGAGATCGTCGGGGCGGATCCCCGTCACACCGTCGCGCTCCTGTCCGACCCAGCTCGGGTTCCCCTGCCGCGTCTGGACGATCGAACGGGAGAGGTCATACGTGAAGGCCGCGGCCTGGCCACCGCTCGAGCCTACGGAGCGAAGCGTCACGGCCGGGTTCGTGGTCGCCGTGGCTGCGTTGGAGTAGAGCGTGGCCACCGTCGTCGCCCCCGCGAGCGTGTAGCGGTCGGCGGTGCCGTGGAACTGCATCGTTTGACCGACGATCCCGGCGCCCGGCGCGGCAGAAGTGTCGACCTTGATGTACGCGTTCGAGAGCGTGGCGGCGGCATCGGTGAGACCGAGGAGCGGTGCCAACTGCTTGTCCGGGCTGAGGGCGATGAGGTTCCCGCCGGCCTGGACCCAGTTCGTCAACGTCGTCACCTGTGCGCCCGTGAGGGCCACGTCACCGATGACGACGGTGTCGTAGAAGCCGAGCAGTGTGGGGGACAGGAACGCCGTGTCGACCGTCGCGAAGCTGAACCCCTCCGCGCGGAGGATCTCGCCGGCGTAGGTCGAGAACGGGTTCGACGTCGACGCGACGAGCGCGATGGGCGGAGGCGCCGGCTCGGTCGTGAAGGTCCACGTGTAGTCGGCCGCGGGCGACCGGCCGGACATGTCCTTGACGCCGGCTGCACCGCCACGGATTCGTGCCGTGTACGTCTTGGCGTAGATCAGACCGGAGGCCGGTGTCAGCACGGCCTTCGCGGTGATCGGATCGTAGGTCACCGTGGCGGGGACCGTGGTCGCGCCGTCCAGGAGCTCGAACGTCGTCGCGTTGACGGAGGCGGGAGACATCGCCTCGGTGAAGTTGGCCGTGACGTTTCCCGAGATCAAGAGGCCATTGGAGCCCGCCGCGGGGGTGACCGAGGCGACCGCCGGATCACGCGAGTCCGTTGCGGCTCCCGTCGTCATGTCCGTCTGGAGCTCGCTCTGGCTCAGCGCACGATTGTAGATCCGCACCTCGTCGATCAGCCCCTGGAAGTACTCGCCCCAGAGATTGTTGCCGCCGATCCGAAGCGCGCCCGTCGAGGTCGTGATCGAGCCGGTCGCCGCGACCGAGGCGGCCAGCGTGCCGTCGACGTACAGCCGGAGCGTCGCTCCGTCGTAGGTTGCGGCGACGTGCGTCCACGTGTCGAGCGGCAGGGAGGCGGAGCCACGGAGGTCGCGATCGACGCCCCCTGTGATCGCATTCGCGCTCGGGCGGCTGGTGCCGGTGCTGCCGTAGAGGCCGTACACGTAGTCGCCGCTCTGCTCTTTGAGGATCACCGTCCGCCACACCGCGCCCAGGGCCCGCGGCAACACCCACGCCTCCAGCGTCATCCCGGTCGTCAGGTCCAGGGTCGCCGAATCCGGAATCGAGACGACGTCGTTCGCGCCGTCGAAGGAGAGTGCGGTGCCGAACTTGCCGATCGCCCACGTGGCCCCCGAGACGGCTCCGGTGTTGCCCTTCCCGGAGCTATCCGGAGCGCTGGTCCCGGTGCCCTCGTCGAATCCGTACGCCGCGACGAGGCCCACCGGGGGTGCAGCGGCGACGACCGCGGTCGCCTGCGGCGAGGGCGCGGACAGGTTCCCGCTGGCGTCCGCCGCGACCACCCTGTAGTAGTAGGTGCCGGCGGCGAGCCCCGTGTCGGTGTAGCCCGTCGTCGTCGGCTGCGCGATTCTGTTCGCCGCCGAGGGCGTGAAGCCGTTCGTGGTCGAGCGGTGGACGTCGTAGCGGACGACGCCGACGTTGTCGGTCGAGGCGCTCCACGCGAGCACGGCCTGCCCTGGTCCCACCGTTGCGTTCAGCGTGGCGGGCGCCGACGGCGCGGTGGTGTCGGAAGTCGCCGTCGCATTCGCCTCCGGCGACGCCGCGCCGACGTTTCCGGCGGCGTCCTCGGCCGTCACCTTGTAGTAGTAGGTCCCCGCGGTGAGCCCGGCGTCGGAGTAGCTCGTGCCGGTCGGTTGCGCGATCCGGTTGCCGACGCTCGGCGTGAAGCCGGCGGTCGTCGCGCGGTGGACGTTGTACCGGACGACACCGACGTTGTCGCTCGCAGCTGCCCAGCTCAGGGCGACCGCGCCGATCGAGCCGGTCGCCGACAGCGTCGCGGGTGCCGCGGGCGACGCCGTGTCGGGCGTCCCGATGCTCTGTGTCATGTCCGTCTGGATCTCCGCCTGCGTCAGAGCACGGTTGTAGATCCGGACCTCGTCGATCAAGCCGGAGAAGTACTCGCCCCAGATCGTGTTGGCGCCGATCCGGAGCTGTCCGGTCGACGTCGCGATCGAGCCGGTGGCCGCCAGCGAGCCGGAGAGGACCCCGTCGACGTAGAGCCTCAGGTTGGCGCCGTCGTAGGTCGTCGCGATGTGCGCCCACGTGTTCGCGACGAGGGCGGCGCTGCCACGCTGGTCGTGATCGGTCCCGCCCGTGACGGCGTTCGCGCTCGGTCGGGTCGTCCCGGTGTTCGCGTAGAGCCCGTACGCGTAGTTGGCCCCCGCTTCCTTGAGGATCGCGGTCCGCCACGCGGTTCCGAGGGTCGTGGGACGCACCCAGGCCTCGAGGGTCATCGCGGTCGTGAGGTCGAGGCTGTTCGCGTCCGGGATGTTGACGATGCTGCTCGTTCCGTTGAAGGAGAGAGCGGATCCGAACTTGCCGGACGGGGTCCACGTCGCGCCGGAGATCGAGCCCGTGTTGGTCCCGGCCTTGTCGCCGATCGTGGTGCCGAGTCCCTCGTCCATCGCGTATGCGGCGACAAGGCCCACCGGCGGTGCAGCAGCGACCGTGCCCGTCGCCTCGGCCGACGGCGTGCTGATGTTGGCCGCGGCGTCTTCGGCGGTGACGCGGTAGTAGTAGGTGCCGGCTGCGAGCCCGGGATCGGAGTAGCTCGTACTCGTCGGTTGTGCAATGCGGTTCGCCGCGCTTGGGGTGAAGCCGGCGGTCGTCCCGCGGTGGACGTTGTAGCGGGTGACGCCGACGTTATCGGTCGACGCGCTCCAGGACAGTGCAACGCTGCTCGAGCTCCCCGTCGCGATGAGACCGCCCGGAGCAGTCGGGGCTGTCGCGTCGCCGGTGACGACCGCGGTCGCTTCGTTCGACGCGGCGCTGATGTTGCCCGCCGCGTCTTCGGCGGTGACGCGATAGTAGTAGGTGCCGGCTGCGAGCCCAGTGTCGCTGTAGCTCGTACTCGTCGGCTGTGCGATCCGGTTGGCGGCGCCCGGGGTGAAGCCGGCGGTCGTCGAGCGATGGAGGTTGTAGCGGCTCACGGCCACGTTGTCCGTGGACCCCGTCCACGTAAGCCCGACGGAGCTGACCGACCCGGCGCCGGCCAGGCTGCTCGGAGCCGTCGGAGCCGAGGTGTCGCCGGTAACGACGGCGCTCGCCTCGTTGGAGAGCGCGCTGATGTTGCCGGCGGCGTCTTCGGCGGTGACGCGATAGTAGTAGGTGCCCGCAGCCAGCCCGGTGTCGGAGTACGACGTTCCAGTGGGCTGCGCGATGCGGTTCGCGGCGCTCGGGGTGAAGCCGGCGGTGGTTGCGCGGTGCAGGTTGTAGCGGGTCACGGCGACGTTGTCGGTCGAGGCGAGCCAGCTGAGGGCGACGGAGCTGAGCGAGCCGGAGCCGTTGAGGTTGGACGGCGTCGAGGGCGCCTGGGTATCGCCCGTGACGACTGCGGTCGCTTCATTGGACGCAGCGCTGATGTTGCCGGCGGCATCTTCCGCGGTGACGCGGTAGTAGTACGTGGCGGGAGTGAGGCCGGTGTCGGAGTAGCTAGCGCCGGTCGGCTGCGCGATGCGATTCGCTGCGCTGGGCGTGAAGCCGGCGGTCGTCGCGCGATGGAGGTTGTAGCGCGCGACGCCGACGTTGTCGGCCGATGCTGTCCAGGTGAGCGACACGGAGCTCAGGCCCCCCGTGCCGGCAAGGGATGCCGGTGCGGTCGGTGCCTGGTTGTCGGGGTTGCCGACGCTCGTGTTCATGTCGGCCTGGATCTCCGCGGCGCCGAGCGCGCGGTTGTAGATCCGCACTTCGTCGATGTCGCCCTGGAACCATTCGGGCCAGAGCGAGTTGCCGCCGATCTTCAGCTGACCTGTCGACGTCGTGATCGCGCCGGTCGTTGCCATCGTTCCCACCGACACTCCGTTGAGATAGAGCGTGAGCGTCGAGCCGTTGTAGGTCCCGGCGAGGTGCGTCCACGTATTGAGGGCAGGCGATGAAGTGCCGCGCAGGTCGCGGTCTGCTCCGCCGGTGATGGCGTTCACGCTGGGCCGGCCGGTGCCGGTGCTCGCGTAGAGGGAGTAGATGTAGTTGCCGGCCTGCTCCTTGAACAGGACCGTCCGCCAGGTGTTGCCGAGCGCAGTCGGGCGAATCCACGCTTCGAGCGTCATCTGGGACGTGAGGTCCAGGCTCGGGGAGTCCGGAATGTTCACGATGTCGTTCACTCCGTCGAACGTGAGCGCGCTGCCGTACTTTCCGGCGCCGGTCCAGGTCGGGCCGCTGATCGAGCCGGTGTTGCCGGAGCCCGAGAGGTCGGTCAGCGTCGTGCCCAAGCCTTGATCGAAGCTGTAGGCGGCCACCAGCCCGACCGGTGGTGCGGTGGACACCGTCACGCTCGCCTCGTTGGACGTGGGGCCGACGTTGCCGGCGGCGTCCTCGGCGGTGACCCTGTAGTAGTAGGTTCCGGCCGCCAGGCCTGCGTCCGTGTGACTGAGCCCAGTCACCTGCGTGATGCGGTTGCCGGCCGTGGGCGTGAAACCGGCGGTGGTGGACCGGTGCACGTTGTACCGCGCGACGGCCACGTTGTCGTTGGCGGCTCCCCAGGCGAGACCCGCGCTCCCGGTGCCCGCGGTGGCGGTCAGCGTGCCCGGTGCGGAGGGGGCGGTCAGGTCGCCCGTCGTCGTGCCCGCTGCCTGAGGCGACGCTGATCCGACGTTGCCGGCAGCATCCTCCGCGGTGACGCGGTAGTAGTAGGTCCCGGCCGCCAGACCCGTGTCGGTGAACGTCGTCCCGGTCGGTTGGGCGACCCGGTTCGCCGCCGACGGCACGAAGCCGGCGACGGTCGAGCGGTGCACGTTGTAGCGAGTGACGCCGACGTTGTCGGTCGCCGCCGGCCAGCTCAGGGCGACCGAGCTGATCGAGCCGGTCGCCGTGAGGCTTGCAGGCGCCGTCGGTGCGACGGCGTCCGGGTTGCCGACGCTCACGGCCATGTCGGACTGGATCTGGGCTGCCGTCAGCGCGCGGTTGTAGACGCGAACCTCGTCGATCTGGCCCTGGAACCACTCTGCCCAGATGTTGTTCCCGCCGAAGCGCAACGCGCCGGTCGACGTGGTCAGGGACCCGATCTGGAGCAACTGCGCCGATTGGACGCCGTTGACGAAGATCCGCAGCATGTTTCCGTCATAGGTCGTCGCGAGATGCGTCCAGGCACCGGTAGGAATCGAGGAGGCGGCACGCACGTCGGCGTCGGTCGTGCCCACGAGCCCGTTTCCGCTTGGCACTCCTGTTCCCGAGCTGGCGTAGAGCGCGTAGGAGTAGTAGCTGCCTGTCTCCTTGAAGGCGACGGTGCGCCACGTGTTGCCGAGCGCTGTCGGCTGTACCCAGGCCTCGACCGTCATCCCGGAGGTCAGGTCGAGCGACGCCGCGTCTGGCACCGTGACGAGGTTGCTCGTACCGTTGAAGGTGAGCGCCCCGCCGTACTTTCCGGCTGCGGTTCGGGTGGCGCCCGTGATCGTCCCGTTGTTACCCAGGCCCGACAGATCTGTGACCGCCGTGCCCGACGCCTCGTCGAACCCATACGCCCCGACGAGGCCCAAGAGCTGCCCGGCATTCGACACCGTCACGCCGACGGGCGCCGAGGTGGCCGTGTTTCCGGTCAGGTCGCGCGCGACCGAGGTCAACGAGTGCGAGCCGTTCGTCGTCGTCTGGGTGTCCCAGGAGATCGTGAACGGCGACGTGGTGTCCTCAGCCCCGAGGTTGGCGCCGTCGAGCTTGAACTGCACACCCGCGATCGCTTCGTTGTCGCTTGCCGTCGCGTCGACCTGGACCGTGCCAGAGACCGTCGCACCGGCCGCAGGCGCCGTGACGGCCGTCGTGGGTGCCGTCGTGTCCGCGGCGCTGACCGCGCGCACGAACTTGGCCACTGACGGCACGCCGGTCGTATCGACCAGGAACAGCATGTAGTCGCCAGGGGGAGCGAGATTCGCGTTGGCCGGCGCGTCGACCGTCAGCTTGCCGGCGCCTTGCGTGAAGTTCAGGTACTGGAACCGCTGGTTCATGTCGATCGCGTGCGTGACCGACGGCGAGCGGATCAGCGAGACCTTCGCGATCTGCGTCGGGTTCGGCGTCGTCACGTCGAAGCTCGTGCCGTACTGCATCGTCGCGGGCGCCGCCGTGATCGTGGGCCTGGCTCCCTTGAACAGATACGGAGGCGAGTAGATCTCGGCGTTCCTCTGGTCGATCGCGATCGAGCCGGGCAACGCGCCTCCGCCGGCCATCAGCACGCGACCGTCAGGCAGGAGAAGCGCAGTCGAGTGGTAGAGGCGGGCGTTGGTGAGCGACGCGACGGTCGTCCACGTCTCGGTGTCGGGGTTCCAGATCTCCGCCGGGAGGACGGCGTTGGCCGCGTCGACGCCGTCCGAGCGCGATCCGCCGCCGCTCGCCAGCACGGTGCCGTCTGGAAGGAGCGTGAGGTTGTGGTAGGCGCGTCCGTGAGCCATTGCCGCCGTCTCCCGCCAGACGGGCGTCGGAGCGCTCATGTCGATGACGGCAGTTCGGCCATCGGTGTTGTACGCGAGCGGGCCCTGGAAGTCCGGATCGGCCCAGGTGCCGGCCTTCATGATCTTGTTGGGCCTGTACATGACCGCGCTGTGCCCGTCGAAGGGGCTCGTGGCGACGGTCGACCACGTCCAGGTCCCCGGTGTGAGGACCCGTGTCGTCAGGTCGGGCCCGACGTTGACGATCCGGCCGTCCGACATGACGAAGAGGTCCGGGTACAGCGGCGACGTGAGCTGGGCGCTCGTCAGGCTCGTCCAGGTGTTCGTCGCAGGGTTATAGAGCTCCGGCAGCGAGTTCACCGAGGCATCGGAGAAGGGAGGCAGCGCGCCTGGGCGATTTTGGACGATGCGGTCGCCGGAGAACACCAGCACGCGGCCATCAGGCAACTGCGTCACGGTGGGATACCAACGGGACTCCGCCATGTCTGCGCCACGGAAGTACGTGTTCGTCGTGGCGTTGTAGAGCGTCGTGTCAGCCAGTCCGACGTACGCGCTGATGTGGCCGCCGGCGATGAGTGTCCGGCCATCCGGCAGCTGGACGTGCCCGGAGCAGAACAGGTTGCGGCCGTACGGAACGGATCGGAACGTGTTCGTCGTTGGATTCCACATCCGCTCCGAGTTCGGCGCGTTGTCGAATCCGTCGAGTGAGAAGACCTCTCCCGTGGGCTCCAGCGACATGTGAACAGCGACGATCGGCCACGGAATCGGCGCCCCCCATTGGCCGTCCTGAGCCGGAGCAGCGAGAACCGACCCGCTCGCAGTCACGAGCAGCGTCAGCGTCGCGGCAAGCGCGACTGCGATCCACGTTCTCTTTCGGGTCGTTCGAGTCATTGCGTCTCGGGCCGCTAGCCCTCCACCGCCGCACCGAGGTCGCGGCACGCGCGGTGCCACTCGACGGTGCGCGCGAGTCCGTCGGCGAAGCCGACGCTCGTCTTGAACCCGAGCAGCCGCTCGGCCTTGGTCGTGTCGGGGACGCGATGTCGCACGTCCTGGTAGTTGCCGGGCAGGCTCTCGTACGTGATGAAGTTCGCGCGAAGCGGAGCTGGTGCCTGACCGAGCTCCACCTGACACCGCCGCGCGAGCTCGAGGATCGTGAGCGTCTCGACGCCGCCGAGGTTGATCACCTCGCCGCGCGACTCCGGGCGCTCGAGGGCCCTGACGATGCCGTCGACGGTGTCTTCGACGTACGTGAACGTCCTCGTCTGCTGCCCGTCCCCGTGGATCTCCATCGGCTCGCCGTCGAGCAGCGACTCGAGGAAGGTGACGACCGGACCGCCCCACCAGCTGAGGTGGTTCTTCGGCCCGTAGACGTTGAACAGCCGCAGGATCGTCACGCGTAGGTCCTTTTCGTCGGCCATCGCGAGCGCGACATGCTCGTCGTACATCTTCGAGACCGCGTAGGCCCAGCGCTTGCTGGTCGGCGGGCCGATGACGAGCTCGTCGTCCTCGCGGAACGGCGGAGTCGCATTGCCGTAGACGTCCGAGGTGGACGTGATCACGAGGTCCGCGTCGAGGTCGAGCGCGACCTCGCAGGCCGCGTGCACTCCACCCACGTTCACCTGGAGCGTCGCCAGCGTCCCGCCGAAACGCGGGATCTTCATTGCAGCCAGGTGGGCGATCGCGTCACAGCCGTCGAAGGCCGAGCGCAGGCGCCGCTCCCGCGTGCAGTCGAGCACCTCGAACGAGAACGCGGGGTGCTCCATGAACGCCGCCACGTTCGCGACCGACCCATATGAGAGATCGTCGACCCCGACGACCTCGTAACCGTCCGCGAGAAGCCGCTCGCAGAGATTGGAGCCGATGAATCCCGCAGCCCCTGTCACTCCAATCCTTCTCATTTTCCCCTCCTCAGCCAGACGGACAGCGTCCGTTCCGGGTGGTTGCCTTCGAAATCCTCGTGAGCGGGGGCTCGGATGACCGCCGCGCGTGTGTAGTTCTGTCGAATCCAGTCGGCCAGCTTCCGGTCGAACGACCCTCCGAAGGACGTGTGGCCGTAGCCGGGCCACTCGCGGTCGTCGATGATCACGAGTGGAACCTGTGCCGCCTCGAGCCTCGTGATCGCCCGCTCCTCGTCCGCCGTCGAGGGCAGCGCGCCCGGGATCAGCGCGATCTCCGGCAGCGGGCTCGAGCGCTCTGAAAGCGTGTACAGCCCGGTCAGCATCGGAGCGACGAGAATCTGGTCGTTCGCAGTCGTCTTGCGCTCGATCCAGCTCAGCGCGCCTGCGTAGAGAGCAGCCTCGGAGGGAGCCTCTGCCAGGGAGCCTCCGGCACCCCTCACGGAGACCGTCTCGATCCGAGCGTCCTTGAGAGCCAGACCCGCGCCGGCGGCGGCGAGAAAGGCCAGCCACACAGCGCCGACGACTAGGCCCGCGCGACCGACCGCCAGCTCGCGGAGGTGCAAGCGGGTGAGGAAGATTGCCGCGAGCGGCACGGCGTACACGGCCATCTGCGGGTGGGGCGCGTGGAGGTAGAACGCTCCGTACGTGAAGAGCGCCAGGACGAACAGGGCTGTCATAGCAACGATCTCGCGGTCGACAGCTGCCGAGCCTCCGGCCCGCCGGCGGCGGACGACGAGGAACACGAGAGCGATGAGCGCGCCCGCGGGAATCCAGGCGTAGACGAATTGCAGCCCGTGGCGGAGCACTTCGGGTCGCGCGAGAGAGACGCCGACTCCTCCGACAGCGACCACCAGGGTGGCGGCAGCCGCGGCGACACGCGCCCGACCCCCACGACCCAGCGCCGCCGCAGTCAGCGCGATGACAGCGCAGCCAATGCCGTAGAGCACGACTCGCCCGCCGAGCTCGATCACGCTCCCGATGGTGAGCGGCATGCGCACCCGCAGGAGGACGTCGCCGCCGGCCTGGAGGACGTCGCGCGGATACAGGTTCTCGAGCAGGAGGTTGTGTACACCGGCCATCGCCGCGAGGACGCCGTAGACGACGCCGGGGATGATGAGAGCCGGCGCGGCAAGCAGCCCGATTGAGCGGGGAGATGCCCCTCTGCGACGATGGATGATGGCCCACGCCACGACAGCCAGCACCGCGGCTGCGGCAGGCTCGGGCTTCGTCAACGCGGCCAGTCCGACCGCCGTGCCGGCCACGAGGAGCGCTCCAGTTCCCGGCACGTCCGTGGCACGGCCGAGCGCGATCAGGAGAACCAGGACGCAGAGCAGTCCGATCGTGGCCGCTCCGGTGTGCGGTAGGACGAAGTTGAAGTTGTTGGGAGTCAGCGCAACCGCCGCAGTGATCGCGGTTGCGAGCGTCGCCCCGAGGATCCCGGTGAACGACCGGGCCAGGACGTACGTCGCGGTCAGGATCGCTGCGGTGACGCTCACGCCCAGCGCGATCGCCGCTGACAAGGGCGAGAAGCCGATCAGTTGAACGAGGGCGCCGAGCGCTGGGGCGACCGGGCCGTAGTAGTAGATGAAGTCGCGGTACGGGATGTCGCCGTCGGCGATTCGGCTCGCTGCCACCATGTCGTAGCCGGTGTCGGTGTCGAGGTCCCCCCAGGTTCGCCACGTGAGTGCGAAGAGCACCGCGACGTAGACGGCGAGGCCGCTGGCGGCGACCACATCGGGCATGGCGATGACGCGGCGCAGGGCCGACCGGTCGCGCAGCAGGGCGGTTGGTGTCGTCACACTGCTCATGCCGCCGCCTGCTCGGCGGCCGGAAGCCGTTCGAGGATCCCGGGCACGACCTGGTTCGAAACGCCGATCACGGCCTGCCCGCTGACGATCTCGGGGTAGACGTGCGCGGTCGACGCGAGTGAGAGCCCCGGCACCGAGAACATCTCGGGCAGGCGCTTGGCGCCGCCGACGAGGTGCACCGGCTCGGTGACCCGCGCGCGCTGCACGACGGACGAGACGATCGCGTCGTCGCGCAGGTCGGGGAAGATCGTGCGGACGTACTCCATGTACTTCCGCTCGACCTCTTCCGGCGAGGCCTCCTGATCCGGGTGCCCCGGGTCGACGTACTTCGAGACGTAGAGCAGGTGCCCCCCGACACGCTCCGGATCGACCACGTGCGTGGTCTCCACCACGGTTGTCAGCGGGACGCGCCGGTCGGTGATGTTCAGGTGGTAGTACGGGCTGACGCTCCGCTTGACGCGGAGCAGCAGGCACACGACGCCGAGGTAGCGGCAGTGGTCGGCCGGCGCCTGCTCGGTGAGTTCGGGCGCGAGCACGCGGCGCGCCATCGGCGGCGCCAGCGTGCAGAGAACGTGGTCAAAACGCCGGAGGCGACCGTCGACCACGACACCGACGGCGCGGCCGCCTTCGGATGCGATCTGCTCGACGGTCGCCCCTGCGTGTACCTCGCCGCCCAGGGCGACGATCTTCCGCTCGAGCGCGTCGATGATGGCCTGGTAGCCGCCGTCGAGCCAGCCCATGACCTCGCGGCCGGCCTTGTCGCGTGTCGAGCCCATCCGGCGCGTGCGCGCCCAGATGTACGTGGCCGGCAAGTCCTCGAACTTGCCGTCGAACTTGGAGTCGAGGAGCGGCTTCCACAACTTCTCGACCACGCCACGCCCGCAGTGCCGCTGGAGCCAGTCCAGCAGGGGCTCGTCATCGAGCTTGTCGTGCTCCTTGGTCAGCTGGCAGCGCGCAACGAACGTCGCGAGCCGCACACGTTCGTGGGGTCGAAGCAGCGGGAAGGTCAGGAACTCCTTCGGCGAGGTCATCGAGAAGAGCCGGCCGTCGCCGTAGAAGCCGACCTTCGTCGGCTGGAAGCGCCACTTGTCCCCGAGGCCGAGCTCGTCGGCGAGCCCGACGACCCGGTCGTCGCTCGGCAGGACGACGTGGTAGAAGCGATCGACCCGTGTACCGTCGAAGTCGAAGGACCCCACGAGCCCGCCGAGGTCTGGCGCGCGCTCGTAGAGCGAGACGGCGACTCCCGCCTGCGCGAGCCGATATGCGGCGGTCATCCCGAGGATGCCCCCGCCGACGATCCCAACGCTGGGCCTCATGCGCCGAGCGCGCCTTCGGGTGCCGCAGGAACGGGATCGGTCGCGCCCACACGCTCGCGGAAGAGCATCCGCCAGTAGGCGAGCATCGTCTTGAAGACCGGCATCTTGCTCTCGCCGTTGCGCCGAGTCCAATCGAGCGAGACAGGCACCTCCACGATGCTCGCGTTCATCGAAGCGAGCTTGCCGAGCAACTCCGCCTTGCAGGCGAAGCCCCGCTCGCGGATCAGCCGATCGCCGTAGCGGGTCGATGCCTCCTGGAGGGTCGAGGCCCGGTAGACGCGGAAGAAGGAAGAAACGGTGGTTGCGTCCAGCCCGAGGCTGTGGCGGACGACCCAGCCGGCGGCCGCGCTCAGCAGGCGGCGGTGAGCGCTGACGCCCACCATCCTCCAGTCGGCGAGCACGACGTCGGCGCCGCGACGCACCTCCTCGAGCATCTGAGGCAGCGCGCCGAGGTCGCTGGTCGTGTCGGCCTCGAGCGTGACGATCAAGGCGTCGGGCTCGGCGCACTCGAGCGCCGAGGTGAAGCCCGACCGGAACGCCGCACCGGGACCCTGGTTGACCTCGAGTCGAACGAGCTCGACCGGCAGCGGGCCGGCGTACGCCTCCACGAGCGACGACGTCTCGTCCGCCGAGCCGTCGTCCACGATGAAGATCCGTGATCCCTCGCCGAGCAGATCGCTCGCCTGCGCCAGGTCGGCGAAGAGCGTCGGCAGGTTCTCTTCCTCGTTGAATGCAGGAATGACGAAGAGGAGCTGCGGCCTTCTGTCGGCCGGAGTCGCCTCCTCTTCGGTTCTCGCAATCTTTTCCATCGTGCTCACGTGCGTCGCTCTCCCACCGTTGAAGTTCGGTCGTGCCCCCGTTGTGAAGAGCCTAGGAGCGGTGCAGCGAGGCTTCCAGGCCAGAGCGGCAATCCCCGTCGGGGGTTGGGGCAGCTAGCCCTTCGGGGGGCTGACATGTGTACGACGGACCCGCAAAGCCTGACCCGAAGGGGATTTATCCCGGTGGCATGCGCAGCGCATGATTCGAGGCGTGTGGCAAGGATGCGATTCGGAACGGGTCCCGGCGGCGTACGCCGGTGGTTCGGCATGACTGAGATGGCTGTTTCTCCGGCCGTTGCGACCGAACGCGCCCGCAGGGCGCCTCGCAGCTTCGACGGTGCGGTCCTCCTCTCGGGAGCGACCGTTGCGTCGGGGATCCTCGCCTACGCGTACCACGTGCTTGCGGCCCGGGTGCTCGGCCCCGAGGCCTACGGTCTCGTCGCCGTTCTCTGGGCGGCCCTGTTCCTGCTGGTGGTCGTGCTTTTCCGGCCGCTCGAGCAGACGACGTCCAGAGCGCTTGCCGACCGCCTGGCGCGAGGGCAGGAGGTTCGCTCCGTCCTGCGGGCCATGCTCCGGCTTTACCTGGTGCTCGCCCTCGCGATCGGTGTTGCCGGCGCGCTCGGCTGGGGCCTGATCGGCGACAGGCTGTTCCTCGGCGACTCCTTCTACACCGGCGCGTTCGTCGTCGGTCTCGCCGCGTATGGCGTCGCGTACGTGGCGCGCGGGGTCTTCGCCGGCGCCGGCTGGTTCAACGGCTACGCGCTGCTGCTGGTGTCGGACGGCGCCGTGCGCGTTGCAGTCGTCGTGCCGCTGCTCGTGGTCGCGTCTCGCGATCTCGCTGCGGCCGCGATGGTCGCCGCAGCTGCCGGAAGCGTCGTGCTGCCGGTCCTCGTCGGGCGCCGAGTGCTCGGCCCGCTCGTCGCCAGAGGACAGGGATCGCCGTTCCATGTGGGCGCGGCCGTCGCTTTTGCCTGGCCGGCGGCCGTGATCGCGATTGCAGACCAGGTGCTCGTCAACGGCGGCCCACTCCTCGTGATGCTCGGCGGCGGCGCGAACGTCGGCAAGATCGCGGGGCTCGTCTTCGCGGCCACGATGCTCGTCCGGATCCCGGTCTTCGTCTTCCAGGGCCTCGCGACCTCGATGCTGCCGAACCTGACGCGCCTCCACGCGACCGCCGAGCGCGCGCGCTTCCGCCGCGCGGTGTGGCGCGCCGCGGGGGGTCTCGCCGGCGTCGCAGCGGTGATCGTGGTGACCGCAGCGGCCATCGGGCCTGCGGCTCTGCAGGCGGTCTACGGCTCGGAGTACACCGCCGGCAGGCTCGAGCTCGCGTTGCTGGGAGTAGGCGTCGGCTGCTATCTGGCCACCTCGACCTTCTCGCAGGCGCTGCTCGCGCTCGACTGCGGCCGCATCGCGGCGCTCGGCTGGATCGCGTCCGCCGTCGTCTTCCTCGGTGTCTACGCCGTCGTTCCGGGTGAGGCGCTCTTCCGCGTCTCGACGGCGTTTGCAGTGGGGACCGCTGCCGCCGTCCCGCTCCTCGGCCTCGCCCTGACCCGGCGCGGGAGGCAGGGATGAGAACGCCTGTCACAGTTGGCGTCGTGTGCGGCGTCTCCGGCCTCGGCACGACGCTCGCACGCGCATTCGACGAGTTGCCGCAGTCCACGCTGCGCTGGATCTGCGACGAGGCGCCGCGGATCGCCAGCGTGGGCTACGGCCCGGCGACCGCCTGGACGAACGATTTCGACGAGCTGCTGCAGGACGAGGACCTCGATGCGGTCGTCTTCGCGTCCTCCGAGCTCGCGGGCCGCGGGCGAGCGCTCGCCGCACTCGAGGCGGACAAGCATGTCTTCGTCGATGGCCCGCTCGCGTCCGGCTCGGCCGAGGCGGACAAGCTCGTCGCCGCCGCGGCCAAGCGGAACCGGCGCCTGGTGGCGCATTCGCCGGAGCTGCTGCGCCCCGGCGTGCTCCGGCTCCACCGGCTCATCGACCGGGGCGCGCTCGGCGAGATCTTCTACGTGCACGCACGCCGGTACGCGTTGGGAGCCGAGCGGGACGTCGACCTACTCTGGGATCTCGGCGCCGACATGATCGCGCTCGTACTCGACCTCCTCGGCGACGAGCCGGTCGAGGCATACGCGAGCGGTGTGTCGTATCTCGGGCGCGACCGTCCGGACGTCATCTTCGCCAAGCTCGGCTTCGCCACCGGGATCGGCGCATACGTGCATCTCTCCTGCCTCGAAGGGGCGGCGGCCGATCACATCTCGATCGTGGGCTCCGAAGCCACGGCGGTGCTCGACGCGACCGATCCGGGGCACGAGCTCTCGATTTACGTCAACGGCGGGACACCCGCCACGTTCGACGACCTGACGGTCGAGCAGGGCGACAGGATCAGCTTCCGGCTGCCAGGCGAGGATTCGCTTCGGCTCGGCTGCGCGCGGTTCCTCACCGCCGTCCGCTCGCAGAGCGATGTCCCGTACGGGCGTGAGGCGTCGGCAGCTCTCGCGGTCGTCGAGGCCCTCGAGCTCTCGTGTGCGAACCGTGGTTCGACAGAGACGATCGCGGCGCGGCCGGGGGGCCTCGAGCAGAACGTGATCGCTTTCCGCGGGCGCTGAGTCCTCGAAGGGACGGCCGCCTCCCGACCAAGTGGAGGCAGCCGCCGCCTCCAGGCAAGATGATTCTTGGGTTGTGGGTGCGCATCCCCCAAAAGGGAGAATGTGCAGGACAAGCGGCGGACTTCCTGCTTGGTCTCAGGAAGCCCGCCACCGTCCCGAAGCGCAGGCGAATGGAGAGTACGCCGCGCTTCTTGCGCGCGTGAAGCGGCCTCACAACGCGCAGCACCGACGTTACGCTGGCCCTGCCGCCGCCGCCACTAGCCGATTGAGCAGATCGCGGGCGTGGAGTTCACCACCTTTGCTCAAGAATTTTCTACACAAACCTTCACTTTCCCCACAAACTGCGCTAGGTTGAGCGGAGGGTAAAGGCGGGCGTGGAGGGTGGAGCACCACACGCAAGACATGGAGAACGAAAGGCGGCCCTTTCGATGAGTCAGTACAACGGGCGTACGGCGGTACTTGTAGATCATCATCCGCTCTGGCTGGACGCGGTAAGTCTGGTCGTAGCGGATCTCGGCTTGACAGTCGTCGGAACGGCGACGTCCGGGCGCGAAGGATTTGCGCTCGTGACGGAGCATCGTCCCGACGTCCTCGTCACCGGCATTCAGATGCCGGAGGGCGACCTCGACGGCATCGAGCTCGTGCGCAAGGGGAACGAGGCTGTTCCCACCCTGCGCGGGATCGTGCTGTCGGTGTACGACGATACGAAGCACATCGACGCGGCGCTTGCGGCAGGCGCCGTCGCGTACGTGATCAAGACGGCGCATCCGGATGACCTTCGCTCCGCCATCCGGCAGGCGTTCGCACACTCGGTCTACCTGCCGGGCAGCCGGCCGGCCGCGGTGCAGACATCGCGCGCCGCGACCGAAGATCTTCCCGATCTGACACGGCGCGAGCTGGAGATCCTCCAGCTGGTCGCCGAAGGTCACTCGAACACGCAGCTCGCAAAGATGCTGTGGGTGACCGAGCAGACGGTCAAGTTCCATCTGTCCAACGTGTACCGGAAGCTCGATGTGGCGAACCGGACCGAGGCGAGCCGCTGGGCTCAGCTGCACGGTCTGCTCGGGTCGCCGAAGCACGAGCAGCAGCTCGCCGGAGCGTCGGTCGGCTAGAGAGAAGTCCCGCTCCCCCGCGCGCCCGTGTGAACGGGCGGCGCGGGGGAGCTACTCGTTCATGGGCTATCGACAGCCGGACGAGCCGCTGTCGCTGTAGGTCGAGCCTGCGACGGGGACGAACCGCCAGTCGTAGCCTTCTGCGCGCAGCGTCAGCCTGAGGACGCCGTACGTGCGGTAGTCGAGCGCGACGCTCTTCGGCTGCGAGAGGCGGCGGAGCACCGGGTAGTGGCTTCGCCCGCCGGTGCCGACGACGAAGAAGCGGATCCCCTGGAACGGCGCAAACCGCTCGTAGTGATGGTCGTGCCCCGCGAGGACGACGTCGACGCCGCCGCGGGCGAGAGTCGTCCAAAGCGCGCCCAGAGAGGTGTCGGAGCCGTGCAGGCCCGAGCTGAAGCGCGGGTGATGCATGTACGCGACCGTGCAGAGGGTCGGGTTCGCCGCGAGATCCGCGTCGAGCCAGCGCTGCTGCGGCGATCCCTGCTGGCAGCCGCCGGCGGGACCGCAGTTCGAGTTCAGGACGACGACGTGCCAGTCGCCGAGGTCGTAGGAGTAGTAGCCCGAGCGCGGCAGGCCGAAGTAGGCGATCGCCGCCGCCGCGTTGCCGGAGCCGTACTCGTGGTTTCCGAGCGCCGCGCGCGTGCGTCCGCGGAATCGGGCCCACGAGTAGCAGGCGCGGAACTCCTGCGCTGTGCCGCGCTCGTAGACCGAATCCCCGAGCAAGGCGACGGTTCCCGGGATCCGTGCGACGAGCGCTGCGGTCGCCTCGTCGCCGGAGGAGCGGCAGGACGCGACGTCGCCGGCCGCGATCAACGTGGGAGGCGCGGGTGCGAGGAGGGAGAGCGCCGTGACGAGGGGCGCGAGAATCAAGCGGCGACAGGCTGCTGCGCGAGCAGGAGCTCGGCGATCTGGATCGCGTTCAGCGCGGCGCCCTTGCGCAGGTTGTCGCCGACGATGAACAGGACGAGCCCGTTCTCGATCGTCGGGTCCTTGCGGATGCGGCCGACGAGCACGTCGTCGCCGCCCGCGGCGCCGCCCGGCGTCGGGAACTGCTCGAGGCTGAGGCCCGGCGCGCCGCCGAGGATGGCGGTCGCCTGCTCGGCGGAGAGCGGCTCTTTCATCTCGATCCACACCGCCTCGGCGTGCCCGACGAGCACCGGCACCCGCACGCAGGTGGCGCTCACGGGCAGCGCCGGCAGCTCGAGGATCTTTCGCGTCTCCTCGCGCAGCTTCTCTTCTTCGTCGAACTCGACCCCGTCGAAGCTCCAGTCCATGCGCAGGTCGTTGTCCTCCGGCGCCTGCGCCCGCAGGCGTTCCATCGCCTGGGCACCGGCCCCGGAGACCGACTGGTAGGTGGCCACACGGATGCGCTCGAGCCCGACTGCGTCGTGCAGCGGCTTGAGCGCGCAGGTGAGCGGGATCGCGCAGCAGTTCGGATTCGCGACGATCCCCTGGTGCTCGGCAGCGCGAATGCCGTTCACTTCCGGCACGACGAGCGGGATCCCGGGCTCGAGCCGGTAGGCGGCGGACTTGTCGACGCAGATCGTGCCGCCACGGACGGCGTGCGGAACCAGCTCGAGGCTGGCAGAGGTGCCGACCGAGAAGAGGCAGAGGTCGAGGTCGCCGGCAGAGAGCACCTCGGGTGTTGCTTCCTCGACGATCGTGCCGCCCAGCTCCTTGCCCGCCGAGCGCGCGGACGCGAAGAGGCGCACGTCGTCGTAGCCGCGCTCGCGCAGGAGCTCGAGCGTGATCGTCCCGACCGCGCCGGTGGCGCCGACCACGCCGATGCGGGGCGGCCTACGCAAGCTCGAATGCTTCGTGGAGAGCCCGCACGGCGTTGTCGACGTCGCTCGACGGGACATGGCACGCGATCTTGATCGGGGAGGTGGAGACGATGGCCGCCTCGATTCCGGCCGCCGCCAGCGTGGCGAAGGTCTTGGCAGCCACGCCTGGGTGGCTCTTCATGCCGGCGCCGACAAGGCTCACCTTGCCCAGGTCGTCGCGCGCGGTCCAGGACACGCCGAGCCCGTCGAGCGTACGGGCTGCGTCCGGCTTGTCCTCGACGGGGGCGGAGAAGACGATCTCGGCGTTCGTCTGCACGATCGTGTCGACGTTCACCGACGCCTCGGCGAGCGCGCCGAAGAGCTGCGCGGCAGTGGTGCCGTCGACGCGGTAGACGGTCTCCTCCCGCTGGTGCACGACGCCGGAGATCAGTGCCTTTTCGAGCATCTCTTCATCCTCCTGCTGGATCCACGTGCCATCTCCTTCTTCGAAGGACGAACGGACGTGGAGCCGCACATTGTGACTACGCGCGACCTCGATCGAGCGGGTGGCGAGCACGCCTGCGCCGGAGGACGCCATCTCGAGCATTTCGTCGAAGCTGACGCGCGTCAGCTGACGGGCGTCGGGAACCACGCGGGGGTCGGCCGAGTAGACGCCGAGGACGTCCGTGTAGATCTCGCAGTGGTCGGCGCCGAGCGCTGCCGCGAGGGCGACTGCGGTCGTGTCGGAGCCGCCCCGGCCGAGTGTCGTCACCTCGAACGCGGTCGAGACGCCCTGGAAGCCGGCGACGAGCGCGATCGTCCCTTCGTCGAGCGCTTCGTGGATCCGGCGCGCGCGCACCTCGACGATCTTGGCCTTCCCGTGCACCGTGTCGGTGACGATCCCTGCCTGCGAGCCGGTGAGCGAGATCGCCTCGTGGCCGAGGTCGTGGATCACCATCGCCGCGAGCGCGCAGGAGATTCGCTCGCCGACCGAGACGAGCATGTCGAGCTCGCGCGGATGCGGCACGGCGGAGATCTGGTGGGCGAGGTCGAGCAGCTCGTCGGTCGTGTGGCCCATCGCCGAGAGGACGCCGACGACGCGGTGCCCTTCGTCCCGGGCGGCGACGAGCCGCGCGGCGACGCGCTTCAGCTTCTCGGGGTCGCCGACCGAGGTGCCGCCGAACTTCATCACGACGGTGCCGAGGTGGGGCGCCTGCGCGTCTGCATCGACAGCCGGAACGGCTTCGTACTCGGTCGCAGCCATGGCGCTGAGTGTAGACACGGGCCCGAGAGCAGCCTCGGAAAACGGAAAAGGCCCCGAAAGGGACCCCAGAAAAACACTGAACCGACGAACCCGAGGGCCCGTCGGTTCAGATGGGACGACTGTAGAAGTGGCGGTCGCCGGCGTCAAGCGGCGCGGCGAACGGAAAGTCGCTCTTTGCGAAGAAAAATGTGAACCAGAGCTGCGGCCCGCGCCGGAAACGCCGATCAGAGATCCAAGCGGACTAGAGAGGTCAGCGAGCCCCCCAACCGAGGCACGCAGCTTCAGGGGTTTTGGCTCGAGATAGCGCCACAAAGAATCAAATCTCGCGGCGGCCGGCGAGCGCCCGGCCGAGGGTGACCTCGTCGGCGTACTCCAGGTCGCCGCCCACGGGCAGCCCGCTCGCGAGCCGGGTGACGGTGACGCCGTCGCGCAGCCTGCCGGCGAGGTAGGCGGCGGTCGCCTCGCCGGTCATGTTCGGGTTGGTGGCGAGCACCACCTCGGTGATCTCCCCGCCGGCGACCCGGCGCAGCAGCTCGCTGATCCGGAGGTGCTCGGGCTCGACGCCGTCGAGAGGCGAGAGCGAGCCGCCGAGCACGTGGTAGAGACCGCGGTACTCGTGCGTGCGTTCCAGCGAGATGACATCCATTGGCTGCTCGACGACGCACACGACGGTCCGGTCGCGGCGCGTGTCGAGGCAGATCGAGCAGAGCTCCTCCTCGGTCAGGTTGCCGCAGTCGCGGCAGAACCGAACCCGCTCCTTGACCTCCTGGATCGCCGCTGCGAGAGCCTGCGCCTCCTCCTTGCCGGTTGCTAGAATGTGAAAGGCCAAGCGCTGCGCCGTACGCGATCCGATCCCCGGCAAACGGGTCAGCTGCGCGACGAGGTTGTCGACCGACGGGCTGAGCACGAGCATGAGCGTACCCGTCGGTTTCGGACGTCCCTACGTTGCGTTTCCATGAAGTCGCGTAAGGGTTGTGTACGGATTGGTGATTTTGGGCAGATTCTTGGCAGTGTTTGACGTTGTCATCTCTGGGCAGCGCGGAAAACCGCGCGGCCCTTTGACACGAACCTGACTTTCGAGAGGACTTTGATGAGTACGGATGTTGCACTGGGCACGGATGCCCTCAATTTGAATGCGGCCCTGACCGCCTTCCTCCAGGAGGCGGGCGACCGCGGCGTTGTCGCAGCTACCGAGCTCGAGGCGCTGCAGCTCGAGCACGAGCTCGACGACGACACCCTCGACGAGGTGCGGGCGGCGCTCGCCTCGGCAGAAGTCGAGATCGAGGAGGCCGCGGAAGCCGAGACCGCCGAGAGCGATCTCGACCTGCGCCCGTCCGGCGTCGTCACCGACAGCCTGCAGCTCTTCCTGAACCAGATCGGCCAGCACGCGCTCCTGAACGCTGCCGAGGAGGTCGCGCTCGCGAAGCGAATCGAGCGTGGCGACGCCGCGGCGAAGGAGAAGATGGTCAACTCGAACCTGCGGCTGGTCGTCTCGATCGCCAAGCGCTACCAGGGCCACGGCCTGCCGCTGCTCGACCTGATCCAGGACGGCACGATCGGGCTGAACCGCGCGGTCGAGAAGTTCGACTACCGGAAGGGCTTCAAGTTCTCGACGTACGCGACGTGGTGGATCCGCCAATCCTGTCAGCGCGCGGTCGCGAACCAGTCGGACACGATCCGCATCCCGGTGCACGTGCAGGAGCGCCGACTGAAGCTGAAGCGCGCACGCCAGAAGCTCGAGGCGGTGCACGGCCGCGCTCCGACGCTCGCCGAGCTCGTGGCGGAGACGGAGCTGAAGCCGCACCACGTCGAGGAGGCTCTCGACGCCGTCGAGGCGTCGGTGTCCCTCAACCAGACGATCGGCGACGGAGACGGGGAGCTCGGCGACCTCTTTGCCGACCGGACCGTCGAGGAGCCGATCGACCTGGTGGAGACCTCGCTCGAGCAGGAGCGCGTCCGCGATGCGCTCGAGCGTTTGCCCGAGCGCGAGCGCCAGGTGATGGAGATGCGCTTCGGCTTCACAGGCCGCGAGGCCGTCAGCCTCGAGGAGATCGGGCGCGAGCTCGGCGTCACGCGGCAGCGCGTCCGCCAGCTGGAGACGAGCGCGTTCGCGCGTCTCGAGCAGCTGCTCGGCACGCGGCCGCTGCCGTCGGACGAAGCGCTGGCCGGCGTCGCGTAGCCGTTACACGCATTCCTGACCCACGCGGGGCCAGGTCCCGAGAAAAACCCTGGACTTTCGGTCATTACGCGGCTGCCCGCACCGAGCCAATGTGAGACCACACGAACGGTGATCGCTCTGGGAGAGGGGTATCGCCATGAAAGTCCGGGTCAGCCATCCTGCCCTCGTCAAGGACCTCCTCGAGTTCCTCGGCCGGGCGCGCTGCGAGACGGCGGAAGTCCACGGTGCGGTGTTCGACGTGGTCGTTCCCGGTGTCTTCGACAAGTCGATCATGCGGCGCGATCTGAACCTGTATCTCGCAGCGTGGGGAGGTCTGCATCCGCCGGCTGAGGCGCGGATCCTCGACATGGACTAAGGGCAACCAACGCTCGGTTCGGCTCGGATGCAGACCGATGTCGAGCTGCGGATCGTCGCCGGGCGAGAGGAGACTCGCCCAGGCGAGAATCTGTCCTACCCGACGCGAGCCCGTGCCATCATGACGCCGTGACGAAGGTGTTGATAGGCGCGACGTTGCTGATCGCCGTGGCCGCACTCGTCGTCGCCGTCGCCGCTCTCCGGGAGGTGCGCGAAGCTGACGAGCCGAGGACGCTCGCCGAGATCACCGCGGCTGGTGTTCGTGAGTTCACCGAGGCGGGAAATCGGATGACTCCGACGCAAGTCACGCAGCTACTGGGAAAGCCCGATCAGGTGTACCGCAATAACCCTCGTGCGCTCTGCTGGCGCTACATCGTGCCCTACACAGTCGAGATTTGCTGGGGCCGAAACGTCAGCAGGCGTTGATCGGCCACAACATCCCGCGCGGGGAGTTTCCGCCGTAGCCGAGCTGGGCCTACTTCCTCTGCGCGCTCAGGGGACATTCCCGAACTGTGAGTCTGCGCGAGTCCCGTCTGGGGCTCTCGTCAGGGTGGTGCCGGTGCTCTTTGTCTGTGACTCGATTTTCGAATGACCCCGTTGGCGGGTGTCTTTCCAGTGATCTGTCCGGGCGAGGAGGCCGGTGCCGGCCTGGCGTCCGCTTGCTGGCCTGATCAGAAGGCTGTCCGCGTTGTGAGCGCGTGACCCGTCACAGTTCTGCCGCCCGCGGTTTCCACCCCAGACCGACACCGATGTGTCCCCCAACGCTTGGCTGGAGGTCGGTCACGGATGCTCGCAGATCAGTTGGACTACGTCGTTGGTGTCGATCCTCACCGCGACTCGCATGCACTCGCGGTCGTCGACGTTCGAAGTGGCGCGGTCGTCTTCGAGGCGAACGTTGCAGCAAACAGCAATGGCTATCGGCAAGCGCTCCTGCTCGGCGACGAGCACGCGCCTGGGCGTCGTGTCTTTGCTGTCGAGGGAACAGGCTCGTTCGGTGCCGGTCTTACGCGCTTCCTCGCCGGTCGTGGCGAGCGGGTGCTCGAGGTCGGCAGGCTGCGGCGGGAGCGCCGCTCGGGCGGTAAAACCGACGCACTCGACGCGGTTCGTGCCGCCCGCAGTGTGCTCACAAGCGACCGGCCCGCGACACCGCGGGCAGGTGGCGAACGCCAGGCGCTGCAGGCGTTGGTGGCCGCACGGGAAGGCGCGGTCAACGCTAAGCGTGCCGGGCTCTGCCAGCTGCGCGACCTACTGATCACTACCCCGGAGCCGCTGCTCAGCGAGCTGCGGCCGCTCACACGAGCGCGGCTGCTGCAACACCTCGCAGCAACTCGGCCCGACGGTCGACGCGACCCGGAGCTACGCGGCAGCATGCTGGCGCTGCGCTCGATCGCGCGACGGGTGTTGCAGCTGACCGCGGAGGAACGCGAGCTCGCCCGTGAGATCGAAACGCTCACACGGATGCTGGCACCGCAGCTGCTCGAGCAGCCCGGCGTCGGTCCGCACGCCGCCGCTCAGCTCATCCTCTCCTGGTCACACCGCGGCCGGATCGGATCGGAAGCCGCCTTCGCACGACTCGCCGGCGCAGCACCGATACCCGCCTCCTCCGGCCAGACAGTCCGCTACCGACTCGACCGAAGCGGCGACCGAAAACTCAACCGCGCACTGCACATGATCCTCGTCACCCGCAAACGCTCACACCCCGCCACGATCGCCTACATCCAACGACGCCTCCAAGAAGGCAAGACACGACGCGAGGCAACCCGCTGCCTCAAGCGCTACCTCGCCCGCAGCCTCTACCGGCTGCTCGAACACGGAGCACCACTGACGACTTGACAGACATAGAAGCATCACTGGCCCAGGCAAGGGCTTTGAGCCATAGGCTTCCAGCCGCTATCTGGGAACGCCATCCATACCGATCACTAGCTGTGCTGATGGTCACCTCATACATCGCGGTTTCCCTGATTTCAGGGGGATGGCTCAGGCCGCTGATCATCTTCCCGGCTTACGCCCTCTATTGGCTGTTTCTGCGCTGGATGGTGCAGCCGAGGCGTGGGCGCTCAGACTGATCCAGTGCAGCTCGGCGGCTGCTTCGCCAATCCTCATGGCCGGTAGCTCAGGGGACATTCCCGGACTCACTGTCATGGTCGGCTGGTGTCGTCTGCTTTGGAGCAGAGACTCGGGTTGGCGGCGGCTGACTCGATTCCCGGATGTCGCCCCCGAAGGGTTGACTTGCCAGCG
>JAWVCW010000036.1:0-8940 GCA_033857955.1 Gaiellaceae bacterium | reverse complement strand
GCCCGGTCGGCGCCATGGGCCAGCGGGTGCTCCAGCCGATCATCAACCAGCAGGTCGGGAACGTCCTCTCCGCGCTCGAGAAGCAGGTCAGCGAGGCGGCGGCAAGCACGGGCGGCGCCGAGCAGGGGATCCATCCCGGCTCGCCCGAGGTGTACGACGCCGACCCCGAGGGGCCGACGCACGACACCGAAGACAAGGGCTAGTCGCCGTGGCGGTCCCGTTCCGCATCGGCGTGATGCAGCTCACGATGGAGCCGCTCGACGAGATGCTCGCGTCGGCGCGCGTGATGGACGAGGCCGGAATGGACACGATCTGGCTGGCCGAGGCGTATCCGTGGTGGCGCAAGCACCAGATGGAGGCTCGATCGTCGACGGTCGTGTCGGCGCTGATGGCGCGCGAGACCGAGCGGCTGACAATCGGCTGGGGAATCATCTCGCCCTTCACCCGGCATCCGGTCCAGGTCGCGATGGACGCACGCGTCGTGCAGGAGGCGGCCGGGCCGGGGCGGTTCATCCTCGGCTTCGGCACCTCGAAGATCTTCCTCAACAACGCCAAGCTGCAGACGAAGAAGACGCTCGGACCGATGCGCGACGCGGTCGAGATCGTCCGCGGCGTGCTCGGCGGCGAGGCGTTCGAGTACGACGGCGACACGTGGAGCGCCTCGGTGCCGGCGCTCTCGCCCGAGGCTCACACACCGCGCGGCGTGCCACCCGTCTACGTCGCCGCGACCGCGCCGAAGATGCAGGCGCTCGCCGGCGAGATCGCCGAGGGGTGCCTGACCCCCTCGATCACGACGCCGGCCTTCGTTCGCTACACACGTGAGAACGTGGCCGCCGACATCGACATCGGCTGTACGGTCGTCGCCTCGATCGACGAGGATCGCGACAAGGGCCGAGACGGGGCGCGCGAGATCGCCGGGATGTACCTCGCCAACAAGGTGCAGAACATCCAGGGCTCGGCCGACACGCTGCTCGATCTCGCCGGCCTCGAGCAGGACGAGATCCGCCCCGTCGCGGAGGCGATGGAGCAGGGCGGCCGTCTGGCGGCCAAGGCGAAGGTGACCGACGAGATCCTCGACAAGTGCAAGCCCATCGCAGGCACGCCGGCCGACTGCATCGCCGCGATCGAGGAGTACCGCGACGCCGGCTGCACCCATGTCATGCTCGAGTTGTGGGGCGACAAGCGACACGACCAGATCCGCCTCTTCGGGGAAAAGGTGCTGCCGTACTTTCGGTCGTGAGTCTCGAACGCGGCCCGATTGCGATCGAGACACGCGGCGTCTCCGAGCTCCTAGCCGAGGCGCGTCGCGCGATCCGGCGCTTCGAGCCCACCGAGGCGCTCGCCCGTACGGTCACCGGCTCGATCCTCCTCGACCTGCGGTCGCACGACGAGCGCGAGCGGGACGGCGTCATTCCGGGCTCGGTGCACGTGCCGAGGTCGGTGCTCGAGTGGCGGGTCGACCCGGACTCGGGCTTCTCGAACGCCTACGTCGCCGACCCCGAGCGCGAGCTGATCCTCGTCTGCCATGAGGGCTACTCGTCGAGCCTGGCGGCCGCCGCGCTGCGCACGCTCGGGTTCTCGCGGGCGGCCGATCTCGCAGGTGGCTTCCAGGCCTGGAGCGCCGCCGGTCTTCCGACGATGCCCGCACCTCCTCGGGGCGGCGGACTGCCCGGCATGGGAGGTCCCGACCGGTGATCGACCGCGAGCGTCTCGTAGCCGACGCGCTGGCAGCGGTCTCGATCCCGAGCTTCACGGGCGCCGAGGAGGCGATGGCGGCGTGGATGGCCGGTCAGTGCGAGGAACTCGGGCTCGCCGTTCAGTGGCAGCAGGTCGAGGACGGGCGCGCGAACGTGCTCGCGACCCGCGCCGGAACGGGTGGCGGGCCGACGCTGATGTTCAACGGGCACATGGACACGTCGTACTCCGGCCGCGAGCCGTGGCTGGCCGGCATCCCGGGCTTCCAGCCGCAGGGGTTCGAGCGCGACGGTCGCATCTACGGCCTCGGGATCTCGAACATGAAGGGAGCGCTCGTCGCGTATCTGGCAGCGCTGCGGGCGCTCGGCGATGCCGAGCTGAAGGGCGACGTGATGATCGCGGCGGTCGCAGGCGAGATCGAGAAGACGCAGCAGGGCGACGCCCAGGGCGCCGAGTTCCGCGGCTACGCGGCCGGCTCGCGCCATCTCGTCGGTCACGGAGGCGCCGCCGACATGTGCATCCTCGGCGAGCCGACCGAGCAGAAGCTCGTGCTCGCGCACTTCGGGACGCTGTGGCTCCGCCTCTCGACGTCCGGTCCCTTCATCCACACCGCCTTCTCGTCCGGCAGGCTGGAGGAGAACTCGATCGTACGCATGCGCGGCGTGCTCGACCGGGTGCTCGAATGGCTGCCGAGCTGGGAGGAAGAGATGAGCTACGGCGACGTGCGCGGTGTCGCCAACGTGGGCGCGATCCAGGGTGGCTTCGGCTGGCGCGTCTCGCGGACTCCGCACCGGACCGACCTCTTCCTCGACCTGCGTGTCCCGCCGGACGTCGAGATGGCCGACGCGCGGCGGAAGGCGCTCGAATTTGCGCGCACGCTCGACGGGGTGGAGGCGGAGGTCTACGTGACCGCGCCCGGCGCGGAGATCGAGGAGTCGCATCCGCTCGTAGGCGCGCTCGAGGAGTCGCACTCGGAGGTCTTCGGCTCCACTCCCGAGCGCGACGTCACGCGCTGGTTCTCGGACGCGTCGGTGCTGTCACGCTACGGGATCGCGACGGTCAACTACGGCACCTCGTCCGGGCTACCCGACCCGGAGTACGGCGAAAACCTCGAGATCGAAGGGCTCGTGCAGATCGCCGAGGTCTACGCCCGCGCCGCGCAGAGGATCTGCGGATGAAGCTCGTCACCTTCGACGACGGCCGGGTCGGCTACCTCGACGGAGAGGAGATTCGTGTCCTGGACGTGCCGACGATGCGGGAGTGGTTCGAGCGTGGCGGTGCGGACGAGACCGGCGAGCGTGTCCCGCTGGCGGCGGCGCGGCTGCGTGCGCCGATCGTGCCGAAGAAGTTCGTCCACACGGCCGGCAACTTCCGCGAGCACGAGGAGGAGTCGAAAGTCGTGGGCTGGTCGCACGAGATCGCTCCCTGGATCGTCTTCTTCCAGAACGTCGACGCGATCGTCGGCCCAGACGAGCCGGTCGTCTACCCCGAGCACCTGACCGAGGAGCTGGACTACGAGCTTGAGCTCGCCGTCGTGCTGAAGAAGAGCGGCAAGTGGTTCCCGCCCGAGGAGGCGATGGACTACGTCGGCGGGTACGTGATCTTCAACGACATCACGGCGCGCGACATCCAGCGGCGCGAGATGCGGTCCGGCGTCTTCAGCTTCTGCAAGGCGATCGACACCTTCTGTCCGCTCGGGCCGTGGATCGTGACCCCCGACGAGATCCCGGACCCGCACGACCTCGCTATGGAGCTGCGGGTGAACGGGGAGTCTCGCCAGACCTCGCACTCCGGCAGGATGAGCGTGACGATCCCGGAGATCCTGTCGCACTACTCTGCGCTCGGCTACTCGGCGGGCGACGTGCTCTCGACGGGGACGGTGTCGGGCGTCGCAGGCTTCTCCGAGGACGCGGCGTCGCTCTATCTGAAGCCGGGCGACGTGATCGAGGCCGAGATCGAGCGGATTGGCATTCTTCGGAACCCGGTGATCGGCTGGCAGGAGGCGCACGGCGAGCCGCCGCCGGAGCGAGTCAGGTGGTAGTCGGCTCCGTCGAGCTCGTGCCGCTCGTGGACGCGATCGGTGTGCTGGGGGAGCTGGTCGAGCTCTTTCCCGACACGACCGACTGGGATTCGTACCGCGACCTCTACCCCGAGGTCTTTGCGGGGTCGCGCTGGCGCCTGCCGTGCACGTCGTATCTCCTTCGTTCGGGCGGCACCACGGTGCTCGTCGACACCGGCGTCGGGCCTGCCGGGCTGTGGGGCTGGGACGCGGAGTTCGAGGAGGGCCTACTCCCTGCGCTTGCGGAGGCCGGCGCCGCGCCCGACGACGTCGACGTCGTCTTCTTCACGCATCTCCACATCGACCACGTTGGCTGGAACACGGATCGCGTCGGCCGCCTCGTCTTTCCGAACGCGCGCTACCTCGCTCACCGTGACGCGATCGCGTTCGCGCGTGACAGCGGTCGCGAGCACGTCGAGCGGACGATCCTGGCCGTCGCGTTCGAGCAGATCGACGGCGGGATCACCCTGGCCGAAGGCGTCGACGCCTTCCCGCTGCCGGGGCACTTTCCCGGCCACATGGGCCTCCGAATCGACTCGGGGGGTGAGCGCGCCCTCCTGATCGCCGACGCCGCGGTCCACCCGATCCTCCTCGACCATCCCGACCGCGCCTACATCTCCGACGGTGATGCGGCCGCGTGCGCCGCGACGCGTCGCGCCCTGCTGCCGGAGCTCGTCGACCAAGACGTCGTCGTCGTCTGCGGCCACTATCCCGTCGGCGGCATCGGCCGCGTCGTCACCCGCGACGACCGCGTCGTGTGGGAGCCCGCGTCGTGAGGGAAGGGCTTGTGTTTCTGAAACACAAGCCCTCTCGGCACCGCTCCAACCCACGCAACCATGCGGTCGGCCGGCTCGAATCGATCGCTTGTGTTTCAGAAACACAAAGTCCGGACGGCTTGTGAGCTGGGCGCGCGACGACGCCAAGCTCGACCGGGTGCGGGCTTTGATGGCCGAGCAGGAGCTCGACGCGCTCGTCGTCCGCGCGCCGGACAACGTGCTCTACCTGACGAACTTCTGGGGCATGAAAGGCTACGACGCGGTCGTCTTTCCGCAGGAGGGCGAGCCGGTCCTGATCTGCCTCGAGGCCTCGGAAGCCGACGCCGAGCGGATGAGCTGGACGCTCGAGGTACGCCTCTTCCGCGGGTACGACGAGAGCGACCCGCGGCCACCCAGCCTCCGCGCGCTCGACCTCGCGCGACAGATCTCCTCGGACTACGAGCGGGTCGGGATCGAGCTCTCGCTCGGGACGCAGGCGGCGGACCGGATGGTCGGCGAGCCGACGACGTTCACCAGGGGCTGGTTCGACGCGTTCCCCGACGCAGCAGACGCGACCCCGCTGCTCGCAACTGCGCGCGCCATCAAGACCGAGCAGGAGATCGAACGCATTCGGCTCGCGAACGCGATCGCTGCAGGCGCGATGGAGCATGTCCAGGCACGGCTCCGGCCGGGGATGCGGGAGAGCGAGGTCGGCGCGATGTGGAACAGCTGGGTGCACGATCACGGCACTGGCTTCGACCATCCGGCGTACGAGGGAACGGTCGAGCTCGCGCACGGCTTCTCGCTCGTCTGGTCGGGCCCGGGCATCCGCACCTTCACCTCGACAGGGAGCCGTCTGATCGACGAGCACGCGCCGACGCTCTTCGAGATCTGGGTCTGCGCCGACGGCTACTGGTGCGACCACACGAAGAACCTCGTCCCGGGGGAGCTCGACGCGCCCTACGCGGAGCTCGAGCTGCAACTGATGGAGGTCTACGCAGATGCGGTCGACTTCGTGCGGCCGGGTGCGAGCTTCGCTGAGCTCGACCGGCGAGTGAGGGAGGGTCTGGCCAGGGCGGGATACGAAGGTCAGCCGTCGCATCCGATCTGCCACGGTGTCGGCGCTCGCGCGCACGAGCCGCCCTATGCCCATCAGGCGGGCGGCGGTACGATCGAGGCCGGGATGGTTCTCGCAATCGAGCCGGGCGTGTACTGGCCCGAGGGCGGCGGCCTCCGCGTCGAGGACAACTTCCTGATCACCGACGGCGCGCCAGAGAAGCTCTGCCGGTTCCCCGACGGGATCGTGCGCGCCCCGTGATCGACCGCGACAACCTCTGGACGGGAGACCTCAACCGCCTCGCGCTCGAGCCGCAGACTCACGACACCGCCGGCCTCTACGACACGACCCTCCGCGACGGTGAGCAGACCGTCGGCGTCGTCCTCTCGCCCGAGGACAAGCTCGCGATCGCCCGCGCCCTCGACGAGGCCGGTGTCGACCGGATCGAGGCCGGCTTCGCACGTGTCTCGGAGGAGGATGCCGAGGCGATCCGGTTGATCGCGGGCGCCGGCCTCCGGGCCGAGGTGTGGGGCTTCGCCCGCGCGGTGCAAGCGGACGTCGAGCAGCTCGCCGGCCTGGGCGTGAGTGCCGCGGTGATCGAGAGCCCGATCTCCGACGCCAAGCTCGCGGCGCTCGGGGTCTCGCACGACGACATGCTCGGCCGCATCCGGAAGGCGGTCTCGTTTGCAGCCGGTGAGGGGATCACAGTCGCGTTCTTCGGCGTCGACGGCTCGCGCGCCGAGCTCGACTTCTTCCGCCGCGCCTACGAGGCCGCGGTCGAGGCGGGCGCGCAGGAAGCCGTGGTCGTGGACACGATCGGGGTCGCGACGCCGGAAGGCGCGGCGTACCTCGTGGGCCAGACGGTCGACTGGCTCGAGGTCCCCGTGCACTGGCACGGGCACGACGACTTCGGCCTTGCCACAGCCGCGGCGGTTGCAGCGGTCCAGGCCGGCGCCACCTGGGTGCACGGCACGGTGAACGGGATGGGGGAGCGGGCGGGGAACGCCAACCTGCTCGAGGTCGCGCTTGCGCTCGAGGCGCTCTACGGAATCCCGACGCGGCTCGACCTCACCAAAGCGCGAGAGCTCGCCGCGCTCGTCCAGAAGCGCTCCGGCTACGAGCTCGCGCCCTGGACGCCGATCACCGGCGCCAACCTCTTCACGCGCGAGAGCGGCGCGGTCGCGAGCCAGTTCCACGACCCGCCCGCGATCGAGCCGTACGCAGCCGGCGTCGTCGGTGCGGCACGCGGGGTCGTGCTGGGGAAGAAGAGCGGTCTCGACTCGATCCGGCTGAAGGCCGAGGAGCTCGGGCTCGAGCTGCCGGAGGAGCGGTTCCCGGAGGTGCTGGCGGCGGTGAAACGGCTCGGAACGGAGAAACGGCGCCTCGTCACCGACGCCGAGTTCCGCAACCTGGCCGCCATTTGACTGACATGACACGGGCGCGGGATACTTGGTACCGAGGCCTCTCAGACATGTCAGTGAAAGGGGTGCGAGCGTGAAGTTCAGCCTCTACTCGGAGATCCAGAGCTGGCCCGGAAAGTCCCCGGAGCAGCTGTACGGCGAGGTGCTGGAGCAGATCCAGAACGCCGACCGGCTCGGCTACGACGCGTACGCCGTGATCGAGCACTTCTTCTTCCCGAAGTTCTCCATCTCCGCCAGCCCGCTCGCGCTCTTCGCCGCGGCGGCGCAGCGCACCAAGACGATCAACTTCCGCACGCTGCTGCACTCGATGCCGTACCACAACCCCGTCGTCCTGGCCTCCGAGATCGCCGTCGCCGACATCCTCCTCGACGGGCGCTACGAGTTCGGCGTCGGCCGCGGGCACGGCTGGATGCCGCCGAAGGCGGGACTGCCGCTGACACCCGAGTCGCGCGAGCGCTACGAGGAGTCGGTCGAGCTGCTCTTCACGGCGCTCGAGAACGAGCGCTTCTCGTATGACGGCAAGCACTTCCAGATCGACGACTCGGGGATCGTGCCGCGGCCGGACCGGAAGTTCCGCGTCTTCCTCGGCGGCACCTCCGACCGCACGTACGAGCTCGCGGCCGAGCGCGGCTGGGCCGTCGTCGTGCCGCCGCTTCTCCCGTACGAGGCACTCGCCGAGCAGCTCGACCTCTATCGCGCCAAGTGCGCCGAGCACGGCAACGAGCCAGACATCGTCTGGATCCACGCCTGCTACATCGACGAGGACCGGGAGGTCGCGCTGCGCGAGGCACGGGAGTGGATGGTCAGGTTCCTGCAGGGGAACGCGTCGCCGCTGACCGAGTACGCGCCGCCGCCCGCCGACGAGCTCAACGCAGCCGGCTACGGCTTCTACACCGCCGGGATCCTCGAGAAGCTGGCCGAAACGCCGTACGAGGCGATGATCGAGGGAGACATCGTGTGGGTCGGCACTCCTGCGGACGTGATCGAGCGGATCGAGGCCGTCCAGGAGGTGTGCGCGGGCTTGACCGAGATCTCGATCACCGTCAACGCAGGCGGCGCCGACCACTGGAAGGCGATCAAGGCGCAGGAGCTCTTTGCCCACACGGTGATGCCGCACTTCGAGGCGCGGCAGCGGAAGGCGGTGGCGGCCGGCTCGTGATCGAGCGTGTGTGCGTCGTCGGAGCCGGCGTGATCGGCAGCCTCTACGCGGCTCACCTGAGCCGCGTCGCCGACGTCTGGGTGCTCACGCGCCGGCCGGAGCATGCGCGCGCGCTCGAAGCGGAAGGCCTCGAGGTGAGCGGACGCGCGGAGTTCACGGGCCGGGTGCACGCCACCACCGATCCAGCAGAGCTGCCGGAGTTCGACGTCGCGATCGTGGCGACGAAGGCGACGGGGCTCGACGAGGCTGCGCGCTCACTTGCCGGACGGTTCGGCGACGCCATGATCGTGACCGTGCAGAACGGCCTGGGCGCCGAGCAGATCGTCCGGCGCCACGGCGACTGGCCGCTCGTCTCCGGCGTGACGTTCATGAGCGGCACCCGCCACGACGACACGCATGTCGAGTACATCCTCGACACAGAGACGTGGCTCGGGCCGTACAACGGGATCCCGTACGACCGTGTCGAGGAGCTCGTCGGCCTGATCGAACGCTCTGGGCTGAAGGCGCGGGCGTTTTCCGATCTCCGGCCGGCGCAGTGGTCGAAGCTGATCTTCAACGCGACGGTCAACGCCGTTGCCGCCTTGACCGGCCTCCCGCACGACTTCCATTTCGCCGAGGGCCTGCTCGGCGACCTCGTGCACCGTCTCGTCGACGAGGGGAAGGCAGCCGCCAACGCCGCGGGCGTCGAGCTCGGCGAGGATCCGTGGGGGATGAACGTGCTCGCGACGCAGCGCGGCCACGCGCACCGCCCCTCGATGCTCGAAGACGTCGAGGCACACCGGCGCACCGAGATC
>JAWVCW010000035.1:0-44653 GCA_033857955.1 Gaiellaceae bacterium | reverse complement strand
TCGAGCGCGACAGCCGCGTCCAGAACCCCGGGCGACCGTCGGCGCGCGCCGCCAGGACGCGCTTTGGCACGACGCGCAGCCGGTTGATCCTGTGCCCGGTGACGGCCAGCAGCGCCGGCAGGAACGTCGCTGCTGCGGCGATCGAGAACAGCGGGACGAGCAGCCCGCCCACGCCCATCGAGCGCATGAACGGCAGCGGCATGAAGACCAGCAGGGCGAGCCCGATCGCCACCACGCCGCCGGAGAACAGCGTCGCCCGGCCGGCGGTGCCCATCGTCGTGACGAGCGCCTCCTCCACCGATCCCTGGCGCGCGAGCTCCTCACGGAAGCGGAAGACGACGAGCATCGAATAGTCCACCGCGATGGCGAAGCCGATGAGCGTGACGATGTTCGTCACGTACACCGCCATGTCCATGAAGTGGGCGATGATCCAGACGGCCCCGAGCGTCGATGGGATCGTCACGAGCGCGAACGCGAGCGGGATGCCGATCGCGACGAGCGTGCCGAACATGAACGCGAGGACGAGCAACGCGATCGGGAGCGCGATCGACTCACCGCGCGCGAGGTCGGCGTTGTAGAGCTTCTGGGTGTCGTGATTGATCGCCGGGAAGCCCGTGAGGTACTCCGTGGCGCCCGGGACGTCCGGCAGCGCAGCCCGCATGTCGGGCGTCTTCTTCGCAGCGTCGGCGTTCTCGAGCGGCGTGTTGATCTGGACGTAGGCGACATCGCGGGAGGCGACGAGGACCGTGCCGGGGCGCGCCCCGGGGACGGCCGTCGCCGCGCGCTTCGCCGCCTGCGCCACCTCCCTGCGCACCGTCGCGCTGCTCGCTACCGGCCGATCGGTCCTGACGACGAGGGTGAACGCGCCGTCGCCACGCTCGGCGAAGCGGTTCTTGAGGAGGTTGAGGCCACGCTCGGCGTCGGATCCCGGGACGCTGAAGCGGTTGCTCAGCAGGTCGCCGAGGTTGGACGCCGCGAACCCGCCGGCCAGGAACAGCACGAGCCAGAGCGCGAGCACCTTCCTGCGGTGGCTGATGATGAGCCTCGTCCAAGCCTGCATCGTCGCCTCAGACTAGGCCCCGTCAGGCGCTCGCGGTCACGCCGCTGACCGGCGGGAGACTCGCCGCTGCTGTGAACCAGGTCGCGCCGGCGTCGCCCGAGCCGAAGACGTCGCCGGATGTGGCGCCGAAGTACAGCTGCAGTTGCGGCCCCTCCCCGGTGCTGCCGAACGCCTGGCGCAGGACCGTGAGGTAGGCGTTGCGCTGCGGCAGCCCGTCGCCGCGCGCAGTCCAGGTGGCGCCGGCGTCGCGCGTCTCGTAGACGCGCACGCGGCCCTCGGGAGTGACGCGATCGACGTCGGCGACCAGGGGAATGACGTATGCGCTGGCGGGGTCGGCCGGGTCGACCACCAGCGGGAAGCCGAAGTCCGACGGCAGGCCCGCAGCGATGTCGATCCACGTCTCGCCTGCGTCATCTGAACGGAACACGCCGCCGTGGAACTGCATGAAGATCCGCTCGGGCTGCAGCGGCGCCCGTTCGAGGTGGTGCACGCACAGGTCGTTGGTCTCCTCGCGCGCGTCCTCGGGCATATAGCGCGCGACGAGCCCCTTGTTGCCGCGCCGCCACGAGCTGCCGCCGTCCTCGGTGAGCCACACGCCGGCGGCGGAGACACCGACCGCGAGCCGGTCTGGCTCCCCGGGCCAGGGCACGATCGAGTGCAGGCACAGGCCGCCACCGCCGGGCTGCCACCTGCTCTGCGCCTGCTGCTCCCAGAGCGCCTCGTTGAGCGTCCAGCTCGCCCCGCCGTCGCGGCTCTCGAAGAGGACGCCCGGATCGCCGCCCGCGTACAGCGGCGCGTCGCCCTCGCCCGCGGTGATGACCCAGATGCGCTCGAGCGCCTTGTCGCCGCCCTCGGGCAGCGTGAGCCCGTCGGCCTGCTCCCAGTCCCCGGCCGCGTCGTCCGTGCACCAGATCTTCGGGCCGTGCCACGCGGAGGTCACCGACGCCACGAGCCGGCCCGTCCGCGGCTCGCGCATCGCGTACTCGACGGGCTCACCGGCGAACGCCCGAGCCGTAAGCTCGAACTCCGTGCCCGGCTCGCCCTCGAGCACGAACAGGCCCTTCTTCGTCGCGACCAGCAGCTCTGTCATGCGCCAGATCCTACGCGGGGCCGCGGCGCGCGGATACGATCGTCCGCGATGCCCGATCAGCTGCACTTCACCGCCTCCGAGGAGGCCAACGCGCTCATCGCGACCGACCCGATGGCACTGCTCGTCGGCTTCGTGCTCGACCAGCAGGTCACCGTCCCCACCGCGTTCGCCGGCCCGCTCAAGCTGAAGCAGCGGTTGGGTCGGCTGGACGCCGGTGAGATCGCGCGCACCGACCCGGAGAAGCTCGCCGATCTCTTCCGCGAGCGCCCTGCGATTCACCGCTTCCCGGGCAACATGGCAAAGCGAGTCCAGGAGCTCTGCGCGGTGGTCGACGAAGAGTACGACGGTGACGCCGCCCGAGTCTGGCGCGACGCTGCGGACACTCCCGACCTGAAGCGCCGCATCGAGGCGCTACCCGGGTTCGGGGAGATGAAGGTGAAGGCGCTCGCCTCCGTGCTGGCGCGACGCTTCGGAAACGAGATGGCAGAGCCGCTCGTCCCGAACCACCCGATGCTCGGGGACGTGGATTCGCCGGAGGCGCTGGCGGCGTACCAGGCGGCGAAGCGTGCGTTCAAGGCGTCGCTTCGAGCCGCGAAGGCTTGATCGACCTCCGCACGTACAGGGACGGCGGCCAGAGCGCAGCCGAAGTCGCGCGCCAGGTGGCCGAGTTCCTCGGGGCCGCCGAGCACACGCTCGAGCTCGCGCTCTACGACATCCGCCTCCACGACGAGGCGGCCGCGCTCGTCTCGCAAGCCCTCGTCGGCGCCCAGGAGCGCGGTGTCGCCGTCCGGCTCGTCTACAACGTCGACCACCCGGGGCCGATCCCGGTGCCACCGCCGCCCCAGACAGCGCCGGAGCTGCTCGAGGCGCTGCCGATCCCGACCCGTCCGATTCCGGGCGTCCCCGACCTGATGCACCACAAGTACGCGATCCGCGACCGCGAGGCGATCTGGACCGGCTCGATGAACTGGACGCAGGACTCCTGGTCGCGGCAGGAGAACGTGGTCGCGATCGTCCGCTCGACCCAACTCGCGTACGCCTACGGCCTCAACTTCGACGAGCTGTGGGAGACGGGCGACGTGATCGGCTCCGGCAAGGTCGAGCCACGGCCGGTCGACGTGGACGGGATCGAGGTTCGTCCCTGGTTCACGCCCGAGCACGGTGAGCCGCTGGCGCACCGCATCGCAAAACGCATCGGCCAGGCGAAGCGGCGCGTCCGGATCGCCTCGCCCGTGCTCAGCTCGGGGCCGATCCTCGGGACTCTGGCCGAGGTCTGCTCCGACGGCAAGGTGGACGTCGCCGGGGTGGTCGACGACACGCAGGTCGACGGCGTCCTCTACCAGTGGTACATGAACGGGAACTCGAGCTGGAAGATCCCGGCGCTCCGCCGCTTCCTCGAAGTCGCCCGCTTCTCGGGCAAGCCGTCGACGAAGTGGGCGCCCGACACGGTGCACGACTTCATGCACGCGAAGATCACCGTCGCTGACGACGTCTCGTTCCTCGGCAGCTTCAACCTCTCGCACTCGGGCGAGATGAATGCCGAGAACGTGCTCGAGATCCGTGACGCCGAGATCGCCGACCGGCTGGCCGCGTTCGTAGACGAGATCCGCGCGATCTATCCGCCGGTCACCCTGCCGGAGGACAAGACTCCGGCGCCCGCGGCATCTCCCCTTCTGTGACGCGAATCGCGCTCCTCGCCGCCGGCGCGCTCATGCTCGGCGTCGCCGTCGCCGTCGCCTCGGCTGCCAGGCTGCCGCAGGCGCCGGCCTGCCCGGTCTTCCCGACCACGAGCCCCTGGAACCAGCGGGTCGACAAGCTTCCCGTCGCACCGGAGTCGGACCGGATCGTCGCCGCGATCGGCGCCGACGACCACATGCACGCCGACTTCGGCTCCGGCCTCTGGGAGGGCGGGCCGATCGGGATCCCGCTCACTGTCGTCCGCGGCTCCCAGGCGAAATCGCGCGTCGCGTTCCAGTACGCGCCCGAGTCGGACAAGGGCCCGTACCCGATCCCGAAGAACGTTGCGATCGAGGGCGGCCGCAACGCGACCGGCGACCGGCACGCGCTGATCGTCGACCGCGACAGCTGCAAGCTCTACGAGCTCTTCGCCCTCTACCCGACGGCAAACGGCGGCTGGCGTGCGGGCTCGGGCGCGATCTTCGACCTCCGCTCGAACAAGCTCCGGCCCGCCGGCTGGACGTCCGCCGACGCCGCCGGCCTGCCGATCCTCCCCGGCCTCGCGCGCTACGAGGACGTGGCGAAGGGCCGAATCGACCATGCCCTTCGCTTTACCGTTGAGGAGACGCGCCGGGCCTACGTCTGGCCCGCGCGGCACGTTGCAAGCGACAAGACCGACCCGTCGCTGCCGCCGATGGGGATGCGCTTCCGCCTCAAGCAGAGCTACGCGATCGCGGGCTTCCCGCGGCAGGCGCGGATCGTGCTCCAGGCGCTGAAGGAGTACGGGATGATCGTTGCCGACAACGGGTCGAACTGGTACGTGAGCGGCGCGCCGAGCCCGAAATGGTCGAACGATCAGCTGCACACGCTGCATGGCGTGCCGGGCTCGGCCTTCGAGGTCGTCGACGGGACGAAGCTCAAGCGCAAGCCGTAGCATCGGATCGTGCGACCGAGGCCGAACCGAATCGAAGCACTCCCGCAGCAGTACTTCACGTCGCTCCTCGCGCGCGTCGCCGCCGTGGCGGCCGAGCCGGGCGAGCCGCTGATCGACCTCGGCCGCGGGAATCCCGACGTCCCGCCGCCGGCGCACGTCGTCGACGCACTCGTCGACTCCGCGCGCGAGCAGACCTCGGCGGTGCACGGATACGCGCCCTTTGCCGGGCTGCCCGAGCTGCGCGAGGCGATCGCGGACCGCTATTCGGCGGTCTACGGCGTCGAGCTCGACCCGGAGCGCGAGGTCGCCGTCGTCCCGGGCACGAAGAGCGCGCTCGTGGAGGTCGCGCTGTGCGTCGCCGGGCCCGGCGACGCGATCGCATTGCCGGACCCCGGCTACCCGGACTACAACTCTGCGGTCGCACTCGCGGGCGGGGAGCGGCTTTCGCTGCCGCTCGACGAGGCAGGGCGGCCCGAGTGGGATGCACTCACCAGGAAGCCGGCGCTCGTCTACCTCAACTACCCCTCGAACCCGACCGGGGCGGCGGCGCCCGACGGCGTCTTCGCCGAGGCAATCGCCCTCGCCGACTGGACGGACGGAACCGTGCTGCACGACTTCGCGTACGGCGATCTCGTGTTCGACGGACGCGCGCCGCGCAGCTTTCTCGCAGAGCCCGGAGCGCGCGAGGTTGGCGTCGAGCTCTTCTCGCTCTCGAAGAGCTACGGGATGGCGGGCTGGCGACTCGGCTTCGTGCTCGGGAACGAGGAGCTCGTCAAGCGGGTGACGTGGCTGCAGGAGCATGTGCGAGCGGGGATCTTCGTCGGGCTGCAGCGGGCCGCGATCGCCGCGCTGACCGGCCCGCAGGAGACGGTGGCGGAGCGCAGGGCTCTGTACGAGGCGCGTCGCGACCGCGTTGTCGAGACACTGCCCGCTCTCTCGCCCCGGTGCGAAGGCACGTTCTTCGTCTGGCTCCGGCTTCCGGACGGATGGTCCTCTGAGCGCATCCTCCAGGAGGCACGGGTCGCGCTCGCACCGGGCGAGGGTTTTGGTGAGCGCGGGCGCGGCCACGCGAGGCTCTCCCTCGCCGTCTCGGACGAGACGCTCGACGCGGGTCTCGAGCGGCTTCGGCAGGCGTTACGCTGAGGGAACCTCGAGCCGTCGCCGAGTGTAGAAGGGGCGCATGAGAGCTCTCCTCGGACTTCTAGTCGTTGCATCGGTCCTCCTCTTCCTGCCGTCGGCGAGCGCGAAGGACTTCGGCCCCGGCGACCTGCGCGTCTGCAACGCGACACGCTGCGTCCCGATCGTGAAGCGCGACGTGCTGCCGCTCCTCGGCTCGTTCTATTACAGCGGCGCGCCCCTGGCGCACGTTCGGCAACCGGCGATCGGAGCTGCGTACTACGAGTTGCGCTTCCGAAACGGCTATGCAACCGGCATCGTCGCCACCGGGAAGCTCGACCGTTTCCTCAGCTACGGCGTCCACCTGGAGCGGTTCGCCCGCGATCAGTGGTACACGGTGCCACGCCGGATGTCGGCGGAGCTCCGCCGGCTCACCAACGGCTTGCGCCCGCTCCACGTCACCGGCGCAGCGCTCGCAAAGTCGCGCTGAGGTGCGTTACACGCCGGTGAGGAGGAAGGCGCGGCTCTCGCGCAGCATCTCGCGGGCGATCACGAGGCGCTGCACCTCCTGCGTACCCTCGTAGATCTGCGTGATCTTCGCGTCGCGCATGAAACGCTCGACCGGGTACTCCTTGATGTAGCCGTAGCCGCCGAGGATCTGGACGGCCTCGACCGTGACCTCCATCGCGACGTCGCCGCAGAAAAGCTTCGCCATCGCCGAGGCCTTGGTCAGCTCGGCGTCGTCCGCGCCGCCGTCGCACATCTGGCCGAAGCGGTAGAGGAGGCCGCGTGCCGCCTCGCACATCGTCTCCATGTCCGCGAGCTTCGCCGCGATCAACTGATGCTCGGCGATCGGCTTGCCCATCGTCTCGCGCGTCTTCGCGTACTCCAGCGCGTAGTCGGTTGCGCCCTGCGCGATCCCGAGCGCCTGCGCGGCCACACCCGGCCGCGAGCGGTCGAGGATCCGCATCGCGATCTTGAAGCCCTCCCCCTCGGCGCCCAGCAGGTTTGCGGCGGGGATGCGGCAGTCGTCGAAGGTCAGCTCACCGGTGGTGGAGCCCGAGATGCCCAGCTTCGGCTCGAGCCGCGCAACCGCGAAGCCCGGCGTCTCGGCCTCGATGAGAAACGCGGAGATGCCGGAGTGGCCGGCGTCGGGATCGGTCTTCGCGAAGACGGTGTAGAGATTCGCAACGCCCGCGTTCGTGATGAAGCGCTTGCCGCCGTTGAGGACGTATTGGTCGCCGTTACGGACCGCGGTCGTCCGCATTGCAGCGGAGTCGGAGCCGGAGCCCGCCTCGGTGAGTGCGTACGCGGGCAGCCACTCGCCGCTCGCGAGCCGCGGCAGGTAGGCCTCCTTCTGAGCCTGCGAGCCGGCGAGCTTCAGGCCGAGGGAGCCGAGCTCCTGCGTTGCGAGCAGCAGGCCGCTCGTCGCGCACACCTTCGAGACCTCCTCGATCGCGACGAGCGCGAGCAACGTGCCTGTCCCCGATCCTCCCCACTCCTCGTCGAAGAAGAGGCCGAACAGCTCGTGCTCGCGAAACAGCTCGACGATGTCCCAGGGGAACTCGTGCGACTCGTCGATCTCGGCCGCACGCGGCGCGACGCGCTCGCGCGCGAGCGTGCGCACGAGCTCGCGGATCTCGCGCTGCTCGTCGGTCAGGGCGTCCCAGGCCACGCGGCGATTGTACGGGGCTGCGCTAGCCGCGGGACACGACTTCGAAGCGGACGGGGAGTGCGCCTGTCTGGAGCACGAGCGCCAGGTCCTTCGCCTCCTGGAGGTCGCCGATGCCGGTGATCTGGGCGCCGTTCGTGCCGCTGATCCCGTTCGGGTACTGCTGCCAGTCGATCGACGGCCACGACTTGATCTCGCGGTCGAGGACGATTGCGAAGTGATGCGTGACCGTCTCGCCGCCGCCCAGCGTGAGCGAGGCTTGCTTACCCCGGACGGCCAGATCGTGCGTTAGGCCGCCAAACCGCTCCGCTCCCCGATCGGTGAACCGGATGATCACGATCGGTTCGCCCGTGTTCGTGTCGACGTCTTGGCGCGTCCCCTGGAGCTGCAGATCGCCACCATCCAGTTCCGGCGTCGCGGGTGGGTCGTATCTGACGAGGTAGAAGTAGTCGCGGGCCGGGTTGACCGCGTCGACACCCGGGCAGACGATCTCGCCGATCCCGCACTCCAGAACCACCGTCTTGCCTGGGGTCCCGAGGATCCGCCAGCCGACACGCAGTGTTCCGGCCGGAAGCAGCAGTTGCTTGGTCGCCACCGGTCCACCGGCTACGTTCCTGTCGGGATCGAACAGGTACCAGTTGTCCACCTCGTCCTCGAGCGCCGGTGACTGGCGGCCAACGAGCAGGTCGTAGAGCGAGTCCGTCGCGACGGGAAAGCCGTTGTCGTCGAGCGAGGGAGTGACCAGGTTCGACTCGAGCTCGTAGAACTCCAGCAAGCCGATGCTCGTCGAGAGCTCGACGACCCTGTCCGCGCGAAGAGGATCATCGAGCTGCACGGAGACCTGCGAGCCAGGTCCTTGTGTGACTGTGCCGTCGATGCCGGCGTGGTGGAGGCGCGCCTCGAGGACGGCGACTGCTCGATCGAGCTCTGAACGCTCGACAGGACCTCCGGTCAGGCTTTGTGCGCGCAGCGTGAGGTCGGCGCGTTCACCGGAGTCGTCTGAGCCCGCACCACAGCCGGTGATCACCAGGGAGAGGAGGGCGGCAAGCATGCCGACTCCCAGCCAGCCGCGCGCGGTGTCGGCCACCTACTCGGGCTCGTCCCTGGTGAAGACGACCGACGGCGCCGATCGCTCGACCGGCCCGTGGTAGACGGCCTCGATGTTGTGTCCGTCGGGATCGAGGACGAACGCCGCGTAGTAGCCGGGATGGTAAGACCGCTCGCCGGGAGCGCCGTTGTCGCGGCCGCCGGCAGCGAGCGCAGCTTCGTAGAAGCGGCGGCTGGCCTCGAGGTCCGAAACTCGGAGGTGCACGTGATCGAAGAGACGCCCTGCGTGTGCCTCGCCCATGGACGCAAGCCTAGCTCGGAAGGATGCGACCTCGAACCTGGCCGAGCGGGTCGCCGCGAAGGACGACCTCGTCGCCGTCCTCGAGGAAGGTGCGCTCGCTTCCGTCCGCGAGCTGCAGCGGCTCCTGCCCGTTCCAGGTCAGCTCGATCAGGCTTCCCTCGCTGCCGCGCTCGGGGCCGGAGATCGTGCCTGAGGCCATCAGGTCTCCGGTCCGGATGCTCGCGCCGTTCGAGGTTGCGTGCGCCAGCTGCTGCGGCATCGTCCAGTAGAGCCCGCTGGCATTTCCTCGAGAGACGACGTTGCCGTTCAGCTCGAGTTCGAGCGGGATGTCGAAGGCCCAGTGACCCTCGACGCGCAGGTAGGGCAGCGGCTCCGGATCCTGCTCCGGGGCCGGAACCCGCCTCGCCTCGAGCAGCGCGAGCGGCGTCACCCAGGCGGAGATCGAGGTCGCGAAGCTCTTGCCGAGGAAAGGTCCGAGCGGCACGTACTCCCAGGCCTGGACGTCGCGGGCGCTCCAGTCGTTGACGAGCACGACCCCGAAAACGTGCTCCGCGAACGCCGCTGCCGCAACGGGCTCGCCGAGCGTGCTCGGCACGCCGACGACGAAGCCGAGCTCGAGCTCGACGTCGAGCCGGCGCGAGGGGCCGTACGACGGAACCTCGGCATCGGGCGGCCTCGCCTGGCCCTGCGGCCGGCGAACCGGCGTCCCGCTGACGACGACGGTGCCCGCGCGGCCGTGATAGCCGACCGGCAGGTGACGCCAGTTCGGCAGCAGCGGCCCGGAGCCGGGCCGGAACATCCGGCCGACGTTCGTCGCATGCTCCAGCGAGGAGTAGAAGTCGACGTAGTCGGCGACCGTGAAAGGCAACACCGGCTGGACCTCGGTGAGCGGGATCGTGTTGCCGGCCTTGACCGCCGCCACAGCCTCCTCGGTCGCGCGCTCCCACGCGGCTCGACCCTGCGGCAGGAGCTCGTCGAGCGAGCCCTCGCCCAGGTCGACGACGGCGTCGCCGGAGCGGAAGCCGAGGCGCGGTGCGCCCTCGCGGACGAACGTTCCGAAGCCCTGGGTCACAGGCTGCCGAGCCCCAGCATGACGCCGAGTCTAGAAGGCTCAGCTGCGGCGGAAGACGAGCGTTCGGCTGAAGCCGCCGAGGTAGCCGTCTCCGGCCTGGTTGACGCTCATCGCGATGCGGAGCGTCGAAGCGCCGCGGGGAAGGGCGGCCCGGAAGGTCACCGGGCGCAAGAGCGCGGCTGAGCGACCGTTCAGGCGCACGCGCTTGATGGTCACCCAGCGTCCCGCGGCGGTCCGCCGCTGGAGCTGGACGAAGCGGCCGCGGAAGGAGCGAGCGCCGGTGACGCGCGTCGACAACAGTCCGGCGGCGGTCCGGCGCAGGGAGATCGCCGGTTGAACGCCTACGACGGTGGCGCCGCTCATGCCGCGGTTCCAGCTCGCCATGTAGGACGTGCGGATCCTCGGCTTCGCGAGATAGCGCCACGTTCCGTCGGCTGCGGTCAGGACTGTCGCGATCGAGTGGAACGATCCTTCGCCGGAGCTCTGCGCAAAGACGGTCACGGTCTCTCCTGCCCGCCTGGTCGGGATCGATCCCGACAGCGTGATGCCTCGGCCGTAGACGACCCGGAGCGCGGGCGCGTTGAGCGTGACGCCGAGCGTGGTGAACGTGGCGTCGGCGCCACGGCTCGTTCCGGCATCGCTCTTCGCGACGAGCCGGTAGTGGTAGACCGTCCCCGTCGCCAAGCCTGAGACGCCGGCGCTCACGGAGCGGCTGCCCGCGCTCGAGCCGGCGCTCCGCGACGACGTACGCGAGCCGTAGCGCGACGACGTCCCGTACTCGAACCACCACGTCGTCGCGCGGCCGCCCGGGTCGGTCGAGCCGGTCAGAGTCGCCGTCGTCGAGCCCACGTCCTGAGCAGGGCCCGTGCGCACGCCGGGCGGGAGCGACGTGCTGAAGCTCCGGTCGCCGCCGAGAGTGCTGCCGGAAGCGTTCGTCGCGACGAGACGGTAGTGATAGATGGTCGTCGTCCTCAGGCGCGTCAGCGACGCGGACACCTTCACCGCGCCCGTGCCCGAGCCCGCGCTCTTGGTGGCCGTCCTGGAGCCGTAGCGCGTAGTCGTCCCGTACTCGAAGAACCATGTCGTCGCCTGTCCGTTCGGAGTGACGGTGCCGTTGAGCTTCGCCGAGGTCAGCGAAATCGAGCTGGCGGACCCGGTGACCACGACCGGCGACGTGGTCGTCGAGAACGTCCGGTCTGCGCCTCGGCTCGTCCCGGCGTCGCTCGTGGCGACGAGGCGGTAGTGGTAGAGCCGCCCGCGCGTCAGGCCCGATACCGGCACGGAGACGTTGACCGCGTTGGTGCCCGACCCTGCGTTCTTCTCGGCCGTCTTCGACCCGTAGCTCGTGCTCGTCCCGTACTCGACGTACCACGTCGTCTCCCGGCCGTTCGGGTCGACGGTTCCGTTCAGCGTCGCGGATGTCACCGTGATGCTCGTCGCCGAGCCCGTGACCGCGACCGGCGCCGAAGAGGTCGTGAAGATCCCGTCCGCGCCTCGAGCCGTGCCGGAGCTGTTCGTTGCGACGACTCGGTAGTGGTAGGTCGTGCCCGGCGTCAGCCCGGTGAGGTCGGCGGACACTGCGGTGTTGGCCGTGCCCGAGCCGGCGCTCTCGGTGGGCGTCTTGGTGCCGTAGCTCGTGCTCGTTCCGTACTCGACGTACCAGGTCGTCGCCTGTCCGTTCGGATTCACCGTCCCCGTCACGGTCGCCGTGGTCGGCCCGACCGAGTTGACCGGCCCGGTGATCGCCGATGGAGTCGCCGCCACCGACGCGCCCGCGAAAGCGAGCGCGATCGTCGAAACGAGAACTCCGAGACCGAGAAATCTGTGGATGGTGCCGCCCCTCCTCCGCGTTGTCACCGCTGAAATACCCGCCACCGGTGAAGAGGATGCCAGGAGACTGGTAAAGGTTCTGTTCGGGCTGGGCTAGGCTCACCGCCGTGATCCTCGAGAACGGCGTCGTCAGGACGATGGACCCTTCCCTGCCCTCCTCGCGAGCGCTTGCGATCGCGGGTCCCTACGTCGCCGGCGGGGTCGGGGTGCACGAGACGGCGCTGGCCAGCCCGGACGTGGTCGACCTCGGCGGACGCTGCGTCCTGCCGGGGTTCACGGACTCGCACGTCCACTTCCCGACCTGGTCGCTCGCGCAGCGGCAGGTGAAGCTCGACGGTTGCGCGTCGCTCGACGAGGCGCTGGCACGGGTCCGCGACGCGGAGACGCCAACCGGCCGCTGGCTGCGGGGCTACGGCTGGCGCGACGGCGACTGGAAGCCGTACGCCTCCCCGACCAAGGAGGCGCTCGACGAGGTCACGGGGGAGACGCCGGCGATCATGATCTCGAAGGACTACCACTCCGCCTGGCTGAACTCGGCCGCCCTGGCGGCAGCACAGGGCGATCTCGACGTCGAGGGCGGCGTGGTGGAGCGCGACGAGCACGGCGAGCCGACCGGCATCCTGCGCGAGGAGGCCGCCTGGCGGTTCCGCGACCGCTACGTCCTGACGACCGAGGACGAGTGGGTGGAAGCGACACGAGCCGGGATCAAGCTGGCGAACTCACGCGGGGTGGTGGCGATCCACGACAAGGACGGCTGGCTCGGCTCGCCCGGCATCTTCCAGCGGCTGCGTGACGAAGGGAACCTCTCGCTGCGGGTCTGGGGCTCGATCCCGCACGATCTCCTCGACGGCGCGGCGGCGCTCTCGCTCCGGTCCGGCTTCGGAGACGAGTTCCTCCGGGTCGGCTACCTGAAGTGCTTCATGGACGGGACGCTCGGCTCGCGGACGGCAATGCTGACCGACGGCTCCGGTGTCGAGATCACGTCGCGGGAGGAGCTCGAGGAGATCATCCGGCGCGGAGCCGAGAAGGGCTGGCCGGTCGGCGTACACGCGATCGGCGACCAGGCGAACCGCAACGCGCTGGACGCCTTCGAGGCGACCCGCGGCGCCTGGGAGCACAAGGGCCTGCGGCAAAGGATCGAGCACGCGCAGTGCCTGACCGCCGAGGATCTTCCCCGCTTCGCCGAGCTCGGGATCGCGTGCTCGGTTCAGTTCTCGCACGCTCCCTCAGACCGTGACCTCGCCGAGCGGTTCTGGCCCGACCGGGTCGAGGGCACGTACGCGTTCCGCTCGCTGCTCGACTCGGGCGCCGTCGTCGTGAACGGCTCGGATGCGCCGGTCGAGGAGCTCGATCCGCTGGCGGGAATCGTCGCCGGTGTTCTCCGCTCGAACGACGATCGGCCCGCGTGGAGGCCGGAGGAGGCGCTGACGATCGAGCAGGCCTTCCACGCGACGTGCGTCGCACCCGCCTGGCTCTCGCACGACGGCCGTCGCCGCGGCAAGCTGATCCCCGGCCACCTCGCCGACCTGGCCGTCCTCGACCGCGATCCCTTCGCCGGCGAGCCGGAGGAGCTGCGCGAGGTCCAGGTCGTCGCGACGATGGTCGGCGGCCGCTGGGTACACAACCCGCCTCCGTGGTAGGCGCTTGCGTCGGACGTCACGATCGTGCGAGGATCGTCCGGCTTCTGACATGACACCGAAAGGAGGCAGGTATGGATGCTCCGGCTGCGGCTCCGGACCGGCTGCGTGAGCGCTCGATCGGGCTACCGCACGCGCTCTTCCAGTCGATCACGCACATGGCGCCGGGTGCGGCGATCGCGTTCTCGATTCTCTTCTCGGTCCAGTTCGCCGGACCCGCGCTGCCCCTGTCTGTCCTGCTCGCGCTGATCGCCTGCCTCCTGGTCGCGAGCTCGATCGGCCAGATGGCGCGCAAGATCCCGTCCGCCGGCGGGCTCTACAGCTACGTCACGCACGGACTCGGGCCGGTGCCGGGCTTCTTCGTCGGCCTCATCTTCCTCTGCTTCCAGCCGCTCGTCGCCCCACTTCTCTTCCTGATCTTCGCCTGGGCGACGACCGACGTGATGCGCAACAACGTCGGCTGGGACTGGACCGGCCAGTGGACGATCTGGGTGCTCTTCGCCGCCGCAGTGGTGTTCTTCCTCACGTATCGCGACGTCCGGCTCTCGACGCGGGCGGGGATCGCACTCGGGATCTTCGAGATCGGCGTCTTCGCCGCTCTCTCGATCTGGATGCTCCTGTCCAACGCGGGCGACCTGACCCTGCAGACGTTCAACCCCTCGAACGCCGAAGCCGGCACCTTCAACGGGATCTTCAAGGGGATGGTCTTCTGCATCCTCGCCTTCATCGGCTTCGAGTCTTCGGCCCCGCTCGCAGAGGAGACGCGCGACCCGAGGCGGAACATTCCGAGGGCCGTGATCGGCGCCTGCCTCGGGATCGGTCTCTTCTACGTCCTCTGTTCCTACGCGTGGGTGATCGGGACGGGCTTCCCGAACTTCACCGCCGACACGCTCAAGGAGGCAAACCCCTGGCAGCATCTCGGCGACGTCTTCTGGAGCGGCGGCTGGGTCCTGATCTTCCTGGCGATCGTCAACTCCGCTCTCGCAAACTCAAATGCGGGCGTCAACGCCTCGAGCCGCGTGATGTTCGCGATGGGCCGAAACGGCGTGCTTCCGAGCGCGTTCGCCCGCACGCACCCCGAGCACCGGACGCCGCACTTCGCGATCGTGGTGCAGACGATCTTCGGGGTCGTCCTCGCGCTGCTGCTCGGCTGGAAGTGGGGTCCTCTGAACGGGTTCGGCGTCATCTCCTTCGCCGCCACGAGCCTCGTGATCGTCGTCTACATCACGGTCTGTCTCGCGACGATCGCGTACTACTGGAAGAAGGCGCGGGCGGAGTGGAACTGGTGGCTGCACGGGATCTTTCCGGCCCTCGGCGCGCTCGCCTTCCTACCGCCGCTCTGGTACCAGTACCGGCCGCTCGCCCCGGAGCCGCTCCGCTTCGGCAACTTCGCCGCGATTGCCGGCTTCGCGCTCGCACTCCTCGTCACCGCCTACATCGCGCTGACCAAGCGGTCGCTGCTCGACAACGCCGACCGGATCTTCCTCGAGGAGGAGATGGTCGGGCCGGCCGGACCGTACGACGTCCCACCCCCGACCGAACCGTTGCCGGGCCAGTGATGGCAACGGTCGCCGTCGATCACGTCGTCACCCGCGATCAGGTGATCTGGGGCTTCGGGCCAGACCTCGAGCCGGTGCTCGAGGTCGAGCCCGGAGCCACCGTTCGTTTCGAGACGAACGACTGCTTCACGGGGCAGATCCAGTCGGAAGAGGATCTCGTCAGCGACATCGACTTCTCGCGCGTCAACAGCGCCACCGGCCCGGTCGCGGTGCGCGGCGCCGAGCCAGGCGACTCGCTCGTCGTCCAACTGCTCGAGGTCCGGCCGGGGCCGCGCGGCTTCGCGACGATCATCCCCGAGTTCGGGCAGCTGATCGACAAGGTGCGCTCGCCGGTCACGTACGTCTTCGACGTGGACGAGGAGACGATCCGGATGAACGAACGGATCAGCTTTCCGCTGCGGCCGATGGTAGGCGTCGTCGGGGTCGCCACCGACGGCGAGGAGATCACGAACGGCTGGGCTGGCCGGCACGGCGGCAACCTCGACGACCATCTGCACGGCCCCGGCGCGACGCTCTACTTTCCGGTTCGCCAGCCGGGCGGCATGTTCGCGGTCGGCGACATGCACGCTTCGATGGGCGACGGTGAGATCTGCGGCACCGGCGTCGAGATCAGCGGCGAGGTCGTCGCCCGCTTCGACGTGCTCAAGGGCAAGCAGGCGACGTGGCCGGTCACGGAGCTGCCCGGTGCCTGGCTGACGCACGGCACCTCCGGCGGCGACTTCCACGAGGCGATGCAGGCCGCGACCGAGGAGGCGGCGAAGCTGCTCGTCGACGAGTGGGGCTTCTCCGTCGAGGAGGCGTTCGTCTTCCTCTCAGTGGCCTGCGACGTCGGCATCTGCCAGGCGTGCAAGCCGTCGCCGTTCAGCGCGATCGCCCGTGTCTCGATCCCGAAGCTCGCCGCGACCCCGGCACCGTTCGCTGCTTAGGCGGACCTCTCCGCCCAGACGCGGGCGAGCTCGACGATCATTGCCGCTGCGGCGGCCATGTCCTGCACGCTCGCCCACTCGCGACGCGAGTGGTACTCCGAGCCGCCCGTGAAGAGGTTCGGCGTCGGCAGGCCGCGATGTGACAGCCGCGCGCCGTCGGTGCCGCCGCGGATGATCGTGTGCACCGGCTCCACGCCGATCCGCCGGATCGCCTCCTCTGCCGCTTCGATCACCTCGGGGTGGCGGTCGATCACCTCGCCCATGTTGCGGTACTGCTCCTCCTCGCGCACCTCGACAGACGCACGCGGCTCGCGCTCCTTCAGCTCGTCCGCAAGGCGGCGCAGCAGAGCCACGTGCTCGTCCATCTTTGCGGCGTCGTGGTCACGGACGATGAACTCGATCGACGCCTGCTCCGCGCCACCGGAGATCTTCGTCGGGTGGACGAACCCCTCGCGCTCCTCGGTCGTCTCGGGCGAGAGCCCGTCGCGCGGCAACGCGGCAATGAGGTCTGCGGCGAGCTTCACGGCGTTCACGAGCTGTCCCTTCGCCGTACCGGGATGGGTCGAGCGTCCCCGGATCGTGAGCGTCACCTTCGACGCGTTGAACGTCTCGGCTTCCATCTCCCCCAGCTCGGCGCCGTCCAGCGTGTAGGCGTACTTGGCCCCGAAGCGCTCCAGGTCGAGGTGCTCGGCGCCCCCGGCGACTTCCTCGTCGACCGTGAAGGCGACGCGGATCGGCGCATGCTCGATGTCCGGGTTGCGCTTCAGGTAGGCAACGGCGGCCATGATCTCCGCGACGCCCGCCTTGTCGTCCGCGCCGAGGAGCGTGGTGCCGTCGGTGGTGACGATGCCGTGGCCGACTTTCTTCTTCAGCAGCGGCAACTCCTCGGGGTCGAGCACGACGCTCGGGTCGCCGGGCAGCTCGATCACGCCGCCGTCGTAGCTCTCGTGCACCTGCGGGCTCACGCCTGTTCCGTTCACGTCGGGCGACGTGTCGATGTGCGCGATCAGCCCGATCGGCGGCGCGGACTCGACCCCGTCGAGCGAGCCGTAGACATAGCCGTGCTCGTCGAGCCGTACGTCCTCGAGCCCGATCTCCTCCAGTTCGTCGCGCAGGAGCCGCGCAAGGTCGAGCTGTTTCTCGGTCGACGGCGAGGCGTCCACGCCGGCGGCGGACTGGGTGTCGATCCGGGCGTAGCGGAGGAACCGCTCGAGGACGTCGTCCGCGAGCTCGGCCGCGAGCGGCGTCACGAACGCTGTGCTACGCGAGGTCGCCAAGGCGTCTGTAGAGCTCTCGGATCGTGTCGACGCCGCGCGGAAAGAACTCGACGAGCATCCGCTCGTTCGGCGAGTGCACGTTGCTCTCCGGCAGGGCGAAGCCGGTGAGGATCGTCGGGATCCCCTTGTCCTGCAACGCGGGCATGATCGGCAGCGTCCCGCCCGAGCGCGTGAGGATCGGCCGGACCCCGAAGGACGCCTCGAAGGCATCCTGCGCGATCTTCACGACCTGGGAGTTGGGGTCGACGAGGCCGGGACGGGTTGAGCCCGCCAGTTCCTCGACCTCGATCGTCGCGCCCTCGGGCGCGGCCTCCCTGAGCAGGCGCTCGACCTCGGGCGCAACCGCTTTCGGATCCTGGCCCGGAGCGAGCCGGACGGTGAAGTTGGCCTGTGCCTCGGAGATGACTGTCGTGTTCTTGAGGCCGGGCTTCCCGCCGAGGATGCCGTTCACCTCGACCGAGCTCTCCGCCGTCGTGCGGAGGTAGAACTCGTCGGCGGCCTGCGGGTCGTACGGGACTGCGCCCGCCTCCCGGAGAACCTCAGCGCCGGACGGCTGCTGGCTCCAGCCCGCCCGCTCCTCGTCGGTGACCGGGGCAATCCCGACCCTCAGTGCGTCCGGCACGCGTCCGTCGCGCGGGAGGATGCCGCCGAGGGTCTCGATCAGAGCGTGGATCGCGTTCATCGCAGCGTTGCCGTACATGCCCGAATGGAGGTCCCGCTCGCCGGTGCGAACGCGGACGTTGAAGGCTGCGAGGCCGCGGGTGGCGATCGAGAGCGCCGGCAGCTCGCGCGACTCCATGCCGCCGTCGAAGATCACGCAGGCATCTGCGCCGCGCTCGTCCTGCTCGAGGAACTCCACGATCGACTGGCCGCCCACCTCCTCTTCGCCGTCGGAGACGATACGGAGGTTGACGGGGAGCGCCCCTTCGGCCGCGAGCAGACCCGCTGCGTGCAGGATCATCCAGAGCTGGCCCTTGTCGTCGGCCACACCGCGCGCGTACAGCCATTCGTCGCGGATCGTCGCCTCGAAGGGATCGGATTCCCAAAGCTCGAGCGGCGCCGGCGGCTGCACGTCGAAATGGCCGTAGGCGAGGATCGTCGGCGCGCTGTCAGCGTTCGAGGACGCGCGAATCTCGCCGACGACGAGCGGCCGCTCGCCGTAGGGGACGAGCTCGGCCTCCCCGCCCGCACGGCGAATCTTGTCCGCGACCCACTCTGCTGCCTGAACGACGTCGTCCTTGTGCGCCGGGTCGGCGCTGACCGACGGGATGCGCAGGAGCTCGCTGAGCTCGTCGAACCAGGCCTTGTCCAGGGCGCTCATCGTCGCGAGTCTAGGGAAACCGGCCGCCGCGGCGGGTACCGGACCGTCCTTTCGGGCGATTGCGGATGCCGCGCAGCCGCCGAGGATGAGACCAGATGAGAGTCTCTGCGGCGCTCTCGCTCTTGCTTCTGGCCCTGCTCGTCGGGCCGGAGCCTGCGCGCGCCGGCCCCGATCTCCTGATCGGAGTGCACGACGACAGCATCAAGTGGACCGAGCAACCCGCGTCGATTCTCGGCGCGGTGCGGGCCCTAGGTCTCGGAGGCATGCGGGTGACCCTCGAGTGGCGCCGCGGCAAGCGGCACCTGACGAGTCCGGACCACGACGCGCTCCGCCGCGCGGTCGCCGCGCATGCAGACGGCGTGCGGATCGTGCTCGGGGTCTATGGCAGCGCGGCCGACGCACCGCATGACCCCGCGGCGCGCGAGGACTACTGCCGCTTCGTCCGCAACGTTCTGATCCGGTACGGAGAGGTTCGGGACGTGGTGATCTGGAACGAGGCGAACTCGGACACGTTCTGGCAGCCGCGCGAAGGCGCGCCCGAGGACTACGCGGCGCTGCTCGCTCGCTGCTGGGACGTTCTGCACGGGTCCATCCCGGGAGTGAACGTCCTGACGACGACGTCCTCGAGCCACGACCCCGCTGCGTTCATCCGCGGGGTCGGTGCGGCCTACCGTGCGAGCGGGCGGCAGCTGCCGCTCTTCGACGCCGCAGGTCACAACCCCTATCCGCTGTTTCCAGGCGAGGGGCCGACCGCGCGGCACGAGGTCTACATCGGGCAAGGCGACTACGACCGCCTCGTCGCGGTGCTCGACGAGTCCTTCGCCGGGACAGCGCAGCCTCCGACGCCGATCTGGTATCTCGAGAACGGCTTCCAGACGACGACGGCGGGAAAGCAGCGCCGCTCGTACTACTCGGGCCGGGAGACGGTCGCCCGGACCCTCGGGCCGGGAGAGCAGGCGGAACAGATCGCCGCGGCCCTCCGGCTCGCCGACTGCCAGCCTCGCGTCGCGGCGTACTTCAACTTCCTGCTGGTCGACGAGACGCTGCTCGGAGGCTGGCAGTCCGGCCTGCTCTGGGCCGATTGGAGGCGCAAGCCTGCGTTCGCGGCCTACAGTGAGGCGATCGCCGAGGTTCGGAGCGGCGCAGTCGACTGCACGGCCGTACTCCGGGGCTGATCATCCTGCCTCGTCCCTTCGTCAAGCTCGCGGACGGGGACAGACCCCGCAAGCGCGGTTGACGGATGGGCAGGCAGTCCTAGGCGACGTCGCGCAGTTGGGCCGCAAGCGCGAGCGCGCGGAGCTTCTTCAGGCCCTGGTTCTCGATCTGCCTGATCCGCTCACGCGTGACGTTGAACGCACGGCCGACCTCGTCGAGCGTGCGGGGCTGCTCGCCGTCGAGGCCGTAGCGCAGCTCGAGCACGCGCCGCTCGCGGTGCGAGAGCGACTTCAGGATCGAGCGCAGCGCCTCGTTGCGCAGCGTCTCCTCGGCCATCTCGTCCGGGAGAGGCGCAGTCTCGTCGGTGAGGAAGTGCCCGAACTCCGACTCGTCCTCGTCGCCGACCGGCTTCTCGAGCGAGATCGGCGTCTGGGCGCTCCTGCGGATCTGGTCGATCTCCTCCGGCAGCAGGTCGAGCTCGATCCCGATCTCGATCGCGCTCGGCTCGCGACCGAGCTTGGCACGGAGCGCACGCTCGGTGCGCACGATCTTGTTCAGCTTCTCGACCACGTGCACGGGCATCCGGATCGTGCGCGCCTTGTCGGCGAGCGCGCGGGCGACCGCCTGGCGAATCCACCAGGTGGCGTACGTCGAGAACTTGAAGCCCTTGCGGTAGTCGAACTTCTCGGCTGCGCGAACGAGGCCGATCGTGCCCTCCTGGATCAGGTCGAGGAACGGCAGGCCCTGGTTGCGGTAGCGCTTGGCGATCGAGACGACGAGACGCAGGTTCGCCTCGACCATCGCCTGCTTCGCAGCGTGCTCCCCGCGCTCGATCCGCTTCGCGAGCTCGACTTCCTGCGCTGCCGTCAAGAGCGGCACCTTGCCGATGTCCTTCAGGAAGAGCTGCAGCGTGTCGGTCGAGACCTCTCGCGCCTCCTCCACTTCGGCCTCGGGCTCGTCGCGCTCCACGACCTCGATCTGGAGCTCGTCGAGCGCGGCGTAGAACTCGTCCATCTGCCCGGCATCGAGATCGAGCTCGTCCAGCGCGCTCGCGATGTCGTCGGCGATCAGCTTGCCGGCAAGCTTGCCGCTCTCGAGCAGCGCCTTTGCCTCGGTCGACCCCATGACATCGAATGCCGGGCCTGCGATGGTGCTAGTGGATCCCCCTGCGCTCACTTCGGCTCCCCCTCCGATTCGCGCTCACCGTAGTCGCGAATCGTATGAATCGCAACACCTACCTAGCAAAGTTGTGGAACCTTGCCAGAACCTCTACCCGGAAGCCATGGGCCGTTAGACCTATCTTTGCGTCAGCCGGTCCCTGTCTTGCGAAGCTCCTGGAGATACCGCTCGGCGTCGCGGGCGATCCGGCTTCCAGGCTGCGCGGCCCGAGCGAGCCGCAGCTGACGCTTCGCCTCGGGCACGTCGCTCTGCCAGAGGAGGAGGACGCCGAGGTGGAAGCGCACGGTCGCCGCCTTCGGAAACCTGCGCGTGAGCGGGCCGAGCCGGGAGAAGGCGCCGGCCGGATCGCTCTTCTCGTAGCGCCCGACCGCGTCCGCGACCAGGGCGTCGACATCGTTCGGCGCCAGGCGCAGCGCGCCGGCGAAGGCACGACGCGCTGAAACCGGGCGGCCGAGCCGCTGCAGCGCGATCCCGTAGATCAGCAGGCCACGCTCGCTCCGGCTTCCTCGCAGCGCCTCGAGCTGCGCCGCCGGCGTGCCGCTGGGAAGCGGGTAGGGAAAGCTCGGCGTGAAGATCGGCAGGCCGGGCGCGAGCTGAGGGTGGAGCAGGTCGTCGGCCAGCACGGCGTAGGGCGTGTCCGGCTCGACATCCCGCGCCTCGCGCCAGGCGGTGTCCTCGCCGCCCGTGCCCGCCCACAACCGCTCGATCCCGACGTGGAGCTGGATGAGCGAGCTTCGTGGGTAGAGCGCTCCGAGCTGCTCGACTCGATCCGCGGTCGCCGGCCAGCCCGCGAACGCGGCCCCGAGCTTCGCCTCGAGCGAGTCGAAGCGGCCGAAGATCCGTCTGGCCTGTGCGTGGCGGCCGGCCTCGTAGAGCTGTGCGGCGCGGCGGAGCTCGCGCGCCTCGGCGTCGTCTCGAACCCCGAACGAGAGCGCGAGCCGCGGGAAGCCTTTGCGCGGCTGTGGCTGTGACGCCGGGGCGCTGTCGGACTCGACCTCCCGGGCCGAGAGGACGGCGGCTGCCGCGACCACGGCCGCCGCGAGCAGGGCGATCGCCGCCACGACGATCGACGTTCGAGCACGGGGGGACACGCGGCGAGGGTAGCGGGAAGAACCGCCGTGCCCGTATCGTTTATGAGAGAGATGGCAACGTATAGAGAGCTGCTGGCGCAAGTACGGGACGAGATCGACGAGGTCGGAGCCGCAGACGCGCGCGAGCGCGAGGGCTCGGCGGTCTTCGTCGACGTCCGCGAGCGCGAGGAATGGGAGGAAGGCGCCGTTCCCGGCGCCATCCACGTCCCGCGCGGGCAGCTGGAGTCGAGGATCGAGGGGCTCGTCCCGGACCGATCGACGGAGCTCGTGCTGTATTGCGCCGGTGGCTCCCGTTCCGCGTTCGCGGCAAAGGCGCTCGGCGAGCTCGGCTACGAGAACGTCTCCTCGCTGACCGGCGGCTTCACCGACTGGAAGCGCAACGGCTATCCGGTGGAGACCCCGCGCAGCCTCACCCCGGACCAGCGCCGCCGTTACTCGCGGCACCTGCTGATCCCCGAGGTCGGCGAGGCCGGCCAGGAGCGGCTGCTCGCCTCGCGCGTCTTGCTGATCGGCGCCGGCGGGCTGGGCTCGCCCGCGTCGCTCTACCTCGCCGCTGCAGGCGTCGGCACCCTCGGCATCGTCGATGCGGACGTCGTCGACGACTCGAACCTGCAGCGCCAGATCGTCCACTCGACCGACTCGCTCGGCGAGCCGAAGGTGCTCTCCGCGAAGCGCACGATCGAGGCCCTGAATCCCGACGTCGAGGTCAAGACCTTCGAGGAGCGGCTCACTTCTGAGAACGTCGAGCGAATCCTCGGCGAGGGCTGGGACGTGATCGTCGACGGCGCCGACAACTTCCCGACCCGCTACCTCGTCAACGACGCGTCGGTCTGGCATGGCATTCCCGTCGTGCACGGCTCGATCTACCGCTTCGAGGGACAGGTGACCGTCTTCAACCCGGGCAGTGCTGGAAGCGTCGCCGGCAGAGCCGGCGACGGCCGGCTAACGGCCGGGGGCCCGTGCTACCGCTGCCTCTTCCCCACGCCGCCGCCGCCGGAGCTGGCGCCGAGCTGCGCAGAGGGTGGCGTTCTCGGCGTGCTGCCGGGAATCGTCGGCTCGCTGCAGGCGAACGAGGCGCTGAAGCTGCTGCTCGGGATCGGCGAGTCGCTCCAGGGCCGGCTGCTCCTGCTCGACGCGCTCGGGACGACGATCGACGAGGTCGCCGTCAAGCGCGACCCGAGCTGCCCCGTCTGCGGCGAGAACCCCACGATCACCGAGTACGTCGACTACGTCGAGTTCTGCCAGGGGGTGCGCGCATGACCAAGGTGAGGATTCCCCCGACGCTGCGGAACGAGGTCGGCGGCGAGCGCGAGCTCATCGGCGAGGGCGAGACCGTCCGGGAGGTGCTCGAGGACGTCGCGGGGCGTTACCCCGCGCTCCAGGCGCAACTGTTCGAGGAAGGCACGCTCGCGCCGTTCGTGAACGTCTACCTCGGCGGCGAGGACGTTCGCACGCTCGACGGGCTCGAGACACGCGTCAACGGCGCCTCCGTGATTCTCCTACCCGCCATGGCCGGCGGGTGCTGAAGACCGCCGACTCTCTCCTCGCTCTCGTCGGGAACACGCCTCTCGTCGAGCTTTCCCGCTTCGCGCCGGGACCGGTGCGCGTCTTCGCGAAGCTCGAGGCGCAGAACCCCACCGGCTCGATCAAGGACCGCGTCGCGAAGGCGATGATCGACGCGGCCGAGGCGTCAGGCGAGCTCCAACCCGGGCGGCGCCTGCTCGAGCCGACGAGCGGCAACACCGGCATCTCGCTCGCGCTCGTCGCGAAGTTGAGGGGTTACCCGCTCACCTGCGTGATGCCGGAGAACGCGACTGACGAGCGGCGACGCGTGCTGCGCCTCTTCGGCGCCGAGGTGATCGACTCGCCGGGCGACCAGGGCTCGAACGGCGCCGTCCGGCTCGCGCTCGAGCTGGCCGAACGCGATCCCTCCTGGTTCATGCCGTTCCAGTACGCGAACGAGGCGAACCCGCGCGCCCACTACGAAGGCACCGGCGCCGAGATCGTCGAGGCGCTCGACCGGGTCGACGTGCTCGTCGCCGGCCTCGGCACCGGCGGGACGCTGATGGGAACCGGCGCCCGGCTTCGCGAGAGCTTTCCCGACGTCGTGGTCGCGGCCGCCGAGCCGCTCCCGGGTGAATCCGTGATGGGCCTCCGCTCGCTCGCGGACGGCTACGTGCCTCCGATCCTCGACGTCGAGAAGCTCGACCGGAAGATCCTCGTGTCGAACGAGCAGTCGGTGAGAGGCCTGCGCGACCTGCTCGACGCCGAAGGCGTCTTTGGGGGCGTCTCCGCGGGAGCGGTCGCGCACGTCGCGCGGCAGCTCGCGGGCGAGCTCGAGGAGGGCGTCGTCGTCTGCATCCTCGCAGACGGCGGCTGGAAGTACCTCTCCGCCGACTTCTGGGAGGCCGACGACGTCGAGCAGTCCATGGAGCGAACGGTCTGGTGGTGATCCCCGCCGAGATTCGGGACGAGCTGCACGCACACGCCGAGGAGGAGGCACCGAACGAGGCCTGCGGGCTCGTCGTCACCAAGGACGGCGTCGCCGAACGCTACGTCCGCGGCCGGAACGCGGCCGCGTCGCCGTATCGCTTCGAGCTCGAGGTGCCGCCGGAGACGTGGTTCCTGGAGGACGAGGGCTACGAGCTCGCCGTCTTCCACTCGCACCTCTCCTCCCCGCCGCGTCCGTCGCGCACGGACGTCGAGAACATCGGCCTCTGGGAGGGGAAGCCCTATCTGATCCTCTCCCTCGGCACCGACTCGCTCGCCGGCTGGACGATCGCCGACGGCCGGATCGAACCGCTCCCCGTCACGTCATGATCGCGGCGATGGACGAGCTGGCCCCCGGACTCTGGCGGTGGACGGCGCGGCACCCCGAAGCGGAGGACGACCCCGTCCCGGGCAGCCCCGCGGACTGGCCGGCTGAGGTCGGCTCGGTCGCGTACGCCGTCGACGACACGCTCGTCCTGATCGACCCGCTCGTCCCGGACGAGCTCTGGCCAGCGCTTGACGAGCTCGCGCGGGGCCGCAACGTGATCGTCCTGACGACGATCGGCTGGCACCGGCGCAGCCGGGACGAGGTCGTCCTCCGCTTCGACGCCTCGACATCGCGCGCCCGAGGCAACCTGCCGAGCAACGTCGTCCCACTCCCGCTGCGGCGTGCGGGCGAGACGATGTTCTGGCTCCCGGATGTTCGCACGCTGGTTCCCGGCGACCGTCTGCTCGGCGGCGAGAACGGTGGGGTGCGGGTGTGCCCCGACTCGTGGCTGCGTTACCTCACGTCCGGGCTGAGCGGCGCGGAGCTGCGGGTCCTCCTGCAGCCGCTGCTCGACCTGCCGATCGAGCGTGTGCTGACCTCGCACGGCGAGCCGGTGCTCTCGAGCGGCCGCGAGGCGCTCGCCAAGGCGCTCAGCTGACCGTCCAGGAGGTCGCTCCGGGCCTCTGGCGCTGGACGGCGCTGCATCCGGCCTGGCAGGAAGGCTCGGACTGGGAGCAGGACGTTGGCTGCGTCTACTACGAAGCGCCGGACGCGACGGTCCTGATCGACCCGCTCGTACCGCCGGAGCGGGACCGGTTCTTCGACGCGCTCGACCGCGACGTCGCGCGGCGCGAACTGCCGGTCACGATCCTGCTCACGGTCGAGTGGCACGGGCGGAGCGCCGCCGAGCTCGCCGCGCGGTACAGCGTCACGCCGGCCGGCCCGGCCACAGGGGTCGTCGCCCTTGCGTTTCCCGTCGTCAGGGAGACGATGTACTGGCTGCCCGACCACCGTACGCTCGTGCCCGGGGACTCGCTGATGGGCGACGGGAGCGGCGGGATCACGGTCTGTCCGGAGACCTGGCTCGAAGGCGATGCCGCGGCTGTGCTCCGCCGGGAGCTGCGGTCGCTCCTCGAGTTGCCGCTCGAGCGCGTGCTCGTCTCCCACGGCGCGCCCGTCCTCGAGGACGGGCGCGCCGCGCTCGAGCGGGCGCTCGAGGCCTGACTCCGGCTCACAGGGCCTGCCGGACCCAGCGACCGACCGCGTCGGGCGAGTGGACGGCGACACGGCCGCTCGCATGCAGCGTCGGCTGCGCCCGCATCCGCGCGGTCGGCATCACACGGTCGGTGCCGCCTGCGAGCGCGGCAGGCGTCAGCGTGAGCGCCGCGACTGCGGCGAGCACGAGGGAAGCTCGGCGGATCATGGTGACTCCCTTCTGTACGAGCCCGGCCCGGTGCCGGGCTTCCGGCTCGCACGCTCGCAGCGCTCGGAGGCCGTGTCGCTGACGCCGGTCACACGCGGGATGTCACGCGTGCGATAGTCGCCAGATGCGCTGGCGGCTCCTGACCGGCGTTCCCGACGAAGAGGTGCGGCGGCTCCTCTCCGTCGCGCGGCGAAGGCGCTTCGCGCGGCACGAGGTCGTCTTCCACCGTGAGGACCCCGCCGACTCGCTCCACCTGATCGTCAAGGGCCGCTTCGCGCTGCGGATCATGACGCGGCTCGGCGAGACGATCACGATCGGCGTCCGCGGGCCCGGAGACAGCTTCGGGGAGATGGCGCTCGTCGGCGACGGGGCGCCGAGGTCGGCGACCGTCGCGGCGCTCGAGGAGGCCGAGAGCTTCGCGGTCTACGTCGACGACTTCCAGCGCCTGCGGCGCGAGCATCCGGCGGTCGACCAGGTGCTCATCGGCTTCCTCGCGGGCGAGGTGAGGCGCCAGAACGAGCTACTCCTGGAGGCGCTGTACGTGCCGGCAGAGCGGCGGCTGCTGCGGAGGCTCGCCGAGCTGAACGAGACCTATGCCGATGCCGGCGGTGTCATCCAGCTCACGCAGGAGGAGCTCGCCGAGCTGGCCGGAACGTCCCGCGCGACGGTCAACCGCGTCCTGCGCGAGGAGCAGCGGCGCGGGACGATCGAGCTGCGGCGGGGGAGGACGATCGTCGTGGACGCCGACGAACTCGCGCGACGCGCACGCTGAACGACGGAGGGAGGCTCTCGCCTCCCTCCGTCACACGGCGTCGCAGGCCGGCTTACGGGAACTTTCCGCCCGCGTGAGCGACGGGAGCGACGAATGCGACGATCGCGGTGACTGCGATGTAGATGGTGAACAGACGGGCCTTCATGACATCTCCTTTGGTCGTTGGAACCTGTAGCTGCACGGTACGGCCGGGCGGCATCGACGTCGCTCGCAGCGGCGACACACCGACTGTCAAGCCCGCGACAGTGGAATCCACGCCCCCACGGTCGTAGTCTCCGGAGTCATGACGGACCTTCCGAGCGGCACGGTGACGATGCTCTTCACGGACATCGAGGGCTCGACGCGGCTCCTCCAGAAGCTCGGCCGCGATCGCTACGTCGAGGCGCTGCGTGCCCACCGCGAGCTGCTCCGCGTCGCCGCTCGCCGGCACGGGGGCGTCGAGGTCGAGATGCAGGGCGACAGCTTCCACTTCGCCTTCGCGGCAGCCCGAGCAGGCGTGGCGGCCGCCGCCGAGATGCAGCTGGCGCTCGCCGCCCACGACTGGCCGAACGATCCGATCCGCGTCCGGGTCGGCATCCACACGGGCGAGCCCGCTCTGGACGGCGACCTCTACGTCGGCATCGACGTGCACCGCGCCGCGCGCGTGATGAGCGCCGGGCACGGCGGCCAGGTGCTCGTCTCGGAGCCGACCTGGGCGGCGACGCGGCACGAGCCCGCAGACGGGCTGTCGTTCCGCGACCTCGGCGAGCACCGCCTCAAGGACCTCCTCGATCCCCAGCGCATCTACCAGGTCGTCGTCGACGGCCTGCCCGATCAGTTTCCGCCGCTCGCCGCGCTGGGCGCGCAGGTCGGGCTGCCCATCCCCCCGAACCGCCTGATCGGACGCGAGCAGGAGCTCGTCGAGATCGCGGGCGTGCTCGGGGCCGACGCGCGGCTGCTGACGCTCGTCGGGCCGGGAGGCACGGGCAAGACGCGGCTCGCCGTACAGGCGGCCGCGGAGCTCTCGGACCGGTACCCGGACGGCGTCTGGTTCGTCGCGCTCGCGCCGATCCGCGACGAGACGCTCGTGCTCGGCGCGGTGGCCCGCGCCGTCGGTCATCAGGAGCGATCCGGAGAGGAGCTCGCGGACAGCCTCGCCGGCGAGCTCGCCGGAAAGCAGGCACTGCTGCTGCTCGACAACTTCGAGCACGTGATCGAAGCCGCGCCGTCGGTCGGCGCCCTCCTCGCCGCCGCGCCAGGACTGACGGTGCTCGCGACGAGCCGGGAGCCGCTCCGCCTCCGCGGCGAGAGCGTCCTCGCCGTCGCACCCCTCCCGATCGACACCGACGCGGCGATTCTGTTCGCCGAGCGTGCCCGCGCCGCGTCGAGTGGATTCTCGCTCAGCGACGAGAACGTCGGTGCCGTAGCGGCGATCTGCGCCCGCCTCGACGGTCTGCCGCTCGCGCTCGAGCTCGCGGCCGCCCGGATCACGACGCTGTCACCGCGAGCGCTGCTGGCCCGGCTCGACGAGAGCCTCGGAATCCTCACCGGCGGCCCGCGCGACGCCGACGAGCGCCAGCGCACCCTGCGGGGCGCGATCGACTGGAGCTACGACCTGCTCGCCGAACAGGAGCGGGAGCTCTTTGCGCGGCTCGGCGTCTTCGCCGGCGGCGCCCGCCTCGACGCCGTCGAGGGCATCGCCGGTGCGGACGTCTTCGACGGGCTCTCCTCGCTCGTGGAGAAGTCGCTCCTACGCCGCAGCGACGATGCCGACGGCGAGCCACGCTTCTGGCTGCTCGAGACGATGCGCGAGTACGCCACCGGCCAGGCAGATACGGCGGGAATCGCCGGCGAGACGCGGCGGCGCCACGCCGACTGGTTCCTCGGCCTGGCCCTCCGCGCCGAGCCGGAGCTCAACGGCCCGACGCACACCGAGTGGCTCGACCGGCTCGAACGCGAGAACGACAATCTGCGCGTAGCGCTCGCCTTCCTGATCGAGGCGGGCGACGGCGAGGCTGTGCTCCGACTCGCGGCGGTCACCTCCCGATTGTGGCTCGTCCGCGGCTCGCTGAAAGAGGCAGGGCGCTGGCTGGAAGCGGCCCTCGCGGTCGGCGGCTCCTTCCCGGCGCGCTCCCGGGCGCTGCGGCGGCTGGCGGTGCATGCGCTGGACGGAGGTGACCTCGATCGCGCCGCGTCGGCTGCCTCGGAGGCTCTCGCGCTCGACCAGGCCGCCGGCGATGCGCAGAGCGCGGCACAGTCGGCCGGGATCGTCGCCGACGTCGCAGCGCACCGGGGCGACCTCGACACAGCAGCGGAGATGTACGAGGTGGCGGCCGAGCAAGCACGTGTCTTCGGCGACGACCGGGAGCTCGCCGTGACGCTCTACAACCTGGGTAACGTCCGCCGGCTGCAAGGCTCGGAGGACCAAGCCGAGGAGCTGTTCGTGCAGGCACTGGCCGGTTTCCGCAAGCTGGGCGACGAGCTCGGCCAGGGCGGCACGCTCCTGAGCCTGGTCGGGATTCACGAGAGCCGGGGCGAGCACGCGCGCGTGAGCGAGCTCCTCGGCCAGAGCGCAGGCCTCCTGGCGGAGATCGGATTCACGAGCGGCCTCCTCGACGTGATCGAGGTCGGTGCCCGGGTCGCAGCCGATGTCGGCCGCGCCGAAGCAGCTGCGCGACTCTACGGTGCCTTCAACGCTCTCAGCGAGGATCTTGGCCGGGCCGGCGTCCACCCGGCAGAGTTGGCAAGCCATGACGCGTCCGTCGGGCAGGTCCGCACGAGCCTCGGTGCAGAACACTTCGAAGCCGCCTGGGCAGAAGGCGCCGACCTCGCGGTCGAGGCGGCAGTGGCGTACGCGCTCGAGACCGTTTCGTCGATCGCGTCAGCCGAGACGGTGCCGGCGCCCGCGAACCGCTGAGCGTCAGAGCGTGACGGCCTCGCCGGACTCGGCCGAACGGTAGAGCGCATCGATCGTCCGCGCCTGGGCGAGCGCGTCCGCGCGCCCGAGCAACGGCTTCCGCTCGCCGGCGACCGCGGCCGCGAAGTCCTCGAGCTCGAGGGTGTACGAGTCCTTGAGCGGCACGTCGATCGCGACGTCACCGTCGCTGCGGCGCAGCGTGACCCCGGGCTCGTCCACCCGAAACGGCGTCTCGAGCACCAGCATCCCGTCCTCGCCAATGGCTTCGAGCCGCTGCCGGTTGGGTGCCACGAACGAGGCGTGGAACTGCGCAATCACCTCGTTGGGAAAGCGCAGGGTTCCGTGGAAGGCCACGTCGACGCCGGACTCCGAGACCGCCTGCTCTCCGAGGACACGCTCCGGCTCGCCGGCCAGGAGCCGCGACCCGCTGATGCAGTAGCAGCCCACGTCCATCAGCGCACCGCCGTCGAGATCCGAGATCAGCCGGACGTTGGCCTGGTCGGCCAGGGGGAAGCTGAACGTCGCGTTGATCGCGCGGAGCCGGCCGATCCGGCCCGTCTCCACGAGCTCGCGTGCCACAGCCGTCTGCGGGTTGTGCCGGTACATGAACGCCTCGGCCAGCACCAATCCCGCCGCGTCAGCCGCGTCGAAGGCTTCCTCGACCTCCGCCGGCCGCCTCGAGTAGGGCTTCTCGCAGAGGACGTGCTTCCCGGCGGCGAGCGCGTGCATCGTCCAGGAGTGGTGGAGGCTGTTGGGCAGCGAAATGTAGACCGCGTCGATCTCCGGATTCTCGAGCAGCGCTTCGTAGCTCCCGTGGGCGCGCTCGAGACCGTGCTCCGAGGCGTACGCCTGGGCCTTCGCGCTATCCCGGCTCCCGACCGCGACCACCTCGACGCGATCGGTGCCCTGCGCGCCCTTGAGGATGGCGTCGTTGATGCGCGCTGTCGAGAGGAGCCCGAGTCTCACCTGGAACCGTCCCCGAGACCAGCCTGCGCGAGCGCCCGGCGCGCCAGCGAGTCGTCCTCCGCGCCCGCGAGACCGCTCACGCCGACTGCACCGACCCGCTCCTCGCCGTCGAACGCGGCGACGCCCCCCTTGAAGAACGTGAAGAACGGGTCGAAGCTCGCAAGCTCGCCGGGCTTGCTCTGGACCTTCTCTGCCAGGTCGCCGGTCGAGCGCGCGTCGCTTCGCGCCGCGGTGTAGGCCTTCCGCTGCGCGTTCAGACGCGTGTCGGGAGCCGCACCGTCCATCGTCGCGGCGGCGACCAGCTCACCGTGCTCCTCGGCGACGAACACCGAGACCGGGCCACCGGCCTCGCCGATCACGGTTTGCACGATCACAAGCGCCTGCTCGAGCTTCACCGTGACACACTACGCGACTCGTACATGACGAACGAAATCGGCATCGGCATGCTCGGCTACGCCTTCATGGGGAAGGCGCACTCGCGCGCGTTTCGGGAGATCCACAGGCTCGACTCTCCCCTCCGGCCCCGACTCGTGGCGGTCGCCGGCCGCAACGAGGACGCGGTTGCCGCGGCGGCGGCCCTCTACGGCTACGAGCGGTGGACGACCGACTGGCAGGACATCGTGGCCGACCCCGCGATCGGCCTGTTCGACAACGGCGGCCCCAACTCGCTTCATGCCGAGCCGACGATCGCCGCCGCGAAGGCGGGCAAGCACGTCCTCTGCGAGAAGCCGCTCGGCCGCGATGCCGACGAGAGCTACGAGATCTGGCAGCGCGTGGAAGCAACCGGCGTCAAACACCTGTGCGGCTTCAACTACCGCTTCGTGCCGGCCGTGCGGCTGGCGCGGGAGATGATCGAGGCCGGCGAGCTCGGCGAGATCCGGCACTTTCGCGGCCGCTACCTCCAGGACTGGGGCGACGATCCGACCCTCGACACCTGGCGCTTCCAGCCCGACGAGGCGGGCTCGGGCGCACTCGGCGACCTCGGCACGCACGTCGTCGACCTCGCGCGATTTCTCGTCGGCGAGATCTCGACCGTCGCTGGATTCGTCCACACCTTTCTGCCTGGCCGGAAGGTCGACGACGCGCTCGAGGCCGCCGTCGAGTTCGAGAGCGGTCCGATCGGGACGATCGAGGCGACGAGGCTCGCGCTCGGGCGGCGCAACGCGTTCCAGTGGGAGGTCAACGGCTCGAAGGGCTCGGTCGCGTTCGACATGGAGCGGCTGAACGAGCTGCAGGTCTTCCGGGCCGACGGCGACCGGGCCCGGGGCTTCAAGACGGTCCTCGTCTCCGAGACCGACCATCCCTTCTGGGACCTCTGGTGGCCGCCCGGACACATCATCGGGTGGGGCGACACGTTCACGCACGAGCTGCTGCACCTGCTGCGCGCGATCGCCGAGGACACCGACGTCGCTCCGTACGGCGCGACGTTCGAGGACGGCTACCGCGCCGCGGAGGTCTGCGACGCGATCGTCCGCTCGGGCGAGACCGGCAGCCGTGTCGCCATCTCATACCGCGCCTAGTAACAGACTGTTACAAGGCGGCGGCGAGCCGCGTCACACGGCGTTCTCGCCAAGTAACAGACTGTTACTTGGCGATTGTCAGCGGCCGGCTGCGCGCTGACGGCGCCGCAGCACCGTGTCCAGGGTGACGGCGAAGAGCAGGATGCCGCCGGTCGTGATGAAGATCACGCCCTGGGTGAGGTTGAGCGTGTTGAGGCCGTTTGCGATCGTCGCGATCACGAGCGCGCCGAAGAGAGCGTCCCGGACCTCGCCACGACCGCCGAAGAGGCTCGTGCCGCCGATGACCGCCGCCGCGATCGCGTCGATCAGGAGCGTCCCACCGCCGGCGTTCAGGTCGACGCTGTTGAGGCGCGCCGCGAGGACGACGCCGCCGAGGCCCGCCATCGCGCCCGAGATCATGAAGACGATGATCCGGACCCGCGCGACGTTGATGCCTGCGCGGCGCGCCGCCTCGGCGTTGCCGCCGACGGCGTAGACGTGCCGGCCGAAGGTCGTGCGCTTGGCGACGAACGTCCAGACGAGCAGAGCCGCAACCATCAGGAGCAGGACGAACGGGACGCCGCGGTCCTTGTTGCAGATGATCACCGTCACGACTGCGACGGCGATCACGGCTACGAGCTTGACGGCGATGAACAGCGGATCCCGCACGGGGACGCCGTGCCGGCGGTGGGAGAGCACGCCGTTCAGAACGCTGGCCGCGTACACCGTGCACACGAGAGCAGCGATGATCCAGCCGGCCTTGTTCGAGAAGAAGTAGTTGGCGGTGTTGTTGACCGTCTCGTCCTGGATGACGATGACGCCCTCTTTCTCGATCGACTTCTGGATCACTCCCTGCCAGATCTGGTAGCCCGCGAGGGTGACCACGAATGCTGGCACGCCGATGAAGGCGACGAACGAGCCCTGGAACGCACCGATCGCCGCACACGCGGCGACAGCGAGTGCGATGGCCACGAGACCCGGGACCTGGTGCCCGGACTCGGGCACCGTCATCTGGGCGACGATGACGCCCGCGATGCCGCTGATGTAGCTGATCGAGAGGTCGATCTCGCCGATCAGCAGGACGAAGACGACGCCGTAGGCCAGCAGCGTCACGCCGGCCATCTGCGTGATGATGTTGCTGAAGTTGCCCGGGCTGAGGAAGTTGTTCGCCTTGAACGAGAAGAAGACGACGATGATGCACAGCCCGATCAGAACCGGCCAGCTGCCGAGATTCCCCGCGCGGACGTTGTCGAGAATCCGTCCGAAGAAGCTCTGCGGCACGACCTCGGGGGCGGCGGCCGTCGGGCCGGTGCTCACGGGGCGACCTCTGTTCCGTGAGCCTTAGGGGGTGTGGGGGAACTTGGAAGTTCCCCCACAGAAGAGAAGCAGGGCGTTCGTGGGGGGAACATGGTTTCCCCCACGGGAGCGAGGCGAAGGCGAGCGACGCTCACGCAGACTCCGGCGCCGTCGACGGAATACCGGACACCTTCGTCGGAACGCCGGCCGTGATCGCCTGGACGACCTCCTGCTGGGACGTCTGCTCACGCTCGTAGACGGCGATCGTGCGGCCGAGACGGAGGACGGTGATCCTGTCCGCGACCTCGAAGATGTCGTGCAGGTTGTGCGAGATGAGGACGACCGCCAGGCCCTGGTCGGCCAGACGGTCGACAAGCTCGAGCACCTGCTGCGTCTGCGCGACGCCGAGCGCGGCGGTCGGCTCGTCGAGGATCACGAGGCGCGAGTTCCACATCACTGCGCGGGCGACGGCGACCGACTGCCGCTGGCCGCCGGAGAGCGTGGCCACCGGCTGGCGGATGGAGCGGATCGTCGTGACCGCGAGGCTCTTCATCGTCTCGGCCGTCTTGGCCTCCATCACGGGCTCCTTGAGCCGCTGCAGCACGTCGTGGGCCTCGCGGCCGAGGTACATGTTCTGGACGACGTCGAGGTTGTCGCAGAGCGCGAGATCCTGGTACACGATCTCGATCCCGAGCTTGGCCGCATCTTTCGGCCCGTGGATTTGAACCACTTCACCGTCGAACCGGATCTCGCCGTCGTCCGCTGCGTGGATCCCGGCAACGCATTTGATCAACGTCGACTTGCCGGCGCCGTTGTCGCCGACGAGCGCCATCACCTCACCGGGCCGGACCTCAAAGTCGACTTCGGAGAGCGCCTGCACCGAGCCGAAGCTCTTCGAGAGCCCGTGGAGCTCGAGTAGGGGCGTCGATACTGGTGCGGACGTCATCGCGGGGGATAGAGGTGGGGGCCGTCCTACGACGGCCCCCACCGATCGGTCCTACTTGCAGAACTTCGCGTACGTCCCGACGCAGACTTGACTCCGCTTCAGGTATCCGTTGAAGAGCTGCTTGTAGTTCGCCTTCGTGATCGACACGGGGGCGATGATGTAGGCGGGCAGCGTCTTGCTGCCGTTCTTCACCGTGCCGGTCTGCTTGGGCTTCTGGCCCTTCAACAGCGCGACCGCCGCGGTGGCCGTGATGCCCGCGCCTGCCCGCTGGTCCTTCCAGACCGTCATCGTCTGCCAGCCCGAGATGATGTTCTGAACGCCCTGCGAGGTGGCATCCTGGCCGCTGAGCGGGATCGGCTTCAGCTTGTGCGCCTTCAGAGCGACGATGACCGCGTTCGCGAGGCCGTCGTTGGCCGCGGCGACCGCGTCGATCTTGTTGCTCGTCTTGACGAGCATCTGCTCGAAGATCGTTCCCGCCTTCTGGTTGTCCCAGCCCGGCGTGAACTGATCCGGTCCCTTCTTGAACGTGCCGTTCTTGTACATGGGGTTGAGGACCGAGTCGTAGCCGCCCTTGAACAGAAACGAGTTGTTGTCGGTCTGGCCACCGTTCAACTCGGCGACGACCGGCTTCTTCGAGTACATCCCGTTCGCCTTCAGGCCGGCAACGACGCCCTTGCCCTGGAGGACGCCGACGGCTCTGCCGTCCCACGAGATGTAGATCGCGGCGCTGCCGCCGATCACCTGACGGTCGTACTCGATCACCTTCGCACCCCGCGACTTGGCCGCGGCCTCGATCGCGATCGAGGAGCCCTTGTCGAGCGAGATCAGGATGACGACCTTCGCACCATTCGCGAGACACTGGTCGGCCTGCGTCTTCTGCTTCTGGGGGTCGCCGTTGGCGTTGGTGATCACGTACGAGACCTTCGCCTTCTTGAACGCCGCCACGAACCCTGGCCGGTCCTGCGTCTCCCAGCGAACCGACGACTTCGGATCCGGCAGCAGGACGCAGATGTCGGCGCTTGCCGTCTTCTTGGTCGGCTTCGCAATAGCCGAGGTGACGGAGACGCTCACGGTCAGAGCCCCGATCACAAGAGCAACGATGACTTTCTTCACAATCTTCCCTCCATCTTCGTTCGGATAGGACCCGGTTGGTGGTCTGCAGGTGGAGACGACAAGTTTCCGCCTCCACGCGGTCGAACCCTGCTGCCCTGCGATCTCGTCCGCGAGGGTCACCTCCTTCGCCGTACACGTGCCGCACCGCTCCACGGCGACCGTCGCGGGCGCCACAAAACTAGACCTGTTCTCGACTCCCGTCAACCTGTCGGACGTGTCCTGAACACCACTCCGCGCTACGGTCCGAGCTCGTCGTCCACCCGAGCCGGATCGCCGTAATACTACTCCTCTAGGGATTTAGTTCAATGCGGAGCTGGCCGGATCCCACGCCGGGCTCGTCAGGTGACCGGGTACTCGGCGAGGGCGGAGCTGCCCTCGTAGCGCGTCGTCGTGGTGAGGTACGGCCGCACATTGCTGCGGGTGACGAACAGCAGACCGGTGTTCGTATCCGACGGCGCGACGAGCCCGGCGGTGTACTTCACCATGAACAGCTGGAAAATCGGCAGGAAGCCCTGGAGGTACGGCTGCTGGTCGATCGTGAAGTCCAGATGGCCGTCCGCGATCGAGCGCAGGGTTCTCGGCAGCAGGTCGTAGCCGCCGGCGCGAACACCCCGCCTCCGCAGGCGGTGCTTGCGCATCACGTCGGCGACGCCCTGAGTCGAGCCGCCGTCGACGGCGAACATGCCGCGCAGGTTCCTGTCTTTCAGATACGTCGCCTCGATCCGAGCTCGCTCCTCGGCCACGTCGGGACCCGTCGCGACGACGGTCACGCGGATCGGCTTGCCGGAATCCTTGATCGCGTCGAGGGCGCCGTCGACGCGAGGCTGAATGTTGAGCTGCCCCGGGGTTGCGATGAAGAGGAAGACGTCGCCGTCGCGGACGAGCTCGACGATACGGGCGCCGAACTTCAAGCCGGACTGGTAGAGGTCCTGGCCGACGTACGCGAGCCGCTTGTTGCCCAGCCCACCGTCGGCGTTGTACGAGACGACGGGGATGCCGCGGCGCAGAGCCTCTGCCGTCGGCTTGTTGAAAGCTCTCCGGTCGATCACCGACACCGCGATGCCGTCCGCGCGGTCGTCGATCGCCCGTCGCATCGCCCTGACCATCTCGCCGACGTCGCTGCGCGTCGAGCCCGTCCACTCGTAGGTCGTGCCGTAGTGCTTGCACGCGTCCTGGATCCCGTAGCGGGTCGGAACGAAGAACGGGTTCGTCGTCGCATGGTTGACGAGGACGAAGCGCCAGCGCGGATGGGGCTCCACGAAGCCGGCTCCCTGGGGGCCCGCAGCCTCGGCGGCTGCGGGGATGCCGAACGCTGCGGCCGTGACCCCAAGCGACCTGAGCAGCTGCGCCCGGTCGAGCGGCCCCGAGATGTCCCCGGCGGGCTTCACGATGGCGATCGCTGCAGGAGCCACACCGTCGCGACGAGGAGTGCCGCCGCGAACACGAAGAAGATCCCCGCTTCGATCGCCTGGAATGTCCAGAACTGATCGGCAGGATGAAAGGAGAGAGCGCGGCGCCAGCCGAGCGAGAGCAGGTACTCCTGCGGGTCGATGCGCGCCTGCTGGGCGTGCAGGATGGCCAGGTCCTCGCGGGTCGCGGAGATATGGCGGCCCACTGCATCGACGAGCGAGTTGCTCAGTACCCAGTCACGGGCGTGGGCGCCGGGGACCAGCCCTGCCATCGTCTCGTGCTCTGGCGACTCGTAGCGCGGCCGTAGGAGCTTGGCCACTGCGAGCCGAACGGCGACGAACGCAGCCAGAGTCAGCGACATCGCCGCAAGGCTGCGCCGAAGCGCGGCACCGGCGAGCACGCCGAGAGCGAGAGCGAACACGGCGTAGGCAGGCACGACCAAGCCCTGGATCTCGAAGCCGCTCGGGCTCATGCGGCCCTCGAGACCGTCGAACGGCTGCCGCCACCACGTCACGATCGCGCTCAGGACCAGCGCGCTCAGCGTGACCGCCAGCGCGAGCAGCAACGTCTTCGAAAGCAGCCACCGCCGCCGGGTCACGGCTTGTGTCCACGCAAACCGATGCGTGCCGTGCTCCAGCTCCCGAGCAAGGAGCGGAGCGCCGACGAACATCCCCACGAGCGCCGGCAGAAGGATGAGGTAGCGCGCGATGTCGACGCGGCTTCCGAACTCACTCTGGAAGTGGCGCACGATGATGTCGCAGCCGGAGCGCGCGGTCGGCGGCAAGCAGGAGGAAAGCGCTTCCCGCTGGTAGGCCGTCCGCATCGGCAGCCCGGTGACGAGTGCGGCGAGAGCGAGACCGACGATCAACGCGAGGCCGATGAGCAACTGGTGGCGATGTTGCCGCCACGTCACCCATGCCATCGCAGCCGCCCCTTCTCCGGTGCCGTCGGGCCGGGCAGGCGCTCGGGCGCCATGTAGGCGAGCAGCAGGTCCTCGAGCCCGATCTCGTCGACCGACCACGAGGTGTCGACGACGCGGCCGTTGAGCCGTGCGAGCAGCGTCATCTGGCGGCCGCTGTGCCGCTCCCGGACGATCTCCTGGACGCCGGGGATCCTGCCGAGCGGCCGGGCCGCGCCGGTCAGCAGGCGATGCGACGAGACCAGCTCCTCGACGCTGCCCTCGAGCCGGACATGTCCCTCGCTCAGGAGGACGATGTGGTCGGAGACGCGCTCGATGTCGGCGATCACGTGCGAGGCGATCACGACTGTGGCCTCGAGCTCCGAGACGCCGTCCATCAGCAGCTGGAGAAACTCACGTGCCGCGAGCGGGTCGAGCCGCGCGAACGGCTCGTCGAGGAGCAACAGGGCCGGCCGCTTCCCGAGCGCCACTGCGAGCGCGAGGCGGGCCCGTCCGCCCGCAGAAAGCGTCGAGACGCGGTCGTCTGCAGACAGACGCGTGAGGAACTCGCCGGCGATCGTCTCGTCCCAGCCTGGGTTCGTCGCGCGCGCGAACTCGATCGTGTCGCGCACCGTGAACGAGCGGTACAGGGGCGCGTCCCGGGCGACATACCCGACATCGGCGAGCACCTCCGGCTGGCGCCGCGGATCGCGCCCCAGCACGTCGATCCGGCCCTCGGTCGGCGCGAACAATCCGACCGTCAGGCCGAGGAGCGTCGACTTGCCCGCCCCATTGGGCCCTGCCAGGCCGACGATCGCCCGCTCAGGGACCGTCAATGTGCAGTCGCGCAGCGCCCAGCGTCGCCGATAGCGCTTCCCCACTCCGTGCGTCACGAGCGGGGACGTCATGCCACTCGGCGTACGAACGCCTCCCGCAGCGTCGTCGAGATCACCGCGCGGATGCTCTCCTCGTCGAGCCCCGCCCGGTCAGCCGCCTCGAGCCAGCTCTCGAGCTCGTGGCGGAGCGCCTCATGGTGCTTCAGGGAGGGGGCCGCGAGTGTGCTCGTGATGAACGTGCCTCGCCCGGGCCGTGCCTCGACGAGCCCGCTCGCCTCGAGCTCCCGATAGCCCTTCGCAACGGTGTTCGGATTGATCGCCAGGTCTGCGACAACCTCACGGACCGTCGGCAGCTGGTCGCCGACATCGAGCAGGCCGAGCCGTAGCGCCTCCTTGACCTGCTGCACGATCTGGAGGTACGGCGCGACGCCCGAACGCGGATCCAGATGGAACTCGATCATCTGACTGTCCATTTAACCGCTTTCTCGCCCCGCGAGCCAGCGCCCGCCGAGCGATGGCTCAGCGGCGTGCGGAGCCGGCGAAGTAGCGCTGGGCGAGCGTCCACGCAGCCTTGCCGACCGTCGAACCGACCCGGCGGCCTGTGAAGTCGTCCGCCGTGACGTGGATGCCGCCGTAGATGCGCGAGATGCCGGCCTGGTCGGCGGCGTCGTAGTAGGTGGCCGCCTGAAGCGTCAGGGGAGCGGTCGGCCCCTGCTCGAGCTTGAGGTATCCCTGGTTGAAGGTCTGTTCGAACAGGCCGCCCGGGAAGTACGCGCTGCCGGTGATACCCGTCAGGACCTCGGCAGCCGCGTGGCTGAAGGTGCTGTGCCCCGAGACGAAGCCGGGAAATGCAGGCGTGACGAACGTCGGGCGCTGGTAGGTCGACCAGTTCACACCCAGCTCCCAGCCGACGCCGGCCTTGCCGCTCCAGGAGCGCACCGCGATCTCGCTGACGTGCCCCGCCAGTGAGGCGTGCCGCTGCCCCGGCATGCTCGAGGCTGCCGTGACGACCTCGATCAGGCCGGGGACGAGCGGCAGTCCTTCCCGGTCGTAGGAGGGGCCGGCCGGGTCGGTCGACTGGCCGCGGCCGGCCAGGTAGCGGATCATCGAGATCGGACGGACGGCGTTGTACTCGCGCTTGATCCCCCACGCGGCGATCGCCGCGTCGTGCACCGCCCCGTTGAGGGCGAAGTAGAGGCGGACATCCCATTTCAGCCGGTTCGCTGCTCCCGCGCCGATGCGCGACTGGAGCTGCGGCGAGTCGGAGACGGTGTTCGCGAGCACGTTCCAGTGCCCGGGCGGCGTCTCGGAGCTGGGCCCGTCCGCCCAGAACTCGGTCACGATGCGCGCGAAGTCCGCCCGCCGGACGACGTTCGGCGCGTATGGCATGCCCGTCACGGGATTGAGCTCATACCCGTTGCCGCCGTTCGTGCCGAGCGGATTGTCGCCGCGCGAACCCGGCCCGATGTCGATCGTCGTCCCGTCGTTCGCGTCGAGGTCGCTGCTCGCACGGATCACCTCGACCGCCTGCTGCTTGTAGGTGTCGGTCTCCGCTGTGCCGAACGGCGGCTTGCCGGGGTCGATCGGCAGGCCACGCTTGGAGGCCGGCAGCGCGAAGCCGCGCACGTGCCCCCACTGGGCGCCGATGAACGTCTGCACCCTTCCCGGGACCGCGATCCCGTTCTGGGAGATGATCTGCTCGAGCGCGAGCGGCTGCCAGAAGGTCGGATCGTGCATCGTCGCACCGGGGCTCGCCACGACCAGGGGCGCGTTCACCGGCCGGTAGCTCGGGTCGGCATAGTGCTGTGCCTCGAGCGAGCCGTCGCTGAGCCCTGCCTTGATCACGGCCGCCGCGATGCGGTTCCCGAGCGCGGCGGGAGAGTCTCCCTGCCCGCTCGTGAACCCGGGGCTGAAGCAGAGCGAGGTCATCGTCGCCGTCAGCGCATCGAACGTCGTCTGTAGCCCGGCGCCCTGGGCGTAGCGCCAGAGGAGGACCCGGTACGCGGCGTAGCTGATCGCTGCCTCCCGGGCTGCCTGCACATCGGGCGCCCGGTGCTTCTCCCGCACGAAGTAGCCGTCGGCGGTGCGGTCGTAGGCCGCCCAGGCGTCCCACATCGCAGCCGACAGGTGGAAGAGATTGCGAGCGTGCGTGGTCGGCGCCGGCACGTCGCGCCGGATCGCATCGAGGATCGCCTCGTCCCAGACGCGCGCGACCGAGCGTTCCGGGAGGGCCGGCACGCAGCCCCTGAGCCGCCAGGGCTCCTCGCGCACCGTCACCAGGCGGTTGGCCGGGACCCCGACGAGACGCGTCTCGCGGCCGCTCGGGAAGCGGACGATCAACTCGCTCACGCTCGTCGCCTGCCCGAGGCCGAAGTGGACGCGGGGATCCTCCGACGAGAGGTAGCTGCCGCCGGCCTGCACCTCGCGGACGAGCCGGCGGCCGTCGGGCAGCACCACGGTCACCTGCGCCCCCGGCTGGAAGGCGCCGGTCGCGACCTCGAGCCAGTTGCCGGCCGGGGCCGTGCTCTTCAGCAGGAGGAGCCGGCCGCCGACCGAGTTGATCGCGATGTCGAGCCTGCCGTCGTTGTCGTAGTCCGCGACGGCAAGTCCCCGGCCGACGACCCGGGGCAGCCCTGCGACGCCGACGACTCCGCTCGCGTCGGCGAATTGCCCCGCCGACCGGTTCTCGAGCACCTGGATCGGCTGGGCGTTCCGCGCGAGGTGCGTGACGGGGATGGCCCCGTTGGCGAGCACCAGGTCCGGATCACCGTCGAGGTCGAGGTCGGCCCACGACGCGCCCCAGCCGGTGAACGACTTGCCGAAGGCGGCGGCAAAGCCGGCCCGCCCGTCGGCGAACGTCGAGCCGTTCTTCCCCGGCGGCAGGCCCGTCAGGACGACGTGCTTCTGACCCCGGGAGTTGCTGACGAAGAGGTCCGGGAGCCCGTCGCCGTTGGCGTCTCCGGCCGCGATCCCCATGCCGGCGTTCGGGTCTGCAGCACCGGCGCTGCCGGCACGCTCCTCGAAGCGGAAACCGAGGCCCGCCGGATCGGTCCTGACGCCGCCCGGCCAGTTGACGTTCTCGTACAGGCGGTTCGGGTCTTCGTCGTTGGCGACATACAGGTCCAGACGACCATCGCGGTCGAGATCGGAGAAGACGGCCCCGAGCGTGTGGTCGAACCGCGCCGTCTCGAGCCCCGCCTGGCGTCCGACCTCGCGGAACTGGGCATGGCGCCCCTTGCCACGGCCCTGGTTGAGGTAGAGAAGGTCGCGGACGCCTGCGTGGCTCTGTGGGAACCCGGCGTCGGAGCCTGGAATCGGAGCGTTCAGATCCGTGTAGCCGCCGACGAAGAGATCGGGCCGGCCGTCCCCGTTCACGTCTCCGGCCGCGGCCGACGTGCGCCAGCCCGAGGCGTCGACGCCCGCACCCGCCGCACCCTCGGTGAATGTGCCGTTGCCGTTGTTCCAGAGCAGGGCGCTTCTCAGGGCAGTCGTGACGTAGAGATCCGTGTGTCCGTCCTGGTCGAGGTCGGCCGCGACGCACCCGGTGCCGCGAACGGCGAGGCCGGCGCCCGCGCGGCGGCTGACATCGACGAACCTTCCCTTGACGTTGTGGAAGAGGGCGCTGTGGGGCAAGCCGCCCTTCTGTTCGTAGCGCTCTGTGTCCCGCTCCGAGTACGAATTCACGACGAAGAGGTCGAGCCAGCCGTCGCGGTCGTAGTCGAGCCAGCACAGCCCGCCGCCCATCATCGACACCGGGTCCGCGGACACCCCGAAGCGGAACGCGCCCTGGCGGAAGTTCAGCCCAGCCTGCCCGGCGACGTCTCTCAAGCGGACGCCGGTCATCTCGGTCGTGCCCGTAAGGCCGCTCGTGGACGGCGACGCACCCGGGACGTGCACGAGGACTCCCAGCACGGCGGCTACGGCGATCGCGACGAACGGTCGTAGCCCGCGCACGGCTCCAGGGTACTCAGTTGCGTGTCGCCTTTGAACCCCGGGCGTCTAAGCTCGTGCGATGGACACCTCCGACGTTCTCACGCCCGAAGCTGTCGCCTTCCTCACGGGCCTCGAGCGGGAGTTCGGCCCGCGGCGTCGCGAGCTGCTCGCGGCGCGGCACGCCCGTGCGCAGCGGCTGCGAGAAGGCGAGCTGCCCGACTTCCTGCCCGAGACGAAGAGCGTCCGCGAAAGCGACTGGGGCGTCGACCCTGTGCCGGCGGAGCTCCAGGACCGCCGCGTCGAGATCACGGGCCCGGTCGACCGGAAGATGGTGATCAACGCGCTCAACTCGGGCGCGAGGATGTTCATGGCCGACTTCGAGGACTCGAACTCGCCGACCTGGGAGAACTGCATCGAGGGCCAGGTGAACCTCACCGACGCGCTCGAGCGGACAATCTCCCTCGATACAGGCGAGAAGCAGTACGCGCTGAACGACGAGATCGCGACGCTCCTCGTGCGGCCCCGCGGCTGGCACCTCGAGGAGCGGCACTTCGAGGTCGACGGCGCGCCGATCTCGGCGAGCCTCTTCGACTTCGGCCTCTACTTCTTCCGCAACCACCACCGCGGCGGCCGCTTCTTCTACCTGCCGAAGCTCGAATCGCACCTGGAGGCGCGGCTTTGGAATGACGTCTTCGTCTGGGCGCAAGACGAGCTCGGCGTGCCGCGCGGCACGATCAAGGCGACCGTCCTGATCGAGACGATCCTCGCCGCCTTCGAGATGGACGAGATCCTCTACGAGCTGCGCGAGCACTCCGCCGGTCTCAACGCAGGTCGCTGGGACTACATCTTCAGTGTGATCAAGAAGCTCGGCCACCGGCGCGAGTTCGTGCTCCCCGACCGCTCCGCGGTGACGATGGCGGTGCCGTTCATGTTCGCGTACACGGAGCTGCTCGTGAAGACCTGCCACGCGCGCGGCGCGCACGCGATGGGCGGCATGGCGGCGTTCATCCCCTCGCGGCGCGACGCGGAGGTGAACGCGGCGGCACTGTCGAAGGTGCGCGAGGACAAGGAGCGCGAGGCCGGCCAGGGCTTCGACGGAACATGGGTCGCCCATCCGGATCTCGTCCCCGTCGCGATGGAGATCTTCGACCGGGTGCTCGGTGACCGCCCGAATCAGGTCGAGCGGCAGCGTGACGACGTCGCCTCGACGGCTGCCGAGCTGCTCGATGTCGACTCGACACCTGGTGAGATCACGAAGGAGGGCCTGCACAACAACGTCTCCGTCGGAATCCAGTACCTCGCGGCGTGGCTCCGCGGCTCGGGCGCCGTCGCGATCTTCAACCTGATGGAGGACGCCGCGACCTCCGAGATCTCGCGCTCTCAGGTCTGGCAGTGGCTGCGGCACGGGAAGGTCGAGCGCGCCGACGTGGAGCGGGCGATCGACGAGGAGGTCGGGAAGCTCGGCGACGGCTACGACGAGGCGCGTGGGCTCTTCGAGCAGGTGGCGCTCGGTGACGAGTTCGTCGAGTTCCTCACGCTACCGGCATACGAGCATCTCGACTAGCGGCACTAGGACCTGCGGCCCCGAGAACCCGCCGCACGGCCCATTGCTCTGAGCCTGCTGCAACCGACAACATTGGGAGATGGGCGACGGACAAATCCTGCTCTGGTGCATCGCGCTGATCGCGCTCGAGTTCCAGCACCTCAAGTGGATCGTCTGGGAGCACTGGGACTGCCGCAGGTGCGGCGTCAAGCACCGCGACTGCGGTCACGGCGCGAAGCTCATGACCTACCTCTAGCTTCGCCTCAGTCGCCGGTTCCGGCGGCTGGCGCGCGGTTCCTGGCGCGCCGCTTGCGGTGCGTAGGCCGGTGGAACAGTACGGAGGTACGGGCCGCCGGCTGGAGCGCCGCGAGCGGCGCGAGGCTGCGCCGGAGGCCGGCTCCGCCGGCCGGGAGGCGCAGC
>JAWVCW010000034.1:0-5003 GCA_033857955.1 Gaiellaceae bacterium | reverse complement strand
ACTTCGCAACCCGCGGAGATCCCGGATGGCCCGCCTACGACGACGCCAAAAAAGCGATGAGGTTCGATGCCAACCCCCACCTCTGCGAGGACACCGCTCCCGACGACACCGGCGCCGAATACCTGCCGAATACCTCCACAACCCGAAGCTCCGCGCACGCCGAGCACGAGAAACCCGCTCCCGATTTCGGCGCTTGACGAAGAGAGGATTGGCGCACGATGTGCGCAGTTTGCGCTGGTCGCATAAAGGCCGACAACGTGATCGAGGACGCCCCGCCCGGTACGTTGGTATTCATCCCCTCGGGACGTGGCTCACGCCTGGCAAAACGTCGGTGACACGCCCGCGCGCTTCCTTGCGATCACGACGCCGGCCGGGCTCGAGCGGCTCTTCGATCGCTTCGCTGAGATCGACGACGATGCAGACAAACGCGCCGCGTTCCGCACGCTCGCGAAAGAGCTCGGGATGGAAGTGGTCGGCCCGCCGCTCGGAGAGTCGCACCCTCTCCAGGACCGTCGAAGCACGTGCATGCCGAGGAGGCGAGGGGTCACTCGACGATCTCCACCACATGACGTTCCCGACAGCCGACGGGATCGACTGCTCGGCTTTTCACGGGTGAGGAAGAGCATCGGGCGTCGGACGGCGTCAACGGCCGGAAGGAGTCCGTCCGCCTCGCGAGGAGCAGCTCAGGCGGAAGTCGTCGCGCACCTTCCCGTCGACCGTCTGGTAGCGGAAGCGCGCCGCACGACCGGCGATGTCCACCCGCAGCGCGCCGAAGTGACCTTGGACGACGCGTGCGGACGGGATCGTCAGGTCGCCGGCGTCGTACTTCAGCTCGGCCCCTCCCGTGCCCACGGTCACGTACAGCACCCCATGGCGCGGGCGGCTTCGGGAGTAGGCATGCAGGTGGCCGTCGAACACCACCTGTACGCCGTCCTTCTCCACCAGCGGCACGATGTTGCGGCGAAGGCCGGGCGCGATGCGGTTGGCCGGGGGCTCCCAGGGCGGGTGGTGCCAGGCGGCGAAGCGGAAGCAGGAGGCCGGCGCCAGGGAGCTGCGGGCGAAGCGCAGCTGCGGCGAGCCGGGGCCGACCGAGACATCGGAGTCCAGCACCACCACAGCGGTATTCCCCCACGTGAAGCGGTACCAGCGCTCGTTGCCGAGCGAGTGGAACGCCTCGAGCTCGGGCTTCCCGCCGTTTGCCTTGACGTCGTGGTTGCCGAGCGCCGGGAACCAGGCCGACTCGCGCATGACTGCTGCGTACGGGCGGAAGATGTCCCGATCGAGCAGCCCCGGCGAGCCCAGCGGGTAGGCGTTGTCGCCGACTGTGAGCACGAAGTCCGGGTGCCAGGACTCGATCACCGAGGCGACCGCCGTCTCGTTCCTGGTCCCGCTGCCGAAGTCGCCCACGACCGCGAAGGTGAACCTGGCGGTGCGGACCGGCGCGGCCCGGAACCTACCCTCGGCGAGCACGCCGGAGTCCGCCGCGACGGTGTAGGTGTAGTGCTTCCCCGGCGTCAGGCGGGTCAGCCTGGCGACGTGGTCGACCCCAGTGCCGGCGTCGATGCGGGCGCCGTTCTGCAGGGTCACGAAGGAGTGTTCCCGGGCCGCCGTGCGAAACGAGATGATGGCGCTGCGCCGGGTCACGCTCTCGGCCACGGGGCCGCGGGTCAGCGCGACGGCGGCAACGGCCGCGGCGATCACCGTGGCACGAGCCTGGCGCGGAGGATGTACACGGGCCACAGGATCGCGCACTTCGGCGGTAACCGCCCGCCGGAGCGACCCGGAATCACTTCTTCGACCGAGGGAACGCGGCGTGCGCGCGGCGGCGTTGCTCCGATCCTTCCTCTCCTATCGGAGTGATGAAGAAGCCCTCGCCTTCCAGCGGGATTCGAGCCGGTCGAGGTGCCCTCGAGTTCCGAGTGGACATTTGAATGTGGTCCCGGCTGTAGGAAAGCGCTTCGCCACGGCGGCTACGTCCGGACGGTGCCGATCACACGCGCGAGCCCGAGCGCGATGAGGATGATCGCCCCGTTCGCCGCGTCGATCCAGAACGTCGACGTGTTCCGGAGCACGAGGACGTTGTTGACGAGTCCGAGCAGCACGACACCCGTGAATGCCCCGATCATTCGCCCGCGGCCGCCCTCGAGCTCGATGCCGCCGATCACGGCCGCCGCGAAGACGGTGAAGATCAGGTTGTTGCCCTGGTTCGCCGTGACCGCGACCACCTGGCCGGCGATCATCAGGCCCGCAACCCCGGCGAGCATGCCCGCGACGGTGAAGACCGCGATGCGGATCCGGTCTACCTTGATCCCGGCCGCGCGCGCGGCCTCGAGGTTGCCGCCGATCGCATAGATCGCTCGGCCCGTGCGGTGGTAGCGCAGGAACAGCCCGGCGACGAGGAAGGCGGCGGCTGTCATCCAGGCGGAGACGGGAAAGCCGGCCCAGTAGGCGGAGCCGAGATAGATGAACGACGGCGGCATGTCGTAGATCGTCCTGCCGCTGACGATCCCTTGCTGCAATCCGGCGATCAGGATCAGCATCGCGAGCGTGAAGATGAACGCGTTGAATCGGAGCTTCACGATCATGAACCCGTTGAGGAGGCCGACGGCCGCGCCGATTCCCACCACGACGAGGATGCCGATGGCGGGGCTCCAGTGCGTTCCGAGCCCCTGGGCGTCCTTCGGAACGATCAGCCACGCGCCGATCATCGGCGCCAGGCCATAGATCGACTGCAGCGACAGAGCGAAGCTCCCCGTCAGCTGGATCAGCGACTCCGCGACGACGACGAGCCCGAGCGCGGCGGAGAACTGCGCGGTGTTCGACAGGTTCGACGTCGTGAAGAACGCGGGACTCGTGAAGATGCCGGCCACGAAGAGCACCGCGATCGCCGGCACCAGGGCGAGCTCGCGCAGCGACCCGAGCAGGACGCGTCGTGGGGAGCGCCGGACGATCTCCGCGTGCTCGGTCGCCGCGTCGGTCATACCGCCACCTCCAGCCCTTCCGCCGCCGCAATCAGCTCATGCCTGTCCCATGGCGCCTCGCGGAGCTCGCGCACGATCGTGCCGCGGCGGATGACGAGCACGCGAGTGCAGATCCGCAGCTCCTCGAGGTCGTCGGAGACGAGCAGCACGGCTGTCCCGTCCTGGCGCGCATGGTCGACGACGGCGAGCAGCGCTTCCTTCGAGGCGACGTCGACCCCGACGGTGGGGCTCACGACGACGAGGAGCGACGGCTCGGCCGCCAGCGCCCGGCCGACCACCACCTTCTGCTGGTTCCCGCCGCTCAGCTCCGAGACGGGCTGGCCGCCGCTGCTCGCGACGATCTGCAGCCGACCGGCGATCCGGTCGGCGGCGGCGCGCCGCCGCGCGCTCGAGATGATGCCCCAGCGGGACACACGCTCCAAGATGGAGAGCGTGAGATTCTCGGAAACGCCGAGCGTCGGCACAAAGCCGCGCGCGTGGCGGTCCTCGGGCACGTAGCCGACGCCGCGCCGCAGCGCGGTGTCGACCTTGCCGGGCGGCAGCAGCTTCCCGTCGAGCTCGATCTCTCCGGCGGACGGCTTGACGAGCCCGGCGACCGCGTCGGCGATCACCGTCGTGCCCGAGCCGCGAAGCCCGAAGAGCCCGACGCACTCGCCGGCGTACACCTCGAGACTCACGTCCTCGAGCGAGCCGAGCGGCGTCTGCGCCGAAAGGCCGCGCACGCTCAGTCGCAGGGGCGCGTCGACGGGGCCTGGCGGCGCTGCCTTTCCGCGGCTCGCGCGAGCGAGCGCGCCGCCCACCATGGCGGCGACGAGCTGCTCGTGATCGAGCTCCGCCACGGGTGCGGAGACGACCTGCCTGCCGTCGCGGAAGACGGTCGCGCGGTCGCAGATCTCGTACACCTCCTCGAGGTGGTGCGAGATGTAGAGGATCCCGACACCGCTGGCCTTGACCCGGCGGACGCGCTCGAAGAGCCGCTGGATCGCGTGCGACTCGAGCGACGCCGTCGGCTCGTCGAGGATCAGGAAGCGCGCGCCGATCGCAAGCGCCCGCGCGATCTCGACGACCTGCTTCTGCTCGACCGAGAGCTCCGAGACGGGCTGGTCGACGTCGAGGTCGAATCCCCACTCGAACAGCAATTGCCGGGACTGCCGGCGCAGCTCGCGCCAGTGGACGAGCGAGCCCTCGTTGCGATTCAGGAAGATGTTCTCGCCGACGCTCAGCGAGGGGATCACCATGGAGCGCTGGTAGACGCAGGCGACGCGCTCCTGCCAGGCGGCGCGGTCGCCGAGGCTGGGAGCAGGCTCGCCGTACAGCCGCACGCTGCCGCGGTCGGGCCTCAGCAATCCGGTCAGCACACCGACGAGCGTCGACTTGCCGGCGCCGTTGCGACCGACGAGCGCATGGCACTCACCCGGCTGGACGGAGACGGAGACGTCCTGGAGCGCCGTCGTGCGGCCGAAGGACTTCCAGATCGCCTCCGCCTCCGCGGCGGGCGGCCGCACCTCGGCCGCCCGCCCGCTGCCCGATTCGGAGTCCGGCGTCACTTTTTCTTGTAATTGCCCCAGAGACCGGGATCGTTGACGTTGCTCTTGTCAACGACGGGCGCGACGATCGCGTCCTCGAGGTTCCCGAGCAGCTTCACGATCTTGCTGCCGTGGTCGGTGGACATCCCTGCGTGATACTTGCCGTTCGCCGTCGCCTGCTTCGCGTAGAAGACGGCGAACCCGGCGTACAGGTTGGCCGGCTGGGAGATCGTGCCGTCCTCCTCGCCCGCGCGGATCCAGCCGTGCTCCTGCGGCGTCCCGTCGTTGCTGAACAGGATGATGTGGTTCGGCGAGCCGGCCTTCGCGAACTTCTTGGCCGCCTTCTCGGCGGCGATGATGCCCGGCACCGGGCCGCTCCAGTGGACGTAGATGCCCTTGAGGTCGGAGTATTGGCTGAGCGCTGTCTTGGCATCGTTCACCGCCGTCGGAGTGTCCCACTTCGTCGCGTACTCGACCACCTTGAGGTTCGGGTAAT
>JAWVCW010000033.1:0-81302 GCA_033857955.1 Gaiellaceae bacterium | reverse complement strand
CGGCCCAGGCCGGCCTCGCCACCGGCTGCTACCGCTACATCCTCACCGGCACCGACAACGTCGGCAACACCACCACGATCACGACCGTCGTCAAGGTCGACACCACCGCACCCGCTGCCCCGGGCCTAACGCTCGCCGACTCGAGCGCCGACGTCCACACCACCGGCACCACCGCCTTCTACCGCCCCGCCGGCGCCGGCTCCTTCGACGTCACCGCATCGTCGACCGACGGCCAGTCCGGGATCCTCGACTACGCCTTCCCGGCGCTCACCGGCTTCACCGGCTCCGGCGCCGGGGTGACCCGCACCTACACCCTCGCCACACCGACCGAGCCCGACGGCAGCAAGCCCGTCACCGCCCGCAACCAGGCGCTCCTCAACTCGGCGGCGACGAACTTCACCCTCACCGCCGACGCGGCCGTGCCCACCGGCGGCGCCCTGACCGTCAACGGCACGGTGGCGACGGGTGGCGGCTCCGGGAGCTACGACGACGACGGCAGCGTCACGATCGGCCTTCGCACCGACTACAACGCGGACATCGGCGCCGGCGTTGGCACGTCGATCCTCACGCGCGAGGACGGCACGCTCAACGCGGACGCCTGCTCGGCCTACGGCGCCCCGACCACCCTCGTCGGCACCCCCGCCCAGAACGGGCTCGCCACCGGCTGCTACCGCTACATCCTCACCGGCACCGACAACGTCGGCAACACCACCACGATCACGACCGTCGTCAAGGTCGACCTCACCGACCCGACCGCCCCGTCGCTGACACTCGCCGACTCGAGCGCCGACGTCCACACCACCGGCACCACCGCCTTCTACCGCCCCGCCGGCAGCGGCTCCTTCGACGTCACGGCCAGCTCAACCGATGCGCAGTCCGGCATCGCCACCTACACGTTCCCCACGCTCACCGGTTTCACCCTCTCCGGCGCCGGCGGCGCGCGCACGTACACGCTCGCAGCCCCGACCGAGGCAGACGGCGCCAAGACGGTGACGGCGAACAACAACGCCGGCCGCACGAACAACTCCGCCTTCACGCTCACCGCAGACGCAGCCGTGCCCACCGGCGGCGCCATGACGGTCAACGGTGGCGTCGCGAGCGGCGGCGGCACGCAGAGCTACGACAACGACGGCACCTTCACGATCGGCGCGCGCACCGACTACACCGACGCGATCTCCGGCATCGCAACCTCGACGCTGACGCGCGAGGACGGCACGCTCGCCGCCGACGCCTGCTCGAGCTACGGCGCGCCTTCGATGATCGTCGGCTCGCCCGCCCAGAACAGCCTTGCCACCGGCTGCTACCGCTACGCGCTGACCGGCACCGACCGTGTCGGCAACGCCGTCTCGATCAGCACTGTCGTCAAGGTCGACACGAGCGCGCCCGCTGCGCCCGGCCTGACGCTCGCCGACACGAGCGCCGACGTCCACACCACCGGCACCACCGCCTTCTACCGCCCCGCCGGCAGCGGCTCCTTCGACGTCACCGCGTCGTCGACCGACGGCCAGTCCGGGATCCTCGACTACCTCTTCCCCACGCTCACTGGCTTCACGACCTCTGGCTCGGGCGCAAGTCGCACCTACACGCTCGCGACGCCGACCGAGCCGAACGGCGCCAAGACAGTGAACGCGCGCAACCAGGCGCTGCTGACGACGGGCTCGACCTTCGCACTCACGAGTGACTCCACGGGCCCGACCGGCGGCGCGCTGACGGTGAACGGCGGCGCCGCGACCGGCGGCGGCGGCTCGCAGAGCTACGACGGCGACGGCAGCTTCGTGATCGACGCCCGGACGAACTACGACGCGGACGCGCTCTCGGGCTTCGCAACCTCGATCCTCACGCGCGAGGACGGCACGCTCGCCGCCGACGCCTGCTCGAGCTACGGCGCGCCGTCGACGATCGTCGGCACCCCGGCCCAGGCCGGCCTCGCCACCGGCTGCTACCGCTACATCCTCACCGGCACCGACAACGTCGGCAACACCACGACGCTCACGACGGTCGTCAAGGTCGACGCCTCCGACCCGACCGCTCCGTCGCTCTCGCTGTCCGACTCGAGCGCTGCGGTGCACACGACCGGCACGACGGCCTACTACCGGCCGAGCGGCAGCGGCTCGTTCGACGTCACCGCGTCGTCAACCGACGCGCAGTCCGGCATCGCCTCGTACTCCTTCCCCTCCCTTGCCGGCTTCACAACCTCGGGCTCGGGCGCATCGCGCACCTTTACTCTGGCGACGCCGACGGAGCCCGACGGCGGCAAGTCCGTGTCGGCGCAGAACAACGCCGGCCGCTCGAACTCGTCCACCTTCACGCTGACGGCCGACTCGAGCGACCCGACCGGCGGCGCGCTCGTCGTCAACGGCGTCGCCTCCAGCCTCGTCGGCACGCAGAGCTACGACGCCGACGGCAGCTTCACGATCGGCACGCGCACCGACTACACCGACGCGATCTCCGGCATCGCCACCTCGACGCTGACGCGCGAGGACGGCACGCTGGCCGCCAACGCGTGTTCGACCTACGGCGCGCCCGCGACGATCGTCGGGTCGCCCGCCCAGAACAGCCTCGCCACCGGCTGCTACCGCTTCACACTGACCGGCACGGACAACGTCGGCAACAGCAGCTCGCGCTCGACGGAGGTCAAGGTCGACCTCACCGATCCGACTGCGCCGAGTCTCTCGCTCGCCGAGTCGAGCGCCGGCGTGCACACGGTCGGGACAACTGCCTTCTACCGCCCCGCGGGCGCCGGCTCGTTCGACGTCACCGCGAGCTCGACCGACGGCCAGAGCGGCATCGCGGGCTACTCCTTCCCCACGCTCGCCGGCTTCGTCGCGAGCGGCTCGGGCGCGACCAAGACCTACACGCTCAGCACCCCGACTGAGCCCGACGGCGCCAAGACGGTGACGGCGAACAACAACGTCGGCCGCACGAACGGCTCCGCATTCACCCTCATGGCCGACTCGACATCGCCGGGTAGTGGCTCGATCACGGCGAACGGCGGTAGCGCCTACGACACCGACGGCACCGTCGCACTCGCGAAGGTCGACTACGCCGACGCCAGCTCCGGCATCGCGTCGCAGACGCTCACCCGCGCGACCGCGACGCTCGCCAACGACGCGTGCGGCAGTTTCGCCGGCACCGACCCGGTCACGATCCTCGGCGGCAACGACACCGACACGCTCGCCACAGGCTGCTACCGCTACACGCTCACCGCCACCGACAACGTCGGCAACCAGGCCGTCACGCAGAGCACGATCGTGAAGGTCGACGTCACGGCTCCGACGGCGCCGACGCTGGCGCTCTCGAACGCGACCGGCAGCGCGTACTACTCGGGTGCCGGCTCGACGATCTGGTTCCGCTCCGCCGCCGGCGCGGGTGGAAGCTTCGACCTCGCCGCGAGCTCGACGGACGGACAGACGGCTGTCGCCTCCTACGCCTTCCCCGCCCTCGGCGCGGGCTGGTCACAGAGCGGCAGCGGCGCAAGCCTGACGTACACGTACGCCAACGCGGCAGCCGAGCCGGGCGCAAGGAATGTCACGGCGACGAACGGCGCCGGCGGCGTCTCCGGGAACGGCACGTTCACGGTCGCCAACGACACCACTCCCCCCACCGGTGGCTCGATCACCGCGAACGGCGGCAGCGCTTTCGACGGCGACGGCACGGTCGCGCTCGTCAAGGTCGACTTCACAGATGCCGGCGCGGGCATCGCCGGTCACACCCTGACTCGCGAGAGCGCGACGCTGACGACGGGCTCGTGTGGCCTGTTCTCCGGCAGCGACCCGGTCACGATCCTCGGCGGCAACGACGCCGACACGCTCACCACCGCTTGCTACCGGTACACGCTCACCGGCACCGACAACGTCGGCAGCCAGGCGAGCGTTCAGAGCACGATCGTCAAGGTGGACACCTCGGCGCCGAGCGCCCCGAGCCTCGCGTTCTCCAACCTCTCCGCGAACGCGCGCTACGCCGCAGGCACGCTCTACATCCGCCCGTCGGCAGGCGGCACGTTCAGAGTCACCGCGACGTCGATCGATCCGCACACGGGCGTCGCGTCGTACGCGTTCGGCTCGCTGAACACAAACGGCGGCGCCAACTTCGGCGGCTCGCAGACCGGCGACCAGTTCGACTACACGTTCAGCGGCACGACGACCGCGCCGGGCACCGCGCGCACGGTCACCGCCTCGAACCCGGCCGGCGGCGTCTCGGGCAACGGCTCGTACTCGATCGTCGAGGACACGACAGGCCCCGCCACGATACTCACGGATCCGGGCGCGAACCTCCGTGGCACGGTCGGCCTCACGGCGATGGCGTCCGACGCCGGCGCGGGCGTGATCAGTGTCGCGTTCCAGCGCTCCCCCGCAGGCGCCGGCACCTGGACGACGATCTCCACCGACTCGACGCCGGGCGACGGCTTCTCTGCGAGCTTCGACACGACCGGCCCTGCCGACGGCCTCTACGACCTGCGCGCGCTCGCGACCGACGACGTCGGGAACACCGGCGCCGACGTGGTCGCGAACCGCCGCATCGACAACACGAACCCGACCGGCTCCGTCACGGCTCCCGCAGACAATGCGAACGTCAGCGGCTCGATTGCGCTTGCGAGCAGCTCCGCCGACGCGGGGTCGGGGCTGGACACCGTTCAGTTCCAGCGCTCCCCCTCCGGCGCCGGCGCCTGGACGAACCAGGCCACGCCGTGGGCGACGACGGGCGTCTCGGACGGCCTCTACGACGTGCGTGTCCTGACGACCGACAACGCCGGCAACTCCTTCACCTCGGCCGCGATCACGGTGCGCGTCGACAACACGAATCCGACGGGCTCGATCACGGCGCCCGCGGGCAGCGCCAGCGTCCGCGCGTCGATCGCGGTCAGCTCGAACTCCGCCGACACGGGCGGCGCCGGTGTCGACACCGTCGTGTTCCAGCGCTCGCCGGTGGCGCTGAACACCTGGACGACGATCAACTCCGACGCGCTCGCGCCGTACTCCGTCACCTTCGACACGACTGTCGTGGGCGACGGCCAGTACGACCTGCGCGCGGTCACGACCGACCTCGCGGGCAACTCGTCCACGTCCGGCCTCGTGACGGTCACGGTCGACAACACGTCGCCGAACACGTCGATCGCCTCGCAGCCCGCCGACCCGACGAGCTCCGCGATCGCCTCCTTCTCCTTTACCTCGACCGAGGGCGGCTCGACCTTCGAGTGCCGGATCGACAGCGGCGTCTGGGGCAGCTGCTCGAGCCCGGAGAGCTACAACTCACTCGCCGACGGCTCTCACACCTTCCAGGTGCGTGCGACCGACGCCACGGGCAACCTCGACGCCTCGCCGGCCGCCTACACGTGGCTTGTCGACGGCACCAACCCGACCGGGTCTGTCACGGCTCCGGCCGCTGCAAGCAACCTCCGCGGCACCGTCAGCCTGACGAGCACCTCCGCCGACGTCGGCGGCTCGGGCGTCGCCACCGTCCAGTTCCAGCGCTCGCCGATCGGCACGGGTACCTGGACGAACCAGGCGGCCAGCTGGGACACGACCGCGCAGGCCGACGGTCAGTACGACCTGCGCGTCGTGACCACCGACTACGCCGGCAACGCCTTCGCTTCGGCCACCGTCACCGTCCGGGTCGACAACACGGATCCGACCGGCTCCGTCACCGCTCCCGCGAACACGGCCAACCTTCGCAACACCGTCGCTCTGACGAGCAACTCCGCGGACGCCGGCGGCTCGGGCGTCGACACCGTCAGCTTCCAGCGCGCGCCCGCCGGCGGCGGCACCTGGACGAACCAGGCCGCGAGCTGGGACACGACCGCTCAGGCCGACGGCCAGTACGACCTCCGCGTCGTCACGACCGACCTCGCCGGCAACTCGCACACGTCCGCGACGATCACGGTCCGCGTCGACAACACCAACCCAACCGGCTTGGTTACGAACCCGGTCGCGGGCGCCGACCTGCGCAACACGATCACGCTGGCCAGCAGCTCGGCCGACGTGGGCGGCTCCGGCGTCGATGCCGTCCAGTTCCAGCACTCCCCCGCGGGCGCCGGCACCTGGACGAACCAGGCGGCGAGCTGGAACACGAACGGTGTCACCGACGGCCAGTACGACATCCGGGTCGTGACGACCGACCTTGCCGGCAACTCCTTCACCTCGGCGGCGGTCACGGCGCGCGTCGACAACACGAACCCGACCGGTTCCGTCACGGCTCCCGCCGACGGCGCGAACGTTCGCGGCACGATCGGCCTGACGAGTAACTCGGCCGACACCGGCGGCTCGGGCGTCGACACCGTCCAGTTCCAGCGCTCCCCCGCGGGCGCCGGCACGTGGACGAACGAGGCGGCAAGCTGGGACACGACGGGCGTCGCAGACGGTCAGTACGACGCCCGCGTCGTCACGACCGACAAGGCCGGCAACGGCTTCGCGTCCGCGGCGATCACCGTCCGCGTCGACAACACCAATCCGACCGGCACGGTCACGAGCCCGGCCGAGGGAGCGAACGTACGCGGCACGGTCTCCCTCACGAGCAACTCGGCAGACGGCGGCTCGGGTGTTGCGACTTCCCAGTTCCAGCGCTCGCCGATCGCCGCGGGCATCTGGACGAACCAGGCGCCGAGCTGGGACACGACTGCGCAGGGCGACGGCCAGTACGACCTCCGCGTGATCACGACCGATCTTGCCGGCAACACGTTCACCTCCGCGACCATCACTGTCCGCCTCGACAACACGGCGCCGACGGCGACGATGGGCAACCCCGGAGCGGACCTCGCGGGCACCATCACCCTCACCTCGACGACGAACGACGGCGGCTCGGGTCTCGCGTCGGTCACCTACCAGCGCTCGCCGGCGAACGCGGGCACATGGACGAACCAGGCCGCGAGCTGGGACACGACGACCGTCGGCGACGGGCTCTACGACCTGCGCGTGATCGCAGTCGACAACGCCGGCAACTCGACCACCTCAGCCCTCGTCGAGGATCGTCGGGTCGACAACAACGCTCCGGCGATCGACATCACTGCACCCGTTGGAATCGTCAACGCAGCAGCGTCCGATCCGTTCACGGTCACGGCCTCGAGCCCCGACTTCGACCTGACGCAGGTCGAGTTCTTCGAGTGCCCGACCCCGGCCTGCGGCTCGCAAGCCTCGATCGGCGTCGACACCACCGCCCCGTACTCGATCTCGCGCGCGATTCCGGCCGACGGCAGCTGGACACTGAAGGTCGTCGCAACGGACAACGCCTTGAACACCATGAGCGACGTCGAGACGGTCACGGTCGATCGGACGCGCCCGCAGACCACGATCGACTCGAACCCGGCCGCGATCACGAACCAGACCGGCGCGGCGTTCGCCTTCAGCTCGAACGACGGCGGCGCGACCTTCGAGGTGCGCCTCGACGGCGGCGCCTGGATCCCGAGCGCGAGCCCGAAGATCTACAGCGGCCTGGCCGAGGGGCCGCACACCTTCGACGTGCGCGCCACGGACGCCGCGGGCAACGCCGACCTCTCCCCCGCCTCGTACGCGTGGACCGTGGACACGACGGCGCCGAACACGATGATCACCGGCACCCCGGCGAGCCCGACCAACTCGACCGGCGCCACCTTCTCGTTCAGCTCGAGCGAAGGGTCGTCCAGCTTCGAGTGCCGGATCGTCGGCGGCCCCTGGAGCGCATGCGTGACCCCCCAGTCCTACGCCTCGCTGACCGAGGGCACGCACACCTTCGAGGTGCGCGCGACCGACGCCGCGACCAACACGGACGCGACGCCCGCGAGCTTCAGCTGGACGATCGACTTCACCAATCCGACCGGGTCCGTCACCTCGCCCGCGCCCGGGGCGCTGGTCCGGCTCACGATCCTGCTTGCCAGCGACTCGGCGGACGGCGGCTCCGGCGTTGCAGGAGTTGTCTTCCAGCGCTCGCCCGCAGGGGCAGGCACCTGGACGGCGACTCCCGCGAGCTGGGACACGACGCTTGTCTCCGACGGGGACTACGACCTGCGGGTCATGACGTCCGACATGGCGGGCAATGTCGCGACGTCCAGCGCATTCACGGTCACGGTCGACAACACGCCGCCGAACACGAGCCTTACCTCGCAGCCGGTCGATCCGACGAACGCAACGGGCGCGTCCTTCTCGCTCTCTTCCGAGGCCGGCGCGTCCTTCGAGGTTCGCCTCGACGGCAGCGCCTGGAGCCCGAGCGCGAGCCCGAAGACCTTCAGCGGCCTCGCCGACGGCTCGCACACCTTTGAAGTGCGGGCGACCGACCCGGCCGGCAACACCGACGCGACGCCGGCCGCGTACACGTGGACGGTCGACACGACGGCGCCCAGCACGAACATCACCTCGCAGCCCGCCGACCCGACGAATGCCACGGGCGCCTCTTTCTCGCTCTCCTCGAACGAGGTCGGCTCGACCTTCGAGGTACGTCTCGACGGCGGCGCCTGGAACCCGAGCGCGAGCCCGAAGACCTACGCCGGCCTCGCCGACGGCTCGCACACCTTCGAGGTGCGGGCGACCGACCCGGCCGGCAACACCGACGCGACCCCGGCCACATATACCTGGACAGTCGACACGATTGCGCCGAACTCGTCCTTCGTCTCCACCCCGGCGGACCCAGGGAGCGACACGACCCCGACCTTCAGCTTCGCGTCGACCGAGACGCCCGCGACCTACGAGGTGAATCTCGACGGCGCCGGCTGGGTCAGCGCCTCGACACCGCTGACGATCTCCCCCGCCCTCTCCGACGGCTCGCACACGCTGCAGCTACGCGCCAGCGACGCTGCCGGCAACCAGGACGCGACCGCCGCCGGCTACACGTGGGTCGTCGACGGCACGAACCCGACGGGCTCGGTCACCTCGCCTGCCGACGGCGCCGACATCGCCGGCACGGTCTCGCTGACGAGCAACTCGGCCGATGCCGGGAGCGGCGTCGCGACCGTCCAGTTCCAGAGCTCCCCGGCGACGACGAACACCTGGACCAATCAGGCAGCGAGCTGGAACACCACTCTCGAGACCGACGGGGACTACGACCTCCGCGTCGTGACGACGGACAACGCGGGCAATGCCTTCACCTCGGCCACGATCACGGTCACCGTCGACAACACCGCCCCGGCTCTGTCGGTCAACGTGGCCGACCCGATCAACCTGACCACGCCCGATCCCGCACCTCTCAGCGCGACGGCCACCGACGCAGGCAGCGGGATTGCAAACGTCAGCTTCGAGCAGTGCATCGCCGCGAACGACAACACGTGCGCCGTGGACACCTGGATCTCCCTCGGCGTCGACTCCTCCTCCCCGTACGGCGTCTCGTTGGTGATCCCGGCCGACGGCACGCGGCTCCTCCGGGTCCGCGCTACGGACAACGCGGGCCGCCAGACGACCCAGCTCGTCCTGACGACGATCGACCGGACGCGCCCGACCGGCTCGCTGACCGTCCCGGCTGCAGGCGCGAACGTGCGCGGCACCAACGTGGTGCTCAATGCGGTCGCCTCCGACACGGCGCCGGGGGCAATCAACACCGTCACGTTCCAGCGCTCGCCGGCCGGCGCAGGCACGTGGACCGACATCTCGGTCGACACGGCGGCGCCGTATAGCGCCACGCTCGACACGACAGCGCTCGGAGACGGCCTCTACGACCTCCGCGTCTTCACCACCGACGCGGCCGGCAACGCCGACGCGACGCCGGCCACGGTGCAGGCGCGCGTGGACAACACGCTCCCGACCGGCAGCGTCACGTTCCCGGCCGATGCTGCGAATGTCCGCGGCACGGTCGCGCTGACGAGCAACTCGGCCGATGGCGGCTCCGGCGTGGCGACCGTCCAGTTCCAGCGCTCGCCGACCGGCGCGGGCACCTGGACGAACCAGGCAGCGAGCTGGGACACAACGGCTCAGGCCGACGGCCAGTACGACGTACGCGTCGTGACCACCGACAACGCCGGGAACACCTTCACCTCGGCGGCGATCACAGTCCGCGTCGACAACACGCTCCCGACCGGCACCATTACCGCACCTGCCAACGGCGCCGACCGGCGCGGCACGGTCGCGCTGACGAGCAACTCGGCCGATGGCGGCTCCGGCGTGGCGACCGTCCAGTTCCAGCGCTCGCCGATCGGCGCGGGCACCTGGACGAACCAGGCGGCGAGTTGGGACACGACGCAGCAGACGGACGGCCAGTACGACCTCCGCGTCGTGACGACCGACAACGCCGGCAACGCCTTCACCTCCGGGGCGATCACGATCCGCGTCGACAACACGCTCCCGACCGGCACGGTCACCGCGCCCGCCAACGGCGCCGAGATCGGCGTGCCGCCGGTCACGCTCACGGGCAACTCGGCCGACCCGCTTGTAGGCGGATCAGCCTCCGGGGTCGACACCGTTCAGTTCCAGCGCTCCCCCGCCGGCGCGAACACGTGGACGACGACACCGGTCGCGTGGGGCACCGCCGCGGGCGCGGACGCCGTCGCCGACGGTCAGTACGACCTGCGCGTCGTTACAACGGATAAGGCCGGCAACAGCTTCGCCTCCCCCGTCGTCACTGTCCTCGTCGACCACACGGCCCCGATCACCTCGGCCTCGCTCACGCCGGCCAGCCCGAGCAACGCGCCCGTGACGGTCAGCTTCTCCGCCTCCGACGGCGCCGGCGCCGGCATCGCGAAGACCGAGTACCGCATCGACGGCGGCCCGCTCACGCAGGGCACGTCGGTCGTGGTCCCCGCACCGGGCGACCACTCGAACGACGGCGCTCACGTGGTCGCCTTCTTCTCGACGGACGACGTGGCCAACGTCGAGGCACCGGCGAAGACGGTGAACGTGGTCATCGACACCACGGCGCCGAGCGGTTCGGGCGCCGACCCCGGCGACTACCTGCGCGGGATCGCGAACCTCAGCTACTCCACGGGCGCGACCGATGTCAGCTCCGTCCAGTTCCAGTTCTCGACCGCGGGTGCCAACAGCTGGGCGAACATCGGCGCCGCGGACATCTCCCCGCCGTACGAGGCCGCGTGGACGACGACGCTCGTCGCAGACGGCCCTTACGACCTGCGCGCGGTCGTCACCGATACGACCGGGAATGTCGCCAACACGCTACTCCCCGGCCTGCCGAAGACGGTCGACAACACCGCGCCCTCCGGCTCGGTCACGTCGCCCGGCGCGTCGGCATACGTCTCGAGCACCGTCACTGTCACCGCGAGCGCCTCCGACGGCTCAGTGCCGCCTGCCTCCGGCGTCTCGGCAGTGCGCTTCGAGGTCAAGCCGACCGGCGCCGGCGCCTTCACCGTCTTCGGCACCCAGACCGTGCCGGTCGGCTCCACCTACAGCCAGGCGCTCGCCACGACCACTCTCTCGGACGGACCCGCCGACATCCAGGTCGTCGTCACCGACGTCGCCGGCAACGAGACGACCTCCGCAACTCGCACGATCAACATCGACAACCTTGCCCCGGTCGTCACGCTCGCTGACCCGGGCGCCGTGGTCGGCTCGAGCGTCGGCCTCACCGCCAGCTCCTCCCCCGACACCGCCGATGTCACGTTCCGCTATCGCCCGGTCGGTAGCGGCGGCGCAGGCACCCTGATCGCTTCGGACGGCATCGCGCCGTTCGCCGTCAACTGGACGACCACGCCGGCAGCGGAGACGCAGTGGGAGCTGATCGCAGTGGCCACGGACGCGGGCGGCAACGTCACGACGAGCGCTCCGCGCAACACTCTCGTCGACCGGACGCAGCCGACCGGCAGCGTCACCTCCCCCTCGAACGGGGACACCGTCGGCGGCCCCGCCGTTGCCCTCGCCGCAAGCGCTGCGGACGTCTCGGGCTCCGGCGTCACGTCGGTCGTCTGGGAAGTCAAGGAGTTCGGCTCGGGCAGCTTCACCCCGGTCGCGACCGACACCTCGGCGCCCTACTCGGCCACCTGGAACTCGACGAGCTCGCCCGACGGCGCGACCATCGTCCACGCTGTGATCACCGACGCGGCCGGCAACGTCTCCACGACCGCCGCCGTGCCGTTCACGCTCGACTCGACCGGCCCGAGCGTCTCGCTCGCCGATCCCGGCGCCGTCGTCTCCGGCACGATCTCGCTCACCGCAACAACCGGTGGCGGCGCCGCCCGCGTCGTCTTCTCCGTCTCGCCTGCGGGTGCCTCCACCTGGACGCAGCTCGCGAACGACACGAGCGCTCCGTTCGGAACCTCGTTCGACACCACCACCCTCGGCGACGGGCTCTACGACCTGCGCGCGGTCGGCTACGACGCACTCGACAACGCGTCCGCACCCGTGCTGCGCACGAACGTGCGCTTGGACAACACGGCGCCCAGCCTCGTCTCTTCGGCGCCTGCGGACGGCTCGATCTCCACCTCGGCGAACCAGATCGTCCTGACTGCGAACGAGGCGGCCACCGTCCCGGGCGCGCTCCTGGACGGTGTCGCCGCGCCCGCACCGAGCATCTCCGGCTCGACTCTCACGTTCGCGACCGGCGCTCTCTCGGATGGCCTCCACGTCCTGTCGGGCGAGCTCGAGGACGCCAGCGGCACGCGCTCGCAGTTCCGGGTCGCGATCACGATCGAGAGCTCGCCGACTGACGATCCGCCGCCGGTCGAGCGCAGCATCACCTCGTCCGGCAGCTACACGGTCACGCTCCCCGGCGGTCTCGTGACGGTGAAGATGCCGCAGAGCGCGTGGCCGACGCCGCCCACTCCGCAGGACTACATCCTGGTGCTCCGCGTCGACGCCGGCTCGAGCACCGCGGCGGGCGTCGGCTTCGCACCGGGCACCCAGATCATTGAGGTGACTGCGCGCTGGGCGATCGCGGGCACGTACGTGACCGAGTTCAACGAGCCGCTCGAGATCACCTTCTCGAACCCGACCGGCGTCCCCGTGATCCCCGTGTGGTCGCAGAACGGCACCTCGTCCTGGACGAACATGGGTCGCCTCGATGACACGACGCTTCCGGCGACGCGACGCGACGGCTTCCACGGCGACCCGGCGAGCGTGCATGTCCTGACTCGCCACCTCACCTTCTTCGGACTGATGCTCGACACCGAGGCTCCGTCGGCGCCACGGCACATCGCGGGCTCGGTCCTCGGCGACGGCTTGACGATCCGCTGGATCGACGGCCGGGACGACAGCGACCAGCTCGGCAACACCGTCCTCTACGTCAACGGCGAGCGCTATCGCACCTTCGGCCCGCGCCAGTACGAGACGAAGATGGGACCGTTCACGCCCGGCGACACCCGGACGTTCACGCTCGCGCAGTACGACGCAGCAGGGAATCTCAGCCCGCAGTCGCCGTCGCTCCGGGCCGTCCCGCCGGTCGTCGGCAAGAGCCTCGAGCAGGCGGTCGCCGCGCTCAGTGCCGCAGGCTTCGAGCTCGGCACGGTGCGCCAGGAGCCGGTCGCGACGGTCGCGCCCGGGACCGTCGTCGGCCCGATCGTGCCGCGCCACGCAGTCCTGTCGACCAAGATCGACCTCGTCGTCTCGCTCGCGACGACGGCGCCGCAGACGCGGCTCGTCTTCGCCGTCAACGGCTCGAAGCAGCTCACCCTGCAGAAGCGGACGACGATCGCCACGAGGATCAAGGTCTCCCGGCCGGCCAACGTGACCGTCACGCTCTTCTCGGCGGCTGGTAAGCAGCGGCTCTACACCTGGCCACGGCTGCGCGTCAAGGCCGGTGCGAATGTCGTCAGGCTCCCGCTGCCGCCTCAGATCCGCCGGCCCGGCACCTACACGCTGACGTGGGTTGCACGCTCCGGCTCGGAGACCGTCAGCCGCTCGGTCAAGCTGAAGCTCGTCGGTAGGGGCCTCGCGCAGGTCAAGCCAAACCGCAGCGAGATCGAGGTCGTGCTCGCCGGCGAGCAGCACCCGAAGAACGCCGTCCAGTCGGCTCTCGCCGGCAGCCGCGCGCGCGTGGTCGCACAGGCTGGCCTCGAGCAGACCTTCAACCTCGCGGCATCCGAATCGCACAACGTCGGGCTCGTCGTCGTCGACGTCGACGTCTACGGAGTGGGCTTCATCAGCGACCTTCGCACGGTCTTCCCCGCGATCCGCGTGATCGCAGTCGCGACCCAGCCGGCCGACCGGGTCCGCGCGCTGCGCGCCGGCGCAGTGCGCGCGCTGCCGCGCCAGACGACGTCGCGGCAGCTGGCAAAGGTGATCGCCGCCATCTCCTCGCGCTAGGAGGCCAAGCCCTTCTAAAGAACGGCCTGCGCGGCGAAGACGCCGCCGACGAGCACCAGGACGGCGCCGAGCGCTATCCGCAGCACGTTCTCGTCGATCTTTCCCGTCGCTCGGGCGCCGAGCCAGCCCCCCGGAATCGCGCCTGCGAGTCCGGCGAGCAGGATGTCCCAGTCGACGCCGCCTGCGCTCGCATGCGTCGCGAATCCCGCAACACCGAGGAGGAAGCCGACGAGGAGGTTGGTCCCCGCAGCGCGCTTCACGTCCATTCCGACAAGTCGCACCAGCGTGGGCATTCGAAGTGTCCCGAGGATGACGCCGACGGCGCCGCCGAGGGCGCCGATGCCGAAGCCGCCCGCCACTGCCGGCCATAGTCGGAGACGCTCGCGCGTGACGGCGTGGACGGGCCGCAACGCGAGGTCGACGCCGCTCCAGACGAGCACGGCTGCAATCGCGAGATAGAGCAGGCTCTCGGGAACGTCGTCCGCGACGAGTGCCCCGACGACCGCGCCGACGGTCGACGGCGGCGCCATCCACGCGACGACCCGCCAGTCGACCCGGCGCTCGCGGGCGTGGCTCACGGCCCCGGACGCAGCCGCTGCCGCTGAGATCGCGATGTTCGTCCCTGCGGCCGCGAGCGGGTTGCCGCTGATCGCGACGATCAAGGGCAGCCGCAGCGTCCCGAGCACGAGCCCGAGCATCGATCCCACGTAGCCGGCCGCGAACGAGCCGGCGAACGCGGCCACGAGCTCCCAGCTCATGGCCGCCCCTCGCGCGCCTGGCGCGTCGCCCGCGGTGCGTAGGCGGGGGTCACAGTCTGTGAATACGGGGCGCCGGCCGGAGCGCCGCGAGCGGCGCGAGGGCTTGGCGGAAGCCGGCTCCGCCGGCCTGGAGGCAAGCCCGGCCAGGGGTGCGAGGGGTTAGCGCGAGCTCCCAGGTTTCCATAGCGGTTCGTCGCGACCTGCGTTCGCCAGTCGGGCGAGGATGAAGAGCAGGTCGGAGAGCCGGTTCAGATAGACGAGGACTTGCGGGTTCAGCTCCACCTCCTGGGAGCCGAGCAAGACGTCGCGCTCCGCCCGGCGACAGATCGTGCGGGCGACGTGGAGCCTCGCAGCAGCCTCGGTCCCGCCGGGCAGGATGAAGCTCCGGAGCTCAGGCAGGTCGGCGTTGAAAGCGTCGCAGAGCTCTTCGAGGCGTTCGATCATCCCGTGCTCGACGCGCAGGCGGTCGGTCACCCCCCATGGCACCGAGAGATCGGCGCCGACATCGAAGAGCTCGTTCTGGACGAGCTCGAGCGTCTCGCGCACCGACTCCGGCAACTCGACCGCCAGCACGACGCCGAGAGCCGAGTTGAGCTCGTCGACCGTGCCGAACGCGCCGATTCGGCAGTCGAGCTTCGAAACGCGCGATCCATCCCCGAGCGACGTCTCGCCCGCGTCGCCGCCGCGCGTGTAGATCTGCGTCAGGCGGACCGGCTCGTCACGGCTTCTCATGCGGTCGACGCCGGCTCGCGCTGCAGCTCGAGGATGCTTCGCGCGATCACGAGGCGCTGGATCTCGCTCGTCCCCTCGTAGATCTCCGTGATCTTCGCGTCGCGGTAGTAGCGCTCGACCGGGAACTCCTTCGTGTAGCCGTAGCCGCCGAGGATCTGGATCGCCTCACCGGTCTGGCGGCGGGCCATCTCCGACGCGAAGAGCTTCGCCTTCGCGCCTGCCTCGGTGTGCGCCTCGCCCTGCTCCTTGAGCCAGGCAGCTCGGTAGACGAGCAGCCGCGCGGCGTCGATCTCGGTCGACATGTCCGCGAGCTTCCACTGGATCGCCTGGTGCTCGGCAATCCGCTTCCCGAACGTCCGGCGCTCCTTGGCGTACTCGCGGGCGACGTCGTAGGCGGCCTGCGCGATCCCGAGCGCCTGCGCCGCGATCCCGATCCGGCCGCCGTCGAGCGTCGCCATCGCAACCGCGAAGCCGCGCCCTTCCTCGTGCAGCAACCGGTCGCGGCCCACGCGCGCGCCCTCGAGCACGAGATCCACGGTCGACGAGGAGTTCAGACCGAGCTTCTCCTCCTCCCTCGTAACGCGAACGTGCTCGGCGTCGAGCAGGAACGCCGAGACACCGCGAGCCCCCTCCATCTCGGGCTCGCTCCGGGCGAAGGTGAGGAACGTGGCCGCGTAGCTGCCGTTCGTGATCCACTGCTTCGCGCCCGTGATCGTCCAACCATCGCCGTCCGCATCGGCTCGCGTCCGCAGCGCGCCCGCATCGGAGCCCGCCTCGGACTCGGTCAGCGCGAACGCGCCGATCTTCTCGCCGCGCGCAAGCGGCGGCACGAAGCGCTCGCGCTGCTCCTCCGTGCCGAACGCGAGGATCGGCAAAGTGCAGGCGCTCGTGTGCACTGCGACGGTGACACCGACCCCCGCATCCGCGCGAGAGAGCTCCTCGAGGACGAGGATGTAGGAGAGGAAGTCGGCGCCCGCGCCGCCGAGCTCCGCGGGCACGCAGACACCCATCAGCCCGAGCTGGGCAAGCTTCCCGTACAGCTCGGCCGGGAAGCGGTGCTCGCGATCCCAGGCGGCCGCGTTCGGCTCGATCTCGGCCTGCGCGACGTCGCGCGCGAGCGCCTGGATCTCCCGCTGGTCGTCCGTCAGGGAGAAGTCCATTCCGCGGCGAGTCTACCGGCCCACCGGGACGATGCACTTAGTGTTCCTGTAACACTAAGTCCCCTCGAACCGCCTGTTTACGCGGGAGGAGAGGAGCTTGTGTTACAGAAACACAAGCTCTTTTCAGGCGGCGGCGAGGAACTCTCTGCGGATCTCGTGCAGCACGTGCTCGCGGTCGCAGAACGCATCGACCACCTGCGGGTCGAACTGCTTTCCCTTCTGCTCGACGATCTCCCGGCGGGAGTCGCGCCAGCTGCGAGCCTCGCGGTAGGGCCGGTGGTTCGTGATCGCGTCGATCGCGTCCGCGACGGCGAAGATCCGGGCACCGATCGGGATCTCCTCGCCCGCGAGCCCATCCGGATAGCCGCTCCCGTCCCAGCGCTCGTGGTGCGACCGAACGATCTCGACGCCCGCCTCCTGCAGGAAGGCGACGCCGCCGATCATCTGTGCACCGAGGAGCGTGTGCGCCCTCATCACGCGCCATTCGGCCTCGTTGAGGCTGCTCGGCTTCAAGAGGATCTTGTCGGGGACCCCGATCTTGCCGATGTCGTGCAGGAGAAAGCCGTACTCGAGCGCGGGATCGGCGGCGAGCGCAGGATCGATGGTGGCGGCCAGCTCGAGCGCGTACCGCTGCACCCGCTGCGAATGCTGGCGCGTGCCGGTGTCCTTCGTGCCGAGGGCGCTCGCGAGAGCCGAGACCGTCTCCTTGTAGGCACTCTCGAGGAGGCCACGCTGCGCGCGCTCGATCTCGACGAGATGGCGGAGGTCACGCGCATAGAGAACGAGCTGCTCCTCGCCCGAGCGGCCGTTCGAGCGCCGCATCGGGGCGCCCGCGGCCATACCCGCGAGCCGCTCGACGACGCCGAGCAGCTCGAGCGGCCGGAACGGCTTCAGCAGCAACGCATCGGCGCCGGCGGCACCCGCTACGTCCTCCACGTCCTCCATCCCGGTCAGCAGGACGATCCGGATCCCGCTCGTGTCGGCGCTCTCCTTCAACTCGCGGCAGAACGCAAGACCGTCCATGCCAGGCATGCCGACGTCGAGCACGATCACGTCCGGCCGTGCGGCGGAGATCCGCTGCTCGGCCTCGAACGCGCTTCCGGCCTCGTCCACATCGACGTCGACATCCTCGAACGTCGTCCGCAGCAGGGCGCGGAAGCCCGAATCGTCGTCTACCAGCAACAGTCGCATCGTTCCCCCCGGATCGAATGACTTCGCTGCTCTATCGGCAGCTAGGTCCGATCCTTGAGCGGGACCTACCCCGAACGGGGGACGCCGAGCCGTCGCCGCACTGAGCCTGGGGCGCGGCGTCGTGCGGTGCGCTCGATCCCGCTCGGCGTGAGCAACCGCCGCAGGCGGCGTGGCGAGAGCTCGGCGCAGAACACTGCGGATGCAGCCGGGCCGCGCTCCCCGTAGCGGAGCCCGTCCGAAACGAGCTCCGGTGACGAGCGCCAACCCTCCTCGGTCAGCTCGTACACCTCCTGCTCCTCGACGAAGAAACCGGCCCGGGTGAAGAGGCGTGTCCAGCCGCGCACGTCGTCCTGCCGGAACCAGCCGTAGTCGCCGGGCTCGCCGCACGGCACGGTGATCAGCAGTCGCCCGCTCGGAGCGAGCACGCGCCGGAGCTCGCGGAGCGCGGTCAGGCGCGCGGCCGCATCGTCCTCGGCCTCGAGGCCGTAGCCGGTGTTGTCGGCACCGACGTGCTCGAGCGTCGAGACACAGAGCACGAGATCGAACGTGCCGTTGTCGAAGGGCAGCGCGCGGACGTCCGCGCGAACCGTCGTCATGCCCGGGACGTCTGCCTCGGCCAGGTCGACCCCGGTCAGCTCGTCGAAGCCGGCCAGCAGCAGCGCGGCGAGATACGGAGCCTCAGCGAACGCGTAGCCGACTTCGAGCGCACGATCGCCTCGCAGCCTCGCCAGCACCCACGGCAACTCGACCACGCGCTCGTCGGTCCCCGGCGGCCCTTGCAGCCAGCGCGGGCGCTCGCCGCGCGCGCGCGCCCCACGCGCGAACGCGACGCCGTCGTCGAGCAGGCGCACGCGGTCCGACTCCGGCGCGGTTGCCAGCTCGTGCAGCAGCGTCGTCCGCGAGAGCGTTCCTGCCGCGAGCTTCTCGAGCGCACGTGCTCGCGCCTCCTCGTCCGGCGGGCGGCGGAGGACGAGCCGGAACGCCGCCTCGACGAACCTCTCGTCGTCGCCGTCGGCCCCCTCGATCCAGGCACGCAGGCCCTCGTCCATCAGTGTTACCCGTACTCGTAGAAGCCGCGGCCCGATTTCCGGCCCAGCCGGCCCGCCTGGACGTACTGGCGCAGAAGCGGACAGGGCGCGTACTTCGGGTTGCCGAGGCCCTCGTGCAGCACGTCCATGATCGCGACGCACGTGTCGAGCCCGATCAGATCCGCAAGCGCGAGCGGGCCCATGGGGTGCGCGAAGCCGAGCTTTGCGATCGTGTCGATCGCCTCCGGCTCCGCGACACCCTCCAGCAACGCGTAGGCAGCCTCGTTGATGAACGGCATCAGGATCCGGTTCGAGACGAAGCCGGGGAAGTCGTTCGCGTGCGCCGGCACCTTGCCCAGGTCCTCCGCGAGCTGCGTGATCGCCGCGGCCGTCTCGTCGGAGGTCTGGACGGCACGGATCACCTCGACGAGCTTCAGCACCGGCACCGGATTGAAGAAGTGCATCCCGATCACGCGTTCCGGCCGGCCGGTGACAGCGGCCAGCGAGGTGATGGGGATCGAGGATGTGTTCGAGGCGAGGATCGCTCCCTCGGGGAGGATCCCGTCGGCCCGGCGGAAGATGTCTTCCTTCACGTGGGCGTCCTCGATCACAGCCTCGATCATCAGGTCCGCCGGCACGAGCTCCTCGACCGCCTCGACGCGCCCGAGCACCTCATGCGGGTCGGCGCCGCCCTTTTCGGCCAGTCTCTCCAGGCTCTTGCGGATCGCCGCCAGACCGCGATCGGTGGCGCCGGGAGCGGCGTCGTAGAGCGAGACGCGGCGGCCCGACGCGGCCACGACCTGCGCGATGCCGCCGCCCATCTGGCCCGCCCCGACGACAAGAACGTGCACGAGGTCCATACTTCGGTGAGCCTATCCGGGACCCTCCGATCGGGTTCCGGTGTACACCTCGCATGAGGAGACTCGTCACCGGCCTGCTGCTCGCCGCCGCGCTTGCCGGCACGGCAGCGGCGGCGCAGCCCGCGCGCGTCCTCGCGGTCGAGTGGGAAGCGGGCGGCGGCAAGATGCGCTGGGTCTCTCCCACGACGCTGCGGCCGGCCGGGCCTGCGGTGCTGAACGTCGGCGGCGCGCCTGCCAACCTCGTGGCTGTCTCGCCGGACGGCGCGCTCGCCGCGATCGGCGGCGGTGCAAACGGCCGTCTCCGCCTCGTCCGGATGGACGGACTTCGGCCGGGAGGACTGATGTGGCTGGGCGAGGGCTCGGTCCTCAAGGGGATCTGGGCATCGCCCGAAAGGCTCGTCGTCCTGCTGGGCGGCATGCACGCGGAGGTCATCGCCGTCGACCCGGCAGCGCGAACGGTCATCCACCGCGAGAAGCTGCAAGGGCTTGCGCTGGGCGCCGTGCGTGCAGGAGACCGCCTGCTGACGCTGCTCGCACCAAGCGGCCGGGTCGGGCCCGCACGGCTCGCCGTGATCGACGCCGACGGAACGGTACGGACGACGGCGCTCAGGACGATCGAGGCGGGGTTCGGGCGCCCGGCGATGCCCGGACGCGCAGGGCGTCAGGCCTCCCCCGGGCTCGCGACCGACGGTACGCGCGCGTTCGTCCTCGGCGTGGATCGTCTGGTCGAGGTCGATCTCGACAGCCTGGCCGTCCGCAGCGAGCGGATCGTCACGCGGACGACCACGAGGGAGACCAAACTCGTGCACGGCTGGGGACGCTCCGCCGTCTGGCTGCGGGGAGACACGGTTGCGTACTCAGGCTGGACGTCCAGCGACGCCGTGCCGCCGGCGGCGACGGGCGTGTTCCTTCTGGACGTCGCGACCGGCGAGGCCCGGATGCTCGACCGCTGGGCGACCGACACGACGCGAGCGGGCAGGACGCTGCTCGTCTACGGCCGCGACGAGCTGCGGGGGTACAGGCTCGACGGCAGCAGGCGCTTCACGCTCCTGGCAGGCACCGACACCGGCTACGTGCAGGTCGCCGGGCACCACGCGTACGTCGGCAGCCACAACAGCACGCGCTTCACGATCGTCGACGTCGAGCAGGCCCGCGTGGTCGGCCGGGCTCGCACGGCGAAGCCGACGGTGCTGCTGGCGCCCTAGACTCGCCTGATGAGCACGGCGGCGACGGTGCGCACGGCAAGCGTTGTGGACGCGGACGCGATCGGGCGCGTCCAGGCCGACACGTGGCGCGTGGCCTATCGCGGCCTCATGCCCGACGAGACGGTCGCGCAGTTCGACGTCGAGGACCGTCAGCGAATGTGGCGCGAAGGGCTGGCGCGCCAGCCCCCGCCGGGAAGTGCGACGTTCGTCGCCGAGCTCGACGGCGAGGTCGTCGGCTTCGCGAGCGTCGGTGCATGCCGCGACGAGGATGATGCCGGGGAGCTCTACGCCATCTACCTCCACCCCACCTGCTGGGACAAGGGCATCGGCCGTGCTCTCCTCGAACGGGCCGAGGAGTCGATGCGGGCGTTCGGCTTCGAGCGGGCGATGCTGTGGGTGATGGAGGGCAACGAGCGCGGCGAGCGCTTCTACCGCGCGGCGGGCTGGAAGCAGGATGGACGCAAGCTGGACACCTTCCAGGGCGCCGAGGTCTCCGAGCTCCGTTACCGCAAGGCCTTATAGCGCAGCTTCCGGACGAGGAAGAACGCGCCCGCCCCGAGCACGAGCGCACCGACGACGATCCCGCCCCAGTTGATCGGCGGGCTCTCGTCCTGGACGTTCGTCAGCGCAAGGAACGCCGACGGGTCGATCTGGGAGCACAGGCCTGAGCGCCACTCGCCCCCTCCTCGTGTGAGCAGGAGCCCGATCCGCTGGCCGACCGTGACCTCCAGCCCGCACGCCGCGCCGTAAGCCGGCGTGACGACCTCGACTCGGTTCTCGATCTCGCCTTTGTAGACCTGCTCGACGCGGAAGAGGTAGATCGCCGTCTGGCGTTCGACGCGGCGCTCGAGCACCGTGCCGACAAAGGCGCCGTCGGCGTGCGGCAGGTCGCGGACGAGGTTCGGCCGTACGCAGCTACACGCGAACGCGTCGGACGCGAGCGCGAGCGAGACCGCTGCGATGGCGATGACGACGCGCACGCCGTGAGACTAGTCGCGCCGGGCCTGCCGCCTCGCTGTGAGGAGGAGGACGAGCGCCGCGCCGAGTGCCCCGATCGCCGCGTTCCAGCGCAATTCGTCCGCGTGATGTGCCGCTCGCGGATCGCTCGACGCCGTTGCCGCCTGCCAGTCCTCGAGGAACGGCTTGACGGGCGAGACGTTCGCGAGCGAGATCGCCGAGCTGACGCAGACGACTGCGAGGAACGCGAGGGCCGCGTGGACCGCGAGCCGGTGTCGGCGCAGAACCAGGAGAGCAGCGAGAAGGCCGGCGAGTGCGGATGGCAGCGCGAACGCGATCGCCGGCTGCCAGCTGCCGTAACCGGCGTCACGCACCCGCATGAAGACCTCGTGGTTTCCGAGCGTGCCGCCGACGACCCCGACGACGACTCCCAGCGCGGCAAGCCGGGCGAGCCCGTGCGGCGACAGCAGGATCACCTTGATGCCACCGAGCGCCCAGCGCAGGCTCTCGAGCCCGCCGCGGGTCTCCTCGAGCTCCGCGAGAATCGCGTCGGCCCACTCCCTGCGGTCGCGCGGCAGCAGCACGAGCGCGCCTCGCAGCAGGATCCGCGCGACAGCCTTCACGCCCGTGCCGCCACCGCGGTCGAGGTCGACGGCCGCTGCTCGGCGAGCCGCGCGTCCGCGTAGGCAACGCCTTCGCCGGTCAGCCGGTAGCTGCGCCGCCGCTTGCCGTTCTCCGCCTCTTCCCAGCGCGCCTCGAGCAGGCCCCGGCCGCTCAGGCGGATCAGGATCGGATACAGCGTCCCGGACGGGATGCCTGTCTCGCGGGAGAGGTCGTAGCCGTAGCGCCAGGCGCCGCCGAGGAAGGCGCGAAAGACGGTGAGCGTCTGGGGCGAGGTGTCCGGACGGCGAGGCACGTCCGAAAGTCTACATAGATAGAGTTTTGCTTGTCTACACGTCGATCAGGAGTGCGTCGCCCTGGCCGCCGCCGGAGCAGATCGCGGCGAGGCCGAGGCCGCCCCCGTTGCGCCGCAGCTCGCGCACCAGCGAGCCGACGATCCGGCCACCCGAGGCTCCGATCGGGTGTCCGAGCGCGACAGCGCCGCCGTTCACGTTCACGATCTCCTCGTCGGCGCCCAGCAGCCGCGTCGAGTTGAGCGCGACCGATGCGAAGGCCTCGTTGATCTCGACCCGCTTGACGTCGTCGATGCTCTTCCCAGCCTTTTCGAGGGCGACCGCTGCGGCATTGGCCGGCGTCCGCACCAGATACGCGAAGTCATCGGCGACGTAGCCCTGCGAGACGATCGTCCCCAGGATCTCGAGGCCGCGGCGTTGCGCGAACTCCTCGGACGTCACGATCACGCACGAGGCGCCGTCGTTCACCCCCGGAGCGTTCCCGGCCGTCGTCGTCCCTTCGGGATCGAACACGGGCTTCAGCTTCGCGAGCGACTCGAGCGTCGTGTCCGGGCGGATGCTCTCGTCGGCGGTCACGACGCCCCCGGTTTTGGTCGGTACAGCAACGATCTCGTCCTCGTAGCGCCCTTGGGCCTGCGCCGCGGCCGCGCGCTGCTGCGACCGAAACGCCCACGCGTCCTGCTCCTCGCGGCTGATCCCGAGCTCGCGCGAGACCAGCGAGTTGTGCTGGACCATGTGCAGCGAGTCGTAGGCGTCGGTGAGCCCGTCGAAGATCATCGAGTCGAGCACCTCGCCGTGTCCGAGCCGGTAGCCGAACCGAGCTTTCTTCAGCAGGTAGGGCGCATTCGACATCGACTCCATCCCGCCCGTGACGATCACCTCGCGGTCGCCCGCCCGGATCATCGTGTCGGCGATCTGGACGGCGCGGATCGACGAGGCGCAGACCTTGTTGATCGTGTCCGCCGGCGTCTCCTTCGGCAGGCCTGCTCCGATCGCGGCCTGGCGCGCAGGAGCCTGGCCGGCGCCGGCCTGCAGCACCTGGCCCATGATCACGTACTCGGGCTCGTCCGCCTCGAGGCCGATGCGCTCGAGTGCCGCCCTGATCGCGATCGACCCGAGCTCGGTCGCCTGATGGCCCGCAAGGCCACCGCCGAGCTTGCCGAACGGCGTGCGGACTGCGGAGACGATGACGGACCGGGTCATGCGCTGAATCTAGCGGTCGTACGAGTCGCCGGGCCGCACTCGCCCCGCGAAGGCGACGAGCAACCGGATGCACGCCTCGAGATCCGAGAGCTCGACGATCTCGATCGGGGAGTGCATGTTCCGGAGCGGGATCGAGACGAGGCCCGTGGGGACGCCATCGCGCGAGGCGAAGGTGACGTCGGCGTCCGTGTAGCTCTTCATCCCGGCCTCGACGGTGTAGTCGATGCCCTCAGCCCGCGCCGCGTCGAGCAGCAGCTCGAACACTCGGGGGTTGACGGCCGGGCCGCGGAAGATCGCCGGGCCGCCACCGAGCACGTGGTGGCCGCCGGTTGCGGCGTCGTCGCCCGGCACGTCGGTCGCGTACGTGACGTCGAGTGCGATGACGACGTCCGGCCGCAGCGCGTGCACGGCCGCCTGAGCGCCCTGCGCCCCCAGCTCCTCCTGGGCGGCGCCGACGACGGCGACGTTCGCGCCCTCGATCCGCCGCAGCGCCTCGAGCCCGACGTAGACGCCGGCGCGGTTGTCGAGGCTCCGGGAAGAGATGCGCCCGCCGGCGAGCTCGACCGGCGGCGCCACGACGACGATCGGGTCGCCGATCTCGACGAGCGCGCCCGCCTCCTTTCCGTTCCGCGCGCCGATGTCGACGTAGAGCTGCTCCCACTCGACCTTCTCGTTGTCCTTCAGCTTCCGCGCGATCACGCCCTGGACTGCGCCCTTCCTCGTCCGGATCTCGACCCGCTGCCCGTAGGCGACGTTCGCGCGCCAGCTTCCAAGCCGATGGGCGGCGATCAGGCCGTCCTCCGAGATGTGCGCGACGGCCAGCCCGATCACGTCGAGGTGCGCGACGAAGGCGATCAGCGGGCCTTCCGCCCGCCGCCGCGCGACGATGTTGCCGATGGAATCGGTCTCCACGTCTGCGACCTCGCCGACCGCCTCGCGCACGACGTCGAACGCGAGCTGCTCATGGCCCGACGGGCCGTGCGCGCGGAGAAGCGCGTTCAGGACATCTGGCAACGGCATTTGCGGGCAGTCTATGGACGTGACGACTTCGCCGATCCCGACCGACCTGCTCACCCCGCTCGGCGCATATCTCCGCCTGCGGGCGGGCGCCCCTGCGAGCTTCCTGCTCGAGTCCGTCGAGCAGGGACGGCTCGGCCGGCACTCGTTCATCGGCTCCGGCTCGCGCCTCGTCACGTTCGACGAGGCGGAGAGCCTCGACGAGCCGGTCGTCGGGTACCTCTCCTACGACCACGTGGCGAAGCTCGAGCCGACGGTGCCTCGTCCGGCCGCCGGCCCTGACCTTCCGGAGAGCCGGTTCGTCGTGGCCGAGACGCTCGTCCGCTTCGATCACGGCAGCGGCACCGCCGATGTGCTCGCCGGCGACCCGGAGGCGATCGCGACCCGGCTCGAAACGGAGATTGTGTTACAGGAACACAATCTCTCCGCCGGCGGCGAGGTGCGGCGCTACCCCGACCGGGCCACCTACGAAGAAGGCGTGCGGCGGATCAAGGAGCTGATCCGGGCCGGCGATGCGTTCCAGGTCGTCCTCTCGCAGCGCGCCGAGCGAACGACGTCCGCCTCTGCGCTCCAGCTCTACCGGGCGCTCCGCCGCGTCAATCCCTCTCCCTACCTCTTCCTGCTCGAGCTCGAGGGGCTCGCGCTGATCGGCTCCTCGCCCGAGACGCTGGTCAAGTGCGAGAGCGGGATGGCGAGCCTGAACCCGATCGCGGGCACGACAGAGCCTGGAGAGGGCGACGCCGAGCGGCTGCTCGACTCGGAGAAGGACCGCGCCGAGCATGTGATGCTCGTCGACCTCGGCCGCAACGACCTCTCACGCGTCTGCGAGCCCGGGAGCGTCAAGGTCGCGCGCTTCCTCGAGCCCGAGCGGTTCTCGCACGTCACGCACCTCGTCTCCGAGGTGATCGGCGAGCTCCGTGACGATGTGACGCCGTTCGACCTCCTGCGCGCCGCCTTCCCCGCCGGCACCGTCTCGGGCGCGCCGAAGGTGCGTGCGATGCAGATCGTCTCGGAGCTCGAGGGCTACCGGCGCGGCCCGTACGCCGGTGCGGTCGGCTACGTTCTCCCAGGCGGGACGATGGACACGTGCATCGCGATCCGTACGATCGCCCTCAGCGACGGAGTGGCGCGATTGCAGGCAGGGGCCGGGATCGTGGCAGACTCGGATCCAGCCGCCGAGCACCGCGAGTGTCTGAACAAGCTTGCCGCGCTCGAGGCTGCGATCGACCTCGCCGAGAAGGGTGCCTGAATGCTCCTCGTCATCGACAATTACGACAGCTTCACCTACAACCTCGTCCACCTCTTCCAAGAGCTCGGCGCGGACGTGCAGGTGTTCCGGAACGACGCGATCACACCCGACGAGGCTGAGCGCCTCACGCCCTCGCACCTCGTCATCTCCCCCGGCCCCGGCCGCCCGCCCGACGCGGGCGTCTCGGTCGAGGTGATCCGCCGGTTGGGCCCGCACGTCCGCACGCTCGGTGTCTGCCTCGGCCACCAGGCGATCGTGGAGGCGTTCGGCGGCGAGGTCGGCCAGGCCCGCGCGCTCCTGCACGGGAAGTCGTCCCCCATCGACCACGACGGCAAGGGGATCTTCGCCGGACTGCCGGCGAACTTCGAGGCCGGCCGCTACCACTCCCTCGCCGCGCTGACCGTGCCCGCGGAGCTCGAGGTGACCGCGCGGACGCCGGACGGAGAGGTGATGGGCGTCCGTCATCGCGAGCTCCCGATCGAGGGCGTCCAGTTCCATCCCGAGAGCGTCCTCACACCGCTCGGGCACGAGCTCGCGGAGAACTTCCTCTCCCGATGATCCAGGCAGCTCTCGCCGAGCTCCTCGAAGGCCGTCACCTGCCGCGCTCGCAAGCACGCGACGTGATGGACGAGATCATGCGTGGCGAAGCGACGCAGGCGCAGATCGGCGGCTTCCTCGTCGCCCTGCGGCTCAAGGGCGAGAGCGCGGACGAGATCGCCGGGTGCGCCGAGGCGATGCGCGAACACGTCCTGCCTGTCCGGCCGCATCGGGACGACCTCGTCGACACCGCCGGCACCGGGGGCGACGGCGCCAGCACGATCAACATCTCGACCGCGGCGGCGATCGTCGCTGCGGCCGCCGGCGCAGGCGTCGCGAAGCACGGCAACCGCGCGGTCTCGTCCGCTTCCGGCTCCGCCGACGTGCTCGAGGCGCTCGGCTTCCAGCTCAAGCAACCGCCGGAGCGAATCGCGCAGTCGATCGACGAGCTCGGCTTCGGCTTCATGTTCGCGCCCGCGCACCACCCCGCGATGCGCCACGCGGCACCCGTGCGGCGGGAGCTCGGCGCGCGTACCGTGTTCAACGTGCTCGGCCCGCTCACCAACCCTGCCGGCGCCCGTGCGCAGGTGATCGGCGTCTACTCGGCGTCGCTCGTGCGAACACTCGCCGAGGTGCTGGCGCAGCTCGGCGCGCGGCGCGCGTTCGTCGTCCACGGCGCACACGGCATCGACGAGCTCTCGCCGGCCGGCCCGAACGAGGTGTGCGAGGTCGTCGACGGCGAGGTGCGGGAGCGCGTAATCGATCCGATCGATCTCGGGATTTCGCGTTGCGACCCGGCGGAGTTGCGCGGAGGCTCGCCGGCCGAGAACGCAGAGGCGATCCGCGAGGTCTTCGCCGGCGCCAACGGGGGCCGGCGTGACGCGATCCTGCTGAACGCGGCCGGAGCGATCGCAGCCGCCGGGCACGCGGAGGACCTGCGCGAAGGGCTCGAGCTCGCCCGCCGGGCGATCGACTCGGGCGACGCGGCCGTGCGACTCGACGAGCTGGCAAGGTTCACGCATGCGGTTTGAGGATGCACTCACCGGCCCCGGGCTCGGTGCGATCGCCGAGATCAAGCGGCGCTCGCCCTCGCTCGGCGACATCCGCCCGGACGCCGATCCCGCGGAGCTCGCGGCGGCGTACGCCCACGCGGGCGCAGCAGCGGTCTCGGTGCTCGTGGACGAGCTCTTCGGCGGCGACTGGGATGACCTGCGTGCCGCGCGTGCGGCGACCGGCGTGCCGCTGCTCGCCAAGGGATTCTTCTCGACCGAGGAGCACCTGCGCACCGCAAAGGAGGCAGGAGCGGACGCAGTGCTGCTGCTGCTTCGTGACCTCGACGACGATCGGATGCGGCTGCTGCTGGGCCTGGCCGGCAAGCTCGGCCTCGACACGCTCGTCGAAGCGCACGACGCCGACGAGCTCGAGCGTGCTGTCATGCACGGGGCACCCGTGATCGGCGTCAACGCCCGTGACCTGTCGACGTTCGAGATCGACCGTGCAACGCAACTGGCGCTCGTCGCGCGGATTCCACCCGACCGGGTCGCGATCGCCGAGAGCGGCGTGCGGACGCGCGCACAGGGCGCAGCCGCCGAGCTCGCAGGCGCCGATGCGATCCTCGTCGGCTCGGCGCTGATGCAGGCACCCGATCCGGCGGCCATGCTGCGCCACCTCCTGGCGCGGCCGCTCGTCAAGGTGTGCGGTCTGACGCGCGAAGAGGACGTCGCCGTCGCAGCCGACGCGGGCGCCGACCTTGCGGGCTTCATCCTCGCCCCCGAGAGCCCGCGCGCTGCGAGGGAGGTTCTGTCGGTCCCGGACGAGCTGCTCGCCGTCGCCGTCTGGGTCGGCGAAGCGCGTGCGAGCGGCGCGGCGCTCGATCAGGTGCACGAGCGCAGCGAGGGCGCCGTCCGCGGCCGCGACGCGGTGCTTCTGCGCGAGGGCGAGGAGGTCGCGCGGCTGCTCGACCTTCCCTGGCAACAGGACGACCCCGACCACTGGGACCGCGCGGCGGCCTCCCCTGGCCGGGTCGTGCTCGCCGGCAGGCTCGCAGCCGACAACGTCGGCGAGGCGATCCGGCACGTCCGTCCCTGGGCGGTGGACGCGAGCTCGCGTCTGGAGACCGAGCCGGGGATCAAGGATCCCGAGAAGGTCCGCGCCTACGTCGAGGCTGCCCATGGCTAGCACCTACGGAACGTACGGCGGCCGCTACGTCCCGGAGACGCTGATCCCCGCCCTCGACGAGCTGACGGCCGCCTGGGAGGACGCGCTCGCAGACCCGAGCTACCGCGCCGAGCTCGACGAGCTCGCGGTCAACTACGCAGGCCGGCCGACGCCGCTGACCCGCGCCGAGCGATTTGCGCCGGACAAGCGCCTCTACCTGAAGCGCGAAGACCTCCTGCACACCGGCGCGCACAAGCTGAACAACGCGCTCGGCCAGGCCGTCCTCGCCCGCCGTCTGGGCAAGAACCGGATCGTCGCCGAGACGGGCGCGGGTCAGCACGGCGTCGCTACGGCCACCGTCTGCGCCCGTTTCGGGCTCGAGTGCGTCGTCTACATGGGCGCCGAGGACATGCGCCGCCAGAGCCCGAACGTCGAGCGGATGGGACTCCTCGGCGCTGAGGTGCGGCCGGTCGAGTTCGGCACGAAGACGCTCAAGGAGGCGACGAGTGAGGCGATCCGCGACTGGATCACGAACGTCGAGACGACCCATTACCTGATCGGCTCCTGCGTCGGCCCCGCGCCCTACCCCGCGATCGTCCGGGAGCTGCAGGCCGTGATCGGCCGCGAAACCCGCGCTCAGGTGCTCGAGGCCGAGGGCAGGCTGCCGGACACCGTGATCGCCTGCGTCGGAGGCGGCTCGAACGCGATCGGAGTGTTCGCCGGCTTCCTCGACGACGCGGAGGTCGAGCTCGTCGGCGTCGAGGCTGCCGGTGCAGCGAGCCTCGGCACGGGCCGCGCCGGCGTCCTCCACGGCTCCCGTTCCTCGGTGCTCGCAGACGAGGACGGCCAGATCGCCGACGCGCACTCGATCTCGGCCGGGCTCGACTACCCCGGCGTCGGGCCCGAACATGCCCACTTGCGTGACTCCGGCCGGGCCCGCTACGTCGGCACGACCGACGACGAGGCGCTCGCCGCGTTCCGGCGGCTCACGCGCACCGAGGGGATCATCCCCGCGCTCGAGCCTTCGCACGCTCTGGCCCGGGTCGACGATGTGGAGGGCGAGCTGGTCGTGGTCTGCCTCTCCGGCCGCGGCGACAAGGACCTGGCCGAGGTTCTCGCCCGTCCGTGAGCTGCCTAGCCCGTGTCTTCGCGAGCTCGCGTCCGTTGCCAGTCGACGAAGCTCGACAGGTAGACGCTGATCAGTGCGAGCGCGGTGAAGAGCTCGATCATCGTCGCGCTTCGCACTCCGCGCGAGCCCGCAGAGATCCCTTCGGGCGGCGACGTGAACGCCGTCGACACGGCGTAGTAGAAGAAGTCCGCAAGCCGCGGCCTGTCGCTGACGCCGCCGAATGCCTCATGCGGGCTGGCAGCCCAGAGGCCGGTGTAGAGGAGCGTCCAGAAGACGAAGAACGCCAGTCCAAGAAGCGGCAGCCCGACATGCCGGAAGCGAACGAGGACCGCGTCGGTCAGCCGCACGGATCTCCCGAGTACGGGCAGACCGGCCGCAGACCGCCGCAAGCCAAACAGCGCGCCGAGCACCACGGGAGCGACCGCGCCGATGCCGAAGATCCACCACGCGCGCTCGACCGTCAGCCGAACGGGGATCATCTCGATGGCAACGATCGCCGCGATCAGGACGAGCATGTGCCTCGTCCCGGCAGTCAGCCAGTTCGGCCGACCAGGCACGACATTCGGCCCCAGAGGCATCGTCGATGAGTTCTGCCGCCCAGCAGAAAACCCTCGCGATCTATCTGATGTGCGGGCCGGACACGCCGGAGCTCGCCGAGGCGGCGGTCGAGGGCGGCGCCGATCTCGTCGAGCTCGGCTTCCCGTTCTCCGACCCCCTCGCGGACGGGCCGGTGGTCCGGCGGGCCGCCGAGAAGGCGCTCGCCCAGGGAATGCGGACGAAGGCGTGCCTCGAGTGCCTCGCCGCCGTGCGCGAGCGCGTCGATGTGCCGCTCGTACCCATGACGTACTCTTCGCTGCTCGAGGCGTACGGCTGGGAACGCCTCGCGACAGACGCGCAGGCGGCCGGCGCGACGAGTCTGATCATCGCCGACCTCCCTGCCGATGAGAAGCCGGAACTGCGTCGCGTCCAGCTCGTCGCGCCGACCTCCACCGACGAGCGGATCCGGCTCGCTGCCGAGCGAACGGACGGCTGGCTCTACCTCGTTACGGTGACGGGAACCACGGGCGCGCGCACCGGTCTTTCGAATGCGCTGGCAGGCCTGGCCGAGCGCACTCGAGCGGTGGCTGGGGACGTGCCGCTGTACGCGGGCTTCGGGATCTCGACGCCCGACGACGCGCGCGCTGCGGCCGAACTGACGGACGGCGTGGTCGTGGGCTCCCGCGCGCTCGAGGCGGCCGAGGGCGGCCCGCGCGTGCTGCGCGACTACGTGCGCTCGCTGCGAAACGCGCTCGACGCGGCCTAACGCTCGGTACCCGAGCGCCCGCCGGCATACGCAGAATCGGGGATCCCCCTCCGGCCGTTCGGGTGACCCCCAGAACGCGCTTTCGAGGATTCAGGTTCTGTCGACTTTCGTCAATCCTGGTGAGGTCAGCGTCGTGCAGGGGTGTACGGCGCAACATCGATAGCAAGGGATGGGACACATGGGGAACAACGATCTGCGGACGCCGTCGAAGCGCGTCCGCATTGTGCTCTGCGCAGCCACGTTCGCGTTTGCCGTCGCCGTACCCGGCACCGGCCTCGCCGCGGACTGGTCATCGGGAAAGACCAAGCCGAACGCGGACTGGTCGTCCAGCAAGACCAAGCCGAACGCCGACTGGTCGTCCAGCAAGACCAAGCCGAACGCCGACTGGTCGTCCGGCAAGACGAAGCCGAACGCCGACTGGTCGTCGGGCAAGGCAAAGCCGACTGCCGACTGGTCGTCGAGGTTCAGGCCCAGCGCGATCCGTTAGCACTGGACCGCTCGGGTCGCGTTCCCATTTGGGGGAGACGCGATCCCCGATTCGGAGGACGCGCCGGTAACCCATCTGGGGTACCGGCGCCTCTTTCGTGCTGCCGATTGTCAGGTGAAGCCCACCGCGGACGTGGGCGCACGGTTATTTTGACAAGGTGCGGCAGCAAATGAGCGTTCAAGGAGTGGTAGCTGGACAGGCCGGGTGGCAGTCCAGGCGAGTTCACCGGCTGCCGAGGTCGGCGTCCGCATACGCCGCCGTCGTTGCCCTGGCCGCCCTGGTCGCGGCTGCCCTCGCGGTCGCAGCCGATGCGCCGACGAGAGCCGAGTGGTTGGCATTCGTCGTTCTGCTTCCGCTCGCGGCTGCCGCGCCGCTGTTTCGCGTCCCCGTCGGCCGGAACCACAGCCTCCACGCTGCGCCTGCCTTCGTGGTCGCCGGAGCGCTCGTCCTACCGCCGCTCCTCGTCGTCGCGCTCGTGGTCGCGCTGTACCTCCCGCTCGGAATTCGCGACCCCTACCCGTGGTACATCCAGACGTTCAACGTCGCGAACTTGATGCTGAGCGGTCTCACAGCGTGGCTCGTCGTCGAGGCGATCGGCCAAGACAGCGACCTCGGCTTCGCCCTTTCCGGCCTGGCTGCGGCCGGCACCCTCGTCGTCGTCAACCACGTCCTGCTCGCCGTCATGCTGCAGCTCGCTCGCGGGCACAGCATGCGCGAGAGCGGGCTCTTCTCGGTGTCCGGCCTCGGGACCGAGTTCGTGATCGCCGCCCTCGGCCTCGCCGTCGGCGCGTTCGCCATCGTCAACCCCTGGCTCATTCCCGCGGTCATCGCCCCGCTCGCGCTCGCACACCGCTCACTCTCGACCACGTCGCAGCTGCGCGAGACCGAGGAACGCTTCAGGACGATGTTCGAATCGGCGCCGACGGCGACGTTCCTCTTCGGCATCGACGGAGCGGTCATGATCGCGAACCGGTCCGCGCTGTCCCTGTTCGGGTACGAGCAGGACGAGGTGGGGCTGATGCACAAGGACTCGATCAGCCATCCGGACGACAGCGCAGAGTCTGCCCAGCTCTTTGGGGAGCTGGCTCGCGGCGATCGGGACGAGTACCGCCGCGAGGCCCGCTTCGTGACGAAGGACGGTCGCACCGTCGTGACCCGTTTCGCCGTGGCGCTCGTACGTGACGCCGACGGCAAGCCGGACTTCGCGATTGCCATGGCCGAGGATGTCACCGACCGCAAGCAACTCGAGGAGCAGCTGCTTCAGAGCCAGAAACTCGAGGCGATCGGCCGCCTCGCGGGCGGCGTCGCCCACGATTTCAACAACATGCTCACCGCGATCGGCGGCTACACCGCCTTCGCGCTCGAGCATGCCGACGACGGCTCGCCGCTCCGGTCGGACCTCGACGAGATCAGGAAGGCGACCGACCGAGCGGCCAAGCTCACGCGCCAGCTCCTCGCATTCAGCCGCAAGCAGGTCCTGACACCCGAGCTCCTGAACCTGAACGGCATCGTCGTCGAGATGCAGTCGATGCTGAAGCCGCTTATCGGCGAGGACGTGATCCTGACGACGCGGCTCGACCCCGCCCTCGGTCCGATCGAGGCTGATCCGGGCCAGCTCCACCAGGTGGTGATGAACCTCGTCGTGAATGCGCGCGACGCAATGCCTGGCGGCGGAAATCTCACGATCCAGACGGCGAATGTGGACGTGGATGAGATCGGCGATGGCTCGATCGAGCCCGGCCGGTACGTCACGCTGACAGTGCGCGACGCCGGCGAGGGGATCGACGAGGAGACGCTCGGACAGATCTTCGAGCCGTTCTTCACGACCAAGGAACCCGGCAAGGGCACCGGACTCGGCCTGGCGACGGTCTACGGCATCGTCAAGCAGAGCGGCGGCTATCTGGAGGTCGACAGCGAGATCGGCGTCGGCTCGGCGTTCACGATCTACCTCCGCCGGGTCGACGATGCGCGACCGCATCGTCCCGAGCCTGCGCCCCCTGCTCCGATCGAGCTCGCCCGACCCCCGTCGCAGGAAGCCAAGCGCGTGCTCGTCGTCGAGGACGAGGAGGTCGTCCGGCGGCTCGTGCGGCAGGTGCTCGAGGGGGAGGGCTACGAAGTGCTCGTCGCGCAGGACGGCGAGGCGGCGATCGAGATCGCCGGGCGTAGCACGATTGACTTGCTGCTCACCGATCTGACGATGCCGAACGTGGGCGGGCGCGAGCTGGCCGAACGGTTGCGCGCGGAGCAGCCCGGCCTGAGGATCGTCTACATGTCGGGCTACGTCGAGGACGAGCTGAGCGGCGCTCTGCCGCCCGCAACCTCGTTCCTCAGCAAGCCGTTCACGTTCTCGGAGTTGACCGAGAAGGTGCGCGACTTGATGACTGCACCGTAGTTTTCTCTAACTAAACACTCGGCTCGCCGTCCTACGTGTTTGAACCACCGCAGGACGCCGAGAGGGAGCGCCGTACGCGGCGCTCCCTCTCCTGCGCCCGGCATCCACTACGGTGCCAGCATGAGCGAGACCCTGCGCGGGCAGTTGCTGGTCGCCGCACCGATCCTCAACGATCCGAACTTCCACCGGACCGTGGTTTTCGTCGCGGAGCACGGCGAGGAGGGTGCGATGGGACTCGTCCTCAACAGGCCGACCGACACCCCCGTCGGCGAGGCGTTGCCGGAGCTCGCGCCGATCACAGGTGAGGAGGACCCGGTCTACGTCGGCGGGCCGGTCGCGCTGGAGTCCGTGCTCGCGGTCGCCGAGCTGGACGATCCCGACGACGCGTCGGAGCTGCTCTTCGGCGCGGTCGGGTTCGTGCAGGAGCCCGACGTGCCCGTGCGGCGCGGTCGGGTCTTCGTCGGCTACGCGGGCTGGAGCGCGGGCCAGCTCGAGGCCGAGCTCGAGGAGGAATCGTGGCTCGTCCTCCCCGCCGAGCCGGACGACCTCTTCAGCGACGATCCCGACGGACTCTGGAGCGCCGTGCTCCGCCGCCAGGGCGGACCGTACGCACTGCTCTCGCTCATGCCGCCCGACCCCTCCCTGAACTAGGAGAGCTCACCCTGTGAGCGCAGAGCTCGTCGAGACGCCGGACGTGAACGGGGCTTTCCCGCGACTGAGCGAGCAGCAGATCCACACGCTCGAGAGGCGCGGCGAGCGTCGCGCTGTCGCCGACGGCGACGTGCTCTTCCGCGAGGGCGACCCGTCGTACGACTTCATCGTCGTCCTCGACGGGCTCGTCGAGACCTTCGAGGAGTTCGCAGGCGAGGAGCGGCGGCTCGCGGTCCACGGCCCCGGCCGCTTCCTCGGCGACCTGAACGTGATCACCGGGGGCGGCCCGCTCTTCACGGCGGTCGCACGACAACCGGGCGTGGTGCTCGCCGTGGCGCCGGCGGCTCTCCGGCAGGCGATCGCCGACGATCCCGTGCTGGGCGACCTCGTTCTCCGCGCCTACCTGCTCCGCCGCACGCTCCTGATCGAGCTCGGCGTCGGCAACAAGCTGATCGGGTCGAGCCACTCCCCGGACGCGCGGCGCCTACGAGACTTCCTGGCGCGGAACCGCGTGCCGCACGAGTGGATCGACCTCGAGCACGACGAGCACGCCGAGCGCGTCCTCGTGGCGCTCGGCGTGGCACCCGAGGAGACGCCGATCGTGATCTGCCGCAGCGAGGTCGTGCTCCGCAACCCCAGCACCGCGGAGCTCGCAGCCGCGCTCGGGCTCCGACCGGTGCAGCACGTCGAGCCCTCGGTCGATCTGCTCGTGGTCGGCGCCGGGCCGGCAGGCCTGGCGGCATCGGTCTACGGCGCCTCCGAAGGGCTCCGCACCGTCACCGTCGACGCCGTCGCAACCGGTGGCCAGGCCGCGACCTCCTCGCGGATCGAGAACTACCTTGGCTTCCCGGAGGGGATCTCAGGCGGCGATCTCGCAGAGCGCGCGGCACTGCAGGCGCGAAAGTTCGGGGCGACCATCCTCGTGCCCGGCGAGGCAGCCTCGATCGCGTTCGAAGACGGGGACCGCACGGTCGTTCGACTGGCCGACGGCGACGTCCTCGAGGCTCGCGCCGTCGTGCTGGCAACCGGCGCCCGCTACCGCAAGCTCGACGTCCCGCGCCTCGAGGAGCTGGAGGGAGGCGGGATCTACTACGCAGCAACGCTGATGGAGCTCCCGCTCTGCCTGAACCGGCCGGTCGTCGTCGTCGGCGGCGGCAACTCCGCCGGCCAGGCGACAGTCTTCTTCGCCGAGTACGCGGCCCGCGTGTGGCTCGTGGCCCGGGAGGAGGACCTTGGCGAGAACATGTCGCGCTACCTCGTCGACCGGATCGGGCGGGCGAAGCGGGTCGACGTCCTGTTGCACACCGAGGTTCGTGAGCTCGTGGGCGATACGGAGCTCGAGGGCGTTGTCGTCGAGGACACCCACACAGGCGAGCGACGCACGCTCGAGGCAGACGCGCTGTTCGTCTTCGTCGGCGCCGAGCCGTGCACGAGCTGGCTCGCAGAGGCGCTTGCTCTCGACCGGCACGGCTTCGTCCTCACGGGGCGCGACCTGGACGGTGCGCTCCGCGCAGGCGGCCGCGACCCGTTTCTCCTCGAGACGAGCCGGCGCGGCGTCTTCGCCGCGGGCGACGTGCGCTCCGGCTCGGTCAAGCGAGTGGCGGCAGCTGTCGGTGAGGGCGCGATGGCGGTGCAGTTCGTGCACCGGTACCTCGCCGAGCGATCCGGCTAGTCGAGCCCCTCGAGCTCCGGCTTTCGCACGCGAGCGAAGCCCGCGGCGCCGAGCGCCCCGGCGTCGAGCAGGCGGCACATCCAGCCATGCCCCCGGTCGGGGTCGGACTCATCGGCGACGGAGCCGACGGAGGCGAAGACGCGGCCGTTGTGGAAGTCCCACTCCTCGATCTCGTCGTGGTCCCCGTCAACGTCCGCGCTGAAGCTCTCCAGATCCGCGACGAGGCGCTCCTGGACGGTCTCGAGCCACGTCTCCTCGTGGCCGCTCCACGTGTCGACGCCGCACAGCTCGAGCAGGTCGTCCCCGATCGTGTCGAGACTGAGGGCGTCGATGTAGCGGCGGGCCTCCTCCCAGTCCGGGGCCTCATCCGGCTCGAGCGCGACGAGCTCGATCGACAATCCGGAGCGTGCCGCCTCGTCGATCCACTCCCGGGCGGCGTCCGGAACCTCGGCGGAGCGAGCGAGCGCGTGCTCGAGCTCGTGATCGGGTAGGTCGCCCTCGGCCTCGGCGTAGTCCCGCTCCGCGACCAGGTCGAGGAACGGCTCGCCCTGGTCGTCGTGGGCGAACGCCTCCTCCATGACCTCCCAGCTGACCGGGACCCCGTCCTCGATCGTCGTGAACGAGTGGCCTAGCCGCGGACTGCCCGGCCGCATGCGCCTGAGCGCACCCAGCTCCTCGCGCCCGTCCGTGTGGCGGAGGCGCAAGCGGTAGCGGGCGGGTTTCGCGACGATGCGGGTCGTGTCGCCCTCCTCGACCGCGTCCACGAGCCAGTCGCGGCCGTCCAGTGTCACCAGTATCCCGGGCTGGGGCTCGCTCGCCAGGACGAGCGGCTGCACGCGCTCGATCCCGGCGCGGTTCACGGTGACGACCTCGTACTCCAGCGCCACACCGCTCACGTTACCGTCCCCGGATGGAGTTGGGCGTCTACACCTTCGCCGAGCTGCGGCCGGATCCGTCGAGCGGGCAGACCGTTGACCCCGCGCAGCGGCTCCGCGACCTGATGGAGGAGATCGAGCTCGCCGACCGGCTCGGACTCGACGTCTTCGGCGTCGGGGAGCACCACCGCCCTGATTTCGCGGTCTCCTCCCCCGCCGTCGTCCTCGGCGCCGCGGCCGTCCGCACCGAGCGGATCCGGCTGACGAGCGCCGTGACGGTGCTCAGCTCGGACGACCCGGTCCGTGTCTTCCAGGACTTCGCGACCGTAGACCTGCTCTCCGGCGGGCGCGCCGAGATCATGGCCGGTCGCGGCTCGTTCATCGAGTCGTTCCCGCTCTTCGGCTTCGACCTCGCCGACTACGACGAGCTCTTCGTCGAGAACCTCGCGCTCCTGCTCCGGCTGCGCGAGTCCGAGCGCGTGCAGTGGTCGGGAACGCACCGCGCGGCGATCGACGACCTGGGCGTGTACCCGCGGCCGCTGCAGGAGCAGCTGCCGGTCTGGGTGGCGGTCGGCGGCAACCCCGAGTCGGCGATCCGAGCGGGGAGGCTCGGCCTGCCGATGGCGCTTGCGATCATCGGCGGCAAGCCCGAGCGCTTCGTGCCGTTCGTCGAGCTGCACCGCCGGGCCGCCGCGGAGACGGGGTACGACCCGCTGCCGCCGGTCAGCATCAACTCGCACGCCTACGTCGCGGAGACGTCGGAGCGAGCAGCGGAGGAGTTCTTCCCCGCGTACGCGGCGATGATGAACGCGATCGGCAAGGAGCGCGGCTGGTCGGAGATGACGCGTCAGGACTTCGACGCGCTGCGGACGCTCCGCGGCGCACTCGTCGTCGGCAGCCCCCAGGACGTGATCGAGAAGATCCTCTACCAGCACGAGCTCTTCGGTCATCAGCGGTTCCTCGCGCAGATCAGCGTCGGCACGCTGCCTCACGAGCAGGTGCTGCGCGCGATCGAGCTCTTCGCAACCGAAGTCGCGCCCGCCGTCCGGAAGGAGCTCCGATCCTCGACCACGTGACGATTCGCGCTTCCGATCGCAAGAATTCGGAGCGCTTCTACGAGACCGTGCTCGACACGCTCGGGATCGAGCAGACACACTCCGGCGAGCACTACGCCGAGTGGAATGACTTCTCGCTCGCCCAGGCAAGCGACGACAGGCCGGTGACCCTGCGGCTGCACATCGGTTTCGCCGCTCCGTCGCGGGCACACGTTGACGCGTTCTGGCAGGCGGGAACAGCCGCGGGCTATCGCGACGACGGGTCGCCCGGGTTGCGCCCCCAGTACAGCGACGACTACTACGGCTCCTTCCTTCTCGACCCGGACGGCAACAGCGCCGAGGCCATGCACCACGGATCGATGCGACAGCAGGGAGGCATCGATCATCTCTGGATCCGCGTCACCGACCTCGAGTCGTCGACGCGCTTCTACGAGACCGTGGCGCCGGCCGCGGGCTTCCACATCGGGCGCGAGCTGGCGGACCGGACGCTCTTCGCCTGCCTTGGCGGCTCGTTCTCGATCGTCACAGGCGGCTCGCCCACCGAGCACGTGCACATCGCGTTCACTGCGACCGACAACGAGACCGTCGAGCGGTTCCACCGCGACGCGACGGCCGCCGGCTACCGCGACAACGGCGCGCCGGGCGAACGCGCGATCTACCACGCGGGCTACTACGGCGCCTACGTACTCGATCCCGACGGCAACAACATCGAGGTCGTGAACCACAACCGCTAGGCGCGTATGCGAACATCTGTTCGTGCCTCGGGAGGCGACGATCCTGCACGCGGACCTCGACGCGTTCTTCGCGTCGGTCGAGCAGCGAGACGATCGCCGCCTGCGCGGCCGGCCGGTCGTCGTCGGGATGGGGGTCGTGCTCTCGGCCAGCTACGAGGCGAGGGCCTATGGCATCCGCACCGCAATGGGCGGACGCGAGGCTCGCTGCCTGTGCCCGAGCGCACTCTTCGTCTCGCCGCGGATGTCGGCGTACTCCGAGGCGAGCAAGGCGGTCTTCGAGGTGTTCGACGACACGACGCCGCTGGTGGAAGGGCTGTCGATCGACGAGGCATTTCTCGACGTTCGCGGGCTCGAGCACATCTCGGGCACGCCGACCGAGATCGCGGTGCAGCTGCGAAGCAACGTTGCCGGGCACGTCGGCCTGCCGATCACGGTCGGTGTGGCGAGGACGAAGTTCCTCGCCAAGGTGGCGAGCGCTGTCGCCAAGCCCGACGGGCTACTGGTCGTGCCTCCAGACGGGGAGCTTTCCTTTCTCCACCCGCTGCCGGTGGAACGGCTCTGGGGTGTCGGCCGGATCACCGCCGGCAAGCTCCACGGGCGGGGGATCAGGACCGTCGGCCAGGTCGCCGAGATCCCGAGGGAGGCGCTCGTGCACATGCTCGGCCGCGCGTCGGGACGCCACCTCCACGCGCTCGCCCACAACCGCGATCCGCGGCCGGTGCAGGTCGGACGGCGTCGGGGCTCGATCGGGTCCCAGCACGCACTCGGTCGTCGTTCGCCGAGAACCTGGGACACCGTCGACGTCGTGCTGATCGGACTGGTCGACCGCGTCACCCGTCGGATGCGGGCCTCTCGGCGGGTCGGCCGCACCGTCGTGCTGCGGCTGCGATTCGACGACTTCTCGCGGGTCACCCGCTCCCACACGCTGCCTCGGGCCACCTCCCACACCCAGACGATCCTGACCACGCTGCGCTGGCTGCTCGCTGCCGCGATGCCGCTGATCCAGCGCCGAGGCCTAACGCTCGTCGGGATTGCGGTCGCCAACCTCGAGGACGACGCCGCCGTGCAGCTCGCCCTGCCCTTCGATCGTCACAGCGGCATCGCCCTCGACGCGGCGCTCGACGAGGTGCGTGAGCGGTTCGGATCTGGGGCCGTCACCCGGGCGGTGCTGATCGGCCGCGAGCTGCGGCCGTCGATGCCGATGCTCCCGGACAGGCCGACCGGTAGTTGAAAGCCGTCGATCCCCGTGCGAGTCTTGCATCGTGGTCGCCGCCGATCCGTACCACGCCAACGCCCGTCACGATGCCCGCCTCGTCCCTTTCCGCGCGGGCGACGGGCTCGAGCTGAACCTCGTCCACGTTCGCGGCGAGCGCGAGGCCACGCGCGGCCCCGTGCTGCTCGTGCATGGGGCCGGCGTGCGCGCGAACCTCTTCAACGCCCCGGTCCAGACGACGATCGTCGACGCGCTGCTCGAACGAGGCCACGACGTCTGGCTCGAGAACTGGCGCGCCAGCATCGACGTGCCTGCAAACGAGTGGACACTTGACCAGGCGGCGGTGCACGACCATCCGGCGGCGGTGAGAAAGGTCGTCGAGGAGACCGGCGCCGAGAAGGTGAAGGCAATCATCCACTGCCAGGGCTCGACGAGCTTCATGATGTCGGCGCTGGCCGGACTCGTGCCGGAGGTCGAGACGATCGTGGCGAACGCGGTCTCCCTCCACACCGTCATCCCGCCGGTCTCCAGGTTCAAGATCAGCCGGATCCTGCCGCTCGTGAGGCCGTTCTTCAGCTATCTGGACCCGCAGTGGGGAATCGAGGCGCCGAACCTCCGCGCCAAGGCGATGGTCGGCTTCGTGAAGCTCACCCACCACGAGTGCGACAACGATGTCTGCCGGATCGCGAGCTTCACCTATGGGACAGGGTGGCCGACGCTGTGGCGCCACGAGAACCTGAACGACGAGACGCACGAATGGATCAAGGGCGAGTTCGCGGCCGTGCCGCTGACCTTCTTCCGCCAGATGGCGAGCTGCGTGCAGCAGGGAAACCTCGTCTCGGTCGACGGGCGCGACGAGCTGCCTCGCGACTTCGCCGCCCAGGCGCCGCAGACCGACGCGCGGTTCGTCTTCTTCGCCGGCGCACGGAACCGGTGCTTCCTGCCGGTGAGCCAGGTGCGTACGTTCCAGTTCTTCGAGGGGCACGCGCCCGGCAAGCACGCCTTGCACCTGCTCCCCGACTACGCGCACCTCGACGTCTTCATCGGCAAGGACGCGAGCCGGGACGTGTTCCCACTGATGCTGGACGAGCTCGAGCGCTAGTGGGACTGCCGCGGACGCCTGAAACGGCAGTCGGGGCGGTTCGCGCTCGTCGACGGCATCCATGGGAGGCGCCGTCGATTCGGACGATGGCGTAGCCCGCGCCCACTCCTTCAGTCTGGCACCTAGATCCGTCCGTACACGTCACGCAGCGACCCGGTGAAGTAGGCGGCGTAGCGTCCGGTCGCCGCAAGGCGCGCCTTCGCATCCGGAGCGTTCGTGACCTGCATCGTCGTCATCTGGCGCATGAAATCCTGGGGCTTGATCCGGAGGATGCCCTTGCCGACCGGGTCGCCGGCGTCGCTCTCGCCCTCGTAGACCGTGATGTAGAGCGTCGTCGTGTCGGCCCACTGGTCGATGCCGGCGTCATCGTGGATCAGCTTGTAGCCGTCGAAGAAGTATGTCTTTCCCTCGGCGGAGGAGAGCCGCATCCGGTAGCGCATCCGCCGCGTCCCCACGTCGGTCGGGTCGGAGACGAAGAGGTTGAACTCGCCGTCGGTCACCGTGAGCGGATGCTCGGAGAGGGAGGGCGCCTCGACCGTTCCGATCAGCTTCGCCGCATGCGAGACGTCGTTGATCAGCGCATCGAGATCGTCGGCGATCACTGTCAGGGTGAAGACGAAGGTCGAGTCGTCCTTGCGGGCCTGCGTGTCGGCGCGTTGGAAGTCATCCGTCACGGCGGTCGAGAGGAAGCCGCGCATCGTCTCGGTGAAGCGGACGCCCGTCCTTGCCGCCGCTCCGGCCTGCGCGGGCATCGAGGGAAGGTCGTACGGGAGCGTCCACCCCTTGTCCAGCGCCATCAGCGCACACGCCCGCTCGGCGACTGCGGAGATCGTGAAGAGCGGGTTGACGCCGAGCGAGCGCGGGATGATCGAGCCGTCCATGACGTAGAGCCCGTCGTGGACGCCCTCACCTTCCGTCCCGGAGAAGACGCGGCCCTTGTGGTCGACGACACCGCTTGCTGCATCCTCGCCCATCGGGCAGCCGCCGAGTGGATGGACGGTGACGAGGTCGTGCCCGAAGAGCTTCGTCCAGATCGGATTTCGGAGATACGTGCCCCCGAGGCCGGCGGTGGCGCGCTCGAGCAGCTCGCTGACGCGGGCGAAGATCGGCTGCGAGCCCACGCCTGCCCAGTTCACCCGGGCGCGGTCGTCCTGGAGCACGACCTGCCCGTTCGAGTCGTCGTGCGTCATCACGAGATACGTGAGCGTGTTGTGGAGCGAACCGCGGTAGGCGCCGCCGAGGAGTGCCTGGAGCTCGCGCTTGCGCTCGCGGTAGAAGTCGGCCAGGCCGTCGTCGGTGTCGTTGCCGAGCATCCCCGCGGCGATCCCGAACACCTTCGCGAGCACGACCGAGATCGCACCGGGGATCACCCCCTCCTCGATCACGAGCCCCTGCCCCAGCTCGTCCTGCTCGCGGATGTCGACGATCCCGGCGATGCAGGGCCCCACGGCCGGCAGCTCGCCCACGTCGTGGTCGCCGAAGCCGATTCCGTTGACCGGACGGTCGGTGTTGTATCCGAACGCGAGGAAGTCGCCGTTGCCGCTGAAGCGCGAGCCGAGGCGGCCCGAGAGTGGCAGGCCGCGTTCGCGCGAGCGGAGCAGGATCTCCGTCGATCCGAGCGCGCCCGCCCCGATCACGACGATGCCGGCGGAGACGAACATCTCGGGCGCATCGAAGGCCTCGCGCCCGAAGTCGACCGGCTCGAAGTGCACGAGCCAGCATCCGTCGCGCCGCTCGACGTGACGCACCTTGATCTGCGTATAGATCTCGGCGCCGTGATTCCGGGCGTCGGGGAGGTAGTTCATGATCAGCGTGTTCTTGGCGGCGTAGTTGCACCCGCTCACGCAGTCGCCGCACAGCCTGCAGGCCTGCTGGTAGACGCCGACGTGGTTGACGCCGTCAGGGGCGTAGTTGACGTTGATCGGGGGCCGGTAGAACCGCTCCCCGAGGCTGTCGCCCGCCGCTTCGAGGGCCGCGAGCTTCTCGAGCGGCGGAAAGTCGTCCGGATACGAGGCGGGCCGGAGCATCTCGGCCGCCCGCGCGTAGCCGTCTCGCATCCCGTCGGCATCGTCGCGGAGCACCTGCGGCCAGACCTCGTCCGCCAGCACGCGCGGCTCGGCCGGGAGGACGACGCCAGCATTCACGAGCGACGTGCCCCCGAGACCGCAACCGATGAAGACGCCGATGTCCTGGTTTGCGTGGAAGTCGAAGAGCCCGGTCTTCGAGCCGAAGTGCCCGTGCTCGTCGTCCATCTGGAACTGCGCTGCCGCCTCGACTGTTGTGTCCGGGTACTCGCCCGGCTGGAACTCCCGCCCGCGCTCGAGCACGCAGACCCGCTGCCCAGCGCGCGCCAGCCGGGAGGCCGCGATCGAGGCTCCGTAACCCGAGCCCACGACGACCGCGTCGTAGTGCGAGCCGAGGTTCTCGAACGGGGAAGCCAGCCGGGGACTGCGGGGTGTGGCGGACACTGGTGCGTACCTCCTAGATTCGTAGTCGACGGGAGAAGAAGCGGGTCCTGGAGCTGTCGGCGAGCGCCGCCGCCGCGCGCTCCTCGTCCATCCAGTCGGGATGCGGAATCGCGAGCGGCGGAGTCTCGGTCGCGAGCTCGGGCGCATGCCTGCGGATCGCGGTCTCGGCGATCAAGTAGCCGTGGTTCTCGAGGACCGCGATCTCTCCTTCGGAGAAGACGTCGAGGTCGATCCGGACCTGCGAGATGAACCGCTCCACGAGCTCGTCGGAGTAGCCGGGCAGCGGAGGATCGAGCTCGAAGTGCGACGGCTTGCTCGCGACGCTCCAGTACGAGCCCGCCATGTCGCCGCGCATGAAGTTGGCGAGGAGCCAGCGCTTGCGCACCTCGGTCGCCTGCTCGAGCAAGGTCACGGCATACCGAAGCGCGCTCCAGACCGGACGCATCGGAGGATCCACGGACAGCGACGGCGCTGCGTCGGAGACGAGCACGACCGCGTGGTCACGCCAGACCGGCTCGATCCCGAGGTTGTCGTAGATGCCGCCGTCCGCGAGGTCGATCGAGCGAACCAGCCGCTCGCGGTCCTGGCCCGCGTACTTGCCGTCTTGCAACTGCTCGACACCGTCGCGGACTCGCATGGCCCGGAACGCGCCCGGAACGCACGAGGAGGCGGCGACCGCGCGGGCGAGCGTCCACTCCGCGGTGGGCGAGAACGAGCCTGCCGAAGACGAGCCGATCCGGCCGGCCGAGTCGAAGACCCACTGCTCGCGAAAGCGCATGTCCGAGGCGCAGATGACGAAGCGCGGACGGGCGGGCAGCTCGTCCAGGCGCCCCGGCGCAGGGCCCTCCGCGTAGCGCGCCGCCAGGGCGTCGATCGCCGCGTTCTGGTCGAACCAGCGCAGAGGATGGAAGCCGCGCAACGCAGCCTTCGTCCGGATGTTGCGGCGCGTGAAGGCGCGCATCGGCTGGGCGACCCCCTCCTCCCAACCCGAGACGATTCCGCCGTCGCCGGGCCAGGCGCCCGGCTCACGTGCGAGGTGCGTTGCGAGCTGCGCGGCGAAGATGCTCCCGCCCGAGACCGACGTGAGCGTGTCCACCTGCGCCAGGATCCCGAGCTCGTTCAGCCGGCGCAGCGCCCCCAGGTGGAAAAGCGCCGCCCGGTAGCCGCCGCCCGAGAGGCACAGCGCCGTCCCCTCGCGCTGCTCGCGCGGCAGGAACTCGGCCTTGCCGTACCTCGTCGCCGTGCTCACGGAGTCACCGCCGCGGGCTCGTCGTGGTACACCGACAGGATCTCGGCCAGCATCTCCTCGCGCGTCCCGTAGCGGCGCTCGTCGTAGCAGCCGAGCGGGCTCTCGAGCACCGCGTAGAGGCACTTGTTGCAGTACGTGCACGGGTTCGGCGGCTCGTTACCTCCTGCTTCGAAGTGGCGCACGAGGTCCGGGGTCGCGATCAGCGCGCGGCCGATCGTGACGGCGTCGCAGTCGCCGCGCCCGATCGCCTCGTCGATCGTCGAGGCGCGCTGGAAGCCGCCGGTGCAGAGGACGGGAATCGACACCGCCCGCTTGACCGCGGCCGCATCGCGGAGGTTCGCGCCCTCGATCTCGTCCGGGCTCCGCGAGGACCGTCGCTCCAGAATGCGCGAGAACGGCCACGTGCGGAACAGCAGGTAGTTGCGGAAGGTGTGGATCCCGCTCGAGAGCATCACGTCGTAGGTAGCGACGACGTCCTTGGCGGAGAAGGAGCCCGCGGGGTTGTCCGGATGCGGGAAGGTGTTGCCGGACGAGACGTGGATCGCGTCCGCCCCGGCCTCCTCGACCCAGCGGGCAACCTGGACCGAGTCCTCGATCGTGTTGCCCTTCTTCGCCCACGGCATCAACGCGTTGCCGTACTCGGTCGTGCTGAGCTTGACCTGCAGGTGGAAGTCGTCGCCGACGCGCTCGCGGATCGCACGAACGGTCTCGAGCAGGAAGCGGGCGCGGTTCTCGAGCGAGCCGCCGTACTCGTCGTCTCGGTCGTTGATCGCCGAGGAGAGGAACTGGGTGAAGACGTAGCCGTTCGCGCCGTGGATCTCGACGCCGTCCAGACCCGCCTCCCGGGCCCGGCGCGCTCCCTCGGCGAACGCGTCGGTCACCTCTGCGATCTGCGACTTCGTCATCCGCTCGCACTGGAAGCCGTGCAGCGGATCCGGCTTGTCGGTGGAGCTCCAGCCACGCTCGAACTCGACGCCGTTGATGTCGCGCTGGCGACCGCCGAACGCGAGCTGGAGGATGTACGGGCAGCCGTGCTCGTGCACGCGGCGGCCGAGCTCACGCCAGAACGGGATCCGGTCGTCGGTCTCGATCGAGGCGTAGCCGGGGACGATGAAGCCGCGACGATGGACTCCGCACCACGAGGAGACGATCGCACCGACCCCGCCACGGGCGAACTTCAGCTCCCAGTTGATGCGAGCCTGCGTCCCCGTCCCGTCGTAGTGGTCGAACCGGCCGGAGAGATTGGAGCGAAGGATGCGGTTCTTGACCGTGAGGTTGCGAAACTCGAGCGGCTGGAGCAGAGCCTCGCTCATGCCGCGACGGTCTCGCTCGGCTCGTAGACCGAGAAGATCTGGGCGAGCATCTCCTCACGTGAGTCGAACCGCGCCTCCTCGTAGCAGCCGAGCGGGTTTTCCACGAAGTTGAAGAGACACTTGTTGCAGTAGGTGCACGGGCGGGGCGGCCGGTCGAGACCCGCCTCGAAGTGGCGAACGAGGTCCGGATTGGCGACGAGCGGCCGGGCGATCGTGACGCCGTCGCAGTCGCCGGCCCCGATCGCTCGTTCGATCACCGAGGCGGTCTGGAACCCGCCGGTGCAGAGCACGGGGACGGAGACGGCCTGCTTCACCGCGCGCGCGGCGGTCAGGTTGATCCCCTCGATCCCCAGCCGCCTTCCTGGGCGCTGCCACCACCAGGCGAAGATCCGGCTGAGCGGCCAGGTGCGGAACGCGAGGTAGTTGCGGAAGGTGTGGCGCCCGCTCGAGAGCAGGGTGTCGTAGGTCTTCACCACCTCGGCGGCCGGGAAGCGGCCGGCAGGGTTGCGTGGGTGCGGGAACCCAGCGCCGGCCGAGATATGCAGGTAGTCGACGCCTGCCTGCTCGAGCCAGCGGCACATCTGCACCGACTCCGCGACGGAGTTGCCCCGCTTCAGCCACGGCAGCAGCTCGTTGAGCCGCTCCTCGACGCTGATCTTGTAGCCGATGCAGAAGTCGGGTCCGACTGCGGCGCGCACCGCACGAACGACCTCGAGCCCGAAGCGGGCGCGATTCTCGAGCGAGCCGCCGTACTCGTCCTTGCGGTCGTTGATCGCCGACGAGAGGAACTGCGTCGGCATCATCCCGTTGGCGCCTGCCACCTCTACCCCGTCGAGCCCCGCCTCGCGGGCGCGCCGGGCGCCTGCCGCGTACATGCCGACGACCTCCCGGATCTGCTCGACGGTCATCCGCTCGCAGGGGAAGCCGTTCAGCGGCTCCGGCTCGTCCGTCGAGCTGAGGCCGGTCCGGTACGTGAGGCCCGGGAGGATCCGCTCGCGCCCGGCGTGATTGACCTGGAGGATGTAGGCGCAGTCGTGCTCGTGCACCCGCCTCCCGAGCTCGCGCCAAAACGGGATGCGCGCGTCGCTGTCGATGAGCGCGTAGCCGGGAAGGATGCCGCCGCGGGCGTGAATCGGCGCGTTGGAGGCGATGATCGCCCCCACTCCGGCTCGCGCGAACTTCAGCTCCCAGTTGATCCGCACCTCGGTGCCGGAGCCGTCGTAGTTGTCCCACCGGCCGCCGACGCTCGACCGGACGACACGGTTCTTGAGAGTCAGCGGCCCCAGCTGTAGCGGCTCGAAGATCACGCGGGCATTGCTTCCACGGGATCCGGCTCGTAGACCGAGAGGATCTGGCGCACCATCTCGTCGCGCGAGTCGAACCGCCTCTGCTCGTAGCAGCCGAGCGGGTTCTCGATGAAGTTGATCAGGCACTTGTTGCAGTAGGTGCACGGGCGCGGCGCGCGGTCGTGCCCGGCCTCGAAGAGGTTCACGAGGTCCGGGTTCGCGATCAGCGGCCGGCCCATCGAGACGCCGTCCACGAAGCCGTCCTCGATCGCGGTCGCGATCGTCGACTGCGTTTGGAAGCCGCCCGCGCAGATCACGGGGACGGAGACGGACTCCTTCACGCGGCGTGCCTCGTCGAGGTTGATCCCCTCGATCCCGTCGTGCTTCGCCGAGCGCTCCCAGGCCCACTTGAACACCTTGTTGAACGGCGGCGTGCGGAAGAGCAGGTAGTTCCGGAACGTGTTCTTGCCGCTCGACAGCATCGTGTCGTACGACCGGATCGTGTCGGCGATCGGGAAGCCGCCGGCCGGGTTGCGCGGGTGCGGGAACGAGCTCCCGGACGAGATGTGGAACCCGTCCACCCCCGCCTCCAGGAGCCAGCGGCAGACCTGGACCGAGTCCTCGATCTTCGTCCCCTTCCCCCACCAGGGAAAGAGGGCGTTGTGGTGGTCGACGGCGGTGATCTTGAACTGCATGTGGAAGTCGTCGCCGACCTCGCGCCGGATCGCCTGGACGATCTCGAGCGGCAGCCGCGCGCGGTTCTCGAGCGAGCCGCCGTACTCGTCCTTCCGGTCGTTGATCGCCGGAGAGAGGAACTGCGTGATCAGGTAGCCGTTGCAGCCGTGGATCTCGATCCCGTCGAGCTCGGCCTCGCGTGCGCGCCGCGCCGCCTGCGCGAAGCATTCGACGATCTCCCGGATCTGGGCGACCGTCGCCCGTTCGCACGGCAACCCGTGGATGGGCTCCGGCCTGTCCGTCGAGCTGAGCCCCTTCGAATAGGTGATCCCCGGGATGTCGCGCTGCCGGCCCGAGTACGCGATCTGGGCGATGTACTTGCAGCCGTACTCGCGCGCCCCCTTTCCGAGCTCGCGCCAGAACGGGATCTTGTCGTCGGCGTCGAGGTGCGCGTAGTTCGGGACGATCAGCCCGCGCGGATGCACGGGTGTGTTCGAGGAGATGATCGCGCCCACGCCGCCGCGGGCGAACTTCATGTCCCAGCGGTGGCGCACCTCGGTGCCCGAGCCGTCGTAGTTGTCGAAGCGGCCGGAGATGCTCGACCGGAAGACGCGATTCTTGACCTCCAGGTTGCGGAACCGCAGCGGCTGGAAGACCGCGCTAGTCAAGCAACACCTCCCACTTCCAGGTTCCGTCGGGCTGCTCGCTCGCGCGGAGCCAGTCTTCGAGCGGCGGGTTGTCCGAGTGCTCCGAGCAGCCGGTCGCCGCGTAGCAACGGAGCTCGAGCTCGCCCGGCTTGACCTCCATCCGGAGGAAGCTCTTGAAGAGCGGCGGCGGCGGGTCGTTCCAGTCCAGGAGCTCGGAGAAGTTGCGATGGAAGGCGCCGCCGCTCCCTGGGAACTTCGTGATCCGCTTCGCGGCCTTCCACGCCTGCTGCGTGATCTCTTCCTGGGCGTCCTCGGAGCGCGACGGCTCGACCTCTCCCTCCAGCAGCCGCTTCATGATCGCCGGCGCCTGTGTGTACGGGACGACCATGTAACCCTTGTTGCGGAAGAAACGACGGTCGTAGAGACGCGAGTAGGCCGCCAGCGAGTCGCCCCGGCGCGGGTAGCAGCGGAACTCCTTCTCGTCGCACCCCACCTCCTCGGCCTTGACCTTGGGGATCTTGTGCGTGGCCTTCGTGTACGCGCCCGCAGCGCCGCTGACGATGTGCTGAACCGTCTGCCCTCCCGGCATCGCAATCGGATAGCGCTGGTAGTTGTGGATGTCGCCGCCGATGACGGCGATGTAGCGGTGCTCGGCCTTGTCGACGATCTCCCGCACGCCGCCGCCGCCGTCGATCTCGAGATCCTTCTTGCCGGCGTCGACGACCAGGGGCTTTCCCGTCAGCAGAATCTTCGGCTTCGGGTGCTGCGAGATGCGCTTGAGCCACGCGCCCTGCTCCGAGTCGATCGTGCCGAGAATGCCCGGGTCGATTCCGACGAGCAGGATCGGACCCACCTCCATCGCGAAGTACGGACCCGGCTGGTCGGAGCGCTCCTGCCGCAGCGGCCCGACCCGCTCGAGGAGGTCCTGCTCCATCGGGTTGGGCTCTCGCCAGAGAACCTTCCGGAGGATGCGCCCGAAGAAGCGTCCCGGGCTGGCCTTCGGCCGCTGATCGGCGTCGGCTTCGCAGAAGTGCGTCATGAACCCGTGCAGCCCGTCGTACCAGTCGTGGTTTCCGGGGATGGCGTAGATCGGACCCGGCAGATTGCGGTAGGGCCAGAAGAACTTGTCCTCGTACTCGTTGACGTCCCCCGCCGGATAGATGACGTCGCTGACGATGTAGGTGAACGCCGTCCCTCCGGCCGTCGCGTAGAGCGGGCGCAGGACGTGGTACTGCGAATCGTCGCCCTCGCCGGGATCTCCGAGGATCATGAACGACAGCGTCTCCTGGTCCGCGTAGCGACGCACGATCAGATCCGGGTCGATGTTGCCCTTCTTGCGCATCGCCGCCACCCAGCGGCTTCGCTCGTTGTTGGTGGGATCGCCGAGCCAGCGCGCGAGCCGGTCGTTGCGGGCCTCCCAGAGCGGCTTGAGGCTCGTCCAGCGCAGCGACACCGGCGTGTAGCCCTTGCGGTAGAGCTCCTTGACTGAGGCCGGGACGGCGCAGTCGACCCAGCCGGCCGCGCTGCGCGACGTCCGGGACGAGTGCTCCGTGTCGGGAGACGACGGCGCCTGGGTCTCGATTAGCTGCTCGGTCATGCAGAGCCACCCCCCTGTTTCAGGCTAGAGGCGCCGCCGCAGGACACCGGGAACGATCCGGTATGAGCTTCTTCAAAACCGGGGCTGCTTGTCAAGCGAGAACGCAGCGGCGCCCAGGAGCGAGTAGTGTGGCTTTCTGGTCGTCGATGTAGGAGGGACCGCTCGTGATCCGAGTCCGGCTGAACAACAACGACCAGACATGGCATCTCTACCAGGCGCTCCGCGGGCATTGCGAGGTGGAGATGGTTCCCGACAGCGAGGGCCCCGTGCTCGAGATTCCGAACTCGGCCGGCTCGAGTAGCGCGGCGGTGCTCCGCAGGCTCGACGGTTGGCTGAGCGAGTTTGGTGTCGAGTCGATCACCCTCGAGCTCGACGGCCGCCCCTACGTGATGAGCAAGGGGTCGGGTCACGGAACCCGGGCTCTCGCCGGCGTCCGGTAAGGCCGACGCGGCGGCTCTCGCCCCGTGATGGTCAGACCTCGGTCGTGCCTCCGCCGCGGGCGGTATCGGCCGGTGCATTCTGCCGGCGCGACAGGAGGATGAACGGCAGCGCCAGCGCGGAGATGACGCCGCCCAGCAGATACGAGCCCGGGTAGCCCCACACGTCTGCCGACCGCCCGAGTACCGGCTGCACCACCACCCCGCCGCTCGAGCCGAGCATCGAGTCGAAGGAGAGAATCGTCGCGCGCTGCTGCGACGGGATCAGTCCGTTCAGGTAGGCCTGGCGGATCGGCATCGTGGCGGCGAACAGCAGCCCCCAGACCACGATCAGAGCGACGGCGACCCAGAACTGCTCGAACACGCCGATCAGCACCAGCGTCAGCGAGCTCGCGAACGCGGTGAGGAGGAGCGCCGAGGTCCGGCGGTGGAACAGCCTCCTGATCAAGGGAGCCGCGAGCCCGCCGACGATCTGGGCGCCGGCGACGATCGCTGCCACCAGGCCGGCGATGCCGTACGCCTTCGAGTTCCCCCACAGCTCGAGGAGGTACGGCTGCAGCGCGTAGAAGGCGTAGAACCCGACGCCCGCCGTGAACGGCGACGCCAGCATGATCCATTTCACCGCCGGCACCCGCCAGCCGTATTCGATCGACGCGCCCGCGATCCGCCGCACTCCTCTCGTGAACCCGATGCTCGGGTCCGGCGTGAAGCCGACGTCCTTCATCAGCACGAACGCCAGCACGAACATCACGGCGAGCACCACCGCCCGCATCACGAACGGCACGCCGAGGTTCGTGACCTGCGCGATGTAGCCGCCGGCGACCGATCCGGTCAGCATGGCCGCGCCGGCGACGACCTGTCCTCGACCGAACACGGACTCCAGATTGCCCTCGAACTGCGTTGCGTGAAGGGCGTCCACGAGCCACGCCTCGACCGCTCCCGAGAAGAACGTGAATCCGAGGCCGAGCAGGATCGAGACCAGCGCCCACGCCCAGAACGGCCCCTCGATCTGCCACAGCAGGACGTAGAGCAGGGTGGTGACGGCCAGCGTCACGGTGCCGAGCAGGTAGGACACCCGGCGACCGATGGTGTCCGCGACGATCCCGGTCGGCACCTCGAAGAGCACCATGCCGACGGTGAAGAACGCGTTGGCCGCGAACGCCTCCAGGTTCGAGAGCCCGGCGTCGAGCAGGAAGATCGTGTTGATCCCCCAGATGAACGACGCCGCCAGCGTGTTGCCGAGCAGCAGGATCAGGTAGATCCGCTGGATGGAAGCCGGTGTCGGCAGCCCTTGTTCGATCTCCGTTATCGCCGCTCCTCAGGACGACGCTTCGAGCCGAGTCTGCACCACGAGCGACGCCCCGCGCGTCTAGACCGACCGGCCCAGCCAGGAGCCGAGGAGAACGGCTCCCATCCCGGCAACGATGCTGGCCGTCGTGTAGGCGAGAGCGATCGCGAAGTGGCGCGCGTCCACGAGATCGAGCGATTCCTGCGCGAAGGTCGAGAAGGTCGTGTAGCCGCCGACGACCCCGACTACGAGGCCGATTCGGACCCAGGCAGGGAGGTGGTGGCGGTCAACGAGCGCGGCGGCGATGAGTCCGATGAACAGGCAGCCGGACACGTTCACGGCGAACGTCGCCCACGGAAAGATCGCGTCGCTTCGGGCCTCGATGTATCGATCGACCGCATAGCGACTGGACGCACCGATTGCGCCACCTAGCGCAACGCCCAAGATGATCGGCATGGCTGACTCCTTGGATTCGTAGGAGCCATCAGCCAAGTGGCGGTCGAAGGCGAGCCCCATCGCCTGGCCGAATCATAGGCCTGCCGCGTTCATCAGACTCCGCTACGCGTGGTACGCGCGAACGTGCAGCCGGACTGGTCGCGCATCCTCCGGCGGGTCGCCGCGGGTAAGCGCGATGAAGGGCCGGATCGCCTGATCGAGCCCTGATTGCATGGCCTCGAGCTCTTCGGGTGTCATCAGCAGGTGGTAGGTATGCACCACGCTTGCCTCCTGCCATGCCGGCGGGAGCTCGCTGCGAGCGTCGAGGTGCCGCAGCAGGGCCTGCTCCTCGGCTCGGACCTGCGTCGCGAGGACCGCGTGCTCCAACCGCTCGTCGCCCGGACCGGCGTTCCCCGGTTCGTAACCGAAACCTGTCGCCGTCGCCCGCCAGGGTCGCTCGCGACCGTCGGCTGACTCCGCGCGTTCGACGAAGCCGAAGCGAGCGAGCTGCCGCATGTGCCAGCTGCAGCTCGACGCCGACTCCCCGACCGCCTCGGCGCATTGGCTCGCCGTCCGCGCGCCCACCGCCAGCAGATGGTCGAGCAATGCGACTCGCGTCGGGTGCGCGAGGGCATGCAGCGCTCTGGAATCGGTCACTCGCACAACGTGTTTCGGCCGGCTCGTCGCTTTCTCCAAACTATCTGAAAGAACTCTTTCAGGTCATGATACCGTCGGCGGATGCCATCCACCGTCCAGCTCCGTGCAACCAACGACGAGCTCGTGCTCGCCGGAACGCTCCACCGGCCTGACGGAGAATCTCGCGCCACCGTGCTCATGGTTCCAGGGTCAGGACCGTCCGATCGCGACAACGACGTCTACTTCCCCGCCATTCGCGCCGGCCTGCTCGAGCGCAGCATCGCGGCGGCGTCGTTCGACAAGCGGGGCGTCGGCGAATCGACCGGCGACTGGCGTGACACGGACCCGGCCCAGCAGGCTTCCGACGTCGCGACGCAGCTTTCCTGCCTCCGAGAGACGCCGGGAGTCGATCCGGCACGGCTCGGCCTGTTCGGCCACAGCCAGGGCGGCTGGGTGGTGCTCGAGGTGGCCGCCGACGACCCGGTGGCTTTCGTGGTCACGAACTCGGGCCCCGGCGTCACGATGGCGCGCCAGGAGCGCTTCGCCACCGAAGCCCACATGTCTGCCGCCGGAGCTCCCACCGACGCGGTGGCGGGAGCGCTTGCGACGCAGGACGCGCTCATGGCGCTGGTGCGCGGCGGCGCCGACTTCGAGACGGTCCGGGCAGCCGCCGGCGAGGACGGTCACGGGCCGGCTGACGCCGCGGAGCTCGATCTCATCCGTCGCTGGCTCGACCACGACCCCCGCCCGGCCCTCGAACGGCTCGCATGTCCACTCCTCGCGATCTTCGGCGAGCAGGATCTCGTCACACCTGTGGAGGAGAGCACCGCCGTCTTCCGAGCCGCACGCGCGGGCCGTCCGGGAGACCTGGACATCGAGACGCTTCCCGGGGCAAACCACCGGCTGCAGAGCGGCGAGCCGCCGGCGCTCCATCCGGCCTACGCAGCAACGCTCGGAGACTGGGTCATCAGCCACGTCAGCTGACGAACATGAGACGCTGGCGCCGTGCAGGCAACCGGCATCCCGAGGGCAGAGCTCCAGGCGAGACGCGAGACGCTTCTCGAGCACATCCGAAGCCACGCGCTGACGGGCTACGTGCTCTTCGACGAGAGCTACATCCAGTACTTCACGAGCTTCGGCTTTCTGGCGACCGAGCGACCGGTCGCGTTCGTCGCAAACGCCTCGGGCGAGATGGCGGTCTTCGTCCCCGAGTTCGAGGTGGCGCGCGTGCGCGCCGAGACCGAGTTCGACCGGGTCGAGTCCTACCCGGAGTACCCGGGCACCGAGCATCCGCTGCTCATCCTGGCGCGCGTGCTCCGGGACATGGGGATCACCGGCGGCACCGGCGCCGACCAGAACGGCTATCCGGGCATCCTCGGCTACCAGGGGCCCGCCCTCAGCGAGGTCACCGGGCAGCCCGTCCTTCCGCTCGCGCCGTTCATCGAGAGCTTGATGGTGCGCAAGAGCGACGCCGAGGTGGCCCTGATCCGCGAGAGCGCCGGCTGGTGCGAGCACGCGCACCGGCTCCTGCAGCAGTACACGCGGCCGGGGGCGACCGAAGCCGAGGCCAGCGTGCGGGCCGGCCAGGAGGCGACGCTCGCCATGCTCGAGGCGCTCGGCCCAGGGTACGCCGGCCAGCAGGCATCGTCCGACGGCGTCTCGGCGGGATACCGCGGCCAGATCGGGCTCCGGAGCGCGTGGGCGCACGCCGTCGCTCACAACATCGAGTTCCAGGAAGGCGACGTCCTCGTGACCGAGACCAGCGCCCCGGTGTGGGGATACAATGCCGAGCTCGAGCGCGCGCTGATCATCGGCGCTCCCACCGACGAGATGCGGCGCCTGTTCGACCACATGGTCGCCGCTCAACAATCGGCCTTCGACTCACTGCGCCCCGGCGTCACCTGCGCCGACGTCGACCAAGCGGTGCTCAGCTACTTCGAGGCCAACGACCTGCTGCCGTACTGGAAGCAGCACACCGGCCATGCCATCGGCCTGCGAAGCCACGAAGCGCCGTTTCTCGACGTCGGCGATCACACCCAGATCGAGCCCGGCATGGTGTTCACGATCGAGCCCGGCCTTTACTCGAGCGAGGTCGGCGGCTTCCGTCATTCCGACACGGTGGTCGTCACCCCCGACGGGATCGACGTCCTCACCTCGTATCCAAAGGACATCGAGAGCCTCACGATCGCCGTGTGACCGGCGGTTGTGTATATTTTACCATGTAGTTAAATACACTACGTGGTGAAGGAGCATGACCACCGACCAGCTCAACCGGACGTTCGCAGCGCTCTCCGATCCGACTCGTCGCGCGATCCTCGCCGGGCTCGCAAAGGGGGAGGCGACCGTCACCGAGGTGGCGGCGCCGTTCGCAGTCAGCCTGCCGGCAATCTCCAAGCATCTCAAGGTGCTCGAGCACGCCGGGCTGATCACACGCGGTCGCGACGCCCAGTGGCGACCGTGCCGGCTGAAGGCCGCTCCACTGGAGGACGCGGCCGACTGGCTGGAGCACTACCGGCAGTTCTGGGAGGGCAGCCTCGACCGCCTCGACGAACATCTCCGACAGATCCAGAAGGGACGGACCGATGAGTGAAGATACGAGCACGACGAAGGCCCGCCGGGAGCTCACGATCACCCGCGTCTTCGATGCACCGCGCGAGCTCGTCTGGAAGGCGTGGACCGACCCCGCCCAGTTCGCCTACTGGTTCGGCGCCGAGCTCGACGTGCCGCTGGCCACGGTCTCCCTCGATGTCAGGCCGGGCGGGGCGTGGAGTGCGCCCATGATCGCCGAAGACGGCAGCGAGATGCCGTTCGCCGGTCTGTACCGTGAGGTGCAGGAGCCGGAGCGCCTCGTGCTGACCTTCGAGGACGTCGGGAGCGACGACGACACCGAGCGGCAGGTGCTGACTGTCACCTTCGGAGACCTCGGTGGCAAGACCGAGCTCGTGCTGCACCACGCCGGGACGCTCGAGGAGGAGCATTTCGAGGGTCTCGAAGGCGGCTACGGCTCGTTCCTCGACAAGCTGGCGGAGTTCCTGGCGAAGCAGGCCTAGATCGCAGCGCGCGTTGGGAGGGCATCGAGCTCGTCCAGGCTCGGTGCCCTCCGGATCGACGGGCTCAGCGTGCCCCAGAGCGCAAGCGCCAGGGTACACGCGGTGAAGACGGCGACCGTCGCTCGCGCCGAGACCGAAGCCAGCAAGAAGCCGGCGAGGAGCGGCCCGAATGGAGCTGCCAGCAGTGCGATCGTGCTCCTCACGCTCTCGACGCGGCCGACCAGCCGGTCCGGAGTCACAGCGATGCGATAGCCGGTCACCGCCGAGTCCGTCACCGGCAGCACGAGTGCCTGCGGCAGGATCGCCGCGGTCAGCACGTAGACGTTCGGCCAGATGAGGAAAGCCGTGGTCCCGAGCCCGAGCCAGAGCTCGCTCAGGAGGATCGCTCGCATCGAGAGCGCGCGGCGAACGAGCGGCGAGACGATCGAGCCGATCAGCGTGCAGGCGCCGAACGCGGCGAACAGGGCCCCGATCTGTCCGCTCGACAAGCCCTGGCGTGTGCCGGCGACGACCAGGACCAGGAAGATGCCCGGCAGCGTGAAGTTGCCGAGGCCCCAGAGAAACGCGCACGTGCGGAGGAACGGCTGGCCCCACAGGAAGCGGAACCCCTCGGCGATCTGCGCGCGCACGCGCGCGCGATCGACTTCGCGCTCCTCCTGAAACGGCGTCCGCATCGCGAGGAGCGAGAAGAACGAGAACGCGTACGAGACAGCGTCGAAGAGGAACGGAACAGCACGCCCGAGCCCGAACAGCACGCCCCCGAAAGGCGGGCCGGCGAGCCTGACCGTCGCCGCTCGCGCCTCCATGGCGCCCACGGCCGCGGGAAGCTGCTGCGCCGGAACAACCGCGCGGAGCGCCCCGGCCTCCGCGGCGCGGAAGAACGCCGAGCCGGTGCCCTCGACGAACGCCACGACCGCGATCTGCCAGAACGCCACCCGGTGGAGGAGGATCGCCGCGGCAAGGGTCGCGATCGCCAGCGCGCGAACCCCGTCCGCGGCGATCATCAGCCGCTTGCGGTTCCACCGATCGGCGGCAACGCCTGCGAGCAGGCCGAGGAGCGCATGCGGGACGAGCCCGGCGAAGCCCACGACCCCGGCCTTTGCCGGCGAGTGCGTGACCGCCAGCACGAGCAGCGGATACGCGATCGCAGACACCTGCGAGCCGAGCGTCGAGAGCAACCGCCCGGCCAACAGGAGCACGAAATCCCCGTTCCGCCGCAGCGGGCGCGCCGGCGTCAACGCTCGCGGTGTTGCTGGCGCTCCGCGAGGTCGACGTACGACTCCGGGAACCTGCCGACGGCGGTCCAGCCGCCGTCCACGTAGAACAGCTGGCCCGTGACGTGTGACGACTCCTCCGAGGCGAGGAACACGGTCGGCCCGACCATGTCCTCCGGCTCCGCGACGCGGCCCAGCGGAATCAACGGAGCCCAGGTCTCGCGATAGGACGGATCGTCGTCGAGGTTGCGCTGCACGTTCGTTGCTCCGGGAGCGAAGGCGTTGACACGGATCTGGTCGGGCGCAAGCTCCACGGCCAGCTGGATCGTGAGCGCGTTGATTCCGCCCTTGCTCGCTGCGTAGGCGGCGAGGTTGCGCAGGCCTCTGGCCGCGACGACGGACGAGACATTGATGATCGAGCCGCCGCCGCCGGCCCGCATCAGCCGCGCCGCCTCGACGGAGCAGAAGAACGTCCCTTTCAGGTTGGTGTCGATCACCCGATCCCAGGTCTCCTCGCTCGGGTCGGCGAGGTTCATCCAGCCGGGGATGCCGGCGCAGTTCACCAGGATGTCGAGCCGCTCGAGGCTGCGGACGTGCTCGGCGATCTGGGCCGGGTCCGAGACGTCGAACGCCAGCGCGCGCCCGCGCCGGTCCCCGGGTAGCTCGGCGAGGAGCTCCGCCGGCTCCTCGAGGTCGTTCACATGCACGACCGCACCCTCGGCGGCGAGCCCCAGGGCGAGCGAGCGCCCGATCCCGCGCGAAGCGCCCGTGACGAGCGCGACCTTGCCCTCGAGCCGTCCGTTCATTCCGTCACCGCGCCGCGCGAAGCCGAGGAGACGCTCCGCGCGTACTTGGCGAGGACGCCGCGGGTCACGCGCGGCTCGGGCGGGACCCAGCCCACCCGCCGCTGCGCGAGCTCCTGCTCGTCCAGCTCGACCTCGAGCGTTCTTGCGTCGACATCGATCGAGATCACGTCCCCGTCCCGGACGAACGCGATCGGTCCTCCCCGCACCGCCTCGGGCGCCACGTGTCCCACCATCACGCCACGGGTCGCGCCGCTGAAGCGGCCGTCGGTGACGAGGACGACCGAGCCGCCCAGCCCGCGTCCGACGATCGCCGAGGTGATCGACAGCATCTCCGGCATCCCCGGTGCGCCGGCGGGGCCTTCGTTCCGGACGACAACGACCTCACCCGGCTGGACGACACCCGCATAGACAGCCTCCTTGCACGCCACCTCCGATCCGAACACGCGGGCCGGCCCCCGGTGCGTGGGTCGCTCGTGCCCGGCGAGCTTCACGACCGCGCCCTCGGGCGCGAGGTTGCCACGGAGCACCCGGAGGGCCCCGCCCGGCTTGAACGGCTGCCCTGCCGCTGCGATCACCTCGCCGTCCGGGTCGCGCGCCGCAGCGGCGTGCTCGGCGATCGTCCGGCCGTCGACCGTCGGGGCGTCCCCATGCAGGTGCGGGAGCAGTTGCTTGATCACCGCGGCGGTGCCGCCGGCTCGGTGCATGTCGCCCGCGACGAAGCGACCGCCGGGCGTCAAGCTCGTCACCACCGGGGTCGACGCCGAGAGCCGATCGAAGTCTTCGAGCTCGAGCGGGACGCCGGCCTCGCCGGCGATCGCCAGCAGGTGCAGTACAGCGTTCGTCGAGCCGCCCGTTCCCGTGACGCCCACGATCGCATTCTCGAGCGCCGTGCGCGTCACGAGCGACGAAGGCCGGACGTCGCGCGCGATCACGTCGAGCACGAGCCGACCGGCGGTCTCCCCCGCCTCTGCCTTGGCCGGGTCGGCCGCGGGAATGCTGCCGAGACCGATCGGGCCGAGCCCGAGAAAGTCGATCGCGACGGCCATCGTGTTGGCCGTGAAGTGTCCCGTGCAGGCGCCGTAGCCGGGACACGCGTGTCGCTCGAGCGCGAGCAGCTCGGCGTCCGTGATCAGGCCGCCCTCGTGCGCGCCGACCCCCTCCCACACGTCCTGGATCGTCACCTGCGCACCGCGGTGCGTACCGGGGGCCATCGCCCCCGAGTAGAGGATCAACCCTGGAACGTCGAGCCGCAGCATCGCCATCGCCAGCCCGGGCACCGTCTTGTCGCAGCCGCCGAGGCAGATCAGGCCGTCGAACGGCTGGCTGCGCCCGACGAGCTCCACCGAGTCGGCGATCACCTCGCGGCTGACGAGCGACGCGCGCATTCCCGGTGTCCCCTGCGTCAGATTGTCCGAGACCGCGATCGTGTTGAACTCGAGCGGCGTGCCCCCCGCCGCGCGCACCCCGGCCGCTACGTGCGCCGCGAGCTCACGCTGGCCGAGATTGCACGGCATCGTCCCGGTCCACGTCGTCGCGATTCCGACCAGCGGACGGCCCCAGTCGCGCTCGTCGAGGCCCATCGCACGAAGGTGGGCACGCGCGCCGGCCCGGCGCGGGCCCGCGATCAGATCCTCGTTCGCGAGCGGACGCTCCACCGGGACGATCCTAGATGGTGCTAGTCGACGAGCTTGCGGGTCATCGCCCGAATCGCGATCCGCCACATGAGCAGGCCGAAGAGCAAGAGCGCGCCGACGCGGATCAGGTCCGTCCAGCCGACGAAGCCGAACGCCGCGTGCCGGACGAGCACGACGCAGTGATGGAGCGGGTTGATCTCTCCGAGCACCTGTGCCCAGCGCGGCAGGGCGTCGAGCGGGAAGAACGTCCCGGCTACGAGGAAGAGCGGCGTCAGGACACCGCTCACGATGTAGCTGAAGTTGTCGATCGACTTCGCGAAGCCCGCGATCGCGATCCCGAAGCACGCCCAACCGAACCCGGCCACCCAAGCGATCACCGGCACCGTGAGCATCCCCCAGGCCGGGTCGAGCCCGAACACCATCGCCACGAGCATCGGCACGCAACCGTAGACGCCGGCCCGCGTTGCGATCCAGAGCGCCTCGGCGGTGACGAGCTCCTCGGTGTCCACGGGCGCGGCGAGGATCGCGTCGTAGGTCCGCTGGAACTGGTACTTGACGAACACGCCGAACATCGCCGGGAACGCACTCGAGAAGAGCACCGCGGTCGCGACCGTGCCGGTGCCGACGAACTCGACGTAGTCGTAGCCGCCGACACGGCTGACGAGCGAGCCGAACCCGAACCCGAACGCGAGCAGATAGATCGTCGGGTCGACGGTCGACGAGAACGTCGCAGATTTCCAGTAGGAGGAGAAGTTGACGACCTCGCGCACCAGCACGCCGGTGATCGCCGGGCGTTCGAGCCGGCCAAGACTGCGCCGGCGTTCCGTCCTAGCGGCCATCAGCCGATCTCCTCGCCGGTGAGGAGGACGAAGACGTCCTCGAGGTTCGCGGGGCGGCGCTCGCCGTCGATCCCCGCTCCGTTCGAGCCGTCGAAGCCGAGGATCGAGACGCTCGTGCCGGTGCGCCGCGTGCGCAGCCCGCTCGTCTCCGCCTCCGCCTCGACCTCCGCGAGCCGTGCCGGGGGCCCGTAGACCTCGAGCACCTCGTGGCCTGCATGCTCGAGCACCAGTTCCGCGGGCGGCCCGGCCGCGACGGCCTTGCCGTGGGACATGATCATCACCGTGTCGGCGAGTCGTTGCGCCTCCTCGATGTAATGGGTGGACATCAGGATCGTCGTGCCTTCGCTGCGTAGCGCGTCGATCAGAGCCCAGAGCTCCTGGCGCACCTGCGGGTCGAGCCCGACCGTCGGCTCGTCGAGGAGCACGAGTCGCGGGCGGTGGACGAGCGCGCGTGCGATCAGCAGGCGCCGACGCAGGCCGCCGGAGAGCTTGTCGACACGCGAGTCGCGGCGGTCGACGAGCTTCGACATCTCGAGCGCCCGCTCGATCGCGGCAGGGCGGTCGGCACGGCCGATGCGGTAAAGGTGTGCGAACACGAGCAGGTTCTGCTCGACCGTGAGCGTCACGTCGAGATTGTCGAGCTGCGGCACGACCCCGCACTGCGCGCGTGCGACCTTCGACTCGGCCGGGAGCCTGAAGCCCAGGACCTCGATCTCGCCCTCGTCGGCGATCGACTGCGCCGTCAGGAGCCGCATGGTCGTCGACTTGCCGGCCCCGTTCGGCCCGAGCAGGCCGACGCACGTCCCCTCCGGAACGTCGAGGTCGAGACCGTCGACCGCGGTGATCGCGCCGTAGCGCTTCACCGCGCCGCTCAGCCGGATGGCGAGGTCGGTCACGGCATCAGCCTAGTCACGTGCACGAAGCTAAGACCGCTGCGCAGCGTCGAACTCATCGCTCGGTGGCGATGAGTTCCGGCTGGCCGAGCGGTCCTTGTCCAGATGGCCCCGGCTGCGCCACAACCGCTTGTGTTTGCCATCACCGGCCCCATCACCCGCGCCGACCTGCCCGGCCTGTGCCAGCGGGTCTGTGGATTGCTGGAGCGGAACACCGCCGGCATCGCGCTGTGCGATGTGAGCGGTGTCGGCCAGCCCGACGCGGCGACGGTCGACGCTCTCGCACGGCTCCAGCTCGCCGCTCAGCGGCGCGGCTGCCAGGTCCGGCTGCGCCACGCGTCGGACGAGCTGGTCGCGTTGGTCGCCTTCATGGGCCTCCGCGACGTCCTGCCCGACTAGATCAGCCCGCCCAGCGGGGCCGACGTTTCGGCGAGCGGCGCTTCCGAGACGTTGGTCAGCGCAACGGGCGCGGCAAGCAACACGTTGGCCATTACCTCGACGACATCCGGGCGCGAGGCGTCAAGTAGCCAGAAGAGCCCCTGCCGCGTCGCAAGCTCGAGACGTCCGTAGAGCATGACGGGCAGCTGGCGGTTGTTCTTGAAACGGCGGTCGGGCCCTCCCTTGACGTTCACGTACTGCCACGTCGTGTCGACCTGCTGTGAGTCTGCGGGCACACGACCGTCCTCGATGAACCGCTGGGAGTAGGCATCGGCCTGCAGCGCCGAATAACTCGCGTCCGAGTAAACCCGGCCGTGGCGGACGAGGACGCGGTCGGGCAGGAACGACAGCGACTGCTTCCCAGACGTGAATGTCGGGACTCTGATGTTCGTCTTCAGGATCGCCGGTGGATCGAACGAAACGCTGACATCCCCGCGCGACACGACGGCGGACGCACCGCTGTTCACCTTGTACTGATGCGTGGTCTCTACCTGGCCGGCCGCGTTGATTCGCCAGACCTTCTTGCAGCCGGCCACGTTTTCGAAGCCCTCGACGGCGCTGGCGAACCAACGCTCCACGTCATCGTTCACATCGTAGAAAGCGACGACAGACCGCCGGGCATTGTCGCGCAGCCCGAGCCAGACGACAGCCGGAAGACCCGGCACAAGAAGCAGGAGCCCGACAGTCGGCTCGATGAGCAAGGCGACGACGAGGAGCCCTGCGAGCCACGGCGCGACCCTGTGAGTGCGAGCGGCGCGGTCGAGCTGCTGAACGAGATCGCCGGAGGCTGTCGGGACGAGCTGCTCGGCGGAGACCCCGGTCGCGTCCTCGAGGACGATGCCGTCGCTCGGGACGAAGAGGGGCGCCGTCGGCGGCGGCGAGGGAGCGCGGCTACCGCTTCGGCGTTTGCCGCCCAGCGTTGCCCGGTAGTAGACGCCACCTCGCCCGGCGTGGATGTAGTTGCCACGCGGACCGGTGCCGATTCGGAAGCCAGGGACTCCGGCACTCACCCCGAGGCCCGACTTGCTGAGATTGAACCGGAACGGCCCTGCTCTCACACTCTTGCGAATGTAGAAGCCCATCGGCCGCAGAGGTTACTGCGCTTACGAATCGAGTCGCGGCGGCAGCCCGAAGAGCGGGAAGAGCGTCTCGGTGTCGAGGAAGAACGTGAACTCCACGATCCGGCCCTCGGCCAGCTCGATCACCTGCAGCGCCCACGGGTCGTAGCCCTCACCCGTCGCGCTCGGCTTGTACTGGCCGAACGCAGGCGAGCCGTTTGCCGCCACCGTCGGGACGAGGCGCGAGCCGCGGCAGCCGCCGCCCGGCCCGACCCACCACGCCAGGATGTCGTCGCGCCCGTGCAGCCAGAGGTCGTACGGCGGCATCGACTGCGTCGCATCCTCCTGAATCAGGGAGGTGAGGGCGTCCATGTCGTAGCGCTCGAACGCCTCGACGTAACGGGCGAGCAAGGCGCGGTCGTCGGCGTTCAGCTCCGGCGCCGGATCACTTGCGCTGACGTTGCCGGCGGCAAGCGTGGCCCGCGCCCGCTGAAGTGCGCTGTTGACCGAGGCGACGCTGGTATCGAGGAGCTCTGCCACCTCGGTCGCCTGCCAGCGAAGCACCTCGGAGAGAATCAGCACCGCCCGCTGGCGGGGCGGCAGGTGCTGCAGCGCGGCGATGAACGCGAGCCGGATCGTCTCACGTACGACGGCGACCTCGGCGGGATCTCCCTCCGGCACGACGAGCCCGTCGGGCACCGGCTCGATCCACGTCGCCTCGGGCAGCGCGTTCAGATTCGATGCGATCGGGGCCTGCGCGGGCCCGAGATCCATCGGCCGGGCGCGGCGCTCCCTCCCGTTCAGCATGTCGAGGCAGACGTTCGTCGCGATCCGGTAGAGCCACGAGCGCAGCGCCGACCGGCCCTCGAAGCGCTTGAAGCCACGCCACGCGCGGATGAACGTCTCCTGGACCGCATCTTCCGCGTCGAACGCAGAGGCGAGCATGCGGTAGGAGTACGCGGTGAGCTCCCGCCGGTGCTGCTCGAGCTGCAGCTCCAGCTCTCCGGACCGGGGCGCCGCTGTCCCTTTGGTCGCGTCGGCTGTCACCTCGAGATCAGGCATCGGGTCATCCTACGCACGAGCTCGCAGCCTGCCCGGACGGGCTCGACCTACCGCACCTTGACGGTAAAGCGGCGCGACTCGTAGGCCTTCGCCGTCTCACCGCGGGTGAGGCCGAAGGCGATCGTGGTCGTGCCCGACCCGGTTGCCCGGAAGACGAGGACGACGTTCTTGCCGACGTCCGCTTCGCCGACCTGCTGCAGCACACGGGCGTTGTACGGGCGCGCGACGCGCCAGACGCGGCCATTCGCACGGTGAGGCAGCGCGACCGCAACCAGCTGTCCCTTCTGGGTCTGAATCGTCGAGACAGGGCCGTTCGGAAGCGGACCGACCGGCGTCGAGTCCGCCCGGCCGACGCCGGCAAGAATGGCCGCCGCAGCAGCCGCGACAGCGACGAGGCCGGTGAACCTTCGCTTGGTGCGAAACATGAAATTGTTCCCTTCGTTCCTTCGTTGACTGATGTGAACCACGGTACTGACCGGTGACCGTGTGGCGTTCGCGCAACAGATACGGCGCCGAGCAACCACCGGAGCACAGACGGAGAGAAGGAGGGTCATGAGCACATCGACCACCACCGCAAGCGGGGTCGATCGGGCAAACGCAACGGGCCGCACGCCGGTCGTGTTCATCCACGGGCTCTGGCTGCTGCCGAACAGCTGGGACCGCTGGGCCGCCGTCTTCGACGAGGCCGGCTACACGGCGCTCACGCCTGGGTGGCCCGACGATCCCGAGACAGTCGAGGAGGCGAATGCGCACCCCGAGGTCTTCGCCCACAAGACTGTTGGGCAGGTGGCTGACCACTACGCGGAGCTGATCGGCAAGCTGGAGAAGAAGCCGGCCGTGATCGGGCACTCCTTCGGCGGGCTGCTGACTCAGATCGTTGCCGGACGCGGTCTCTCGGCAGCCTCGGTTGCCATCGATCCCGCCCCCTTCCGGGGCGTCCTGCCGCTGCCGATCTCGGCGCTCAAATCGTCGCGGCCGGTGCTCGGCAATCCGGCGAACCGCAACCGCGCCGTGCCGCTCACCTACGAGCAGTTCCGATACGCCTTCGCAAACGCGGTCAGCGAGGACGAGGCCAAGGAGCTGTACGAGACCTTCGCGGTGCCGGCGTCGGGGGCGCCCCTCTTCCAGGCCGCGTCGGCCAACCTCAACCCCTGGACCGAGGCGAAGGTGGACAGCAAGAACCCGGACCGCGGACCGCTGCTGATCGTCTCCGGCGAGAAGGATCACACCGTGCCCTGGGCGATCGCGAACGCCTCGTTCAAGAGGCAGAAGCGCAACGAGGGCGTGACCGAAATCGTCGAGATACCCAACCGGGGCCACGCGCTCACGATCGACAGCGGCTGGCGCGAGGTTGCCGACACCGCGCTCGCATTCGTGAAGCGCTTCGTCTAGCGCCTGCGGCGCTGAGCGGGAACACCGGCGGCACCTGATTCGTTTGAGGTACTGACGGATGTGGACGCCCAACGGTGTCTCCCGTTACCGACCAAGGAGAATGTCGTGAACCAGCAGCCAGTGCTTCACCACGTCGACGTCCGCTGTGCATCGTGTGGGACGTCGTTCGCGGTCAGTTCGACCGCCGAGATCATCTCGGTGGACGTTTGCTCGACCTGTCACCCGGCCTACACCGGCCGTGAGCGGACGGTCGCCAGTGGCGGACGGGTCGACCGCTTCAACAGGCGCCGCGCGCTCGCCGCAGCGTAGAGAGCCCTCGCGGGCCGATGCCCCACGGCTTGATGTCGGGTACCGTATAACCCAACCGGCTGTGCTGACGCTCGCATGTCGCCGGATACTCGACGGAAGGGACGCGGAAGGCCGTGCGCACCGCGATCGTTTCAACCTACCCGCCGCGCGCTTGCGGTATCGGCACGTTTGCGGCCGACGTGCGCGCAGCGCTCCTCGGCGTGGACGGAGTCGGTCGCGTCGAGAAGGTCGTGATCGTCAACGAGCCGTCCCGTCCGCAGCGGCCGGGGCTCGTCGCGACGATCGCCCAGGCTGCTCGCGGAGACTACGTCCGGGCCGCGCGGATTCTCGGCCGGCTGGACGTGGATGTCGTCCTCCTCCAGCACGAGTACGGGATCTTCGGCGGCCCCGACGGCGCGTACGTGCTCTCCCTGGCCGAGGAGCTGTCGCAGCCGCTCGTCGTGACTCTCCACACGGTGCTGTCAGAGCCGACGAAGCATCAGGCCAAGGTGCTCGCGGCGTTGTGCCGACAGGCCGAGCTCGTGATCGTGATGACCGAGACTGCGCGACGGCTACTCCTCGCGAGCGAGGCCTGCAGCGCCGACAAGGTTCGCGTCGTGCCGCACGGCGCGCCGATGGTGCTCGCCCAGCGCGCCGATGCGTACGCACTGGAGCGCGCCGGCCCCAACGGCGCCTCGCAACGCGCGCCGTACGGCGGCGGTGGCCAGCGCTTCGTACTCTCGACGTTCGGGCTGATCTCCGCCGGGAAGGGAATCGAGACGGTGATCGCGGCGCTGCCGTCGATCGTCGAGCGTCACCCGGAAGTGCTCTACGTGATCGCCGGCCGCACCCATCCGGACGTGGCGCACCGCGAGGGGGAGCGGTACCGGCTGATGCTCGAGCAGGCAGTGGTCGACCTGGGGCTCGAGGACCACGTCGAGTTCGACGACCGCTTCCTGGCGATCGAGGAGATTGCAGACCTGCTCGCGGCGACCGACGTCTTCGTGACCCCGTACAGCGGGCGAGAGCAGATCGCCTCGGGCGCGCTCACCTTCGGCATCGCCGCCGGTTGCGGCGTCGTCTCGACCCCGTACTGGTACGCGCAGGACATGCTCGCCTCAGGGGCCGGCGAGATCGTGCCGTTCGGCGATTCCGAGGCGCTCGCAGGCGCCGTTTGCCGGTACATCGCGGAGCCCGAGCGGCTTGCGGCGGCACGCACCGAGGCGCGGAGAATAGGAGCGATCCTGACGTGGCCGTCGGTCGCGGAGGCGACCGCAGCGGTGCTGCGAGAGGCCGTCCAGCTCGCGCCGCTCGACCGTCGGCCGGTCGCCCGCCTCAACCCGCGGCTCGTCAGCATGCGCACCGATCACCTGCTCACGCTCGTCGACGACGTCGGAATCGTGCAGCACGCAAACGGCGTGATCCCCAACCGCGACACCGGCTACTGCGTCGACGACGTTGCGCGACTCGCCGTCGTGGCGCTCGACCTCGCCCGCCGCGGCGACGAGCAGGTCTGGACCTCGATCCTCTATCGCTCCCTCGCCTTCCTCCAGGACGCGACCGACCCGCAGGCGGGGATGCGGAACTTCATGGGCTACGACCGGCGCTGGCTCGACGCCCCTCACGTCGGCGACCACGTCGGCCGGTCCGTCTGGTCACTGGGGGAGATCCTCGCCACGGCCTGGGTTCCCGCCGTCGTCGGGCCGACCCGCCGCTTGCTCGACGCGATCGTCGGAACGCTCGGACCCGAGACGTCGCTGCGCACCGGCGCGTACGCCGTGCTCGGACTGGCCCTGCTCGACCAGGACCGGCTGCAGCCCGAGGCTCTGCGGTTGCTCGAGCGGGTCTGCGACCAGCTCGCCGACGCGTACGAGACCCACGCAACCGCTGACTGGCGGTGGTTCGAAGACGCGCTCAGCTACGACAACGCCCGGCTTCCGCACGCACTCATCGTCGGCGGCGTCGCACTCGGCCGCGAGGATCTGACGGAGACGGGTCTGGACGCGCTCCGCTGGCTCGGCAACGAGTCGGGGCTCGCCGAAGGAACGCTGCGGCTGACCGGCCATCTCGGCCGCCGGCGAACGGAGCCGGCTCCGGGCGGTGGGGACGAGCAGCCGCTCGACGCCTCCGCCTTCGTCGCGGCCGAGTTGGCCGCGTTCTCGGTCAGCGGCGACGCGGAGCACGCAACTCGCGCCCAGCGCGCCTTCGACTGGTTCCTCGGCCGCAACCGCCTGCACCGGCCGCTGTACGACTTCGCCACCGGCGGCTGCAGCGATGGCCTCGGCGAGGAGACGACGAACGACAACCAGGGAGCCGAGTCGACCCTCGCGGTCCACAGCGCAGCACTGCTTCTCGACGCCGCAGGACTCCCCGCCGTCCACCGCACCCGCGAGACTGCTCCCGCGTGAGAGACGTAGGCTTGACGGAGTCGACCCAAGAGCGGAGGCGGCGGCTTTGCCGCCGCCGGGAGCGGGCATGAGCCGAGAGCTCTTCGACCGCCACCCCGCGAACCCGATCCTGACAGCGGAGGACTGGCCGTATCCCATCAATGCCGCGTTCAACCCGGCCGCAGCACAGCTCGACGGTACGACCGTCCTGCTGGCCCGGGTCGAGGGCCTGACCGGGATCTCGCACCTCTCGGTCGCCAGGTCCGGCAACGGGATCGACAGCTGGACGGTCGACCCGGAACCGCTGCTCGCCCCGTCCGACGGCATCGAGAGCGAGCAGTGGGGCTTCGAGGACGCGCGAGTCGTCTTCGTCCCCGAGCTCGAGCGCTGGGTGATCACGTGCACCGTCTATGGCCCAGCTGGCCCGGCAGTCTTCCTCGCCACGACCGAGGACTTCCACAGCGTCGAGCGTCATGGGGTCGTCCGGCAGGCGGAGGACAAGAACGCCGCGCTGCTGCCGCACCGGGTCGACGGCAAGTGGATCCTCTTTCATCGACCGACGACGGAGTTCGGCGGCCCACGCCCGCACGGAGCGATCTACCTCTCCCGCTCACACGACCTCGCCACCTGGAGCGAGCCCGAGCAGGTCCTACGACCGCGCGAGGGCGCCTGGTGGGACGCAAGCCGCATCGGCATCGGGCCACCGCTACTTCGAACCGAGCACGGTTGGCTGCTGATCTACCACGGCGTCAAGGACACCGTCTCCGGCAGCGTCTACAGGATCGGGCTCGCGCTCACCGACCTCGACGAGCCGACGCGAGTGCTGCACCGGCTCCCTCAGTGGATCTTCGGGCCGCTCGACCCCTACGAGCGTGAGGGAGACGTGCCCAACGTCGTCTTTCCCTGCGGCCTCGTGTACGACGAAGCGAGCGACCAAATTCGGCTGTACTACGGCGCCGCCGACACGTCGATCTGCCTCGCGACGGCGCAGCTCGACGATCTGCTCGCGGCCGTGCTCGCCGCCCCTGCCTAGTCCTCCGGATCAGACGTCGAGCGACCGGCTCTGCTTCGCAGCCGCGCGCTTCTCGACCCGGCGTTCCTTCAGCGTCTTCTGCGCCGGCTTCTTGCCGACCTTCTTCGGCTTCTGCTGACCCTTCACCGCTTCGACTCCTGACTACCGCACGCGCGGTGTCACATGCATGACCGGTCTGCGCCCTAGTGTCGCACAGGCTGCTGATGGAGAACGGCTGCGTAGGCCTCGAGGTAGTCGTCGACCATCCTCGCCACGCCGAAACGGGCGACCGCCGCGGTGCGGATCGCCGCCCGGTCGAGCGTTGCCGCTCGTTCCACGGCGGCAACAGCCTCCTCGACGTCGTCGACGAGGAAGCCGGTCTCGCCGTCCTCGATCAGCTCTCCCATCGAGCCGCGCTCGAACGCGACCACCGGCGTCCCGCAGGCCATGGCCTCCACCACGCTGTACCCGAACGGCTCCTCGAACTCGATCGGGTGCAGAAGCGCGTGAGCGCTGCCCAGCAACTCCGACCGCTGCTCTGCACTCGCCGCACCGATGAAGGACACCTGCTCGCCGTCGACCCGAGGAGCGACTCGCTCGTCGAAGTACCGCTGGTCCTGGACGATTCCCGCAATCACGAGCGGCCGCCCCGACGCCAGGGCGATGTCGATCGCTTCCGCGGTTCCCTTGTCCGGGTGGATCCTCCCGAAGAAGAGCAAGTTGCGGCCGGCTGACGGGTGCAGCGAGAACGCGTCAGTGTCGATTCCGTGATGGATCGTCGCGAGGTAGTCGAGGCTCGGATGCCGGTCGGCGTCGCTGATCGCGACGTACGCGGTGCTCTCGTTGTATCGCTGGTACACCGGCAGGATCGTCTCCGACGAAAACCCGTGGATGGTCGTCAAGACCGGCGTGTCGACGAGGCCGCTGTAGGTCAGCGGCAGGAAGTCGAAGCTGTTGTGGATGATGTCGAACTCGCCGGCGCGCTCGAAGAGGTGAGCAATGTGCAGGCACTCGACCACCTTGGGCTCGACGTCCGGATCCTCCGAGTACCCGCGCGCGACGACTGAGGCGAGCCGGCCGGAGGTCACCGAGTCTGCGGTCGCAAAGAGCGTCGTATCGACTCCCTTGGCGACGAGCCCTTCCGTGAGGAGAGACGCGAACTGCTCCCACGGCCCGTAGTGACGAGGCGGCACGCGCCACGCCACCGGTGCCAGGACCGCAACGCGCAGCGGATTCATAACGCCGACTGTACGCGACCGACGAGGACGCTAGACCCTCCTCTAGTAGGCGTCGAGGAGCTGCCGCAGCCGTGAGGTGAGCGCCTCGGCTGTGAACGGCTTCTGCACGAATGCGACCTCTGTCTCCATGACCCCCAGCTCCAGCACCGCGTCACTCGTGTAGCCGGAGATGAACAGAGCCCGAAGCTGGGGTCGGTGTCGCCGGAGCTCGTCAACGAGCGCGGGCCCGTACATCGAGGGCATCGCGACATCGGTAACGACGGCGTCCACCTCGTGCTCGCGACTCAGCCGCAGTCCTTCCTCCGGGCTGGCTGCGGACAGAACGGTGTAGCCCCGACCTGCGAGGATCTTCTCGATCAGGGCCCTGACGAGCGGCTCGTCCTCGACGAGGAGGATCGTTTCGTCGCCGTCCAGTTGCGGGACGGTCATCGAAGCAGCCGCCTCGCCGCGAGCCGCGAGCGTGCACACTTATGGACGGTGAGCATGGAAATCAATGGCCGCGTAAGGATGCAAGACAAAACGTAAGCTACAGACCAGTCTGTAGCATAGAGGCTACCAGAAGACGGGTCGATGTCATCCGTCGGGAGGCGACGTTTCTCCTCGAAGCTCCAAGTCAGCTCGACCTCGGATCCCGCCGCGCCCGGCGCCCGAGGAAGCCGGTGCGGACGCCCGCGAACGGATCATCCGCACTGCTTACGAGCTGTTCACGCGTCACGGCCTGACCGCCGTGGGAGTCGACCGGATCGTCGCGGAGGCAAACGTCGCCAAGACGACGCTCTACCGCCACTTCCGGTCGAAGGACGACCTCATCGCCGAGGTCCTCGAACGCCATCACCAGTTGTGGCTCCGGGACTGGCTCGAGCCCACGACACGTGAGCGCGGCGACTCGCCGGCCGACCGGCTGCTCGCGATCTTCGACAGCCTCGACGAGTGGTTCGGCGACGAGACCTTCCAGGGCTGCCTCTTCATCAACTCACTCGTGGAGACGCACGATCGCTCCAGCCCCGTTCGCCGCGCCTCGATCAAGTCGATCGGGGACGTCTACGGCTTTCTCGAGCGGCTTTCGGTCGAAGCCGCCGCCCCTGAACCGGCGCGCCTGGCACACCAGATTCACCTGCTCGTACGCGGCGCAATCGTCGCGGCCACGGAAGGACGCGTCAACGCAGTGCCAGAGGCCCGCGAGGCGGCGCGACAACTCGTCGAACGGGCACTACCGCAAACGTGAGTGCCGGTGAGGGCTAGACGGACGCTGCCGGCGCCAGCGCCGAGCGCACGATCATGTCCAGGAGCATCGACGTCAGCGAGAGGATGATCGCAGCGAAGATCGCGGTCCACCAGAACTGATCGATCGTGAGGTGGCTCGACAGGCCGTCGGTGATCTCGAGCAGCAAGGCGTTGACGATCACGGAGAAGAGGCCGAGCGTCAAGACCGTCAGCGGGAAGGTGAGGATGCGGAGGATTGTCCCGATGATCGCGTTGACGATCCCGAAGAGGGCCGAAACCCAGATGTACCCCCACGCGCCCCCGGAGACCGTCACGCCCGACAGCAACCAGGCGGTGACCGCGAAGGCTCCAGCAAGAACGGCCCACCGGATCAGAAGGGCGCGCAGCACGAGGACGCGAGGATACACAGCCCCCGATCCGGGTGCCTGGCCGGTTTCGTGCGGGAACTCAGCTCTTCGTGGCCTCGATCATCCCGTGCAGGTGCGCCGCGGCGGACTTGACGTCCTCGTAGCCGTACTGGCCGGCTCTCGACTCCGCAGCCAGAACGCCGCAGCGATGCACCTGCTCGAAGTCGCCGTAGGGAAACTTCCAGTGCTCCTTCGTCTCTTCGTCGTGCTCGTCGTCGGCCGCAAGGTGCCACCTGCCGTACTCCACCCACCCGTGCTCCTCCACGAAGCGGTTCTCCTCATCCGCCGTCGGCTGGTGCTCGCTCCAGTCGTCCCGCTCGTCGCGGACCACTCGGCCGGCCTTGATCACCTCTTGCGCGTGCTCGTACCCCGGTTCGTGCAGCCTCACCGCCATCGTCACAAACCGCTTGTCACGACGCCTTCACGTCGATGCGGCGACGCTGGGCCTGCTCGGCCTTCGGGATCCGCACGATCAGGACACCGTCGTCGAGCTTCGCATCGATCGCGTCGCGGTCGATGTTCTCGGGGAGGACGACCCGATACTCGAACGCGCCGACGCGCCGAGTCGAGCGCCTGAGGATGCCCTTCCGCTCGCGCTCCTTGATCTCGCCCGAGACGACCACCTCGTTCCCGACCAGTTCGATGTTGACGTCGTCGCGCTTGACGCCCGGAATCTCGGCCTCCACGATGTACGCGTCGTCCTGCTCCTCGATGTCCACGAGCGGCACCCAGCCGACGGTGCTCGAAAGCTGGCCGAACGTCTGCTCGAGCAACCGGCGCATCCGCTCGGTCGCGAGCTCGAGGTCTCCCAGCGGCTCCCAGCGCTCCGGCACCCCCGCCTGCCGGTTCTCGTGCAATTGCATCGACATCGCTCCTCCTTCCAATCGCTTTCCTTGATTGTCGGCGTTCCTCTCACGGTCAAACCTCCGGCTGCGAAATCGCGTGATCGATCGAGGCGTTCAGGATTCCGACAGCCGGGTATGAGCTTCAACTTGTGCGCCTAACGGGCGCGCCACCGACTTCAAGGAGCCCAGATATGCACCACCACCGGGGTAGGGGAATCAAGACGTTCGCGTTACTTCTCACGCTTGGGACGGTCGTGACCGTCCTCAACGTGATGCCGGCTGCCGGGGTCACCGTCCCGCCCGATCCGCCGCTTGCCACGTCGAGCAATGTGCAGCTCGTCACACACATCCCGGGTAGTGCAGCGGGCCTGAACTTCAAGGATCACTACGCGTACGTCAGCGGCTGGGGCGGCATCACCGTCCTCGACATCGCGAAAGCCGATTCCCCGCAGATCGTCGACGTGCTGCCGCTGCCGCACTTCGAGAACGAGGACGTCGACCTGTGCGGCAACACGCTGCTCGTCGTGAACGACCGCGAAGCCCGCGACCTCGGCTCGCTGCTGTACGTCGTGAGCCTCGCCAACCCCGCAGCGCCGATCGTCAGTGCGATCCTGCCCCTCGGCTTGACCGGCAGCGGGCGCGGCTCCGGACACATCGCGAACTTCGTCAAGACCGATTGCTCACAGGCGTGGATCGACGGAGGTGACCACGTCGAGGTGATCGATCTGTCGATCCCGAGCGCCCCCAAGTCGCTCGGGAAGTTCGAGTCGGCCGCATCCCAGAGCGACGCGTTCAGGGTCAGCCACGACACCGAGCTCGACAGCACCGGCACCCTGTGGTCAGTCGGAGGAGGCGGCGCCGCAGGCTATCGGCTGACGAGCAATCCGCTCGCGCCGAAGCTGCTGGGCACGACCGGCGCGGCCGGCCGCAATCCCTCGCCGTATAACGACTTCATCCTCCACAACTCCCAGCGGCGAGGCAAGACGCTGCTCGTCACCGAGGAGGACTACATCGATACCGACGAGGTCCCGCCCGGTGGCTGCAGAGGGCAGGGCAAGTTCGAGACGTGGGATCTCTCCGGGTTGAAGACGGGCGCGATCACGCCGCTCGACACCTGGGAGACCGAGCTCAACGGCATGTTCACGAGCGGAGCGGTCGATTCGAAGGCCCCCGTCACGGTCAACTGCTCGTCTCACTGGTTCGACGCCAAGGACGGGATCGCCGCCGTCGGCTGGTACGAGCAAGGCGTGCGCTTCCTCGACTATCGGACGCCGACCGACCTCGTGCAGGTCGGGTACTACATCCCGGCCAACGGCTCGACTTGGGCCGCGTACTGGTCACCCACCGACCCGACCGGACAGATCGTCTACACGGCCGACGTGTACCGAGGCGTCGACGTGCTCCGGATCGACAGGGCGAGCGGCAAGAAGGTGAAAGCCCCCGTGCGGGACGAGTGGTTCGGGAGCCCCCACTCCGACGCCAGGTCGTTCCAGCCACATCCGGACTACGGATTCATGTGCCCCGTGCTCAGGGCCGACGTGGACGTGCCGTAGCGCGACGAAAGAGCCGCAATTTCCGACACAAAACCGGCCGGTGCCCTTGACGCTGGCACCGGCCGCGCCTAGCTTGCCCCTTGCAGCGAGTACGGGACGCGAGTAGGTCGAGTCCACACCAGTAGGCCGTAGGAAGAAGCCGCAAGGCGGAGCGCCGAAGGTTCGTTGGAGTGGAGGACAAAAGCGCACCCGGCTCGCTGAATTTATGGTCCGGCAGCCTGAATTTATGGTCCGGCAGAATGGGCGCTTGCCGTTCGGGCCGAACCGCCGTAGCCTTCAAAGCGTGAAGGCCAAGGTCCTCGCGGGGGCGGCCGTGATCGCGCTTTGTCTCGCGCCGGTCGCCAGCGCCAAGTTCAAGCTGTGGCTCACCATCGGTGACAGCACGCCGGGGATCGGCCAGCCGGTCAGGGTCGTTCTGCACGCCGAACAAGATCTCAAGTACGACCTGAAGCTGATCGCCGTCGCACCGAACAAGTCCTTGCGCGAGGTCGTCGGCCGCGTGACCGGCGACTCGAGTCGTCCGCGAGCGAGCATCCCGCGGGACGGCTTCGCCGTGCCGGTGACGCGTATCGCTCCGAACCGCTGGCGCGCGTTCGTCAGGTTCCCGCGGCCCGGTCGCTGGCGGCTGGTCATCCCGAACGGAGCGGCTGTGGGGTTCACGATCCCACCGCCGGCCGTCGAGACCGTCGTCGTCAGTCGCTAGCGATCGAGTCGCGTCAGCGCGTGTTGCGCCCGCCGCATCCAGCCCGCACCGTTGAGGTCGACCCTGCAGCGCACAACAACGCGGACATTGCCGTGCCACCGTGCAGCAGCGGTGCCGTCCGAGGCAGCGCAACTCCGGGGAAAGTGCACGTAGTTGCCGCCCGCGTCGATCGTGACGTCGTAGAAGCCTGTCGCCTTCACCTTCGCCGGGTCGCCGAAGATGTCGACCACGAGCACGTCGCCTCGGTTGCCGAATGTGGTGATCGTCGCCGACGCTGAGCGCGGCGTGAGGGTGATTCCTTCAGCCGCGAACGCGCGACGTACTTCCGCGGCGTTGAAGAGCACCTTGCTGTACGGAAGCGGCTCATCCTTCACCATGCGAAGCTGTTTCTCGTAGCCCGGCCGAGCGAAGCCGAAGACAGCGCCGGTCGCTGCCAGCGCAACTGCCACGACAGCCAAGGCCAGTAGGTGACGACGGAACCAGGTCATCGCATCGTCATCGACACGTGGGCACCGGCTCTTGACCCGAACGGGGTGCGGGCGTGCGCAACCCTCCGTCCCCAAACCGCGTTCATATCTCGTGCCGTATCTGGAGCCAGGACGAAAGCGGAGACACCGGCGACCGCCGGCCGTCCGAATCCTCTGGCTCGTCGCGGCAGCGATCGCGGTGGCGATCACGGTTCAGGGACTCATGCGCTAAGTCATCCGAGCAAGCGCGACCACTCATCCCGGCTGGGCAAGCAGTCCGTCAGACCCTCGTAGGCGCTCAGCGTGTCCTCGCTCTCCCGATGCGGCGATCGAAGCACGTTGAGGTACTCGGCGAGATCTTTGAGATCCCATGTCAGACAGAAGAAGTTCACTGCATCGCGGTCGATCTGGCGGCCGGTCGCATCGGTGTAGATCGCCAAGTCTTCGGCGCCGTCTTCCACGAGCATCCAGAGATCTCGTTCGGGCGGGGCCAGCGCGACCTTGTCCCAATCGACGAGAACATGATCGATACCGGTCTGCATCACGTTCGCCGAGTGCGGCTCGCCGTGAGTGACCACCCACGCGCTGCCCCGCTTCTCTACACCGGCGGCGAGACGGTCTGCCAACGAGAGGAATGCCGCAATGTCGGCACCATGACTGGCAAACACCTGTCGCGCCGGCTCGGAGAACGGGCCGCCCGACCACGTCTGGTTCACCTCTTGGAGGCCTGCTTCGAGATGGCGGCGACCGGGTAGATCGAGACCGACGGCGCGTGCGGCGGATCCGACTGCAGGCGTTGGAAGGTGGAGCTCGGCAAGCATCGAAGCGACAGCGGCGCGAGTACCGGCGTCGTAGTGGCCATACCGCCCCGCTTGTCCAGCCACGAACGGGAACAGAGCGATGGTGTGGCGCACTCCGATCCGACGCAACGTCTCGCCGCGACTGGTGGGGATGGGTGCGACGACGAACTCCAGGCCGGCGTTCCGCAGCACCACGGCCGTGTCGAACGCGTGCCGAAGAGCCTCGCACGCAGAGTCCCGCGTGTCCCCGAGCCACCGCTTTTGATCGAGGTCGTCCACGGTGACGAACCTGCGCGTCCCGGCGACATCGCTCGCTACCCAGTGGTAGCTCCCCGCCCCGACGGCCGCGTAGTCGGCCGCCTCGACCTCGAACCCCAGCCATCGGCCAAGGCATCGATCACGGCGCCGGTCTCGATGTCCGTGGGCAGGGCTCTCACGCCGCTAGGACCTGCTCAAGTCTCGCGAAGAGCTCGTCGACGGCCACCCGTGCCTGCTGCTGGTCGTTGGTTATCGCGCGCTTCCTTTCGTCGTGCGGTCGGGTAGCTCCCCGAATCGGTCGAGGCGTTCGTCCAGCGTCCGCCGGTAGGCCTCGACGAACAGTCGAGCGGCGCAACGGTAGTGTTGCGCGGCGCCGACACCGATTCGAGGTACCCGATGACTAGATTCGTCGTCGACTCCAGCGCCGTCCTCCACCTGGCGAGCTCGGGGGTCGAGGTTTCAGGCACGCACGAGCTCCTCGCACCGACGCTCCTCCGTTCCCAAACGCTGTCGGCGCTGCACGAGGCCGTCCAGCGGGGCGAGATTCCGGCCGACGTCGCGCGCGACCGCCTCACCCGGATCGGGCGGATGAGGATCAGGCTCCTCGGCGACGCCGTGCTCCGGCGCCGAGCCTGGGAGCTGGCGGATCAGCTGGGATGGGCCTCGACCTTTAACGCCGAGTACCTCGCACTGACTCAGCTGCAGGCAGACGCCTTCGTCACACTGCAGGCGGAGCTGGCGCGTACCGTCGAAGGGATCGTCGCGACCGCGTCGATTGACGCGCTGCGCTAGGAAGGCAGCCCGGCCGTCGGGCTATTCAGCTCTGCAACTGCACGGTAAAAGGCGGCGGTCGAACTGCGTCCATGCTTCGTGACGAAGAAGCGACGCCTTGACCGCGGACGGGCCAAGGTGTATTACCCTCTTGACAACTGTTAGGAGGGCTCTCGTGGAAAAGGATCGAGCCCTGCGGCCAGTGGCCCGCAACCGCGGCAATGCGCGTTGCGCCTATTTCATGTGTCGGTCTGCGCGGGCACAACCGGTCGGCCGGTTGCCTCGAGCGCTGGTTCCGAACACTCTAGGAGGAATGCCTAATGGCTAGAAAGAGGGCAGCCCAACCCCGTAAGGCAGAACCCAATTCCGCATCAGCTCCGATTATTCCAGAGCTAGTAGCGAGATTTCTCAGGGAACCGTCGGCCCCCTCCGGCTACCGTAGATCCCAGCGACTGGGGCTGGCGGACATACGACGGCGTCTGACGGAGACTGAGCTCGAGCTCACGGTCCCGGCGGACGAGGTGCTAGCCACGATCAACCGAATCAAGCCTGCTCGCACACCAGTTGAAAAGCTTCCGGAAGACATCAGAGCGTCACTCTTTGCGCTCAAGCCACGGATCAAGCGTTTCCACGGCATCAAGATACCGCTTTACTGGTTTCCGTTCCCATGGGTAACTTCTGCGTGCGCGGATCGATTTGGATACATGTCTTCTGTTTCGGTACGCGCGGCGACCAAGCTACCGTTCAATGCCACGACGCAGGCGCTGCTCGGCCAGCTCGGCAACATGATGGGCGATCCGGGCCGCGAGCCGAATCCCACATCTCAAGACCCAGCGAAGGCCGGCGTCTCTTCAGTTCCTTCGGGCTTCGTGTACTTCGGCCAGTTCGTCGACCACGACATTACGCTTGACGTCTCGTCGACTCTCGACGCCCAGGTCGACGCCAACACGATCAACAACATGCGAAGCCCTTCGCTGGACCTGGATTCTCTGTATGGCCGTGGGCCTGGGTTGGACCCCTTCCTCTACTCGTTTCCATCCTCAGGGCCCTCCACGGCGATAAAGCTGCAATTGGGTACCAACACCAATGTTGGCCCCGGCGGACCGAGCAGCACTGGCATGGCTGGGGGCATGGTCGCCCAAACACACTTCGACGTTCCCCGCATGTCGAGCACGAACACCGCCGTCATCGGCGACCCGCGAAACGACGAGAATCTCATTGTCGTTCAGTTTCATCACGCGATGCTACGTTTGCATAACGCCGTCGTCGACCTGCTGCTCGCCGCCTCGTTTACCGGCGACATCTTCGCCGAGGCGAAGCGGATCGCGACGCACCACTATCAGTGGGCCGTCGTAAATGACTATCTGAAGAGAATCTGCGGCGTAGCGACGGTTGACAGTGCGATGGTCGGCGTGACTGCTCCTATCGGCAGTCCTTTTCGAATGCCCGTGGAGTTCGCGGTAGCCGCGTATCGTTTCGGTCACAGCATGATTCGCGACAACTACTGGGTGAACTTCAATTTTCCGAATGCGTCGCTCGCACAGGTCTTCGAGTTCAATCGTAATCCTCGGCTACCAGTCTTCTCGAATTGGGTGGTTGACTTCAACGCGTTCTTTGAAACGGGCGTGCCGGTGCCAGTTAACAACAAGGCTCGCCGTATCGATAGTTTCATAGCTACTGGTTTGGAGTCACTACCTGGACTCGCGGGAATGATGGCGATTCTCGCAACGCGCAATCTGCGACGGGGATTGGCCCTCGGACTACCGAGTGGACAGGGCATGGCCAACGCCTTTGGTATCGCGCCGATGACCGCCGCGCAGCTGACGTCAGGTCTGCCTGCGGCCGAAGTGAATCTCCTGAACTCCAGCAGCGGACTGCTGTTGAAAAAGACCCCCCTGTGGTACTACGTCCTGCGCGAGGCATCCGTCCTCGGCGGTGGCAGTCAGTTGGGTCCGGTTGGTGGGAGGATCGTGGCCGAGACGTTCGTCCGGATACTGAAGCGGGACGCATCCTCCTACCTGAACGTGCCGGGCGGATTCAGTCCCATCTTGCCCTCGGCCGCGCCCGGAGACTTCACGGCGGCCGACCTCGTGCGGTTCGCCGGTGTGACGCAGCCTTAGGCAGAGCACACGGAGAGGGGGAACCGGAAGCTCCCCCTCTCCGCTAGCCAGATGAGATCGACCTACGCGGCCTGAGGGGCCGGATCGGGAGTTGCATCCGGCTCCACGGGAGACGGCTCGACGCGGAGAATGCGCGCCGCCCAGACTGGGAGCCACCAGTTCCAGCGGCCGAGGATGGCGACCGCGGCGGGCGCGAGGATCCCGCGGATGATCATCGCGTCGATGAGGATCCCGCCGCCGAGCCCGACGGCGAAGATCTTGGCCTCCGTTCCGGGGGTGGCGCTGAAGGCGACGAACGCGAGGCCGAGGATCGGCGCCGCGCTCGTGACGAGTCGGCCGGTGCGGCCGATGCCCTCGATGACGGCGGTCTCGGTCGAGCCGGTGCGATCGACGTGATGCGACACGCGCCGCAAGCACGCCAGTAGGACGACGTGTCGTGCTCCGCTGCCTACGCCGCGCTCTCGGCTCCCCGCACCCGGACGGGCGCCGCGCGTCCGCGGATCGCGATCTCGCGCGGCTCGCCGTAGTCCGCGGCGTCGGGCGCAGCGGTCGCCGCCTCGGCACTGACCAGCACGCGTGGCTCACCGTCGCGGGCGGCGAGGCCCGACAGGCGGAAGGCGAGGTTGATCGCGTCGGCGTCGACCGCGTCACGCGCCGCGGACGGATGCCCGGGGACGGCATCCCCGAGTGTCACGCCCCAGCCCATGTGCAGCGCCGTGTCGTCGACGAGCTTGCCTGCGGCGAGCGCGAAGCGCACGGCCTTGTCGGCGGCCTGCGAATCGCCGGTGACGTCCCAGGCCGCAAAGAGCGAGTCGCCGTCGCGGTGGCTCGCCGTGGCGCCGTGCGCGCCCAGCAGTTCGGCCAGGGCCGCGAACAGCTCGTCGACCGCCGCGGCGGTCGCCTCCGCGCCGTTGCGCTCGGCCATCGCCGTGTAGCCCACGACGTCGCCCACGACGGTCGCCACGTGCGCGCGCTCGATCGCACGGACCGCCGCGCGCACGTCGTCGGAGATCCGGTCGCCCGCCTCGAGCGAGCGAAAGCTCAGCCGCGCCGAGCCGACCTCGACGAAGTCGCCGTCGCGCAGCGGCAC
>JAWVCW010000032.1:0-7220 GCA_033857955.1 Gaiellaceae bacterium | reverse complement strand
AGCCCTCGGACGGCGTGCTTCAAAACATGCTTGGTGTCGCCCCTGTGCACCTTCAGCCCCGGCGGGATCGTCGAGCAGTACTCGACCACGTGGTGGTCGAGGAACGGCACGCGCACCTCGAGCGAGTGGGCCATCGAGGCCCGGTCGAAGTAGTGGAGCATGTCGTCCGGCAGGCCGAGCTGGGCGTCCAAATACAGCGTGTCCGCCAGAGGTCCCGCGTCGACGCCGTTCAACCGTGCCCGTACGGCCCGCAGAGCAGCGCCCCCGTCCTCCTTTGCGAGCGGCCCGCGAACGAGGCGCTGACGCAGTCCGGGATCGACTGCGCCGCTCATCGAGAGCAGCCGGATCGCCGAATCGTCGGCAGTCAGCGCGCGCGCCGCACGTGAGCGCCCGAGGGGGCCGTGGTCGAGGAAGAGGCGGCCGGCGAGCGCCCGAGCGGGCCCTGGAACGCGCTGCCAGGCGCCCGCAAGCGCTGCAGCACGATGCTTCCGGTAGCCGCCGAGCAGCTCGTCTGCGCCCTGACCGGAGAGGGCGACCGTAACGTGTTGACTCGCGAGTCCGGACAGCGCGAGGAACCCGAGCGCCGAGAGGTCGGCGAGGGGCTCGTCGAGGTGCCAGACGAGCTCCGCGAGATCGACGTCCTGATCGGCGAACGAGAGCTCGAGCTCGTGGTGATCCGTGCCGAACTCCTGCGCCACGAACTTCGCATCCGCGAGCTCGTTGCCGTCGCCCGACTCGGCAAAGCCGATCGAGAAGGTCTTCACCGGCTCGCTCATCTGGCGCGCCATCAGCGCGACGATCACGCTCGAGTCGATCCCCCCGCTCAGCATCGCGCCGAGCGGCACGTCCGACATCAGCCTCAGGCGCACCGACTCCTCCAGCTCGGCCAGAAGTCGCTCGGCCGCGTCGCCGAGCGAGACGGAGACAGGAGCAGGTGCCGGATACGCCCAGTACTGCTCGACCCGAGCCTGACCGTCGTGGATGACGATCCGGTGGCCGGGAGGAAGCTTCCGCACCGCCGCGAGCGGCGTCGCGGGCGCGGGGAAGAACCCGAGCCCCAGATACGCGTCGATCGCCTCGTAGTCGAGCTCGCTGGGGACGAGGCCGCTCGCGAGCAGGCTCTTCAGCTCGGAGGCGAAGAGGAGGAGATCGCCGACTTCCGCGTAGTAGATCGGCTTGATCCCGAGCCGGTCGCGCGCGATCACGGCCCGCCGGCGGGGCTGATCCCAGATCGCGATCCCGAACATGCCCCTGAGCTGCTCGGGGAACGTCGAGCCGTGCTCCTCGTACAGGTGCGGCAGGATCTCGGTGTCGCAACGGCTCGCCAATGTGTGGCCACGGCGCCGCAGGTCGTCACGGACCGAGGCGTGGTTGAAGATCTCCCCGTTCTGGACCGCCCAGATCGTTCCGTCCTCGTTCGAGAACGGCTGGTGGCCGCCTTCGACGTCGATGATGCTGAGGCGTCGCGCGCCGATGGACGCGCCCGGCGAGACATGGGTGCCGCGGTCATTCGGGCCGCGGTGCACCATCGCGTCGTTCATGCGGTCGAGGACGTGGTCCGGCACCACCTGCCGGGGCTCGCCATGAATCTGGATCACTCCACAAATGCCGCACACTCTGCAAATACCCTAGTCGCAGCGAGGCGCCCCTTCGACGCCCGGACGATCAGATCTCAGCTCAGCGACGCCTCATCAGATGGCTAGGGTCGGAAGGTAGGGGGCTCAGCGCGACCGCGAGCGCGCGAAGGTGGCCGCGGCGGCCCGCCCAGCCGCCCTTCGAGACGATTGCGTGTGTCGCCGAGCCGAGTGCGACGCCGACGCGACCGAGCAGCGCAACGAGCGGCCGGTCGTGCTTTTTCGCGTACCGGATGCGGCTTGCGGCGAGGATCGGGAGCAGGCTCGAGCGGGGCGCGGACGCACCTCCCTCGTGCTCGCCGACGGCAGCCGGCACGTAGCGCACCTCGTAGCCCGCCTTCCAGATCCGCGCGCAGACGTCCATGTCCTCGCTGTAATGGAAGAAGCTCTCGTCGAGCCCTCCGATCTGCTCGAGCACGGTCCGGCGCACGAGGAAGCACGCGCCCGAGACCCACTCGACGGTGCCGGGCCGCTCGTAGACCGAGGGCTCGCGGATCACCTCGTCGACCCAGGCGGCATCGGGAAACAGCCGGTGTAGGAAGAGCGCCTGGGCATAGGTCGACCGTAGGCGCGGGAAGCGGCGGAGGGAATAGTCGGGTGAGCCGCCGGGTTCCAGGATCCTGGGTGCCGTGGCTCCGATCCTCGCGTCGGCCTCCATGGCGTCCGCGAGCGTCTGCACCGCTTCGGCCTCGATCCGCGCGTCCGGATTCAGGAAAAGGACGTACGGCGAACTCCCCGCGGCGGCGCCGGCGTTGCAGCCGTGCGCGAAGCCACCATTGTCCTCCAGCGCGATCGTCTCGACAGGGAGCGTCGAGAGGACGTCCAGCGTCGAATCGCCCGAAGCGTTGTCGACCACTAAAACGCGTACAAAATCTTTACCCGCAAACGGCGCCAACGCACCGCGGACCGTCTCACCGCTCTTGTAGGTTACGACGACGACATCGATCCGGGCCATAGAGGGCGAGCCTAGCGAGAGTTGGGTTCCCCCTTTTGAGTGATCCCCCCCAGCCGGATACCGTCTCCAATACCGGATGCTCTGCAGACGAGTTCACCCACCCGTTGTCCTTGCCCTCATTGCGGCAGGACTGCTGCTGATTCCGGGGGCGCGCGCTTCCAGCGCCGTCGCTCCGGCAGGCCAGGTCTGGGGGCTCGCCCTGCCGAGCTCGGTCAAGAACGTGACGCAGAGCCAGCTCACTTGGCTCGCCGGCCGTCGTGTCACGACGGTCGTTGCGGTGCGCCTCCCGCGGAGCTCGCTCATCCGGCTCGTTGCCGCAGCCAAGCGGGCGCGCCTGAACGTGATCGCGCCCTCGGTCGCGACCCCGCGCTCGGCCTGCAAATCGACCACCGGTGCGCTCCGTCGCTGCGCCGCGCTCGCGGCAGCTCCGACAGCCGCCGTCAGGCTCGCCCGCCGCTCGCTCGTCGACTACGTCGTCGTGTACGTGCGGACACCGTTGGAGCTACGCACGCTCCGCGGCAGCGGCGCGACACGCAGCCGCATCGTCGCCGTGCTTCCGCTCCGAGCCACCGCTGCAGGTCGCTCGGCCTGGCGTGCGGGAATCTCGTACGCGACGACGGACCCGGCGCTGGACCTCGCTGTCAACTCCGCACCTGCCGCCTCCGGGGCCCTGGACGGCTATCTCTCCTTCCTTCCGCGCTCCAAGAAGACAAGTCAGGCCGACACGCAGGCGCCCTCGGTGCCGCAGGGAATGGCCTTCTCCGGCAAGACGCGGAAGACGGTCTCGCTCGTCTGGAAGGCGGCGCGCGACAACGTCGGCGTCAGTGGCTATCGCCTCTTCCGCAACGGCGCCGCCGTCGCGACCGTGAAAAAGCCCGGATACACCTTCACCAGACTGGTCTGTGGGAAGAGCTACACGTTCGCCCTCGTGGCATACGATGCCGCCGGGAACGTGTCCAACCGGGCCGAGGCCACTGGTTCGACCGCGACGGTTGCGTGTCTGACCCCGGTGGGCTCGCCTCCTCCAGCAGGCCCGGCTCCTCCAGCAGGCTCGGCCAATGTCTACCTGTCGCCAAGCGGTTCGGACAGCAACGCCTGCAGCCAGTCGGCGCCCTGCAAGAGCTTCAATCGTGGCTACCGGGTGGCCGCTGCCGGCGCGATCGTCGAGGTTGCCGGTGGCACTTACCCGGCTCAGACGATCGCGACCGACAGCTCGAAAACGTCGGGCAGCGACGTCGTCTTCCGGCCCGCCGGCGGCGCCAGCGTCGTCCTCGCTGATCTGACCGTTCTCGCCGACCACCTCGAGATCCGCGACCTGAGCGTCAACAACAGCGCCTCGACCAAGACCAGCGCCCACGATGTCACCTTCCGTAACCTCGACCTGCTCGGGATCTTCATCGAGGGCTCTTCCAATGTTTCCCTGATCGGCGGCCGCGTCCACTGCGGCGTCTGTGGCTACCACTCACAGATCAGCGCTCAGTCCGGGGTCAACGTCGCCCCCACCAACATCGTCATCGACGGTGTCCTCTTCGAAGACTGGCAGGCAGCCTCCAGCGGCCAACACACCGAATGCCTCCAGATCGGCGGCGGCAACGGGATCACGATCCGCAACAGCACCTTCCGCGAATGCGCCACTAAGAGCCCGTCGTCCGCCACCTCCAACATCCACGTCAGCTGGTACGGCTTCGGGCCCAAAACAAGCAACGTCACGATCGAGAACAACTTCATCTACGAAAGCGGCAATCCCTTCTCGATCCAAGCCGGCGACTACAGCGGCCTCCGGATCCGTTACAACTCGATCGTCGGCCCGATCGTCGTCTTCGGCGGCCAAGGCGACGGCAGCCCGGTCGAGATCACCGGCAACATCCTCCGCTACACCGCCGGCATGTGCACCGCCCAACCGCTCGGCAGCGGCCCTCGGGCACCCCTCATCTGGCGGTACAACGTCTTCAGCGGCGGCACCTGCGGCGCAACCAACAAGAACGCCCCGTACGGCTTCCTCAATCCGCTCAGCAATCTCCACCTTCTCGTCGCCGCTGCCGCCATCAATGCCGGCGACCCGAGCAGCTACCCCACCACCGACATCGACGGCAAGACCCGCTCCGGCACCCCCGACGCCGGCGCCGACGAACGCTAACCAAGCCCTTCGGCGGCCGCCGGGGGTGTGCGTTTGTCTTGACGAGAGCCCGCCCGCGGTGCTCCACGCGGATGGCACATACGCGTCGGCTCGCGCAAGACGAGCGGCCGGCGCCGGTACCCATCTCAGCCTGACCGGTGATTACCTTTGTGGCAACGTGATCACCCGTTCGAGTCATCACCGATCCGCAAGTGCGGCCCGATATCGGATGCGCCAGCCAAAGCCATCCCTAGGAGCACGCAATGTGGAGAGCCGCACTCCCTTGCAGGCGTATCGGTGTCGCCCTGCTTGGTTCGATCCTCGCCGCCATTCTGGCGGTCGCCGCGCCGTCCAGCGGCTCGGCCGCCGCGTCCGCCCCCGCTGGGCAGGTCTGGGCGCTCGCTCTGCCCGACTCGGTCAAGGTGGTCAAGCAGCAGCAGCTCAACTGGCTGGCGAGCCATGGCGTCACCGCGATCGTCGCGACCAAGCTTTCGCAGAAATCGCTGCAGCGGCTGGCCGTCGCGGCGAAGCGTGCTCATCTGACGGTGATCGCACCGAAGCGCGTTGCGCCCAAGAAGGCGTGCGCCTCCACGTCTGGCGTTCTGCGTACGTGCGCCGCTCTCGCCCTGACCCCTGCAGCCGCGGTGAAGCTCGCGCGTCGCTCGCTGGTCGACTACGTGGTCATCCGCCTCCGCACGCCCAATCAGCTTCGGATGCTCCGCGGCAGCGGCGCCAAGCGCAGCCGCATCGTCGCCATCCTGCCTCTGAAGGGGAGCGCCTCGGGACGCGCAGCGTGGCGTGCCGGCGTGGCCTACGCAGCCGCAGACTCCGCTCTCGACCTCGGGGTCGGCTCGGCGCCGGGCGCTACCAGCCCTCTCGGTAGCTACCTCGCACGGGTCCCTCGCACACGAACGGCTGCAGCCGCAGGTCCGGCCGGCCCGACCTCGCTTCTTGTCACCGCGCGGTCCACCTCGAGCATCACGCTCCGCTGGACTGCGGCGGCTGGGTCCGTAGCGGGCTACGGGGTCTACACCGACGGCTCCTTCGTGCTCAACGTCACCGCGGTGTCGATCACGCTTACGGGGCTCCAGTGCGGCCGCTCCTACACCTTCGCAGTCGACGCGTTCGACGCCGACGGCGACCGGTCCGGCCGGATCTCCACGCCGACGTCCACCGATGCCTGCCCCGGTGGCGGCGGAGGCGGCGGCGGCGCTTCCGACGCGCTCCCGCCGACGGCTCCGCTCGGCCTCGTGACCGCAGTTTCGACGCAGTCCAGCATCGCGGTGACGTGGACGCCGTCGACGGACAACATCGCGGTTGTCGGCTACGGCATGTACCGCGCAGGCTCCGTCGTCGGCTCCTCGACCGTCCTCTCCTTCTCGTTCTTCGGGCTCGCGTGCGGCACGACCTACACGCTCGGTGTCGACGCATACGACGCCGCCGGAAACCGCTCCGCCCGGACGTCGATCTCGGCTGCGACGAGCGCATGCGTCGGCGGTGGCGACACAGCGGCTCCCTCGACTCCCGGCGCACTCACGAAGACCGGCTCGACGACGACGTCGATCTCCGTCTCATGGGGCGCCTCGACCGACAATGTCGGAGTCACCGGCTACGGCCTCTATCGGAACAACACGTCGACCGGCTCGAGCGCGTCGACCAGCGCCACCTTCACCGGCCTCGCGTGCGGTTCCAGTTACGCGCTCGCAGTGGACGCCTACGACGCAGCGGGCAACCGCAGCGGCAAGTCGTCGCTGACGACCGCAACGTCTGCATGCCCTCCGTCGTCCGACACACAGGCGCCGTCCGTGCCGCAGGGAATGGCCTTCGGCGCAACGACGCAGACGACGGTCGCGCTCGCCTGGAACGCGTCCACGGACAACGTCGGCGTCGCTGGCTACAGCCTGTTCCGCAACGGCGTCAGCATCGCGACGGTCGCCACACCCGGCTACACCTACACCGGCCTCACGTGCGGGACGAGCTACACGTTCGCGATCGAGGCCTACGACGCGGCCGGCAACGCATCTGACGGCGCGCAGGCGACCGGGACGACCTCGACTGCCGCCTGCTCCGGGTCGGGCGACACGCAGGCGCCGACTGCTCCGGCTGGGTTGGTGGCGAGTGGTCAGACGCAGACTTCGATCACGCTCAGCTGGACCGCGTCGAGCGACAACGTCGGGGTCAGCGGTTACGGCCGCTACCGGGACGGGACGCTCGTCTCCAGCGGCACCGGCACGAGCTACAGCTTCAGCGGCCTGGCCTGCGGCACCAACTATTCCCTTGCCGTGGACGGCTACGACGCCGCCGGCAACCGCTCCACCAGGCCCTCGATCACCGCCGCCACAACCGCCTGTTCGTCGGGAGGCTCGGCCAGCGCGTATCTCTCGGTGAGCGGCTCCGACAGCAACGCCTGCACCCAGGCGGCGCCCTGCAAGAGCTTCGACCGCGCCTACCGCGTCGCCGCCCCGGGCGCCACGGTCGAGGTCGCCGCCGGCTCCTACCCGGCCCAGACGATCGC
>JAWVCW010000031.1:0-192865 GCA_033857955.1 Gaiellaceae bacterium | reverse complement strand
TCGCGCCGAGACCCCTGAAGCTGCGTGGGTCTGGATCGGGGCTCACTCAGCGATCGTCGGTGGTCGCGATCGGTTGCGGGCCGGTCCACAGACCCTTGGGCTGATTGCGGGGATCTGCGGGAGGCAGCTTCCGTTTCGCGCCGAGACCCCTGAAGCTGCGTGGGTCTGGATCGGGGCTCGCTACTCCCGGCGCTCAAAGGTCTCTTGTGCTTAGGATCGTCGTCATGCATCTGCGCATGCCGAGCATCGATCAAGGGGTTCAGGCCTTCGCCTGGGCCGTCTTCTTCTTCCTGCTGCTCTGGCTCGGCATGCTGGCGCTCGGAGTCTCCAGCGCTACCGCACTGATCTTCTCGCTGCTCTCCGGCGGCGCGATCTTCCTCTTCGTGCGCGTCTGCGGCGACTAGGAGGGCTTGGCGGCGGACAGGGCGCGCACGAGCCGGCGGGCCAGATCCTTGCCGATCAAGGCCTCGAGCCGGTCCGCCGCGGTGGGACGGCCTCGGCTGTCGAGGTCCAGTGCGTGGCAGTGCTCCAGCAGGAGCTCCGAGGCGGCGGGCTTGAGATGACTGACGGCGGCGGCGTCCATCACGACCCTTATCGACCAGGGACGTGGCCGCGAAAATCCCTTGATCAGGTCTCCGTGCGTCGGTCTCCCGTCGTCCTCACCGTCTCCTCGCGATCGGCGTCCGTCGTCAAGCCGCCGACCGGGACGGTCGGCGGGTCGGCGTAGGGGCCGCGATCGGCGGTCAGCGGCTCGTCTGCAGCGCGCGTCTCCCGCGTGCCCGGGACGTTCGTGTCGCGCGCCTGCTCCTCCTCCACGACCTCACGAGTGACCTCGCGACCGACCTCGCGACTGGGGCCGGCGGTGTCGAACGAGAGCCCGAACACAAGCCCGATCCCGAGAGCGATCGCCGGCAGGATGTTGCCGAGGTCCGCAACGAGCCCGTAGATCCCGAGGTCGCGCGACCAGTTGGACGTGTTCATCCAGTCCGCGGGCTGCCGTGCGAGCAGCACCCAGCCACCGGCCACGAGGACGGGCAGGAAGGAGAGCACGAAGACGCCGACGGAAAACCGGGGCCACCCCCACTTCGTCCAGCCGCCGAGGATCTGCGAGAGCGCCATCGTCAGGCCCGCAGCGGCAATCAGACCGTATGTGGCCCAGTACTCCGACGACGTCTGGGTGCCGATCTGCGTTGCGAACCACAGCAGGACGCCGGCCACGGCCGCTCCGGCCAGCGTCGAGATCCCCCGTGTCACTCCGATCATCACTGCCTCCGTTTCCGTGTTGTCTGCAAGGAGTTCTTCCCCGTCGCAGCGGAAACCGAACTAGAGAGGTTGGCGATCGGCAAGGACTTGCGTCAGCGCGTGGGAGGCCTGGCGGATCATGCCGGGGTTGGTGTGCCAGTAATACGGCAGCGCCACCACGGCCTGGCAGAGCGTCCAGCCGCGGCCACGGAGCCATGACGCATCGTCGACCCGGAGCTCGGCGCGATACCGCGCGCGACTGGGACCGGCGAAGACGTTCCAGGCGGGCTGCAGATCACAAGCCGGATCGCCGACGTTGAGGCAGCCGAAGTCGATGACCGCCGACAGGCGACCGTCCACGACGAGCAGGTTGCCCGGCAGCAGGTCGCCGTGCACCCACACCTCTGCACCGTCCCATTCTGGGGCGTTGAGCGACTCCTGCCACGAGAGGAGGGCGGCATTGCCGTCGATTCGATCGCCGAGCTCGGCGATCGACCTCCGGACCTGCTCGTCCAGCTCCGCCAGTCCCGCGCCTCGACTACGAGGCGGACGCGGATGTGCGTCGGTCGCGTGGACCTGGCGCAACGCTTTCACGAACGCGGCGAGATCGACCGCCGCCTGCTCCAGATCCTCGATCGTGCCGTTGGCGTTCTCGCCGGGCAACCACTGGTAGACGGACCAATCGAAGGGGTAGCCCTCAGCCGAATGCCCCATCGCCAGCTGCACCGGAACTGCGAGTGGCAGGTGCGGCGCGAGCTTCGGCAGCCACTCCGCCTCCTTCGCCGCCTGGGCGGTGGCCCACCCGATGCGCGGCAGCCGAGCCGCGAGGCGGTCACCGAGCCGATAGATGTCGTGATCGGTCCCGTACGACACGACCGGATCGATCGCGAGATCGGCCCAGTGCGGGAACTGCCCGGCGAGCAAGCGACGCACGAGCGCGACGTCGGTGTCGATCTCGTCGGCATGCATCTTGGCTGCGGCCACGGCCTCATCATGACCGAGCGCCGACCCGCTTCCTGACTTCTCTCTTCCTAGTTCAGGTGCAGGCGTCGCTCGTCGAAGCGGGAGGAATGGAGCTCCGCGTGGAACTCCTCGAGCGAGTGGACTGCGTCAGCGGCGAACACGTGATCGACGACGCCGACCCGGTCGTCGTTCGCGAACGGGACGTCGACGTGCGCGTGCGAGACGAGGTTGACCGAGAGCGCGTCGCACGCCGGGCAGCGGACTGCCAGCCCGAGCCAGCGCTCGCCGGGGGCCACGGCCACGAAGGATGACGGGAAGACCGGCCTGGACCTGCCCTCGGGATAGCAGTAGAAGCTCCACGGCCACTCCCCCGCTCTCAGGTGCGACGCCGCAGTCTCCAGGAGCTCGTCGGCTGCATCTCGCGTGCCCGACGTCATCAGATCGACGAAAGGGCCTGCGTGCGCCCCCAGCGGCGCCCAGTCGAGGTCGTCATGGGTCACGAGCCCTTGATGCTCGTCGCCGCAGCCGCAATGGAAGCGAACGCCGTACACAGCGGGGTGGCTCGGTCCCGGGAGCCGCTCGAGCAACCGGAAGGACGAGAGCGCCACGTGGGCCTGCTCCCGCCGTGGACACGCGAAGGTGTACCGGGCTGTGAGCGCGTCATACATCGTCCGCATGGTCATCGACGCGCCGGACAGCCCTGGAGACACCCTTTGGCGGTAGGCCTAGTATTGAATGAGAGACTGGACGTCATAGCCTGCGAGCTTGTCGCGCCCGTTCAGGAACGTGAGCTCGATCACGAAGAGCAGGCCGACGACCTCGCCGCCGAGCTGCTCGACGAGCTCCGTCTTCGCCTTCGCCGTGCCGCCGGTGGCGAGCACGTCGTCGTGGACGATCACACGCGAGCCCTGGCCGAGCGCATCGGCGTGCACCTGGAGGCTGTCCGTGCCGTACTCGAGGTCGTACGTCGCCTCGACCGTCTCCCACGGGAGCTTTCCGGGCTTCCTGGCGGGCACGAAGCCGCAGCCGAGCCGGTCCGCGAGTGCGCCGCCGAAGATGAAGCCGCGCGCCTCCGCGCCCAGGATGATGTCCGGCTCCAGCGGCTGCGCGAGCTGCGCGAGCCGGTCGATCGTCTCGTGGAAGTACGTCGCGTCGGCGACGAGGGGCATCAGGTCCTTGAAGACGATCCCGGGCTTGGGGAAGTCGGGCACGTCGCGGACGCGATCGCGCAGGTCGAGTGTCGCCCCCGAGGTCACCGCGGCACCCTAGCGTTCCGCGAGCAGCCGCAGCTCGCGCCAGAAGAGGAGACGTGAGAGCTCCTGCGACGTCTCGGCGAGCGACTGGAGGTCATCGAGGCCGGTCTTGCGGCGGTCGGGGTTGCGCGAGCGAAGCGCGGGCGCGACAAGCTGCTCGAGGAGGCCGGCCTCGCGCCCGGCAGAGTTCCGGAACGTCCGCAGGTGCCGCGCGTCGATCCCGTACTGGGCGAGGCGACCACAGGCCCCGGCGATCTCCGCGTCGCCCTCACGGTAGAGACGCTCGCCGCCCTCGACCCGCGGCGAGAGCACCCCGTACTCCTCGAGCGCGCGCGCGAGGCCGGCGTCGATGCCGGCACGCTGGCACAGCTCGGCGAGGTCGAGCTCGGCCTCCTGCTCCCCGAGCTCGGCCGTCCGGCGGCGCTTGCGCTCGCCCGCACCGGAGCCCGATGCGAGCTCCTGTCTGATCACCCGTAGCGGCAAGAACTCGTCGCGCTGCAGCCGGAGGATCGTCTCCAGACGCTCGACGTCCTCCTCGCTGAAGAGCCGGTAGCCGCCACGCGTGCGCTTCGGCGTCAGCAGCCCCTGGTCCTCGAGGTACCGGATCTTCGAGATCGAGATGTCCGGGTACTCGGGCTGGAGCCGCGCGCAGACCGCGCCGATCGTGTGCAGGCGCTGCTCGGGGCGGCGCTCCGTGGCGGTGGTCGTGCTCATCGGCGCAGGAACGTCAGTCGGTATTTGCCGATCTGGACCTCGTCGTCGTCGTCCAGCTCGGCCGACTCGATCCGCTTGCGGTTCACGAAGGTGCCGTTGAGGCTGCCGAGGTCGGTGATCGTGAACGTCTCGCCGTCCCGCACGAGCTCGGCGTGGCGGCGAGACACGGTGACGTCGTCGAGGAAGACGTCACATTCGGGCGAGCGTCCGATCAGCGTGCGTTCGGCCGAGGGGAAGAAGCTCTCCCCCGCCCTGCCGCCGCCGGAGCGAACGACGAGCGCGGGCCCCTTGCCGCGGTGATCCTGCAGCGCGGCGCCTGGATCGTCGGCCAGCTCCTCCGGGGTGTACGTCATCGTCTGCTCGCCCGACTCGCTCTTGTTGAGCATCGCGCCGCAGCGGGAGCAGAAATTCGAGGACTCCGGGTTCTGAAACCCGCACTCTGGACAGTAAACGTGGCTCACGCGTCCTCTTCGGAGAAGGGCGCGCTGCGCGACGAGAGGATGTCGGTCAGCTTCTCGACGTCGACGTCGGTGACGCCTTTCCCCTTCAGCCGCGCCGTGCGCTCGGCCCGGAGAATGTCGATTCGTCCCTGGAGCAGCCGACGGCGGAAGGAGACCTCGTTCTCCTCCTGCGTCAGCTTGTCGATCAGGCTCTTCAGGTCGGTGTCGGAGAGCGTGGCAAGATCGGGTAGCGGTTCCGTCGAGCCTTCCATGTACGCCTTTCGGTGGAGTTCGTCATTCAGTAAAGCAGCACGCACACCGAGGGGTCAACCTCAGCTTGAGGCTTCTACGGAGGTTCGCGGTGCGGAAGAGTCTCCCTGCAAGATCTCCTCGACGAGGTCGCGCACCTCGCGCTCGAGCTCTTCGGAGCTCTCGGTCGTGTCGCCTTCGGCGTACAGGTGTACGAGCGGCTCGTCGGGATCCGGCAGCACCTGCGACCAGCCGCGGGCGTCGGTGAGCTTGATCCCGTCCGTGAGGTCGACGTCGCGCCCGGCCAGACGCTCGTTGAGCACGCGCATCACGAGCCCCTTCTTCGCCCACGGGCAGGCGAGCCGGCGGTGGATCAGCGTCGGTGTCGGCAGCTCCGCGACGAGCTCGGAGAGCGGTCTGCGGAGCGGCGCCAGGAGCTCGAGCAGCTTCGCCAGGCTGGCGACGGCGTCGTAGGCGGGCAGGAACTCCGGGAAGACGTAGCCGCCCCCGACCGCTCCGGCGAAGATGACGCCGTCGGCTGCCGCGGCGCTCGTCAGCTCGCTGAGCGAGTTCGGCGTCCGGACGATCTCGAGCGCGTCGCCTGCGAGCTCGTCGACCTTGCTCGTCACGGTGATCGGGAACGCCGCCTTGCCTTTCCTCCCGCTCTCCGCGAGCAGCTTGACGTACAGCAGCAGCGTCTGGTCGACGGGAACCTCGTGGCCCTGCTCGTCGACGAGGTAGAGGCGTTCGCCGGACTGGTCGAAGACGGCACCGAGATCCGCCCCGATCGCGGTCACGAGCCGCTTCGTGTGCCCGATGGCCTGCGCGAGCGTCTCGCGGTCGGCGAGCTCGTCGGCGAAGAAACCATGCGCCGAAATCGCCTCGACGCCGAGCGGGCCGACGACGAGCGGCAGCACGAACGAGGACGCCGAGTAGCCGTAGTCGACGACGAGCCGGAACCGGCGCTCGCGAACCGACTCCACGGCGAGCGAGTCGAGCAGGTCCTGCGCATAGCTCTCGCGCACCCGCGCCGGGTACGAGACCGAGCCGACGCCCCCGGCCGCGACGCGCCGCAGCTCCTGGCGCGTGAAGTTCTTCTCGATCTCCTTCTGCAAGCCTGGAGTGAGGAGGATGCCGCCCGGCTCGTAGATCCGGATGAAGATCGCCTCCGGGTCGAGGTGGCTGGAGCCGACGTGGACGGCCGCGGCGAAGCCCTGCGTCTTCAGGACGTGCCTGCTGACGGCGGGCGGCGACACCCGTAGGTCGGCGACGTCGATGCCTGCGGCGTTCAGGCCCGAGATCATCGCCCGCTTGATCATGCGACAACCGGGAGCGGAATCGCGGCTCGCGACGACGCGGTCCCCGCGCTTCAGCGCCGTCCCGAGCGCCGTGGCGAGGCGCGCGGCGGTCTCGGGAGTCAGATCGACGTTGACGAGGCCGGTCACCCCGTCCTTGCCGAAGAGGCGCGACGAGGCCCGGGTCTCCCAGATCAGGTTCTCGTAGAGCTGCGAACCGGTCTCGACCTCCTTGTAGGGGTAGATCCGGACGTGCGGCATGATCGTCGACTCGGAGCCGATCGTGACCTCGTCTCCGATTGCGGCGCCCTCCTGGATGCGGACGTGGTCGCGGATGTCGCAGGCCCGCCCGACGATCGCGCCCTCTATCAGGGCGCTCCGGCCGACATGGGTGGCCGCGTCGATCACCGAGCGGACCGTGCGGGCCCGCTCACGGAGCGTGACGCCGTTCGAGAGGACGGTGTAGGGCCCGATCGACGCATCTCGTGCGATTCGGCAGTGGTTGCCGATGAACGCGGGCCCTTCGATCTCCTCGACGTCGTGGATGTCGGTGCCTTCGCCGATCCAGACGTTGCCGCGGAGCCGCACTCCCTCGACGTTCAGATGCACCTTCTCGTCGAGCGCGTCGAAGTTCGCCTGCCGGTACTGGTCGAGGGTGCCGATGTCCTGCCAGTAGCCGTCCATCACATGCCCGTAGATCGGCCGGCCCATCTCGAGCAGAAGCGGGAACAGCTGCTTCGAGAAGTCGTACGGGCCATCGACCGGGATGTGTTTCAGCACCTCCGGCTCGAGGACGTAGATGCCGGTGTTGATCGTGTCCGAGAAGACCTGCCCCCAGGAGGGCTTCTCGAGGAACCGCTCGACCTTGCCGTCCTCGTCCGTGACCACGATCCCGAACTCGAGTGGGTTGTCGACGGACTTCAGGCCGATCGTGACGGCGGCGCCGGTTTCGGTGTGGCGGTCCACGAGCGCACCCAGATCGACGTCGCAGAGCGAGTCGCCCGAGATGACGACGAAGGTCTCGTCGAGCCAGCTGCTGGCGAGCCGGACGGAGCCGGCGGTGCCGAGCGGTAGCTCCTCCACCGAGTATTCGATGCTCAGGTTGAGCGAGTCGCCGTCACCGAAGTAGCTGCGAATGGCCTGCGGCATGAACGCAAGCGTGATCACGACCTCGTCGAAGCCGTGAGCGCGCAGCAGCTCGAGGATGTGCTCGATGCACGGCTTGCCCACGATCGGCACCATCGGCTTCGGCTGGTTCGAGGTGAGCGGGCGCAGGCGCGTCCCCTCCCCACCCGCCATCACGACGGCCTTCACGACGCCACCTCGCGGCGCGCCTTGATCACGTACTGGGCAGCGGCCAGCAATGCGAGCGCGAGCGCGAACCAGAACAGCCAGCGCGGCCACTCGGTCGCGTGCCCCGTCACCGTGAGGATCCCGACCGAGAGGTAGAGCAACCAGGTCGCCAGCTTCCCGAGGGTGGTCACGTTGAGCTCGTAGCCGCGTGGCATGAGCAGCCTGTACCCGCCGACGAGCAACGCGTCACGCAGGACGATGATCACCGCTCCCGCCCACGGAAGCTTGCCCTCGAGTGCAACCAGGATCGCAGCGGCATCGATCATCAACCGGTCCGCGAGGGGATCGGCAAGCTTCCCGAACTGCGACTCGACGTGCCAGCGCCGCGCCAGGAAGCCGTCGATCTGGTCGGTCACACCCGCAACGAGGAAGACCCAGCCGGCCGCCCAGCTCGAACCGTCGCCGGCACGGAGGTAGAGCCCGACGAACAGCGGGATCAGCGCGAGCCGAAGCACCGTGAGCGCGTTCGGCACGTGCGCGAGCGGTGCAGGGACGGCGCGGGATGCCATTCGCACAAGGATAGTGTTGCCGCGTGGCCGAGACCGTCACGCTGCCCGGATTCGTCAACGCCCACAGCCACACGTTCCAGCGCGCGCTGCGTGGCCGGGCCGGGGGCGGTGACTTCTGGGCCTGGCGCGAGCTGATGCTGGCGGAGGCCGAGCGACAGACGCCCGACACGGTTCACGCTCTCTACCTGGAGACCTACCGCGAGATGCGGAACGCCGGTTACACGGCTGTCGGAGAGTTCCACTACTTAGGGTTCCACGAGGCACACCGGGCAGCGATGGCCGCCCGGGAGGCAGGCATCGAGATCGTGCTCCTGTACGCGGCCTATGCTCGCGGCGGCCTCCCACGCATGCGCCAGAGCTCGGTCACCGAGTACCTGGAGGAGGTGGAGGAGCTTCGCAACGAGCCGCTTCGGGTCGGCCTCGCCCCCCACTCCGTTCGTGCCTGCCCGCGCGAGTGGCTCGAGGAGATCGGGCGCTACGCGGCGAGCGAGGGGTTGCCGCTGCACGTTCACGCCGACGAGCAGCCGCGGGAGATCGAGGAGTGCCTTGCCGAGCACGGCTGCAGGCCGATCGAGCTGCTCGAGCGAACCGGCTGCCTCGGGCCGCACGTCACCGTCGTGCACGCCACGCATGCCGACGGCGCCGAGCTCGACTTGCTGGCGCAGAGCGGCACGACCGTCTGCGCCTGTCCCACGACCGAGGCCGATCTCGCCGACGGCTTTCTCCCGGCGGCGCGGATCGAGCACCGTGGGATCCCGGTCTGCATCGGCTCGGACTCGAACGTTCGCATCGACCCGCTCGAGGAGCTGCGCGAGGTCGAGGGCATTGCCCGCCGCCAGACGGGCACGCGCGGGGTCTTCTCGACGGAGCGGCTGCTCTGCTTCGGCGCCGACGAGGGTGGCCGCTCGCTGGGGCTCGAGTCCTGGCCCGACATCGCCGTCGATCTCGAGCACCCCTCGCTGCGCGGCGTCGACCCGGGCGACGTCTTCGACGCGCTCGTGTCGAGCTGCGCCGCCGATGTCTTCGAGCGCTAGTAGGAGAGCTTCAGCACCCAGTACGCGGTGCGGTCGAGATAGGCCCTCTCCGCGGCCACGCCGCGCAGGCCCCACGCACCTTGGTAGCTCTCGTATCCCTTCCGTCCGGCCCGAGCGGGCTCGATCTGCGTGCCCTCGTGCCACTCGTTGTAGCTCGTGATCGTGACGAGGTCTGCGTGGGCGCGAAGAGCTCCGCGCCACATCGAGTCGTAGGTCGCGCCGTTCCGCCGTGAGCGGACGCGGACGTCGCCCGTCGCCCAGCGCGCGTCATAGCCGGGCCCGACCGACGGAGCGCACAGCAGGCCGAGCCGGTGTGCCTGACGGCACAGCCGCGGGAACAGGGCGCCCCCGAAGAGCAGCACGTCGTAGGTGTAGAGCCCGTCGAACCGGCCCGCCGCCGCCTTGCCCGGCAGGTTTGTGTTCGCAAAGGTCCGCACTCCTTCCAGCCCCTCGTTCAGCGCCGCCCAGTCGGCGTTCGGCAGCGAAGACGAGTCCCAGACGTAGAAGTCGGAGATCCCGAGCGTGCGAAGATCGGTGATGTCGGTCTCGACGCTCGCGACGGTGCGGCCGACGTACGGCTCGACGTTGACCGCGACGGCGAGGCCGTTCGCTCTCGCCGCCTCGATCACCTGCGGCAGCCTCCGGTCCTCGAGCGAGTCGCGACCCCACCAGGAGGTGATCACCGTGCCCACGCCGGCGGCGGCGATCTCCCGCATCTGCGCGCCGACCACGAGCGCGTCCGCCGACGAGTACGCCCCGCGTGCCGGGTAGAAGCTGGACGACAGGCTCGCCGGCGGCGTGTTTCCGCCCTGCTGCCAGTGCGCGTAGCCGCCGTCCGTGCGGGGAGTCGCGAACCACGGGTAGTAGAAGATTCCGACCCGTGCCGAGGGCGTCACGCCCCGCTCGAGGCCGGTGTTTCCAGCCGCAACGCCAGGCACTGCGACGAACGCAGCAGCGAGAAGGGCAAACCGCAGATAACCCAAGCCTCGCTGATCTTACTGTCGCTATCCGCCGTTATCTAGTGAAAGCTGCCGAAAATCATACGCTCTTTGCGGACGGCTGCGCGAGTCTCGTGCAGCCGAAATCCAACATGTGAAGATAGGCCGGTGGAGTCGCCGGCCCGAAGAGTTCTGACACCGCTCGCGGCGGAGGCGCTCCTCGCCTTCGGGCTCGCCGTGCTCGTCGCCTCGCTGCTCGCCGCGTTCGGGCCTCCCGGCAGCGACCTCGCAGCGCACGTCTACCAGAGCGGGCTCTTTCGCGACCACGGCTTTCAGCTCTGGAACAACTTCTGGTACGAGGGCCGCTACAGCTTCGTCACCTACAGCCTCCTCTACTACCCCGCCGCCTGGCTGTTCGGGATCCAGCTGCTGGCGGTGCTCAGCATCGCGACTGCCGCGCTCGCCTTCACCGTGATCGCCGCCCGGGAATGGGGTCCGGCCTCGCGCTGGTCGAGCCGGTCGTTCGCCGTCGTCTGGGCGGGTGTCGTGCTCTCCGGCGCCTATCCCTTCGCGCTCGGCGTGGCCTTTGCGCTGCTGGCGCTGTGGGCGCTCCAGTCACGAGCCCGCTTGCGCTTCGCCCTGTTGACCGTCCTCTGCTTCGCGGCCAGCCCACTCGCGTTCGCGCTGCTCGCCCTGCTGCTGGCAGCGATCGGCCTCGCGCGGCTGCCCGCCCGGGCCGAGCTCACGCTGCCTGCGGTGACCGTCGGTGCGCTCGCGACGGTCTGGCTCGTTCTCTGGCGACTTTTCCCTGCCGGCGGCCGCTTCCCCTTCTCGATCGAGGAGCTGGCTGCGGTCTGCGTGTTCTGCCTCCTCGGCATCGTCTTCACGTGGCGGGTGCAGGAGGCTCGGGTGCTGCGGTGGCTGTACGTGCTCTATCTCCCGGTCTGCGTGACTGCGTTCCTCGTCCCTTCCAGCCTCGGTGAGAACATCGCGCGGCTCCGGTTTGCCGCCGTGCCGCTCGCGATCCTGACCCTCTCGTTACGTCGCTGGCGGCCGCTCCCACTCGCGGCGGTGGCCTTCCTGCTGGCGCTGTCGTGGAACGTGTCCCCGCTCGCGGCGAGCTATGCGAAAGGGGTGTCCGACCCGGCGGCGGACGAGGCCTACTGGGCGCCCGCGATCGGCTTCCTCAAGGGTCACCTCGACCCCTCCTACCGGGTCGAGGTGGTTGATACGACGGGGCATTGGGCCGCGGCCTATCTGCCGGCCGCGGGCATCCCGATCACCCGCGGTTGGTTCCGCCAGGAGGACTTCCCTCGCAACGAGGTGCTCTACGACGACGACGAGCTGGGCGCGCGCACGTGGATCCGCTGGCTGCGGCAGGTGGCTGTTCGCTACGTCGTGCTCCCGGACGCCCCGCTCGACTACAGCGCGGCGGCGGAGGCGGCGCTGCTGCGAAGCGGCCGCACCGGGCTGCGGCCGGTGTTTCGCTCGGCTCACACGACTGTCTACGCCGTTCCCGCGCCGTGGAAGCTCGTCACCGGTCCCGGCCGCACGAACGTCCTCACGTTCGGCCACTCGCGGATCACGTTCACGGTGACCGCAGCCGGCCGCTACCGGATCGCGACGAGCTGGTCGCCCTACTGGAAGGTCTCCCGCGGCTGCCTCCAACGCGACCGGTCGGGGATGACCGTGCTCGACGCGCCCGGCCCAGGGACCGTGACGATGCGTTTCACGCTGAAGGCCGGGAGGGCACTGGCGACGCTCGCGGGCTGGTCGACCAGGACCTGCGCGCGCTAGACGCGGTCTCCCGGGCAAACAGCGCAGCAGCCCCGACCGCGCCCCATGCGAGCTCGTCCACGGGCGAGTCGTTGACGACGAGCGAGACCGCGAGGGCGACCAGGAACGCGGTGGTCGCTCGCTGCCACGGGGCGAGCAGCGCCACGGCGAGCAGCGCCGCGAGTCCCACCGCGCAGAGAAGGCTCGCGTGCCACGAGGCCGTTGCGCCTGCCCAGCTGACGTCGAGGCGCCGCCCGAGGTCGTCCGCCAGGCCGGAGGGGCCGCCGCCAACGGCATCGGTCACGTGGCTCGACCCGCCGAGGCCGGCGTCCAAGGCGACGAGGAGGAGCGCGAGGCCGAGCACCCCAGCTCCAGCCAGCGCGACGCGGACGACGGAGAGGCGCCGGAGCCCTTCCTGCAGTACGAGCGCAGCCAGCCCGGCGAGGAGCACGAGCACGCCGCCGCCGTCGGCGCCGGCGCGACTCCAGCCGAGTACCAGGAGGGCGAGCAGGCCGACGGTGGCGAGCCAGCGCCGCGACGTCGCAGCCGCGGCCAGCACCGGCGCCAACAGGAGCGTGTCCACCTGGTTGGTGACACCGAAGAAGCGGACACCTCCGTCAGGGTGCGGCCCGATCGCAGCGAGCGCATTCGTCTCCGGGAACGCCGCGAGCACGATGAGGAAGAACGCCAGAAAGAGCGCGACGACAGGCCCGAAGAGAGCTTCCGACCTGCCGGTCACCAGAGCCGTGACGGCTCCTCCCGTCGCGACGGCGATGCCGACCCAGAGCGGCGAGCGGACGCCGGCGGCGGACAGCAGCAGCGCGGCCGAGATCGCGCCCGGGGCCGCGAGCAGCGCGGAGCGAGCCAGCCGGCGCGAGCGCGCCGCGAACGCCGCGGCAGCGAGGGAGACGAGAAGCGCGGCGAGTCCGACGGTCGCGGCGGTCCGGGAGTCGTGTGCGCGGGTCAGCCGCACATCGAGTGCATGCAGCGAATCGGCGTTCCCCGGCCGGACGCCGAGTACCGGCTTCGTGCCCCGCTCGAGCGCGACTGCGGTCGGCGCGATGTCGGCGATCGAGACGAGCCCCGGCAGTCGGGTCGACGGCGAGTCGAGGATTCCCCGGTAGCCGCGGCCGACGAGCGCGAGCGGATAGCGAGTGACGTTGTGGTGGCGGCCCGGCGACGGCAGCGCGACGTAGATCGTGATCGGCCCGGCGCGCGACGCAATCCGGATCAGCGGCTCACGGTGCTCCTCTCCCGCGAGTCCGGACACGCTCCGGCCGGTCGTGAGCGATCGCAGCGCCTGCTCTCGGGTCACTGTCGCCCCCGCTCCGGGCACGAGGAGCCCCGCGGCGCCGCGGTCAGCCTGCGCCCACACCTCCTGCGCCGGGACGACGAGAACCGCGACGGGTTCGGCGTGGTCCGGCGCGGCGGCGAGCCCAATCCCCAGCGCGGCCACTCCCGCGATCGCGACCCGCATCATGCCGAGACGGTACCGCTCGTCACGGAGACGACCTGTCGAAGTATGGTCGGCTGCGGCGAGGAGAATGCAGTGAAACGACGCGAGATTCGCTCGTGGCTGATGGACATGGACGGGGTGCTGGTGCACGAGCAGAGCGCCATACCCGGCGCCGACCGGTTCCTCGAGCGACTACGCGAGCAGGGTCTGCCCTTCCTCGTGCTGACGAACAACTCGATGTACACGCGGCGCGACCTGACCGCCCGGCTGCGCACGATCGGCCTGGACGTCCCGGAGGAGGCGATCTGGACCTCTGCGCTGGCGACGGCAAATTTTCTCGCCGGCCAGCGGCCCGGCGGCACAGCGTTCGCGATCGGCGAAGCAGGGCTGACGACCGCGCTCCACGAGGCCGGCTACACCCTGACGGACCAGGATCCCGACTACGTCGTGCTCGGCGAGACCCGGACCTACAGCTTCGAGCGCATCGCGCAGGCGATCCGCCTCGTCGTCCGAGGCGCGAGGTTCATCGCAACCAATCCCGACCCGACCGGACCGACGCCCGACGGCCCGCTGCCCGCGACCGGCTCGGTTGCAGCGCTCATCAGTCGCGCCTCCGGCGTCGACCCGTACTTCGTGGGCAAGCCTAACCCGCTCATGATGCGCTCGGCGCTCAACGCTATCGACGCCCACTCGGAGACGGCCGCGATGGTCGGCGACCGCATGGACACCGATGTCGTGTCGGGCCTCGAGGCGGGCATGCACACGGTGCTCGTCCTGACCGGCATCACCTCCCGCGCCGAGGCCGAGAGGTTTCCCTACCGGCCTTCACGAATCGTCGACTCCATCGCCGATCTGATCGACGAGCTCGGCTGAGGGTGCTCCGCCCTTCACCGGCGCACGCTCAGATCGCCGCTTCCAGAGCGCGGTTACGACGAGTAGGAGGCACTCGCGGCGAGCGTGAGGAACGCGACGCGGTAGACGAGCTCGCGCTCCTCCCACCGCTTTTCGTACGCCACCTCGTCAAAGTCGCGGCACGACGAAGGGCGCCCATGCGCGCAGAACCAGGCGGCCTCCTGCGCGGCAAACTCGACCTCCCATTTCTGCCGGTGGTCAACCGTCGCCACCAACGCTGTTGCCATTGCGGTCAAAGCGGATGCCAGAGCGAGCCGAAGCACGCTTGCAGGAGCGGAAGTTGCGCGCCGTCCTCCCGCCGGCTCCAACTTCCGCGCTCCAGACGCGTCTAGAAGCACGATGGGTGGAACGCGGGCGCGGTGAGGACGGCCCCTCAGCGCGCCTGCGGTACCGTTTCCCGACGGCCAGGGAACCGATGGAACCTGCCGGGCCGGCGGGTCCTTCCGGCCCCGCCTGACCCTTCGCCCCTGGGACACCAGCCGCACCTATAGGCCGAAGGTCCAGCTCCCATTCCGCGGGACCTAGGTTCGGCGCTAGGTGTCGCCGTCGGCTCTGAAAGCGCCTTTCTGTCCCCGTTCGCGAGCCCTGGCGATCGAGCTAGTGCACGATCTCGGCGATTTTGCTTTGCAGCGCATCGAGGGTGAAAGGTTTCTCGAGTTCTGGGAAGCCCGTCGCCGCGGTGTCGAAGCCGCCGATCAGCAGTACCGGCAACTCCGGATCCCGCCGGCGGAGCTCCTCGGCGAACTCTACGCCCCCCATCGAGGGCAGCCGGACATCGCTAACTACCACGTCGATGTGGTGTTCGTAGTCTTCGACGAGCGCTAGCGCTCGCTCGGCGTCGGCTGCGGTCAGCACGCGGTGGTCGGCGCGCTCGAGGGCGCGGGTGAGCAATGTCCGAACCATGTCGTTGTCTTCAACAAGGAGCACGGTTGTGTAGGCCGCAGTCACTCTGTCATCATTGACACGAGTCACCATCCGCAAACGAGCCTTCTCATCGCTGGGCGCTCCTGGCGCTTAGCCGAGATCCGATTCGGGTCCTCCCGTCAGCGAAGTCCGGAGCCAGCACCTCGGTGCCATGTGCGCCTTCTTGACCTCGGGGTAGCTCACTTCCGAGATACGTACGGGCGGCTGCGGCTCGTTCGGATCGCTCGTTCCCAACCTACGAGAAAGAAAAAGCCCCGCAAATGGGTGCCTTTTTAATCGGGGCGCCGAGATTCGAACTCGGGACCTCTAATCCCCCAGACTGCGTGGCGCGTTGGCGGGTCGTGGTCGGAAGTGGCGGGAACGGGTTAGCCAAGCGGGTCTTCGATGGCCGCGCCGCATGGCTGCGCAGGACGTGTCCGAGGCGTTTGGGCCCTGATTGGGCCTTGGGACTACTGCGTCCCCTTGATGACCAAGCGAGCCGGACGCGGCGCCGAGATCTTTAGGTGAACGAACGGCTCATCAGCTTGCGGTATCCACCCGCCGTCGTAGTCGAGCTCCAACTCCCAGAGCCTGGCATCGAAGTTGTGGCCGACGACGGCAAGCCTCAGGCGGTAGCGACCCGCCGGCATCCGGTCAACGCGCGATGCCGGTCGTTGCTGGTCGGGTAGTCCGAGCGTGAAGTACGGATCGTCGGCACCTTCGATGCGCCCGAGATCGACTGTTCGCATTGCGCCCGGCCCGATCGTCAGGTCTGGGGGATCGGCGTGCGTCCACCCGAGCGATCCAACATTCCACATAATCCCAGACCGCCACTTATCGTCAGCGATCTTGGCGGCTTTCTCGAGAGGCTCCAAGCTGGCGACGAGTACCTGCACACCCTCGGCTGCATTGCGGCCAAGCTTGTTGGTGACACGGAGCCGTGCGTAAGCGGCTGGACGTTCACGAGCACCTACCGACGAGATCACCGCCTCAAGCTGAAGGCACGTCTCCGGCTCGTAGCCGAGCATCACCGCTGGCCTCCGACGCCTCTCTGACCGCGCTCGCCAAACGGAACGCATGAGGCTACCGAGCACCGCGACGATGACCGCGCCGACCGTGCCGACGGCTGTCCAGAACTCAAGCGTGTGGTGCGACCAGTCCGGAATCGAGAGAGCCAGCATCCTGCGCCGAGCCTACGAGGGCTTCGACGCGCTGTCGACGTTCCGGAGCTTTTCGCAGACGTGACACATGGGCGGCCGGCGCGGTGGATCGTCCGGGCGGTCGTGCTCGAGCATCGGCACCGAGTGCCCGCAACTGAGAAGCCACGCGTTCAGTCTCCGCCACCGCTTAGGACAAACAGGAGCACGAGGAAGAGCACGAACATCAGCGCGACGATCGCCGCGGTTAGGACGATCACGTTCCCGAGTAGCCGCAGCACCCACCGCTCCTCTCGCCGTTCGTTGACCATGCCGTTCACCCGCTCAGCTTCTCACGCGAGCTCTTCCCCTGGGCTGTTCGAGCCGCTACGGCTGCCGCCGAAAGAAGACGATGGCCCCGTTCTGCTTCCAGACGAGCACCTTCGTCTGAGTGACGGTCGCCATGTACCCCTTCTTGTCGGAGCGGTTGCACAAGACACCCCGTCCCTGCGGCCCGGTCCCGAAGTAGCAGGTCGCGCCAGAGTTGGTGACCACCTTGATGATGCCGGTCGTGGCGGCCACACCGATGCCGGTTGCTCCGAACGTCAGACCCGCGACGAATGCTGCCAGAGTGCGCTTCAACGTATTCCTCCGTCCGCCTCATCGGCGGCTTTGTTGATGATGTAGAACGGCTCGCTCACGGATCGTTCCTCGCGATTGGCACCGCATGGCCGCAGGCGTTCACCCGTTCAGTGTCTCGCTCGACGATCTCTTCGGCCTCGCCGCGACGCTGCTCCGGGTATTTGCCGCAGTCCAGGCTCGGCTCGAGCTGGTGGCCGTTTCCCGTCGAAGATCTCCACGCAGTTCAGGCGTTGTGTTACGACCAGCGCCAGCGTTTCTTGACGGACGCCGCGGAGATCCACGTGCAACTCAGGGAAGCCGATGCAGACGTTTAGGCCCTGAGTAGGCCCCGATCCACACCGATCAGGCCGCATCCACTGAAACGAAAAGCCCCGATTACCGGGGCTTTCCTCTAATCGGGGCGCCGAGATTCGAACTCGGGACCTCTAGTCCCCCAGACTAGCGCGCTAACCAGGCTGCGCCACGCCCCGTGGCGCGGATCGTAGCTAACGACGCGTAGCGCGTCAGGCGGGGGCCTCGTCGAGCAGTTCTCGGACGAGGTCGGACAGCTTGTCGCCGTTGAAGGGCTTCTGAATGAAGCTCGTCCCAGGCGGGAGTCCTTCACCGCTTCGGATGACTGCGTCGTCGGTGTCGCCGGACATGAAGAGTGCCTTCGTCGCCGGTTCGATTCCGCGGATGCGCTCGACTGTCTCCGGCCGTTGAGGCCCCGCATGATCAGGTGGCTGATGACGAGCGGGATCGGGCGTTCTCGTGTGTCGAACTGCGCGATTGCCTGCTCGCCGTCTGCGGCGTCCAGGACTCGTAGCCGCGTGTCGCCAGCATTCTCGACACGAGCGCGCGGACAGTGGGGTCGTCTTCGACGACGAGGATCGTCTCGGTGCCTCCGTCGCCGGGGCCGCAGGCGGCGTTTGGGGCGATGACAGCTCGTCGGTGCAGAGGGGCAGGTGAACGCTGAAGGTCGAGCCGCGTCCGGAAGCGGTCTCGAGGACGACCTGTCCCCCGCTCTGGGCGATGATGCCGTGCACCGTCGCGAGCCCGAGCCCGGTCCCGGTCCCCTCATCTCCCCACGTCGTGAAGGCTCGAAGATGTGCGATGCAGTCGCCATGTCCATGCCCGAGCCTTCGTCGGTCACGCTGAGCAGCGCGCAGGGCAGGCCATCGCCGAGGCTTTCGAGGGCCGCGGTGGCGACGTTGATCGTTAGGCGGCCGCCGTCGGGCATCGCGTCTCGCCCGTTGACGACGAGGTTCGTGATCACCTGTTCGAGCTGGCCGCGGTCGGCCTTTACGACCACCGGCCGCTCCGCAAGCGTCGTCACACGGCAGTCAGGTCATCGGCAACGGGCTCCACCCTGTTGAGTCGAGATTGGATTCGCGGCTCGGGCTGTGAGGTCTTCACGGCCTTCACGATCGCGCCGTGCATCCCGTCCGCGACCTCGTGCGTGAATTCGACCGAGACCTGCTCGAACCCGGCCGCCTCGAGGCCCGCTTCGAGCTCCCCCTTCGAGAGCGCGCCCGCGATGCAGCCGACATAGCTGCCGCGTTCGGCGCGCTCCTCCGCGGAGAGGCGGTCTTCCGCGACAACGTCGCTGATTCCGATCCGGCCGCCGGGCCGGAGAACGCGAGCGATCTCGGTCAGCACGGCCGGCTTGTCGGTCGAGAGGTTGACCACGCAGTTCGAGATCACGACGTCGATCGAATCGGCCGGGAGCGGAATCTCTTCGATCACGCCCTTGAGGAAGATCGCGTTCCGGATCCCCGCCACCTGTGCGTTCCTGCGCGCGAGGGCGAGCATCTCGTCGGTCATGTCCAACCCGTAGGCGAGCCCCGTCGCGCCGACGCGCTTCGCCGAGAGGATCACGTCGATCCCGCCGCCGGAGCCGAGATCGAGCACCACCTCCCCCTCGCGAAGGGCGGCGACCCTGGTCGGGTTCCCGCAGCCGAGCGACGCACGCGCGGCCGCCTCCGGCAGCTCGCCGCGCTGCTCGGCGTCGTAGAGCGCTTCGCCGAAGTTGACGGCATCGGTCTCACCGTTGCAACAGGAGCCGCTGCCGCAGCCGGGACTCGATCCTTCGCTCACCGCACGGGCCGACTCCGCGTACCGCCGGCGGACCTCGTCGCGCAGCTCCTGTGCACTCGTCGTGGTCATCAGCAACACACTCCCTTCAGGTCGGCGACGACCGCGAGCTTCTCGACGGCGTCGCGCTTCAACGAAAAGTACGCCCACTTGCCGCGCTGCTCGCGCTCGACCAGCCCGGCGTCCACGAGCTTCTTCATGTGGTGGGAGACCGTCGGCTGTGAAAGGCCGACCGGCTCGATCAGATCGCACTGGCAGACGGCGCCACCATTCGTGGCGATCAGGTTCACGAGCCGCACGCGCGCGGGGTCCCCCAAAGCCTTGAACAGCTCCGCGGTGGCCATCGCTTCCTCGTCGGACAGTCTGGAAGCCGCGAGCGGAGCGCAGCAGGCGACGGGCTCGGGCGTGGTCGTCATCTGATCCCTCCTCGCGGCAACATATCGACAACTATCAATGTATCGAGACGTGTCGATGCGTGTCAAGCCTCTCGTTGCGGAGAGTTAGGGTCCCCTCCATGCTCGAGCGCTTGTGGCGGATGAGAGCGGCGATCCTGGTCTTTTCGATCGCAGGGATGGCGGTGCTGCTGGCTCCGGCGGCTCTCTGGGTGCGAGGCCTGGGGTTCGCCGCCGCCACCCTCGTGTACTGGCGATACGTGTGGAAGTACAAGGGCGTCAAAGAGGACACCCTCGCGGCCCGCGAGCGCGAGCGCGAACGCCAGCGGCGCTCGGGCGACGACGAGTAACGGGCGCGCCCAGGTCGTCCGGCCGCCCTTGTACCTTCGGGCGCATGCCTGACCTGCCGGCACTCGATGTGGCGATCGGGCTGGTCTTTCTCTACATCGTGCTCGCACTCGTGTGCTCGACGCTGAACGAGACCATTTCGACCACGATCGGGCTGCGCGCGCGCTTCCTCCAGCTCGGGATCCTCAATCTGCTGAGCGCCTCGTCGGCGACGACCAAGGCCGGGATGGAGACGACCAAGAGCTTCTATCGCCATCCGCTCGTGCAGGGTCTCATCCGGCCGGGGCGCGGCCCCGACTTCGACCCCACGAGCGCGACGAAGTGGTGGCGTAAGCCTCCGTACCCCTCGTACCTGCCTTCGCGGACATTCATCGCAGCCCTGACCGACCTCGCCCGGGACGCCGAAGCCAAGCTCGACCAGGCCGATGAGGATGAGGCGGCTGCGGCCCGCGCTCGGATCAAGGGCCTGAGGAAGGGGCTGGAGCGCTCGCTTGCCGCCATCCCGAACGAGCGGCTGTCGGAGGCGATGCTCGCCCTTTACCGCTCGGCGGGCAACGACGGCGCGAAGTTCCAGCATGCCGCCGAGCAATGGTTCGACGACTCGATGGAGCGCGTCTCCGGGTGGTACAAGCGCCGGGTGCAGCTGTTCCTCGCGGTCATCGCGACCTCGGTGATCTGCCTCCTGAACGCAGACACGCTCACGGCGGCACGGGTGTTGTGGCGGGACGATGCCACGCGAGCAGCAGCGGTGACGAGGGCTCAGGCGGCGGCAACGGGAACCGCCGGCGACATCAAGCTCGACGAGGCCGTGAAGAACCTCGATCTCCCTCTCGGCTGGGAGCTCTCCTTTGGCGACGGACCGACTCAGCTCCCGAACGACGTGCTCTCGTGGCTGGCGAAGCTCGTCGGCCTGGCGCTGACGATCGGCGCCGTGATGCTGGGCGCCCCGTTCTGGTTCGACCTGCTGAGCAAGGTCGTCCGCGTGCGGGCGACGGGCTCGCCCCCGCCGGCCAGCGACGCCGTCCGCTCGGGGGAAGGCGAGCAGAGCCGCGCCGGCCCCGGCGCGGCGAAGGCGTCGGGAACCGGCTAGACCGCGAGCTTCCGGTAGAGCCGGTCGACGAGATCGGGCATCTGCTCCAGCCGGTCGGCGATGACCCGCAGGCGATATTCGCGAAAGTGCTCAGGCTCGACGCCGAGGGCACCCGCGAGGCGGGCGACGACGTCCTTCGACGGCACGGGGCGGTTGCCGTGCACGAGATGGTTGAGGTATCCGGCCGAGAGCCCCGTCTTCGCAGCCAGCCCGCGGTAGGTGAGGCCGGTCTCGGCCATCAGGCGCTCAATTGTCGCGCCGAAGTCGTCCTCGCTGTATTTCCGCTTGCGAGCCATCAGCCTGCGACTACCCGTTTTGCGAGGTCCAAACGCGCGACGCGCGATTCTTCGCCACGCGCCCGGTCCTTGAGATCCACAGCGCCGTCGTCGAGGGTTTTCTTCCCGACGGTGACGCGGAGCGGGCAGCCGATCAGGTCGGCGTCGGCGAATTTCTCGCCCGGGCGCAGCTCCCGGTCGTCGAGCAGGACCTCCAGTCCCTCGGCCGAGAGGCTGGCGGCGACCTGCTCGCCGATCGAGACGAGGTCGGGGTTGTCCCAGCCCAGGACGACGACGTGAACGTCATACGGCGAGATCTCGGCGGGCCAGACGATGCCCTCGTCGCGCCCGTGCTGCTCCACCGCCGCGGCGAGAACCCGGCCGGGTCCGATGCCGTAGGAGCCCATCACGATCGGCTTCTCGACACCGTCCTCGTCCAGGTACGTGGCGCCGAACGCCTCCGAGTAGCGGGTACCGAGCTTGAAGATGTGCCCGACCTCGATCGCGGTTTGGAAACCGAGCCGGCCGCCGCAGTTCGGGCACGCGTCGCCTTCCTTCGGCTGGCGGATGTCGGCGAACTCGGGCCGGTAGTCGCGACCTGCCTCGACGCCGCGCAGATGCCAGCCGGTCCGGTTCGCGCCGGAGACGAACTGGCCCTCACGCAGCGTCTCGTCGGCCACCACCGAGCCGGCGAACCCGACGGGGCCGAGCGACCCGCCCTCGGCGCCGAAGCCCGCCGCGATCTCCTCCGCTGTTGCCGGACGAAAGTCGGAGCCGAGCGCCGATTGCAGCTTCGCCTCCTCGAGGCGGTCGTCGCCGCGCAGGAGCGCGAGCACGAGCGTGCCGTCGTCCTTGACGACGGGCATCGCCTTCGTGGTCGCTGCGAGGTCGATCGAGAGCAGCGCCGCGAGCGCTTCGCAGGTGCGGGTGTCGGGCGTTTCGACCTCGACGGGCGCGTCGAGCCGCTCCGGGAGCTCGGGGGCGCGCGGCACGCCGCGGGCGATCTCGAGGTCCGCCGCGTAGTCGCCGTTCTCGCAGGTGACGAGCGTGTTCTCGCCCGAGCCGGAGGGCGCGAGGTAGTCGAGCGACTCCTTGCCGCCCATCATCCCGCTCTCCGCCTGGACGCAGTAGGTCTCGAGGCCGCAGCGGTCCCAGATCCGCTCGTAGGCACCCTTGTGCGCCTGGAAGCTGACGTCGAGCCCCGCCTCGTCGCGGTCGAACGAGTACGAGTCCTTCATGATGAACTCGCGGACCCGCAGGAGGCCTCCCCGGGGGCGCGGCTCGTCGCGGTCCTTCGTCTGGAAGTGGTACCAGGACTGCGGCAGCTGGCGGTAGCTCTGGAGCTCGAGGGCGTGGAAGGTGAACGTCTCCTCGTGCGTGAGCGGCAAGACGAAGTCGCGGCCGTTCCGGTCCTGAAGCTTGAAGAGCTCGGGGATCCCGTATCGACCCGTCTTGATCCAGAGCTCGGCGGGCGTGAGCACCGGGGCCAGCATCTCCTGCGCCCCGAACACGTCGAGCTCCTCACGGATGATCTGCTCGATCTTCCGGTGGATCCGCCAGCCGAGCGGGAGGAACGTCCAGAGTCCTGCCCCGACCTGGCGGATGAAACCGCCCCGTACGAGCAGCTTGTGCGAGAGCGCCTCGGCATCGGACGGGGCGTCGCGCAGGGTCGGCAGGTGCAGCTTCGAGGCGCGATGGATCATCCGGGAGAGGTTAGTGAAACGTCGGCCGCCGAAGGCGGCCCTTCAGGGGTCTTCGCGCGGGCAGGCATCCGCCCCCGCGGATGCCGGCAGCTGATCCGGAGGATCGGCGCCGCTGCAAACAGATCAGTCGAGCGGGATCAGGGAGGCTTCGGCCATCGCGAGCGCAGCGGGCTTCGCCATCTTCAGCCGCTTCGGGCGCTGCATGCCGCCCTCGATCCACCGGTCGATCTCGTGGAAGAGCTCCTCGATCAGGATGTCTGAGCTCACCTTCTTGAGCACGCGGCCGTGCGCGTAGACGAAGCCGACGTCGCGGCCGCCTGCGATGCCGAAGTCCGCGTCGCCGGCCTCCCCCGGTCCATTGACCGCGCAACCCATGACGGCGACCTCGAACGCTTGCGGATAGGCCTTCAGGCGGTCCTCGACGACGACCGCGAGCTTCTCGACGCCGACGTTGTCGCGGCCGCAGGAGGGGCACGAGATCATCACCGGCCCGCGCTCGCGCAGCCCGAGCGCCTTCAGGATCTCCCAGCACGTCTCGACCTCCTTGACGGGGTCGGCCGTGAGGGAGACGCGGATCGTGTCGCCGATCCCGTCTGCAAGCAGAGCGCCCATGCCGACCGCGCTCTTGATCGACCCCGAGAACGGCGTGCCCGCTTCTGTGACGCCGAGGTGAAGCGGATACGGGACCTTCGCCGAGAGCATCCGGTAGGCGCGGATCATTGTCGGCACGTGCGTCGACTTGACCGAGATCTTGAAGTCGCGGTAGTCGAGCTTTTCCAGCAGCTCGACCTCTTCGATCGCCGCCGCCACGAGCGCCTCCGCCTGGTCGACCTGCGCGAGATCGTGGAGGTGCTTGGGGAGCGAGCCGGAGTTCGCCCCGATGCGCATCGGGATCCCGGCCTTCTTCGCCGCGTTGACCACGAGCTCGACCTTGTCGGGCCCGCCGATGTTGCCCGGGTTGATCCGGACGGCGGCGACGCCGGCCTCGATTGCCTTGAGCGCGAGGCTGGCGTTGAAGTGGATGTCCGCGATCACGGGGATCGGACTGAAGCGGACGATGCGGGCGAGGGCATCCGCGTCCTCGGTCTTCGGGACGGCGCAACGGACGATCTCGCAGCCGGCCGACACGAGGGCCGCGATCTGTGCGGTCGTCGCCTCGACGTCACGCGTCGGGGTCAGCGTCATCGACTGGACGACGACCGGCGCCCCACCGCCGATCGGGACGTTCCCTACGCGGATTTGAACGTCGGAAGCCATCTCGCGTCCAAGGGTAGCGGCCCTTCCGGTGTCAGACTCGTCTCTGACACGGTGTCAGCCTCGACTCTGACACCTTTTCCACAGCGTCAGTTTCCCAGCCGGCCGATGTCGTTGGAGAGGCCGATGAAGAACAGGAGCAGCACCAACGCGATCCCGACTGCCGAGACGCGCTCGTAGACCTCCCGCGCGACCGCCTTGCCGCGGATTCCCTCCACGATCGAGAACGCGATGTGGCCGCCGTCGAGCGGCAGCAGCGGCAGCAGGTTCAGAAGCGCGAGCGAGAGGCTGATCAGCCCCAGCACCCAGAGGTACGTGTCGTAACCCTGGTCGATCGCCTGCGAGGAGCCCTGCACGATGCCGACCGGGCTCGAGATCTCCTTGCGCCCCTCGCCCGTGACGAGGCGGCCAACCGAGCCGCCGATCTCCTTCGTCACGATTCCGGTCACGCGGATCGCCTGCCATGTCGAGTCGACCGGTCCGAGGCCTTCGCCGGCGAGCACGAAGCCCAGGCGGTAGGCCCCGTTCGTCTTCTCGGGCTTGGTCGGCCCGAGCTCGATCCTCTTGCCGTCGCGCTCCACGGTGACGGTGAGCGGGCGGCCCTTCGAGCTGGAGATCGTGGGTGCGATGTCGTTGGGCCCGACCGGCGTTCCCTCGATCGCGACGATCGTGTCGCCGGGCTTCAGGCCCATTGCGGCCGCGGGTGTGCCGGCCACGACCTCGTCGACCGTGCGTGTCGCCTTGCCCCCACCGACCATGAACAGCAGCGTGAAGAGCACGACGGCCAGCAGGAGGTTGGCGCCGGGTCCCGCGAAGATTACTGCGACGCGCTTCCAGGTCTTCGCGCGCCAGTAGGCGTCGGGCGCGAGCGCGTCTTCGATGTCGCCGAGCCCACGCTCCGCGGACTTGGCGGCCGCGGCCGACACATTCGCTTCCTGGAGCGCCTCGGCGAGCCGCGTGACGGCCTCCCGCGCACCCGTGTAATCGCTCTCCTCGAGTCGCTCTCGCAGCGCGTCGAGGGGGCGGCGAAGCGAAGGCTGCTCCTCGACGGCGCGGCCGAAGTGCATGTCCAGGTCGCCCGCGGCGGGGCGATGCATGCCGGGGATCTTCACGTAGCCGCCGAGCGGAATCGCACCGATGCCGTACTCGATCCCCTTGCGCTTCGCTTTCACGAGCGCCGGCGGAAAGCCGAGGTAGAACTTGCGCGGATTCATCCCGACGACTCTGGCGACGAAGAAGTGACCGGCCTCGTGGATCAGGATCAGGAAGCCGAGTCCGAGGATCGAGATGAAAACGCTCATGTCCGCTCCGCGGCCGGCAAAGCCGGCCCCTCCGCTCGGCGCGGCTCCGTCGAGCCTACGCCGCGTGCGACGGGCACCCCGCGCCCTGCGAGCCGGCGGCCCTCGGCGTCGGCCTCGACGAGCTCGGCCAGATCGCCCGCAGGGCTCCCGTCCGCAGCGGCAAGCGCCTCCTCGACGACCTCGGCGATGCCGAGGAAGGGCAGCTTTCCGTCGAGGAACGCGGCGACTGCGACCTCGTTCGCGGCGTTGTAGACACACGGGTACGTGCCGCCGAGCTCACCGGCGCGCCGTGCAAGCGCGAGCAGCGGGAACGTCTCGAGGTCGGGGGCGGAGAACTCCAGCGTCAGCCCGCTCGCAAGGTCGAGCTGCGGGACGTCGGTCGCGGCGCGCTCCGGGTAGGTCAGCGCGTAGGAGATCGGAACCGTCATGTCCGGGTACCCGAGGTGCGCCAGCGCGGCGCCGTCACGAAATCGCACGAGCGAATGGACGATCGAGCTCGGATGCACGACGACCTCGATGCTCTCGTAGGGAACGCCGAAGAGGAAGTGCGCCTCGATCAGCTCGAGCCCCTTGTTGGCGAGCGTCGCCGAGTCGATCGTGATCTTCGGGCCCATGCTCCACGTCGGGTGCGCGAGCGCGTCGTCGACGCCGACGCCGACGAGCTCGCTGCGCGTGCGACCGCGGAACGGGCCGCCCGAGGCGGTCAGGACGAGCGAGGCGACTGAGCCGGCGGCTCGCCCGTCGAGGCACTGGAAGAGGGCCGAGTGCTCGGAGTCGACCGGGAGCAGCAGGCCTCCTCCCCGCTCCTTGGCAGCTAGCGCGAGCTCGCCGGCGGCCACGAGGCTCTCCTTGTTCGCGAGGGCGAGCGTGACGCCGTGCTCGAGCGTCCACAGCGTCGCGCCGACACCGGCAAACCCGACGACGGCGTTGAGGACGACGTCAGGCTTCGACGCCTCGAGCACTCCCGTGAGATCGCCCCCGACCTGGGTGTGGTCGACGGCGTACTCGGCCGCAAGCTGGGCAAGGTCGGACGAGCAGGACGCGAGAGCGCACAACTCGAGCTCCGGGTTCCGCTCCACGACCTCGATCGCCTGCCGGCCGATCGAGCCGGTGGCGCCGAGCAGCGCGACTCGCTTCACCCCCACAGTGTGCCCTACGTCAGGGCGATGACCGTGAAGAAGGACGCCACCGAGGCGAAGAGCAGCGCATCGATCCGGTCGAGCATGCCGCCGTGCCCGCCGAGCAGCTGCCCGGAATCCTTCACCTGGAGGTCGCGCTTGAGCGCCGACTCGAAGAGGTCTCCCGCAGCGCCGGCCAGCGCGATCGCGAGACCGAGACCCACCGCCTCCCAGATCGACAGGAACTGGTGACGGTCGTCGTAGAGCGTGAAGAACGATGCGGCGACCGCAGCGATCGTTCCGGCGACGAACCCCTCCCAGGTCTTTCCCGGAGAGAGCGAGGGCGCGAGCTTGTGCCGGCCGACAAGGCGGCCGATCAGGTACGCCGCGGTGTCGTCGGCGAAGACGGCGATCAGGACCGCGAAGACGGCGATCCGGCCGTACTCGGGAAAGTCGCGCAGGAGCAACAGGTGTCCGAGTCCGAGCGCGATCCATGCCGTGCCGAGGATCGTCGTGCTCATCGTCACGGTGGCGGTCTGACGCGTCTCCGCGATCCCGTAGAGCAGGAACGAGAGCACGAGCGTGAGCATGAAGCCGCCGACCATCCACTCCGGCCCGCCGAGCTGCGCGCCGAGCAGCGTCGCGATCGCTCCCGCGTACCCGGCCAGGACGAGGGGCCGCAAGGCCCGCGCCATCCCGTAGAGCTCGTGGAGCGCGACGAGCGCCGCGAACAACGCGAGCCCGAACAGCCACCAGCCGCCGAGGTAGACCAACCCGAGCACCACCGGGAGGCCGAGGATCGTCACGAGCACGCGCGAGAGGAACTGGTTCATCGGCCGCCGAACCGGCGGCGCCTGCTCGCGTAGTCCGCCAGCGCGCTCCGGAGGTCGGCCTCGCCGAAGTCCGGCCACAGCGTCTCGACGAACACGAGCTCTGCATAGGCGAGCTGCCAGAGGAGGAAGTTCGAGAGCCGCAGCTCTCCCGACGTGCGGATCAGCAGGTCGGGGTCGGGAAGCTCCGGCGCATAGAGGTGTGCTGCGAGCGCCTGTTCGTCGACGTCGGCAGGTGCGACGCCGGACTCGATCAGGCGCCGTGTCGCCTCGACCAGCTCGGCCCGCGCGCCGTAGTCGAATGCGATCCAGAGCGAGAGGCGGTCGTTCGCGGCGGTCTCGGTCTCGAGCCCGGCCATCATCGCCTGCAGCGCGTCCGGTGCGCGGTCACGGCGGCCGATGAAGCGCGTGCGGACGCCCTGCTTGGCGAGATCGGGCAGCTCACGCTCGATCGTCTCGCCGAAGATCTCCATCAGCGCCTCGACCTCGTCGGCCGGCCGCGACCAGTTCTCCGTCGAGAAGGCATAGACCGCGAGTGACGCGACGCCGAGGTCGATCGCCGCTTCGACCGTACGCCGGAGCGCGCGGGTGCCTTCACGATGGCCGTCTGCAACCGGCAGGCCGCGGCGCTCGGCCCAGCGGCCGTTGCCGTCCATGATGATCGCGATCGAGCGGGCGGTCTCAGCGCCGGCGGCGGATCTCTGGGGAGAGGATGAAGGGGATCTCACGGGTCTCTGATGATTCAGCGCGGTAGCCGGGGTTCCTGGCGCGCCGCTCGCGGTGCGTAGGCCGGTGGAACAGTACGGAGGTGCGGGCCGCCGGCGGGAGCGCCGCGAGGCGGGCGGAGACGGGCTTCGCCCGGCGGGAGCCCGTCGGCCAGGGACGCCGGCTATACCTCCATGATCTCGGCTTCCTTGTGCTTCATCAGCTCGTCGATCGACCCCGTGTGCTCGTCGGTGAGCTTCTGTACCTGGGCCTCCCCCCGCCGCTCCTCGTCGTCGCCGACCTCGCCGTTCTTGACCAGCTCCTCGAGGTGCTTCAAGACGTCGCGGCGGACGTTTCGGATCGCGATCTTCCCATCCTCGCCGTAGCGGCGGACCACCTTGACCATCTCCTTGCGGCGCTCCTCGGTCAGCTGGGGAATCGGGAGCCGGACGATCTTGCCGTCGTTCGAGGGCGTGAGGCCGAGGTCGGACTCCATCACCGCCTTTTCGATCGCCTTGATCTGGGTCGGATCGAACGGCTGCACCGTCAGCATGCGAGGCTCGGGCACGCCGATCGTCGCCATGTTCTTGAGCGGCGTTGGCGTCCCGTAGTAGTCGATCGAGATCCGGTCGAGGAGCGCTGCGGAGGCACGGCCGGTGCGGACACTGTTGAACTCGGTTCGCGTCATCTCGATCGACCTGTCCATTCGCCGCTTCGCGTCCTCCAGGAACTCCTCGATGCTCGGCATCAGCTCTCCTTCTTGTCGGGCAATGACTGTAGTTCGGAGATGATCGTGCCCACGCGCTGGCCCCGTGCGACGCGGAGGATGTTGCCCTCCGCGAGCTCGAAGACGTGAATCGGCAGCCCGTTCTCCATGCAGAGCGAGAGCGCGGTGGTGTCCATCACCCGCAGGCCACGCTCGATCGCCTCGAGGTGCGTCAGGGCGGGCAGGAACGTCGCATTCGGGTCCGTTCGCGGGTCTCCGTCGTAGACGCCGTTCGTCCCGTTCTTGCCCATCAGGATCGCCTCGGCGCCGATCTCGAGCGCCCGCAGGGCGGCCGCGGTGTCGGTCGTGAAGAACGGGTTGCCCGTGCCGGCCGCGAAGATCACGATCCTCCCCTTCTCCAGGTGCCGCATCGCGCGGCGCCGGATGTACGGCTCCGCCACCTCGGAGACCTTGAGCGCCGACAGCACGCGGGTGTCGGCGCCGGCGCGCTCGAGCGCGTCCTGGAGTGCGAGCGCGTTCAGGACGGTGGCGAGCATCCCGGCGTAGTCGGCCGTGGCGCGGTCCATTCCCTCGGCCGCAGCGGCCATCCCGCGGTAGATGTTGCCGGCGCCGACAACGATCGCCAGCTCGAGGCCCTCGGCCTGCACCTCGACGATCTCGTGCGCGAGCGCATCGAGCGTCTTGGGATCCGTGCCGTACTCGTGGTCGCCCATCAGTGCCTCGCCCGAGAGCTTCAGGACGACGCGCCGGAAGGCGGGAACGGTGCCCGTGAGCGACCGCTCCGTTTCCTCTTGTGTGGTCACAGGTCCTATTCTGCGACAGACAGGCGCCGGAAGGCCACTACATGCGCGCCGGCCTCGGAGAGCGCCTGCCCCACCGTCTTCGACGAGTCGTGGATCCACGGCTGCTCGGTGAGCGCACCGCCCGGCTGCGCGGCAAAGAAGCGCTTCGCGAGCATGCCCTCGACGATCTTCTCCTTCGCCTGCTCCGGCTTGTCCTGGAGCTCGTCGGAGTTGAGGTAGACCTGCCTCTCGGCCTCGACCACGTCGGCCGGGACGTCCTCGCGGGTCGTCCACTCCGGTGCGGCGAACGAGATGTGCATCGCGAGCTGGCGGGCGAGCTCCTCGTCGCCTCCTGCGAGCTTCACGAGCACGCCGATCTTGTTCGCCGGCGGGTGGGTGTAGGCGTTGAGGACCTCGCCGTCCGCCGCCTCGTAGCGCTCCGCACCCACGACGACGATGTTCTCGCCGAGCTTGGCGGAGAGGGCGACGCGGTCGTCCTCGAGCGAGTCGACGGCCTCGGGCCCGTCGGCGTGGACGGCCTCCAGCACGCTCTTCGCCCAGCCGGCGAACTCCTCGTTCTTGGAAACGGGCTCGGTCTCGCAGCCGACCGCGACCATCGTGCCGAGGTTTCCCTCGATCCGGTAGCCGACCATGCCCTCGGTGGTCGCGCGGCCGGCGCGCTTGGCCGCCTGCGCCATCCCGCGCTCGCGGAGCAGCGTCCGGGCCGCCTCGAGGTCGCCGCCTGTCTCCTCGAGCGCGCGCTTGCAGTCCATCATCCCCGCGCCGGTGGCGTCGCGGAGCTCCTTGACGAGGGAAGCGCTGATCGTCGTGCTCACGCGGTCTCCTCCTGCTTCTCGGCGGTCGGGACCTCGACGGCGTCCGGAGCCTCCACCTCTACCTCTGCCTGCGCCTGCGCCTCTGCAACCGGCTCCTCGACGACGGGCTCGGCTGCTGCCACCTCGGCGACCGGCGCCTCGGTCACGTCCTCGCCGGCCTCGACAGGGGGAGCGCCGTTGCCGTTCGTCGCGGCCATCTCCTTCTCCGTCACCTTGCCCTTGCCTGCGGCGATCCCGTCGGCGATCGCCCTCACGATCAGGCTGCACGAGCGGATCGCGTCGTCGTTGCCGGGGATGATGTAGTCGGCCTCGTCGGGGTCGCAGTTCGTGTCGACGAGCGCGATGATCGGCACGCCGAGCCGGCGCGCCTCGCGCACCGCGAGCTGCTCCTTGCGGAGATCGACGATGAAGACGGCGTCCGGCTGCCTCTTCAGGTCGGCGACGCCGCCGAGGTTCGACTCGAGCTTCTCGAGCTCGGCGAGCAGGGTGATCCGCTCCTTCGCGGGCAGCAACTCGAGCTGGCCCTCGCTCTTGAGGCGGCGCAACTCGTGCAGGTGCGCGATGCGGTCGGTGATGGTCCGCCAGTTCGTCAGCAGGCCTCCCAGCCAGCGGTTCGCGACGTATGGCATGCCGACGCGCGCAGCTTCCTGCGCGACGGAGTCCTGGGCCTGCTTCTTCGTGCCGACGAACAGGATCGTGCCGCCGCGTTCGGCGAGGTTGCGGGCGAAGTCGTAGGCCTCCTCGAGCAGCTCGGAGGTCTGGGTCAAATCGATGATGTAGATGCCACCGCGCTCGGTGAAGATGAAGCGCTTCATCTTCGGATTCCAGCGACGGGTCTGGTGGCCGAAATGCACTCCGGCCTCCAGGAGGTCACGCATGGACACAACTGCCAAGGGATTGGCTCCTTTTCTGGTTGGTTGCGGTACAGCCGGCGGGGCGCGGATGGAACCGGGCACGCAGTTCGGAAAATGCTGCGTTCAGAAAATGCTGCGCACGGCACCCCCACCCGTCCTGGTCACCGGGACGAAGGGAATTTGACCCTGGAAGTGTAGCGGCGCTCAGGCGAGCTCGCGGGCCCGCTCCAGCGCGTCCGCGAGGTCGTCGGGGAGCGGCGACTCGACGTCGATCCGCTCCGAGCTGAACGGGTGGTCGAACGAGAGCCTCGCCGCGTGCAGGAACTGGCGCTCGAGGTCCAGATCTCCCGGCACGCCGTAGACGCGGTCGCCGGAGATCGGAAGCTCGATCGCCTCCAGATGCACGCGGATCTGATGCGTCCGACCGGTCTCGAGCGTCACCTCCAGCAACGCCCGCGGGCCGAGTCGCTCCAGCACTTCGAACCGCGTCACCGCGTCCCGCGGCGTCGGCGTGTCGAGCGAGTGGCGCGTCCGGTCGATCCGGTCACGGCCGATCGGCGCCTCGATCCGGCCCGAGCGCGATCTCGGCGGCCCCTTCACGAGCGCCAGGTAGCGCCGCTCGACCTCACGCCGGCGGATCGACTCCTGCAGTCGCTCGTGCGCCTCGTCGGAGCGTGCGACGACGAGTAGCCCGGAGGTTTCGCGGTCGAGGCGGTGCACGATTCCCGGCCGTTCCTCGTCGCCGCCGGCCGCGTCGAGCGCGAGCAGCCCGTGGACGAGCGTGCCTGTGTCGTGTCCCGCACCGGGATGAACGACGACCCCCGCGGGCTTGTCGACGACGAGCAAGTGCTCATCCTCCCAGGCAACGCGGAGGTTCATCTCCTCGGGTACGAGCGGCGCAGCGTCGGGGGGCAACTCGACGAGGACGTCCTCGCCGCCGGCCAGGCGATGGCTCTTTGCGCGGCGCTCACCGTCGACCAGGACGGCGCCGTCGGCGATCAGCCGCTCGGCGAGCCCCCGCGAGCCGACCTCCGCGCGTTCCGCGAGCGCGCGGTCGAGGCGCTCGGCCTCAGGAGCGCGAAAGCGGAGAGTTGCCAAGTGGGCGCGGAGGGCGCTTCGAGCGGTCGGCCCCGCCAAGCGCCCCGAAGAGGCACGCCACGCCGACGACGATGAACAGGTCGGCGAGGTTGAAGGCGGGCCAGAAGCGAAAGTCGAGGAAGTCGGTCACGTGGCCGAGCCGGACGCGGTCGAGGAGGTTTGCGACGCTGCCTCCGAGCACGAGGCCGAGTGCGACCGGGAGCACGGGATGGCGAGCGCCCGAGCGCGCGAAGAAGACCAGCATCCAGAGCACGGCAAGCGCCGTCAGCGCGATCACGACCGAGGTGGCGCTCGAGAAGAGCCCGAAGGCGATGCCCGAGTTGTGCACGTGGTGGATCGAGAACGGGCCGGCGATCTCCACCTTCTCGCCGAGGGCGAGTGTCCGTGCGACCACCTGCTTCGTCAGCTGGTCGGCACCGACTGCGGCGACGGCGATCGAGGCGAGCCCGACCCACTGCTGCATGCCCGCACCGAGCGGCCGCTCGCCGGCCAGGATCGGGCGCAACGCGTTGGTCGCGGACCCGATCCGGACGTCGAGGGGCCGCGACCGCTCGTCCCTGGCAGGCTCGGTCAACGCTGCTGCTTCCGGGCGTCGTCGATGCAGAGCGTCGTCCACGGCACCGCTTCCAGCCGCTCGATCGGGATCTCCTTGCCGCATACGGCGCAGGTCCCGTACGTGCCGGCCTCGATCCGCGCGAGGGCCTCGTCGACCTGGCGCAGCTGGTCGCGCGCGTCCTCCTCGAGCCCCTCGTCCAGCTCGCGCTCGTACGTCTCCGTCGCCGTGTCTGCGAGGTGGTTGTCCGCGCTCGACGACATCAGCTCGCCCGTCTCCTCGGTCAGAGACGAGTTGCCGATGTCGTGGTGGGCGATCGTGCCCAGCAGGCGCTCGCGGTGCTCCAGGAGCTCCTTGCGGAAGTGCTCTGTGTCGATGCTCACTCGGTCTCCTGTCCGCCCGCGATCGCGAGCCGTCGGTCGATCTCATCCGGTTCGATACCGGCCAGCTCGACGATCTTGTCTCGTGAGCCGCCGCCCGAAACGATCGTGACGCTGGAGCGAGGAACGGCGAGCACATCCGCGAGCAAGACGAGCACAGCCTCGTTCGCCTTCCCGCGCTCGGGCGGAGCGCCGACGCGCACCTTCCAGGCCTCACCGTGCCGGCCGACGATCCCGGGCGCGCGAGAGGCGCCGGGGCTGACTCTCAGCCGCAGTCTTGTCGTCAAGCCCACGCCCGCAAGGATAGTCGCCGCCGGAGACACGCCAAGAGACCTGGGCGCCTTTGGCCGCCGGAGGCGGCCCCTCAGGGGTCTTTGCGCGCTGAGCGTCCGCTCCCGCGGATGCTCATCCTGCGCTAGGAGATCAGCCGGCGGATCTCGCCGGTGGACTCGCCCACGGGCTCGCGGGCATCGATGTCGGCCTCGTCGAGGCTGTCGAGCGCGGAGTGGAGCAGCGACCTGATGCGCCGTAGCTCGCTCTCCAGCCGCTCCTTCTCGGAGCTGGCGCGACGGGCGATCGCACGCGCCTCGGCGTGGGCCTCCGCGACCACCGACTCGGCATCCTTCCGAGCCTGCTCGCGCAGCTGCTGCGACGCGCTCTCCGCGGAGACGAGGGTCGTCCGCAGCAACCCCTCGAGCTCCTTGTGGCGCACGAGGTCGAGCTCGAGCTGCTCCACCTTGTCGGTGAGGTCAGCGCGGTCGCGCCAGACGTCCCCGTAGCTCTCGGCGATCTCGACGAGCAGACGGTCGACCACGGCGCGCTTGTAGCCGAGGAAGCCGCGGCCGGGCTTGAGGTGGCGGATCTCAACGGGTGTGAGGGCCATAGTCGGGTTCTCCTTCTTCTACAGGCGCTGGAGCAGCGAGCTGAGCACGTTCGAGATGACGAACAGGACGATGATCGCGACCATCGGCGACAGGTCGAGCGGCCCGAGCGGCGGCAGGAAGCGCCGGAAGATCCGCAGGTACGGGTCGCAGACGTCGTAGAGGAACCGCTGCACACGGTTCAGCCAGGGGCTATACGGGAGCCGCACCCACGACGTGAGGATGTACGCGAAGAGCAGCAGCGTGTAGACCCAGATGAAGACGACGACGAAGCTCGCCAGGGACGAGCCCAGATCGGCGAGCAAGCTGAATACGGCGAGGAGGTCGCCCATGCTCGCTCCCTTCGCCCCGTTTCCCGCGTTTCCTACGCTTGATTGAAGAAGCCGCCGCGCTCGAGCATGCGCGCGCGCTCTTCGGCCGATACCTCGACGTTGCGTGGGGTCAGGAGAAAGACCTTGTCTGCGACGCGCTGCATGCCGCCGTCGAGCGCATAGGTGAGGCCACTGGCGAAGTCGATCAGCCGCTTCGACAGGTCCTGGTCGGCGCTCTGGAGGTTGAGGATCACCGGCACGCCGTCCTTGAAGCGGTCCGCGATCTGCTGCGCGTCGTTGAAGCTGCGCGGCAGGATCAGATGCACCTTCACGGCGGCCGGGTTCGGCACCGCCTCGACCCCGCGGAGACGCCTCGCGGGCCGGTCTACGGCCGTCTCTGCGGCCGGCTCCGAGTCCGTCCAGTCGTCGAAGTCGCGGCCACGGCGAGGCTGGAGGCGGCGCACGTTCGCGCGTTCGCGGGCGCCGTAGCTGCGCTCGAGCTCCTCGTTCGTGGCGTATCCGTCCTCGTCCCAGTCGTCCTCCTCGGCGATGCCGAAGTAGACGAGCGTGCGGTTCCAGACATCAGCAAATCCCATGTGTGCAGGAGATTATGGCTCATAGAGGACGGAACCGACACGGACGAGCGTGGCTCCCTCCTCCGCTGCGACGCGGTAGTCCTGCGAGGTGCCCATCGAGAGCTCGCGGAGGCCGTGCTCCGCCGCAAGCTCCCGCAAGCGGCGAAAGAACGGGCGCGAGGCCTCAGGATCGGCCGCCTCGGGCGGCATCGTCATCAGGCCGCGCACGTCTCCGTACGCGCGCAGCAGATCGGCGAGCAGCTCGGGCGGCACGCCCGACTTCGAACTCTCGCCGGAGAGGTTCACCTCCACGAGCGCAGGGACCGTCAGGCGTGCTGCGGCCGACTCCGAGCCGAGCGAGTGCACCAGCTCGCAGATGCTGTTCACGACCTTCGCCTTGTTGGACTGGAGGTGGCCGATGAAGTGCCAGCGGAAGGCGTCGCCGTAGACGGCATGCTTGCGCTCGAGCTCCTGCGCCCGGTTCTCCCCCACGACCTCGACGCCCGCCTCAACCAGAGCAGCCATGTCCTCGAGCGAGACGTACTTCGTCGCTGCGACGACCGTCACGTCCGGCCCGACCTCGCCACGGACGCGCTCGTAGGCGACGCGGACGCTCTCAGGCGACACGCGCGATCACTCCCTGGCCGCCGCGTGGCAGGCCGGTGCGTCGATGCGAGAAGAAGAGCTCGGGACTGCAGTGGGTGCACAGGTCGACGCGCTCGACCTCCTCGACGCCCGCGTCTCGGAGCGCGCGCTCGGCGGAGGTCCAGAGGTCGAGCTTTCGTCCGCGCAGCACATCCGGTCCGAACGCGATGGCGAACGGTTCGGCCACGTCGGCGCCGACCTCGTAGCAGCACGGCCCGATCGCCGGGCCGATCGCCGCGTGTACCCGCCCGCCGAGGAGCCGGACTCCCTCGGCCACGATGCCGCCGAGCAATCCGCGCCAGCCGGCGTGTAGGACGGCCACGCCGGGGAGATCGCCGTCGACGCGGGCGATCGCGATCGGAAGACAGTCGGCAGTGAGCGCGAGCAGAGGCACGTCGGGCTCCTCGGTCCACAGACCGTCACCGGGTGTGCCGCGCGCGCCCGGCTCGGCACGGTGCACGAGCGCCGAGTGGACCTGCCGGTTGAGGGCCAGCCGGTCGGGATCCCCGCCGATCTCGGCGCACAGCCGGCGCCGGTTCTCGTCCACGCACTCGACGTCGTCCCCGCTCATGCGGCCAAGGTTGAGGGAGGCATACGGCCCTTCGCTGACGCCCCCCTCGCGCGTCGAGAACGCAACCTCGTAGGGGCCCGGCGGCCGCCAGCGGATCACGAGCCCCGTTGCCTCTCCGCCTCGGCGAGCAGCCACTCACGCTCGTTCAGGCTCGGCTCGCCGATCACGCAGGCGAGTAGGTGCTCGAGCGCGGCGCCGAGACCGGGGCCGGGCTCCCAGCCGAGCTCGATCAGATCGTTGCCATCCACGGCGAGCTGGTCGAGCCGGTGCGGGCTGTCGACCTCGCGCACGAGCGTGTCGTGGAAGCGGTCGAGCCGTTCCAGCTCGTCGCGGGTCGTGTCGTTCGGGCTCTCCCGCTTCCCTTGGAGGTCGGCTCGCTTGTGCGCGACGAGATCGAAGGCGAGCTCGTCGCCGTGGCGATGGAGGAACTTGCGCGCTTTCGCGGTGTCGTCCGGCGAGGTCACGCCGAACATGTGCTCGAGCACGATCGCGCGGACCCGCTGGCGCAGCTTCGCCGGATAGCGCAGCCGGTCGAGCAGGCGGGATGCGATCTCGGCGCCGATCTCCTCGTGGCCACGCTTTCCCAGCTTCGGCTTCGCGTAGAAGTGCAGCCGGCCGTCGGGGCCCCGCCACGCCGCTTCCGGCTTGCCGAGATCGTGGAGGAGCGCCGCGAGCCGCACTCGCAGGGGCGCACCGGCATCGGCGGCCGCCTGGACGACCTCGAAGGTGTGCTCGTCGAGCGGCAGGTCGTGGTAGCGGCTCTCCTGGTCGAACCCGATCGCGGGCTCGAGCTCGGGCAGCAGATGAACGAGCACGTCCGTGTCGCGGGCAAGCCGCAGCGCCTTTGCCGGGTGCTTGCCGAGCAGCAGCTTCGAGAGCTCGCCCATTCCGTCTGCAGCGAGCCCGCCGCCGATCCGCTCGCCCGAGACGTGCACGATCTGGGGGGCCCACTCGCGCATCTGGCGAAGCGTGTCCTCGTCGGGGTCGACGTCGAGCTGAGAGACGAAACGGAGGCCGCGCACGATCCGAAGCGGGTCGTCGCGAAAGCTCGTCGGGCTCGTCGTGCGGAGAACGCGGCGCTCGAGGTCGGCCCGGCCCCCGAGTGGATCGAGCACCTCGCCCGTTTCGAGCCGGCGCGAGATCGCGTTGATCGTAAAGTCGCGCCGCTCCATGTCCTGCTCGAGCGAAATACCGGCGTCAGCGACGATCTCGAAGTCGTGGCGGCCCGGGCCGGTAGAGCGCTCGACCCGCGGCGGCGCGAACTCAATCCCTCCCGGCTGCAGGGCGCGCGCCGCTTTGTCCCGCGGTAACAGCCGGACGCCGACGCGCTGATCTGCGACGACGAGGTCCTCGACCTTGCCGTGCGGCTCCAGCGCTGCCCGCAGCTCCGCGTGCCCCATACCCGGGACCACGAAATCGAGATCCTTGACGGGGATCCCGAGCAGTTCGTCGCGGACGGCGCCGCCCACGACGTAGGCGTCGATTCCGAGGGAATGCACGTAGTCGGCAACCGAGTCCCACATCGGGACATTGTTCTCAGACGTGAGCTATCGCTTCGATCTCGACAAGCGCGCCGGAAGGCAGCTTGGCCACCTCGACCGTCGATCTGGCAGGCGGGCGATCGCCGACATGTGCGGCGTACACCTCGTTCATGGCCGCGAAATCGTCGAGGCTCTGTAGGAAGACCGTCGTCTTCGCGAGCTTGTCGAGACTGCTTCCCGCCTCCTCGAGGATCGCACGCAGGTTCTGCATCGCCTGTTCGGTCTGCTCGGCGACGCTCTCCCCCACCATCCCGGTTCCGTCCGGTGCGAGGCCGAGCTGGCCGGCGACGAAGACGAGACCGTCGACCTTGACGGCCTGGTTGTACGGCGCCCCCTGGAACGGTGCGGGGGCGCGCTCGGTGCGGACGATCTCCTTCTCTGCCACGGTGTCTCCTTGTCGGTTCACGTTCGGACGGACGCCTGCGCGAGAGCTGCGCCGAGCGCCTTGAAGATGGCCTCGAGGACGTGGCGCGAGTCCTCGCCGTCGATCAGCCGCACGTGCAGCGTCAGCCCCGCCGCGTGTGCGAACGCCTCGAGGAAGCGCGCAGTGAGGTCACTGCCGAGCCCGCCGGCCCGCGCCTCGGTGAGGTCGACGTTGCTGGCGACGAGGGGCCGCTCCGAGACTTCGAGGGCGACCTGGGCGAGTGCCTCGTGCGCCGGCAGGAACGCCGAGCCGTGCCCGATGGCTCCGTCGGCGCGCAGCAGGGCCGCGAACGCCTCGCCGAGCGCCCGGCCGGCCTCCGCGACCTCGGCCTCAGCGTCACCCGGGGGCAGCTCGAGCGCGAGGTCGAAACGGCCGCTGCGCGCGAGCAGGGTGAGCAGATGGTCGAGGACCGGAATCCCCGTGGCGATGTTCGTCTTTCCCTTTCCTGAGGAAACGCGGGCGCTCATGGATCGCGAGACTAACGAATCGAGGGGTTCCCTTTTTCGCCGTAATAGCCGATCATCGGAATGGATTCGTCTGAATCCTCCAGTTAAGGGAGAACTGGATGCGGCTTGTCAACCTATGCGGTGTCGCCTTTTTGGCGACTTTTGTTATCAATGGCGCAGCCATGCCCGGACCCGGCCAGCGCGTCTCCGGGATGCGCTCGTCCGGCAGCACCGTCGTCTCGTATGCGAGCGAAGGAGCACTGCGGCAGGCCCTGGCACGCCATCCGGCCCAGGTCGTGCGCACGATCCCCGCGCTGGGAGTCGCCGAGCTTCGTCCGGCACGCAACGCTGGGCGCTACGCGCTCGAGATCGCCGGCGAGCCGGGAATCACACGCGTCGAGCGAACGGCCACCCGGCGTTCCACCGCAGAGCCGAGCCTCACAGCCTCCCCGGACACCGCCTTCCAGTGGCAGTACGCAGCAACGCACTCCGACCAGGTTCCGGAGGCCGTCGCACGCGCAGCCGCCGGGATCACGATCGCGGTGATCGACACGGGCGCCGATCTGGCCGCACCGGACCTCGCCGCGAAGACTCCCCTCGCGTACAGCGTGCGAACGCAGAGCGCTGTCGTCACCGACGCCAACGGCCACGGCACGTTCGTTGCCTCGCTCGCAGCGGGCTCGAGCTCGAACGGCGACGGCATCGCGGGCGGCTCGGGCGATGCTCGGCTGATGGTGATCGAGGCGGCTGACCGGCAAGGCTCGTTCACCGACGTCGACGAGGCCGCCGCGATCGTCTATGCCGTCGATCACGGCGCCCGCATCATCAACCTCAGTCTCGGCGGTCCGACGACCTCGACGACGGAACGCCGTGCGGTGGACTACGCCGTCGCCAAGGGCGCGTTGCTGGTGGCCGCCATCGGCAACAGCCACGGCAGCGGGAACCCGGTCGAGTACCCGGCCGCGCTCCTCCAGCCTGTCGGCTCGCGCGGCGTCGGCGGGCGCGGCCTCTCGGTCGGCGCCTCGACGCAGTCGGGCCGGCGCGCATCGTTCTCCAGCACGGGTACGCACCTCTCGCTCGCGGCGCCGGGGGAGAACGTCTTCGGCGCGGTCTCGGCGGCGGCCTCCGAGTCGCGCTACCCACGGATCAGCCTCCCGGGCTCCGCCACTGGCTTCTACGGCTACGGCAGCGGCACCTCGTTCGCCGCGCCGCAGGTGACAGGGGCGGCGGCGCTCGTCTGGGCCGCCAACCCCAAGCTGCGGGCCGACGAGGTCGCTTCGATCCTCGAGCAGACGGCCACCGGGCGAGGAACGTGGAATCCGGAGCTCGGGTACGGCGTCCTCGACGTTGCCGCGGCGGTGGCGCGTGCGGAGGCACAGCCGTCGGCACCGGCTCCGCTGAGGCTGGACGGGAGGCGCGCTGGATCGCGAGTCGCACTTTCATGGCCGTCCCTGGCCGGCGCAGTCAGCTACCGGATCGCAGTTGCCCAGAACGGCGGCGTCGAGCGAGTGCTCGCACCGGCCGCCACCCACACGAGCGCCTCGTACGCGCTCGCGAAGGGAAAGACCTACCGCTTCACGGTCGCCGCACTCGACGCGGCCGGCGCGCAGCTCGCGGTCTCGACGCCGTGGACGGTGTCGCTTCCGCGGCGTTGATCAGGCTTCGATGCGCTCGATCTGGGCGCCGAGAGCGCGCAGGCGCTCGTCGATGCGCTCGTAGCCGCGGTCGATCTCGCCCACGTTGCCGATCGTCGACGTGCCTTCCGCGCAGAGCGCGGCGATCAGCATCGCCATGCCGGCGCGGATGTCCGGACTCGTCAGACGCTCGCCGTAGAGCTGTGCAGGGCCGGTGACCACAGCCCGGTGCGGGTCGCAGAGAATGATCCGGGCTCCCATCGCGACGAGCTTGTCCACGAAGAAGAGACGGCTCTCGAACATCTTCTCGAAGACGAGCACCGTTCCCTGCGCCTGCGTTGCGGTGACGACGGCAATCGACGTGAGGTCGGCCGGGAACGCGGGCCAGGGGCCGTCCTCGATCTTCGGGATCTGCCCGCCGAGGTCGTCCTGGATCACGAGCTCCTGCCGGGGCGGCACCCGGATCGTCGTCTCGCCCACCTCGACCCGTACACCGAGGCGCTCGAAGGCGGGCAGAATCGAGACCAGATCACGTGGCTCGACCTCCTCGATCGTGAGGTCGCCACCTGTCGCCGCGGCGAGGCCGATGAAGCTGCCGACCTCGATGTGCTCCGGCGCGACGCGCCACGAGCCCCCGCCGAGTTCCCGGACTCCCTGGATGCGGAGGACATTCGACTCGATTCCCTCGATCTGCGCCCCGAGCGAGACGAGGAAGCGGCAGAGATCCTGGACATGCGGCTCGCAGGCCGCGTTCCCGATCACGGTCTCGCCCTCCGCGAGCACGGCAGCCATGACGACGTTCTCCGTCGCCATCACGCTCGCCTCGTCGAGGAAGACCGACTTGCCGCGCAGGCCGGGCGTGCTCATCTCATACCGGCCGTCGATCTCGATCTCGGCGCCGAGCTCGGCCAGGCCGTGAATGTGCGGGTCGAGGCGCCGGCGCCCGATCACGTCGCCGCCCGGCGGAGGCACGGTCACACGGCCGAACCGGGCGAGCAGCGGGCCCGCGAGCAGGAACGATGCTCGGATGCGACGGCAGAGCTCCTCGTCGAGGTCCGTCTTGTGGATGCCCACCGGGTCGACGCGGATGTCGTTCTCGCCCGTCCACTCGACGTCGGCGCCGATGTCCGCGAGGAGCTCGAGCATCGTCTGGACGTCGCGGATCCGAGGGACGTTCGTCAGCTGCACGGGCTCGGTCGCGAGCGCGCACGCGGCCAGGATCGGGAGGGCACCGTTCTTGTTCCCGGCGGCGCGGATCGTCCCGCCGAGGGGGCGTCCACCCTCGATCACGAAGGACTGCATTCCGGTGGCTAGCGTAGTGGTGCTCACCAGGCGGGGTATCGTAGACGTCCGATGGAGCTGACGCGCGAGAGGGCCTGGGAGACGCTGACGCAGTACACGAAGAGCGAGTCGCTCCTCCGGCATGCGCTCGCCGTCGAGGCGTCCACCCGCTCGTACGCCCGCCGGTTCGGCGAGGACGAGGAGCTGTGGGGCGTCGTCGCGCTCCTCCACGACTTCGACTACGAGATCCACCCCACGCTCGACGAGCACCCGCAGGACGGTGCCCCGATCCTCCGCGACGCGGGCTACCCGGAAGACGTGGTCGTGGCCATCCTCTCGCATGCCGACCATCTCGGGCTGGAGCGCGACACACCGCTGAAGAAGACGCTCTTCGCGTGCGACGAGATCTCGGGCTTCATCCACGCCTGTGGGCTCGTGCGCCCTGCGGGCCTCGACGGGCTCGAGCCGAAGTCGGTCAAGAAGAAGCTGAAGCAGCCGTCGTTTGCCGCCGGCGTGCACCGCGACGAGGTCTACGCGGGCGCGGAGCTGATCGGGGTCGAGCTCGACGAGCACATCGCGAACGTCGTCGCCGCTCTGCAGCCGATCTCGAAGGAGCTCGGCCTGCGCACGGCGGCGGACGCTGCGTAAGCTCCTCGGCGTCGCGCTCACAGCGGCGCTCGCGACCACGGCGGCGGCGGGGTTCGCACTCACGGTCGGAGGCTTTCTCGACGGCCGCACGTTCCCGGGTGAGCTGTTGGCGCTCTTCAGGGCCCAGTACTTCGGCGCCGCGCTCGTGCTGGGAGCAGTCGCCGCCCTCGCCGGGCGCCGTCGGATCGGCCTCGCCGCGGTTGCGCTTGCCACCGTCAACGCCGTTGGGCTGCTGCCGGGTCTGCTCGCCGGCAGCCGGCCCGATCCGACTCAGCCGCAACTCCGGCTGCTCGTCGCCAATGTCTGGTATCCGGGCAACGACTACAGGCCCCTGCTCGAGCTCGTGGAGCGCGAACACCCCGACGTGATCGGGCTGACGGAGCTGAGCAGAGACTGGGCCGCAGGCATTGCTCCCGGGCTCAAGGACTATCCCTATCGCGTGCTCCGAGCGCAGCCAGGCGCGTACGGCATCGGGCTCTACAGCCGGGTGCCGCTGCGGAACGCGCGCATCGTCTACCCCGCCCGGAAGTGGCCACCCGTCGCACGCGCGACTGTGTCGATCGACGGCCGCGGTATGGAGCTGTTCGTCGCGCACAGCCCTTCGGCGATCCGCAGTGGCGCTGCGGCGCGACATCGCGAGTTCATGCGGAATCTCGGGACGCTGGCTCGCGACGCCGGCGACACGGCTCTCGTCTGCGGCGACCTCAACGCCGCGCCGTGGACCGCGCCCTTCCAGGACCTTCGCGATCGAGGTCGGCTCGAGCGCGACGACCCGTGGCGCCCGTTCGAATGGACGTACCCCGTCTGGAACAGCCTGCTTCGCGTCCCGATCGACCAGTGCCTTGCCGGCTCCGCGCTCTCCGTCTCATCGCGGACGGGGCGCGCCGTCGGCTCCGATCACTTCCCCCTGCTTGTCGCGGCCTCCTTCTCATCATCGGAGTAGCGCGACGAGCCGTATCAGATCGTCCTCGTTCGTCCACCAGCCGCAGGAGACGCGGACGAGGCCGCTTCCCGGGATTTCCCGGACCGCGACGTTCGCCTCCGCGAGGCGGGCGACGAGCGCGGGGGGATCGTCCGCTCGGAAGGCGACGAGCGTCGCATCTCCCGGCACGAGCTCGACGAGCGGCTCCAGCAGCTGCCGGCAGCGGCGGGCCTCCTCCTTGGCTCGGTCGAACGACCAGTCGGGCGGCAGCTCGAGCGCGGTCAGGAAGCCGGCGAGGCTCGCTGTCGGGATCCAGCCGTGATCGAAGCGGGCCGCGCCGGCTGCGGGCTCGAAGCTGCCGGACGGCTCGTAGGCGGACTGGGAGAAGTAGCTCGGCCGGGCGACGCGCAGCCGCTCGGGATCGGAGACGACGAGCGCGCCCGTCGCATCCGGCCCGCACAGCCACTTTTGGCCGGAGATCGTCAAGAAGTCGAGGCCGTTCGCGTCGACCGGGATCGCGCCGACCGACTGAGCGCCGTCGACGAGGATCGGAACGCCTGAGCGCTCGCGCAGCTCGTGCACCGGTAGGAGGCGGCCGCTCGTCCAGAGCACGTGCGAGACCGCGATCAGACGGGTGCGCGCCGAGACAGCCCCGAGGATCGCGTCCGGGTCGGCGTCCACCACGACGACGCGGGCGCCGCTCGCGTGCACGGGCCCCGTCAGGCCGAAGTGCTCCTCGGCCGTGATCACGATCTCGTCATCCGGCGCGAGGCCGAGCCCGGCGAGCACGATGTTGCAGCCGTCTGTCGTCGACCCCGTGAGCGACACGTGCTCCGGCTCGACACCTACGAGCTCGGCGAGAGCGGCGCGCACGTCGGTCCGCAGCTGCAGGAGCCGTTCGAAGTATGGCTTCCCCACTCGGCCACGCTCGAGGTCTGCCTGCAGCTGCTGCTGCACCGCGTCGAACGTCGGGCGGGCAAGCGGCCCGAACGTGCCGGCGTTCAGATACGCGATGTGCTCGAGGACGGGGAAGAGCGCACGAGCCTCGGCCGGTGTCATCCGATCATGACGTCGACGGGGGCGTGATCGGAGAGCACGACGCCATTCTGGCGACGGCGTTCGAGCGGCCAAACCTCGAGCGGCGAGGCCGCGAGCCCTCGCACGAGGACGTGGTCGATGCCCGGCCCGAGGGCCGACCAGCCCTGAAGCTCGCGCAGATGCTCGGCGCGAATGTTGAAATCGCCGGCGAGGACGCACGGAAGACCGTCTGCGATCTCGGTGACGAACGCCTCGGCGCGCATGATCTCGGCGGCCGGGACCTCCGGACGGCGGATGTCACTGGTGGCATGGAGGTTGCCGACGACGAGCCGGTCGAGCTTGACGGCGTGGCAGTGGCGCGGCTCTCTGAGGCGCTCGTCGATCCTGAGCGAGCGGTGCTCGACGGGCTCGAGACCGGGAGCGAGCAGGATCGCATTCGCCTGGCCGGCGAGCCTCGAGCGGAAGAAGCCGTTGTTGAGCCGCGTGATCACGCCGCCGAGCCAGATGCCGAGCGGTGCACGGCGGGTGACGACATGACGTTCTGTCATCCCGCTCCAGCGCGGCAGGTGGGACAGCGACCAGAGCGGCACCTCCTGGAGGCAAAGCGCGTCCGGCCGGTCGGCGGTTGCGAGCCGGATCATCTCCTCCAGATGACTGCGCGGGTCTGGCGGAAGGGTGTTTCCGTGAAAGACATTCCAGCTGCGGACGAGCATCGCTGAATACCCTACGAGCGATGCGCGTCCTCATCGCCGATCCACCCGCGTTCACGCCTGCCTACGACCATGAGCTCGCCGCGGCGCTGGCCCGCGCTGGAGCGGACGTCGACCTCATGACCTCGCGTTTTCGCTTCGGCGCCGTCGCCGAGGCCGTCGGTTACCGCCGCCGCGAGATCTTCTACCCGCTGTCGTCACGCGTCTTCCAGCGCTCACCACTCCGGCTTCCCATGAAAGCGCTCGAGCACCCCTTCGGCCTCGCGCGGCTGGCAGCCCTCGGCGCCGACGTCGTCCACATGCAGTGGCTCGCGGCACCTGAGCTCGAAGCCTGGTTGCTCCGGCATCGCTCGCCACTCGTGTTGACAGCGCACGATCTGCTCCCCCGGCGAACGGCCCACAAGGCGGCGTTGTGGCGGCGCATGTTCGGCCGCTTCGAGCGGATCGTCGTCCACTCCGAGCGCGGGCGCCAGACGCTCGTCGACTTCGGTGTTCCGGCCGGGAAGCTGCGCGTCATCCCCCACCCCGTCTCTCCGAGCGACCCGGAGCGGCGGGACGACGGGCGCACCGTGCTCGCCCTGGGAATGGTGCGTCCCTACAAGCAGATCGAGCACTCGGCCGAGGCGGCGCGAGCAGCAGGAGCACGACTGCTCGTGGCCGGCGAATCGGTCGGTCCGCTGCCCGCTCTCGACGGCGCGGAGCTCCGCCTCGGCTATCTCTCCGCGGGAGAGATGGAGCGTGCTCTGGGTGAGTCAACCGTCGCAGTGTTCCCGTACCGCGCGGAGCTCGACCAGAGCGGCGCCCTGTTGCAGGCGCTGGGCGCCGGAGTTCCTGCGGTCGTCTACGACGTCGGCGGTCTCGGCGAAACGGTTGCGCGCTACGGCGCGGGCCGAGTCGTCCCGGCCGATGACGTTGCCGCGCTGGGTAGCGCCGTCCGCGAGCTGCTCGACGACGAGTCGGCTCTCGCCGAGGCGCGTGCCGGGGCTCTTCGCGCGCGCGAGGCGCTCTCCTGGGACGCTTCCGCACTGGCCCACCTCGAGCTCTACGGCGAGCTCGCGTGATCTTCCGCCGCAACCGCTTCGGCGACCTCGTGCGCCGCCAGCTCGACCTCTTCGAGGAAGACGAGGCCGCGTTGCTCCGGGAGGCCGCCGCGGCGGCCCGCGCGTACGACGATGCCGAGCGGGAGGATGCCGAGGAGGCCTACGGGGACTACCTGCTCGTTCTCGAGTCGGTCGTCGAGGCTCTCGAAGCGCTCCGCGACACATATGCGATGACGCTCGACGGCGACTCGCACGAGGCCTACGAGCAGGCGTTCGGCCGCGCCGCGCGAAAGCGCTTTCCGACGCTCCCGGCGGGACTCTAGGACATGCGATGAAGCTCGAGGACTACGGCCTGATCAGCGATCTGCAAACGGCGGCGCTCGTCGGCCGCAACGGCTCGATCGACTGGCTCTGCTTCCCCCGCTTCGACTCGGACGCCTGCTTCAGCGCGCTGCTCGGCGACGAGTGGGACGGCCGCTGGCTGCTCGCGCCGGATTGTGAGGTGCTCCACACCGAGCGGCGCTACCGCGAAGGAACCCTGGTCCACGAGCTCGACTTCCACTGCGAAGCGGGCATCGTCCGCGTCATCGACTTCATGCCGCCTCGAGGCGCTGAGCCGGACCTCGTGCGGATCGTGGAGGGAGTCGAGGGCTCGGTGCCGATCAGGATGGAGCTCGTCATCCGATTTGGCTACGGGGAGATCGTGCCGTGGGTGCGCCGGGTCGGCGAGGACATACGCGTCGCGATCGCGGGGCCGGACGCACTCGCCTTGAGGTCGAGGGCTCCGATGCGCGGGGAGAATCTGCGCACGGTCTGCGAATTCACGATCGAGCCCGGCGAGCGCATGTCCTACGTCCTGACGTGGTACCCGTCGCATCAGGAGATTCCTGAGGCGATCGACCCTGAACAAGCGCTCGACGAGACCTGTTCGTTCTGGCGCGAGTGGCTCGAACACTGCACCTATAAGGGCCGCTGGGAGGAAGCCGTGACGCGGTCGTTGATGACCCTCAAGGCACTCACCTACCGCCCGACCGGCGGCATCGTCGCGGCGCCCACGACGTCGCTGCCGGAGCAAATCGGCGGCGTCCGCAACTGGGACTACCGTTACTGCTGGCTGCGGGACGCGACGTTCGCGCTCGACGCACTGCTTGAGTGTGGCTTCCACGAGGAGGCGCAGGCCTGGCGGACGTGGCTGTTGCGAGCCGTCGCCGGTGATCCGGACGATCTGCAGATCATGTACGGCGCCGCCGGCGAGCGCCGCCTGGCCGAGTGGGAGGTCACGTGGCTCAACGGCTACGAGAACTCTCGCCCGGTCCGGGTCGGAAACAACGCCAGCACCCAGTTCCAGCTCGATGTCTACGGCGAGGTGCTCGACGTGCTCCACCAGGCGCGTCGACGCGAGATCGAGCCGAAGGACCAGTCGTGGGAGATCCAGAAGGTGATGTTGGCGAACCTCGAGCGGCGCTGGCACGAGCCCGACGAGGGAATCTGGGAGGTCCGCGGGCCGCGGCGTCACTTTACCCACTCGAAGGTGATGGCCTGGGTTGCGTTCGACCGGGGCGTCAAGGCGGTAGAGGAGTACGGGCGGGACGGCGCCGTCGACCGCTGGCGGGCCGCTCGCGACGCCATCAAGGCCGAGGTGCTGGAGCAGGGCTATGACGAGGAGCTGCAGTCGTTCGTGCAGTCCTACGACTCGAAGCGGCTCGACGCGAGCCTGCTGACGATCCCACTCTTCGGCTTCCTGCCGCCCGACGACTCGCGCGTGCGCGGCACGGTCGATGCCGTGCGTCGCGAGCTGATGCAGGACGGCTTCGTCCTCAGGTACCGGCACGACGAGGAGACGGAGACCGTGGATGGCCTGCCGCCCGGCGAAGGCGCGTTCTTCCTGTGCACCTTCTGGTTCATCGACAATCTCGTTCTGCTCGGCGAGCTCGACGAGGCCCGCGAGCTGTTCGACCGCATGCTGACGCTCCGCAACGATCTCGGCCTGCTCTCGGAGGAGTACGACCCGAAGCTCGAGCGGCTCGTCGGCAACTTCCCGCAGGCGTTCTCGCACATCGGGCTCGTGAACACGGCGCTCCTGCTCGACAAGGCACTAGGAGCGAACGAGCGATAGCAGCGCGCTCGCGCTCGCGCCGCTGCCGCCTCTACATCGGGAACCCCGCCGGCGTGGACGTGTCCTTCGCAACAATTCAGCAACGATTCTTCCCCACACCATCCCATACCGACATGTCCGGGGACAGTCCCCGGACGGGTGCGGAAATGACCTGGCCGTTCCCGCCCCGGCGCCGTTAGCTACGTCTCGTCGCGGCTCTCGAGCGAGACGGCTGCGTTGACGAGCGCGAGGTGGACGAGCCCCTGCGGTGCGATTCGCGTGAGCGGCAGTTCCCGGCACGTCGTTACCTATGCCCGAAGTGGTGAGCGGACGGAAGTGCCGCGCCGACGTCGCTGCTCGCGAGCCGGCGGGCGAGCGGGCCGAGGCTCTCGAGCGTCTCGACGATGATGTTCCGGTTCTCCTTGATCCGCTCGAAGCGGCCGCGGACGAGCAGCAACGGCTCGCCCCGGACGATGGCGCGATTCCGCTCGTAGATCTCCGGCGAGACGATCAGGTTCACCTGGCCGAGCTCGTCCTCGAGCAGCATGAAGACGATCCCGCTCGCGGTCGCCGGGCGCTGCCGCGCCACTGCCATCCCGGCGAACGCGACCCGGCTGCGATGCGGCGCCTCGTTCAGCTGGTCGCTCGGGAGCACCCCTGGCGGCAGGTGCGGGCGCAGCAGCGTCAGCGGGTGCATGTCGATCGAGACGCTCGTGGACGCGTAGTCGGCGAGCATCTGCTCCCACGGATTCAGATCGCGCAGGCCGGGAGTGGCCGCGGTCGGGTCGAGCTCGAGGGTCAACTGCTTGTTCTCGCGCTGGACCGTCTTCGGACGGACGACGAGGCCGAGCTCCCACAGCAGGTCGCGACGCTTCCCCCAGCAGTCGCAGGTGCCACTGCGGAGCAGCGCTTCGAGCTCGCGCGCGTCCAGCGGCACCCTGCGGGCGAGATCGCCCACTCCCGCGTACGGGCCGTTGGCGTCGCGCTCGGCGACGAGCGCCTCCGCGTCGTCGGTGCCCACCGACTTCACGTAGGAGATCCCCAGCCGAACCGCACCCTCGTCGAGGGTGCATCGGACGCCGCTCAGATTTACGTCCGGCGGCCGCACCTCCACACTCCTCCTCTGGGCATCCCGCACCAAACTTGACGGCGGGTAGAAGCCCATCGGCTGCGCGTTCAGGAGCGAGCAGAGGAACTCGGCCGGATAGTGGTGGCGCAGCCAGGCGGACTGGTAGCCGAGCAGGCCGAACGCGGCCGCATGCGACTTCGGGAAGCCGAAGCCGGAGAACGCCGCCAGCTTGTCGTAGACGAGGTCGGCGGACTCCGCATCGACTCCGTTCCGCGCGGCACCTTCGACAAAGCGCTGGCGGAAGGCCTCGATCGCCTCCTCGCTCCGCTTCCTGCTCATCGCCCGCCGCAGCCCTTCCGCCTCGCCGATCGAGAAGCCTGCGAGCGCCATCGCCACATCGAGCACCTGATCCTGGAAGACGACGACGCCGTGTGTCTCTCGGAGCGGCTCGCGCAGGAGCTCGTGGTCGACCGGCGGCACGTAGGTGGGATCGACTCGGAGCCGCTCGCGGGCGTCGATGTACGGATGCACCGCCTTGCCCTGGATCGGCCCCGGCCGCACGAGCGCCACCTGCACGGTCAGGTCGTCGAGATTCGCCGGCTTCGTCCGCAGCAGGCTCTGCATCTGTGCACGGCTCTCGATCTGGAAGTCGCCGATCGTGTCGGCGCGCTGGATCTCCGCGAAGACGTCGCCGTCGTCGAGCGGAATCCGCGAGAGGTCGATCGGCTCGCCGTAGCTCTCCGCGATCTGCTCCACGCAGTCCTCGACCGCGGAGAGCATCCCGAGGCCGAGCAGGTCGATCTTGAGGAAGCCGGCGTCGGCGCACGAGTCCTTGTCCCACTGGCAGAGCTGGCGGCCGGCCATCGCCGCCGGTTGGACGGGCACGAGCTCCACGAGCGGCCGGGACGAGATCACCATCCCGCCCGGGTGCTGCGAGATGTGGCGTGGCAGCCCTGCGATCTCGGCGGTCAGCTCGGCGAAGGCGCGCCAGCGCGGCGAGAGCATGCGCCGCTCCGCCTCGGGCAGTAACCGGAGCTCCTCGGCGACCTTCTTCGCGTTCCAGCCGTCGGAGACCCGCGCGAGCCGTTCCAGCTCGGCGAACGGGAGGCCGAGTGCCTTGCCGACGTCCCGGATCGCACCGCGAGCGCGATAGGTGGAGAAGCTCGCGACGAGCGATGCGTGCTCGCGGCCGTAGCGCTCGGTGACGGCGATGATCAGCTGCTCGCGGATGTCGCGCGGGAAGTCGAGGTCGATGTCCGGCACCGAGGCGAGCTCGCGGTTGAGGAAGCGACCGAGCGAGAGGTTCTGCGCGACCGGATCGACGTGCGAGAGCCCGGTCAGGTAGCAGACGATCGAGCCGACCGACGAGCCTCGTCCTCTCCCGGGCGGCAAGAAGCGGCGCGGCGATCCCGGCCCGCGGATCCCACAGGCGATCTCCCGCGCGAGCTCGAGCACCTCCCAGTGGAGGAGGAAGAAGCCGGCGAGGCCGAGCTCGTCGATCAGCCGCAGCTCCTGCTCGAGGCGCGTGCGAGCCTGACCTAGTAACAGTCTGTTACTAGGTGGGTAGCGCTCCGAGAACGCGTCCTCGCAGACCTGCGCGAGCTGCCGGATCGCCGGTTGGGCGCCGTCGGAGAAGTCCGGGTAGCGGTAGCCGAGCTCCGCCGTCAGGTCGAACTCCAGCCGCGCCGCCACCTCGGCCGTGCGCAGGACTGCTTCGTGGTCGTCCGGGAAAAGCTCGAGCATCTCCGCGGGCGCTCGCAGGATGCTCTCGCGGTTGCCGCGCCGCTCGACCTCGCACGATTCGAGCGAGGTGTTGTGATGGATCGCGACCAGCACGTCCTGGAGCGCGGTGCGGCGCAGAGAGTGCGCGTGGACGTTGCCGGTGACGACGGTCTGCACGCTTGCATGGGCTGCGAGGTCGCGCAGAAGCGCGTTCCGGCGGGCGTCGCCGCGCTCGAACGGGCGCTGTAGCTCGACGTAGAAGCGCTCCGGCCCGAAGGAGCGGGCGAGCTCGACTGCGGCATTCGGGTCGCGGGTCCCGAGTCCCCGGCGAGCGCAGCCGGAAAGGCAGACGAGCCCCTCGTTCAGCTCGGCGAGCAGGCCGGGGTCGAGCGCGGGCGGCAGCAAGACCCCCTCCTTCGGCCGCGTGTGCGCGTGTGCGGCGGACAGGAGCCGGCAGAGGTTCGCATACCCCTGGGACGACTCGACGAGCAGCGTCACGTGTGAGCCGCCCTGCAACGTCACCTCGGCGCCTGTGATCGGCCTGACGCCGACGAGCTTCGCCGCGTGCGCGAGCTCGAGCGAGCCGTAGACGCCCTCGTGGTCGGTGAGCGCGAGCGCCTCGTGGCCGAGCTCCGCCGCGCGCAGCGCGAGCTCTTCCGGGTGCGACGCGCCGTCGAGGAACGAATAGGCAGAGTGCGCGTGGAGCTCGACGTAGCTCACGCGTAACCTTGCGCCCGGCGCGCTCGTTGTGCCCTGGTATGCGCATGCTGGCGACGCTGATGGCCTCGATCACGCTGGTGACGACCGCGCTCTTCGCATACGCGCTCGTCAACGCTGACGAGCAGCCCTCGCCGAGCATCGTGCACGTCGCGTCGCGCTAACCTCCTCGGGTGGACGCGAAGGCCCGCTACGAGGAACTCGTGGACGACCTCTGCGCCAGGAACGACGACGTCGAGCCCTCGCAGATGATGGGCATGCCCTGCGTGAAGCGGAGCGGGAAAATGGTCGCCGGCTTTACACGCGGCTTGATGGTCTTCAAGCTGCCCGATCCCGAGGCGCACGCGAGCGCACTCGCGCTCGACGGGGCGCATCTGTTCGATCCATCGGGGGAGGGTCGCCCGTTCAAGCAGTGGGTGGTCGTGCCGGCGACGCACGCGGACGAGTGGGATTCGTTCGCACAGCACGCGTTCAAGCCCGCTGGCTGAACCAGCAGCCTGCTTCCTCGTCCCTGAACACACACGCGTTCTGGCCCGACTCGAGCACGACCTCGAAGTAGCGACGGTCGAGCGGGTCCTCCGTCCACCAGCGGTCGACCACGCGCCACTCCTCGCGCACGAGCGAGACAGCCTCCCTGTTCACGCGCACGGGCACGCCGACGGGGCTCGCCTCGACGAGCGCCGGTCGAGGCGCGTTGATCCGTCCTGCAGCCCTCAGCACGAGCGGTACGCACACCTGGCTGCGAGGGACATGTCCGGGGTCAGACCCCGTCGTGTCCGAAAGCGACAGGCGCTCAACAGGCGCTTGCCCCGCAAACAGACATGGAGCAGGGACGAAGCGGCCATGTCCGGGGTCTGACCCCGGACATGGCCACACAGGACGATTATTCGTCCCGCGGAACGAACAGCGCTCGTGCTTCCGGAATCCGCGACCACGGCGCCACCTCCACGACGGCGACGACGGAACCGGAGCCGGTGCTGGCGCGCACCTGGCGCAACCCGTCGCTCAGGCGTGCGTTCACCTCGTCGCCTACGGGTTTGACGAGCTCGAGTTGCCGGCCGACCGACTCCGAGAGCTCGACCGCCTCGAGGCGGAGCTCGAGGACGGGAGCCGGGATCTCGAGCAGCTTGGGGCCGACTGCCGAGCGAAGCCGCGGCCGGTCGGCCGTGGGGTCGCGCAGCGTCACCGTGCGGCGCCAGGAGCCGCCGCCGACGAGACGGGCGGAGAGAGCGACCTTGCGGAAGGGCCGTCCCGCCCGCTCCGGCCGTGAGAGCAGCCGGTCGAGGAGGGAGCCGAACGCACGCCTGAGCGTCAGCTCGTTTCCGACCGCCTCCGGGAACTCGAGTGCCTCTGCGAGCTCGGCCGGCGGCCGCCTGCCGCGCACGCGAGCGCTTTCGCCGCCGCGCGCAAGAGCCCACGCCTGCCGTCCCTCCCGGCCGAGCCGCTCCGCGACCGCTCCCCCCGGCAGCGCCGCCAGCTCCCCGAGGCGGCGCACTCCCAGCCCTTCGAGCTCTGCGTAGCGGTCGGACGGAAGTGGCAGGAGCGACAGCGGCAACGGCGCCAGGAACCTTTCCTCCTTCCCGGCCGAGACGACGAGTGCCTGCCCGGGACGCGCGACGCTCGCCGCCGCCAGAGCGGCGAACCGGCGCTGCGCAGCGCCCGCGCGTGGGTCCCAGGCAGTTCCGACAGAGGCGAGCGCCCGTTCGAGCGCCGCCTCCAGGCCTCCGTACAACCGCTCGACGCCCTTGGTCTCGAAGTAGACGCGACCCGGCTCCTCGGGGTCGACCGCGAAACCGGAATCCTCGAGCCGACGCAGCGCCCCCTCCCACTCGCGCTCGACCGTTGCGGGATCCTGCTCGACGAGGACGAGCTGCGGGCACATCGCGAGCGCCTCGCCCAACCGCATCCCCGGCTGCACTCCCGCGAGCTCGGCGGCGGCGGTGACCGGGCCCACGAGCGGCTCCGTTCCCGGCACAGGTGCGAGTGCCGCCGGCGTGAGCGCCAGTCTCGGCTTGCCCCGCAGCGCCGCGCGGAGCTCGAAACCGGGGATCAGGAGACAGGCGATCATGGGAACGTATGTTCTATATCAGAACGGGTGTTCCTGTCAAACATTTCTCAATTTCGAATCGGAAATGCCGATTGCCGACGGGATGCTCTCACTCGGGTCCACGCAAGCGCACGGGGTTCTTGTGTCGCCTCCCGAAGGCGACTTCGACCGGCTGGTGAAGCTGGCCATCCGCGTCGTCGGCGCCTCAGCGGGTCTGATCTCGCTCCTGGACGACGAAGGTGAGCTGAACGCTCTCTGCCGGGACGTCATAGCTGCCCGCGGGCCGTTGCTCGTCGAGGACGCGGGCGCTCACCCCGCGCTCGGCACGCACAAGACGATTCGCGAGCTCGGGTTCCGAGGGTTCGCGGGGATCCCGCTCATCGACGGCGAGGGCCTGCCGCTCGGCGCGCTCTGCGTCGTGGACGTCGACCCGCGTGCCTGGACGGACGATGAGAGCGAGCTGCTCACCGAGGTCGCAGCCGCTGTCGTGACGCGGCTCGGGCTGCGCAGCGCAGTCGTACTGGCGTGCGAGGCCGCAGCGGAGCGGGAAGCCGTGCTCGACTCCTCGCTCGACTGCATCATCGTCATGGACCACGATGGAATGGTCCGCGAGTGGAATCCCGCCTGCGAGCACACGTTCGGCTGGACTCGCGAGGAGGTGATCGGCTGCCGGCTCGGAGACCTGATCGTTCCAGAGGAACTCCGCGAGCGTCACGAGCAGGGACTCGCCCGCGCGGCCGAAACCGGCGAGAGCCGGATCATGGGACAGCGGCTGAGGCTGCCGGCGTTGCGCAAGGACGGATCGATGTTCACCGCCGAGCTCGCGATCACGAAGCTCGAGCGGGACGGCAAGACGTTCTTCACCGGCACGCTGCGGGACCTCACCGAGATCGTCCGGGCCGAGGAGGAGCGGACTGCCGCCGAAGCGCGCTACCGCTCCCTGATCGAGAACATTCCGCTCGTCACCTACATGAACAGCGTCGAGGAGCCGTTTACGTCGCTCTACATGAGCCCGCAGGTCGAATCGCTGCTCGGCTACACGCCTGAGGAGTGGGCCGCGGACCCCCGGCTCGCGCGGGATGGTGTCCATCCGGACGATCGCGAGCGCGTGCGGGCGCTGGCCCACGATGCGCGAGCGGGCGGCGTGCCGACGCGCATCGAGTTCCGGTTCGTCGCCCGCGATGGGCGCGTCGTCTGGGTGCTCGACCAGACGATGCCGATGCGAAACGAAGAGGACACCATCGTGAGCCACCAGGGCTTCCTGCTCGACATCACCGAGCAGAAACACCTCGAGGAGCAGCTGCGGCAGTCGCAGAAGATGGAGGCCGTCGGCCAGCTCGCCGGCGGGATCGCGCACGACTTCAACAACATGTTGACGGCGATCACGGGCTACGCAGAGCTGCTCGCGGATTCCTTCGAGGAAGGCGATCCGCGAGCGGATGACGTCGATCAGGTCCGGAAGGCAGCCGCCCACGCGGCGGCCCTGACCCGGCAGCTGCTCGCGTTCAGCCGCAAGCAGGTGCTGCTGCCCCAGCGGCTCGACGTGAACGACGTCCTGCGCGGTCTCGAGTCGATGCTCGCACGGACGCTCGGAGCCGAGGTCGAGCTGACAACGGCGTTCGCGGACACGCTCGCCCGCGTGGAGACCGACCCTGACCAGCTTGCTCAGGTCGTGCTCAACTTCGTTCTGAACGGCCGCGATGCGATGCCGGCCGGCGGCCGCCTGACGATCACGACGAACGCCGTCGAGCTCGATGGCGAAGCCTTCGTGTCGATCGAGGTCACCGACACAGGCACCGGCATGAACGAGGAGACCCGCAACCGCGCCTTCGAGCCGTTCTTCACGACGAAGGACATCGGCAAGGGCACGGGCCTGGGCCTTGCAACGGCGTACGGCTTCGTCAGCCAGAGCGGCGGCACGATCGAGATCGAGAGCGCTCTCGGCCTGGGCTCGACGTTCCGCGTGCTGCTTCCCGCGGCCTAGCTCAAGCGAGCTGCGCCAGCGCAGTGGTCGCGCGCACGAAGCGCGCTTCGAGACGCCGGGTCATCATGGTCACGACGACGATCGCCAGCACGGCGGCGACGGCATCGATCGAGTCGCCGAACATCCAGACGCGATCGAGACTCTGGAGGGCGCCGGCCGTCGACGCGTCCGCGTACGCGCGTGACAGGTTCGTGGACCAGCGCGAGACGAGAAACGCGATCCACCACGCCAGCAGAAGAACGGGTGGGTTGAGGAGCTCCCACTCCCGTTGCCGCGACAGGGAGATCGCCGGCGAGGATGCACGCCAGATGTCGTTGGCGATCTGCTTCGGCCGGAACAGATTCAGAACCGGCACGAACCACGACCAGAGCGCCCAACTCGACGAATGGCGAAGGCCGTTCGCGCCGAGCGCCTCGGCGTTGCGGTACGCCTGAACGAACCACGACACGAACGAGATCACGCCGACAACGAACAGTCCGAACTCCGTGTAGCCGATGATCATCTGCCGGTTGTCGTTCCGCGTCAGCTCGCCGGCGGAGGCGAACTTGCCCGCGTCGATCCTGCCGAGCAGGGAGTACTCCGCCTGGCTCGACCAGATCGCGACGAGGTCGGCGACGAGGATGACGAGCAGGACGGCACTTGCCACATTCGCCCGCCCGCGAGGCGACTCGTAGCGTGCGAGGTCCGCTGCCGTCAGCACTACTGGAGCAGTATCTCCGCTACGCCGCCGCCGATCCCGGCGAGCCGCGGGACGACGTCCAGCACGCTCTCCTGGGCGCAGAAGGCGATGACCTCCTCGAGCCCGGGCGGCCCGTACGTCCGCGCGCTCAACCCCTCGAGTGCGCTCGGATAGGCGCCGGCGATCACCTCCGCTGCCACCGCGGCGTCCGTCCGCTCGCCGTCGAGCAGTTGCACGATTCGGCCCGCGCAGTAGGCGTCGTCCAGTGCGAACGCGCCCTTGTACCCCGCGCAGAGGATCGCCACGTCCTCCCCGCGCTCACGCGCCGCCGCCGTCACCGCGTCCAGGTTCAGCAGGCTGCCGAGCAGCACCTCGCCGCAGCGCTCCGAGGCCGTGAGGATCGTCCGCGTGCCTTTCGTCGTCGAGAGGATCAGCGTTCTGGCACGCGGTTCGAGGAACTCGCGCGGCGAGGCGCCCACGTCGAAGCCGTCGATCTGGATCGCATCGCGGTCGCCGCCGACGATGCTGTCGGGAAGCTCTGCGCGCAGCGTTCGTGCCTGCTCGATCTCCGCCACGCAGAGCACGCGCTCGTAACCGGCCGAGAGAGCCTGCGCGATCGTCGACGTAGCCCGCAGGACGTCGACCACGATGCCGGTCGGGGTGCCTGCCGCCTCGTCGGGGTGAACGCAACGTGAACCCTCATGGTGGCTAGGCTAGACAGTGATGACCGAGCTTCTCAGGTGCTACCGGCACCCCGACCGCGAGACGGGCGTCTCGTGCTCGGAATGCGGCCGGCCGATCTGCCCGGACTGCATGACGTTCAGCCCGGTCGGGATTCGCTGTCCCGATCACTCGGGCAAGGCGCGAGGCGCCGCGCGGGTCGTCCAGAACGTGCAACGGAGCACGAGCCGCAACCCGGGCATCGTGACCACGACGCTGATAGCAATCAACGTCGGCATCTACCTGCTCCAGCTCGCGGGTGGCGCCTCGGTCAACGCCAACTCGGGCTGGATCTTCGAGCACGGGGCGCTCTACGGGCCGCTCGTGGCGCAGGGGGACTGGTACCGGTTGATCACCGCGGCATTCCTCCACTACGGCCCCATCCACCTCGGAATGAACATGCTCGCGCTCTGGTGGATCGGCCGGCCGCTCGAAAGCTGGCTCGGGCCGGTGCGCTACCTGCTGCTCTACCTCGTCTCCGGCCTCGCAGGCTCGGCGGGAGCCCTGATCGTGACGCCGACCGGTATCACCGTCGGCGCGTCCGGCGCGATCTTCGGGATCCTCGGCGCCGCGATCGTGCTCGAGCGCCAGCAGACCTACGTGCTTGGCGGGAGCGCGGTGTCGCTGCTCATCGTCAACCTCGCCTTCACGTTCTACTTTCGCGGGTCGATCTCCATTGGAGGGCACCTCGGTGGTCTCGCCGGTGGCGCGCTCTGCATCCTCGCCCTCTCGCAGCTCGGCAAGCGGAGCGCGGTCTACAGCCGGATCGACCTTCTGTCGATCGCCAGCATCGTCGCCATCGGCGCGCTCAGCGTCGCCGTCGCGTACTGGAAAGTGCGCGGCTACGCCTAGCGCGGCTTAGCCGCCGATCGCGACCGCGCCGATGCCCTGCTCGGCCAGCGCGGCCTGGGCTGCGGCGAGCCGCGCGAGCGGAACGCGATACGGCGAGCAGCTCACGTAGTCGAGCCCGAGCCGGTGGCAGAACGCGACCGACTTCGCCTCGCCCCCGTGCTCGCCGCAGACGCCGAGCTTGAGGTCCTCACGGGTACGGCGGCCCCGCTCGACGGCGATCTCCATCAGGTCGCCCACGCCGCCCTGGTCGATCGTCTCGAAGGGATCGCGCTCGATCACTCCGGTCTCCAGGTAGTGCGAGAGGAATCGCCCCGCATCGTCGCGGGAGAGGCCAAGCGCGGTCTGCGTCAGGTCGTTCGTCCCGAAGGAGAAGAAGTCTGCGTGCTCGGCGATCTCGTCGGCCCGGACGCACGCGCGTGGAAGCTCGATCATCGTCCCGACGAGGTAGTCGAGCTCGCCCTCCTCGGCAGCCACGCGAACGGTCAGCGCCCGCAGCCGCTTCAGCTCCTCGCCGAAGCCGACGAGCGGGATCATGATCTCGACGATCGCCGCGCTCGAGCGCTCGCGCACGGCGATCGCAGCGCGAACGATCGCGCGCACCTGCATCTCGTAGATCTCCGGGAAGAAGAGCCCGAGCCGGCACGCGCGGAAGCCGAGCATCGGGTTCGACTCCTGCAGCGCGCGGATTCGCTCGCGCATCTGCTCGTCCTGCTCCTCCTCGAGCGCCGGCAGGAACTCGTGCAGCGGCCAGTCGAGCAGGCGGATCGTCACCGGCAGGCCGGCCATCGCCTCGAAGATCCCTTCGAAGTCGGCTTGCTGGATCGGCAGCAGCCGGTCGAGTGCCGAGCGCCTGCCGTCCTCGTCGGCGGCCAGGATCATCTCGCGCATCAGGCCGAGCCGGTCGGCGTCGGCGAACATGTGCTCGGTCCGGCAGAGCCCGATCCCCTCGGCCCCGAACTCGCGCGCCTTGGTCGCGTCGGCCGGATTGTCGGCGTTCGTCCGCACGCGCAGGCGCCGGATCGTGTCCGCCCACTCCAGCACCGCCGCGAAGTCGTCGTTGATCTGGGGCGGCACGAGGGGCACCTCTCCGACGATCACCTCGCCGCTGCCGCCGTCGATCGTGATCGTGTCGCCTTCCTTCAGCTCGTGACCGGGCAGGCGCGCCGTCTTGGCGCGGACGTCGACGTGCAAGGCCTCGCAGCCGGTCACGCAGGGCGTCCCCATCCCGCGCGCGACGACCGCCGCGTGCGAGGTGAGCCCCCCGTGGGCGGTCAGGATCCCCGCCGCCTGCACCATCCCGTGGAAGTCGTCCGGCGTCGTCTCCCAGCGGACGAGGATCACGCTCTCGCCGGCCTTGCCGCGCGCCTCGGCGGTGTCGGCGTCGAAGACGATCGCGCCGGACGCCGCGCCCGGCGAGGCGTTGAGGCCCTTCGCGACGACCTGCACGTCGGCCGCCGGATCGATCATGGGATGCAGCAACTGGTCGAGCTGCGCCGGGTCGATGCGCGCAACCGCTTCCTCCTTCGAGATCAGGCCCTCCTCGACCATCTCCACTGCCGCCCGAAGCGCCGCAGCCGCGGTGCGCTTCGCCGAGCGCGTCTGGAGCAGGAAGAGCTTTCCCTCCTCCACCGTGAACTCGATGTCCTGCATGTCGCGGTAGTGCTCCTCGAGCCGGCGGATCGTCGCCAGCAACTGCGCGTACGCCTCCGGCAGCAGCTCCCCCATGCGCTCGATCGGCTCGGGCGTGCGGATCCCGGCGACGACGTCCTCGCCCTGGGCGTTCTGGAGGAACTCGCCGTAGAGCCGGCTCTCACCGGTGGACGGGTCGCGCGTGAAGCAGACGCCCGTGCCGGAGCCGTCGCCCTTGTTGCCGAAGACCATCTGCACGACGTTGACGGCGGTGCCGAGATCGTCGGCAATCTCGTAGGTGCGCCGATAGACCTGGGCGCGAGGCGAATCCCAGGAGTCGAAGACGGCGCGAACGGCTTTCTCGAGCTGGGCGCGCGCGTTCTGCGGGAACGGGCTTCCCGTCTCCTCGGCGTACGTCCGCTTGAACGTCTCGATCAGCTCGGCAAGATCGGTCGCCTCGAGCTCGACGTCCTGCTTCACGCCGCGCGCCGCCTTCATGTCGGTGAGCGCCTGCTCGAAGCGGTGCCCCTCGACGCCGTCCACAACCTCCCCGTACATCTGGATCAGCCTGCGGTAGGAGTCGTAGGCGAAGCGCTCGTTGCCGGTCGTCTTCGCCAGGCCCGCAACCGCCTCGTCGTTGAGTCCGAGGTTGAGGATCGTGTCCATCATCCCGGGCATCGAGACCGCCGCGCCCGAGCGGACGGAGACGAGCAGCGGGTCGTCCGGGTCGCCGAACCGCTTCTCCGCCTTCGACTCGAGCGAGGCGATGTGCTGTGCGACCTCGGCCTCGAGACCCTCGGGCAGCTCGCCGCCGGAGGCCATGTAGGCGCGGCACGCGTCGGTCGTGATCGTGAAGCCCGCGGGTACCGGCACGCCGAGTGCCGTCATCTCTGCGAGGCCGACCCCCTTGCCCCCGAGGAGCTCTCGCCCCCCGTCGCCGGAGTCCTCGTCGAAGTCGTAGACGTAGCGCATCGGCCGGGAATCTACACTCGTCCACGTGAGCGGCCACATCCTCGCGATGGGCGGAGGCACGTTGCTCGACCGGAATTCCCGGATCGAGGACTTCATGCTCGGTCTCTCCGGCTCGAGCCGGCCCCGGGTGTGCCTGCTCCCGACGGCAGGCGGAGAGAAGCCGGAGTGGATCGTTCGCTTCTACGAGGAGTTCTCCGCCCGCGATTGCGATCCGAGCCACCTGGCGTTGTTCGGGATGCCCGAAAGTCCCGCCGAGCACCTTGCGCAGCAGGATGTGATCTACGTCGGCGGCGGCAACACGGCGAACATGCTCGCGATCTGGCGCGTCCACGGGATCGACCGCGCCTTGCGCGAGGCATGGGCTCGCGGCGCGGTTCTCGGTGGGATGAGCGCGGGCGCGAACTGTTGGTTCGAGAACTCCGTCACCGACTCGTTCGGTCCCGAGCTGCGCGAACTCGGCGACGGTCTGGGGATCCTCTCGGGGAGCTTCTGCCCGCACTACGACGGCGAGCCGGAGCGGCGGCCGACGTACACGCGCCTCGTTCGCGACGGCGTGCTCCCGCCCGGCTACGCGGCGGACGACGACGCGGCGTTCCACTTCGAGGGGAGGAAGCTGCGTGAGGTCGTCAGCCAGCGCGAGGGAGCGCGTGGCTACCGCGTGACGGCGGAGGGCGAGAAGCCGATCGATCCACGCCTTCTGTGAGGCGCTTCTCGATCGTGGCGACCGCGAGCTGCTCCGGCAAGACGACGCTCGGCCGCGAGCTCGCGCGCCGGCTCGCCGTGCCCTTCGTCGAGCTGGACTCGCTCGTGCACGGCCCGAACTGGACGCAGACCCCGGACGACGAGCTGCGCGCGCTCGTCGAGCCCATCGTCGCCTCGGACGGGTGGGTGATCGACGGCGGCTACTGGGGCAAGCTCGGGGACCTCGTGCTGCGAAACGCCGACGTGGTCGTCTGGCTCGACTTACCCGTGCGCATCTGGCTGCCGCGCCTGGTCCGGCGAACGACGGGGCGCATGATCCGGCGCGAGGAGCTCTGGAACGGGAACCGCGAGACCGTCCGAAACTTCATCGTCAGCCGAGACTCCCTGCTCTGGTACGCACTCCGCAACCATCCGCGCCACCGGCGCGTTTACCCAGAGCGACTCGCGCCGTACAACGTCGTACGCCTGCGCTCGCCGCGCGCGGTCGCGCGGTGGGTGGAGACCGTGGGTATGTGAGAGTCTTCTACTCGGCCTTCAGGTGTCGCGAGTGCCACTCTGCGGCCCACGCGAGCCCGCGAAGGCCGAGCCAGACCGGCGTCAGCAGCACGTAGAAGACGAAGACGGCGGCGCCGAGGATCGACCACCAGAGCGCCCACCGCCATTTCGGCACTGGCGGCTTAGCAGGCACTGGTGGCTTAGGTCGCATGCGCTTCCTGCCGCCGCCGGTCGACGATGCGCACGACGCGGTGCGCGGTCTCCTCGATCGAGAGGCCGGTGACGTCGATCACCGGGCAGCCCAGCCGGCGGTGCAGCGCGGCGGCCTCCTCGAGCTCGTCGTAGATCTCGACCATCTCGGCGTACTGGCGATTCTTCCCACCCATCTCACGCACGCGCGTCGACCGGATCTCGGCCAGGCGCTCCGCGTCGATCGTGAGGCCGACGATCTTCAGCGTGTCGATCTCGAAGAGCTCGGGCGGAGGCTTGATCCCCTTCACGATCGGCACGTTCGCGACCTTCTGACCGAGGTAGCCGAGGTAGATCGACAGCGGCGTCTTCGAGGTTCGGGAGACGCCGACGAGCACCACGTCCGCCTCCGTGAGGCCGCTACCGACTCCATCGTCGAACTTGACTGCGAACTCGATCGCCTCCATCCGCTTGAAATAGGCGGAGTTCAGCGGCGGCCGTGCCCCCGGCTTCATCTTCGCGGCCATCCCCGAGACCTTCGCGATCGCCTCGATCGGGTGGCCGAGCAGGTCGCAGTAGTGCAGCCGGGCGCTGCGACAGAGCGTCCGCATGCTCTCGCGCAACTCCCGGTCGACGAGCGTGTAGACCATCACGGCAGGCCGGCCGCGCGCGCGGCTGACCGCGAGCTGGAGGTCGTCGATCGTCTGGATCTGCGGGTGCCGCACCTCCTCGAACGGCTGCTCGGGGAACTGGGCCTCGAGCGCGGCCACGAGGCGCGCGGCCGTCTCGCCCGTCGAGTCCGAGACGATGTGGAGCTCGACGGTTTCGCGTGCGGCCATCACCCGGCGGAGGCTATCGCTAACGTCTTCCGCTCATGTCCGAGCCCGCCGACGCAGTCACGATGGACAAGATCGTGTCGCTCTCGAAGCGACGCGGGTTCGTCTTCCCGTCCTCGGAGATCTACGGCGGCCTGGGCTCGTCCTACGACTACGGCCACTACGGCGTTCTCCTCAAGGACAACGTCAAGGCTCGCTGGCTCGAGGCGATGGTGCGCGAGCGGGACGACATCGTCGCGCTCGACTCCTCGATCATCCTCCACCCGAGGGTCTGGGAGGTGTCCGGCCACGTCGGCGGTTTCAGCGATCCGCTCGTGGACTGCCGATTCTGCAAGAAACGTTTCCGCGCCGACCACCTCGACCAGGAGCAGTGCGGCAAGCGGCCGAGCAAGAAGCCGGGCGAGACCCCCGACTGCGACCTGACAGAGGCGCGGCAGTTCAACCTCATGTTCGAGACGCGCGTCGGCGCCATGGAGGAGTCCGGCACCGACGTCTACCTCCGCCCCGAGACGGCCCAGGGAATCTTCATCAACTTTAAGAACGTCGCCCAGCTCGCGCGCCGCAAGCCGCCGTTCGGGATCGCGCAGATCGGCAAGTCGTTCCGGAACGAGATCACGCCGGGGAACTTCATCTTCCGCACGCTCGAGTTCGAGCAGATGGAGATGGAGTACTTCGTGCCGCCGACCGAAGCCGACGAGTGGTACCGCTACTGGGTCGACGAGCGACTCGCGTGGCACGTGCGCTACGGCGTCCGGGAGAGCCACCTGCGCGTGCGCCCGCACGACGCCGACGAGCTCTCGCACTACTCGAGCGCGACCAGCGACATCGAGTATCTCTTCCCGATCGGCTGGTCGGAGCTGGAGGGGATTGCGAACCGCGGCGACTTCGACCTGACGCAGCACACCGCCGCGTCGGGGACGAAGCTCGAGTGGTTCGAGGAGAGCACGGGAGAGCGGTACGTGCCGCACGTGATCGAGCCGGCGCTCGGCGTCAACCGCTCGATGCTGACCTTCCTGATCGATGCCTATGACGAGGAGGTCGTCGGCGACCGGGAGCGGACCGTCCTGCGCCTGCACCCGCAGCTCGCGCCGGTCAAGGCAGCCGTACTGCCGCTCATCGGCAAGGACACGGCGATGGTCGAGAAGGCTCGTGGCCTGTACGAAGAGCTGCGCCGCCACTACAGCGTCGAGTACGACGACAACGGCGCGATCGGCCGCCGCTACCGGCGCCAGGACGAGATCGGGACGCCGTACGGGCTCACGATCGACCAGCAGACGCTCGAGGACGACACGGTGACGGTTCGCGACCGCGACTCGCTGGAGCAGGAGCGGATCCCGATCGGCGGCGCGCGGCAGAAGGTCGGCGAGCTGCTGGCCGCGGATTGGCGCTCGCCGAAGTCCTCCTAGGTCGCGCTGCGGGCCGGCCGCTCGAGCAGCCGCTCACCCGGCCCGAAGCCAAGCTTCTCGTACAGACCATGCGCGTCCGTGGTGTGGAGCAGCCAGCGCCGGTCGACGTACGGGCCCTGATCGACGGTGAACCGCACGAGCTCGACGCCGAGGCCCCGGCCGCGGTGGCCGTCGAGCACGTAGACGTCCGCCAGGTACACGAGCCACGCATCGGCCGCGTCGACCGTGCGCGAGTAGCCGACCTGCGTGCCGTCCGGTGCGTAGAGGCCGACGTTGCGGGCAGCCCGGTCGATCAGCCCGTCCATCACGTCGCGAGCGCGCCGGAAGCCCCAGTAGGACTCCTCGGCAATGAACCGGTGGACGGCCTCCCGGTCGATCCGGACAGTGTCGTCGTCGAGCTCGTAGCCGTGTGGCAGCTCGCTCTTCACGCCGACAAGGTACGCAGGCGGAAGCCGCCCTGATGCTCGTACGACGCTCGCACGATCGCGAGCGCCTCGCGGGCACCGCCTCCCGTCAGCCCGGCCTCGTCCGCGTCGGCGAGCGGGGTCGCAACGAGGGTCTGGATCGCCCGTGCTCCCGCCGGCGTGAGCATCACCGACCCGGGACCGCAGTCGCGGCAGACCGCGCCGCCGGCGGCGGGCAGGTAGCCGACGAGCCCCTCGACGGCGCCGCATTCGACACAGCTCTCGAGGTGCGGCCTGTAACCCGACACCCAGAGCAGCTTCAGCTGGAAGGAGAGGCCGAGCGGGTCGAGCGCCGGAAGTGCGGGCTCCCGGCTGGGGATCTCGTCGAGCAGGTCGAGGAAACGCGTCAGCGCGGTGAAGGCGCGCTCGTTCGCCTCCTGCTCGGGAAAGAGGCGCAGCATCGCCTCTGCGCCGATCAAGCCGACGGCGAGCCGGTACGGATCTTCTCTCGTCTCGTGGTGTGACGTCCGCAGGTCGGCGCCCGTGACCGTCTGCAGCTCACCGGAGCCTTGATGGAGCATCAACTCCACGTGCGAGAGCGGCTCCAGGCGCGCGCCGAAGCGCGACTTGGTCCGGCGCACCCCTTTCGCGACCGCACCGACGCGGCCCCGGTCGGCCGTGTAGACGTGGAGGACCCGATCGGCCTCACCGAGCCGGAACGAGCGAAGGACGACCGCCTCCGTCTTGTAGGTCCGGGCCATGCTTCGAGTCTAGAGGCGGCGACAGACGGGAACGAATCGCGGCCCATCTCCGTTGTAAGCGATATGAGGGTTCAGATCTATACGACGCGCTGGTGCGGGTACTGCGTCCGAGCCAAGGCGCTCCTCGACGGGAAGAGCATTCCCTACGAGGAGGTGTCGCTCGACGACGACCCTGCGTTCCGCAAGAACCTCTTCGATCTCACCGGTGGCTGGACGCTGCCGCAGGTCCTGATCGACGGCACGCCGATCGGCGGCTACACCGAGCTCTGGCGCCTGGACAAGTCCGGCGCGCTCGACGAGCAGCTCGCAGCCTAGACTTCTCGGCACGGACGCCGCGCTCTCGTCTCGGTCGGCACGTATGGCGGCGCCGTTCCTGGCCGCCCTCGTTGCAGTGGCTGGGCTCGGGGCGGCCGACGGTGGCTACTTCCCGAGTGAGTGGGGGCTTGCGACCCTCGGCTTCGCGCTCATTGCCGTCACCGTCGTCCTCGTCACCGATGCGTCCCGTCCCGGGAGGCTCGGGCTCCTGTTCCTCGGCGGCCTGGCGCTGTTTGCGATCTGGGCCGCGCTCTCCTCGTTCTGGTCCCCGGGCGCAGGAGCGCCGGTGCTCGAGGCGGAGCGCGGCATCCTCTACGTCGCGGCGACGGCAGCAGCGTTGCTGCTCCTGTCGAGCCGCGATGCCTCCGCTGCGCTCCTCGGCGGTGTCGTTGCGGGTGCCGTGCTCGTGGCGCTCTACGCCCTCGGAACCAGGCTCTTCCCCGGTCACGTCGGCGGTGCGTACGACCCGTCGAGCGGCTACCAGCTTGCCGAGCCGCTCGGCTACTGGAACGCCCTGGGGCTGCTGACGGCGCTCGCGATCCTGCTCGCCCTCGGATTCGCGGCCCACGGCCACGTCGCGACGCGGGCGCTCGCGGGAGTCGCGCTCGTCGTCCTCCTCCCGACGCTCTACTTCTCGTTCAGCCGCGGTGCGCTGATCGCGCTGGCCGGTGGCGCGCTCGCGCAGGCGGCTCTCGACCCGCGCCGCGCCAGGTTCCTCGTCTCCGGGTTTGTCGCCAGCGTGCCCGCGGCGCTCGGCGTGCTCGAGGCCTCGCGGTCGCACGCGCTCACTGCGGCAGGCGCAACGCTGCAGACCGCACAGGCCGAGGGCAGTCACCTCGTCCGGAGGCTCGTCGTCCTTGCGTTCATCGCCGCTCTGGCGATGCTCGCCTTGCACGTGAGCGAGCGGCGGCTGCGGCTGCCGCAACGGGCAGGCGCCATCCTGGTCGCCGCTGTCGCGGCGACGGCAGGAGTCGTTGCCGCCGGCGCGCTCCTCGCAGCCGGGGGGCCCGTCATCGTGGTCGAGCGAGCGGTTGATGCCTTCACCGAGCCGCTCCCGACCGGGGAGGGCGATCTTCAGCGTCGCCTGCTCAGCGTCTCGGGGAACGGACGGGGCGATTACTGGCACGTTGCCTGGGAGATGGCTCGCGACGAGCCGCTGCTCGGCACGGGCGCCGGCAGCTTCGAGGCGCACTGGCTGCAGGAGCGCCCGGTCTCGTTCCACGCCCGCGACGCGCACAACCTCTACCTCGAGACGCTCGCCGAGCTCGGTGTCCTGGGACTCGCCTTGCTCATCGCCACGCTCACGCTGCCACTCGTCGGGGTCTCGCAGGCGCGGCGGATCACCCTCGGCCCGGCTGCAGCCGGCGCTTTCATCGCCTATCTCCTCCACGCCGCGATCGACTGGGACTGGGAGGTCCCAGCCGTCACGCTGCCCGCTCTCTTGTGCGCGGCCGCCCTCCTGGCCTCGCGGAGTCCTGCAATGCTCACGGGAAGGGGGCGTGTCGTCGCGCTCGCCCTGGCGGCGCCTGTGCTGGCAGTCGCTCTCGTCGCGCATGTCGGCAACCGTGCGACGGCGGCGAGCATCGCTGCGCTCGATCGCGGAGATCCCGACCGTGCGCTCGCTCAGGCGCGTCGCGCGATCGCATGGGCTCCCTGGTCGGACGAGCCCTGGCAGCTCCGCGGCGAGGCCGAGCTGCTGCTGGAGGACGACGCTGCGGCTCGCAGGAGCCTGGCCCGTGCGCTCGAGCTCGATCCGGAGAGCTGGAGCAGCTGGTACGACCTCGCCCTTGTCACGAGTGGCGCCGAGAGGGCGCGGGCGCTCGCCGAAGTGAAGCGGCTCAACCCTTTGAGCCCGGAGGCCGATGAGATCCAAACAGAATCTTAACGACCTTCACCGCATGACTCGAGGTCGTTGGGCATCAACTCATACAAGGAACAAGAACGTCCGCAGTCAGTAGGAAGGAGCCCAATTGAAGAATTCATGGAAGACGCCGCGCATCGCTGCCGCCACAGCGCTGGTGGTTTGCATGGTGCTGGCGTTTGCCGCACTCGGGGGGGTCGGCCAGGCCCAGAACGGCTCAAGCTCCGGTCAGTCCCAGTACGGCAAGAAGGTCACGATCTGCCACAAGGGCAAGACGATCAAGGTCAGCAAGCACGCTGTGCGGAAACACCTGCGCCACGGTGACACGCTCGGCCCGTGCTCGACAGACAAGAAGCACAAGAAGCACCACAAGCACAGTGACAAGGCAAAGCGCGACCACGCCGCCAAGTCAAAGGACGAGCACGCCGCGAAGGTGAAGTCCGGCGACGAGACGTCCAAGGCCAAGGGCGACGAGAAGAAGCGCGACGACTCCAAGGGCGACAAGCCCGGGAACGGCAAGGGCCGGGGCAAGTAAGCCTCGGTCCGGTCGAGCTTTCGAGGGGCCCGCGCCGTCGGCCGGGCCCCTCGATGCGTTTCTAGGCCGCTCGCGACTCAGTCGTCGTGGTGATAGCTGCCGTGGTGCTTCTTGTGGTCGTGGTCGTCCTCGTCGTCGCCGTGATCGTCTGGGCGACAGAGGCCAGGGGGCTGGCTCGTCAAGCCGTCGTTGTCCTGCCAGATGTTCTTGACCGTCTCCTTCGTCGCGCCGGAGTCGTCGTGGCAGTCGTGCTCGACGTTCTCACGCAGGAAGTTGCCACGGATCTTGTTACCGGCAGTGTCGTCACCCGCATAGATGCCGTCGCCGAGTGTGAGCATCCCCAGCAGCGGGTCGAAGGAGACGCCGCCGATGATCCGGTTGTCCGACACCGTGCCCTGCCCGGCCGCCATCGTGTAGATGCCGATGCCGTCCTGGTTGCGCTGCAGCTCGTTCCTGTCGACGAGCACCTGGCCGGCCTGGAAGAGGATGATCCCGCTGGCCGTGAACTCGGGCAGGTTGAACGGCGTGATGTAGGCGTGGTCGAGGATCAGGTTGCCCTTGACCAAGGCGGTCGCGCCGCGACTGACCTGGATGCCGTTCTGCGCGATCGTGTTCAGGGCCGCCTCGCCCAGCACCTCGTTCCCGATGATCACTGCCTGGGAGCCGGCGTTGTCGACGTAGATGCCGCCCTTCTGGTAGCGATCGAGACGGTTGCCCACGATCGACGCGCTGCCGACCTGCCCCTGGAAGTTCCGGCCGAGAGCGATCGCGAAGCCGTTCTGGCAGCCACGCAGCGCGGGATTGGTGCTGCGGATCTCGGTGATCCGGTTGCCGACGATGTTCGCCGAGCCGCCGCCCTTCACCCGGACGCCCGAGCGAAGCTCGATCGAGCAGAACAGCGTGTCCGGAAGTGGACCCGCGACGACGAAGTCGCGGAGCGTCACGTTTCGCGCGGCGTCCACTGTCACGAGGTCGCCCGGCTCCAGCATCAGCAGCGGTGCTTTGATCGTGGCGGCGTCCGGCACCACCGACCGCAACGTCAGGTTGTTCTTCAAGGTCGTTGCGACCGTGACCTGCTCCGCGTACGTGCCGGGGCACACGAGAATCGTGTCGCCCGCGCCCGCGGCGTTCACAGCATCCTGGATCCGCGGATAGCCAGGGTTGTCGCAACTCGTCCCGGGCGGCATGTACAACCCGCCGTTGGGATCGTCGTTGTTCACCCAGCGGGTGACCGCCGACGCTGGGCTCGCCGCGGTCGCGAAGACCGCCGCAACGAGCGCGACCAGGAGAACGTGTCTTGCCACGAATACCCCCCGAAAACTGGAAATGTTGAGACGCGACGATCCGTCTCGGCGGCGGACTTGTAACAGTTAGTGCTTGGGCCTGCGGAGCTTGCTCAAACCTGCTGGCAAACCGGACAAAACCAGGTGCCGCGGCCCCCGACGCGCGTCTTTGCCAGCGGCGTGCCGCAGCGGTCGCATGGTTCGTCGGCTCGCCCGTAGGCCTTGAACTCCTTCTGCATCGAGCCCGAGCTCCCGTCCGGAAGCCGGTAGTCAGTGAGGGTCGAGCCCTGGCGGGCGATGCCGAGCTCGAGGGCCTTCCGGATCGCACGGTGAAGCCGGCGCAGCTCGTCGCGATCGAGCGAGCCCGCGGGTCGCAGCGGATGGAGCTTCGAGTACCACAGCGCCTCGTCGACGTAGATGTTGCCGAGGCCCGCCAGCGTCCGCTGGTCGAGCAGAGCGGCCTTCAGCGGGGCGCGGCGTCCCTGCAGCCGCTCGCCGAGGCCGTTCGCGGTGAAGGCAGCGACGAGCGGCTCCTCGCCGAGGCGCGCGCCCAGGTACGGCTCGAGCTCACCCGGCTCGAGCAGCAGCCACGTGCCGAACCGCCGGACATCGCGGTAGGCGACCTGGCTGCCGTCGTCGAGCGTCAGCAGCGCACGCCGGTGCGGGTCGGCCGCGAGGGCTTCTGCGCGCAGCGAGCCCGTCATGCGCAGGTGGATGAGCAACGCCCGGCCGGACGCGAAGCGGACGATCAGGTACTTGCCGCGCCGGTCGACGTGCTCGACGTGCTCGCCGATCAACTCCGAGGCGACCACGAGGGGATCCTCCGGCCGAGTCAGCCTGACGTCGCTGATCTCGACGTGCTCGAGCCGCCGCCCTTCCAGCGCCGGCGCGATGTTCCTCCGCACCGTCTCAACTTCCGGCAGCTCAGGCAATGACGTCGAGCAGGATCGAGTGCTCCTTGGGCGGCGCGTCTCCGAGCTCGTAGGCGGCCTGGACTGCGTCGACCGCGGCAGCCCCGCTCTGCTCGTCCCGCGCATGCACCTCGGCGAGCACGTCGCCCTCGGCAACGCTCGCGCCACGCTTGACGTGGCAGACGACGCCCACGGCGTGGTCGATCTCGTCCTCTTTCGTCCGCCGCCCCGCACCGAGGTGGAGAGCAGCCATCCCGACCCCGATCGCGCCCAGCTTCGTGACCGAGCCTGCGCGGGGAGCCTGCACCGACAGCACGACCGGCGCCTGCGGCAGCGCGGCGGGATCCGGATCGCCGCCCTGGGCTCGGATCCACCGCTCGTAGACCTCGAGCGCCGAGCCGTTCGCCACCGCGGCCTCTGCGGCGACCCTTCCCTCCTCGACGTTCAACCCGAGGTCGGAAAACGCCAGCAGACGCGCGCACGCATCGAGGACGAGCTCCGTGAAGTCCGGCGGCCCCTGTCCGCGCACCGTGTCGCGCGCCTCGGCGATCTCCAGGGAGTTGCCGACCGCCGCTCCGAGCGGTTGGTCCATGTCGGTGAGCAGGCACACGACCTCGCGCTCGGCATGCCGGCCGAGCTCGAGCATCGTCTCGGCGAGAGCGCGGCCTTCGTCGAGCGTCTTCATGAACGCCCCGTCGCCGACCTTCACGTCGAGCACGATCGCGTCGGCGCCGCCCGCGATCTTCTTCGACATGATCGATGACGCGATCAGCGGCAGGATGTCGACGGTCGCGGTCACGTCGCGGAGCGCGTAGAGCTGCTTGTCAGCCGGCACGAGGTCGTCGGTCTGGCCGATGATCGCGAGCCCCACCGTCTTGACCTGCAGGATGAACTGGTCGACCGAGAGGGACACGTCGAAGCCGGGGATCGACTCGAGCTTGTCGAGCGTCCCGCCGGTGTGCCCCAGGCCGCGCCCGCTCATCTTCCCCACCGGCACGCCGCACGCGGCGACGATCGGGCCGACCGCGATCGTCGTCTTGTCACCGACGCCCCCCGTCGAGTGCTTGTCGACGACCTTGCGCCCGAGCGCCGCGCCGAGGTCGAGCGTGCGGCCGCTCCGGATCATCGCGTCGGTAAGCGCGTACGTCTCTGCGGCGGTCATGCCCCGGAAATAGACGGCCATGCAGAACGCGGCCAGCTGGTAGTCGGGTATTTCCCCGCGCGCATAGCCGAGGATCAGCTCGGAGATCTCCTCGGCGGCGAGCTCCTCGCCGTCCCGCTTGCGCTCGATCAGCTCGGCCGGGCGAATCACGACTTGTCGGCGATGAAGACCGCGACCCGCCGGCGCGCAACGAGCGGCGGCACGACTGCAGGGACGCCGCGGACGAGCGGTGCTCCGCGCTCGAACGAGCCGAGGTAGGCGCGGACAGCACTCGCGTCGGGAAACGTGGTCGTGCCCTCGACGTCACGCCGCTCGACGCGCGCGAAGTGGCGCCGGAGCAACTCCTCCCCGTTCTCCGCGCCGAAGGGGAGCGGCGCGTGCTCGGCGCCGACGAGCTGCCAGACCTCGAGCAGATGGTCCGCTGCATTCGTGACAGCGACGAGCCGGCCGCCGGGCCGCAGCACCCTGGCGATCTCGCCGAGCCCCCGGTCGAGATCGGGCACGTGATAGAGCATCCACGCAGCGACCACGCAGTCGAAGCCCTCGGACGGCAGGTCGAGCGACTGAACATCTCCGAGACGGGCATCCACGCCCCGGCTGAGGGCAAGCTCGATCATTCGCTCCGAGCTGTCGACCGCCACGACGGGCACGCCGAGCTCCAGGGCGATCCGTTCAGAGAGCTCGCCGGGTCCGGGACCGATCTCGAGCACGCTCTCGGGAGAAACCTCGGCGATGGCCGCGAGCGCGAGGTCGCGCGCATCTGGGCCGACAGCGGTCTTGTAGGCAGAGCGGCGCGCCTCGAGGCCGGTTTCCGTCGCGTACTGCGCGCGGACGTAGGACGGATCGTTCTGAGGTTTCATGACCGCCTCACGGCTGCAGGATCGGCGTTCCTGGGATGCCGCGTCCGGGCGGCTTGCCGCCGAGCCACGCGTTCACGGTGGCGCCGACGTCGGCGAACTCGCCCTCGTGCACTGCGCCGTTCGCGTTCCGCCCCGCCGCGTACGCGAGCAGGAGCGCATGCTCGCGCGAGTGGTCGGTCGACGGCGTCGTCGGGTCGCAGCCGTGGTCGGACGTGAGGATCAGCAGGTCGCCGGGCCGCAGCGCCTCGAGGATCTCCTCCAGCCGCCGGTCGAAGTCCTGGAGGCAGCGGTGGAAGTTCACCGGGTCGTTGCGGTGACCCCAGAGCTGGTCGGTCTCGACGAGGTTCACGAACACGAACCCGTCGTCGAGCCCCTGGAGCAGCTCCACCGTCTGGTTGATCCCGTCCACGTTGGACTTCGTCGGGAAGGACTCGTCGATGTCACAGCCCGCGAAGATGTCGCTGACCTTGCCGACCGCGTGCACCTTCTGCCCGGCGTCGCGGACGAGCGAGAGGTAGTTGGGACGGCGGGGCTCGAGCGAGTAATCGTGCCGGTTCGGTGTTCGCTCGTAGCTGCCCGGGGCGCCGGCGAACGGCCTCGCGATGACGCGGCCGACTGCGTGCTTGCCGGTCAGGATTTCGCGGGCCGCCTCACAGCCTTGGTAGAGCTCCTCGAGCGGGATCGTGTCCTCGTGTGCGGCGAGCTGGAAGACGGAGTCCGCCGACGTGTAGACGATCCACTTTCCCGTCTGCTGATGCTCCTCGCCGAGCTCCTGGATGATCTCGGTCCCGGACGCCGGCTTGTTGCCGAGGACGCCGCGACCGGTCTTGTGCATGAAGGGGTCGATCACGTCGTGCGGGAAGCCGTGCGGGTAGGTCGGCATCGCGGTCGGCGTGACGACGCCCATCAGCTCCCAGTGGCCGGTCGTCGTGTCCTTGCCCTTCGAGCGCTCGAGCAGGCGGCCGGCAACCGCCGGGGCCCCCGGCTGCGGCGGGCAGCCCTCGAGCGGCATCACGTTCCCGAGGCCGAGCGCCTCGAGCGAGGGCAGGTCGAGTCCTCCGACGGCGCGGGCGACGTTGCCGAGCGTGTTCGACCCCTCATCACCGTACGAGGCCGCGTCGGGCAACTCTCCCGCGCCGACGGCATCGAGCACGATTACGCACGCCCGCGGCACGCGGCTATTCTACGGCTCGCATGCACACCGTCCTCGGGTTGATCGGCCTCGCTCTCTACATCGTCGCAATCGTCGGGATCGCGGCGGCGGTGACTTGGGCCGTCGTGAAGCTCAGCCCGTCAAAGAGCCAGAAGCAGCTGGAAGCGCGCAAGAACGCCGCCGACTAGACGGCGGAGGCTCCGAGTACGTCTTCGAGCGGGGTGTATTCGAGGCCGTGCGCCTCGGCGACGGCCTCGTACGTGATGCGGCCGTCGATCACGTTCACGCCGCGTGCGAGCGGCACGTCGCGTGCGACGGCCATTGCGAGCCCGTATTCGGCGATCTCCTCGACGTACGGCAGCGTGACGTTCGTGAGCGCCTTGGTCGAGGTGATCGGCACCGCGCCGGGCATGTTCGCGACGCAGTAGTGGATGACGCCGTCGACCTCGTAGACGGGGTCATCGTGCGTCGTCGGGTGCGACGTCTCGGAGCAGCCACCCTGGTCGATCGCGACGTCGCAGAAGACGCTGCCGGTCTTCATCCCGGCGATCATCTCCCGGGTCAAGAGCTTCGGCGCCAGCGCGCCCGGGATCAGCACGGCCCCGATCACGACGTCGGCGTCGCTCACCGACTCCTCGATCTGCAACGTCGAGGACATCACGAGGCTGACACGTCCGTGGAGCGTCTCCTCGAGGTGGCGCATCCGGTCGACCGAACGGTCGAGGATCGTCACCTGAGCGCCGAGGCCGAGCGCGATCACCGCGGCGTTGTAGCCGACGATGCCGCCGCCGATCACGACGACCTTGCCGGGCGCGACGCCCGCGACGCCGCCGAGCAGCAGCCCACGACCACCCTTCGGACGCTCGAGATAGTGCGCGCCCGCCTGCGCAGCGAGCCGTCCCGCGACCTCGCTCATCGGCGCCAAAAGCGGCAGCCGGCGGTCGTTGGTCTCGACGGTCTCGTACGCAATGGCCGTCACCCCGCTCTCCACGAGTGCCCGCGTGAGCGCCTCGTCGGCCGCGATGTGCAAATAGGTGAAGAGCACGAGCCCGGGTCGGAGTTGCCGGTACTCGGCCGCGATCGGCTCCTTCACCTTCAGCAGGAGCTCGGCGCTCTCCCAGACCTCGTCGACCGACGCGATGCGGGCGCCGTTGGACTCGTACTGGGCATCCTCGAACTGACTGCCCATGCCGGCGTTCGTCTCGACGACGACCTCGTGCCCGAGCCGGACGAGCTCACGTGCGCCCGCGGGCGTCAGCGCGACGCGGTACTCCTGAGGCTTGATCTCCTTGGCGACGCCGATGCGCATGAGCGGCGAAACGATACCGCTAGCGACCCTCACGCAGGTAGAGCAGGAGCCCGATGATGGTCGAGGCGTCCTCCAGCTCCGGCACTCGCGCCTCGACCTCGGGCAGCGTCCAGCGGACGATCTCGAGGTCCTCTCCTTCGTCCGGTTCCGGCTCGCCCTCCTCGAGCCGGTGTGCCGTGAACACGGTGACGCGCTCGTTGACGAAGCCGGGCGACGTCCAGAACGACGCGAGCTCCCGCCAGCTGCCACCGTGCAGCCCTGTCTCCTCGCGCAGCTCGCGTCGCGCCGACGCCAGCGGCTCCTCGCCCTCGTCGATAAGCCCTGCCGGAAGCTCGAGCAACTTCGTACCGGTCGCCACACGTTTCTGGCGGACGAGCACGACACGCTCCTCGGCATCCAGCGCGACGATCGCGACCGCGTCGGGAGTGTCGGCGATCTCGTAGCCGTCCTCGACGAGGACCGAGAAGCGTCTCCCACGCCAGACTCTCATCGTGCGAGCTCTTCCACGTATGCACGGGCCTCCCGCCCGAACCACGGGGGTTCGCCGGCGCCGGCGTTCTCAACGGCGTGCTCCGGGTGCCTCGTCGCCGGGATCACGAGATCCACACGCTCGTCCGAGAGCGCCCACTTCAGCAGTGCCTGCGGCCATGTCCTGACGCCGAAATCAGCGAGTGGCGCGAGGTCTTCCGGCGGTGGTTGGTTCCGGAGGAGCGCTCCCTCGCCCAACGGACGCATCACGACGACGGCGACCCCGAGCTCCTGCGCCAGCGGCAGGATGCGCTGCTCGCAAGCCCGCTCGCGCGGGTTGAGGGGTACCTGCACCGTCTGGAATCGCCCCGTCTGGAGCGCCCGCTCAAGCTCGCCGAATGCCGACGGCGAGTAGTGCGTGACGCCGATCCGCCCGATCGTGCCAGCCGAGCGCTCGGCTTCGAGCCAGGGAAGGTGCTGCTCCCAGGCGACGAGGTTGTGCACCTGCTCGACCTCGACGCGGCCGAACCATTCGAGCTGGTTGGCGAACTGAAATCGTGCTTCCTCGACCGACGGCGTCCAGATCTTCGTCAGAACCGCCGCCTCGTCGCGGCGGCCGTCGAGCGCGGCGCCGAGAGCCCGTTCCGCGGCGCCGTACATCGGCGAGGTGTCGAAGCAGCGGCTGCCTGCGTCCAGTGCCGCGCCGACCACGTCGCGCGCGAGCGCCTCGTCACCTCCGAACGTGTTCCACGTGCCGAGCCCGACGACCGGCCCCAGGCGCCGCTCCTCCATCAGGCGAGCATCTCCTCGGCGACGACGCCCGCAGCGAATGCGGCGCGGAAGAAGGCAGGATCCTCCGCAGGCCCGCGGCCCATGTGCCGTAGCGGCAGGCCCGCGCAGGCGTCCTCCCAACCGTCGGTCGCGACCTCGCCCGGCCACGCGACGACCACCTCGCCGAGACATAGATCGAGCACGGACTGCGTGTGATGCGAGACGCCGCGATGGCGCTCGCGCTCGTCCGCCTCGGATGAGCGCACCGTCAGAATCGGACGCCCTCCGAGCGCCGCCGCGACGTTGGCGGCGTCCGCCACCGAAAGAGCGCCATGCCCGAGCCGCGTGCCCGTGCCGACGATCCCGGGGCCGACGGCGCAGACGACCGCGTCGTAGCCGCCCCGCTTGGCGAGGACGAAGGCGGCAGCCGCCGTGACGCAGTCGGCGTCGCCGTCCAGGCACGGCGCGACCGCGATCGCTGTGCCGAGGAGCCCGCGCTCCTTCAGGGTCCGCACGGTGTCGGAGAGGGAGACGGGCAGTGCGCCGCCCTGGATCTGGACGTAGGCCACACGCCTGCCGAACAGCGCCGCGCACACCGGCGCAACCTGGCTATGGAGCGTGCAGAGCACCACCGGGATCCCTGCGAGGGACCCGGGCAGCGGCCCGTCCTCCTCGGCCCGATGGATCGCTAGTTGCCCAGGCGTGTACGGGAGGGCCATGACGTGCGCACCTTCCTCGATCTCGAGCCCCAGGCCGCGCGTCAGGTTGGCGTACAGGACGTCGAACCCACCCGACCCGAGCTCCAGCAGCCGCGCCTGCTCGTTCACGAGCACCTCGTCGCCGACCTCGACATCGCCCGTCAGCCTCGGGTAGGCGACACTTGCGATCCCGTCGACCTCCAGCCGAACGAGGCCATGGTGTCGCTCCGCGATTGCGGTGACAGTCCCGCGTCTAAGGCTGAGTGGCATCTCGGGCGGCGTCGACCAGGGCCAGCGTCACTTCGACCATTGCGTCCAGATCGTCCACCGCGATGTGCTCCTCGGCGGTGTGGATCTCAGCCATCCCGTTCGCGAGGTTGAGACACGGGAGACCGCGGGTGTTGAACACGTTCGCGTCGGCGCCGCCGCCGGTGAGCGCGGGCACGACGGCGTAGCCACATGCCTCGAGCGCGGTGGCCGCGAGGCGGACGATCGGATCGCTCTCGTTGAACCGGTAGCCCTGGTAGGTCTCGCTCACCTCGGTCTCGAGCGTGCACTCGGTGACGCTGGCGGCGAAGGCGAACGTGTCGAGCATCTCCTGGACGAGGTCGGCGAGCTTGCGCGCATCATGCGAGCGAGCCTCGGCCTCGAGCTCGCACCACTCCGGGACGATGTTCCGGGCGCTGCCGCCCGTGATCGTGCCGACGTTCGCGGTGGTCTCGTCGTCGAGCCGGCCGAGTCGCAGGTCTGCGACGGCGCGCGCAGCGGCGGCGATGGCGGAGCGGCCCTCCTCCGGGACCATCCCCGAGTGAGCGGGCCGCCCGTGGAAGCGCACGAGCAGCGAGCGCTGGTAGGGCGCGCCCAAGATCACGTTGCCGATGGGCGCCGCCTGGTCGTAGACGAAGCCCAGCTCGGCCTCCAGCTTCGTATGGTCGAACGCGCCGGCTCCGAGTAGGCCGACCTCCTCCTTCTGCGTGAACAGCAGCTCGATGCCCGCGTGTGGCGTCTGCTCGGAGACGATCCTCCGTGCCGCTTCGATCATCGCCACGACGGCCGACTTGTTGTCCGCCCCGAGGATCGTCCCAGCCGCATTTCTGACGACGCCATCCGTGACGACGGGCTCGAGCCCGCCCTGCGGCGGCACGGTGTCGAGGTGTGCACAGAGAAAGATCGGCGTCCCGCCGTCCATTCGGCCCGGGAGGCGGCACAGGAGGTTGCCTGCATTCGAATCGATACGCGCGCCCGCATCGTCCTCCTCCACCTCCACGCCGAGGGAGCGCAACTCGGCGACGACGCGATCGGTGACCGCGCGCTCGTTCCCCGGTGGACTGGGGATTGCGCACAGCTCCGTGAAGAGTTCGAGCGTCGAGGACATCTGGGTCTCGATCCTAGACCTAGCCGAAGTGCTGAAAATCCTTCGCTAACCTATGCATATCTTCTACAATGTTGGTGCGTGGCCAGTGCCGTCACCCATGAGCTCGTGCAGAAGAGCCTCGTCGGCGAGGCGCTCGAGCACGGTCCCGTAGCGGTCTTCGTTGCGGACGACGACGGGCGCTACCTGGCGGTCAACGCCTTCGCCTGCGAGCTGCTGGGCTACACGAGGTCGGAGCTCCTCGACCTGCACGTGTCGGAGGTGGCCGTCGATCCGGAGGCCGAGGCCAACTACAGCGAGATGCGGCGCACGGGCTCACAAGCCGGGCTGACGCGGCTGCGCCGGAGCGACGGGTCCGAGATCGAGATGCACTTCCGCGCCTCGCAGACGACCGTCGGCGGGATGCTGGTCTACATCGGCACGTGCTGGCCCGCCGAGTGAGCTAGCCCGGTGCGAGACCGGGCTCGGTCCATGGCGGCGCCGACGAACTCCCGGAAGAGCGGCGCGGGACGCGTGGGACGCGACTTGAACTCCGGGTGGAACTGACTGGCGACGAACCAGGGATGGTCCGGCAGCTCGACGACCTCCACGAGCCGTCCCTCCTGGAACGTCCCCGAGACGACCAGGCCGGCGTCGATCAGCTGCTGCCGGTACTGGTTGTTGACCTCGTACCGGTGGCGGTGGCGTTCGTGGACGACGGCGTCGCCGTAGGCCTCACGCGTTCGGGTCCCCTCGGCCACCTCGACTGCCTGTGCGCCGAGGCGCATCGTGCCACCGAGATCCTCGATCTCCTTCTGCTCGGGGAGCAGGTCGATCACCGGGTGGGGCGTCTCCGGATCCATCTCGGTCGAGTTCGCGCCGTCGAGCCCGGCGACGTTGCGGGCGAACTCGGACACGGCGACGTGCATGCCGAGGCAGATGCCGAGGTACGGGATGCCGCGCTCACGCGCGACCTGGCAGGCAAGGATCTTCCCCTCCCACCCGCGCGAGCCGAAGCCGCCCGGGACGAGCACGCCGTCGACCTGCTCGAGCAGCTCGGCCGTCTCCTCGTACGACATGTTCTCTGCGTCGACCCACTGCACGCGCACAGCCGCACCCTGGTGAACGCCGGCGTGCTTCAGCGCCTCGTGGACCGAGAGGTACGCGTCGTGGAGCTTCACGTACTTGCCGACGAGCGCGATCGTCACCGGCTCCCGCGGCTCGCCGATCCGGTCGATCACCTCTTGCCACTCGCCGAGGCCTGCCCGCGGCGCGCCGATGCCGAGCTGCTCGCAGACGAGCTCGTCCAGACCCTCGTCCCGCAGCACGGCCGGCACGAGGTAGACGTCCGGGACGTCCGGCGCCGCGACGACCGAGCGGACATCGACGTCGGCGAAGAGGGCGATCTTGTCCTTGATGTCCTGCGAGAGCTCCTCGTGGGAGCGGCAGACGATGATGTCCGGGTGGATACCGATCCGCCTGAGCTCGTTCACCGAGTGCTGCGTCGGCTTCGTCTTCAGCTCGCCGGCCGCCTCGATGAACGGGACGAGCGTGCAATGGAGGTAGAGCACGTTCTCGGGGCCGACCTCGCGCCTGAACTGGCGGATCGCCTCGAGGAACGGCAGCGACTCGATGTCGCCGACGGTGCCGCCGATCTCCGAGATGACGACGTCGGCCGGCGCCGCCTTCGCCGCGCGCTTGATGCGCAGCTTGATCTCGTTCGTGATGTGGGGAATCACCTGCACGGTGGCGCCGAGGAACTCGCCCTTCCGCTCCTTGCGCAGGACCGCGTCCCAGATCGCACCGGCGCTGTGGCTCGCGTTGCGCGAGAGGTTCTCGTCGATGAAGCGCTCGTAGTGCCCGATGTCGAGGTCGGTCTCGGCGCCGTCCTCGGTCACGAACACCTCGCCGTGCTGGAAAGGGCTCATCGTGCCGGGGTCGACGTTCAGGTACGGGTCGAACTTCTGCGCCTGGACGCGCAGGCCGCGCTCCTTCAGCAACCGCCCGAGCGAGGCCGCGACGATCCCCTTTCCGAGCGCCGAGACGACCCCGCCTGTGACGAAGATGTACTTGGTCTCGGGCTCTCCGCTCTTGCTCATGTCTTCTGCCTCCCCCAGGCGTCGAGCGTTCGAAACACCGGCGTCCTCTCGATCAACGCACCGAGCGAGCGACGCTCTCCGAGGAGGGTGAGGCCCGCGAGCGCCGCAATCGCGCTCCAGCGCTGCCTCTCCGTGAACTTGCTCACGGACCGTAAACCTAGCACGGCGCCGAGCGCATTCGATCCGGAATCACCGAGCATCGCCATCTCGCGAAGATCGTAGGGAAGGAGCAGGACGGCCATCCCCTTCGGCGCGCCGAGCGGAATGGACGCGGCCAGGTAGGCCTTCAATGCGCGCCCGGGCTTCGTGTCGAGCTGGTTGAGCAGGTTCGCGGCGAGGCCGACGAGGATCGCGCCGGAGACCGAGCGGGTGCGCAGGAGCGCGTAGCCCGGGATCCCGAGGAGCTTGAGGACGCCGGTCGTCCGGCCCGAGCGCAGGTGCTTGCGGAAGCCGCGCTCCTCCCCGCTCCAGAGGTCGTCGATGACGCCGATGGCTGCCACCGGCGCGACCTGGGGCTGTGCCATCGCCACGACCCAGCCGACGAGCGGCAGCCGCAGCCCGCGGTGGTTCCGCCCCTGCGGGCCGAAGGCGAGGAGGATGTCCCGGAGCTGGCGGCCTCGGTGCACGAAGCCGCCCACGTCGCGCCCGGTCGCCCGGTGCTCGAGCGGGAGATCCATCTCGCCGAGGGCGAGCTTCGCGTTCATGGCGTCCGCGGTCATCGCAGACTCACAGCCGAAACCGGCCGCGAGCGGGAAGACGGCGTCGCGCGCCCTCTGCGTCAGGTGCCGCTGGCCCGAGAGCGGCTCTTGCGCGGAGTAACCGGACGCGAGCTCGATCAGCCGCCGCGCCGCTTCCTTCGCGATCCCGAAGCCGCCGCCGTCCTTGCGTGCGAACGACGCGATCGTCAGGTCGCTGTCCCCGCCGAGCAGAGGTGTGAGATCGCCGCGCAGGTCTGCGTCGCAGAGCAGGATCGCGCCGGCGGGTGCTGCGCGCTCGGCCAGCGTCAACGCCTGGCCCTTCCCCCGGTGCGGGAGCCTGAGCACGTGCGCTCCCGCCTCGGACGCGACCGCTGCAGTCGCGTCGCGGGAACCGTCGTCGGCGACGATCACCTCTGCAGCCGGGAACTGCCGTTTCAGCTCGGTGATTGTCGTCCCGATCCGCGACTCCTCGTCGCGCGCCGCAATCAGGATCGTGAGGTGCTCAGCCACTCGGCGCGGGAAGGGGCTCGATCGGCGGCAAGATCCCCCTCTTCGCCGTGTCGCGCACGCCATAGTCGCCGGGGTCGGCGCCCGCGAGGAGGAGGACGAGCGCGAGCTGCCCGAGCTCGTCGTCGATACCGTCCACCGTCGAGAGGCCGTGCCGCTGGAAGACCGGGATCGCGCTCTGCTCGACACGGGTCGGCTCGACTCCGACGACGGGGATGCCTGTGCTGTTCAGGCCCTGGTAGAGGCCGGCGAGGAAGCGCGAGGTGCCACCCTTCTGAGGCTCGGTGGAACGGATCACGACCACGCCGTCGACCGGGTCGGCGAAGTTGCCCGAGCGCTCTTCCACGATCTCGCCTTCGAGCGCCCCCCAGAGCGGCGTCTCGCGGCCGGCGGCGAGCTCGCGGCCGAGATCGCGGCCCAGGTTGCCGAGCTGCTCCTCGCCGACGTAGCCGGCGAGCTCGCGCTTCGACGTCAGCGTCGACTCGACCGCGTCCACCCGGAGCGGGAGCATGATCGCCCGCATGCGCACGATCCGGCCGCCCGCGTCGTCCTCGATTGCGCGCTCGACGAACGGCAGCGAATCCTGCTCCACCGGCCCGAGCACGACGACGCCGATCCGCTTGCCGGCCAGGCGCCCTCCGGCAAGCACGGGATACGCGCTCGCAACGAATTGCGCAGCGGCGTCCTGCCGGCGCTGGAGGTCGTCCGAGTTCGCCTTGGCGGCGTCGACCTGACTCTGGAGGTCGGCGATTCTGCCGTTGAGGCGGTCGCGCTCGGCGTCGTCGACGAAGCCGCGGCCGGAGATGCCGACGCCGATCAGGATCCCGACGACGAGCATCAGGAACACGGCCGCGAGCGACGCGACGTGGTAGCGCAGATCGAACACGCTGTCAGCCTAGACCGAGGAGGTTCCGCAACGCCGGTGACGCGAGCACCGCGACGACCAGCGCGGCGAGTGCGGCTAGGCCGAAGAGGACGAGCGGCCAGACGCCGATCCGGCGGCTGACGAGGCGGGAGACTCCCTTCGCATCCACCAGGATCTCGCCCACCTTCAGCCGCGTCACGAAGGTCGACGACATGCCGGCGCGGCTGCGCTCGAGGAACTCGACGAGGTTGAAGTGCGTGCCGACCGCGACGATCAACTCGGCGCCCTTGTCGTGGGCGAGCAGCAGGGCGATGTCCTCGGAGATGCCGGGCGCCGCGACGGTCTGGAAGGGAACACCGAGGCGGCGCAGGCGCTCCTCGCCCGGAGCGTGCCCCTCCCGGTAGGCGTGGACGAGGATCTCGGCCCCGCACCGAAGCGTGTCGTCGGTCACCGAGTCCATGTCGCCCACGATCACGTCCGGCTTCCAGCCTTCCTCCAGCAACGCTTCCGCGCCACCGTCGACGGCCACGAGCACAGGCTTGAAGTCGCGGACATAGGGCCGGACGATCCTGAGATCCCGCTTGTGGCCGGGGCCGCGCGCGACGACGAGGGCATGACGGTCGCGGAAGCCCGTCTTCAGCACGGGGAAGTCGATCCCCTCCGCGAGCAGACGACCCTCCTCCCGCAGATAGCGCATCGTGTTGTCCGCGAACTCCTGGAGCGCCTCCGTGACGCGACTCTGTTGCGCTGCGAGCGCGCCCACGAGCTCGCGCTCCTCCAGGCTCCGGCCCGTGGCGACACACGTCCCGTTCCTGAACAGACTCCCACCGCGGACGGTGAGCCGCTCGCCGTCGGAGATCTCTTCGAAGAGCTCAGCGCCCGTCACGTCGATCAGGCGGACGCCCCCGCGGACGAGGAGGAGCGGCCCGGGGTTCGGGTAGCGGCCGGAGTGCGAGGGCGCCACGTTGACGACGACGCGGACGCCCGACTCCACGAGCTCCTCGGCCGAGACGCGGTCGAGGTCAGTGTGGTCGATGATCGCGATGTCGTCGGGATGCAGCCGGCGGACGAGCTCTTTGGTCCGCTTGCCGAGCCGCGCGGTACCGGTGTGTTCGACGAGAGAGCTCATCCCGAATTGGTCATTTCAGCGTCGAGATGAACTCTCGGCCGCCGAGCATGCGCTCGAGCTCGTCGCGGCGCTGCGCGTCGTCGAGCCTTTCGATCCGAGTGTGGGTCGGGTCGCCCGGAATCTTCTCCACCCGGTAGTGGGCGTCGGCGACGCTCGCGATCTGTGGGAGGTGGGTGATCGCGATCACCTGGGCGCGCTCCGCCAGCCGCTTGAGGGTCGCAGCCACGGCGTGCGCCGTCTCGCCGCCGATGCCGGCGTCGATCTCGTCGAAGACCAGTGTCTCGCCGCCGGCGACGGCGGCGATTGCGAGCGCGACGCGCGACAACTCGCCGCCCGAGGCGGTGTCCGCGACCGGTCCGAAGGGAAGGCCCGCGTTCGGACGGATCAGGAAGACGGACTCGTCGACACCGGACGGACCAGGATCGCGCTCGCGCAGCTCGACGCGGAACTCGCCGTCGCCCATGCCGACGCCGCGCAGCTCGTCTGCGACCGCGGCCGCGAACGGCTCGGCGGCGGCCTCGCGTGCGGCACGGAGGCCTGCGGCGAGCTCCTCCATCTTCTCCTCTGCGGCGGCGAGCACCTCCGCCGCGGCTGCGACGGGGTCGAGCCCGCCTGCCAGCGCCTCGAGCTCGTCCCGGGCTGCTGCGGCGCGCGCCAGTAGGTCGTCGTAGTCGGCCGCTCCGAAACGCCGGCGCGCGTCGGAGATCCGCTCGAGCTCGCTCTCGACGTGCTCCACCCGGTCCGGCTCTGCCTCGAGCGAGGCGAGAAAGCCGCGCAGGTCCGAGCCGAGCCCGCGTAGTCGCAGCTCCACCTCCCGAAGCTCCTCGCCGGCGCGGGCCAGCTCCGGCGCCAGTCGCTCGAGCGGCGCGAGAGAGCGCTCGGCGGCCGCGGTGAGCGCCGCGGCGCCCTCCCCGTCCTCGGGCGCAAGCGCCTCGGCCGCGTGCAGCGCTCCTTCGGCGAGCTCGGTCACGTGGCGAAGCCGCTCTCGCTCGGCCCGGAGCTCGTCTTCCATTCCCGGCTCGAACCCCTCCGTCGCCTCCGCAAGCGCGGTCAGCTCGTGCAGGCGCGCCTCCTCTGCTGCGGCCCCGCGAGTCAGCTCGTCGTGCCGCCTCCGGGCGGCGGCGAGCTCGCGCCAGGCGATCCGCGCCTCCCGGCGGCGCCGAAGCTGCTCCTCGCCGCAGAACGAGTCGAGCACATCGAGCTGGTAGGACGGCCGGGCGAGCCGCCGCTGCTCGAACTGGCCGGACATCGCGATCAGCCGCTCGGCGGCGGCGGCGAGATCCTCGCGCGCGACGGCACGCCCCCACGCGTAGGCGCGCGTGCGCCCGTCGGCGAACACCCGGCGCGCGAGGACGAGGCCGGGTTCGTCCTCCGGTGCGAGCTCGGCGAGTGCCGCGAGCTCCTCGTCCTCGAGGAATCCCTCCGGCAAGTCGAGCTCCGCCTCGACGTATGCCTCCCCGGCGGCAGCGCCGATCGCCCCCGCGTCGCCCTTCGCGCCGAGCAGGAGCCCGATCGCCTGGGCGAGGATCGTCTTCCCGGCACCCGTCTCGCCCGTGATCGCCGTCAGTCCTTCGGCCGGCGCCAGCTCTCCCTCCTGCACGAGGACGAGATTCTCGATCCGCAGGCTACGAAGCAAAGGCGCGGCGGTAGCGGCTGAAGAACGTCACCTCGGGGAGCGTCGCGAGGAGCGAGCGTTGCGCGCCGACGCGCGCCACGGCGCGGCCGCCGGGGGGCAGGTCGGCGACGCGATGCCCGTCGACGAGCGCGGTCGCGGGGACATCCGGCGTCCGGTTCCAGACGATCAACTCGGCCCCACGCGGCACGACCAGCGGGCGCGCATTGAGCGAGTGCGGCGCGACGAAGGTGACGGCCATCGCGTCCAGGCCCCAGACGAGCACGGGGCCGCCGTTCGAGAAGTTGTAGCCGGTCGAGCCGGGCGGCGTCGAACAGACCATCCCGTCGCAACCGAGCTTGCCCAGCGCCTCGCCACCGACCGCCCATTCGAGCCGGATCATCCGGCCGACGTCAGCGCTTGCCACGACGAGATCGTTGACGGCAACCCGCCGCTCCTCCCCGACTTCGACATCGAGTGTCGGGAGCTCCTCGACGCGGTACTCGCCGGCGAAGACACGCGCCAGCCCCGCTTCGAGCCCGTCCCGCGTGATCGAGGAGAGAAAGCCGACGGTGCCGAAGTTGACGCCGATCACGGGCACGTCGGTGCCGAGGAAGCGGGCGAGCGCCCGCAGCATCGTGCCGTCGCCGCCGAGCACGACCGCGATGTCGATGTCGTTCCCGTTTTCGTTCTCGGGGTCGAGGCCGTGCTTCTCTGCCTCCTCCTCCCCCATGCGCAGCTCGACCCCCGCCTCGCGCGCAACGGTCGTGAGCCGGGCCAGCGCGGGACCGATCGTCTGCGGCTTGCCGTGCGTGACGACGGCCGCCCGCTTTACGGCCTTAGCCGACTGCGTCACGGATCCGGTCGTCGATGTCATCCAGGAGCACGGGGTCGTCGCGGTTGATCAGGTGGAGAAAGAACTCGCGGTTGCCCTTCGGGCCGGGCAGTCCGGAGTCTACGACGCCGACCGCCGTCGCACCCCAGCCGACGCCCGCTTCGACCACCTCGCGCAGGACGCGCCGGTGGATCTCGGCGTCGCGGACGACACCTCCCTTTCCCACCTCGCCCTTGCCGGCCTCGAACTGCGGCTTCACCATGACGAGCGCATCCCAGCCCGGCTCCATCAACTCCAGGACCGGCGGCAGCACGAGCCGGACGCTGATGAAGGAGACGTCGCAGACGAGCAGGTCGGGACGAAACGGCAGCTCGCCGAGAGTCCGTGCATTCGTCCGCTCCAGCACCGTGACGCGCGGGTCGTTCCGGAGCTTCGGATGCAGCTGGCCGTAGCCGACGTCGACCGCGATCACACGGGCGACGCCGTTCTGGAGCAGGCAGTCGGTGAACCCGCCGGTGGAGGCGCCGACGTCGATCGCGTCGCGGCCGTCGAGCTCGACCTCGAGCTGCTCCAGGGCGTTCGCGAGCTTCTCGCCGCCGCGAGAGACGAACCGGGGCGGCCGGTCGACGGTCAGCTCGACTCCCTCCGGCACCTGGTGGCCCGGCTTGTCGTAGCCGGGCACGAGCCCGGCGAGCACGAGCGCCTGGGCCTGCGCCCGGCTCTCCGCCAGCCCGCGTTCGACGAGCAGGACATCGAGGCGCTTCTTCACGGTCGAAGGGTAGTCGCCGGATGTGTTACAGGACCGTCATGGAACTGCGTGGAGATCGCGTTGTGCTGCGGCCGCTGGCGGAGGCGGACGTCGATCGCATCGTCGAGCTCGGCTCCCATTCGGAGGTCGCCCGCTGGTGGCAGGGGCTGACCGCGGAGGACGCCGGCGAGAAGGCGCGTGGCGAGGAGAAGGATGTCGCGAGCTTCGCGATCGTCGTCGACGGCGAGGTCGCAGGGCTGATCCAGCACTGGGAAGAGACCGAGCCGGAGTACCGGCACGCGGGCATCGACCTCTTTCTCGGCGCGCCTTACCACGGTCGCGGACTCGGCACGGACGCGGTGCGCACGATGGCGCGGTACCTCATCGAGGACCTCGGCCACCACCGCCTGACGATCGACCCCGCCGCGGACAACGAGCGCGCGATCCGGTGCTACGAGAAGGTCGGCTTCAAGCGGGTGGGGATCATGCGCCAGCACTGGCTCGACCCGGACGGTGTCTGGCGCGACGGCCTGCTGCTCGACCTGCTCGCCCCAGAGCTCGACAACGCCAAGTAACAGTCTGTTACTTGGCTCCCCCGAGCAGCTCGAGCAGCGCCTCGGGCGGTCGCGACCTCGCGGCGACGTCGAGGAGGATCTGACCTGCGCTCGGCGCGAGCCCGCGCCGGCGATGTTCGTGGACCAGGACACGGATCTGCTCGTAGCTTGGCCTGACGAGGCCAAGATGGCTTGCTAGAAGGCCAACGCGCCGATTGACCTCGGCGATCGGAACGGCGTCATCGTCCAGCCGCTCGATCCCTGCGAGGAGGGTCGCGCCGATTCGAGGTGCCTGTGAAGCTACGCATCAAGTCTCGCCGACCACCCGTCACGGAACTGTCACCGCACCGTGCCCGATTCGAACCTAGTAACAGTCTGTTACTAGGCCAGGGTGACGGCGCCGGCGACGGCGATCGTCCAGTGCGGGTTGTGGGCGACCTCCCACGGATGGCCGTCGGGGTCGACGAAGACACCTGAGTAGCCGCCCCAGAACGTCTCGGCGCCCTGGCGCGGGATCGTGGCGCCGGCGGCCTCCGCCTCGGCGATGACGCCGTCGACCTCGGCGGGCGAGCGGACGTTGTGCGCCAGCGTGACGCCGCCCCACCCACCGCTGTCCTCGACGCCGCTGTCCTCTGCCAGCTGCTCGCGGCCCCAGAGCGCGACGATCATTCCGCCAACCTGGAAGAAGACGACGTCGTCCTCCGGCGCGGCGCCGGTTGTCCAGCCGAGCGCCTCGTAGAAGGCGCGCGAGCGGGCGAGATCGCGGACGCCGAGCGTGACGAGGCTCAGCCGCTGCTCCATGACGGGAGCTTACGCCGTTCGCGCGGCAAGGCTTGCGACGATCTCGGCGAGCACAGCCGTGTCCGCGGGGATCGGCACCAACCGCTCCGACGCGCGCTCCGCGGCCTCATCGGCCAGCCGCCTGGCCTCGTCCACGCCGTGCGTCGCCGCGTAACCGTCGCCGTCGAGCAGGTCGTCCACGATCTGAAAGAGGAGGCCGAGCTCGTCGCCGAATGCGCGCCAGACCGGCTGCTCGCCTTCCGGCACCTCCGCCACCCAGAGCGCGACCCCGACCGAGGCGGCGAACAGCGCTCCCGTCTTCAGCCGGTGCAGCGACGCGAGGTCTGCCGTGTCGCCTGACACGTCGCGGTGCTGGCCGCCGATGATGCCGAGCGTCGCCTGCACGAGCTCGCGGCCGACCATCGGCGTCGGGTAGGAAAGCGCAAGCCGGAACGCCTCAGCGAGCAGCGCGTCGCCCGCGAGGAGCGCCGTCGCCTCGTCGAATGCGATGTGCACCGACGGGCGGCCGCGCCGCTCGTCGTCATCGTCCATCGCCGGCAGGTCGTCGTGGACGAGCGAGAAGGTGTGAACGAGCTCGACAGCGGCAGCCGCGGGCAGGCAGTGCTCGGCGACCGCACCGGCCGCCTCGCCCACCGCCAGCGCGATGACCGGCCGCACGCGCTTTCCGCCCGATTCGAGCGGATAGCGGAGCGCCTCCTCGAGACCCCCGAGCTCCGGCATGAACGCGAGCTCGGCGAGGTAGCCCTCGACCAGCTGGCGCAGCTCGTCAGGGCTGCGGGGCATCGGCTCTCGCTCGAGCCTTCGCGAGCTCCGCCTCGACCTCCTTGGCCAGGTCTGCCAGCTCCGTCAGCACCTCGACGGCCGACTCGGCATCCTCCGCTGCAGCAAGCCGCTCCAGCTCGTCGCGCGTCGCCTTCAGCCGTTCGAGCAGCTCCTCGGCACGCCCAAGAGCTTCATCTGCGGTTCCGCTCATGCAACCTCCTGTCCCTTCTCTCGCGCGACCCTCGCCAGGATCCCGTTCACGAGCCTTCCTGCGTCCTCCGACGCGTAGCGCTTCGCGAGGACAACGGCCTCGTTCATCGCCACCTCCGGCGGCACGCTCTCCTCCTCGAGCTCGTGGATCCCGATCCGCAAAATGTTCCGTTCGAGCGTACCCAGACGGTCGGCGGTCCAGCCTTCGGCGGTTTCGGTGATGCGGCGGTCGAGCTCCTCGGCCCGCGCCGAGACGGCCTCGGCGAGACCGAGCGCGAACGCGTCCGGCTCGCCTTCGTAGAGGGCGGTCAGGGGCTGGCCGGTGAGATCCCACTGGTAGAGCAGGAAGAGCGCCGTGCGCCTGGCCTGTCTGCGGCCGGCGGTCATCCGTCCAGCTCCTCGATCGAGACGTCGATGCCTTCGACGATGAGTCCGGCCGAGTCGCGCAGAGCACCCGCCACGCTGACCTGCACCTCTCGTCCGAGGCCCGGCAGCACCGTCCCGTAGCGTACGGCGAGCTCCAGCTCGACTCGCACCTTGCCGTCCGTCACCGCTATGTCAAGTCCGCGTCGCGGCCGTCGGACGCGCGCGCCGTCGACGAGCTCCGCGGCTGCGATCACGAGCGCGGAGAGCGCGTCGCCGTCGATCCGGATCGTTCCGGCCGGACCGTGGATCGTGTGCCCGTCGCGGCTCACGACAGCTCCGCCCCGGCAAGCGCGGGCAGTCGGCCCTCCATCTCCTCGAGAAAGCTCGTCGAGTATTCGCCGCTCCCGAACTCGTCGGAGCGCAGGATGTCGAGTGCGAGCTCGCGTGTCGTCGGGACGCCGACGAGCTCGATCTCGCCGAGCGCCCGCACGCCGCGCGCGATCGCCGCCGGCCGGTCCTCGGCCCACACGACGAGCTTCGCGATCAGCGAGTCGTAGTAGGGAGAGATCGTCGAGCCTTCCTCGAGGTGCGTGTCGATTCTGACACCCGGCCCGAGCGCGGGTCGGAAGCGCTCGATCGTCCCCGGAGCGGGCGCGAAGCCGCGAGTCGGGTCCTCTGCATTGAGACGGACCTCGATCGCGTGCCCCCGTCGCGGTGCGCGGCCGCTGACCGGGAGCGGCTGCCCCGCCGCGATGCGCAACTGCTGGCGCACGATGTCGATCCCCGTCACGAGCTCGCTGACCGGATGCTCGACCTGCAGGCGGGCATTCAGCTCGATGAAATGGAACGTGCCGTCGGCTCCGAGCAGGAACTCGAACGTGCCGGCGCTCTCGTAGCCGATCGTGCGGCAGGCCCGCTCGGCCGCCGCCTCCATCTCCGCGCGCGTCTCCGGATCGAGGGCGGGCGACGGTGACTCCTCGATCAGCTTCTGATGGCGACGCTGGATCGAGCATTCGCGCTCCCCGAGCGTGAGGACGCCGCCATCCTTGTCGCAGAGCACCTGAATCTCGACGTGCCGCGCAGGGACGAGCGCCTTCTCGAGGTAGAGCGACCCGTCCGAGAAGGCGGCCTCCGCCTCGACGCGCGCGGTCGAGTAGGCAGCCTCGAGCTCGTCCGGCCCGTGCACGAGCCGCATCCCCTTGCCGCCGCCGCCGGACACCGCCTTCAGCAGAACCGGGAAGCCGAGCTCGGCCGCCGCAGCGCGCACCTCGGCGAGCGTGGCGCCGCCCTCGGTGCCCGGCACGAGCGGCACGCCGGCCGCCTTCATCTCTGCTTTCGCCTGGGCCTTGTCGCCCATCCGCTCCATCAGCTCCGCGCCGGGCCCGACGAAGACGAGATCGTTCTCCTCGCACGCCCGCACGAAGGCCGGGTTCTCGGAGAGGAAGCCGTAGCCGGGATGAACGGCCTCGCAGCCGGTCGTCTCGGCGGCGGCGATCACGTTCGAGACCCGCAGATAGCTCTCGGAGGCGGCAGGCGGGCCGATGCAGACGGCTCGATCGGCGAGCCGAACGTGGAGGGCGTCGTGGTCGGCTGTGGAGTAGACAGCGACCGCCTCGGCGCCGAGCTCGTGGATCGCGCGGATCACCCTGACGGCGATCTCGCCGCGGTTCGCGACTAGGACTCTCTGGAACATCAGAGTGCGGGCGGCGCGACGATCGGCTCGAGCTCGAACAGGAGCTGTCCGAACTCGACCGGCTTGCCGTTGTCCGCGTGAATCGCAACCACTCGCCCTGCCGCGTCGGACTTCAGCTCGTTGAAGAGCTTCATCGCCTCCAGTAGGCAAAGCGTCTGGCCGGGCGCGACGACGTCGCCGACTTCCACGAAGGCGGGGGTGCCAGGCTCGGCCGACCTATAGAAGACACCGACCATCGGCGACTCGACCCGGATCGAGCCGGCCGCCGGCGCCGGGAGGACCGGCAGTTCGGACTCATCGTCTTCGGCGAGCGGCGCGAGCTGGAGCGCGGGGCGTTCGTCTGCGCGCCGGACGGAGACGCGCATCCCTTCGTCCTCGATCTCCACCTCCGCGACGCCGCTCTCCTGCACGATCCGGACGAGCTCGCGAATCCGCTGCTCGCGCGTCTCCTCGAGCGTCGTCTCACCGCGGTCGTCGCGAGTGTGGCGCGCGCGGATCGTGCGCAGCAGCGACTCGGCGTCCTCACCGAAGAGCGCGATCAGGACGAGCTCTTCCTCGCTCGCCGCAAGACCCTCGGCCTCCTGGCGCACATCCTCGGCGGTGGGCGGATCGTCTTCCAGCGGCACGCCGTCGGAGAGCAGCGCGACGGCCCGCTCGACGGTCGGGTCGATCGAGCCCGGCGGCCGGCCGAAGCCGCCCTGGACGAGCGCCCGGAACTCGTCGACGACCGTGCCGTAGCGCCGCGCGGAAAGAACGTGGATCAGGGCCTGCGATGCCAGGATCTGTCCGATCGGGGCGGCGAGCGGCGGCCAGCCGGTCTCGCGGCGGATCGCCTGGAGCTCCTCGAGTGTCTCGAGCAGGCGATCGCCGGAGGCGTGGGCGCGCAGGTGGGTGTCGAGCGCGGCGACGAGCCCCGTCGGCAGGTCGTACTCGGCTGCGCGGACCGCGAGGCGCGGCGCGTGCGGCGTCACGATCTCGTCGCCGATGTGCTCGTCGACGAGGTCCGACGCCTCCCAGAGGCGAGCAACGTCGACGCCCGTGTCAAAGCCCATGCCGGCCAGCGCGGACGCGAGCGACTCGCCCGCGACGCGGTGGAGCGAGAGCGCGAGCGGATAGATGGCGCAGGCGATCAGGTCGGCGCCGGCACGTGCGGCCTCGATCGAGTCGGCGAGGCCGCTGCCGCCCGCACCCTGGCAGTAGAAGCCGACCGGCAGGCCTGACGCCTCCTTCACCCGTCCGACGAGGTCGGCGGCCTGGTGGGGCTCGAGGCCGCCACTCGGGTCGTGCACGAGCGCCCGAGTCGCCTTGATGTCTGGCAGCTCTTTCGCCTGCTCGACGAGCTGGTCCATCGCGCCCGGATCACCGGGGCTGTAGACGAGCCCGGCGTGGAACTCCTTGCCGGCGTCGACGATCGCCTCACCGGGGTCGCGCAGGTTCGAGACGTCGTTGAGCGGATCGTGCAGGCGGAAGACGTCGACGCCGTTCTCGGCCGCCGACGAGACGAAGCGGCGCACGAAATCCGTGCCGACGGGCCGCGATCCGACGAGAAAGCGGCCGCGCAGCGCAAGACCGAGTGGCGTGGTCGTTCGGCTCTTCAGGGCGCGAATCCGCTCCCACGGGCTCTCGACGCCGCGCCTGACCGCGGTGTCGAAGACGCCGCCGCCCGAGACCTCGAGGCACGCGAAGCCGGCCTTGTCGAGCACCTCGGCGATCCCGAGCAGCTCCCCGGTGGGAACCTTGCCGGCGAGCGGCTCCTGCGAGAGCAGGCGGATAGTGGTGTCGATGAGGCGCGGCACGAGCGGCAGCCTACCGAGTGGCGGGCCGTGAGACTTTGTGTTTCAGAAACACAAGCCCACCCTCGCCCGCATAACCATGCGGCGCGCGGCCCCCTTGTGTTTCAGAAATACAAAGTGCTTCGCACCGGCCCGCCTGGCGCCCCGGCTCGTCGCTCACGGTGCGCAGAGCGGTGGAACAGTGCGCGAGCACGGACCGCCGGTCGGAGCGCCGCGAGCGGCGAGAGGGCGGCGGAGCGGGCTTTGCCCGGCGGGAGCCGCCCGCCCGGGGCGTCAGGCGCGCGAGATGTAGCGGCCTTCGCGGGGGTCGACCTTGATCCGGTCCCCCACGTTCACGAAGAGCGGCACCTGGACGACGGCGCCGGTCTCGAGCGTCGCCGGCTTCGTCACGTTCGAGACCGTGTCGCCCTTCACGCCGGGCTCGGTGTCCGTGACGGCGAGCTCGAGCGAGGACGGCAGCTGGACGCCGCTCGGCTGACCGCCGACGAAGAGGAGCTGCACCGGCGTCGAGGGCTGCATGTAGGGCAGCTCGGCCTCGAGCGTCGCGTGCGGCAGCGAGAGCTGCTCGTAGGTCTGCTCGTCCATGAACACGACCTCGTCGCCCGAGTCGTAGAGGTACTGCATGTTCTTGACCTCGGTGTAGACGCGCGGGAACTTCTCTCCCGCCCGAAACGTCTTGTCGACGACCGAGCCCGAGTTGATGCTCTTCACCTTCGTGCGCACGAACGCACCGCCCTTGCCGGGCTTGACGTGCTGGAAGTCGACGATCCGCCAGACCGAGCCCTCGAGCTCGATGTGCATCCCGGTCTTGAACTCGTTGGTTGAGACGACCTCTGCCACGGCGGGGGAGGTTACCGGACCGTCCTCAGCTCCTTCGGCGCCTCGGTCAGGCGTTCCCCGCCGTCGTCGGTCACGAGCACCATGTCCTCGATCCGCACACCGCCGAGGCCGGGGAGGTAGATACCCGGCTCGCAGCTGACGACATTGCCGGCCTCGAGCGTGTCGGTCGACTCTGCGCGCACGGTCGGCGCTTCGTGCACTTCGAGCCCGATCCCGTGGCCGAGCCCGTGCCCGAACTGCTCGCCCCAGCCGGCGGCCGCGATCACCTCACGCGCGGCTGCGTCCACGTCACGACCGCTGACGCCGGGCGCGAACGCCGCGAGGCCGGCGAGCTGAGCTTCGAGGCACACCTCGTAGGCGCGTGCGAGCTCGTCGGGCAGCTCGCCCGTCGCGAAGGTGCGCGTGCAGTCGGACGCGTAGCCGTCGATGCGACAACCTGCGTCGACGGTGACGAGCGTGTCGGTGGGGATCTCGACGTCCCGCACGTCCGCGTGCGGACTCGCTCCGTTCTCGCCAGCTGCGACGATCGTGTCGAAGGCGAGCTCCGACGAGCCGAATTCGTGGAAGAGCGCGCGTATGAGCCAGGCCACCTCGCGCTCCGTCCGGCCGGTGAAGCGCTCCTCGGCGAGGGCGGCGAACATCAGGTCGGAGATCGCAGCGGCCTTGCGAATCGACTCGATCTCGGCCGGCTCCTTCACCGCGCGCAGCCGCTCGACGAGCCCCTGCCGCGAGACGGTCTCGACCCCGCCGTCCTTCAGCGTCTCGTGGCTCGCAACCGTGAGCACGTGCGCCTCGATTCCGACCGTCCGGCCCGCGAGCCTGGTCGCGAGGTCGCTGATCACCGCACGCGCCGTCTGCTCGAAGCGGACCCCGTCGAGGTCCTTGGCCTTCTGCGCGTAGCGGAAGTCCGTGAACAGCGTCGCCTCGCCGCCGGAGTCGACGAGTAGCGCGGCATTCGAGCTCGAGAGGCCGGTGAGGTAGCGGACGTTGACACCGCTCGTAACCAGCAGCGGCTCGTCGAGGAGCGCGGCCAGCCGTTCGATTCGGCTCATTCGAGACCGGCCAGAAACGCAATCGCCGTTCGGTAGCCCTCGGGCCCCTCACCGGAGACGCGCTTCGTCGCCAGGTCACCGATCACCGACACGCGCCTCCACTCCTCCCGCCCCTCGATCTTGGAGAGATGCACCTCGACCACGGGAACCTTGAAGAGCTCGACGGCGTCGCGGATTGCATAGCTGTAGTGCGACCACGCACCGGGGTTGAGGATCACGCCGTCAGCCCAGTCGAGCGCGTCGTGACACCAGTCGACGAACTGGCCCTCGTGGTTCGTCTGGCGACATCTGGTCGTGCAGACGAACTCCTTCGACCACGCGTAGATGCGGCTCTCGAGGTCGGCCAGGGTGAGACCGCCGTAATGGACGGCGTCGCGCCGGTCGAGCACGTCGAGGTTGACTCCGTTGAGGACGGCGATGCGCACCGGAGGGGGACTCTATCCAGCGATCAGCGAGTCGAGCGCTGCTCGCACCTCGGCCGCCGGCAGCTCGACGCCGAGCCTCGGCCGGCCGAGCGCCTCCAGCAGCACGAGTTGCGGCACGCCGCCGACGACCTTCTTGTCGCGCGCGAGCGCAGCCCAGGCTTCGTCCCGATTGACGCGCACGGGCTCCGGCCGCAACTCCTGCTCGACGGCTCCAGTGTCGAGGCCCGAGAGCCGCAGCGCCGCGAGCAGGCCGAGCGCGACAGCCCGGCCGTGTGGCAGCTCGAACCCCGCAGCTGCCTCGAGCGCATGCGCGAATGTATGTCCCAGATTGAGCTGCGTGCGCTCGCCGCGGTCGTGGGGGTCGCGCAGGCAGACGGCCGTCTTGAACGCCGCCGAGCGTCTCACCTGCTCGCCGAGAGGCAACTCCCAGAGCGGCTCACCCAAGAGCAACCCCGTCTTGACCACCTCCGCGCGCCCGTTCGCGAGCTCGGCGTCCGGCAAGGTCTCCAGCGTCGCGGGATCGATCACGGTTCGCACCGGCCAGTGGAAGGCGCCGACGAGGTTCTTGGCATCGGGAAGGTCGACCGCGGTCTTGCCCCCGATCGCGGCGTCCACCTGGCCGACGAGCGTCGTCGGCACGGCGACCCAGTCGATCCCACGCAGGTACGTCGCGGCGGCGAAGCCGGCGACGTCGGTCGTGCAGCCGCCACCGAGAGCGACGAGAGTCCCGCCGCGCTCGAGCCGCAGCGCGTGCCAGAGCGCCTCGATCGACTCGACTGTCTTCGCCATCTCCCCCGGGGCGAGCTCGTGCATCGCGCGGGCGCGAGCGCCGAGCGCAAGCTGCGTGTCCATGCCATGGATCCCTGCGACTCGCGCGTCGCTCACGATCTCGACCGGCCCGTCGCCGGGAACGAGGTCGCCGAGGCGCTCGAGCGCGCCGAACTCGACGTGGACGCCGCCCGCGGCGAGCACGGCTCCTTCGAGATCCTGGGTGCGCGCATCCGCGGCCCTGTCGTAGAGCGGCTGCCGCTGCTCGTACAGAGTCCGGAACGCGGCCTCGTCCTGCGCGAGCGGACGGTCACCGCCGACGCGGCGCCACGCCTCCTCGGCGTCGATCTCGACGAGGATCGTCACGGCGCGCTCTCGCAGCGCCGACCGGATCTCATCTGTTCCGACCGCGCCGCCACCCAGCGCGATCACCGCCGGCGTGCCCGAGCGCAGTGCGTCGAGCGCGTGCGTCGACTCGCGCAGCCGGAAGGCAGCTTCACCGCCGGTCTCGAAGATCCGCGCGATCGGCTGCTCGCGCTCGATCTCGCTGTCGACGTCGACGAACGCCCGACCGAGCTTCTCGGCAAGCGCCGCGCCGAGGGTCGACTTGCCGGCACCCATGAAGCCGACCAAAGCGATGTGACGGTCTAGGGCGTGCGTGGCCACTGGATGCGGTCCAGATAGGCGCGGTGCGCCGCAAGCACGTCGACCAGCGCGTCGCCGCCGAACTTCTCGCGGACGGTGCGGGCGAGCTCCCACGCGACTGCTGCTTCGGCCACGACGGCGAGCGCTTCGACCGCTGCGACGTCGCTCCGCTCGACGAGCGCCTGCGCCGCCTCCCCGGTTGCGAGATCGACGGAGTCGAGCGGGCGCATCAGCGTCGGCAGCGGCTTCATCGCTGCGCGCACCACGATCTCTTCTCCGTTCGAGACACCGGCCTCCAGTCCACCGGCCCGGTTCGAGCGTCGTGCGAGGCCGGGCTCGATCTCGTCGTGCGCGGACGAGCCGCGAACGCGGGCGAGCTCGAAGCCGTCGCCGATCTCGACGCCCTTCACGGCCTGGATGCCCATCAGCGCCGCGGCGAGCCGCCCGTCGAGCCGCTCCTCGCGGGTTACGTACGACCCCAGCCCGGGGAAGACGCCGTGCGCGCGCACCTCGACGATCCCGCCGAGCGTGTCGCGGTCGGCGCGCGCGGCGTCGATGGCGGCTTCCCAGGCCTCACGCTCGCCTCCGATCTCGAGCACTGAGCCGGCAACCTCGATCCCGACCTCGCGGAGCAGTGCTTTCGCCACTCCACCCGCGGCAACGAAGACCGCTGTATGCCGCGCACTCGCTCGCTCGAGCGCGTTGCGCACGTCCTCGTGGCCGTACTTCAGCACCCCGGCGAGGTCGGCATGTCCGGGCCGCGGCAAGGTCACCGGCTTCGTTCCCTTCCCGGACGGCTCGCCCTCGGGCGGCCACGGGTTCATCCCCCACTCCCAGTTCTTGTGGTCGCGGTTGCGAACGACGAGCGCCAGCGGCGTCCCAAGCGTCCGGCCGTGCCGGAGGCCCGCGAGCACCTCGACCTCGTCCTGCTCGAGCTGCTGGCGCGGGCTGCGGCCGTAGCCCAGCTGGCGCCGGTGCAGGTCGGCGTCGATCGCCGCCCGGTCCAGCTCAAGTCCGGCCGGAAGCCCGGTCAGGATGGCGACGAGAGCGGGGCCGTGCGATTCGCCCGCGGTGGTGAGACCCAGGTTCACGCGGCAGAGCGTACTGCTGCGCGCATGACGTCAACGGGTGCGGGTACTCCGGTCCAGCGCTCGAACGACGCCGCACCCTGCAAGACGAGCACTTCGATCCCGTCGACGACCTCGCAACCTGCGGCACGGGCGGCGGCGGCGTGCGCCGTCTCGCCTCCCTCGGCGCGATACGCGAGGTCGATCACGGTCTGCCCTTGCCGCGGCTCGAAGAGGAGCTCGTCCTTCACCGGCGTCGCATGGACAACGAGCTCCATGTCCTCGACGCGGGGCGGCCATTCACCCTTCCGCGCGAACACGTGCACGTCCGCCCCGCGCGCCTCGAGCTCGGCAATCCAGGCGGCCGCGGCGCCGCCCGCGCCGATGACCGCCGCCTTCGCGGGCCGACGCTCGCCGAGTGCCTCGGTATCGGTGCTCGAGCCGAGTACGCGACCGTCGCGGATCACGAGCGTGTTGACCGACTCGATGGCGCCCTCGACCTCGTCGCAGAGCCCGACGACCGCTCGCTTGTGCGGGGTCGTGACGTTGGCACCGAGAAAGCCGAGCGCGACCAGCCCGCGGACGGCGTCCTCGAGCTCCCCCGGCCCTACGCCGAGCGGGACGTACGCGAGATCGAGTGCGCGCGCAGCGAACGCCGCGTTCTGCATTTGTGGCGAGAGCGACACCACCTTGGGGTCGCGGAGCAGCCCGACGAGACCTGTCGTGCCGGAGATCACGGTTCAGCCACAGCCGTAGCCGTATTCACAGGCCCTGGCGAAGAACTCGGACTCACTGGCCGTGAAGAAGTGATGCACCCGGTCCGGCTTGCGCACGAAGTAGAGGTACGTGACCTTCGCCGGGTGCGCCGCAGCCTGGATCGAAGCGAGGCCAGGGTTCGCGATCGGGGTGGGCGGCAGGCCGGTGCGGTTGCGGGTGTTGTAGGGGTTGTTGCTCTCGAGCTGCGAGACGCGCAGCGACTCGGTGCCGGGGACGTCGAGCCCGTAGCGGATGGTCGCGTCGATCCCGAGCGGCATCCGCGCCTTCAACCGGTTGTAGATCACCGCCGCGACCTTGGGGCGCTCGTCGGGCGCGATCGTCTCCTTCTCGACCATCGACGCGATGATCAGGACGTCGTACGGCGTCAGCTGCTTCTTCCTCGCATAGCGCTGGTCGACCTTCTCCCAGCTGTCGTTGAAGCGCGCGATCTGGTCGGCGACGAGCTGCTTCGCCGTCGTCGTGGGCGTGAACTCGTAGGTCGCCGGGAAGAGGAAGCCTTCGATCCCGCGCGCGTGCTTGCGGAAGGGCGCGGGCACCTTCGCCGCCTTCGACGCGGCGGCGTACGCGTTCCCGGAGAGCTTCGGCGTCACCTTCCGCTTCGTCTTTGCGATCTGTCGCACCTCGGCAACGCGCTTCACCATCTCCTTGCGCGTGAATCCCTCCGGGAAGAGGATCTTGAGGATGACCGGCTTCGGGGCCGTCGTGACGGGAGGCGGCGTCGCCCCGACCTTCGCGTCGTCGGCACCCAGGCCGAGTGCGAAGTAGAGAGCGACGGCGAGGAAGCCGAGCAGGAGGACACCCGCGAACGCACGCCGTCGCGCAAGCTGGCCGCGCGGGGGCCTCCGCTCCGGCCGCCCCGGCCGGGGCGGCATCATCGGCGTTATGCCCTGCTCGTCCACGTCAGGTAGCTCTCGAGCAGGTGCGCGGCGGCGCGGGCATCCTCCGGCGCGCGCGACGAGGGCCCGGCGGCGGCGAGCGTCGTCGTGAAACGTTCGTCGAACGACTCGACCGGGATGTCGACGGCTGCCCGCAGAGCGTCGACGAAGAGCGCGGTCTCGTCCGCCTGAGCCCCCTGCTCGCCGCGAAGCGTCAACGGCAGGCCGACGACGATGCGCTCCGCGCCTTCCGCGGCCACCAGTTCCGCCAGCTGCCGTAGGCCGGCCTCGGTCGCGGCCCGCTCGACCACCGTGAGCGGCCGGGCAAGCGTTCCGGTCGCGTCGGAGATCGCGACGCCGGTCCGCGCGGCGCCGTAGTCGAGCGCGAGAACCTTCGCCATCTAGTTCAGAGCCTCGATGATCGTCTTCTCGGCGAGTGCGACCGCGTCCTCCAGGCGCTCGGGCTGCTTGCCGCCCGCCCGCGCCATCGTCGGCCGCCCACCACCCTTGCCGCCGATCAGCACGGCCGCCTCCCGGATCACGTCGCCCGCGTTGACGCCGCGGCTCTCGAGCGACTTGTCGAGGTTGATCAGGAGCTGCGCGGTGCCGTCGTTCCGGGCGCCGACGATCACGGCGGCGGGTGCGTGTTGCTGCTTGAGCCGGTCGGAGACATCGAGCGCGTCACCCGACGCGAGGTCGACGACCAGCACCGTGACGTCGCCGGCTGCCGTCTCCCTCGTCACCGTGTAGTCAGCCTCGTTCTTCCTCGCGCTCTTGGTCTTGGTCTCCTTGCGGGCCGCAGCCAGTTGTGCGCGGAGCTCGTCGCCTTCGCGCGCGCGCTCGTGGAGGAGCGCGAAGGCCTCGCCGGAGGTCACCGCCTCGATCCGGCGCGCACCGGAGCCGACCGAGCCTTCGGAGAGGATCACGAACGGTCCGATCTCCGCGGTCGAGCGGACGTGGGTGCCACCGCAGAGCTCGCGCGAGAAGCCGTCGATCTCTACCACGCGCACGATCTCCCCGTACTTCTCGCCGAAGAGCATCTGCGCGCCGAGACGGCGAGCCTCGTCGATGGGCGTCTCGAACGTCCGCACCGGCCGGCTGACGAAGATCTGCTCGTTCACGAGCTCTTCGACCTGCTGGCGCTCCTCCGGTGTCAGCGCCTTCTCGTGCGTGAAGTCGAAGCGAAGCTTGTCCGGCCGGACCGCCGACCCCGCCTGCGCCACGTGCTCGCCGAGCACGCGCCGGAGCGACTCGTGCAGGAGATGGGTCGCGGTGTGGTTCGCCATCGTCGGGAAGCGAACCGACCACGGGACGACGGCCTTCACGCGGTCGCCTACCTTGAAGCCGGTGCCCTCGAAGACGAGCACCTGGTCGTCGCCGACCCGGATCGCCTCGCGCAGCTCCGCCCTCGCGCCGGTCTCCTCGTGCTCGATCCAGCCGACGTCGCTCACCTGCCCTCCGCCCGCGGGATAGAAGGGAGATCGCTCGAGCTTGGCCTCGAACTGGCCGTCGCCGAGGTCATTGAGGGCGATGATCGCCGTCAGGACTTCGGTCTGCTCGTACCCGACGAACTCTGTCGGCGGTCCGGGCAGAGCGCCCGTGACCCGCATGCCGACCCCGCGTGAGACCTCCCGGTGCTCGGCCATGCGCCGCTGGAAGTCGTCCTCGTCCACCGGAATCCCACGCTCGAGCGCGAGCTCGCGGGTCAGCTCGAACGGGAAGCCGTAGGTCGCGGTCAGGTCGAAGGCCTCCTTGCCTGTGATCGCGCCGCGCGAAGCGACTTCCTCGAAGAGCTTCATCCCGCGCGCCAGGGTCTCGGTGAAACGCTCCTCCTCGGCCCGGAGCACCTCGCGGATCCGCTCCTGGTTCTCGGGGAGCTCGGGGAACCACAGACTCATCTGCTCGACGACGACGTCGCTGATGCGCCAGAGATCGTCGAGCCCGATCGTGCGCGCCTGGTGGACGGCGCGACGGATGATCCGGCGCAGCACGTAGCCGCGACCTTCGTTCGACGGCGTGACGCCGTCCCCGACGAGGAAGGTCATCCCGCGGCCGTGATCGGCGAGGATGCGGTGCGCCTTCGTGGCGGCCTCGGAGTCACCGAAGGCGACGCCGCTCTCCTGCGCAACCCACTCCATGATCGCCTGGTAGCCGTCGGTCTCGTAGACAGAGCGGACGTCCTGGACGATCGCCGCGAGCCGCTCGAGCCCCATGCCCGTGTCGATGTTCTGCTGCGGGAGCGGCGTCAGCGTCCCGTCCGGGTGCTGCTCGAACTCCATGAACACGAGGTTCCAGAACTCGAGGAAGCGGTCGCATCGCGGGCACGCAGGCGCGCACGTCGGGTCTCCGCAACCGTGCTCGGCTCCCCAGTCCCAGTAGATCTCCGAATCGGGGCCGCAGGGCCCGGGGCCGCCGACCGACCAGAAGTTCTCGGCGCTCGGCAGCGCCACGATCCGCTCGGGAGGCATTCCGATCGCCTCCCACTCCTTGATCGCAACCTCGTCCGGGCCGAGCTTGAAGACCGGGTCGCCCGCGTGAACCGTGACCCAGATGCGATCCCAGTCGAGCTTGAGCCGCTCCTGGATGAACTCCGTCGCCAGCTCGATCGCGCCCTTCTTGAAGTACTGACCGAACGAGAAGTTGCCGAGCATCTCGAAGAACGTCAGGTGATGGCCGTCGAGCCCGACCTCGTCGATATCCGGCGTGCGGAAGCACTTCTGCGACGTGACCGTGAGGGGCGCCGGTGGCGGCTCGAGGCCGAGGAAGTACGGCATCTGCGGCTGCATTCCGGCGCTCGTCAGCAGCGTCGACTTGTCCTCGGGACGCGGGACGAGCGGCCACGAGGGCAGCCGCGTGTGGCCCTTCTCCTCGAAGAAGGAGAGGAAGCCCTCGCGCAGCTCGGCCGACGTACGCACCCCGGAAGTGTATGGGCGCACCCGGGTGCTCCGGCGCGTCGCGAGGCTGCGCCGGAAGGCGCAGCCGGGCTAGCTTGCTGCGCGCTTCGCAGGTGCTTCGAGCTGCTCGTCCGTCGCGATCTCGTCGCGGATCTTCTCGAGCGCCCGGCGGATCAGCCGGGAGACGTGCATCTGCGAGATTCCGACCTGCTGGGCGATCTGGCTCTGCGTCAGCCCGTCGAAGAAGCGCAGGTGCAGGATGCGCCGCTCGCGCTCGTCGAGTGCGCGGAAGCCGGGTGCGAGCACGGCCCGATCCTCGGAGACGGAGTACTGGTGCTCCTCGGTGCCGAGCGACTCGAGCGGGTCGAGCTCTCCGTCCTCGTCGGAGCCTCCTGCCGAGAGCGAGAGCGAAGTGTACGCGCGCCCGGACTCGAGCGCTTCGAGCACCAGCTCCTCCTCGACGCCCGCCGCCTTGGCGAGCTCCGGGATCGTCGGCGAACGGCCGAGCTGGACGGTCTGCTCCTCCACGATCTTCGACAGCTGGACGTTGAGCTCCTGGAGGCCGCGCGGGACGCGTACGGCCCAGCCCTTGTCGCGGAAGTGGCGCTTGATCTCGCCGATGATGTTCGGCGTCGCATAGGTCGTCAGCTCGACCCCGCGCTCGATGTCGAAGCGGTCGATCGCCTTGATCAGGCCGATGCAGCCGATCTGGACGAGATCGTCCAGCTGCTCGCCGCGATACGCGTAACGGCGGGCGAGCGAGCGGACGAGCGACAGGTATTGCTCGATCAGCTGCTCCCGCGCCGCGAGATCGCCCTGCTCGTGGTAGCGGCGAAGCAGCGCCTTGTCGGACGCGCGCGTCACGCCGACTCGCTTCCCGCGAGCTCGTAGCCCTTCCGCAACTCGACCCACCGGTCGCCGTCCCGCTCGGCGATCGTGACACTGTCGACGACGGCTTCGAGCAGGCGGCGCAGGCCAAGCGAGTCGCCGGCTTCTTGCTCCAGCTCGGCGGCGACCGAAGGGTCGACCGGACCGATGAAGGTGGCGATCGTGCCGTCGTCGACGCGCACCTCGATCGTGACCTGGCCCTCGTCGTCGTCGGTTCGCTCGAGCAGCCCGTCGAGGGCAAGCTGAATGTCGTCCAGGACGTCGAGCGTGACATCGTGGCGCGCGGCGATCCCGCCGACGACCAGCCCGGCCACGGCCGCGAACGGCCGCTCGCGCGGAATCGAGATCGTAAACTCGTCCATCTCTATGGCACGCGGCCGCCGGCCGCGCGAAGCTCTTCCTCGAGATCGCGCTCCCGCCTGGCGGCAGCCTCCTTGCCGGTCCGGACTGCTTCGCTCCAGTCGCGGCGCGCCTTGAGCGTGGCCGCACCGTGCGAGATCCCGGCCGCGAGGCCAGAGATCTTCTGCACCGGCCGCGCGATCGCCATGCTCACCGCGCGAACCGCGGTATCGACGCTGTCGGCCATGTCCACTGCGCTGTCCGTCACCCGGTCCACCTTGTCCAGCTGCCCGTTCACCTTGTCGACGCTCTCTCCGACCTTGTGAATGACCGGCAGCAGTTCGTCTTGCGTTCCCTTGATGAACGACGAAAGGCGCGCGAAGGTTCCGCCCAAGCGCAAGAAGGTGTACGCAAGGCCTGCGCCAACGGCCACGAGAAACGCGGCGAGAGCGTAGTTCGCGATGTCGCCGGCAGTGGCGGCAAGGAGTTGCACGTCCGTGATCCTAGTCGCCGTCCGCGGACGACACCACGCCACAGCCGACAACGGCTCCGTCCACGTAGAGAACGGCGAGCTGACCGGGCGCGACTCCGTAGGCCGGCTGCTCGAGCTCGAGCGCGAACCCGTCCTGGCGCGGCAACACGCGCGCAGAGATCGCCGCCGAGCGATAGCGGAGCTTGGCCTCGGCTCGCGCGACCAGGACGTGGAGCACACCGGTCACCTCGACCCGGGTGCGCGCGAGCGAGCCGCGCGGCCCGATGACGAGCGTGTTCGAGACGACGTCGGTACGCAGGGCATAGAGGGGCTCGGCAGCGGCGACGCCGATCCCACGCCGCTGGCCGGGCGTGTAGCGCCAGACGCCGTCGTGCCGGCCGAGCTCGCGACCGTCTTCGTCGACGATCGCGCCCTCGGTGCGGTCGAGCCCGCGCCGTTCGAGGAACGAGCGGTAGTCGTCGCCGGCGAGGAAGCACGCCTCCTGACTCTCGCGGCGCTCGGCGACGTCGAGCCCCGCGACAGCCGCCTCTGCGCGCGTCTCGGTCTTCGTCAGCGCGCCCAGCGGGAACTCCACGCGCGCGAGCTTCTCCGGGTCGAGCTGCGCGAGCATGTACGACTGATCCTTGTCCGGATCGGCTGCGCGCGCGAGGAGTCGCCGGCCGTCGCGCTCGACGATCCGTGCGTAGTGGCCGGTCCACAGCTTCCGTGCGCCTGCCCTGGAGGCGAACGCAAGCAGCTCGTCGAAGCGGAAGCTGCCGTTGCAGCGCCCACAGGGGTTCGGCGTCTCGCCGCGGGTATACCCCTGGACGAAGGGCTCGACGACCGCGCGCCGGAACTCCTCGCGGAGATCGAGCGTGACGTGTGGTAGCCCCAGCCCGTGACAGGTCTCGCGGGCCGCGATCACGGCCTCGGGCGAGCAGCAGGCGCGTTCGGAGTCGGGCCCCTCCGGATCGAGCCAGAGGCGGAGCGTGACTCCGATCGCCTTCGGGCCGGCGCGGAGGAGCGCGACGGCGCTGTCCACGCCGCCGCTCATGGCAACGGCGATGCGCTCCGGGTCGGGCTTCGCGCAGAAGACCTGCGCGAGCGCGTTTGCGAGCGCGTCGGCGGCGAGCGTCTCGCCCGGCACGGCAGCGGCCTCGAGCAGCGTCAGGCCCGCGAGCGGTCGGGCCAGGCCGGGCGCGTCGGCATCGACGATCCGGTCGGCATCGATCGTGAGCCGGACGAATGCGAGGTTGTCCCCGCGCGCTGAGTCTCCGACGACCTCGATCATCGGTCCAGCGTAGCTAGGCCGTTGCGAGCACGACCGACCTCAGGCCGCGGCCGGCTGCAGCCGCCGCTGCGGGCACCGCGGGCAGGTAGATGTGGAACTCGGTGCCGACTCCCGGCTCCGTCACCACGTCGATCAGCCCGCCGCTCTGCGCGATGATCCCGCTCACACTCGAGAGCCCGAGGCCGTGGCCCTTGGCTCCCTTCGTCGTGAAATAGGGATCGAAGATGTGGGAGAGCGTTTCCTCGTCCATGCCGGTTCCGGTGTCCTTGACCACCAGCTCGGCATAGCGGCCGGGCGGAAGTCGTTCGCCCCGCAGCCTCAACTCCGTCTCGAGCACGCACGTCCCCACCGAGATGTCGATGCGGCCGCCGTTCGGCATTGCGTCCTTGGCGTTGACCACGAGGTTGAGGAGGACCTGCTCGGTCTGGTTGCCGTCGACGAGGACGTTGACCCGCTCGAGCACCTGGAGCGTGAGGGCGACGTTCGCTCCCACCGCCCCCGCGAGCAGCTCCCGCACGTTCTCACAGACAGAGCCGAGCTCGAGCTCGGTCGGCGCCATCACCTGCTTGCCTCCGAACGCGAGCAGCTGGCGCGTCAGATCCGACGCACGGTCGGCGGCACGAAGCACAGTGGACATCGAATCCTGGCACGCATGCCCTGGGCCGAGGTCGTGGACGACCAGCTCCCCATAGCCCGACACAATCGTCAGCAAGTTGTTGAAGTCGTGCGCGATCCCGCCCGCGAGTAGGCCGACCGCTTCCATCTTCTGTGCGTGGCGGAGATCGTCCTGGAGCTCCGCCTGCGCGGTCGCGAGCGCGGCTTCCCGGGCGGTCGCTTTCTCCGCCCGCAGAATGCGGCCACCCAGGAACAGCAGCGCCAGCAGGCTGGCTACGGCAATGCCGATCGAGCCGACATCGGCGTTGCGCGAGCTTGCGCTGGCATGCTCGCCGAGCGCCTGATCGTTCGCTGCGACCAGCGTCTCGACCGACTCGAAGCTCGGGTCGACTTTCGTCTCGTCCAGTTCCCGTGCGGCCTCGATGTACCCGCTCTCGACGAGGGTGAACTCGCGCGCGGCGGCATCGAGGTACGCATCGACGTTGCGCGAGAGGGCAGCTGGGTTGCGGGGCACACCGCCGTGGAGCAGCGAGGCGAGCGAGCGCCTGATCTGACCGTCGATCTCGTTCGCCGGCTTGCTCACGTCCTCCGAGAGCTGGCCGTCGGCGATCGCGTGCCATTCGAGCGCGCTGTGCTCGTGGAGTCTCGCGTCGAGCCGTTGGATCTCGAGGCGGCTCGCTTGGGCCGCACCTTCCTCGTGCCGCAGGTAGAGAATCCCGGCTGTCGCCAGTGCGAGCACGACGAGGACCGACCCGATCTCGGCGACCAGTCGGAGCGATCCGGAACGGGACCTGGCGGTACGACCGAGAGTCATGGTCCAGTGCTCGGCCGCAAGGCGTCAGAATGAATGCCCAATCGGCCGCACGGGCGGCGTCGCGAGATAGGACGTCAGCGGGTGGGGCCTGTTCGCGTCCTCGGATCCTGCTCGGGCTCGCCGAACGACTGACGCACGAGCGCGTCGAAGCTGATCGGGAGAACGCGGTCCGGCGACGCGAATTCCCGCAGGTAGTGGAGCAGGTAGCCAAGCTCCTCTCCGCGGACCGGGTCGACGCCACGGGCGGCGCGTACCAGGTCGTCGAGCTCCGAAAGGTTCCACTCCTGCGGCTCCACATGGAAGGGGAGCGTCAAGACGGCCGCCTCAACGGGCTCGGGTGGCGCGGCCACCGCGAGGATGACTGACGCCGGCTCCACGAGCGGTTGGACGCTGTCACTGCTCGCCGGCTCGCCGGACTCGACGGTCGCAAGCAGCTGCTCTGCGCCGTTCGGGACACGAGCCGTCACGGCGGTCGCCTGCTGGCATGACTGCTCGAGCAGCCGGTTCCGACGGGCCTCGGTCTTCGCGCCGTTGAGAATCTCTAGACGTTGCCGCTCAGACGCGTCGCGCTCGCTCCTGAGGGCCCTGATCTCGCGCTCGCTCTCGATGAGCGCTGCCTCGGCCGCTGCGAGCCGCGCCCACTGCTCCTCCAGCTGAACGAGGAGAAGGGCCTCGGCCGCTCCGTCCGCATCGGGCTGGTCGCCATCGACGCGAGGCGCAACGTCTTCGGGCTCGGCCTGTGGGACCTCCACGACGCTGAGCACCGGTTGAGGGAGCAACCCGCGGTCGTTCTCGTGCCGCCGCTGGATCTGCGCGCGGAGCCCGGTCCCGAACCCGGTCTCCATCGTCAGCTCGATGCCGTACTGCGTCGCGAGCGCGCTCGCAAGATCGGGACCGGACACGAAGCGGAGCCCGACGATCGTCTCGCCGAGCCGCTTGCCCGTCGCCTGTTGTTGAGCGAGGGCGCGCTCGAGCTCATCGTCGGTCAGAAGTCCTTGCTCGACGAGAAGGCGTCCGAGGGGACGCCAAGTGATGTGGGCCGCCTCCACGCCATTGGCATCGGCTCCTCTCCTCCCGGAGACAAGCGATTTGGCGCCTCGTTCGAGTGAGGTCACAAGGGAGATAGCGCTCCACCCTGCCGATGTTTCCTCCCGCGGATGCGAACCTGGTGATACCAGGTGGGTGCCGTGCCGGACGTCAGCGGGTAAGGCCTATTCCGGACCCAGGCTCCCTTGACGTGACTATTGGTTCACGTTTACGCGGAAGGCCACGTACAGGGTCGAGCGATCCCAGTGTACTCGCGCTAGGAGGGCTGCGCGAAGCGCCAGCGAATCTGTTGCGTCCCCTCGATCCCAAGCCGTTGCGCCAGCGCCTCGGTGAGCTCGAACTGGCGTCCCGTGCGCTTCATCCTCGTGTCGATCACCTCGGTCAGCACCTCGGTGCCGCCGTACGAGATGAAGATCTTCGCGCCGCAGGGAAGCACCGGATGGCTGACACCGAGCGAACGCCCGGTGAGGATGCGCCTGCAGGTCGTCCGCTCGGCGTCGCGGGGAGCGCCGCGCGAGCCGGCGAGCGCCGTGTACCAGCCCGTCTCGGCCACTGTGACCTGCTCCGCCTCTCCGGCGTGGTTCGCGTTCTCGGCTCCTGCTCGGGCCAGCGCGAGCGCAGCCACGACCGAGACGAGCGCCATCGCTGCCAGGGCGATCGTGCGCTGCAAGACGCTCAGGCTCACCGGACGCGGGCGGCGACGATCTCGCCGAACGACTCACGCACGAGCGCGTCGAAGTCGACCGGAAGGACGCCGTCCGCCGACGCGAATTCCCGCAGGTAGTGGAGCAGGTAGCCGAGCTCCTCGTCCCGCATCGGGTCGGCGCCTGCCGCGTCGCGCACCAGCCGCTCGAGCTCCCACAGGTTCCACTCCTGCGGTTCCACGTGGAAGGGAAGCGTCGAGACGGCCGCCTGGACGGGCTCGAGCTCTTCGGCAACCGGGGCAGGCTCGTGCACGAGCGGCGTCGCCACCACGAGAATGACAGGCTCCGGCTCGAGCGGCTCGGCCACCACGAGGATGACGGGCTCCGGCTCCGGCTCTGGCTCCGGTTGCGGTTCAGGCTCCGGCTCCTCTGCGACCGGTTGCGGCTCGGCCGGCTGCGGCTCCGCGGTCGGCACGACCTCGGGCTCGGGTTCCGGCTCGGGCGGTGGTTCGGGCTCGGGCTCGGCTTCTGGCTCCGGCTCCGGTTCCGGCTCTCTTTCCTCTTCCGGTTGGGTCTCGGCTTCCACCTCCGCCTCCGGTTCCGGCATCGGTTCCGGCTCCGGCTCCGCTTCTGCTTCTAGCTCCGCTTCCGGTTCGGGTTCCACGGCCGCCTCTGCTTCTGCCTCCAGCTCCGGCTCGGGTTCTGCCTCCAGCTCCATTTCCGGCTCCGGCTCGGCCTCGACCTCGACCTCTAGCCCCGCTTTCGGTTCCGGCTCAGGCTCGGGCTCGAATTCGGGCTCCGGCTCCACCTCGCGCTCCGCGACCGGTTCCTCGTCGCGTGCCCACTCGGACTTGGACGGATGCACCGTCACCGCGACAACACCCCCGACCGCCTCGAGCACCGGTGCCGCCGCTGGCGCTTGGGCAGCCGCGGCCTCGGGGGTGCGGCGAACTCGGGATGCAGTCCATTCGAGGACGACAGTCGCAAGGTACGCCACGGCCATCACACCGAAGATCGCCAGTACCGACAGGTCGAGCAGGCCGGCGACGACAGCGACGCCGATGAGGAAGCACGCTTCGAGCGCGAATCGCGGCCAGAGGCGACCGAGCATGCGCGCGGCTACCGCTCGTGCTCGGGCTCCCCATCATCAGCCGGCTCGGCCTGCCCAGTGTCGGGGGCGCCGTACGGCGTGACGGGGGGAGCGGGCGGCGTGTGCTGGTCGTCCGCCTCGGCCTCCGAAGCATCCACGTCGTGATGCTCGTGCCCGCCCGGGAAAGGCTCAGGCTCCAACCACTCGGAGCTGTCGTCGGCCGGCGGCACTGACACAGGCGGCTCTGAGGCCGACGGCGCTGAAACCGGTGGCGCCTCGGCCGGGGCGGCGAACGCTTGTGCGGGGCGCGCCTGCGCTGTTCCAGAGGCTCGTGCGATTTCACTGTCGTTCGCCTCGACGATCGACTGGACGACCTGGCTGATCGCCGGCTCGCCGAGACCGGCGGCTGCGAGCAACTGCTCGGCGCCTTTCTGGGCGCGGGCCATCACGGCGGTGGCCTGCGCGCGAGCCCACTCGAGCGTCTGCTCGACCTCGGCGCGCGCGGAGTTCGTGAGCTCGGTCGCCTGATGGCGCGACTGCTCGAGCAGCCGGTTCCCACGGGTCTCGGCCTCGCGCAGCTCGCGCGTCGCGTCGGCGTTCGACTTGGCAAGCAGATCGCGGGCCTCGGCCTTTGCTGCGTTGAGAATCTCGGAGCGCTGCCGCTCGGACTCGGTGCGGTACCGCTCGATCTCGGCCTCGCGCTGCTGGAGCTCGTGCTGCTTCGCGCTGACCTCCTCCTCGGTGCGCTGGAGTTGCGTGGCGGAAGCAGTCTGCGCGTCACGTTCGAGCGTGTCGGCGAATTCGGCTGCCGCGCGAATCAGGTGGAGTGCGTCCATGCGAACCGCATGACCCGTCGGCGAGACGTTGGAGCTCGTGCGAGCGGCCTGGAGCACGCGAAGCTGCGCCTGCAGCTGGGCCGTGTGACGGCGAAACGCGTCGAACGCCTCGCGCACGCCCTGTTCGTCGTAGCCCTCGCCGGCGCGCTGGAGCTGCTCAACCGTCGGAAGCGCGGTCAGTCCCGCGGAAGAACGCTCTGACTCACCTGACGACATTGCTTCACGCTTTCTAGGGTTGGTAGACAGGCCACTGCGCGGCTTGCCCGGAAGTATGCCCGGATTATCGGCTGTCCAGCGAGTAAATCTTAGGTTGGAGGCTCGAGCAGCGTTATTCCGAGTTCGGTGAGCTGCTCCTGCGTCACCTCGGAGGGCGCGCCGCTCATCGGATCGACGCCGGCCTGGTTCTTGGGGAAGGCAATCACGTCGCGCAGGTTGGGCTCTTCGGCGAGGACCATGGTCATCCGGTCGATCCCGAACGCGATCCCGCCCATCGGCGGCGCACCCATCGCGAGCGCGTCCAGCAGGAAGCCGAACTTCGACCGCTGCTCGGCCTCGGACATGCCGAGCAGCTCGAACACCTTGGCCTGGATCTCGGGCTCGTGGATCCTGAAGCTGCCGCCCCCGAGCTCATTGCCGTTCACGATCAGGTCGTAGGCGTGCGCGAGCGCATGCTCCGGATCCTGGTGGAAGCGTCCCTCCCACTCCTTCGTGGGGCGCGTGAAGGGGTGGTGCACAGCCGTCCAGCGACCCTCGTCGTCGTCTCGCTCGAACATCGGGAAGTCGTAGACCCAGAGGAAGGTGAACTGGTCGTCGTCGATCAGCCCGAGCTGACGGCCGAGGTGGAGCCGCAGCGCGCCGAGCACCCGGGAGGTCGTCGCCCATGTGTCGGCAGCGAACAGCACTGTCGAGGCGGGATCGCCGCGAAAGGCCGATAGCTCCGGTTCGGAGAGAAACTTCGCGATCGGCGAGCGCACCTCGCCCTCCTCGTCGAAGACGAGGTACGCGAGCCCCTTCGCCCCCCACTCCTTGGCGAGCTCCTCGAGCTTCCCCAGGTCGCCGCGGCTGAGCTCCTGCGGCACGCGGAGGAAGCGCACGGCCTCGGCGCCCGCAAAGACGCCGAACTCGGAGTTGCGCGTGACCTCGGTCGCGTCCTCCAGCTCGAGCCCGAAACGCGTGTCCGGCTTGTCGGAGCCGAAGCGGCGGTCGGCCTCCTCGAATGCCATGCGCGGGAACGGCGTCGGGATCTCGATTCCGAGGCACTCGCGCCAGATGCGGGCGTACATCCGCTCCATCACGTCGTAGAGGAACTCTTGCTCGGGGAAGCTCATCTCGACGTCCAGCTGCGTGATCTCCTGCACGCGATCGGCGCGGAGATCCTCGTCCCTGAAGCAGATCGCGATCTGGTAGTAGCGGTCGAACCCGGCGACCATCGTCAGCTGCTTCAGGATCTGCGGGCTCTGCGGCAGTGCGTAGAAACGGCCCTTCTGGAGCCTGCTCGGGACGATGAAGTCGCGCGCGCCCTCGGGCGTCGGCTTGAAGAGGATCGGCGTCTGGATGTCGAGAAAGCCGGCCGCCTCCATCTCGCGGCGGATGATCCCGACCATCTGGGCGCGGAGAGTGATGTTCCGCTGCAGCTTCTCGCGGCGGAGGTCGAGCCACCGATAGCGCAGGCGAAGCGTCTCGTCGACGTTCTCCTCGTCGAGCTGGAACGGCAACGGGGTCGAGCGGCTGACGATCTCGAGCTCGTCGACCTGCAGCTCGACCTCGCCGGTCGGCATGTTCGGGTTCACGGTCTCGGGGCTCCGAGCCACCAGGGTCCCCTCGGCGCGAAGGACGAACTCGTTCCGGATCTGATGTGCCAGCTCGGCCGCGTCCGGCGCCAGCTCCGGGTTGATCACGAGTTGCGTGATCCCGCTGCGGTCGCGCAGGTCGACGAAGATCAGGCCGCCGTGGTCGCGACGGCGCGCCACCCAGCCGGCCAGCGTCAGCCGCTCGCCGACGAGCCCCTTCGTCGGCTCGCCGCACATGTGGGTGCGCCAGGTCATCGCCCCAGTCTGCCGAGAAGGTCCGGGTGGGCGACCGGTTCGTCCTGCGCGCCCTGTGTGCGGATCAGCGCGTCATCCGCCCGGAGGATCACCGTCGTGGCCGCGCCCGAGCGGCCGGCCTGTGTCAGCTGACCCTTGAGCGAGCGACCGGCGTAGTCGGTGTCGGCTGCAATACCGGTGTCACGGAGCTGCTTCAGGAGGGGCGGGACGAGGTCGCGCGGAGCGTCCGGCTCCACGGCGAGGAAGACGTCGACTCTCGGCGCCTCCGCGTCGGCCACTCCTTCGTCCTCCATCGCGATCAGCAGGCGCTCGACTCCGGCGCCGAAGCCGACGCCGGGCGTCGGCGGACCGCCGATCTCCTCGACGAGGTAGTCGTAGCGGCCGCCGCCGGAGATCGTGGAGTTCTCGTTGTCCATCGGCCCGATGAACTCCCAGGTCGTGCGCGAGTAGTAGTCGAGCCCGCGCACGAGCGTCGGGACGAGCTCGTACCGCACGCCCATCGCGTCGAGGTCCGCGCGGACGGCGGCGAAGTGCTCGACGCACGCGTCGCAGAGGGACTCGCCGATCTTGGGGGCGGCCTCGAGCAGCTTCCGCGTCGCCGGGCTCTTCACGTCGAACACACGCAGCGGGCTCGTCGCCGCCTTCTCCCGTGCGTCGGCGTCCAGCTCGTCCTCGTGCTCGGCGAGCCAGGCGCGCAGCTTCTCGAGGTAGGCGGGCCGGCATTCCCGGCAGCCGATCGAGTTCAACTCGAGTCGGTAGTTCGCGATCCGCAGCCGGTTCAGGAGGGTGTCGTAGAGCTGGATGATCTCGGCGTCGATTGCCGGATCGTCGGAGCCGAGCGCCTCGACCGAGAGCTGCCAGTGCTCGCGATAGCGGCCGCGCCCGGGCGCGCCGTAGCGGTACATCGAGCCGATCGTGTAGACCTTCTGCGGCTGCGGCTCCCGGTGCAGGCCGTGCTCGATGTACGCGCGGCAGATCGGCGCCGTGCCCTCCGGCCGGAGCGTCAGCGACCGGTCCGAGCGGTCGGTGAAGGTGTACATCTCCTTCTGGACGACGTCAGAGCCCGCGCCGGACGTGCGCGCGAAGAGTTCCGTGTCCTCGAAGACGGGCGTCTGGATCTTGCGGTAGCCGTAGAGCGCGCAGAGGCGCTCCATCTCATCCGTGACGCGCCGCCAGAGCGGCTGCTCGGACGGGAGGATGTCGTGTGTCCCGCGCGGACGCTCGATCTTCTTCGTCACGTGCGGAGCTCGGCGAGGAACGGGTTGCGCGCCAGCTCGTCTCCGAGAGTCGTCGGTGGGCCGTGCCCGGAGTAGACGACCGTCTCCGGCGGGTAGGCCTCGGCGAGCGAACGAATCGATTCGAGCAGCGTCTCCCAGTCGCCGAACGGCAGGTCGGTGCGTCCGACGGAGCCGGAGAACAGCACGTCCCCGGAGAAGAGCGCGCCATCGGCGTAGTAGGAGACGTGGCCGGGCGAGTGCCCCGGAACGTGGCGAACCTGAAACGAGATCCCCGCCCCCTCGACCGTCTCGCCGCCGGAGAGCAACGTCGCCTCGCCCGTGTAGGCGCGCGTCGGAAAGCCGGGGAAGAAGTCGTTCGGACGCCGGAACACGTCCAGCTCGCCCTCGGGGAGCCAGACCGGAGCGCCCGTTCCTTCCGCGAGGTCGGCGAGCGCCCCGAAGTGGTCGAAGTGGCTGTGCGTGAGCAGGATCGCAGCGCACGACGCTCCCGAGCCGCCGAGTGCGAGCCGGATCTCGGCGGCGTCTGCCCCCGGATCGATCACGACGGCCTCGGTCGCGCCCCGATCGGAGCGGACGAGGTAGCAGTTCGTCCCGATCTGCCCGAGCGAGAGCTGGTCAACGGCGAGCGCCAAGGCGGATGAGTTTATCCTTGGCCCCCGTGCAGAGCTGGAACCTGATGGAGATCGACGCCCCCGCAGGGACACGGGATCCTGTCGTCGTCCACTCGGGCAACGAGGCACGCGCGGTGCTGATCGTGCTCAACGCGGGGCAGGAGATGGGCGACCATCAGGTGAAGGAGAACGCCTGGGTGACGGTGCTCGACGGCACGGTGCGGATCTCAGCCGGCGGTGAGTCGCTCGACGCCGCTCCGGGCATGCTCGTTCGCTTCGACCCGGACGAACGGCATTCGCTCGCGAGCGACGAGGGTGCGCGGATCCTGCTCCTGCTCGCACCGTGGCCGGGCGAAGGCCACTATCGCGGCAGCGCGGCCTAGCAGCTCTTCGCGGCTCAGCCTTTCTTCGTTTCGGCGTCACGGGCGACCCGCTTTTGCGCCATGCGCCAGAGCATCCCGTCCATGAAGTAGCTGAACGGCACGAAGAAGAGCATCAGCGTGAGTCCCCTGGCGACCTTGCCGGCGGTCGTGAGCTCGGGCGACAGGACGAACACGACAGCGAGCATCAGCGGAAGGATCAGCAGCGACTTCCTGCCTGTCTTGCGCCACGACGGCGGCTCGATCGCACGGCCGCCGCGGTGAGTGGGCTGGGCTTTCGCCGCTCTCGCGTTCGTCGCAGGCCGTGCGGCGACGAGCTCCTCGGCTTCTTCGGGGCCGAGCTCGCGGCCCGTCTCGTCGACGTAGACCTCCTCGTACTCGTGCCGCTTCAGCTTCTGCCGGCGGCGCTGCTGCTTCTTCGAGGGCATCGCGTCAGTCTACGCCGAGCGGCGCCAGGCGACGGCGCCGTCCTTGACCACACAGGCGACGAGGTCGCCGCCGAGGTGGTAGGCGAGATAGCGCCAGTCGGAAGCATCGAGGAGGGTCAGGTCGGCCGCGTAGCCGGGCGCGATGCGGCCGAGCGTCGCGGCACGGCCGAGCACATGGGCCGCGTTGACGGTGCAGGCGGCGAGCGCCTCGGCGGGGCTCAGCTTCAGCTGGGTCGCAGCGAGCGAGCAGACGAGCGGGAGGCTCTCGCAGAACGCCGAGCCGGGGTTGAAGTCGGTCGCGAGCGCGATCGCGGCGCCCGCGTCGACGAGCGCGCGGGCCGGTGGCATCGGTCGTGCGAGGACGAGTGCGCTGGCCGGCAGCAGCACTCCGGTGACGTCGCTTGCCGCAAGGGCGGCGACCCCATCCGGGCCGGTCGCCTCGAGGTGGTCGACGGAGCGTGCGCCGAGCCCGATCGCGAGCGGGATCGCTCCCGACTCGGTGAACTGGTCGCCGTGCAGCCTGAGCGCCAGGCCGTGCGCGCGGCACGCCTCGAGATACCGCCGCGCCTGCGCCGTGTCGAAGGCGCCGCGCTCGAGGAAGACGTCCGCGGCCCCTGCGAGTTGCGCCGCGTCCGGGAGCACGTCGGCCAGGAGGAAGTCGAGATAGGCATCGGCGTCCGCGTACTCGGGCGGAACGGCGTGCGCTCCCAGCCAGGTGGGGATCCCACCCGCGGCGCCGATCGCGCGCAGAGACGCCAGCTCGGTCTCCCGGTCGAGCCCGTACCCCGACTTTCCCTCGAAGGTCGTCGTGCCGGCGCGCAGCATCCAGCCGCGGTGGCGCCTGACGGCCTCGGCGAGCCCCTGCTCGCCCGCGGCCCGGGTCGCCCGCACGGTCGAGAGGATGCCGCCGCCCGCCGCGTGCAGCTCCTCGTAGCTCGCGCCGCCCGCGCGGAGCGAGAACTCCTCGACGCGGTCACCGGCGAACGCCGGGTGCGTGTGGCAGTCCACGAGCCCAGGGACGGCACAAAGACCGCGACCGTCGAGCTCGTCGACGTCGCCGTCGAGCGCCGGCAGCTCGGCCATCGAGCCCACCGCCGAGATCGAGCCGCCCTCGCAGAGAACATACGCCCCCTCGACGAGCTCCTGCTCGCCCAATGCGGATCCTCGCAGCGGCGCGTCACGCCCGGCGGGCGAGACGATCTGCTGAAGATCGCGGATCAGCAGCCGCGCTGTCACGTCGAGGCTGGCACCTAGAGGCTAGGCAGGTCGAGGCCGTGCTCGCGCGCGGCGTCGACCGCCTCGTCGTAGCCGGCGTCGGCATGACGCATGACGCCGGTGCCGGGGTCCGTCGTGAGCACCCGCTCGAGTCGCTCCGCGGCGTCGGTACTGCCGTCGGCGAGCACCACCATGCCCGCATGGATCGAGTTGCCGATCCCGACGCCGCCGCCGTGGTGGACGCTGACCCACGTCGCGCCCGCAGCCGTATTCAAGAGCGCGTTCAGGATCGGCCAGTCTGCGATCGCGTCGGAGCCGTCCCGCATCGCCTCGGTCTCGCGGTAGGGCGAGGCGACCGACCCCGAGTCGAGGTGGTCGCGCCCGATCACGACCGGTGCCGAGACCGCACCCGAGCGGACGAGCTCGTTGATCGCAAGGCCCGCTTTGGCTCGGTCGCCGTAGCCGAGCCAGCAGATCCTCGCCGGCAGCCCCTGGAACGCCACGCGCTCGGGGGCAAGCTCCAGCCAGCGCAGGAGCAGCGCGTCGTCGGGGAACAAGCGCCGGAGCTCGTCGTCGATCGCCTCGATGTCGGCCGGCTCGCCCGAGAGGGCGGCCCACCGAAAGGGGCCGATGCCGCGACAGAAGAGCGGCCGGATATAGGCCGGGACAAAGCCCGGGTATGAGAAGGCTTCCTCTACTCCCGCCTCATAGGCCTCCCCGCGAAGGTTGTTGCCATAGTCGAAGACATAGCTGCCGGCGCGGACGTACTCGAGCAGCCCCTCGACGTGCTGCGCGATCGACCCTCGCGCCCGGCGGAGGTACTCATCGGGGCCGGACGCGCGCAACGACGCGGCCTCGGCGACCGAGAGCCCGACCGGGACGTAACCCGTGAGCGGATCGTGCGCCGCAGTCTGATCCGTGACGAGGTCGAAAGATTCACGCTTTCGTGCCAGTTCGGGCACGATCTCCGCCGCGTTTCCCTCGACGGCCACCGAAAGCGCGCGCCCCTCTGCGGCCGCGGCACGAACGCGAGCAACGCCGTCCTCGACCGAGTCCGCAACCTCGTCGAGATAGCGCGTCTCAAGCCTGCGCGCGATCCTGGAGGGGTCGACCTCGATGCAGAGAATCGCCGCGCCCGCCATCGTCGCAGCGAGCGGCTGCGCTCCTCCCATCCCTCCGAGGCCGGCGGTCAGGATCGTCCGGCCGCTCAGGTCGGCGGAGCCGAAATGGACCTCGCCCGCGGCAGCAAAGGTCTGGTAGGTGCCTTGCAGGATCCCCTGGGTGCCGATGTAGATCCAGCTTCCCGCGGTCATCTGCCCGAACATCGTCAGCCCCTCGGCCTCGAGTCGCCGGAACTCGTCCCACGTCGCCCAGCGCGGCACGAGGAGAGAGTTGGCGATCAAGACGCGCGGCGCCCCCGCGTGTGTGCGGAAGACGCCGACCGGCTTGCCGCTCTGGACGAGCAGCGTCTCGTCGTCGCGCAGCCGGAGCAGCGTGCGCACGATCGCCTTGAGCGCTTCGTGCGACCGGGCCGCCCGCCCCGAGCCGCCGTAGACGACGAGGTCCTCGGGTCGCTCGGCGACTTCCGCGTCCAGGTTGTTCAGGAGCATCCGCAGCGGCGCTTCGGTCTGCCACGAGCGTGCATTCAGCTGCGTGCCCCGCGGAGCGCGAATGCGGGAGAGATCTCCGGCGAGCGCCTCGACGGCCGCAGTGAGCGTTGAGATGCTCATTGCAACACGCCGACCTCGGCTTCGGCCGCCGCGAGGATCGACCCGTCGCGGATCGCGCCGGCAACGCGCTCGATGTCGTCTGCCAGCGAACGGTCCTCACGGACGCGCTCGGAGAGCCCGCGCACGGCATCGTGGGTCGCGCGCACGCCCGGCGCCGGCTCGAGCGGGGCGAGGAACTCGATCGCCTGAGCGCCTGCGAGCAGCTCGATCGCGAGCGCGAGCTCCGCGTTGGCGAGCACCCGCAGCGCCTTCAGACCGGCAGCGTTCCCCATCGACACGTGATCCTCCTGGCCCGCGCTCGTCGGGATCGAGTCGACGCTCGCCGGATGGCAGAGCGACTTGTTCTCGGACACGAGAGACGCGGCCACGTACTGAGGGATCATGAAGCCCGAGTTGAGCCCTCCCTCGCGGGTGAGGAACGGCGGCAGTCCGTCTGAGAGAGAGGGGTTGACGAGCCGTTCGACCCGCCGCTCGGAGATGTTCGCGAGCTCGGCGACGGCCATTGCGAGCGTGTCGAGCCCGAACGCGAGCGGCTGTCCGTGGAAGTTGCCGTTCGAAACGACCAGCCCCTCGTCGACGAGCACGAGCGGGTTGTCGGTCGCGGCGTTGAGCTCGATCGCCACGGTCGTCTCGACGTTGTCGAGCAGATCCCGGCTTGCACCGTGCACCTGCGGCGCGCAGCGCAGCGAGTAGGCGTCCTGCACCTTGTCGCACCAGCGGTGGGATTCGATGATCGAGGAGCCTTCGAGCAGGCGCAGCACGTTCGCGGCCGAGTCGAGCTGCCCGCGCAACGGTCGTGCCTGGTGGATCGCCGGGTGGAAGCTCGTCCGCGACCCCTGCAGCGCCTCGAGCGAGAGCGCGCAGGCGAGGTCCGCGGTGCGGGCGAGCCGTTTCGCACGGACCAGCGAGAGCGTCGCCATCGCCGCCATGAACTGCGTCCCGTTGATCAAGGAAAGTCCCTCTTTCGCTGCGAGAACGATCGGCTCGAGCCCCGCCGCCGCGAGCGCCGCCTCGCCGGAGAGGAGCGTCCCGTCGAACCACGCCTGCCCCTCGCCGACGAGAGGCAGCGCCAGATGCGCAAGCGGTGCGAGATCCCCGCTGGCGCCGACGGAGCCGCGCGCGGGCACCCGCGGGAGCACGCCGCGGTTGAGGCATTCGATCAGGAGCTCGACCGTCTCGATTCGCGCACCCGAGTAGCCCTTGGCGAGCGCGTTCGCGCGCAGCAGCATCGCCGCACGAACGACCTCGTCCGGGTACGGCTCGCCCACCCCGCACGCATGGCTGCGGAGCAGCCGGAGCTGTAACTCCTCGACCTGGTCGTCTGGGATCGACTCCGAGACGAAGCGGCCGAACCCCGTATTGACGCCGTACGTGTGCTCCCCCACCCGCTCGACGAGCGCCCGTGCCGCCTCCATCCCGACCCTCGCCTCGTCCGCGAGCGCCACCGGCACACGATGGACGGCGACCTCCCAGACGTCCTCGATCCGAAGGTCGTTCCCCGTCAGGGCAGGGCTCGCAATCACGCGAGCGAGTCTAGTCCGCTAGTGGTGCATGGGCGCCTCGGTGCCCGGCGTGTGCAGCAGGCTCTCGACCTCGCGGACGCCGTGGATCTTCTGCGTCCTGTCGACGAGTGCGTCGATCAGGTCCTGCGAAGGGACCTCGCCGCGCAGCTGGACGACACCCTCCTGCGCATTGATGCTGATCGAGCCCTTGACCTCGTGCTCGTCGCGGAAGAGCTCCGACTCGACCTTGTCCTTCAGCGTCGCGTCGTCGTAGTCCTTCGGGCGCACCCGCGCCACGAGTCCGCGGAGCTTCCCGAGCACCACGCGGCGGCGCGAGCCCGCGAAAAGCCACGCACCGATTGCTGCCAGTACGACGACCGACCCGAGCTTCTTCATCTCAGCTCCCCTGTTCGTTGACCCTCTTCCCCTACCGCGAGGCCGGAGGTTCAAACTCCGGCAGCAAGCGAAGCTCGAGCACGTGCGATTCGTCGAAGCCGTCGATCCGGAGCATCGCGCCCGCAGCGGCCGCCGCTGCACCGGCCGGCATCAGGCCGACGAGCTCCGACCCGACGACCGCTGCTCCGTGCTGCGCGGCCTCGACTTCGACCCGGTCGACGATCTCGTGCAGCGCCGCCGCCTCCCAGTCCTCCACGTTCATCGACACCTGCACGACGCCCGCGCGTGGGAGATCGAGGCCGAGCGCACGCACCCCCGGGAACCCGCCGCCGGCCTCCCGCACAACTGATGCGACCGCCTGCGCCGCCCCGAGCGTGCCGCGCAGGTTGACGTTGAACGCAATCAGAGGCCTGCGCGCGCCGACGATCACGCCGCCGGCCCGCTCGTCCAGCCTTGCCGGCCCGAAATCAGGTGCGAGCTCGCCGGCATCGAGCCGCCGCTGCAGCTCGGCAGGCCCGCCGCGCCGGAAGAATGCCGGGCCGCGGCCGGGCGCCAGCTCACCGTAGAGGAAGACCGGTAGCTCGAGCTCCTCCCCGATCCGGCGCGCCAGCGTCAGCGCCGTCTCGCGGGCTCGCTCCAGGTCCTCGCTCCGGATCGGAACGATCGGTACCACGTCAGCGGCACCGATTCGTGGATGCGCGCCATCGTGCCGGCGGAGGTCGATCCGCTCCCGCGCGCAGGCGATCCCCCCGAGCAGCGTCTCGACGAGATCGTCGGGCCCGCCAACGAGCGTGAAGACGGAGCGGTGGTGATCCGCGTCGGTGTGCACGTCGAGAAGCCGCGCGGGCGTGGAGAGGGCCTCGCGGAGCGCCCCGATGACGGCCTCGTCGCGACCTTCCGAGAAGTTCGGCACAGACTCGAGCACGCTCGTACTCTAGGAGGGTGAAGGCGTACTACGAGGCCAGGGCGGCGGAGTACGACGACTGGTGGGTCGGCTCCCGGCTCTTCGAGCAGCGGGACCGGCCGGGCTGGGAGAGCGAGCGGGAGTCGCTCTTCATCGCGCTGGCCGCGCTCGCGCCCGTGCCGACGCTCGACGTGGCCTGCGGCACCGGCTATCTGACGCGCTATCTCCCGGGCCCGATCACCGGCCTCGATCAGAGCGCCGCGATGCTCGAAATCGCCGCGGCGCGCGTGCCGTACGCCCACTTCGTCCAGGGCGATGCTCTGCCGCTCCCCTTTGCTGCGGGTTCGTTCGGGCGCGTCGTCGTAAGCCACTTCTACGGCCATCTGGAGGAGGACGACCGGATCGCCTTCCTCGCCGAGGCCGGACGGGTCGCGCCCGAGCTCGTCGTCGTCGACTCCGCGCTCCGCGAGGACGTCGAGCCGGCCGGATGGCAGGAGCGAGTCCTGAACGACGGCTCCCGCTGGCAGGTCTACAAGCGCTTCTTCGAGTCCGCCGAGCTCAGCTCCGAGCTCGGCGGCGGCGAGGTCCTGTTCGCCGGCCGCTGGTTCGTCGCCGTCCGAGCGTGACCGTACGGAAGAGCTCGTACCGGTCGATCCGGTCGCCCCAGCGCGACAATGCGCGCTGCCGTGCCTGCGTCGAAGCGGGCTTCCCGCTCGAGTCGTGGCCCGTGCGAGCGCCGTACTTCGAGCAGAGGGCGTACCTCTTCGGGCAGGCGCCGGGGGTCGTCGAGGGCGAGCAGCGGCTGCCGTGGCGCGGACGTGCCGGGCATACGCTCCGAGGCTGGCTCGGACTCGAGGGCGACGCGCTCTACGAGACGTTCTACTGCGCGTCTGTCACCCGCTGCTACCCAGGTCGCGCGCCTTCGGGCCGCGGCGACCGTACTCCGACCCCGCGAGAGCAGGACCTCTGCGAGTTCTGGCGCGACTGGGAGCTCGAATTGCTCCGTCCCGACCTGATCGTCACCGTCGGCGGCCTCGCGCTTCGACGGCTGCTCGGAATCCCGGCGTTGACCGAGGCGATCGGGAAGAGCTACACCCGGGGTGACGCGATTGTGATTCCGCTGCCGCATCCGTCCGGTGCGAGCGGCTGGCTGAACGACCCTGCCAACAGAGCCCGGCTCGGGAAGGCGCTGACGCACGTGAAGCGAGAGCTCGTACGGCTACGCTCGGAGCCGTGAGCGCAGTTCCGTACCGCCGCACGTTCGTCCGCCTGCTGGGCTTCCTGCGGCCGTACAAAGGCTCCCTGCTCGTCTCGACGATCCTCGCCGTCCTCTCGCAGGCGGCCGCGATCGCGATCGTCGTCCTCGTCGGCCAGGCGATCGACGGGATCGAGGCCCAGCGTGGGACGGCGACTCTCGCCTGGGTCGTCCTCGCGATCCTCGTCGTCGGCTTCCTGAAGGCGGCGTTCATGGTCGGCCGCCGCCTGATCTCCGGCAAGCAGGCGCTCGGGATCGAGAAGGACATGCGCGAGGGCCTCTACGCGCACCTGCTCCGCCTTTCGTTCGGCTTCTATGACCGGCACCAGACCGGGCAGCTGATGTCGCGCGCCACGGTCGACCTGCAGTCGGTGCGCTTCTTCCTCGGCTTCGGTCTGATCTTCTTCTTCCAGCACGTGCTCACGGTCGTCTCCGTGATGGCCGTGCTCTTCTTCGTCGAGTGGCGGCTCGCCCTGATCGCACTCGCGATCACGCCTGTGATCGTCGCGGTTGCCTACCGCTACAGCCACGTCTCGCACCCCGTCCTCCGCGAGGTCCAGCAGAAGCTCGGCGACGTGGCGACCGTGACCGAGGAATCGATCGTCGGTGTCCACGTCGTCAAGGCGTTCGCGCAGGAGGACCGGCGCCAATCCCGGTTCGAGCGCGCTTCCGGCGCGGTGTTCGACGAGACCGTCCGCGCCTTCCGGCAGCGCGCCCTCTATGTGCCGCTGCTCTCGTTCCTGCCGTTGCTCGCGCAAGGCGCCGTCCTCCTCGTCGCCGGTCGCATGGTCGTGAGCGGCTCGCTCTCGCTCAGCGGCTTCTTCATCTTCAACCTGCTGCTGGCGATGCTGATCGTCCCGCTGCGCAGCCTCGGGATGTGGATCGGGCAGGCGCAGCGCGCGACCGCGTCCGGGGAGCGGATCTTCGAGGTGATGGACGAGCCCGAGGGCGTGGACGACCGCCCGGCGGCGATCGAGCTCCCCGCCGGCCCGGGTGCCATCCGCTTCGAGAGCGTCGGCTTCGGCTACGCCGAGGGACGGCCGGTCCTGCACGAGATCGAGCTCGAGATCGCATCCGGCCGAACAGTTGCGCTGATCGGCCACACCGGCTCCGGGAAGACAACGCTTGCCGCGCTCGTGCCGCGCTTCTACGACGCGACCGAGGGCCGGGTGCTCGTCGATGGAGTCGACGTCCGCGACGTGACGCGCCGCTCGCTCCGCCGCGAGATCGGCGTCATCTCCCAGGATCCCTTCCTCTTCTCGGCGACGGTCCGCGAGAACATCGCGTTCGGGGTCCTCGACGCCACCGAGGAGCAGGTCGTGCGCGCTGCGCAGACTGCGCAGGCACACGAGTTCGTCGAGGAGCTGCCGCAGGGCTACGACACGGTGATCGGCGAGCGCGGAATCACGCTCTCCGGTGGCCAACGGCAGCGGCTAGCGATCGCGCGCGCGCTCGTGATCGACCCGCGGATCCTGATTCTCGACGACGCGACCGCCTCGGTCGACGCGACGACGGAGTCGAAGATCCGGACCGGGCTCACCGAGGCGATGCGCGGCCGGACGACGATCATCATCGCGCACCGGCTCTCGACGATCGCGCTCGCCGACGAGGTCGTCGTCCTCGATCATGGCCGCATCGCGGCGCACGGCACGCAGGCGGAGCTGCTCGCGACGAACGCGGTGTACAAGGAGATCCACGAGCACGGGCTCCTTCAGGGGCTGCTCAAGGAGAGCGCGTGAAAGTCTGGCAGCCGGGGGGCCACCTGTCCGAAGAACGAGGCGGCGAGGTGCGCGACTGGTCGTGGCGGCGCACGCGGCGCCGGATCGGCGTGCTCGCCCGGCTCACTGTCCCGTACAAGGGCCGGACGGCGTTCGCGCTAGCGACCCTCGTCGCGTACACGCTCGTCGCGCTCGCCCCGCCGTACCTGGCGAAGCTCGCGATCGACGAGGGCATCAAGGGCCGGGACCTCTCCCGGCTCAACGTGATCGTGGCGCTCTTCCTCGGCTCCGCGCTCCTGGCACTCGCGCTTTCGGCCGCGAACACCTACCTCACCGGCTGGACGGGCGAGCGCGTGCTCGCCGACCTGCGCAACAAGCTCTTCGCTCATCTTGCACGCCTCTCGCTCGGCTTCTACGAGCGCAACCGCGCCGGGGTGATCATCAGCCGGATCACGAACGACGTCGAGGCGCTCGACCAGCTCGTCACCGATGGGGTCACGAGCCTCGTCCAGAACACGCTCCTCCTCCTCGGCACCGCGGTCGTTCTCTTCTTCCTCGACGTCAAGCTCGCGCTCGCGACCCTGACGGTGCTGCCGCTGATGGCAATCGCGACCGCCTGGTTCCGCAGCCGCTCCAACCGTGCTTACCGCAACGTCCGCGAGCGGCTCGGCCTCGTGACCGCGACGCTTGCGGAGGACATCGCCGGGATGCGGGTCGTTCAGTCCTTCACGCGGGAGCCCGTGCAGCAGAAGGCGTTCCACGGGGTGAACGACCGCTACCGCGGAGCCAACTACGAGACCGTGATCCTGAACGGGATCTACTTCCCGATCGTCGACCTGCTCGCGTCCGCCGCGACCGCGATCGTCTTCGGCTACGGCGGCTGGCTCGTCTACCACGGCGAGATGTCAGCCGGCACCCTGTTCGCCTTCGCGCTCTACCTCTCCAACTTCTTCGACCCGATCCAGCAGCTCTCGCAGCTCTACAACACGTTTCTCGCTGCGATCGCGGCGCTGGACAAGATCATCGGCGTGCTCGACGAGAAGCCACAGGTCGTCGATCGGGCCGACGCGACCGAGTTGCCTCGGATCGAAGGGCACGTCCGCTTCGACAGCGTCCGCTTCGGTTATGGGCCCGAGTTTCCGGAGGTGCTGCACGGGCTCGACCTCGACGTTCCGGCCGGCACGACCGTCGCGCTCGTCGGCCACACCGGCGCCGGCAAGTCGACGATCGCGAAGCTGATCGCACGCTTCTACGACCCGACCGAGGGCTCGCTCTCGATCGATGGACACGACCTGCGCGACGTGACGCAGCGCTCGCTGCGCCGCCAGCTCGGGATCGTCCCGCAGGAGGGGTTCCTCTTCGGCGGCACCGTCGCCGAGAACATCGCCTTCGCCCGTCCGAACGCCGGTCCCGAGGAGATCGCAGCCGCCGCCGAGGCCGTGGGCGCGCACCGCTTCGTCCTCGAGCTCGAGGACGGCTACGAGACGCAGCTCGGCGAGCGCGGCACCCGCCTCTCGCTCGGCCAGCGCCAGCTCGTCGCCTTCGCCCGCGCGCTCCTCGCCGACCCGCGCATCCTGATCCTCGACGAGGCGACCTCGTCGGTCGACATCGGCACCGAGCGTCAAATCGAGCAGGCGCTGCGGCGCCTCCTGGCCGGCCGAACGGCGTTCGTGATCGCGCACCGCCTCTCGACCATCCGGGACGCCGACCTGATCGTCGTGCTCGAGCACGGCCGGGTCGTCGAGCAGGGCACGCACGACGACCTGATCGCACGCCGCGGGCTCTACACGAGCCTCTACGGCGACTGGGTCGACGACGTGGCTTGACTCACGCGGCCTGGTCGAGGAGATTCGCGCCTCACCCCCAGTCCGAAGGAGGAATCGATGGGCGAGTACCTGACCTTCCGCAAGATGATCACGCCGATCTTCATCCAGGTGATCTTCTGGATCGTTGTCGCGGTCATCGTGATCGCCGCTCTCGTACAGATTGCCGACGGCCGAGGCGGCGAAGGTCTCCTCCTGCTCGTGCTCGGACCGCTCGGAGCGCGGATCTACGCCGAGATCCTCCTGGTCATCTTCCGGATCAACGACAACGTCGCGGCGCTGCGGCACGCGAAGACCGGCGATGCTTACGGCAACGACGTGACGTAGATTGCCGGGGTGGACTCCGCCCCCGAGGCAGCGGCCAACCAGCAGCAGCTCGCGAGCTGGGGCCGCCGCCTCGCGGCGCTCTTGATCGACGGCGCCGTGCTCGCCGCCGTCGTCGTCCTCGGGACGCTGCTCGCAGGCGTCCCCACGGACGAGCTGAACCGGCGCATCCTCGACGGCGACACCGCGCTCCTTCTGCTGCTCTTCGTGGTACCTGAGGCGATCTACGACACCGCAATGATCGGCTCACGCAATCAGACGATCGGAAAGATGGCCGTCGGGATCAAGGTGGTGGACGCAGAGAGCCGCTCACCAATCGGCTACGCGCGCGCGTTCACCCGCTGGCTGTCGACAGCGTTCCTCTGGGCGCTCTTCACCCTGCCGGGCATTCTCGATCACCTCTGGCCGCTGCGCGACCGGCGCCGACAGACCTTCCACGACAAGTTCGCCCGCAGCGTCGTGGTGCGCACCTGATGGACCTGGACAAGGAAACCGAGGGGCGGATCGAGGAGCCGGTCTCCGACGAGGCAGTGCGGGAGACGCGCCTGACGCCGGCGCAGGCGGTCGAGAAGATGCACATCAACCTGCCGGTGCGTGGCAACCGCAAGCTGCGGAAGCTGCTCGAGCGCGTGAACGAGGACAAGCAGCTCAAAGGCTGGTGGCACGTCTCGAACGTGAATGCGGTCGTCCGGATGGAGATCAACGACCACTCCTGGGTGCACATCCAGATCGTCGCGAACATCGCTCTCAAGCTCCTCCGGCAGCTGACGAAGCACGGCGTCGAGCCATCGGCGGTGCGCGACTTCGGGCTCGAGCAGGACGACGCCGAGGTGATCGTCGCCCTCTCCTCGCTCCTGCATTGCGTCGGGATGTCGGTGCACCGGCACGGGCACGAGGACTTCTCGCTCTTCCTCTCGGAGCCCAAGATGCGAGAGCTGCTGCGGGGGATCTACGAGGAGCCCGACCTGACCGTGATCATCTCCGAGGTGCTGCAGGCGATCACGAGCCACCGCTCCGACGGGCAGCCGCTCGCGCTCGAAGCCGGCATCCTACGCGTCGCCGACGCGCTCGACATGGCCGAAGGGCGCTCGCGGATCCCGTTCGAGAAGGGGCGCGTCTCGATGCACTCGCTCTCGGCCGCCGCGATCGACGACGTCTCGATCAAGGACGGCGAGTCGCGTCCCGTGATGATCGAGATCGTGATGAACAACTCGTCCGGCCTCTTCCAGGTAGACGGGCTGCTGAAGGCGAAGCTCCTCGGATCGGGCCTCGAGCCGTACGTCGAGGTGATCGCCCACATCGACACCGAGGCCGAAAAGCGGCTCGTTTCGACCTACCGGCTCGAAACGTAGTGGGCTAAACTGACGCCCGAACAGCCCTTGCGGGATCGTCTAATGGTAGGACGCCGGACTCTGAATCCGGTAGTCTAGGTTCGAGTCCTAGTCCCGCAGCCTTTACGAAAGCCCCGCACCTGCGGGGTTTTTGTTTTCAAGGAGACAACGCTGACGGTGGCCGTGACAATCTGCCGCTCGTAGGGCATACCGCGCGTGCGGATAGGACCGTGTCGTCACTCGATCGAGTGATTCGGCGTGGGAAGTGGACGGCGTGGAATGGCCTCGGCACGCACGACCTCAAGGTTTCCGAACGTGCGTCGATGCAGTCAGCGTCAGGGTCTCCCAGACTCAGGCGGTGCGGCGAGCCGCGGAGCCGAGGCGGCCATAGCTGCACCAGACTGAGGAGCATCACATGCTGAAGTTTTTCGTCTCCATTCACAACCGGCTCGCGATGCTTCGCGACGAGCAGGGTCAGACGATGGCGGAGTACGGCGTTGTTCTCGCCGTGATCGCCGTCATCGTCGTCGTCGCTTTGACCGCCCTTTCCGGCGGCATCACCGGCGCGCTCGACAAGGTCACCGGCATCCTGTAGTACGGCCGATCACCGCGGTTCAACCCGGCGCACCATGTGGGGTGCGCGAGAGAGAGCGAGAGAAAGGCCCCGGACGCGGGGTCTTTCTCGTTTCGCGAGGAGTATCGATGCCCGGCGTTGCTTCTTTCGGCGCAAACTGCGGGGTACGGCCTTTCCGCGGCCGAGTCGCCATGATATGCCGCACGTATGCGCCTGCTCGGCCGTCGCTCTGCGCTGCCGCCACTCGATGAAGCGGCCGCCTACGCTCGCTGTCACGGCAGCCGGGACAACGACGTCCGGATCGTGAAGCTGCCGCCGCGCCGGCCGCGCTACGAGGATGTGCTCACGACCGGCGAGGCGCTGCGCGCGCTGTTCGAGGAGCGGCTCGACGCGCGCGAGAGCGAGAGTCCCTAGGACCACGCGAAAGCGGGCTCCGCAGAGCCCGCCTCGCTTCGCTGCCCCCGCGAACCTAGAGTCCGGCGATCCTGGGCCGGCGGATGTAGCCGAGCCCGAGCCCGAGAGCCAGGACGAGCACGAGCGTGCCGAGCCCCAGCGTCACTGCCCCATCCCACGAAACACTCGAGTCGACGCTCGGTACGCTCGCCCGAGAGGCGCCGCCCGAGACTGCAAACCGATTCGCGCGGTCGTCCGGCCGCACCGCGTTCCCGGCGAACTGGGTCTGCTGCGCTCCCGTGAAACGATCCGCCCTGTCGTCGGGCCGAACAGGTGCTGCCTGCTGCGGGGCGAGCGCTCCGTCGAGGATCGCCCTCGAGCTGAGCGATGCAATCTGCGCCCCGCTGCTGCCTGCGCCGCCCTCGTCGGGCCGAGCCGCCGCCGGCGCCGCGAAGGTGGCCAGTGAAATTCCGATGGCGAGGCGGCGAAGCCACCGCCTTCTCCGATTCGTCATGCTGATCCTCCCCTTGTTCCGTAAACCCCTGCCTCGACCACCCGACGGGAGGGAGGGCCGATTTCTTCCCTTCGGGAACGAATCACGCTTGAATGGACGTGTTGCCATGACGATTGAGCTCACCGACGCGCAGCTGGTCGAGCGCTGTAGAGCGGGAGATCAGGCAGCCTGGAACGAGCTCGTCGAACGCTTTTCCCGCTACGTCTATGCGATCGCGGTGCGCGGCTTCCGGCTCTCGGAGAACGACGCCGAGGACGTCTTTCAGGACGTTTTCGCGCGCACGTACGAACGGCTCGACTCTCTGCGCGACGACACCGCGATCAGGCCCTGGCTCGCCCAGCTGACTCGAAACGCCTGCATCGACCGGCTTCGTGCCGGCACGCGCGAGCAGCCCACGGATGAACCGCTCGCAGACGAGGTGGACGGGGAGATCGACCGTCTCGACGAGGCGCTGGACGTGCACGAGGGCCTCCAGGCGCTGTCGCCGGACTGTCGCGAGGTCCTCGACCGCTTCTTCGCCCGCGACGAGAGCTACCGCGTCATCGGCGAGGCGCTCGACCTGCCGGCCGGGACGATCGCCAGCCGGATCTCCCGGTGCCTCGGAAAACTGCGCGAGAAACTCGAGGGAAGAAATCCGGCCCCTGACACGTCTGGAAGTACATGAGTGCTGCCCCACACGACGAGGAGCGCCTGGGTGAGCTGCTCGGCCTGCTGCCGCCGGCCCCCACGGGCTGGGTGCAGGCTGCACAGGAGCTCCCCGAGGCACGCCGCCAACTCGATGAGATCGTCGAGCGGGCGCGGTCGGACGCCGAGTTCCGCGTTCGCCTGATCGCGGATCTCGAGGCGGCGCTCACTGCGGCGGGCTACGAGCCCCGCACTGCGCTTACGGACGCGGTGCGTGCACGTCTCGCCGATCTCGATTAGGCGTAGGCTTCCTCCGGATGGGGCTGTACGACCGCGACCTGCGCACCGTGCTCGGCGAGATCGCCGGGCCCTCCCCCGCTCCGGGCGCCGGCGCAGTCTCGGGCCTCGTCACCGCTATGGCAGCCGGCCTGATCGCGTCCGCGGCCAGGCGCTCATCCGGCTGGGACGAGGGGCCGGGAGTCGCCGCGCAGGCACAGGCGCTCCGTGCGCGAGTCGAGAAGCTTGCCGAGGCGAACGAGGAGGCCTACCTCGAGGCGCTCGCGCTGATCGAGGGCGCGGACGAGCAGGGCGGCCGCGATGCCGCGATCGGCCAGGCGCTCGACACCGCGGCCGAGCTGCCGCTGTCGATCGCCGAGTGCGCCTACGACGTCGCCCTGCTCGGCTGCGAGGCCGCACAACACGCCGCGCCCGGAGGCGCCGAGGACGCCTGCGCCGCCTCCCTGCTCGCAGAAGCCGCGGCGCGCGCGGCGGCGGGCCTCGTCGCGGCCAACCTCGTCTCGATGCCGGGCGACGAGCGCGTCGTTCACGCACAGCGCTTGGCCGACGCTGCAACGGTCGCGGCGAAGCGCGCCGTCGCAGCGTCGGCAGCCCGCTAGCTCCCTAGCGACCGAAGACCGGACGGGCGGTCGCAGCCGCCTCGCGCCGGCGACGCAGCCAGAACCGGCGCCGTGGCCGGTCGGCAGCGGCAGCCTCCCTGAACTCGTGGGCGAGGCGCGCGCGCTGCGCCTCGCGAAGCATGTCCGCCTGCCGGTAGCGCGCGATCTCGTGCATCAAGGTCGGGTGCATCAGGTGCTCCTTTCGTCGTCGCCCGACCACAAGACGGCGTAGGGCACCCGTTTCTTCCTCAGGCGTGTTCTTCCTCAGGCTCTGGGCAACGCGTCGATGCGGCGAATCCAGTCCTCGAGCCGGGGATAGCGGCCGCCGAGCCGCTGCGTCTCGCGAAGCACCTCGTGGAATCGCTCCTCGTCCCCGTCCGTCCAGAGCGTCGCGTACTTGAGGAACGGGAACGCGATCACGTCGGCGGCGGAGAGCTCGTCGCCGAAGAGGTAGCCGCGGTCGTGCAGCAGGCCCTCGAAGAGCGGGAGCGCGTCCGCGATCCGGCGCTCGAGCTCGGCGATTCGGTCGCGGTCGGGCTCCGCCTTCGACTCCTCGTCGACGATCAGGTTCGGCGCCCGCTTCCAGATCCGGTTGAACCAGTCGACGAACGTCCAGAGCTCCGCGCGACGGGCCGGATCGGCCGGAAAGAGCGGCCGCTCCGGGAACTTCTCCTCGAGATAGTCGAGAATGAGCGGCGAGTCCGACAGAACACGATCACCGTCGAGGAGCACCGGCACGAGCTCCTGGCCGCTGAGGCGCACGACCTCGCTGCGGTCGTCCGGGTCGACGTCCACCCACTCCACCTCGATCCCCTTGTGCGCGAGCGCGAGCGCGACCCGTTCCACGTTCGTCGAGAAGGGGATCCGATAGAGGCGAAGCGGCGGGTAGGGCCCCACGTGGAGACCCTACCCGCCTCGTTTTCCTACTCCGCGTACTCGGCGCAGAACGGCGCCGTCGCGTCGTACCGCGTCGAGAAGTCGCGCTCGATCGCCCTCAGTGCGTCGATCCGCCCGTTCCCGAAGCAGGTGTCATACCCGGTCAGGCCGATGTCGACCGCGCTGCGCTCCATGACCGACTCGACGATGCTCGGCGCCAGCTCGACGTCGCCGTTCTTGGCGAGCTTGCCGAACTGACTGACGATCAGGGCTGCGACGCCCGCCGCGTGGGGCGACGCCATCGACGTCCCCTGGATGCAGCCGTAGGCGCCGCCGGGAAGCGTCGAGAGGATCGTGGTGCGGCAATCGCCGGTGGTGCCGTTGCCGCCCGGAGCGGCGACGTCGTTCGCCGGCACGCCGTAGTTCGAGTAGCTCGACTTCTCGCTCTTCGGCCCGAGCGCCGAGACTGCGATGACGCCCTTCGTCTCCGCCGGGACGACGTCGCAGTCCGCTCTGTCGGCCGCCGAGGGGTTCCCGAGATCCTCGTCCGAATTGCCGAGCGCGGCAACCGGGACGACGCCTCGGCCGATCGCGTACTTGATCGCCCGCTCGACCGACTGGCGGAATGCACGCTGCGTCGGGTCGGAGTTGCACTTGAACTCAGTCGACTCCTGGAACGCATCGTCGTCGACGAAGAAGCTCATGTTGACCACGTCCAGCTTGATGTCGCCTGCGTACGTGAGCCCGTCGACGACGGCGCTGACGTAGCAGTAGCCGCTCGCGTCGCAGACCTTGACCGGGACGAGCGTGACGTTCGGCGCGACGCCCACGACGCCGATCCCGTTCGCCTGCGCAGCGACCGTGCCGGCGACGTGCGTGCCGTGGAACTGGTTGTCGATGCACGGGTCGGGGTTGCCGACGCCGGGGCCGCTCGGGAGGAAGCTGACCGAGTTGTGGCCGCGCGCGCAGTCGACGTTGCTGCCCCGCCCGTCGACGATGAAGTCCGGATGGTGGCCGTCGATGCCGCTGTCGAGGATGCCGACGTCGACGTAGCGAGAACCGGCCTGGAAGTTGTGCGCCTGCGGGGCACGGATCTGCGCCATGTCCCACTGCAGCGTCTCGAGCGGGTCGGCCGTCTGCTCCGGACCTGCGTCCGGGAGGCCCTTGAACTTCTTGTCCTTCCCGACCGTCTGGACGAGCGCCGAGGACGACAGGGCGGTCGCGAAGGCCGACGAGCTCGACTCGACGACGAGGACGCCGATCTGCTTCGAGAGGTCGTTGGCGACGGTGCCCCCGGCCGCTGCTACGGCCGCGTCGACCGCCGCGGCGGTGCCGGTCGCGGCAAAGCCCTCGTCGCCCTGTATGCCTGCAAGGACGACGACGTAGCGCTCGGCGCCGGTCGGCGCACTCGAGGCAGTAGGTACAGCGCCGGCCAGCCCGGCCAGCCCGGCCAGCACAACAGCGGCGAACGCCGCGATCACTCCCGTTCTCATCAACTCTCCTCCATCCAGACGTTGTCGAATGTGGCCTCCCCGAGGGCCCCTTCCAGCCGGATTCGCACCTGCGTCACACCCGCGAGCGGCGTCAGGGTCGTGGTGAGCGGCGCGGAGGCCAGCACCGCGCCGGCGGCCGAGAGCTGTTGCACGACCGCCCTCCCGGGTCCTGTGACGTCGAGCGACAGGGCATACGTCCTGCCCGCTTCGACGGGAATCGCCGCGGAGTTCCAGGAGCCGCCCGGCCCCGCACTCGCCGCATTCCCGTCATAGCTCGTCGAGCCCGAGCTCGACCAGCTGTCCGGCGACCCGTTCGTCGATTCCTGGAAGTCGCCGTTCTGCACCTTGTTGCCCTTGACGGTGACCACGCGCGTCAGCGCGTTGTTGGTCTCGCTGCTCTCCGCGATCGAGTTCGCCGGATCGGCCGTGACGACGATCGTCCGGTCACCCTTCAGCTTCTTCGTCGACCAGACAACAGCTGCGGTGCCTGAGCCGCCGGCCGGGATGCTCGAGATCGTCTGCACCGCGCCGATCTGAGCGCCGTTGTCGGTGAAACGCACGCCGACGGCGCTCGCCGGGACGGTTCCGACGTTGCGGACCGCCGCCGTGATCGTCGTCAGGTCCCTGCGCGATGTGAACGTCACACCCGTCACTGTCAGGTCGGGCAGCGGCCGCTGCCACTGGAGCGCGTTCTGGAGCACCTGGTAGCCGCTGTAGGTGACCGCGTAGTTCGCGAGCCCGAACGGGTGGTAGTAGTGCTCGGTCGGCATCGGCAGCACCGCGCCGACGACCCTGACGACGCCTCGCCCGAGCGCGAGCTCGCCGAGCGTCACCTCGTCGGCCGAGGTCGTGCCGGCGGTGCGGCCGCCGATCCGCTCCCACTCGGTCTGGTCGACAGCCCAGACCGGCGAGGAAGAGAGCTGCGCGTCCTTGTCGGCGGGGCTGATTGCGTACCCGATCGGCACCGGCTCGTACGTCTGGTGCCGGAAGCCAGGGCCCTCGGCCGCGCCCGGCTGGTTGACGTTCTGCGCGAGCGGGTCGGCATAGGTGTCCGTCGAACCGTCGCGGGTGAAGGCGATGTAGCCCGCATAGACACTGAAGTCGTTCACGAAGCCGCGGCCGACGATGCCCATGTGAGCGAGGTTCGCGACCGCCGCGTCGGTGAGGACGAGGTTGCCGCCCTTCTCTGCGTAGGCCTTCAGCTTCTGGCCCCAGGCCGTCTTCTGGGCCTCGGTCCGCTGCGAGGGGCCGGGCGGTGTGCCCGCATAGACGTTCGAGAACGTGAGGCTGAGGCCATCCGCGGGCGCCCCTGCCGCCCAGTTGACGACGCGCAGCCGGTAGTGGCCGGGCAGTGGCTTCAGCAGCGTCAGCGTCTCGCTCGCCGCTCCCGTGGCAGCGCTCGCCGCCGGCGACCAGGCACCGGAGATCCGACTCTGCCGCTCGAGGTAGATGTCGTAGTCGACCGAGTTCGGGGCGTCCAGGGCGAGCGTGAGGCTCTGGTTGTTGAACGCGCCGTCGACGTCGAACTCGAAGTCGGCCGCGCAGGTCGGCGGCAGCACGTCGGCCGTGCTCGGCTGGTATGCGCACGGCACGGTCGCGGCTGTCTTGAGCGTGACGTCCGGGAAGCTCGTCGAGCCCTGCGCCGGTCCCGTGGGGACGGGCTCGACGTAGCCGGGGAACGCGTCGTCGGCGATGACGAGGCTCGAGAAGCGATCGAGGTTGACGGCACCGGAGACGACCTGGTCCGCGGTGACGCTCGTCAGCTGCCCGGGCGCCATGTGCGTCGCCAGGTCGTCGAAGAACTTCATGTTCCGGACCGAATACGGCTTCTGGCCGGGGTCTTCCCACGCCTGCTCGCTGGTGAAGGTGATGTCGAGGTCGGCCGAGCCGCCTGAGGCGCGCAGCTTCGTCACGAGACCGCCCGTCAGGCAGATGCGGTACTGCCCCGGCAGCGGCATGTTCCCGTGCACCGCGGCGCCCGCCTGCTGGTAGGTGTCGGCCTGGTTGAAGTAGCGGTTGACCTCCTCCCAGTCGTCGCCCGCCGGACCGCAGCCGGTCGCCGGCCCCGGATCCTCCTCGCCGGAGCGATAGCGCTCGAGGATCAGGTCGGTCGTCCCGATCTGTCCGACGCCGCCCACGTTGCCGACGGTGACCTTGCCTTCGACACCGCCGTTCGCGACGCCCTGATCGATGCCGTCGACCGTGAACTCGTACGTGAAGTCGTTGCCCGCGTCGAGCGCCGCATCCAGGATCGCGCTCTGCGGCGGCAGGCCGGCTCCGGGCGGGGGCTGCGTCGGCTGTCCCGTGTTCGTGAGGACCTTCGGGCTGCGGACGTACGCCACCGACCCTGGCACGCGGAACGTGGTGTCCTCGGGCTTCAGCGTGTAGTTGATCATCGAGTAGACGAGGCTCTTGTTCCCGTCCACGTGCAGCTGCTCGGCGTCGACGAGGTAGCAGGAGCCGACACCGCAGTTCGAGATGTGCGAGAGGCTCATCTCGTTGTCGATCCCGTCGGCGTCCAGGCCGAGGGGCGAGTTGATCCAGTCGCCGAAGGAGCCGGTCGTCGTGTACGCGATCGTGTCCCAGACCGTGCCCCACTGGACGCCGTAGAGCCGCTGGTCGTCCTTCGAGGCCGTGTTCGGCTTGATCAAGGGTGACCACGAAAGTCGCTGCTCGGCATCCGACCACGCGCCCTTCACCGTCTGCAGGATCCGCTGGTTCTTCGAGTAGTCGTGCTCGCCGGCGCCGAGGAGCGTGAACGAGAACGCGCGGTCGATCAGCTGGCCGTGCAGGTCGATCCCGCCGTCCCACTTGGGCCGGATCTGCTTCAGCACCTTGCCGAACGAGCGTGTCTCGGGCTCGGACCACGGCGTGTACGGCCTGAACGTGAAGCCCATGGTCGGGAAGTCACGGTTCATGTCGACGCCGTTGCCGTTGTAGCGCTGGAAGAAACGGACGCCGTTGTCGAGGTCGCCGCGCTTCCAGCCGTCCGGGTTCGCGAAGACGAAGTACACGGACGAGCGGCGCAGGGCGTCGCCGGCGGTGACGCTCTGCTGAGGCGTCGTCTCGAGGAGCGGATGCGGCAGCGTTCCCTCCTTCGCGCAGCTCACCGCGGCCGGCGCTGCCCCGGCCTCGCAGGCGGCCCAGGTGGCCAGATCCTCGGCGGCGCGGACGCCTGCCTCGGCACCGGCGCGCTCGATCCCGTGAATCGAGAGCGGGAAGGTGAAGAACTTCTTGCTCGTATCCGGGACACGCTCGTCCGTGACGCGGAGGAGGTAGAGCGACGAGCGCTCGCGCCCCGCGGGCACGCCCTGCTGCGGCAGCCCGGCCGAGCACATGTCGGCATTCGAGGTCGAGCTCGTGCAGTCGGAGCCGTCGCCGAAGTCGCGCTCGAGCTCGTAGAACTCGACGAACTGCGGGAAGAGCGTCTCGAGATACTCGGAGCCCTTCACCATGTCCGCGTAGGAGAGGAAGTCGACGGCCGCGCAGGACGCGTTGCCCTTCGCGAACGGCGAGCGACCCGGTGCCTGCGCCGGAGCGGGCCAGTAGGCATGAGGATCCGGGAAGACGCGGCCGCAGAGCTGATACGCCTCGGCGGTCGACGCCACGGGAGCCGAGCCTCCGGTCGAAGGGCCGACGATCAGAGTCGCCGCCACCGCGGCGAGACCCACCAGATAACGCTTGCTCATCGAGATCCTCCCCCGCCTTTAGAGAAAGGGCGGCGGCCCTACGGCCGCCGCCCCCGAGAGGTCGTCCTTAGCCCTGGGCCGACGGGCAGGCCGACGCGCCTTCCTTCTTCGTGCCCTTCTGGAGCTCGCTCGTGCCCGGCGCGAGGCCGAGCGCGAGGTCGCGGTACGCCGCCGCCGAGCGCCAGGCCTTCTGCGCGGCGAACGTCGCGTTGATGAAGTCGAACCGGGCGAACAGCGTCTCCGCCCGCTTCGAGTTGTCGATCGACTGCTGGCGAAGCCGCGCGGCCTTCGCCGGCAGCAGGCCGATCTGCGTCACGCCGCGTGACGCGTACGCCTCGCCGCCCTCCGACAGACCCTGATCAGCCCACTTGAGGTAGTAGGCCGTGTGACCGCGGGCGATGTTCTCCTGGTCGAGGATCGAGTAGACGAGCTCGGTGTGCGAGTACGTCGTCGGCGATGCCGTCGAGTTGTACGCCCACGTGAAGCCGTCGTAGTAGCGCGGCGAGCCGTCGGCGTTCCGCGTCGCACCGATCGAGTCGTGCGGGTGCGCGAGGCCGAGATAGTGGCTCGCCTCGTGGATCGCCGTGTAGGTGAAGGCGCCGCCGCTGACCTCGGGATGGGCGAACGCCATCGACTGGTCGCGATCCGAAGACGGCGACTTGAAGACGTCGTTCACCGAGCCGAGGTAGCCCCACGGGACACCGTTCCGGTTCGTCGCGATGCCCGCGGCGATCGGGAGCGCCCACGCGTAGTGCTTCTCGGCGACCACGTTGATCGCCGGCACCGTCGTGTAGCACGCCCCACCGCGGAAGAGCCGCGACTGGCTGTCGATGTAGTCCATCGCCGTGTCGGTGTGCATCGAGACGCCAGGTGCGCCCGCGACGTCGTCGCCGTCCTGCTTGGCCTTGTCGAGCATCGCCTGGTCGGCGTCGTTGTCGGCCCCGCCCTGCGCGAGGTACGCGAAGCGCACGTCACCGGCGAAGGTGAGGTACGGCGTCAGCGTCCGCAGGCCGGCCAGGACGACGCTCTGGTTGTAGAGCTTGTTCAGGTCGGATGCCCAGGGGACCTCCGCCTTGGCGTCGTGCCAGACGTTGTCCGAGAACCAGTACTGGCCGGTGGCCGGTTGCGGCTCGTAAAGGTACGAATGCTCGAACCGGAACGAGGTGGCCTCGTTCACCGTGCGGGCGAGCATGAAGTTGAGCTGGTTGTCGTCCCAGGTTGCCCCCGGGGTGATTGCCTGCGTGACATCCTCGTCCGTGTTCACGAGCGTGACCGGCCGCGGCGCGTTCGCCCGGTACTCCCACAGCGGCGGCTCGTAGTTCGCCGAGCCGTAGACGGACCGGTTCCGGTTGCCCCAGCTCTCAGCCTCGTACGGGTTCGGAGCTGCGCCGGCGTCGACCAGCATGAAGCGGTAGCGACCGCCCCAGATCCGTGCCCAGTCGATACCGTCGAACTGGCCCGTGTCCGGGTCGGTGCGGTTGATCTTCCAGACGTGGTACTCGTTCTGAGGCTTCAGGATCGCGCGCGCCTCGGCCGAGTCCCAGGTGTTCAGGATGTAGACGGTGTAGCCGGGATTGCGGCCCGGGCCCTTGCCGCGCGCCGGGTCGTCCCAGCCGAGCATCGCCTTGGAGTTGGCCGAGATCCAGTCCTCGGTCTTCTCGCCGTCGATGAAGCGAACCGGTGTGTTCGGCTTCACGACCGCACCGGTGCCGCGGTAGACGCCGCGCGTCGCGTTGTAGCCCTCGAGGTACGTCCGGTTCGCCGACTTCGCGAAGTCGCCGGTGGTCGAGTTCGCCCGCATCGCCGTGAAGAGGCCCTGCGTGAAGTTCGCGGGGGCGTAGACGAACTGCGGCTTCCACCTGTACTCGTACGGGACGGTGAACGGCTTCGTGTTGTTGTAGTAGTTGCGCCCGTGGTTGACGAGCGTCTCGGCGCCGAAGAGCGGGAACTGGTCGCCGCTCGAGCCCTGGCCGCGCGGGATCAGCACACCGGGGCGCTGGTAGTCCGGAATCTGGCCGAGGATCTTCGCCTCGTCGAGCTCGCCCGGCGCGAAGCCGACCGCGACGACGCGCAGCGGCACCTCGACGGTTGCCTGCGCGGCGTTCGGGTCGTACGCATAGAGCACGCTGGTGGGATCGGCAGGCGGCGGGGCCGAGCCGACGGCCAGCGTGGCCTTGCCCTGATAGGTGCCGCCCGGCGCGACGAGCCACGCCAGGGTGCTGACGCTGTACGTGCCTGCCGGCGGATTCGTGAGCACGACCTTCTCGTGGCCGCCCGACGTCGTCGAGCTGCCGACGCGCTGTCCGCTCGGCCCGTTGACGTACACGTCGTAGTCGTCGCCTTCCGAAGAGGGGGTGGTCGAGATCTCGACCGTGTAGTTGCCGGTTGCGGGAGGCGTGATCGCCAGTGCGTAGGTGTCGCACGACGGATCGACCGTGACGCAAAGGCCTGAGGGGTTCGAGGTCAGGAACGGCCCACCGGTCCAGCTGGAAGTCGGCGTGGCCTGCGAGATGGTGCCCGTAGCAGGGGCGGCAGCGTGCGCCGCGGCGGGCAACAGCGCCATCAGCCCGACGACCAGGCTGAGCAGCGGAAGACGTACGCGCATTCAGGACTCCAGACGTTTGATGAGAACGAGAGAAACCGGGGAGTCCTACCCGTAGCTTTTACGTCGCTAAACCAGCCTGGATAACCCTTACAATTGACTGATTAATCAATCGAATCGATTGACAAGTCAATCCACCGCGAGGCCGTCGGTGAGCACCGAGACGACCGTCTGCTCGGCCCGGGCGACGTCGTCCGGACCCGCGGGGAGGCGGTCGAAGACCCAGCCGGTGAGGATCTCCTCGAGCGCGCCGTAGAGGATCCACGCCGCCAGCCGGGGGTCGACGTCCGTCCGCAGCTCGCCCCGCTCCTGGCCCCGCGCCACGATGCGCTCGAGCGCTGCGAAGGCATGCTGCACCTCGTCGACTTCGTTCCCGAGCTGCGGGCTGCGTGCGATCTCGCGGACGAGCACGCGGACGAGATCCGGGTCCGCCTCCCAGGCCCCCAGGACGATCCGGGCGACCGAGGCGAGCTGCTCTCGCGCAGGCGCTCCCTCCTGCTCGACCTCCTGCACGGCCTCGAGCATCCGCGACCAGGTACGGCGGAAGATCGTCTCGAGCAAATCCTCTTTCGACTGGAAGTAGTGGTAGACGAGCCCGTACGCAACTCCGGCCTCCCGTGCGACGTCCGCGACGCGGCTCGTGTGGTAGCCGTGATGAGCGAAGACCGAGATTGCAGCCCTCAGGATCAGCCGCCGTTTCTCCCGCTGCGTGTCGGTCGCCACAGGCGGTGAATCCTACGCCTCAGTCGTCGTCGCCCCCGCCCGACCCGCCGCGGCCCCGTCCCTTACCCGACGAGTCCGACCCGCCACGGTCGTCAGTGGTCGTCCCGGGCGCGGTCGTCGTCGTCCGTTCGGTCTCGGTCTTGGCGGTCGTCGTCCGTCCCGTCGTTGTCGTACGGCCGGCTGTGGCCGCCGATGGTGCGAGCTGGACCGGCTGCTCGAGCTGGACGACGGGGAGCGAGATCGTCTCCCGCGTGATGAGGTGGACGCCGTAGCCGACGACGACGGCAAGCACGAGCCCGAGCAACGCGAGGGTCGCAGTGCGCATCAGCCGTTCACCCGCTCGAGGTCGCGGACCGAGCGATCGACCGGCAGCCGCACCTCGGCACGGGCGCCTCCGGTCTCGCGGTTTCGGATCGACGCGGTGCCGCCCCAGCGCCGGGCGAGCGTCTCGACGATCGCGAGCCCGAGACCGGTGCCCGGCCGGTCGCTGCGGCCACGGCGGAAACGCTCGAAGACCTGGCGCTCCTCGCCCGGCGGGATGCCCGGGCCCTCGTCGAGAACGACGAGGCTTCCGTCCGGGCTCCAGGAGATCGTCACCGTCGTTCCGGGCGGGGCGTAGACGAGAGCGTTCTCGATCAGGTTGTCGAGCGCGATCGCGACGTCGTCCTCCCCAGCCCGCACGGCCGTGTCCCCCTCGCCGTCGAGCGCGAGCGTGTGCCCGGTCGCGTCGGCACGCGGCAGCCACCGCTCGTGGGCCGCTTCCGAGACCGCGCGAAGCGAGACCGGAGCTCTAACGGCCGGCCGGTCGCCGCCGCGCGCGAGCGTGAGGAGCGAGTTGAGGAGGTTCGTCAGGCGTTCGACCTCGGCCTCTGCAAGCCGGAGCTCGTGCTCCACGGCGGGGTCATCCGCCTTGACGCCCGCCGCCTCGAGTCGCAGCCGCAGGCCCGTCAGCGGCGTGCGGAGCTGATGGGACGCGTTGCCGACGAACTCGCGCTGAGCCCGGATTGCCTCCTCGAGCCGCTCGGTCATGTCGTTGAACGCGATTGCGACCTCGCGCTGCTCGCTCGCGCCGGTGATGTCTGCCCGCGCGTCGAGCTCGCCGTCCTCGACGCGTCGCGCGGTGCGGGCCAGTGCGCGAAGCGGGCGCGCAAGCGAGCCGGCGAGCACCCAGGCGAGCGCGAGGCCGAGTGCGAGCGCCACGAGCCCGACCCCGACCACGACGAGCACGTTCCGGCGCACCCGCCCGCCGACCGCGTCGACGCTCTGGGTCACGCGCACGGCGCCGCCACCGAGAACCGGCACCGCCGTGTAGAGGAGATCGCTGCCGAGCGTGTCGCTGTGGCGCGTCCCCTGTTCCGAGCGGCCCGCGAGCGCCGCGGTGATCTCCGGGCGGTTGCGGTAGGACGTCCCGCGCAGCCCGGTGCCGGCGGAGTCGGCGACGAGCAACCCCTTTGCGTCGACGACGATCACCCGCGCTCCGAGGTCGCGGCCCGCCTGCCGGACGAGCTGCTGGAGCCGGGCGGCGTCGCCGCCCTGCGCGGCCGCTGCGGTCGCGACCACCTGCGCCTGGGCGGCGGCCTGCGACTTCACCTCGGCGTTGACGCGGCTCGAGAGGCTCAGCACGAGCGGGATCTCGAGCACGATCAGCACGAGCACCAGCACGTACGCGAACGCCGCGAGCAACCGGAGCCGGAGGCTCACCGGAGCTCCTCGGGCGAGGCGAAGCGGAAGCCGACGCCGCGCACGGTGTGGATGTAGCGGGAATCGGCCGCGTCGTCGACGAGCTTCTTCCGGAGCGCGCTCACGTGCACGTCGAGCGTCTTCGTCGAACCGAACCAGTTCACGTCCCAGACCTCGTCGATCAGCCGCTCGCGCGGGACCACCGTGCCGGCCTCGCGCATCAGGAGCGCGAGCAGGTCGAACTCCTTCCGCGCGAGCTCGAGGGGCTCGCCGTCGAGGCTGGCGGAGCGCCGCGCCGGGTCGAGCCGAACATGGCCGATCTCGATCGGGCTCTCGACCGCAGCCGCCGGGGCGGCCGTGCGGCGCAGGACGGCCCGGATCCGCGCGATCACCTCGCGCGCGCTGAACGGCTTGACGACGTAGTCGTCGGCGCCGAGCTCGAGCCCGACGACGCGATCCGCTTCCTCCCCGCGCGCCGACAGGATGATGATCGGTACGTTCGAGAAGCTCCGCAGCTCGCGACAGACGTCGAGACCGGAGCCGTCCGGAAGGCCGATGTCGAGCAGGACGAGGTCGGGACGGAGCGCGCGGCCGCGGCTGAGAGCATCCGCGACGGTGTGCGCGATCTCGGCGTTGAAGCCGTCCCGCTCGAGCGCCTCGGCGAGCGGAGTGGTGATCGACTCCTCGTCCTCGACGACGAGAATCGTCCTTCTCTGCTGGTTCATGTCGTTGATAGTGCCCTCCGTGACTGCTTTGGACGCGCAGAAGCGCCCCGGTGGGGGCGCCTCCACGTGCTTGGGGGTGGTGCTAACGGGCGACGAAGCTGCCCGCCATCCCTTCCCGGCGGTGATCGCTGATCGAGCACCAGAACGAATAGCGGGCGCCCTTCTTCAGCTTCGCCGTGAGGCTCGCGACCTGGCTGCCGCCGAGGACGCGAGTCTTCCAGGTCTTGCCGCCGCCCTTGAGCCAGAAATCATGGGCGTCGCCCGAGGTATTGCGGACCTGGAGCTTGACCGTCCCCGCCTTGGGCTTGGCCGAGAAGCGGATCCCGTAGCTCACCTCGTTCACGCGCACCGTCTGGGCCGTGGAGGCGCTCTGCGCCACCGCGGCGAGCGTGACGGAGCTCACGATCAGGGCGAGCAGGGTCAGCAATCCGAGCTTGATGCGAATCATCGTTCGTCTCCTCAGTCGTCGTTGTCGTCGTGCCCCGAGCCATGGCCCGAGCTGTCGTCGTTGTCGTCGTGACCCGAGCCGCGGCCCGAGTTGTCGTCGCCCGAGCCGGGACCCGAGTTGTCGGCGTCGCCACCGTCGGCGCCCGTTCCGGTGCCGGTGCACCGAGGATCGTTCGCGTGCTCGGCCTCGTCGCACGGGCCGGAGATGTCCTCGCCGTTCGTCGTCGCGGCCGGGGCGTTCCCGATCACGATGTCGTCGGTCGTCGCCGCGGCGGTCGTCGCAGCAGTCGTCGTTCCGGTGGTCGTGTCGTTCGAGGTTGTCGCGCCGGGAAGCGACACCGTGCGGGCCGGCTGCGAGTCGTCGGCTCCTGCAGCTAAGGCGAAGCCGCCAGTGCCGAGAATCGCAGCCGCGAGCAGACCGATCATGATCTTCATTGGTGTTCTCCTCTCATCGAGTTCATGAGACGAGGATGCCCGCCGACTCCCCAGCAGCAGGCCACGGGAAGGCAAAGCCTTGGTAAACCTTCGCTTCGGACTCGTCAGCTAGACTGGCGCGGCGCCACGGCCCATTCGTCTAGTGGCCTAGGACACCGCCCTCTCACGGCGGCGGCACGGGTTCGAATCCCGTATGGGCCTTCCTTCAAGCTCCCGCATGGTTGTGCGGATCAAGTGTGTCAGGCATGCCAGGTATGGGCGTGGGAATACGGCGTACGCGATCCTCGCATTGAACTACGCAGACTTCGAGGACGCCTCCCGAGACGACGGTCAAGCGCGTCGTGTGGGACCATCGACCGGCCCAGGCGGAGGTCGCTCTCATACGCGTGCATTCGAGGCCATGCGCATCTGCTCGAGCTCGGTCAACTCTCCCGAGCCTGGAAGGCGTAAGTTCCACGAGGGGGCGGCCCGAGCCGTCGACCAATCGAGCCGCCCCGACATGAGTTCGCGATTCGCCCTCGCTGCCCTTCGTGGACTTCGGTCATCTCCGTCCTCTACTCCTGTCATTGCTTTCGACCGCCGCAGCGCACATGATGCTGTCGGTCCGTGGAGTACACGATCGAGTTCGGCGGCGCACCCCAAGACGTCACTATCACGACGTCCGGATCCGCCAGCGTCGACGGAATGATCGGCTACATCGCGAATCTCGTCGCGAGCCCTCGATACACGCCCGGAATGTCGATTCTGGTCGATCACAGGTCGCTCGACGCCCGACCCCTGACCGCCGCGGACATCAAAGCGTTCGCACTCGCGGTCGTGAAGCGCGACGAGCAGATCGGCCCGAGCAGGATCGCGATCGTCGTCGCGAATCCGCTCATGTTCGGGTTCGCGCGCATGTACGAGCTGCATGCCGAAGAGTCACAGGTGCGATCGAAGGTGTTCTACTCGCACAGCGATGCGCTCAGCTGGCTCGGGTCGGGAGCCGAATCGGACTGAGCCGCCCTTCACGAAGGCACGTTGACCGGCTCCGGTGCGTCGTCCCTGCGGACTAGCAGGAGCGAAGACAGGGCCGCGAGCACCGCGATCGCGGCGATGACGATCCAGCCGTGGCGGAAGGCGTTGAGCCTGTCGACGCCTGTTCGCGGAGTCCCGAGCACGGCGACGAGAATGCCCACGCCGAGCGTGTACCCGATCTGTCGCGACATGTTGATCACAGCCGAGCCGGTCGCGAAGCGGTGCGCCGGCAGCGAGGCGGCGGCTGTCGCGGTGAGCGTCGGCAGCACGAGCCCGACCCCGACCCCGGTCAGCAGAGCGCCCGGGAGCATCGCCGTCACGTACTCGGCGTCCAGTCCGACGGCGAGGGCCCAGGTCGATGCACCCGCGGCGTAGACGAGGCAGCCGACGGTTGCGAGCGTCCCGGCGCCGACGCGGTGCCCGACCCTCCCCGCTCCGATCGCGAAGAGCGGCACCATCAACGGCCCCGGGAGGAAGGCAATCCCGGTCTTCAGCGCCGACCAGCCCCAGCCCGTCTGCGCCCAGACCACGATCGAGAGCAACATCGCAGCGAAACTGGCGCTGAAGACGAGCATCGCGAGGATCGAGACCGCGAACGGGCGGACGCGCAGCAGCGACAGCTCGACCACCGGGCTCCGGTGCCGTGCCGAGCGCAAGACGAACGCGACAGTCAGCAGCGCCGCGGCCGCGAAGGCGATGAGCGTCCGCGTTGCGCCCCACCCCCACTCAGGCGCTTCCACCAGCCCGAGCGTCAGCGCCCCGATCGCGAGCATGAGGACGACGGAGCCGAGCAGGTCGGGCAGCGGTTCGGGCACCCGCGGCGGTGAGGGAAGCAGTTGCCAGCCCACAACAAGCGCCCCGATTCCAACCGGGAGGTTGACGAGGAAGATCCAGCGCCAGTCCACGGTTACGAGGAGGCCGCCGGCGACCGGGCCGATCGCGGCTGCAAGCCCCGACATCGCGGCCCAGATCCGGACCGCACCGGCGCGCCGTTCCGGCGGATACGCAGCGAGGAGCAGGCCGAGCGAGCACGGGATCATCAGAGCAGCACCGCCCGCTTGGAGCACACGGGCGGCGACGAGCAGCTCGACGCTCGTCGCTGCAGCGCAGAGGGCGGACGCGCCGGTGAAGACGGCGACGCCGAGCAAGAAGCCGCCTTTCCGGCTCGCGCGATCCGCGAGGCGCCCGGCTGGAACAAGGAGCGCCGCGAAGACGATTGCGTAGGCGTTCAGGACCCAGGAGAGAGCGGAGAGCGAGGTGTCGCCGAAGGCCCGCTCGAGCGCCGGGAACGCGATGTTGACGATGAAGAGGTCGGTCGTCGCCAGCACGACGCCAACGCAGACGATCGCGAGAACAACACCCGGGCGAGTCGGTTGCATTGTGCGACGGACTCTGCCAGCGACCGTTGCAAAATGCAACTTACAGAGGGATGGGCCCGCTCAGCGACGGTTCCTGATCGTGAACGGAAGCGACGCATGGGCGCGGTTCCCCTGTACGTCTGCGGCCGAGACCTCCAGCCGGTAGAGACCGTTCCGCAGGCGCCGGGTCGCCCAGGCGTGCGCGAGGTAGAAGCGGTACCGGCCCGGCTTGTTCGGGTGGTTCTGCCGGGTGCCCGGTGCGAAGACGACGGCGAACAGGCTCGGCGGCAGCAGCGTGTGGCGGAAGTCGACCGGCGCGTGCCAGGGCCTGATCACCTTGCCGTCACGGAGGACCCTCCACCGAAGCAGCGCCGGCGTCACCGGCATGTTCGCCCAGGGCGGCGGCACCGGCAGCGGCGGCAGATCCCAGGCATCGACGATCACGTCCACCGAGCCGCTGACCTCCAGCGGCGACAGCTCCTTGCCGCCGCGCGAGAAGGCGATTCCGGCGATCCGCGGCGAGCTCGGGTCGAGCCAGGGCGTGAGCGCGCCCTTTCGCAGCGGATTGCGGTACTGGCGGCGGCTCGTTTCGGCGAAGTGAACGTGCCCCCAGGGGCCTTCGACGTGGCCGAGCAGCTGGTGAAGCCGCACCGCCTGGTGGTGGCGGACGGCAGGCACGACATGCCAGTAGCCGAACGCGCGTCCGCCGTCGCTGGAGACGACCGAAAGAGAGCGGCCGCCCTCGAGGTGGACGGTCCCGCCCTCGACCGCGTACACCGCCGCCCCGTCTCGCGCCGAGATGTCGATCCCGAAATGGAACGCGCGCGACGAGCCGGAGATGCGCGGGTCGTTGAAGTACGCGCGGACCGGGTGCGGCCGGTCGAAGGGCTTCAGCGGCCAGCAGTAGGGCTCGAGGCGGCGGGCCACGGCAAGAGCCTCGCACGGCCGGCCGGCGCGCGCAAACGGCGACAGGGGACGCGCCAGCCGGCGCGCCCCCTGTCGCCGCTCATGCGTCAGGCGAGCTGGGCGCGGATGGCGCCGGCAGGGTGCTCCTTCGTGTGCACGTTCACGTAGAAGTTGGCCCAATTGCCCATGATCTCGCTCATCAACGCCGCGTCGACGGGTGCACAACCACTCGAGCTACCGTCGGCGCCCGGTGCGTTGAAGGGGACCACGACAGGCCCGTTGACGCCCGTCGCCCCGCGATGAATGTGAGCTGCGGTCGTCGGCAAGGTGACGTTCTCGGCGCGAAGCCGGTAGCAGACCTGACCGGCGTCCGGCCTGAACCGCAGGACGGCGGTGCCCTTGGCGTTCGGTTCAGATGTGCCGACAAGCGTCCGAACCAGACTCGTGCCGAGCTCCGCGCTCTCGTCCCCGCTCAACTGGCCTCTGATAGCGCCCGCCGGGAACTCCGCGGTGTGCACGTTGACGTAGAACGACGCAGGGGCCGCGAGGATCGAGCCAACCAGAGCGCGCGTCGCGGTGGCACAGCCGCCGACAAGCCCGGCCGTGTTCGGAGTAGCCAGTGGGATGATGACCGGACCGGACGTGCCGGCCGCACCCCGGTGAATGTGTGCCGCGGCCGCCGGCGGCAGGTTCACGGCCGCGATCCTGTAGCAGACCTGCCCCTGTCCGGCGCGGAGCCTCACCGTTGCGGTTCCCGTCCCGACCGGATCGCCGGCAGGTGACTCAGCCTCACCCCTCAGCCGCACGCTCAGGAGGCGACCGCCGGTGCTCGGGGAGAGCAGGGTCTTCGGGCATCCAGCTCGCGGTACCGGATAGATATCGGCCGAGTGCTTGAGGTGCGCCTTGAGTTGCGCAGCTGAGACACGGATCTTCGCGTACGGAGTCTTCTTGGAGTTGACGCGATGGCAGACGCTGCGAGTCGCGTCGGTTCCCGCGCTTGCTGTCGTGAGCGCAGCAGCGGACGCGAACCCGAGCACCACCAACAGGAAACCGAACCGCTTCATGAGACCTCACCCCCCAGGTTGTTGTTGCCCGCTAGTACGCGCCGGCGCGACGGCCGGTTTCCGGATCGACGTTTGGCTGTCGACGGCTGCGGAATAGGACTCCCCGAGCCACAAAGGTGGTGGCGTTCGGACTAGCCCCCTTTCCCAAGGGCCACGCCTAGGCCGCTGGGCGTACCGGCTGATTTTTCCGAGTCTGCGCCGCCTTGTGGCTCAACTCATCCGGGCGTGCGTTCGTGGGATACGTTGGGCCCGTGGGTCGTTCGAGGGTCGTACCGGGGCTCGTCCTCTTCCTGGTCGGCGCGCTTGCTCTCGGGCTGACGGACGCGACCCGAGGCGGCGACTGGCCCGGGTGGGACGAGGGCTGGGCGCTGGTCGCCTTCCCGCTCGGCATCCCGCTGGTGCTGTACGTGGGCGCCGGTATCGCGAGAGCCGACCAACCTGCCCGAATCGCGACCATCGGCACCCTCGCGGTCTGGCTCTGGGGTGCGTTGGTCTACGTGACCTGGCACCTCGTCGGAGGCTGAAGCGGGCGCGCCCAGCAGGAGCTGCGGCACTCCCACAATGCGATCGAGACCTCGAGTGCCGAGCCGTTTCGCAGGGCAGCTCGGGCGGCACGGTCGCAGGGCGCGCCCAGACGCACTGTAGGCCCGCCCCTCGACACGCCGAGTCCCCCTTTCGGGTGCCCCGGACGGGGGCCCTCGAACGGGGGACGAAACCGCGGGACCGCTCTCGGATAATCGAGAGGTGAGCCCTGCGGCGCTCCCCAACCGTCTCCTCGTTTCTGTTTCCGCTCTCGTCTTCGGGGGTGTCTTCGTGGCGCTCGTGCTGTTCGAGCGGCCCGGGCTCGGAATCGGTCATTTCTTCTACATCGCGATCGCCCTGCTCGCGCTCGCTGTCGGGCCGCGGTACGGGGCTGTCGGCGGCATCGTCGCGACCTGCCTCTTCTCGCTCGCCGTCACCCTCAATCACGACGTGCCGACACGCGAGCTGCTCACCGTCTCCACACCGATTCGTTTTGTCACGTATGTCTCGATCGGCGCGCTCCTCGGCTGGTTCGCCGAGCACTACAAGACCGCTCTCGCCGAGGCGCAGGTGCTCGCAGAGCGGGACTGGCTCACAGGCCTGCCGAGCATGCGCGGCTTCGAGAAGGCGATCGACGGCCGGCTCGCGACCGGCCGGCCCTTCGGGCTCGTGCTCGCAAACGTCGACGGCTTCGAGCAGATGACGGGGCGCAGCGGCACCTCGCCGGACGACGCGCTCCGGAGCGTGGCCGAGGCGCTCGGGACGGCCCTGTCACCCGAGGACGACATCGCCCGCATCGGTGGCGCCGAGTTCGCGATCCTCTGCACCGCAGATTCGGTGCTGGAAGCATCGCGATATGCGAACCGGATCGAGCAGGCCGTGGCCAGCGCACCACATCCCGTCACGGTCGGGTGGGCCGGAAGTCCCACCGAAGGCCGGAACGCTCTCTCGCTCTACCGCGCCGCCGACGAGCGGCTCTACGCGCGCCGCCTCCTGCGGACCCCCAGGAGGGTTGGGCGGAATATCGGCTGAGCCGCGCGACATCCCGCCCAACCCTCCTAGGCGGGAGCCGGCCGGCTCGACCCGGTAACGCGCCTGTCGCGCCCGGCTCCCCAGGCGGCGGCCGTCGGGAGAGTCAGCTCGAAGATCGCGCCGCTCGAGTCTGCCGTGTGGTAGCTCACCTCGCCGCTGTGAGCACGAGCGTAGGAGCGGGCGATCGCCAGCCCGAGCCCCGTGCCCGGAACGCTGGAGGCGCTGGCCGTGCTGCGTGCGAACCGGTCGAAGAGAAGCGGCACGAACTCCGCAGGAACGCCCGGCCCGTGGTCCTGAACGGTGACGCGCAGGAGCTCCCCTACCTGCGCCGCGCTCACCATGACGGGCGGCGCGCCGTATCGGCAGGCGTTCACGATCAGATTCGTGACGATCCGGTCGAGCGCGTGGATGTCGACCTCAGCCTCGAGATTCGATTCGACATCGATGCGGATCGGAACGGACTCGAGCGGCGTAGCCGCGAGGACGATCTCCTCCAGCCGCTCGCGTACGCGCACGCGCTGCGGCTTGATCACCACGGCTTCCGCGTCGAGCCGCGAGAGGTCGAGCAGCTGTTCGACGAGCGCTCGCAGACGGCGAATCTGCTGGGTCAGCGTGAGCTCGAGCTCCGCGACCTGGTCGCGGGAGAGCTCATTCTTCCGCTGGGCGAGTGTCTCCGAGAGCCCGTAGATCGCACCGACGGGCGAGCGGAGCTCGTGGGCGGCGAGAGCCACGAACTGGCTCTTGAGATCGTCGACGCGCTCGAGCGCCGCGCGCGCCGCCCGCTCCTGCGAGAATAGGCGCGCACGATCGAGCGCGAGGCTCGTGAGCGATCCGAGCGCGGTGAGCAGCTTGCGTTCCTCGGTCCCGAAGAACGGCGCGAAAGCGCTCGTGCTGACGACCAGCGTGCCGAATGGAAACTCCAGGCGCCTCACGTCGCCGGTCGTCGCCTGCTCGACCGAGCCGTACTCGCCGATCCGCGATCCATCGGCCGATTCCAGTGCGACGCCACGGGCGCCGACCATGCGCGCCATGGGCTCCAGCACCCGCGCCGCAACGTCCTCCTCGCTCGTCGCCGACATCAACTCGCCGATCGCGAGTTGCATCCGCTCCTGCTCGGGTCGCCGCCAGAGGAGCCGGAGGTCGTTGGGCGGCGCGAAGCCGAGCATGAACGCCACGGCGCTGAGGGTGCCCAGGAGCGCGATTGCGAGCGCGTCCGGCGAATCCTGGTTGGGACCTGCGGCGGCGAGCACGAGCGCAGCAGTGATTGCGGTAGCAGCGATCGCGAGCATCTGCATCCGGCGCCGCGCGACCGTTGCTTCCGCACGACCGGCACGCCACAGGCGCATGGCGACGATCAGCAGCAACACCGACCAGTGGACGACGAATGCCGTGACATACGCGGCGAACCACCACGGCCAAGACTCGCCGGAGGCCGGCACGTGAGGCAGGACGAACGTTGCGACGACGAGCGAGCAACTGAGCGCGTCGACGAACCGTGCTAAAGGACGCTTCGCGTCCTCGAACGCCACCGCGAAGCGGTACAGGAGATAGGGAAAGAGCACCAGGAACGCGAGGTCGACGCGCTGGACGGCCTTCTCGACGAGGCCCTGCGGCTCGTCGGGCAGCAAGTGACCGACGAGCACCACGACAGCGAGGTTCACGAACGCGAGCGCAGCCCAGAGCGCCGTCGTCGCTCGCTCCTTGCTCCACTGCCGAACGCAGACAACCGCAATGGCTGCGAACAGCACGAGGTTGACGATCCCGACGAAATCGACCGCTTGTCGCACTTCCCGTTCCTCCTGGGCGGGCTGATCCTACCGACGCCTAGCGAAATGCGACAAATGCGCGCCAAGTCCTGCGCCGAGACGTCGCCGGCGGCCTCGGCACGAGCAGCGCGGCCCGGCAGCTCAGCCGATATTTCGCCAAACCCTCCTAGGGCGCGGAGACGGCGGCCTGCGCGTCCACGATCCCATAGCCGTAGACCGGCGTGTAGGTGCCACGGGTACCCGTCACGGGCGTGCGCGCGGTCTGCTTCAGAATCCGGATCACGTCCGCGCGAGAGCGGCCCTGGGCCGTCAGGAGAGCGGCAACACCGGCGACGTGCGGCGTCGCCATCGAGGTGCCCGCATAGGCGTCGTAGCCGGGGGTGCCGAGCGTCGTCGTGCACGTCCCGCCGGCCGAGGCCGGCACGGTCGAGACGATGTCCTCCTGGCAGGAGAGCACGGCGGCGCCGCCGGGCGCAGCGACGACGTTGTCCGGGCTCTGGGAGATGCCGAAGTTCGAGTAGGCGGCACGCGCCTCGTTGCGGTCGGTTGCGACGACGCAGAGGATGTTCGGGTCGAACGCGGGCTCGCCGCAAATCGAGGCGAAGTCGTTGCCCGCTGCGGCGATCACGACAACTCCCTTCGAGACGGCATAGTCCACCGCCCGGCGCGTGTCGGCGACCACGCCCGTGATCGCGAGCGCCTGCACGCCGGGGAGCGCGCCGAGACTCATGTTGATCACGTCGGCTCCGTTGTCGGTCGCCCAGCGGATGCCGGCGGCGATCTCCTCGAAAGTGCCGCCGTCGGCAGTCAGCACCTTGACAGCGAGAAGATTCGCGTCGGGCGCGACGCCCGCGATACCGATGCCGTTGCCGGTCGTGGCAGCGGCGATGCCGGCGACGTGCGTGCCGTGGGGCTCCGCAGGCTGGCCGCCCGTGCCGCCGGACTGCCAGTCGCCGTTGCCGCACGGGCCGGTGGCCGCGCAGCCGGTGAAGGTGGCGCCGCCAACGATCTTGCCGGCGAGGTCGGGATGCGAGAGGTCGATGCCGCTGTCCACGATCGCGATCACCTGGCCTGCGCCGCGGGACGTTGCCCACGCCTGCTCGGCGTGGATCTGCTTCGGGCCCCACTGGTACGGGCCGTAGTACGGGTCGTTCGGCGGTGCGGCGGCTGCTGCGCCGATCACCATGAGAGCGACGAGGACGCCGAGGGCGGCGGTGATGCGGTTCATGAGCGGGCTCCTTGGAAGACGATTCCGCCTTCCTTCCGCGCCTGTATCACTTGAAACGTGGAATCGTTGCCAGTCGGCGGCGGCTGCCAGCGTTCGTCTCCTAGACGAGCAGCGGCCGCAGCGTGTTCCGCGCCAGCACGAAGCCGCGCTTGACGAGCTCCTCTTCGCCCTCGAAGCCGCGGTCCTCGTGCTCGATCGAGATCCAGCGGTCGTAGCCGACTGCGTAGAGCGCAGCCAAAAACCGCGGCCACTCCACTTGGCCGAGCCCCGGCAGGCGCGGCACCTGCCAGCCGATCCCGCCCGAGAAGGATCCGTGCCGGTAGAGCCCGTCAGGCCGGACCTCCATGTCCTTCGCGTGGACGTGGAAGATCCGGTCGGCGAAGTCGTAGACCGCGCGCTCGCGGTCGATCATCAGCCAGACGAGGTGCGACGGATCGAGGTTCAGCCCGAAGTTCTCGTCCGGGATCGTCGTGAACATCTGCTCCCAGATCGCGGGAGACCATGCGAGGTTGTTCCCGCCCGGCCACTCGTCCTCGCCGAAGATCATCGGGCAGTTCTCGATCGCGATCTTCACGCCGCGCTCGCCGGCGTGGCGGACGAGGTCGGGCCAGATGCGGGCGAACCGCTCGAGATTCTCAGCCAGGGGCCGGTCCTTGTCGTTGCCGATGAACGTGCCGACGACCTCGACGCCGAGCTTCTGCGCCGCGTCGACCACCTTCAGAAGATGGCCATTCACCTCCTGCCGGTGCGCGTCGTCCGGGTGAAGGTTGTTCGGGTAGTACGCGAGCGCGGAGATCTCGAGGCCGTGGCGGTCGAGCACCTCTCGGACGGCGCCCGGGTCGAACGAATCGACGTCGATGTGCGAGGTGCCCGCGTAACGGCGCCTCTCCCCCGCCGCCGCCGGCCAGCACGCGATCTCGAGCGACTCGAACCCCTCGCCCGACGCCCAGACGGCGACCTCCTCGAGCGTCAGATCCGGGAACGCCGCGGTGAGCAGGCCGAGCTTCATCTCTCTCCGAATCTAACGGTCGCGGGAAGGCCGGTGCGTTCGGCGGCGCGGTGCCGATCCGGTCTAGAGTTCGTCGCGTGAGCTTCAACGTTCCGGCCGACGCCTACGACCGCTTCATGGGCGTGCACTCCCGACAGCTCGCCCCGCAGCTCGCCGACCTCGCGCGGCTCAGGGCAGGGGACCGCGCGCTGGACGTCGGCTGCGGCCCGGGCGCCCTGACGACGGAATTGGTCGCGCGGCTCGGGACTGAGTCGGTGGCGGCCGTCGATCCGTCCGAGACCTTCGTCGCTGCCGCGCGTGAGCATCATCCGGGGATCGACGTTCGACGCGCTGCCGCGGAAGAACTTCCCTACCCCGACGACGCCTTTGACGCGGCGCTCGCCCAACTCGTCGTTCACTTCATGACCGATCCTGTGGCGGGCCTGCGGGAGATGGCGCGAGTGACTCGATCCGAAGGCGTCGTCGCAGCATGCGTCTGGGACCATGCGGGCGAACGCTCCCCGCTCGCTCCCTTCTGGCGCGCCGCACGGGAGCTCGACCTCGGCACGGAGGACGAGTCCGCGTTGTCCGGCGCGAGGCAGGGCCATCTCGTGGAGCTCTTCGAGGCTGCCGGTCTGCGTCAGGTCGAGGAATCAGTGGTGGAAGCGCGCGTCGAGTACGCGACCTTCGACGACTGGTGGGAGCCGTTCGGATTCGGGATCGGGCCGGCGGGCGCGAGCTATGCAGCGCTGAACCCGTCTGAGAGAGAACGACTGCGCGAGCGGTGCGAGGAGCTCGTGCCGCCCGCGCCGTTCGTGCTCGAGAGCGTCGCCTGGGCCGCCCGCGGGACCGTCAGCCTGGACTGAGGAAGCGGAAGAGCGCCTCGGCCACGCAGGCGGGCTTCTCCTGCCCCTCGAGCTCGATCGTCGCCGCGACGCGCGCCTGCTTTCCGTGCGCAACGTCCTCCACGTCCTCGATCAGGAAACGGCCGCGGATCCTGCTCCCGACGGGCACCGGTGACGTGAAGCGCACGCGGTTGAGGCCGTAGTTGAGGGTCATCCCGTAGCCGTCGAGAGGCGGCAAGGCCTCTCCGAACATCGGCACGACGAGCGAGAGCGTCAGAAAGCCGTGTGCGATCGTCGTTCCGAACGGGCCGGCGGCGGCCTGCTCGGGGTCCGTGTGGATCCATTGCGGATCGTCGGTTGCGTGCGCGAACTCGTCGACCCGCGCCTGGTCGATCTCGCGCCAGGGCGAGACGAGCTCCTGCCCGATCAGATCCTCGACTACCACCTGACCACCGCCGCCGCCCAGGTGTAGCCGGTGCCGGCAGCGAGCAGGAGGACGAGGTCGCCGTCGTCGAGCTCGCCGGCGCGTCCCGCCCGGTCGAGCGCGAGCAGCGAGTCGACGCCGCTCATGTGGCCGGTGTCGTCGAGGTAGGCGGCGCGGGGGCCGCCGAGCCCTTCGACGATCGCCTCGTGCATCGAGCGCTTCATGTGGATCCCGCACAGGTAGGAGACGTCCGCCAGTGTCGCATCGGACCGCTCGAGGGCGCCCCGGGCGGCGGCGACGAAGTTCGGCAGGCTGACCTCGTCGAGCCCGCCCTTCATCTGCGCGGGGTCGGCGACGTCGAGGTAGTGGCGCCGGCCGGCGACGCTCGCCGCCGATGCGGGCTCCACCGAGCCTCCGGCGGGGACCTTCACCTGCAGGGAGAAGGAGCCGTCCGTGAGGGCATGGCAGCCAAGCAGCTCGTGCGGCGCGTCGCGCGTGAGCAAGCCCGCGACGGCGCCGTCCCCGAAGTTGAACATGAAGCGGGAGCGCTCGTTCGTGTAGTCGAGGAGGTACGACTCGCGGCAGGCGGCCACGAGCAGCACGTTCCGGAGGTCGGGCTCGGCAAGCAGGAAGTTACGGGCGAGCCGGAGCGCGACCGGAGTGCCACAGGAGACGTTCGCGTACTCGAGCGCGTAGGCGTTCTTGCAGCCCAGCCGGTGCGCGATCCACGGCGCCGCCTGCCAGACCGGATAGTCCTTCCAGAGCGAGCCGTAGTAGAGAACGACGTCGATCTCCCCTGGGTCGAGGTCCTGCTGACCGAGCAGGCGGGAAGCAGCCTCGACCGACATGTCGCTGATGTGCTCGTCCGCCGCGGCGATGTGCTTCCCGCGCAGGCCGAACTTCTCGAGAATCACCTGCTCCGGGATCGAGCTCGCCGCCGAGACCTCGGCCGCGCTCACCCACTTCTCCGGAAGGTAGGTCGCCGTGGCGGCGAGCCCGATCGTCACGGGTCGATGTCCTGCGCGCCGATCGTCCGCACGATGATCCGAGCCAGCTCGTCGAAGACCGCCTCGGGCATGGCCTGCTCGCCGTTCCACAGGATCCAGCGCATGCCGACGAGCTCCCCGATCCCCATCAGGCTCCAGGCGAGCACCTCGGGATCCCCGTCCGCGATCTCGCCCGCATCCATGGCCTGCCGCAGCCCTGTCACGTAGCCGCTGGTCAGCCGCTCGTAGTGCGTGATCAGCGTCTCCGGCGAGACGAACTCGGCCTGGCGGATGATCCGGTACAGCGCCGGGTGCTCGGCCGTGAAGCGGAAGAAGGCGCCGAAGCCGAGGAGCTCGCGCTCCGAGCGCGTCGTGCCCTTCTCGGACGCTTCGGTCATCGCATGGCGGACGCGCGAGTTCAGATCGAGCACGACCTCGTCGAAGACCTGCTTCTTGCTCGAGAAGTAGAGGTAGAAGGTGCCCTGGCCGACGCCCGCCGACTCGGTGATCTTGACGATCGAGGCGTCGTGGTAGCCGAGCTCGGCGAAGATCCGCTCCGCGGCCTCGAGCAGCTTCTGGCGCGTGCGCTCGCCTCGCGCAGTCAGCTGCTTCATCGCACCCGCTCCAGCAACTCGGACTTGACGACCTTGTCGAGCGCGTTCCGCGGCAGCGACTCGACGAAGCGGACACCGCGCGGCACCTTGTACCGGGCGAGCCGGGCCCGGCAGTGCTCGAGCAGCTCTTCCTCGGTGGCCTCGCCGCTCAGGACGACGAACGCGAGGCACGCCTCGCCCCAGCGTTCGTCGGGAACGCCGACGACCGCCGCCTCCGCCACCGCGGGATGCTCGTGCAAGACGTTCTCGATCTCGGCCGGGTAGACGTTCTCGCCGCCGGAGATGACCATGTCCTTCGTGCGGCCGACGATCCGGTAGTAGCCCTCCTCGTCGCGGGCCGCGACGTCGCCGGTCAGCAGCCAGCCGTCGGCGAAGGCGGCCGCCGTGGCCTCCTCGTTGCGCCAGTAGCCGGCAAAGACGTTGGGGCCCTGGACGACGAGCTCGCCCTCGGCCACGCCCTCGAGGAGGCGGCCGCTCTCCGGGTCGCGCAGGGCGACGTCGACGTGCGGGTACGGCTTCCCGGCAAAGCCCCGCTTGCGCGCCGCGTCCTCGGGCGGCAGGCAGAGGACGTTCGGCGCCGCCTCGGTCAGGCCGTAGCCCTGGACGATCTCGACACCGCGCTCGTGCCAGGCCTCGAGGAGCGCCTCGGGCATCGGCGCGCCTCCCACGACAGCACGACGCAGCGACCAGAGGTCGGCCTTCGCGAAGTCCGGATCCTGCGCCATGAAGAGGTAGGTCGCGGGCACGCCCATCATCGACGTCACGTGCTTCTCTGCGATCAGCGCGAGGGCTCGAGCGGGGTCGAAAGCCGGTTCGAGCACGACGGTGGCGCCCTTCCACCACGCGAGCAGAGGCTGCACGTTCCAGCCGCCGACGTGGAACTGCGGCAGCACCTGCAGCACCGTGTCCTCGCCGGACACCCCGGCCACACGGTCGAACGAGAGGTTCGTCCAGAAGCAGTTCGCGTGCGTGAGGAGGGCGCCCTTCGGCTTCCCGGTCGTCCCCGAGGTGTAGACGAGCAGCAGCCCGTCGTCGTCGCCGGGCGGAGGAAGCGGCTTGTGTTTCTGAAACACAAGCTCCTCCAGGCCCGCGGTTCGCGGGTGGAGCGCGGCGGCGGTCTCGGCGTGCTCGTCGGAGCAGAGGAGCACGGCCGGCCCGGCGTCGGCCAGCTGGTAGGCGAGCTCGGGCACCGCCAGCCGCGTGTTGAGCGGCATCAGGATCAGGCCCGCTTTCGCGCAGGCGAAGAAGGCGACGACGTGCTCGGGACTCGTTCCGGTCAGCGTCGCGACGCGGTCGCCCGGAACGAGTCCGGCCTCCAGGAAGCCTGCCGCGAGCCGGTCGGAGCGCTCGTCGAGCTCCGCGTAGGTCGTCTTCCCATCCTGGAAGTCGATCGCAACGCGGCCGGGGGTCGCCCGTGCGCGGTCGCTGATCCAGCGGCCCAGGGTCAATTGGCCCGCGGTCAGCACAGGAACTCCTCCAGCTCGCGCGCGAACCGCTCCGGCTCCTGCCACATGAACAGATGACCGCAGCCGGGATAGACGGAGACGCGTGCGTCGGGGATCGCCTCGGCGAGCAGGTCGGCGTTGCGGGGATCGACGACGACGTCACCGTCGCCGTGCTGCACGAGCGTCGGTGCGGAGAGCGAGCCGAGCCGGTCGTGCGCAGCGAACGTCGCGCCGGCAGCGGCCTGCGCCGCCCAGGCCTCGAATCCCTGCGCGGTGCGCTCGCGGTGCGCGAGGATCCGGTCGACGAGCTCGACGCGTGGATCCGGCTCGAGGGCGTTCTCGACGTATTCGCGGAGTGTCGCGCGCGCCTGCATCAACTCGACCGTTCGCTGCGGCATCGGGAACGCCTGCGGCCCGCCGGGCGTCGTGCACGCGAGCACGAGCCTGCCGACGCGCTCCGAGCTGCCGAGCGCGAGCTCCTGCGCAACCATGCCGCCGAGGCTCGTCCCGACCACGTGGGCCCGCTCGACCCCGGCCTCGTCGAGGACCTGCACCGCGTCGGCGGCCAGCTCGGCCACGGTGTACGGGCCGGGCGGCGCGTCGCTCTCTCCGACGCCGCGGTTGTCGAAGAGAATCGTGTCGAACGTGCGCGCGAGCGCCTCAACGACGGGCTCCCAGCCCCAGCGCGCGTAGCCGAGCCCGTGGATCAGCAGCAACGGCGGTCCCGATCCGTTGCGCTCCCAGGCGATCTTCATGTCCGCGCCTTTCTGAGGCGGTTGCCGAGGCCCGCGAGCCCGCCGGGGACGAAGAAGACGAGCAGGATGAAGAGCGTCCCGAGGATGAAGAGCGGCTCGGAGAGCGGCGTGGAGAGCACGGAAGGCAGATCATCGATGGTGGAGGAGCCGGCGAGCGAGCCCAGCCGCTGATCGGCCAGGGTGTAGAGGAAACCGCCCAGGAGCGCGCCGTAGCGGGTGCCCGCGCCGCCGATCACGACCATCACGAGCAGCGTCAGCGTGAAGCTCGCGGTGGTGACCTGCGGCGACGCACCGGTGCCGAGGACGATCAGCCAGATGACGCCGCCCATGGTCGCGAGGAACGAGGCGAGCACGAACGCGAGCAGCTTGAACCGCAGCGGCTGGAGGCCGATCACCTCGACCCGGCGCTCGTTCTCGCGGATCGCCTGCCAGACGTGGCCGGGCGAGCTGTTGACGGCCCAGCGGACGATCAGGAACACGACCGCGGCGTAGCCGAGCGCCAGCCAGTAGAGGTTCTTCGTGTTCAGGACGCCGACGAAGGCATCGGGGATCGCGGCGAAGTTGAGACCGAGGCCCTCCTCCCCGCCCGTCAGACCGTTCGGGTTCTTCTGCACGAGCACCTGGCCGGCCTGTGCGAATGCGAGCGTCACCATCGCGAACGCGATGCCGCCGACGCGGAGGCTGATCGCGCCGAGGACGAGCGGCACGAGGATCCCGACGCCCACGACGACGAGCAGCGTCTTCACGAGTCCCCACTCCCACTTCGTCAGCGCGATCGTCGTCAGGTAGACGCCGATCGCGAAATAGAGGGCATGACCGAACGAGAGGAGCCCCGTGATGCCGAAGAGCAGGTCGTAGGTGAGCGCCACCCCGGCGAAGACGAGGCACAGGGCGAGCAGCCCGAGCGTGCCCGGACTGTCGAGCGGCCCGCCGAACAGGACCGGAATGTCGAGCGAGAGCTTCGGCACGAGCGCGAACGCCACAAGCAGCAGCACGGGTACGAGGAGGGGCCGGACGCGTGTCAATGCGCCACCCTGGGCGCGAGCCCCTCGGGTTTGAGCAGGAGCACGATCGCGAGCAGGAGCACAACGGCGAGGTCGCCGAGCCCGCTCGAGGCGTAGTAGTTCGCGTACTGCTGGATCAGGCCGACGACGACGGCGGCCACGGCGGTACCGCCGATCGAGCCGAAGCCGCCGATGACGACGACGATGAAGGCGAAGATCAGGAGCGACGTGCCGCGGCCCGGATCGACGACGCCGAAATAGACGCCGGACAGGACGCCCGCCAGCGCCGCGGCCGCGCCGCCGAGCGCGAAGACGAGCGTGAACGCCTTGCGAACGTCGATTCCGAGCGCCGTCACCATCGCGCGGTTCTCGACCCCGGCCCGGATGATCAGCCCGTACCGCGTGTAGCGGAGGAACGCGGTCAGGCCGATGAGCACGAGTCCTGCGGTGGCGATCTCGACGAAGCGGTCGTTCGGGATCGAGGCGCCGAGGATCGACGTCGTGTCGATCATCCAGGCGGGCACCGGGAACTGGCGTGCATCGAAGCCCCAGATCGCTTCGACCAGGGCGTTGAGGGCGAGCGCGAGCCCGACCGTGACCAGCACCTGCTCGATCGGGCGACGGTAGAGCGGGCGGATCAGCGCGAGCTCGATCAACGCCGCGAGCGCCGCCCCGACCGCGATGCCGAAGAGCGCTCCCACGAGCAGCTTCGTGCCGGGCCCGCCTCCGACATGCGTCGACATCCACCACGTCGAGTAGGCGCCGACCGTGAGCAGCGCGCCGTGGGCGAAGTTGAGCACGCCCATCAGGCCGTAGATCAGCGAGAGGCCCGACGCGATCAGGAAGTACATGGCGCCGAGTCCAAGGCCGGTGATCGTGAGAAGGACGAAGGTGCTCAGTGCGAGCCTCCGTGCACGCCCAGGAGAGCGCGGATGCGCTCGGGATCGCCGAGCAGCTCGGCGGCCGGGCCGGTGTGGACGACCCTGCCGACGTCGAGCACCACCACCTGCTGCGCGACACGCGCGACGACGGCGAGGTTCTGCTCCACGAGCAGCACGGTCGCCAGCTCGGCGGCTCGCTCGAGCGCGGCGGCAACCTCCGTCACGAGCAGCGGCGCGAGCCCCTTCGTCGGCTCGTCCACGAGCAGCACCGGGTTGTCGTTCAGGAGCGCCCGGGCGATGGCGACCATCTGCTGCTGGCCGCCGGACAGCGTGCCCGCCTTCTGAGCGCCGCGCGTCTCGAGCTCCGGGAAGAGCTCATAGACGAGCTCGTAACGCGGGTTGCCGTTCCCGCCGCTCATGGAGCTCCGCTCTGCGAGGCGCAGGTTCTCGTCCACCGTCAGGCCGGCGAACACGTCGCGATCCTCGGGCACGTAGCCGATCCCGCGCCGGACGATCTCGTGGGTCGGAAGGCGGGTCAGCTCCTCGCCGGCGAGCGAGACGGCGCCGCGGCGCGGCACGAGCCCCATCATCGCGCGCAGCGTCGTCGTCTTGCCGACGCCGTTGCGGCCGAGGAGCGCGGTGACGCCGCCTTCGGGCACGTCGAACGAGACCCCCTGGAGCACATGCGACTCGCCGAGGTGAACGTGCAGATCATCGACCCGGATCAGGGGCGCGGGAGCGCTCACAATGGCTCCCCCAGGTACGCGGTCTGGACCGTCTCGTTCGCCATCACCGCGTCGGGCTCGTCGAAGGCGAGCAACGCCCCGTGGTGCATGACGGCGATCTTCTGGGCGAGCCCGATCACGACCTCCATGCGGTGCTCGACCATCAGCACCGTCTTGCCTTCCTCCAGATGCACGGCCCGGATCAACTCCACGAGCTCGTCGACGTCCTCGGCGGAGACGCCGGCCATCGGCTCGTCGAGCAGGATCACGTCCGGCTTGCCCGCGAGCAGCATCGCGAGCTCGAGCTTCCGCTTGTCGCCGTGGGAGAGCAGACCGGCCGGCCAGAGCATCCGGGCGTGCAACCCGACCCGCTCGAGCGAGCGCTCCGCCCGTTCGAGCGCCTCCCGGACCGATGCGGCGCGCCGCCAGATCCGCAGAGAGCCTCCGAGCTCGGCTTCCGCGGCCAGGCGGACGTTCTCGTGCACCGAGAGCAGCGGGAAGACGCTCGACACCTGGAAGGTGCGACCGAGGCCGGCGCGGGTTCGCCGGTAGGGCGGCGAGCTCGTGACGTCGCGGCCGTGCAGCTGGACGCTCCCCGCGGTCGGGCGGAGGAGCCCCGAGAGCAGGTTGAAGAGCGTGGTCTTGCCGGCGCCGTTCGGCCCGATGATCCCGACGAACTCGCCCGCGAAGACGTCGAGCGAGACATCGGCGACGATTCGTGCGCCGCCGATGTCGAGCCCGAGGTTCCGTGTGGCGAGGATCGGTGCGGAGGTGGCCACGATCCCCTAGTAGGTGGTCGCTGCTAGCGCTTCTCCGGCGGGGCCACGAACTGGCCCTTGATCCGGGCGAGGACCTTCGGCTGCCACTTGCCGTTCGCCTGCTTGACCAGCTTGACCTGGAACATCGGCTGGATCATGGCGTGGTCGGACGCGCGGATCGACTGCTGGCCCTTGGGGCCGACGAAGCTCCACCCCTCGAGCGCGGCGATCATCTTGTCCACGTCGTCGCCCTTCGCGCCGGTGAGCGCCTGGACGATCATCTGGCCGGCCACGAAGCCGTCCGGGGTGAAGAGATCGGGCGCCTGGCTCCGCTTCCGCATCGAGCTGACGAGGAAGTCGTTGACCTTGTTCTTCGGCGCGGTGTAGACGTAATGCGAGAGGAAGTCGATCTTCGCAGCCACGTCGCCGAACGTGGACCAGGTCGCGCGCTCCGCCAGCCCGGTCGTGATCTTGTTCGAAACGCCGAACGCACCCTGCTGCTCGAGCGCACGCCACATCGCGGACGCGGTCGTGCCGGCCCAGGCGACGAAGAGCAGGTCCGGGTTCGCCTGTTTCACTTGCTGCGCGAACGGCGTGAAGTCCTGCGCCGAGAGCGGCACCAGCAGGCGGCTGACGGTGTGCCCCTGCGAACCGACGATCGAGTTGACGGCTGTGTAGTTGCCGATGCCGAACGCAGAGTCCTGCGCGAAGACGGTCACCTTCTTGCCGACGCCCTTGAGGAACGTCGCGGCGGTCTTCACGTCCTGGTAGGTCTGGCGTCCCGAGCGGAACGTGTACTTGTTGATCCCGGTGATGGCGTCCGAGGCAGCGGGGCCGGAGATGAAGAGCACCTTGTTCTGCTCGGCGAGGGGCGCCATCTGGAGCGCGACGCCCGACGAGACGCTGCCGGCGAGGATCTTGTAGCCCTTGCCGATCAGGTCCTTGCCGGCCGCGACCGCCTTCGTCGGGTCGGTGCCGTCGTCGACGACGGTCAGCTCGATCGGGCGTCCGTTCACCTTCATCGTGCCCTTGGTCGCATAGGCGAGCCCGTACCGCAGGCCCTGGATGTACTCGGCGCCATAGGCCGCGAGCAGCCCGGTGCGCGAGTAGACGATCCCGACTTTGTAGGCCGCCGCCGCGGATGTGTTAGTACCGGCAGCCGGTCGCGCCTGCGCCCCGCTCGCAAAGACTCCGAGGACCGTCGTCACTGCCGCGAGCATCGCGACGCTCTTCCAACGCCTTACGTGCATCTCCCTGACCTCCGTGAGAAGAAAAGCAGGACCTGAGCCACAAACATGAGACCCGATTCAGGTCTAAGTTACGACCACAGCCCGACGGCGTCAAGGGGAATATGTGGCGAAAGGCTCTTACGCCCCGAGCTCGTGCAGCAGAGGCTCGGTGTCGTACGGCTCGTAGCCGATCCGTGACGCGATCTCCTCGCTCGTCGGGCGAGTGCCCTCCCGGAAGAGCTCGAGCAGGCGCTCGCCCGTCTCGGGCCGGCGCCACCAGTCCTCCCCCACCTCGCGGATCAGATGCTGTCGCAGCTGCGCCGAGCGAATCCAGGCGCGAAGGTAGTCAGCCGAGTAGAAGCCGGAGTCCATGTCGGAGAGAAAGTTCTCTGCCGGATAGCGAATGCCCGTCGCGCTCGTGAGCCGCTCGGAATAGCCGCCTGAGGTGCCGCCGTCCTCCCCGAAGCGGCCCCAGAACTCCAGCTCGAACTGAAGCTTCGCCGTATAGCGCCGGAAGAGCAGCGCCTCGAGGAAGACCGTCGCCGCGGCGTTCTCCTCCGCCTCCGCGTCCGAGAGCCCGAAGTGCTCGGCGTGCCAGGCCGGCTCCCTCGAGATGGCCTCGAGGATGTAGCTGTAGATCTCGGTCAGCGCGTGGTCACGCGACAGCTTCCGAAAGGTGTACGGCAGCTCGGGGTCGACGCCCGCGTAGTGGAGCGCGTGGCCGGCCTCGTGCAGGAGCGCCTGGTAGTCGTGCAGCCCGCCCTGAGCGCGCGTGATCAAATGGACGACGTTCGGCGGATCGGAGGCGATCACGCAGGCGCGCGGGGACTTTTGCGGCCGGTCGTCGAGGTCGAGCCTGATCCCGGGCATGCGAGCCAGGTCGAGGCCGAGCGCGGCGAGGGTCGCGACGCAGACCGGGACGGCCTGCTCCTTCGTGTACGTCTTGTCGAGCGGGGAGAGCCGGCGCAGGTAGCTCGTGTGGTTCGAGGTCGGACGCTCGTCGCGCTCCGGACCGAGCAGCGTGTCGAACCACCGGTCCCGCATGCGGGCGTAGACGTCGGCGGAGGCCGCGCTGGCAGCGTCGAGCACGCGCTCCAGCTCCTGCAGCGAGATTCCCTTCTCCTCGGCGCTTCGCGCGATCGGGTCCGGCTCGCCGGAGAGCTCCGACTCGAGTGCCTCACCGGCTTCGAGAAGGTCGCGCCGGTCGTCGTTGAAGCCGGCGTTGACCGCATTTGCGAGCGAGCCGAGCTCGTCGCGATCGCGGTAGGCGGTCAGCACTGCGAGCTTCGCCTGCGCGGTCCGCAGCGGCATCTCCTCGCCGCCCCAGTCGACGCGCGCCGCCAGCACCCGGTTCTCCAGCTCGTCCTCCCGCGCAGCCAGCTCGGCCGAGATGATCCCGGACTCGCAGGTCTTTCGGAGCCGGTAGAGCAGCTCGCGCTCGTCTCCGCTCGCAGACTCCTCGGCCGCCCGCAGGACGTCGACCTGCCCGGGCGAGAAGAGGTCGCGGTAGCGCTCGACGATCGCCGCCTGTTCCGACCTCTCTTTCTCGCCGACCCGCACGGCGCGGCCCTCCTCGGAGCGGTCGAAGAGATAGCGCGCGAGGCGCTCTTCGTAGTCGGCAGGCGTTCTGACAGCGGCGACGCTCACGCGGCGAGACTACCGGAGGGTCGCGCCGGAAACGGCTGCGGCGAGCCGCTTGAGGTCGAACGGCTTCCCGATGACGCCGGCCACACGGGCGCGCAACTCGGGCCCGATCTCGCTCGTCCCGGAGAGGAGAACGACACGGGTCGGCACGTCGAGCGCTTCGAGCTCGTCGAGCAACTCCAGCCCGTCATCGTTGCCGAGGTGGACGTCGAGCAGGACGATGTCCGGCGTCTCCCGCTCGAGCTGCGCGCGCGCCTCGGCGAGCGTGGCGGCCTCGAGCACCCGATGGCCGTCGAGCTCGAGGTTGACCCGGCAGAGCAGGCGCAGCGAGCGCTCGTCGTCCACGACGAGCACGGTCTTCAGGTGCGTGCGCCCCCCTTCGCCGCCCATACTCGACAAATCGTAGCTGGGTGATGCGAGCCTCGCCGTACCGGATCGGGTGAAAAATACGTTTATTTATTGAAAATGGGAAACCGGAGGGATAGCAACGGGGTCCCCACAACACGTGGGGAAACGAGAGACGGGGAGACGATGAGCGACGTGTTGGCGCTTCCGAGGCCGAGCGCGAGCTACCGGCGACGGGCCTGGGCAGCGTTCCAGCGCGCGCTCGATCCGCTGGCCCCACCTAAGCCGCCTCCGCGGCGGCGCGTCTGAGCCGAGCGAGAGACTCCTCGCGGCCGAGGAGCTCCAGGCTTTCGTAGAGCCCGGGCGAGACCTTCGAGCCGGTGACGGCGACGCGAATCGGCGCGAACGCCTGCCGCGGCTTCAGACCAAGGCGGTCGCAGAGCTCTCTCAGGGCGGCTTCGATTCGCTCGGCCGTGAACGGCTGGACACGCTCGAGTGCCTCCGCCGCCGCGCGGAGCACGTCCGGGTCGAGCACCGCCGGGTCGGGCTCGACATCGTGGAAGAGGAAGCCTGCGAAGTCGGGGAACTCGCCGAGCCGCGCGATCTTCTCCTGCACGAGCGGCGCGGCCGCACGCACGCGCTGTTCGTCCCAGTCGTAGCCCTGCTCGCGCAGGTACGTCAGCAGCGTCTCGGCGTACTCGTCGGGGGACATCGCGCGCAGGTAGACGCCGTTCATCCAGTCGAGCTTGTCGTAGTCGAACGTCGCGGGGCTGGCGCCCACGCGTTCGAGTGAGAAACGCTCGATCAGCTCCTCCTTCGACATGATCGTCGTCTCGCCGTCCGGCGCCCAACCGAGCAGGGCAAGGAAGTTCATCAGCGCCGGAGCGATGTACCCCGCAGCTCGGAACTCGTCCACCGAGACCGCGCCGTGCCGCTTCGAGAGCTTCTTGCCGTCCGGGCCGAAGACGTTCGGGACGTGGGCGTAGATCGGGATCTCGGAGCCGAGCGCCTCCAGGATCAGGATCTGCTTCGGCGTGTTGGAGACGTGGTCGTCGCCACGGATGACGTGCGAGATCGAGTCGAGCCAGTCCTCCACCGGCGAGGCGAAGTTGTACGTCGGACGCCCGTCGGTACGCACGAGCACGACATCCTCCAGCTGCTCGTTCGGGAACTCGATGCGACCCTTCACCGCGTCGTCCCAGCCGGTCGTGCCCTCGTCGGGCATCCGGAACCGGATCGCGCCGTCGTCCTCGTACGCCTTTCCCTCGTCGACGAGGCGGCGCGCCTCCTGCTGGCAGCGCTCGAGCCGGTCGAGCTGGAAGGTCACGTCACCGTCCCAGTCCAGCCCGAGCCAGGTGAGCGAGCGCTTGATCTGCTCGACCGACTCCGCCACCTCGCGGTTCGTATCCGTGTTCTCGATCCGGAGCAGGCACTCGCCGCCATGGCCGCGCGCGAAGAGCCAGTTGAAGAGGAAGGTACGCACCCCGCCGATGTGGAGGAAGCCGGTGGGGCTCGGTGCCATGCGGACTCTCACGGTCATCGTGCTGGCTAGGTTATCCGCGTGTTGTTCGGGGCCCACTGCAACGGCGGGATCAAGGGGGCGCTCGGCCGGGCGGCGGAGATCGGCGCAGACGCGGTGCAGCTGTTCGCGCAGAGCCCCCGCATGTGGCGCTTCCCCGTCCACGCCGAGGAGGACCTCGCGCGATTCCGCGAGCAGCGAGAGGAGGCCGGCATCGGCTCGGTGCTCGTCCACGCCCTCTACCTCTGCAACCTCGCCACTCCCGACGAGACGGTCTACGGCAAGAGCCTGGAGACCATGCGCGCCACCGTGGACGCCGCGTGCGCGATCAAGGCCGACGGAGTCGTCTTCCACGTCGGCTCGCACCTCGGCACCGGCTTCGACGCGGGGCTCGCGCGCTGCGTGCCGGCGCTCGAGCAGGTGCTCGACCGCTGCTCCGACACGACCTGGCTGCTGCTCGAGAACTCGGCCGGAGCCGGCGGCACGATCGGCCGCTCGCTCGACGAGCTCGCTGCGCTCGTCGACGCGCTCGGCGGCCACCCGCGCCTCGGTGTCTGCCTCGACTCGTGCCATCTCTACGTCTCCGGCATCGACGTCGGGAATCCCGATACGGTCGCCGAGGTGCTCGCCGACCTCGACGCCCGCATCGGTCTCGACCGGCTGCGCGCTCTGCACGTGAACGACGCCGCGGCACCGCTCGGATCGAACCGCGACCGGCATGCGAACGTGCTCGAAGGCGAGCTCGGCGAGCGGCTCGGCGCCTTCCTCGCCCATCCCGCCGTGCAGGGGCTGCCCGCCGTGATGGAGACGCCGGGACCGGACGATCACGGGCCCGACGCGGCCGAGGTTCAGAAGCTCCACGACCTGCACGCGCGGTGGACGAAGAAGAAGATGCAGAGATGAGCGGAGTGCTCGAGCAGCAGCAGGCGCTGCAGGACGAAGCGGCAGCGGTGCTCGCGGAGCTCGAGCTGGTGCCCCTCCTCGAGCAGATCGGCCGGCCGGTGCAGGTCGGGAGCGTCGCTCTTGGACTCATCGTTGCTCGCGACATCGACCTGACGGTGCTCTGCCCCTTGCTCGACACCGCCGCGATCTTCGACGTCCTCCGGCCCCTCGCCGGCCACCCGCGGATCCGTGAGCTCCGCTTCCGCGACGACACGGGCAGCTGGAACACCGATCCGAGCTACCCCGACGGCGTCTACTGGGGGCCGAGATACCGCAGCGAAGCCGGAGTGGACTGGAACCTCGATGTCTGGTTCATCCACGAGGACAGCCGCCAATTCGACCTCGAACACCTCGAGTCGTTGCCGCCGAAGCTGACGTCCGAGACGCGCGAAGCCATCCTCGTGATCAAGAGCTGCTGCCTCGGCCAGCCGTGGTACAGCAGTCACGGGATCTACACGGCCGTGCTCGACCACGGCGTGCGAACGCATGAGGAGTACCGCGTCTACCTGGAGGGCGGCTTGTAGGAGGGTCTACCTCGGCGTGATCTGGGCGATCACGCGGAAGCTCGGGCGGGCCCGCGGCACCTCGTGGAACTCCGGATTGCGGCAGCCCAGCTCGTCGCCGCGTGACTCGTAGCACTCCGCGACCTCGACCTTGCACATCGGCAGCGGCGCGCCGGTGGCGCGCATTCCGCCGAATCCCTCCTGCCGGGCCTCCGCCGCGCGGAGCAAGTCGAGATCGATCTCGACCGCGTAGACGCGCTGCATGCAGCCGACGTACGTGTGCCCCCAGGCTTCATAGGCATAGACGAAGGGGCACGAGCGCTCGATGCACGCCCCCGGGTAGACGACCTTGTCGCAGTGCACCTCGCAGCGGCGGCACTCCACCTCGTCCTGAGGTCGGAGCGGAAGCTCGCTGGGTGCCTGCACAGGCTGTTCCACGCCTGAATTGTGTGCGCTCGTGCCTCGCTCCGCAAGACTTGACAAACGGCCGATCTTCAGGCATCGCGCGCCGATAGGGTACGCGGCCATGGTCCGCCGCATCCTCTATGGCCTGCTCGCGCTGGCGCCGCTCGTCGTCGTCCTCCACTACGTCGCGGACCTCGATCCGACGATCGAGTTCCTGCTCGCCGCGCTGGCGCTGATTCCGCTCGCATGGCTGATCGGAGAGGCCACCGACCATGCGGCCGAGCACACCGGCCCGGGCATCGGCGGCTTCCTCAACGCGACCTTCGGGAACGCGCCGGAGCTGATCATCGCGCTGATCGCCGTCCACGAGGGCCTGACCGAGGTCGTGCGCGGCTCGCTCACCGGCTCGGTGATCGGGAACCTCCTGCTCGTGCTCGGCTTCTCGCTGCTGGCCGGCGGGAAAGGACACACCGACCGCGAGTCCAGCTTCGTCTCGTTCGGGCTGATCGCGATCGCAACGCTGCTCTACCTGATCGTCGCGATCCCGGGCTGGAACGGCGATCCCGATCGCGGCCGGCTCGCAGACCTGACGATTCCGGTTTCGATCGCGCTGCTGCTCGTCTACGTCGGGGCGACCTGGTACTCGCTCCGGCGGCACCGGCGGCAGCACATCGCGAATGCCGACGAGATCCGGGGCTGGTCGTTTCGTTTCGCGCTGGTCGTACTCGGCGCCGCAACGGTCGCGACCGCGCTCGTCGCCGAGGTGCTCGTCGGCTCGCTGGAGGTGTTCGCACACAGAGCGGGCCTGACCGACTTCTTCGTCGCGGCCGTCATCGTCGCCATCGTCGGCAACGCCGCCGAACACGGAGGCGCGGTGCTCGTCGCCTACCGGGGCAAGATCCGGCTCGCCGCCGAGATCGCGCTCGCGTCGGCTGCTCAGGTCGCGGTCTTCCTGATCCCCGCCGTCGCCCTCCTGTCGTTGCTGATCGAGCCGCTCGCGCTCTCGTTCCGCCAGGTCGAGATGGCGACGCTCGCCGCGGCGCTCCTCCTCACCGTCGTCGTGCTCTACGACGGGCGCTCGAGCCGGCTGCGCGGCGCGGTCCTGATCGTGGCCTACGTCGCCGTCGCGGTCGTCTTCTACCAGGCCGGCGAGCGCTTCTAGAAGGTAGACGGTTCGCGGCGCATCGGGTACGTCGCGAAGTAGAGCTTCTCGACCATGCCGCCCGCGTCGCGCACGACCCGCAGCAGCTCGCCGCGCTCGCGGCCCTCGGCGACGCGCCAGCGGTCGTCGCCCTCCGGCTCGAGATACGAGACGTTGCGGCCCGGAGCGCCGTCGACGAGCAGCGCCTCGAGCCCTCCCTTGCGCCAGGAGATGACGACCTCGTGGCCCTCGGTCCACCAGCGGCCGAGCAGCGGCTCGAGCGCCGCCGGCGGCTCGTCGTCCGGCTCCCAGGAATCCGTCCCCGCCGGCAACGCTTCGATCGTGGCCACTGCGAGGTCGAGCGCAAGCTTCTCGGGGCCGGCGCCCGCGCCTGTGTTGGTCAGCACGGCCGCGCCGATGCGCGTCTTCCGGTTGACGACCAGACCACCAAGATGGCCCGGCATCGCACCGCCGTGGCCGACGAAGAGGTGCTCCCCGGACCGATGGAGCTCGAGCCCGGTACCCCACGCGAGCGCCCAGCCCTCGTGGTCGACCATCACCCGGACGTGCGACATCTCGTCGAGCGTCGACGCCTTCAGCACGCGGTCGTCGCCGGCTGCGAGGAATGCACCCCACCGCGCGAGGTCCCCCGTCGTCGACCAGAGCTTGCCGAGCGCGCCGGCGCCACCGAGGTCAAGCTCCCGCTCGAGCCGGACGGCATCCGAGTACGGCTCGACGAAGTACCCACGTGCGGCCGGGTCGACCCGCTCCGGGGTCGTCCGCGCAAGGCCGAGCGGGTCGAGGATCCGCGCCTGCAATGCCTCCTCCCATGTGCCGCCGTGCGCCCGAGCGACGACCTCGCCGAGAAGCGCGAAGGCAAGGTTCGAGTAGTGCCACCAGGAGCCGGGCTGTAGCACCTGCTCGGCCTCGGCGGTGCCGGCGAGCAGCTCCTCGCGGCTCGGAGCCTGCATCGTCTCCCAGATCTCCCCGGGTGGCTCGCGCTGAAGTCCGGACCCGTGCTGGAGCATCCTGCCGATCGTCGGGGCATGGGCGCTCTCCGGCAGATGCTCCGTCAGCTCGTCGTCGAGCGAGAGCCGGCCCGTATCGCGGAGCTGCATGATCCCCACGGCGGTGAAGGTCTTCGTGATCGAACCGATCCGGTACTGGCACTCGGGCGTCGCCTCGCGCTTCGCCTCGACGTCCGCGAGCCCGAGCGCCTCCTGCCACACGACCTCGCCGCCGCGGAAGACGACGGCCGAGACGGAAGGCATTCGCTGCTCCGCCTGCGCGGCGGCGAGCTTCCTGCTCAGGTCCTGCAGGAGCGGGTCAGGCCCGGACACGAGCTCCGAGCGCCCGTGGGATCGCCTCGAGCGCGCCGTCGATGTCCGCATCGCCGACGTCGAGGTGCGTGACCGCACGGAGCACCGACGGGTGAATGGTCGCGGAGAGGCCGACACCGTTCTCTGCGAGGAGCCCGATCGCCTCCTCCTTCGAGAGCGGCGAGACGTCGAGCTGGACGAAGTTCGTCTCGACGCGATCGGGATCGACCGCGAGGCCCGCCTCGGCGAGCCCGAGCGCGAGCCGCCTGGCCCGCGTGTGGTCGTCGGCGAGCCGCTCGACGTGGTGGTCGAGCGCGTAGACGCCCGCCGCCGCGACGATCCCCGCCTGGCGCATCGCGCCGCCGAAGAGGTGCTTCAGCCGGCGCGCGTTCTTCATCACGTCGGAAGAGCCGGCAAGGAGCGCGCCGAGCGGGCAGCCGAGACCCTTGGAGAGACACAGCGTGACCGTGTCGAAGCGCCGGCCGATCGTCGCTGCATCCTCCCCGCTGCCGATCGCGGCGTTCAGCAGCCGGGCGCCGTCGAGGTGGTAGCGGAGGCCGAGCTCGTCGCAGAGGCTCCGGAGCTCGTCGATCTCCTCCAGGGGCCAGATCCGCCCGCCGCTCGCGTTGTGCGTGTTCTCGACCCAGACAACGCGGGTGCGTGGCGAGTGGATCAGCGGGACGCGGTAGGCGGTGCGCACCTGCTCGACGCTGAACCGGCCGGCGACCCCCGGGAGCCCCCGGGTGACGACGCCCGAGTGGACGGCAGGCCCGCCGAGCTCCGAGATGAAGACGTGCGAGTTCTCCTCTCCGACGAGCTCGTCGCCGAGCTCGGTGTGCAGGCGCAGCGCGATCTGGTTCGCCATCGTCGCGGTCGGGAGGAAGATCGCCTCCTCCTGGCCGAGCAGCTTCGCCGTGCGCGCTTCCAGGTCGTTGACAGTCGGATCCTCGCGCTTCTGCTCGTCGCCCACGACGGCGGCGGCGATCGCAGCGCGCATCCCCTCTGTCGGCTGCGTCGCGGTGTCGGAGCGAAGGTCGATCACAGGCGAGAAGCTACCTTGAACGCGTGGATCTGACGCTGCTCGAGCAGACGCTCGCCGACCGTGGCGAGCCCGCCTTCCGCGCCCGCCAGGTGTGGGAGTGGGCCGCGCGCGGCGTCGCCGGCTACGCGGAGATGACGAACCTGCCGCGTGCTCTTCGCGATGAGCTCGACGCGACCGTGCCGTTCTCCTCCCTCTCGCTCGAGCACGAGGCGCAGTCCGCGGACGGCACCGTGAAGGCGCTCTTCCGCACTGCGGACGGGCACCCGGTCGAGGCGGTGCTGATGCGCTACCGCGACGGCCGCCGCTCGATCTGCGTCTCCTCGCAGTCGGGTTGCCCGCTCACGTGCACCTTCTGTGCAACCGGGGCGATGCGCTTCGGCCGCAACCTGCGCTCGTCGGAGATCCTCGACCAGGTGCTGCACTTCCGCCGGCTCGAGCCCGTGAACCATCTTGTCTTCATGGGCATGGGAGAGCCGTTCCTCAACGTCGACGAGGTGCTCGCAGCGGCACAGCGGCTGCCGGACATCGGGATCACACATCGCCGCACGACGATCTCGACCGTGGGCTGGATGCCCGGCCTCACGCAGTTCATCGACGAGGTGGAGCTGCCGATCCGGCTCGCGCTGTCGATCCACGCAGCCGATCCGCGGCTGCGCTCGGAGCTGATGCCGGTGAACGACCGCTATCCCCTGCGGGACGTGCTCGCGGAGTGTCACCGCTACTTTGCGCTGCGCCGCCGCAAGATCTTCGTCGAGTACGTGATGCTCGCCGGTGTCAACGATTCGCCTGCGCGGGCGAAGGAGCTCGCGGCGCTGCTGGACCCGAAGGTCTTCAAGGTGAACCTGATCCCGTACAACCCGACCGGGATGTACGACGGCTCCTCGCGGGCCGCAGTCGCCGCATTCAAGTCGGTGCTCGACCGCGCCCGGGTGCCGTCGACGGTGCGCCTCACGCGCGGCCGTGACATCGCAGCAGCGTGCGGCCAGCTTGCGGCGACAGCGAGGTCCTAACCCTTAAGAGGCATCTGGGACGAAATCTCTTGTCTCCGGGCGCAATCGCGCCGATATGGAGGGTGTGGAAGCGGCCCACATCGCTTGGCGTCCACTCGGACGCGTCCTCGTCGAACAAGGTCTCCTGACCAACGACGAGCTCGAACGTGCGCTCGCGCAGCAGCAGACGACGGACAAGCGCCTCGGCGAGACGATCGTCGAGCTCGGCTTCGTCTCGGGGCCGGACCTTGCGAGCGCGCTCGCGACGCAGTACGGCATCGAGCTGACGGTGGAGACCGGCTTCGGAACGGGCCTTCGCGCCCAGATCCAGCGGCGGCACGAGAACGACCGCGCGATGCCCGGGCCCCCGGCTCTCAGCATCGTGCAGGACCCGCAGTCGGAGCCCGTCGGTCCGAACGCCGACACCGGCGTGCAGGCCGAGGCGGCCGAGGCGCTCCTCCTCACGCAGCTGGAGGAACAGTGGGCGAAGCTCGCGGCCGCCGAGTCGTGCCTCGCCGAGAGCGAGCGCGAGATCGCCGCCCTGACACACGAGCGGGACCGCCGGCGAGAGCAGTCCGCCCGTCTCGTACGACGGGTGCGCGAGCGCGAGCGGCAGCTCGAGCAACGGCACCAAGAGCTTGGCCGCGCGGCTCGCGTCAACGAGGAACAGCTCGAGGAGATCGAACGGCTCGCCCTCGACGTCAAGGGCTGCGACTCGGAGATCGAGCGCCTGAGGCAGGAGAACGGACGTCTTCGCGCGCAGGCAGGGCGGTTCGTCACACGGCTGCGCCGCGGCCAGAAACCGTCCGATCAGCCGGAAGAAAGTCGGGCGCCGGTGCCGTCGAGTCACCTCGTCTTCGTCCAGCTCGACGACGGCTACGAGCTCGTCGAGAGCGATGGGCCCCCACCCCCACTGGCGACCCTGCTCGAGCTTCCTCAGTTCTGCGAGGACGACTTCGTCGTCACCCGGCTGGGACACTCGCCGCTACCGGCCGACACGCGCTCCTGCGTCTTCGTGCAGCGCGTCTAGCGGCTGGTCTTCTACGTGCTGGGCCAATCGGGCGTCTCGGGGTGGAGATCGTACGGGCCGCCGGGACGGCACTTCGCCGAGTGGTACTCGCCCTCCGGCGTCTCCGCATCGTCCGCCGCGACCTGGAGCGCGACGATCTGCGAGTCGCGGGGTGAGACGCCCAGCCGCAGCGCGACGGTCTCCACCGTCTGGATCGCGTAGCACTGAGTCTCTGCCTCGTTGCCGACGCCGCGCAGGTGCCACGACTCGTGTGCCAGCGTGACGATCCCGTACACCGCGCGCAGCGTGTTCTCGTCGCAACCGGCCGCCACGAGGCACCCGAACGACTTCTGGTCTCCACGCCAGACTCGCTCGAGGCCGCGACACGTCGAGGCGGAGAGGCTCGTCTTGTTTCCCGGGTTGCCGTGCTCGTCGAAATCGACCCAGCCGGCGTTCGGCGTGATCTCCACCATCCGCGTCCAGAAACCCGGACAGCTGACGCCGACCTCGCGCGAGGCGACCGCGCTCGCGACGAGGGCAAGCCGGTTCTCGTTCTCCGCACGGCGCATGAACTGCCACGCAGAGAAGAGCAGCACCGGCACCAGCAGGATGAGCAGAAATCGCACATCTGGGGTATCGGCGGCGTCCGGGCATCGCCGTAGCGTGAGATCGTGCGCCGGCGGCGAAGGTATCCAGTGACCGTGACTCGCAGCGGCGAGCCTCGCCTCCGCCGCCTCTCCGACCTCGTCGCGTTGCCGCGCCGCAGCCCTCTCTACCCCGAGCTGGCGCGGGCGCTAGCAGCCGCGGACGCGTTCCATCACCTCCACTCCGACCTCGACCCGGTGCCGGTGCGACCGACGTCGACGACGAGCCAAAGCGGCTGCTACCGGCTACGGAAGGAGAATCCCGTCGACCTGCGGGTCTCGCGGCGACACGGGCGGATCCCGCTCAGCTTCCTGCACGAGCTCGGCCACCTCGTCGATCACCAGCTCGGCCGGGAGCTCGGGAACGCGTGGGCGTCCGGGCGGCACGAGGCGTTCGCCGGCTGGCGCGCCGCGGCGGCGGCCATGCCATCGCGCGTACCGGTCGGCTCCAGCCGGGGGCGGCGGCGCTACTTCGACTCGGCGAAGGAGGTGTGGGCCCGAAGCTACGCGCAGGCGGCGTTGATGCGCTCGGACGACCCGTCCCTCAAGCGCCACCTGACGGGACTGCTCGAGGCAGACGATGTCTTCGTCTGGCAGACCGCCGACTTTGCTCCCGTGGCTCTGGAGATCGAGCGTGTGCTCGATTCGCTGGGCCTACTCCGCAGCGGCGTCGCAGTCGCGGCCTGAGCCGAGCTCGAGCCCCACGGCGAGGCCGGCCTCGAAGATGCGCGTGAGCGGGGAGCGCAGGTCGTCGCCGTCCGCCTCGGCGATGTCCAGCGACTCGACCAGGGCACCCGCGTAGACGTCCTCGACTCGGGCGACGCTCGCCAGATCGCAGTGGTCGGCGATCACCGCATGGCGGCCCCGTTCCTGCACCATGTCCACCGCCTCGGTCAGCCTCGCCGGCTCGGGGATCGGACGCTTGGGCAGATGAACGCCGATCAGGAAGCCGGCCGTGAATGCCTCGCCCCCGTAGGAGACGACGACGCCCCGTCGCTCGGCGTGCTCGCCCAGCACCGCGGCCGACGCGTCGAGTGCGAGCCACGCGAGATAGTCCCAGTCGAGTCCCAATCGCTCGACGAGCTTCTCGGGCGACGGCTCGGCGCTCACGAGTGCGACCGCCCGGTCGAAGTCCGCCGCGTCGTAGCTCTCGAGCACGGCACTCATCCTCGCAGGGACGGAGCGTTAGGCCGAGGACGGGCTGACGCGGAGGATCCGGGCCGCCCACGACGGCAGCCACCAGTTCCAGTCGCCCATCAGCCGCATGATCGACGGCACGAGCAGCGCCCTGATCACAGTCGCGTCGAAGATGATCCCGGCCGCCAGGCCGATGCCGAACTGCTTGATGTCGGTACCGGGTTGCGTGGAGAGCACGAAGAACGAGAACATCAGCACGAGCGCCGCGCTCGTCACGAGCTTGCCCGTCCGTGCGAGCCCGAGCGAGATCGCCTGCGCCGTGTCGCCGGTCTCGTCGTAGGCCTCCCGCATCCGCGTCAGCATGAAGACCTCGTAGTCCATCGAGAGGCCGTACAGGAAGGCGAAGATCATCAGCGGGATCCAGGAGATGATCGAGTCGGTGGCGGGGACGTTCCAGATCGCCTCCGAGCCGTGTCCCTTCTGGAAGATGAGCACGATGATCCCGTAGGCGGCGCCGAGCGAGACGAGGTTCAGGATCACCGCCTTGAGCGGGAGCAGCACGGAGCGGAACGCCCGCACCAGCAGCACATAGGTGAGCAGGACGACGAAGAGGAGGACGTACGGGAAGTTGCCGTAGGCGGCGTCGATGAACTCCCGTTCGGACGTCGGCAACCCTGCGAGCGTCAGTTGCGCGCCGCCCAGCTCTGCCTCGGCTGCCGGCAGGACGTCGTCCTTCAGCCGTGTGATCGTGGGCCGTGTCTTCCGGCTCGAGCCGTCGGAGGTGGAGAAGGCCTCGACGAGCGCGAAGCCGTCCGCACGTGCCTGCGGAGGGGCCGATGCGCCCGCGATCCCGTCGGTCTCGTCGAGCCGCGCGGCAACCTGCTCGAGCTGGGCCGGCGTCGCGTCGCCCTCGACCGCAATCTGGAACGGCTTGTGCACACCCTCGGTGATGCCGGCGTCGCGAAGCACCTGAGCTCCCTGGTGCGCAGGCCCGCCGCCGGGAAAGTCCTTGGCCTGGGCGTCGGCCGGGTTGAGCTGGATGCCGTAGAAGAGCAGCGCCGCCACGATCGCAAGCCCCGTCGCAGCGATTGGCACCGGCCGGCGTACGACCAGGTGCGCCCACCGGTTCCAGAAGCCCTTCTCGGGATCGTCGCTGCCCTCGACGATCCGCCGAGGCAGAACCCGCAGACGGTTGATGCGCGGCCCGAGCGTGTACAGCAGCGCCGGCAGGAGCGTGATCGCCGCCAGCACGGAGACCGCCGGAATCAGCATCCCGCCGATCCCGATCGAGCGGATGAAGGGCAGGGGCAGGATGACCATGCTGAGCAGCCCGACGGCGACGGTGGAGCCGGAGACGATCACCGAGCGGCCGGCATGCTTCATCGTTTGAACGACGGCCGCGTCGCGGTCCGCGCCGTGCCGCAACTCTTCCCGGAACCGGAAGACCACCAGCAGCGCGTAGTCGACCGCGACTCCGAGCCCGACGAGGGCGACCAGGAACTGGACGACGATTGAGACGTCGGTGATGTAGGTCAGCAGCCAGATCAGCGAGAAGGTGTTGAGGATCGACGCGATCGCGATCGCCAGTGGCATCGCGACCGCGGGCAGCGTGCCGAAGGTGAACAGCAGGATCACGAGCGCTCCGACCAGGCCGATCAGGAACTCGAAGAGGATGCTCGGGGGCTCGCCTCCTCCCGCCGTCTTGCTCGACTCGGCAACGAGCGAGTCGATGCCGGTGACGTAGCCGTCGACACCCTCCGGGACGGCGGCGGCGAGCGCCTCCTTCGTCGGCTTGAGGTCCACGCCCTCGAAGCTGAACTTCCCGACCGCGTAGACGTTCGCGAACGTGACCTTACGGTCGTGCGAGACGTAAGCGTCGTCGCCCGTGTTGAAGAACGAACTGACGCGAGAGCCTGGATTCGCAGCCGAGACCTTCTCGATCGCGGTCTCGACGCCCGGCACCTTCGTCACGTCCCCGTCGGCGCGGAAGACGAGCACGAACGGGAAGAGCTCTCCGTTGCCGAGCTTGGCAACGGCGCGCTGGTCGGCCTCGTAGCCGGGAGCATCCGGGATCGAGAAGTCCTCGAGCCAGCGGTTGGCGACCTGGCTGGACGAGAAGGCGCCGAAAGCGGTGAGCAGAATCCACACACCGATCACGATCCGGCGGTGGTGGACCACGTAGTGGGCGAGACGCTCCATCTCCCCAACCTACCGATCCGGTCCGCGGGTGGGCCAAGAGACGTCGTCACGCATAGAGGTCTTGGTGCTCACGACCCTGTAGACCGCTCGCGCGGACCAAACTCATCGGTCTGTCGGATATGCGCGGTCCCACTGGCGCCGCAACCAGCCGCCGGCGTCGACGCGATCCATGACCGCCTGGTCGAAGTTGGCCGCACGTTCCAGCACGATCTGCCTCAGCTCTTCCTGTGACGCCTCGTCGAGGGTCTCCGCATAGGCCCGGATCGCCTCGGCGAACGCACGGCCCGAGTGCTCGTCGGCGAGCTCGTCCACGCGGCCGGCAATCACCGTGCGATTCATCACGCGCCCTTTTGCGCCTCGAGCTGACGAGCTTCGCCGGGCTCGCCGGAAAGGTCCGGATGCTCGTCGAAGCCGTACTTGACGATGGCGCGCTTCGCCGCTTTCACCTCGTCGAGCCGGCGCACGGGGCGCGAGCGCGGAGCCTCGCGCAGCAGGTCCGGCTGCTCGGACGCCTCGCGCGCGATCGCCAGCATCGCGTCCACGAAGGCGTCGAGGCGCTCCTTGGGCTCCGTCTCGGTTGGCTCGATCATCAACGCCTCGGGCACGACGAGCGGGAAGTAGATCGTCGGCGGATGGAAGTCGTAGTCCATCAGCCGCTTCGCGACGTCGAGCGCCGAGATCCCGTGCTCCCGTTTCAGAGTGCGGGCGCTGAGCACGAACTCGTGCATGCAGAGGCGGTCGTAGGGCAGGTCGTAGGCATCGCGGAGCCGGGCGAGCAGGTAGTTCGCGTTCAACACCGCCACCTCGGACATCTCGCGCAACGCGGGCCCGTACGAGCGGATGTACGCGTACGAGCGCACGAACACTCCGAACGGCCCCGTGAAGCCGCGCACCTTGCCGATCGACTTCGGCCGGTCGTGGTCGAGCCGGAACACGGCGCCTTCCTCGACGATCGCGGGCACGGGCAGGAACGGCTCGAGCTTCTCGCGCACGACGATCGGGCCGCCGCCCGGGCCGCCGCCCCCGTGCGGCTGCGCGAACGTCTTGTGCAGGTTGATGTGGACGATGTCGAAGCCCATGTCGCCCGGACGCGAGATCCCACAGACGGCGTTCAGGTTCGCGCCGTCGTAATAGAGCAGGGAGCCTGCGTCGTGGAAGATCTTTGCGATCTCCTGGATGTGCTCGTCGAAGAGCCCTAGGGTCGAAGGGTTCGTCAGCATCAGCCCTGCCGTCCGCTCGTTCACCTTCGAGCGCAGATCGTCGAGGTCGAGATTTCCGCGTGCGTCGGTGCCGACCTTCTCCAGCTTGTAGCCCGCCATCGTCACGCTCGCCGGGTTCGTGCCGTGCGCCGTGTCGGCGGTGATGATCGTGTCGCGCTGCTCGCCTTCGCCGCGGTCCTGGAAATAGGCGCGCATCACCATCAGCCCCGTCAGCTCGCCCTGCGACCCCGCCGCCGGCTGGAGCGAGCAGGCATCGAGCCCGGCGATCTCCTTGAGGATCTCCTGCAGCCGCCACATCAGCTCGAGCGCACCCTGAGCGCCCTGCTCGTCCTGGTGGGGGTGGAGATCTTTGAATCCGGGCAGCATCACGACCCGCTCGTTCACACGCGGGTTGTGCTTCATCGTGCAGCTGCCGAGCGGATAGAAGCCGGTGTCGATGCCGAAGTTGCGGGTCGAGAGCGCCGTGAAGTGCCGCACGATCTCGGGCTCCGCCAGCTCGGGCAGGCGCGGCGGCTCGGCGCGGCGCAGCTCCTCGGGCACCTCGGTCGCAGGGAGGTCGTAGCTCGGGAGGGTCGAGGCGCGGCGGCCGGCTTTCGACTTCTCGTAGATCAACTTCATTTCGCCCGCACCTCCGCGAGCACCTGGGCGAGGCGATCGATGTCGGCGGGGCTGCGGCGCTCGGTGACCGCGATCAGGAGGACGTCGTCCATGCCCTCGTAGTCGCGGCCGATCGCGTACCCGGGATGAACGCCGAGCTCGCGCGCCGCCGCGATCACGTCACGCGCCGGCCGTCCGACCCGGACCGCAAACTCCTTGAATGTCGCCGTCTCGGGAAACGCGAGCCGGAGGCCGAGCTTCTCCTTTGCGTAGGCGGCGAGACCCATGCAGGTCTCCCCCACCTCCCTCAGTCCTTGCGGACCCAGCCAGGAGAGGTGGACGAGGCCGGCGAGTGCCAGGAGCGTCTGGTTCGTCGTGATGTTCGAGGTCGCCTTCTCACGGCGGATGTGCTGCTCCCGGGTCTGCAACGTCAAGACGTAGCCGCGGTCGCCGTTGACGTCGGTCGTCTCGCCGATGATCCGGCCCGGCAGCCGGCGCGTGTACTCGGCCTTCGACGCGAGGAAGCCGTAGTGCGGGCCCGCGTAGGACTGGTAGTTGCCTGCGCCCTGCCCTTCGCCGATCGCCATCGCGCAGCCGTAGTTTCCCGGCGCCTCGAGCACGCCGAGCGAGACGGGGTCGACATGAGCGATCGCCATCGCGCCGGCGTCGTTCGCCGCGGCGGCAAGATCGGGCGCCGGCTCGAGAATGCCGAACACGTTCGGCTGCTGGAAGATCACGCAGGCCGCGTCCTCGGCGGCCGCTCGCAGCGTCGACGGGTCGATCGTGCCGCCGGCGTGCGGGACCTCCACGACCTCGAGGCCGAAGCCGGGCGCGTACGTCTTCACGACCTGGCGCACCTGCGGGTTGAGCGTCTCGGCGAGCACGACCTTCGTCCGGCCGGTCGCATGCTTGGCCACATAGCAGGCGTCGGCCGCCACGGTCATGCCGTCGTAGCCGGACGCGTTCGAGACGTCCATGCCGGTCAGCTCGCAGATCGCCGTCTGGTATTCGAAGATCGCCTGCAGGACGCCCTGGCTCAGCTCCGGCTGGTACGGCGTGTAGGCGGTCAGGAACTCGCCGCGCTGGAGCACGGCGTCGACGACCGCCGGCACGTAGTGGTCGTAGATCCCCGCGCCGAGGAAGGAGAGCTCCTTCGTCGTGTCCACGTTCTTCGCGGCGAGCTCTTCCAGGTGACGCACGAGCTCGGGTTCGGACAGGGCCGGCTCGAGGTCGAGCTCGCGCTGGAAGCGAACGCCGGCCGGAAGGTCCTTGAAGAGCTCTTCGATCGACGAGACGCCGATCGCCGCGAGCATCTCCTCGCGGTCGGTGTCGGTGAGGGAGAGCTGGTTGCCCACTACTACTGTTCGGCGAGGAACTGCTTGTACGCGTCAGCGTCGAGCAGCGTGTCGACCTCGGAAGCGTCGGCGAGGCGGATGCGGATCAGCCAGCCCTCGCCGTAGGGATCCTCGTTCACCGTCTCGGGCGCGTCGACGACCTTCTGGTTCACCTCGAGGATCTCGCCGGAGAGGGGGGCAACGACATCGGAGACGGCCTTCACGGACTCGACCTCGCCGTACGTGGAGTCCTTCGTCACCGTGCTCCCCTCGCTCGGCGCCTCGAAGTGCACCAGCTCGCCGAGCGCATCCTGTGCGAACCAGGTGATCCCGCACGTCGCCTCGTCGCCGTCGATCCGCGCCCAGTCGTGCTCGCGGTGGTACTTCAATCCCTCTGGATAGTCCTCGCTCGCCGCCAAGCTAGATCACGGCTCCTCTCGCTTGTAGATCGGTTTCGGAACGACGATCGCGCGGCGCCCGTTGCCACGGACGTCGATCTGGAGGGCGGTGCCGGGCGCGGCGGACGCTGCCGGGACGTAGCCCATGCCGATGCCCTTGTCGAGCATCGGCGAGTGCGTGCCGGAGGTCACCTCGCCGCCGGCCGGATTGCCAACAGCCGTGATCGCCATGCCCTGTCGCGGGACGGCCTTCTCCTCCATGACGAAGGCGACGAGCTTCTGTTTCGGGCCTGCCTCCTCGATCGCGCGCAGCTCGGCGACGCCGGTGAACTCCTTGCCGAGGGCGCACGTCCAGCCGAGCCCGGCCGAGATCGCATCCGTCTCCTGGGTGATGTCGTTGCCGTGCAGCGGGTAACAGACCTCGAGCCGCAGGGTGTCGCGGGCGCCGAGGCCGCAGGGAACGGCGCCGCGGGCGAGGAGCGCGTCCCAGAGCTCGACCGCGTCCTCCGCCGGGCACATCAGCTCGACGCCGAGCTCGCCCGTGTACCCGGTGCGGTTCACCATCACCTCGACGCCGTCGATCTCGCCCATCGCGTGCGTGAACGGCTTCGCCTCCGGCAGCCCGAGTCGCTCGAGCGACTTCGGCCCCTGGACCGCGAGGAGGCCGTACTCGTCGGACGCGTCGCGCACCTCGGAGCCGCGGATCTCGCGCTCCTTCAGCCAGTCATACGCCGTCTCGCGATTGCCGGCGTTGACGACGAGCAGGTAGTGGTGCGGGTCGATCCGGTAGGCGATCAGGTCGTCGACGATGCCGCCGCGCTCGTTCGTCAGCAGCGTGTACTGCGCGCCGCCCTCGCCGACCTTGTCGAGGTCGTTGGAGAGCAGCGACTGGAGCAACTCGTGCGCGGTCGGCCCCTCGACATGGAACTGCCCCATGTGCGAGACGTCGAAGACGCCGCAGTCCGTGCGCACCGCGCGGTGCTCGGGGATGACACCCTCGTACTGGACCGGCATCTCCCAGCCGGCGAACGGCACCATGCGCGCTCCGGCGGCGACGTGCCGGCCGTGGAGCGGGGTCTGTACGAGGGTCTGCACGCGGCTGACTCTAGCCGCTCCGGAAAGCACGACGCCCCGGCAAGCCGGGGCGTCGGACCGGGTCTCCTAAGCCGACCGGGCAGCCGGCTAAGAGGGCATGCACGATCATTTCCGCGCCCGCCCGAAACTCAAACCTAGGAGCTCAATCCTCGCGGAGGAAGGACGGGATCTCGAGTTCGGAGTCGGACGGCTCGTCGCGCGGACGTTCCGGAGCGCCGCTCGGCACGGTCTGGGCGACCGGCGCCTCGAGGCGCCGGCGGCGCTGACGGTGGCCGAAGCCGGTGGCGATCACGGTCACCCGCACCTCGTCGCCGAGCGAGTCGTCGATCACGGCGCCGAAGATCACGTTCGCGTTCTGGTCGGCCGCGCCGGTGACCACCTCGGCGGCCTCGTTCACCTCGAAGAGCCCGAGCTCGCTGCCGCCGGTGACGTTCAGCAGGATGCCCGTCGCCCCGTCGACCGACTGCTCGAGGAGCGGTGAGGAGACAGCAGTGCGGGCCGCCTCGGCCGCGCGGTTCTCACCCGACGCGATGCCGATGCCCATCAGCGCCGAGCCGGCGTCGCGCATGATCGTGCGCACGTCGGCGAAGTCGAGGTTGACGATCCCGGGCACCGTGATCAGATCCGTGATGCCCTGCACGCCCTGACGAAGGATGTCGTCGGCGATCCGGAACGCCTCGGTGACGGGCGTCTTCTTCTCCACCACCTGCAGCAGGCGGTCGTTCTCGATCACGATCAGCGTGTCGACTCGATCGCGCAGGTTCTGAATCCCGACCTCGGCCTGCTCGGCGCGCCGGCGACCCTCGAATGCGAAGGGCTTCGTGACCACGCCGACGGTGAGCGCCTCGAGCTCGCGCCCCAGCTCGGCAATGATCGGCGCGCCACCGGTGCCCGTGCCGCCGCCTTCGCCCGCTGTGACGAAGATCATGTCGGCGCCCTTGAGCGCCTCTTTCAACTCGTCCCGGCTCTCCTGCGCGGCAGCAAGCCCGACGGTCGGATCCGCGCCCGCGCCGAGCCCGCGGGTCGCGCTCGAGCCGATGTGGATCTTCACGTCGGCGTCCGCCATCAGGAGCGCCTGCGCGTCCGTGTTGACGGCGATGAACTCGACACCCCCGAGACCCGCGTCGACCATTCGGTTGACGGCGTTCGTGCCGCCGCCGCCGACGCCGACGACCTTGATCACCGCGAGGTAGTTGCCTGAGGAATCTCTCATGGGCTGCATCTGTCGACGTCCCTCGACCTGAAGCTCGAGTTGAGCATCGGGGTGACGACGTTCCTTTCCGCGTGGAGGGTACGTTTCCTTGTCGGCCTTGTCAATGCGGATCTCATGGTAGCGTCGAGGTCGTAGTCTCTACCTCAACCTGAGAGTCGAGGGTTTCGCCTGCCACCGGACGGTCGGGCACACTCACGTCGAGGTACCCCCCGGACCCGGCCAGCTGCGGGATCACACGCCGCGCTACCTCGAGCTTCACCGGCAGGTCCCGGCTGTCGCCGAGCCGTAGCTCGAGCCCGTTGCGCAGCACGAGCTTCAGCTCGCCGCTCGTCGCGGCGGCGGAGGCGACACCGAGCGGCAGCGGTTTCGAGACGAGCGGCGCGACGGCGGCGATGGCCCGGAGCTGCATCCCGCCGACGGACTCGCCGAGGCGAACGTCGACGTCCCGCTTGAGCCAGATCCGCGGGAGGCCCGGGCGCGCTCCTCGGTCGAGCTCGGCAACGACCCGTCCACCAGCCGCGGCGAGCCACGACGAGGCTCCCTGGCGGAGCACGGCAACCGGCACCTCCGGCACGACAGCGATCCGGAGCGTGTGCGGGAAACCTCGGTCGAACGACGCGGCCGACACCATCGGCACGCGTTCGGCGCGGTGCTCGAGCTCGGCGAGGTCGAGCCCGAGGAGGCTCTCGCCGAGAGCCGGCGCGAGCGCCCTCCGGACCTCGGCCGCAACCTCCGGCGCAGCGCCCTCGACAGCGACGCTGTGCACCGCGAACGCCGACGTCCCGCGCGCGGCGGCATAGAGACCCACGGCGGTCAGCAGGATGAGGAACCCCGTGAGGAGCGACCTGCCGGAGGGAGCAATCCTGTGGAGCTCGAGCGCACCGGTTGCGCGGCGCGGCATTGGGGCGACGGCGGTCCGCGCCCGCACTCGCGGGCGTGCGCGACTCCGTGATCCCCTGCCTCCGGCCACGCTCCCGGGTTCGCCACGGCGTTGGCGCTTCCTGCGATGTCAGGCGGGCGGCAACTCGATCTCGCCGAGGAGCTCGACCTCATGCTCGAGCTCGACCCCGAAACGCTCGCGAGCGCGGCGGCGGGCCTCGGCCACCAGCGCGAGCGCGTCCGCCGCCGTCGCACCGCCGGCGTTCTCGATGAAGTTCGCGTGCTTCGGGGAGATCACCGCGCCGCCGATCGAATGTCCCTTGAGTCCGCACACCTCGAGCATCTGTCCCGCACCGAGCTCGTGCTCGGGGTTCTTGAAGACGCTGCCGAACGTGCGCTTGTTCGTCGGCTGCGTCGCCTTTCGCTGACGGATCAGCTCCGCCACAGTCGTCTTGATCTCCTCGGGGGACCGCGGCGCGAGGCGGTACTCCACCTGGGCGACGACCTGTCCGTGCCGGAGCTCCGAGTGGCGGTACGAGAGCCCGAGCTCCTGCGGGGTCAGCCAGCCCGCCCCGGCCGCGGTGACCACCCTCGCCCGCACGAGGATCTTCGACCAGTCGCTGCCGTACGCACCCGCGTTCATCCAGACCCCGCCGCCGGCCGTGCCGGGGATCGCGCAGGCGAACTCGAAGCCGCCGAGACCGGCAGCCCGCGCGTGGTGGAGGCAGGCAGCGTTGGTTGCCCCGCCGCCGGCGCGGAGCGTCTCGCCGTCGACGCTCGCTGCCGCCAGGTCGCCGGCGAGCCGGAGGACGAGCGCATCGACGCCGGCGTCGGCTGCGAGCAGGTTCGAGCCGAGACCGACGGTGGCGACCCCGAGGTCGCGCTCCGCTGCCCACGCGAGCGCCTGCTCGAGCTCGCCGAGGGTCGTCGGCCTCGCGAACGCGCGCGCCGGGCCGCCCGTTCCGATCGTCGTCAGACGCGCAAGCGGTACGCCTTCCTCGATCCTCATGTCAGCGCTGCCAGCACGAGCGGGCCCGCGCGCTCGACGTCGCCGGCGCCGACGGTCAGCACGAGGTCGCCGGCACGGGCCCACGATGCCACGATCCGCGCGCCGTCCTCGACGCTCGGCGCCCAGCCCGCGCGCAGCCCGGGCCGCAGCGCATCGACGACGAGCTTCCCGTCGACCCCGTCGATCGGCTGCTCCCTCGCGCGGTAGATCTCCGTCACGCACACGGCGTCGGCAGTCGACAGCGCGGCGCCGAGCTCGTACGCGAGGTAACGCGTTCGCGAGTAGAGGTGCGGCTGGAAGAGAACGAGCACGCGACCCTCTCGCCGCTCTCGCGCGGCGGCCACCGTCGCCGCGATCTCCGAAGGATGGTGCGCGTAGTCATCGACGACCGTGACGCCGTCGTGCTCGCCAACGAGCTCGAACCGCCGGGCGGCGCCGCGGAAGCGTGCGAGGACGGGTTCGGCTTCGGCACGCGCCACTCCGGCGAGCTCGAGCGCCGCCAGCGCGGCGGCAGCATTCCTGCGGTTGTGCTCGCCTGCGAGGAGCAACTCGAAGGACACGGGCTCGAGCTCCCAGCCGCGTACGACCTGCGGTACCTCTGCCAGCCAGCGGTCGAACAGCTCCTCCACCTCCGTCGCCGAGGCGAACGTCGAATGGTGGTCGAGCTCGACGTTGGTCACGACTCCGATTTCAGGTCGCAGCTGCTCGACGGTCCGGTCGGACTCGTCTCCCTCGACGACGAGCCAACCCCCGCCCGCGCCGGCGTTGCCGCCGAGCTGGGCGATCTCTCCGCCCACGAGCCACGCAGGATCCAGGCCGAGCTCGGCGAGCACGAACGCGATCATCGCGGTCGTCGTCGTCTTCCCGTGCGCGCCGGCGACCACGATCGAGCGCCGCAGCGAGACGAGCTCGGCGAGGAAGTCGGCCCGCGACGTGCCTGCGACGGACGGATAGGCGCTCGAGACGACCGCCTCCCAGCCGTCCGGCACGACCGGCTCGGGCGCCAGTACCACCTCGACACCCTCCAGCGGCCGAAGGTACGGCGTCTCGACGTGGTCCCAGCCTCCCACCTCGGCGCCCCAGGCTCGGGCAAGGAACGCATAGGACGAGAGGCCGGCGCCGCCGATCCCCACGAACCACAGGCGCCTACCGTCCAGAGGTTGCAAGCGCGATCAGCTCCTCGGCGATCTCGTCCGCGGCGTGCGGCCGGGCCATCGACAGCATTGCCGCGCGCATCGACTCGAGCCGCGGCCGGTCGGCGAGCAGCTCGTCGACCAGGGCGGGCACGCGCTCGAGCTCGGACTCCGGGACGACGACAGCGCCCCCGCCGCGCTCGAAGTGGCGCGCATTCTGGGTCTGGTGGTCGCCGGTCGCGTGGGGATACGGGACGAGGATCGCGGGGGTGCCCGCGGCCGCAAGCTCCCACACCGTGCCGCCGGCACGCGAGACCGCGAGATCGGGTGCGGCGAGCGCAGCGCCGAACTCACTCGTCGAGGAGACGAGCACGTAGTCGTCCCGATCGACCTGGGCGCGCAGCCGCTCGTAGTCCCGCTCGCCCGAGATGTGCAAGACGGCCGGCCCCGAGTCGCCATAGGCCTCGACCGCGAAGTCGTTGAGGCTGCGCGCGCCGGCAAGCGCTCCGAAGAAGGCAAGTACGGGCGCGTCGGCGGACAGCCCGAACCGCTGTCGGCCCTCCGTCTGCGAGACGCCGCGATGTGCTTCGGGCACCGGCCGGCCGGTGACGCGGTACTTCGAGCCGTCCCGGCCGCTGATCTCGTAGGCGAGGAAGACGCGTTGTGCGAACGGTGCTGCCAGCCTGTTCGCGAGCCCGAGATGGGCGTCCGCCTCGGTCAGAGCGGCGGGGAGCTTCCGCCTCCAGGCGGCGTAGACCATCGGCCCCGCGACGTAGCCGCCGCCGCCGAGCACGACGTGCGGCCGCCGGCGCTTCAGGATCGCCGCGCAGGCCCGGGGAGCGCGGCCCGCCATGATCAACGAGCGCAGAAGACGAATCGAAGGCCGGCGCGGGAAGCCGGCGATCTCGAAGGTATCGAGCTCGTAGCCCGCTTCGGGGACGAGGCTAGCCTCGACGCGATCCGGCGACCCGGCGAACGTCACGCTGACGCCGCGCGCGCGGAGCGCCTCCGCCACCGCCAGCGACGGCAGGACGTGCCCGGCGGTTCCGCCCGCGGCGATCAGACACCGCAGCTCGTCGTTGGGGTGCGCGCTCATCGACCGCGATGTTAAGGAGGATCCCCACCGAGGCGAGCAGGACCAGGAGACTCGAGCCGCCGTAGGAGACGAACGGCAGTGGGATTCCGGTCAGCGGCGCGACCCCGAGCACGGCTGCGAGGTTCACGGCCGCCTGGCCGCAGACGAGCGACGTGATCCCTGCCGCGAGCAGCTTCCCGAAGGGGTCGCGGCAGCGAAGCGCGACGGAGAAACCGGCGAAGGCGAACGCCGCGAAGGCCGCAATCACGCCGGTGACGCCGATGAGCCCGAGCTCCTCGCCGATCACGGCCAGGATCATGTCAGTCTGCTGCTCCGGCAGATAGTTGATCTTCTGCACACCCTCGCCGAGGCCCTTGCCCGTCAGCCCGCCAGAGCCGAGTCCGATCATCGCCTGCACGGTCTGAAAGCCGGAGTTCTCCGGGTCGGCCCACGGGTCGAGGAAGCTGAGGAAGCGGGCGCGGCGGTAGGGCTCGATCCAGATCGCCGCCGTGCCGGCTGCGAGCGCGAGCCCGGTCGCGGCTGCGAGCACGCGGCCCGGAACGCCTGCGACGACCAGGATCCCCAGCATCATCAGCATCAACGCGATCGTGGTGCCGAGATCCGGCTCGACGACGATCAGCGCGGCGAACAGGCAGGTCAGCATCCCGACCGGCTTCCAGAGCTCGGCGAGCGTCCGCGGCGCGCCGTTCCGGGAGAGGTAGGCGGCGGTCCAGACGAGCAGCGCGAGCTTTGCGAGCTCCGACGGCTGAAAGGTCAGCGGCCCCGCGGTGAGCCAGCGCTGCGCGCCGTTGATCTCGGGCGCGATCAGAAGCACCGCCGCGCACAGCCCGAGCGCGCCGAGTACCAGAGGCGGGGCGAGCTTCCGCAGCCGGCGGTGGTCGAAGCGGGAGGCGATGAGCATCAGGGCGAAGCCGGCGAGCGCGTAGATCCCCTGGCGCTTGAGGAACGTGACCGGGTCGCCCTTTCCGAGCGCTGCGGACGCCGAGGTCGCGCTGTAGACCATGACGAGGCCGAAGGCGACGAGCCCGAGCGTGATGAGGACGAGCAGACGCTGCTCGAGCTGACCTCGATTCATCCTTTCAGGTTCTCTACCAGCCTCCTGAACTCCTCTCCGCGGTGCTCGTAGTCGCGGAACTGGTCGTAGCTCGCGCACGCCGGCGAAAGCAGCACCACCTCGCCCGGTTGCGCCGCGCTTGCAGCCTCCGCGACTGCCCGGTCCAGGGTTACCGAGAGCAGGAAGGGCACCGATGCGTAGGCGAGATCCTCGGCGAGCGGCTCGGCCGCTTCTCCGATCAGATACGCGATCACGACATCTGCACGCGCGACGTCCTGCGCGAACTCGTCGAAACGCTCGCCCTTGAGCGAGCCGCCGAGAATGAGGTGCAGCGGTGCGGCGAAGGCAGTCAAGGCGCGGCGAGCGGCCGCGGTGTTCGTGGCTTTCGAGTCGTTGACCCAACGGACGCCGTCGATCTCGGCGACGAGCTCGAGCCGGTGCGGGACGCCCGGGAAGGTGAGGAGCACGCCGGCGATCTCATCGTCGGCCCGGCCGAAGGCACGCGCGGCGGCGGTCGCGGCAGCGGCGTTCTCGCGGTTATGGGCGCCTGGGATCAACGGCTCGGCCGGCAGCTCGTCGTCCGCGGAGAACTCGACCCTCCGCCCCGCGCCCGGAATCGCGCCGAAGCCGCGCGGCACGATCGCAATATCGTCCGCGGTCTGGTTCTCGAAGATCCGCAGCTTCGCGGCGCGGTAGGCCTCGAAGCTGCCGTGCCGGTCCAGATGGTCGGGCTCGAGGTTCAGAAGGACCGCGATCTGCGGCCGGAACGTGTCGATGTCCTCGAGCTGGAAGCTCGAGAGCTCGCAGACGATCGGTCGATTCGGGACGCTCGTGTCGAGCAGCTCCGAGAGCGCCGTGCCGATGTTGCCCGCGGTCGGTGCAGGGATCATGGCGCCCAACAACGCGGTCGTCGTGGTCTTCCCGTTCGTTCCCGTGATGCCGATGATCGGGTTCTCGAGGAAGCGCGAGGCGAGCTCGATCTCACTCCACACGGGGATGCCGCGCTCGCGCGCGTCGACGACGAGCGGCGCCTCGCCCGGTATGCCCGGGCTCTTGACGAGCACGTCGACGCCGTCGAGCAGCTCGAGGTCGGTGTCGTTCCCGAGCGTCCGGTCCGCCGCGACCACCTCGACCCCGTTCGCCTCGAGCACCGCCTTTGCCGCCCGCCCCGAGCGCGCGAGGCCGAGGACCAGCACCCGTTTCACGGCAAGCGAAACTGGAGGTAGTAGCGGTAGTAGAGGACGAACCCGCACGCTGCGAGGATCGCGGCGACGATCCAGAAGCGCACCATGATCTTCGTCTCCGACCAGGCCTTCATCTCGAAATGGTGGTGGATCGGAGCCATCAGGAAGACGCGGCGGCCCCAGTACTTGAAGCTCACCGTCTGGATCATCACGGAGAGCGCTTCGACGAGATAGATCCCGGCGATCAGCACGAGCAGCGCCTCCGTGCCGGTGACGATCGCAAAGCCGGCGAGAGCGCCGCCGAACGCCATCGAGCCCGTGTCGCCCATGAAGAGCTCGGCCGGGAAGGCGTTGTACCAGAGGAACCCGATCGCAGCCCCGATCAGGGCTGCGGCAAGGATCGCGAGGTCGAGCTGGAAGTCGGAGCGCTGGCCGACGTCGCCGGAGCGGATGTAGCCGATCACGGTGATCGCAAGGAAGGTGAGAAGCGCGATGATCCCCGTCCCTGCCGCGAGCCCGTCCAGGCCGTCCGTCAGGTTCGCGCCGTTCGCAGCGCCCGCAATGACGAGGAAGAGAAACGGGTAGTAGGCGTACGAGAGCGGGATGTCGACATTGGCGACTGGGATGTAGATCGAGGTGTCGAGTTGCCCCTGCGCATGGACGGCGAGCCCCACGACGACCGTGATCCCGGCGAGCAGAAGCAACTTCCACCGACCGGCGAGCCCGAGCGAGCGGCGGTGGCGGAGCTTGATGAAGTCGTCGAGAAACCCGATCGCGGCGCAGGAGACCGTCATGAACAGCACGGTCAACGCCGGCAGCGTGAACTTCGAGAGCGCCAGGAACGGCAACAGCGCGCAGAGGAGGATCAGCAGGCCGCCCATCACCGGCGTCCCTTGCTTGACGACGTGCCCCGCGGGCCCCTCCTCCCGGATGGGCTGGCCCAGCTCGTTGCGGCGGAGGAACTCGATGAACTTCGGGCCGATCACGACGGAGATGACCATGGCAATCAGCCCCGCTATGAACACTCTGACCATTACGCGCTGAGCTTCGCCAGTGCCGGGGCGATGCCTTCGAGGGCGACCGAGCGCGATGCCTTGACGAGCACGGCGTCGCCGGGCCCGACTAGCTCCCGCGCCGCCTCGAGCGCGGCTTCGGAGTCGGGCGTCCACGACTCGACGCCGTACGCGCGGGCAACATCGCCCACCGCGATCACCTCGATCTCGAGCTCGGCGGCGAGCTCCGCGAGCTGGCGGTGGTGGCGTTCGGTGTGCTCGCCGAGCTCGGCCATCCCGCCGAGGATCGCGACGAGGCGGCGGCCCGCGCCGCGCTCTGCCAGGTGTCGCAGCGCTGCCTCCATCGAGGTCGGGTTGGCGTTGTATGCGTCGTTGACGACGAAGCCGCCGCCCGGGAGCGGCAGCTCCTCTCCCCGCCACGGCGAGAGCGTCACGGCCGCGGCGCTCTCGGCCAGGCGCTCGAGCGGCAGCCCGAGTGCGTCGTATGCCGTCATCGCCGTGAGCGCATTCTGCGCCTGGTGGCGCGACGTGAGTGGGAAGCGGATGCGGCCACCGCCGAACGCGACGTGCGCGCCGTCCTCGCGCAGCTCGACGTCGACCGGACCGACCCGCCGCACGTCGATGTCGTCGCGCAGGTGCGGCTCCAGCTCGGCCGACTTCGGCACGACCGCGATCCCGTCCACGGGAAGCGCGGCGACCAGCTCCGCCTTCGACCGCGCGACCCCGTCGACCGATCCGACGAGCTCGAGATGGACCGGGCCGATGGCCGTGATCACGCCGATGTCCGGACGCGCGATCTCACAGAGGTCCGCGATCTGGCCGAAGCCGCGCATGCCCATCTCGACGATGCAGATCTGCGTGTCCGGCTCGAGCCTGCCGAGCGTGAGCGGCACGCCCAGCTCGGCGTTGTAGCTGTCCTCGGTCGCGACTGTCGGCGCGACCGGTTCACACAGCGCCGCAAGGATGTCCTTCGTGGAGGTCTTGCCGGTCGAGCCGGTGATGCCGACGAACCTCGCGCGGCTGCGGGCACGGAGCACCTGGCCGATCACCGCCATAGCGCCGAACTCGTCGCTCGGGAGGAGCGTCGTTGCGCCTTGATCCCGTGCGTCGGCAAGGAACGCGTGTCCACCGCGAATGGCGACGAAGAGGTCGCCCGGACGAACCCGGCGTGAGTCGATCTGGAGGCCGGTCAGCTCGCCGAAGCCGGTGAACTCACCCAGGCCGAGCGCCTCGAGCTCCTCGACGGCGATCGGGATCATGTGCGCAGAGCCTCGCGAGCGACGACCCGGTCGTCGAACGCGAGCTTCTCGCCCGCGATCTCCTGGCCCTGCTCGTGCCCCTTGCCCGCGATCACGACCACGTCGCCCTTCTCTGCGAGCTCGATCGCGCGCCCGATCGCCGAGCGCCGGTCAGGATCGATCTCGACGTCGGTGCCGCTGCCCTGGAGCACGTCCTGGATGATCGCGAGCGGATCCTCGCTCCGCGGGTTGTCGGAGGTGACGATGACGACGTCGGCAAGGTCACGCGCTACCCGTCCCATCAGCGGCCGCTTCTGACGGTCGCGGTCGCCGCCGGCGCCGAAGACGACGATCACGCGGCCCTCCGTCAGCTCGCGGGCTGTCCGGAGCACGTTATCGAGCGCATCCGGCTTGTGGGAGTAGTCGACCACCACGGAGAAGGGCTGCCCTTCGTCCACGGCCTCGAACCGCCCGGGGACGCCTTCGAGCGCCGCGATCCCCGCCGCGATCTCGTCCTCGTCGATGTCCAGCAGAATCCCGGCTGCGATCACGCCGAGGACGTTCTCGACGTTGAAGCGGCCGCGCAGGTTCGATCGAATCTCGATCCCTCCGGCGGTGAAGCGGGCGCCGGTTGCACCGAGCTCGAGGTGCGCGGGACGGATCTCGGCGTCACCTGCGAGGCCGAACGTGATCAGCGGCGCGCGGTTGGCGTAGGCGAGCTCCTCGGCCAGCCGGCGACCCCACTCGTCGCCGATGTTGACGGCGGCCGGCACAGGCGCGGCGCCTGTGAAGAGCTTGCGTTTCGCTGCGAAGTAGTCGTCCATCGACTGGTGGAAGTCGAGGTGGTCCTGGCTCAGGTTCGTGAACACGAGCGCGTCGAAGCGGACGCGGTCGAGCCGATGCAACACCGACGCGTGGGACGACGCCTCGAGCGCGACGCTTTGGTTGCCCGCATCGAGCATCTCGCGGAACGTGCGCTGCAGGTCGATCGCCTCGGGTGTCGTGCGAACGACGGTCCTCACCTCCCCACCGACGCGGCTCTCGACGGTGCCGAGGAGTCCCGGTTGCCGGCCCGCAGCGGCGAGGACGGAGTAGAGGAGGTACGCAGTCGTCGTCTTGCCGCTCGTGCCCGTGACGCCGGCGACCTCGAGCTCGCGCGTGGGCTCTCCGAAGAATGCGTCGGCCGCCGTGGCCATCGCGGCCCGTGCCGACGGCACCACGAGCTGCGGCACCTCCGGTTCGACCGCGCGCTCGACGACGAGGGCAACGGCGCCGTTCTCGACCGCCTGGGCCGCGAAGTCATGCCCGTCCGCACGCTCGCCGGGGACGGCGAAGAACGCCGCGCCGGGGGTGACGGCGCGCGCCTCGTAGGCGAGGTCTCGCACCTCGACGGGATCGGGGCTGCCGAGGACCGCCTCTGGTGCGAGCGCAGCGACGAGGCGCTCGAGCTCCATATCCGGCGGAACGCTACCTAGCTGCGCAGGATCGGAATCCGCAGAGCGGATCCCGATCGCGCGAAGACCCCTAAAGGGTCGCTCCGCTCCCTAGCTGCGCAGGATCGGAATCCGCAGAGCGGATCCCGATCGCGCGAAGACCCCTAAAGGGTCGCTCCGCTCCCTAGCTGCGCAGGATCGGAATCCG
>JAWVCW010000030.1:0-17684 GCA_033857955.1 Gaiellaceae bacterium | reverse complement strand
CTCCCCCTGGATCGCCGCCGACGATCTGAAGCTCAGGGCCTATCTCCATCCCGCCGACTACCCGCGGCTCGTCGAGATCCTCGAGGCGGTGCCGGAGCTCGCGGTCGTGCTCAACCATCTCGCGCTGCGCCCGGCCGCCGACCTCGCAGTTCCCCCGCCGAGCTGGCCGGCCGTCGCCGAACTCGCGCGCTTCCCGAACGTCCACGTCATGTTCTCCGGGCAGTACGCGTTCAGCCGGGGTGTCTATCCGTACGCGGATCTGATCGAGTACGCGCGAATGGTCTACGAGGCGTACGGTGCAGCGCGGCTGATGTGGGCATCCGACTACCCCTGGCCGGCGCAGGATCCCGGCTACGGGCGGCTGCTCGAGCTCGTCGACCACACGTTCCCGACCATCACTGAGGCCGAGCGTGCGGACATCCTCGGCGGCACCTGCGCGCGGTTGTTCGCGCTGTGAGCGCGCGGCCGCGCATCGGCGTCATCGGCACCGGCTGGTGGGGCTCGCAGTACCACATCCCGAGCCTTCTGACCTACGAGGGTGCGACGCTTGTTGCCATCTCTGACAACGATACGGAACGACTTGACCTCGCGCGGAGGACATTCGACGTCGAGCACGTCTTCGCGGACCCGCACGAGCTCCTCGCCGCCGGCCTCGTCGACGGCGTGGTGATCGCAACGTCGCACGACGCGCACTTCTCCCTCGCCCAAGCGGCGCTCGAGGCGAAGCTGCACACCCTCGTCGAGAAGCCGCTGACGATCGTGCCGGCCGATGCGTGGAAGCTCGTCGAGCTCGCCGAACGAAACGGCGTCCACCTCTCGGTCGGCTACACGGCGCAGTACGACCGCGGGGCGGAGTTCCTCAAGCAAGCGCTCGCGGACGGCGCGCTCGGCGAGCTCGTCTCGATCAACTGTCTCGTGGCGACCGCGCTCGAGGTGCTGCTCCGCGGCGACACCGCGCGATTTGCGACGGAGCTGCCGATCCCGCCGCCGCTCGCTCCCAAGGACGGCACGTACTCCGACCCCGCGCGCGCCGGCGGCGGGTTCGCGCAGACGCAGCTCACGCACACGATCGGGATGTTCCTCTACGTCACCGGGCTCGCGCCCGCAGAGGTCTTCGCGCGCACGGCGTCCGGTGGGCTCGATGTCGAGCTCGCGGTCGACGCGGTCTTCACGCTCGAGGACGGGACGCTCGGCACGCTCGCCGGTACCGGGACGCTGGCCGCCGCGCAGCGCCAGACGCACGAGTTGCGGTACTACGGGTCGGAGGCGTACGCGGTGCAGGACATCCTCGCCGGCGAGGTGACTGTGGTCTCCGCAAACGGCGACGAGAAGACGGTCGGGCCGACGAGGAGATCGGAGCCACTCGCGAGCCGCGCCCCGGCGCGGGCGTTCGCCGACCTGATCGCGGGCAGCGGGCAGAACTACGCGCCCGGCGACGTGGCTGCACGAGCGGTTGACTTCATCGCGGCGCTCTACCGGTCGGCCGAGAGCAGCCGGCCGGAGGCGATCCCGCCGCGTCCGCTCAGCGCTTGAAACGCACGGTGGCGATGTGCGTGGTGCCGTCGTCGAGTGTCACGGCCGGCTGGCGACAGCTGCCCTCTCAAGACTCCTTCGCCTTGACGAGGAACTTGTAGCGCCCGTTCTCGTACGTGAGCCTGCCGGTCGCGGAAGAAATGAGGGTGAAAGAGCCGACCCTGCTCGTGTCGAGTGGCTGGCCGTCGTGGAGGTCTCCGTCACAGAACTCGATTCCGGAACCGCCCGGCTCGTCGATGCACTCATAGTCGACCTCGACCGAGGCGCCGAGTTCGTATTCGACTCCCTCCGTCGGCGCGCGGACGATCAGTGTCGGAGCTCGCCAGTCGAAGACTTCGAACGTCACTGGCACGAGAGGACGAACGACGTGGCCGACTCGCCACCACGTTGAAATCCTCTTTGTCGTGGCGTGACCGCATCCCGCCGCTTTGCCTTCTCTCAGTGGACTGTCTTCGGTGCGCCAAGCTCTGTCCATCCCTCGATCGAGGCGGCGCGTAGGCTGAAGGAGTGACTCGTGACACCCTGAAGCGTCTTGCGGCGCCCTTGCGCAACCGCCGCGCGATCGTGATTCTCGAGCTGGTCGGGCTCGCGGTTCTGCTCGCTGCGCTCGGGTGGGCGCTGCGCGACGTGTGGGCGGACGCCGCGCCTCGGCTGCGTCACGCGGATCGCACCGACTTCGCGCTCGCGCTCGCGATCGTCGCCGCCTACTACGTCGTCTTCGTGCTCGGCTGGATCCGGATCCTCGCCGCATACGGGATCCGGATCCCGTATCGCGTCGCGCTGCAGGCCGAGATGCTCTCGATGCTCGCAAAGTACGTGCCGGGCGGCGTCTGGACGCCGACGGCGCGAGTCGTCGCGCTGCGGCGCTTCGGCGTCCGCGAAACGCAGGTCGTGCTCGCGTCGATCCTGCTCGAGGCCGGGCTCTCGGCGGTCGCCGGCGTCGGCGTGTTCCTCGTCGGGCTCGCGATCATCGGTGGCGCCGATGTGCCGCTGCTGCCGCTCGGCGCCTTCGGAGTCCTCGTCGGATTCCTGCTCTACCCGCCGGTGTTCGCCGCGGTCGCGAGCCGCCTGCTGCGCCCGTTCGGTGCGCACGAGGTGACGCCGCTGCCGGCGCGGACTGCATTCGAGCTGATCGGCTTCTACGCACTCACCTGGCCGCTCGGCGGCGCCGGCCTCTTCTTCATGCTCCGGTCGGTGGGCGGCGACCCGGACCTCTCGTCGATCCCGTTCCTCGGCGGCATCAGCGCCGTCGGCGCGATTGTCGCCGTGCTCGCGGTCTTCGCCCCCTCGGGGCTCGGCGTGCGGGAGGCGTCGATGTACGGGCTGCTGCTCGCGGTGGTCGGCGAATCCGTCGCGCTCGGGGCAACCCTGCTGAACCGGCTCGCGATCACACTCGTCGAGGCCGCGCTGCTGCTGGTGGGCGTGCTGCTGCTACGGAAATCGACTGCTGGCGGGGGTGAGATCGAGGTCGCCCCCGTTGCGGCACTCCCGCGGGACGAGGTACTCCCGGGCTGACTGCGCGTACGTCGCGTTGTCCGCGAGTTGCTGCCGCATCATCCGCGCAGCCGTGCTCTCCGAAAGACCCAGCCGCTGGCCGAGCGCGACGCCGCTCTGGAAGGCGTAGCAGTTCGTGATTCCCTCGTCCGATTCGCCGTGGAGGTGCCACGCTTCGTGAGCGAGGACGGCGATCGCACGTGCGGTCTGGCTGAACGCGCCCCCGTCGTTTCTGTAGGCGAGCCGGTAGAGCCGGTAGCAGATGTCCGGCGTCAGATACGCGTTCGAACCGCCGACCTCGGCGATCCCGTCGGCGTGCTGGACGATCCCGACCGCCTCGCCTCTCGCGTCGCAATGGATGTCGGCCCGGTGCCCGGCGATGCGGGCCGCCTCTGAGGAGAGAAGCGCTTCGGTCTTCGCCTGGTCGGCGCGGTCGAGCCCGTTCCAGCCTCGGTCGGGCACGAGCACGAGCAGCACGAAGGCGAGCGCGCCGAGCACCGCCATTCCCTCCAGCCGGGCAAGGATGCGGTGGCGACGGGGAGTGGGCGGAACCGGCGGCGGCTGCCAGAGGCTGTGGGCCGGCACTCCCTGTCGCAGCAGTTCGCGGCTCTCCTCGATCAGCTCCGCGATTTCCTCGTCGCTCTTGCCGCCTGCGGGAATCCAGACCTCGTGCCCGTCGATCCGGACGAGCATCGGCTCGAGCCACCCTTCGCCGCCGAACGCGGTGATGTCGGATGTCTGCGGAATCCGCCCGCGCGTCGCCGGAACACGCGGCTCGCGCAGCCCTGCGACGAGGAAGTTCAGCTCGAGCGCGGCGTAGGCGAGAAACGGGATCCAGAGTGGGATCCAGGCCTGCAAGCCGGGCAGGAAGAACCAGGCGACGATCGACACCACGGCTGCGATCCGCAGTCGCCGGGGCAGCGTCACCGAGGAAAGTCCCATCTCCGCAACGTAGCTTCGACCGTCGATACGCTCGTTGTGTGGCCAAGGTAGAGATCGACGCCGCGACCGGTTCGCTGGTCACCGGCGGTCGCAAGCTGTTTCCGATCGTGCTGTCGAATGCCCCACCGGCAGACCGGGCCCGGCCGGGCGGCGGCAACGGCCTCGCGGCGGTCGCAGCCGCGGGCGTCAGCATCATTCGCAGCGGCACCGCTGCCTGGAGCTCGGAGTTCGCGGACGGCCTGATCGCGCAGGAGCGTGCGAAGCTCGACGCCGCCGCCAACCAGGGGCTGCTCTGCTGGCTGTGGCTCGGCGATCTTCCCGACCTGCCGGCGACGTCCGGTGAGCGCGAGCGGGTGCTGGTGAAGGTCGTGAACGCGCTCAAGGGACATCCCGCGCTCGGCGCCTGGAAAGGGGTCGACGAGCCGCGAAACCGGTTCCGGGGCGAGAACTGGATCCGGCCGGCCGGGCTCGTGCGCGGCTACAAGCGCGTCCGGGCGCTCGACCCGAACCACCCGCTCGTCATCACCCACGCTCCCGGCAGTCCGGCCGCCCAGCTGACGCCGTACCGGCCGGCGTGCGACATCACCGGTGCCGACATCTATCCCGTCTCCTACCCGCCGGGCAGCCACAGCGGGACCGCCAACCGCGACCTGAGCGTGGTCGGTGACGTGACGAAGACGCTGAGAGCCGCCGCTGGCCCCAAGCCCGTCTGGATGACATTGCAGATCGCCTGGAGCGGTGTTGCCCCCACCCACGACCGCCCCGGGCTCGTCCCGCGCTTTCCAAGCCTGCACGAGGAGCGGTTCATGGCCTACCAGGCGATCGTCAACGGCGCGCGCGGGCTGGCCTTCTTCGGCGGCCACCTGACCCAGGTCGCGACGCCTGCTGACGCGAAGGCCGGCTGGAACTGGACGTTCTGGGACCGTGTGCTGCGGCCGGTGATCGTCGAGCTCACCTCCGCGGACGTGAAGCCGGCGCTCATAGCGCCGAACGCGAGGGCTGTGGTCAAGCCGAGCGCGCAGGACATCGAGGTCGTGACGCGGCAGGACGGCCGCACGCTCTACGTGATCGCCGTCCGGCGCGGCGGAGCCACGAGCGTCGTCACCTTCACCGGCCTACCGAGCAAGGCCGACGGGCAGCGGCTCACACGCGGCGAGGTCCTGCACGAGTACGTGCAGGAGCCGCCGGCGCCTCCGATCGGGGCGGGGGAGCAGGTGTTCCGCACGATCGCGGCCGCGAACGCGGGCTTCAAGGACTGGTTCGGCCCACACGACGCCCGGGTCTATCGCTTCCGCCTCTGAGGCTCTATCGTCCTGCCATGGACTGGACCTGGACGAAGAGGCTCCGCGTCTGGGAGGCGAACCGGAAGGTGGTCCTCTACCCGGAGAACTACGTCGAGCCCGAGCTCAGGGGCGACGACGACGCGCCGCCGCCTTCCGCGCCGCAGTCGCGCCTCCGCCGTCGGCGCCGGCCGAAGACCGACGCCGACAAGTAGGTCGAACGTCAGTCGCCTGTGTCGTACTTGAACGAGATCGAGAGGCGCACGCGGTAGCTCGTCACCTTGCCGTTCTCGATCGTCAGATCCTGCCGGCTCACCTCGGCGACCCGCAGGTCGCGAACCGTCTTGGCGGCTGTCTCCACCGCGGTACGGGCAGCCGCTTCCCACGATTCGGTGCTGACGCCGATCACCTCTGTGACCCGATAGACGCTGTCGGCCATGCGCTCAACTCCTTCCGGTTCGAGAACGACTCGCCGATGTTGTCAGGCTGCGAGACTGGGTGCGAGATGCATGAGCGGTCAGCCAGCGTCATCGAGGAGCTCCGGGCGCGCTACGGCGCACGCGTGTCGACGAGCGAGTCCGTTCTCGACCAGCACGGGAGGGACGAGTCGTACCACTCGCCGGCTCCTCCCGATGCCGTCTTCTTCGCGGAGTCCACGGACGAGGTGGCGGACGTCGTCAGCGCGTGCGCCGCCGCCGAAGTCCCTGTGATCGCGTTCGGCGCGGGGACCTCGCTCGAAGGCCATGTCGCCGCGCTGCGCGGCGGGATCAACATCGATCTCACCGGGATGAAGAAGGTGCTCGAGGTGAACAGCTCGGACCTCGACTGCCGCGTCGAGGCCGGCCTGACGCGACTCGCCCTGGCCGAGCGCCTCGCGCCGGAGGGCCTCTTCTTCGCCGTCGACCCGGGAGCGGACGCCACGATCGGCGGGATGGCCGCCACGCGCGCGTCCGGTACGAGCGCGGTTCGCTACGGGACGATGCGCGAGAACGTCCTCGGCCTGACCGTCGTCCTCGGCGACGGCCGCGTCATCAGAACGGGCGGACGGGCGCGGAAGTCGGCGGCGGGCTACGACCTGACCCGGCTCTTCGTCGGCAGCGAGGGCACGCTTGGCGTGATCACCGAGGTTGCGCTCAGGCTCTTCGGCATCCCGGAGGTGATCGCGTCCGCGACCTGTGCGTTCGAGACGATCGAGGGAGCCGTCGACGCGGTGATCGAGACGGTCCAGCTCGGCATCCCGGTGGCGCGGATCGAGCTCCTCGACGAGGTTCAGGTCCGGGGCTGCAATCTCTACTCGGGAACCGATCTCCCTGAGGTGCCGACGCTGTTCATCGAACTTCACGGCTCGGAGGCCGGAACGAGGGAACAGGCCGAGGCGCTCGCGGAGATCGCCGGCGGGCACGGCGGCACCGGGTTTTCCTGGGCGACGAGCACCGAGGAGCGGAACGCGCTCTGGCGCGCGCGGCACGACGCGTACTACGCGGCGCTGCACATGGTGCCGGGCGCCAAGGGCTTCATCACCGATGTCTGCGTGCCGATCTCCCGCCTGGCGGAGTGCCTGGTCGAGACCAAGCGGGATCTCGAAGCCTCGTTCCTGCAAGCACCGATCGTCGGCCACGTCGGGGACGGGAACTTCCACGTCGTCCTGCTCGTCGATCCCGACGATCCGACTCACATCGCCGAGGCGCGCCGGCTGAACGAGCGAATGATCGAGCGGGCGCTCGCGCTCGGCGGCACGACGACCGGCGAGCACGGCGTCGGCTCCGGCAAGATCGCCTATGTGGAGCAAGAGCACGGCGCCGCGGTCGAGGTGATGAGGGTCCTGAAGCTGGCGCTCGACCCACACTCGATCCTGAATCCGGGCAAGATCTTCCGCTGATGGCCGAGCGCGTCCTCGTCACCGGTGCCCTCGGCTGCGTTGGCGCCTGGGCGGTGAAGGCCGTCCTCGACGACGGCGGCGAGCCCGTCGGCTACGACGTGGGGGATGCCGCTCATCGCCTCGAGCTCGTCCTCTCGCCGGAGGAGCTGGAGCGGGTGACGCTCGTGCAGGGCGACATCACCGACCTCGACGCGTTCGGACGCACGCTCGACGAGCACGCGATCACGCAGGTCGTCCATCTCGCCGCGCTCCAGGTGCCCTTCTGCCGCGCCGATCCGGTACTCGGCGCGCGCGTCAACGTTGTCGGCACGGTCAACGTCTTCGAAGCCGTGAAGCAGCGCCTCGACCGCATCCCAGGCGTCGCCTATGCGAGCTCGGCTGCCGTCTACGGCCCGAGCGACCCGTCGCCGGCGCCCGAGAGCGGCGGTACGGCACCGGCCACGCTCTACGGCGTCTACAAGCTCGCGAACGAGGGCACGGCTCGCCTCTACTGGGACGAAGCAGGCGTGCCCTCGATCGGGATCAGGCCCTACGTCGTCTATGGACTGGGCCGCGATCAGGGGATGACCTCCGGCCCCACCGTCGCGATGGCAGCAGCCGCTCGGGGCGAGAGCTTCGAGATCGGCTACGGCGGCGTTGCCCAATATGACTACGCGCCGGAGGTGGGGCGCGCCTTCGTTCGCTCTGCCTCGCCGCCGGCGGGTGCGGCCGTTGCGAACTTCCCGGGCGTCAGCGCCTCGATGGAGGGGGTCGTCGCGGCGATCGAGGCCGCTGCTCCGGAGGCGGCCGGGCTGATCACCTGGCAGGACGCGCCGCTGCCGTTCCCCGCAGAGGTCGAAGCTCGTTCGCTCGAGAGGCTGATCGGGCCGCAGCCGCAGACGTCGCTCGTGGACGGCGTCAGGGAAACGATCGAGGGCTTTCGCCGCTGACGAGATCGGCCCTCACGTCCTCGAGGCGAGGGAGCGTCTCCCAGTCGCCGGTCCCTGCCAACGCACAAGCAGCGATCACGTTGCCGGCGCTCGCGCACTCCACGGGGCTCCGCCCGTCCAGTAGGCCGTAGACGAAACCGGCGGCGAACGCGTCGCCTGCGCCTACCTCGTCGACGACCGACGCCGTCCTCGGCGGCGGCACTTCGACGCCGTCGACGATCGCGCCTCTGGCACCGACTCGGACCACGGAGGGAACCGGGATCTCGCGGCCGGGCCAGAGGAGCTCGGCTTCCCCCTCACCGCAGAGGTACCAGTCGACGTGCTCGAGAACCGCTCGCTGCCGTTCGGCCGCCGCGTCGGGCGTGTCCGGCAGCGCCGGGCGGAAGTTGGGGTCGAAGACGACGGTCGCGCCGCGCTCCTTCGCCCGCCGCGCGACGTCGAGGACGAGCTCGCGGGCGCTCTCCGAGATCGCCATCGTGATCCCGGTGAGGTGGACGACCCGCACGCCTGCGAGTGCCTCGTCCGGCACGTCGCCCGCTCGCAGTCGTGAAGCCGCCGAGCCCGCACGCCGGTAGGTGACCTGCGTCCGTCCCTCCGAGCGCCACTTGCAGAAGAGGCCGGTGGGCGCGTCGTCGCGCTGCACCCAGCGTGTCTCCACGCCCTCGCCTTCGACCGCGGAAAGGATCAGGTCGCCGAAGGGATCCCGGCCGAGCCTCGAGACCCACGCGACGTCTATTCCGAGCCGAGCCAACGCGATCGCGAAGTTCGACTCGGCACCCGCGAAGCGGAGCGTCAGCGGCATCCCGAGCCGCAGCTCCCCGTCCTCCAGCGGGTCCAGCAAGGCCATCGACTCTCCGAGCGTCAGAACGCTCACGCGCGCCCCTGGCCCGCATCGGCTCGCGCCCGGCAGAGCTGGGCTCCGCCGATGCCTGACGCCGCTCGCAGCACCCGGCTCTCCGGGGCCGTACTACACGTCCTGTCCCCTCCGGCCGGGCGCTGCGAGCGACGCCCCAGGAACGCGCGGGCCGAGGCTGTTGAGACAGGCCGGGTCAACCGAGGTCGTAGATCGCGATCCCGTTGTCGAGGTCGAAGAAGTGCAGCCGCCGCGTGTCGACGCCGACCTCGATCGGTGAATCGATGGCGGGCCGGCTTTGCGTCTCGAGCCGCGCGATCAGCACTGTGCGCCGCTCCTTCGCCTCGGACTCCAGACGCTGGAGCGCAGCGGCGTCGACGTCGCCGGCAACCTCGCGCACCTCCTCGGTGAGCACCGGCTCGGCTGCCACCTCGAGGTGGACGAGGAACTCGGAGCCGAGCGCCTCCGTCGCGCGGATCGTCCCGCGCAGCCGTGCCGGGCCGTCGCCGTTCGCCTCGCGCAGGTGCTCAGGCCGGATCCCGAGGCCGATCGTGCGCCCGGCGTACGCGCGCAGGCCGGGCCGCTCCGCCACCATCTCGGCGGGGACCGGGAGCTCCTGGTCGCCGACGTGAACCGAGAGACCGTCGCCGCTCTCGGCGAGCGCCGCCTGCACGAGATTCATCGGCGGGCTGCCGATGAAGCTCGCGACGAAGAGGTTCGCGGGCCGGTCGAACACGACCTGCGGATCGCCCGTCTGCTGGAGGACGCCGCCGCGCATCACCGCGACCCGGTCGCCCATCGTCATCGCCTCGACCTGGTCGTGGGTCACGTAGATCGTCGTCACGCCGAGGTCGCGCTGCACGCGCGCGACCTCGGCGCGCATCTGCACGCGCAGGCGCGCGTCGAGGTTCGACAGCGGCTCGTCCATCAGGAAGACCCGCGGCTCGCGCACGATCGCGCGGCCCATCGCGACGCGCTGGCGCTGCCCGCCGGAGAGCTGGCGCGGCTTGCGCTGCAGCAGCTCGGCCAGCCCGAGCGCCTGGCCCGCGCTCTCCACGCGGCGGCGGATCTCCGACTTCGGCGCGCGGCGCGCGCGCAGGCCGAAGGCGATGTTCTCGAACACCGTCATGTGCGGATAGAGCGCGTAGTTCTGGAACACCATCGCGACGTCGCGCCGGCGCGGATCGAGCTCGTTGACGGGCTCGTCCCCGATCGAGATCTCGCCGGCGGTGATCTCCTCGAGCCCGGCGACCATCCGCAGCGCGGTCGTCTTGCCGCAGCCGGAGGGGCCGACGAAGACCATGAACTCGCCGGCTTCCACGTCGAGCGAGAAGTCGTCGAGCGCGGTGACGTTGTCGTAGAGCTTCGTCACGCGGTCGAAGGTGACGGACGCGGGGGAGCCTGTGGAGTCGCTCACGAGGGGTGAGTATGCACCGGCGGAGTTGTCATTACAACATGCTTGCATTACATCGTCCGACCGTGTTACGTTCGCCTCGCTTCGGCCTTAGCCAAGGGAGCAGGAGGGATGACCATGGACGACCGGGACGTGTTGGAGGAGCTCATCGCAGAGGAGCTCGCGGCGGGAATGACGCGAGCGGACGTGCTCAAGCGAGGAGCCGCCGCAGGCGCAGGGATCTACGGTCTCTCGGCGCTTCTCGGCGCGGGGACCGCGTTTGCAGGGAGCGAAGCGCGCGCGTTGACGCCGACCTTCTACCAGTGGATCTACGGGCTGTACCCCGACATCCCGAGCAAGATCAACAAGGCCTATGCGAAGCGGCACAAGCTCGACGCGAAGATCGCGCCGGTGCAGGGCTTCGGGATCGACCGCTTCGTCGCCGAGGCGAAGAAGAAGAAGAGCACCTGGGACGTGTACGTCGGCATGACGCCGTTCGTCGAGATGGGCGCTCTGATCGAGTCGGGCACGATCGAGCCGTGGGACAACTACATCCCCAAGTCGGTGCTCAACGACCTGATTCCGTCGATCCGGGCGGAGGCGACCTACAAGGGGCACATCTGGTCGTACCCGTTCCTGCTGGACATCATCATCCAGGCCTGGAACGGCGAGCTCGTCAAGAAGGCCGGCCTCGACCCGAACAAGGCGCCGAAGACCTGGGACGAGTTCATCGCCAACGCGAAGAAGGTCGTCAGCTCGAAGGCGGCGCCGTACGGGGCCGTGTTCGACGCGCACGGCTGGCGCTCGCTCGCGCCGATCGCGCACACGTTCAACACGAACGTCTACACGGCGGAAGGGCTGTTCGACTTCACGAGCGACGCGGCCGTGAACGCCCTCGAGGTGATGAAGCGGATGATGGAGGTCGCTCCGAAGAACATCCTCGAGGAGGGCAAGGTCGACGGCGGCGTCAACACGACGCCCGACGAGGAAGCGTTCGCCGGACGTCAGGCGGCCTACTACGTCAAGTACCAGAACGCGCCGACGCGCTTCGCCGGCACCTGGCCCGACCCGAAGGTGCTGCACATCGCCGGCCTCCCGAAGGCGGGCAAAGGCGGCGGCACCGTGTTCTGGAACACGGGTGCAGCGCTCTTCAAGTACGGGCAGAACAAGCGGCTGGCAGCCAACTACATGGAGTTCCTGACGCGAGACGTGCGCATCTGGCAGCACGCGCTCGGCAAGAACGTCCGCGGCGCGTCCGGGCAGCTCTCGCCGTACAAGTCCGACTGGGCGAAGTGGGAGAAGTCGCCGCCGTCGTGGATGGCCGACTGGGCGTTCACGGTGCACAAGGAGCTCGCGACGAGCAAGGCGATCCGCACGCACAAGTTCGGCCTGACGCAGTTCGTGATCGGGAAGCCCGCGTGGGAGGCGTACCTGAAGGGCGACGAGAAGAGTGCGAAGGCCGCGCTCGCGAAGGCGAAGGCCCTCGTGGCAGCCGAGGTGAAGAAGAGCCGGAAGGGATAGCGATCTGTCCCCCGGAGCCGTGTTCCCTCCTAGGGTGAGGCGGTCGGGCGGTGGCTAGCAGAGCAGTCGCCGCCCGGCCGCCTTCCGGCTTTCACACGTTCTGGCGATCGACCACGCGCTTCGCACGGACGTGGCCGTACCTCATACCGGCGCTCGTCTTCTTCGTCGGCTGGCAGCTGTGGCCGATCGTCCGGGCGCTCTGGATCTCGTTCACCAACTTCAGCTTCCTGCTCGACGACTCGCCGGAGTCGGCGAAGTTCATCGGGCTTCGGAACTACGTCGACGCTCTGCACGACCCGCTCGTTCGCACCGGGCTCTGGCACGCCGCGATCTTCACCGCAATCTTCCTGCCGGGAATGGTGTTCCTGCCGATGGTCACCGCGGTGCTCGTCGACCGCGTGCGCAACCAGAAGCTCGCGACCACGTACCGGCTGATCCTGCTGATCCCGGCGATGATCCCGGGCCCGCTGATCTTCATCCTCTGGGTGTGGATGTACTCGAACGGGATCGGCCCGATCAACTACGTCCTCGTCGACGTCCTCCACGTCTTCACCCTCCAGAACCAGCCGACCTGGCTCGGCTCGACGAACACCACCTTCCTCTCGCTTGCGCTGATGGAGTGGTGGTGGGGGCTCGGCTTCCACACGATGTTCTATCTGGCCGGCCTCTCGACGATCCCGAAGGAGCTGTACGAGTCGGCGCGGGTCGACGGCGCGAGCGAGTGGCGCATCTTCTGGCGGATTACGTTCGCGCGTCTCCGGCCGATCCTGCTCGTCCTCGTCGTGCTCCGGTTCGGCACGGCGTACGCGCTGATCGACGAGTACATCCTGACCGGAGGGTTCGACCGCTCGAAGCCGACGTACACCTGGACGGTGTACATGTGGGACACGGCCTTCCAGGTCGGTGACCAGAACCGAGGCTACGCGGCTTCGATCGGATGGATCGGCACGATCGGGATGCTCGCCGTCGTGCTCTGGCTCTTCTACGCGTTCAGGAACAAGGACTAGACGTCATGGCGACCAGGGTCGAGACCGAGCCGATCGCCGCCACACGCCGGCGGCCGCGGCCGCACCGCAGGCGGGTCCCGTGGGGCTCGATCGTCAAGCACGGGATCCTCCTCTTCTGCTGCGTGGTGATCCTCTTCCCGCTCTTCTGGGTGTTCCTGCTCTCGATCAAGTCGCTGCCGGATGCGTACACGAACGACATCTGGCCGAACCACTTCGACTTCGGCTCCTACCGGACTGCGCTCACCGCGATCGACACGCTGCCCCAGAACATCGAGAACAGCATCGTCCTCACGCTCGCCACGATGGCGATCACGACCACGGTCGCGGTGCTCGCCGGCTACGCGCTCGTGCATCTGCCGACGCCGGGCAAGCGGATCGTGCTCGCGATCCTCGTCGGCTCGCTCTTCGTGCCGAGCCGGGTCACGGGGCTGATCTCGATCTGGGAGATCCAGGACCGGCTCGGGCTGATCAACTCGACGTGGGGGCTGATCCTCCCGTACCAGACGCTTGCGCTCGCGGTCAGCATCTTCATCATGCGCGGCGTCTTCGAGACGATCCCGAAGGAGCTGCCCGAGTCGGCGCGCGTCGACGGCGCGAGCTCGTTCATGATCCTGCGCCGGATCATGCTGCCGCTCGTCCGCAACGGCGTGATCGTCGTTCTGATCACGAACTTCATCGCGGCGTGGGGTGAGTGGCTGCTCGCGAACACGCTCACGAACGACCAGGAAAAGCGAACGCTGACGGTCGTGATGGCCTCGGCGAACGCTGGCTTCGGGCAGTGGCTGTGGCCGACCATGGCGGCGATGTACGTCGTCGCGATCCTGCCGGGCCTGATCGCCTTCGTCGTCGTGCAGCGCTGGTACATGCGTGGACTCCAGGAAGGAGCTCTGAAGGGATGAGGTTGGATGGCAAGCGCGCGATCGTGACCGGCGGTGGCTCGGGCATCGGCCGCGCGACCTGCCGGCGCTTTGCCGCCGAGGGTGCGACCGTCGTGGTCGCCGATCTCGTCGGCGAGCGTGCCGAGGAGGTCGCGGCGGAGATCAGTGGTACGGCGGTCCAGGCGGATGTCACCGTCGCCGCGGACGTGGCTCGGATGGTGGAGGTGGCGGGCCGGATCGACGTGCTCGTCAACAACGCGGGTGGCGGCATGGCCGACGACCTGCTCGAGATCAGCGAGGAGGAGTGGGACATCGACGTCGAGGTCAACCTCAAGTCGGCGTTCCTCTGCTCGAAGGCAGTCCTGCCCGGGATGATCGAGCGCGGCTCCGGTGTGATCGTGAACATCTCGTCCGTGAACGGGATGGCCTTCTTCGCGAACGAGCCGTACAGCGCGGCGAAGGCCGGCGTGATCAGCCTTACCCGCAGCATGGCCGTGCGCTATGGCAGGCACGGGATCCGCGTGGTGGCGATCGCGCCCGGCACGATCCGCTCGCCCCTCTGGCAGGAGCGAGTGGACAAGGAGCCGGCGATCTTCGAGCGGCTCGTGCGCTGGTACCCGCTGGGCCGGGTGGGGGAGCCGGAGGACGTCGCGAGCGCTGCCGTCTTTCTCGCCTCGGACGACGCGGCGTGGATCACCGGCGAGGTGCTCCGCGTCGACGGGGGCCTGCTCGCCGGCAACGCGCAGATGGCGCGCGAGCTCGTCGCGAACTTCTCACCCGACGACGAGCAGTAGGTTCTCCGAATGCTCGACGTGCTGATCCGCGGCGGCCGCGTCATCGACGGCGCCGGCAATCCCTGGTACCGGGCCGACGTAGGCATTGCCGGCGGCCGGATCGCCGCCGTCGGTCGCGTCGACGAGCCGGCCGCTCGCACGATCGACGCCGACGGCCTCTTTGTCTGCCCGGGCTTCATCGACATGCACACGCACTCGGATCTGCAGCTGCTCGTCAATCCCGCGCACGAGGCAAAGGTGATGCAGGGGGTGACGCTCGACGTCCTGGGCCAGGACGGGCTCAGCTACGCGCCCGTCACCGACGAGGTGCTCGAGCAGCTCCGCGCGCAGCTCGCCGCCTGGAACGAGGATCCGCCCGGCTTCGACTGGAGCTGGCGCACGGTCGGCGAGTACCTCGACCGACTCGACGCGGACGGGATCGCGATCAACGCCGCCTACCTGGCGCCGCACGGGACGATCCGGATGATCGCGATGGGCACCGATGATCGGGCACCCACAGCGGACGAGCTGGCGCACATGAAGCGGCTGCTTGCGGAAGCGCTCGAGCAGGGCGCGATCGGCCTCTCCACGGGGCTGACCTACACGCCGGGGATGTACGCCGACGACGACGAGATCGTCGCGCTGCTCGAGGTGGTGCGCGAGCACGGCGGCTACTACACGCCGCACCACCGCAACTACGGACGGCGCGCGCTCGAGGCCTACGCCGACTGCATCGAGATCGCGCGCCGCTCCGGCGTGCCGCTGCACCTCGCCCACGCGCACCTCGGCTACGAGATCAACAAGGGCAGAGCACCCGAGCTGCTCGCCATGATCGATCAGGCGCGCGACGAGGGGATCGAGATCACGCTCGACACGTATCCCTACCTCGCCGGCTCCACCTACCTGGCCGCGTTCCTGCCGAGCTGGATGCACATCGGCGGCAGCCCGGCGACGATCGAGCGGCTGCAGGACCCGGCGCTGCGGGAGCGCCTGCGCGCCGAGATCGAGGACGAGGGCTCGGACGGCTTCCACGAGATCCCGATGGACTGGTCGGTGATCGTCGTCGACGGACGGCCGATCTCCGAAGCCGCCGCCGCAGCAGGCGCCCGGCCGATCGACTACGTCTGCGAGCTGCTCGTCGAGCGGAACCTCGCCGTCTCGTGCATTTCCCACACGGGCAACGAGGAGAACGTCCGCGCGACGATGGCGCACTGGTCGCACACCGTGGGCAGCGACGGAATCATCGTCGGCGACCGGCCGCACCCGCGCGGCTGGGGCACCTTCCCACGCTACTTCGCCGTCTACGTGCGCGAGCTCGGCATCCTCACCTGGGAGCAGGCGGTGCGGAAGATGACCTCGCTGCCCGCGCAGCGGCTCGGCTTCCCCGACCGCGGCCTGCTCCGGCCCGGCCTGGCCGCGGACGTCACGTGCATCGATCCCGAGACGATCCGCGACACGGCGACGTACGAAGACCCCCGCCGGCAGCCGGAGGGGGTCCCGTACGTGCTCGTGAACGGCGTCGTGGCCGTCGACGACGGCCATCACACCGGCGCGCTGGCCGGACGCGCGCTCCGCGCTTCCGGTTAGCCCGCGTTCGGATCCGTCTGCCAGAGACCGAAGTCGTTGCCTTCGATGTCCGTGCAGGTCGCGAACCAGCCCATCGTCGGCACGGCCATCGCTTCGCCGGCTTCGCCGCCGAGCTCGTTGACCTGAGCGCGACTCGCGTTGATGTCGTCGACATCGAAGTACACGCGTGCCCCGCGCTTGTCGTCGTCGGCCCCGTAGATCGCGGCGCCCTGGTTCTCGGAGAGCCGGGTCATGAGGTACTCGGTCGGCCCGGGATAGCTCTCGAACTGCCAGCCGAAGAGCGAGCCCCAGAACTCACGCGCCTTTGCGGTGTCGCCCGCGGGAATCTCGACGTGAACCATCTGGCCTGCCATCGTTCTCCTCTCGTCGCGTCTGGCGGAAGCACAGCCCCGCCCCTTCATTCAATAGGACGAACGAGCGGCTGGAGAATCGACACTCGATCGACACAGGATCGACACCGGATCGACAGCTCACACCTTCAGGCGGCATTGGGTCAGCGTCCCGGCATGTCCCTTGAGCGAACGGGGCCTCTTTCGAGTCATAGTCGCTAGAGCGATCTGCCCGGCCAGAGTCGTGGGGAGCGGTACCACCACCAACCAGCCTCACCGTCGAGCGGGGGAAGGTGGGGCTCAGTCTCTGCAACCGTTGCGGCGCGAAACCGCTCGTCCCAACGTTCCATCCGTTCCGCAAAGTGAGCCGGCCAGCCGCGCGGCAACTTCTTGCAGATCACGTCGATGTACTCACGTGTCATCAGGTCGTGCCAATACTCCTCGACCATTCCGTCGTAACCGACCTCGACGATCGCGACAGTCGCTATCCACGCTCGTACGAGATCCTGCGGCGTCTTCTCGGCCAGCGGCCCCCAGTCATCGCGCAACTCCTCTTGCACGCGACGAAGATCCGTGAGGTCATCCTCGAGCCGACGCATATCCACTGCGCGTCGGATGTGCGGGGTCGCGCGCGAGCAGTCTCCCCCCTGGACGCGACGGTCGCCTGGGCCAGCGTCCGGGAATGTCCCCTGAGCGATGGGCTGCTCTTGGAGTTGGTACAACGCGGTCGCATGATCGTCCGCTGCCTCCGAATCATCCACGCCTCTGGCCGGGAGATCACCGAGCACTCCCGAATCGCTGTGGGGCAGGAGTTCGTTGTGCTCGAAATCTGTTGTACTCCTCCGTGGGAGCCTAGGTTGCGGGTCGCGAACCCCGAGCGCCTTCCCAGGCATCGACTCCCAAGCCGCTGGCCCGCCAGCATGTTCGAGGTGCTTGACCCTTCCATCCCTCCGAACTGGGAGGTCCAGGTCGGCTTGGGCGACAGTCCTGGCTATGTGACGATCGGGCCTCGAAGCTGGCAACGCCCAGGATTCTGGGAGTACATGTCAGACTGGTCGCCGTTGAGCGCCGAAGCGACTGCCGACTACGACCGCGAGCTAGAGATCATGCTCGCCCACGCCGCCCGAACTCACTAACGGCGAGCAGCGGGTACACGTCTGCCTGGGCCAGCGTTGCTCCTATGTCAATGGCGGCTCGTTTTTGAGGGTGGTGTGGACGGTCCGTGCGAGTTGTCGTTTGAGGCAGCGGAGGGCTTCGCGGCGGCTCTTTTCTTCGGCCTGTTTGCG
>JAWVCW010000029.1:0-114618 GCA_033857955.1 Gaiellaceae bacterium | reverse complement strand
TCGACCCCGGCCGCGGCGGCGACGTACCGAAAGGACTGATGACGTCGACTCCCCTCATCCGTCTCGAAGGAGTCTGCAAGCGCTTCGGCGGCGTCCAGGCTCTCAACGAGATCTCGCTCTCGATCGTGCAGGGAACAGTGCACGCGCTCGTGGGCGAGAACGGCGCCGGAAAGTCGACGCTCGGCAAGCTGATCGCCGGCGTCCACACTCCGGATGCAGGGACGATCGAGGTCGAGGGCCGCGTCGCGCGCTACAGCTCTCCGCGTGATGCCCTCGCCGACGGCGTCACGATCATCGCGCAGGAGCTCACGCTCGTTCCCCGGCGGACGATCATCGAGAACGTCTTCCTCGGCAGCGAACGCACACGGCTCGGAGTCGTGAGTCGCCGTTCTCTCCGCAGCCGGTACCGCGAGCTGTGCGATCGTGCGGGATTCTCGCTTCCGGCGGGCGCCCTCGTGGGCGGCCTGCGCGTGGCCGAGCAGCAGAAAGTCGAGATCTTGCGCGCTCTCGCCCGCGAGGCCCGGCTGATCGTGATGGACGAGCCGACGGCAGCGCTCACGGGTGACGAGTCGGAGCGCCTGCTCGAGACGATGCGCGGCCTGCGGGCCGGCGGTACGACGCTGATCTACGTGTCGCACTTCCTGAAGGAGGTGCTCGCCATCGCGGACACGGTGACCGTGCTCCGCGACGGCCGGCTGATCGTGACATCGCCTGCCGCGAATCAGACACCCGACACGCTCGTGACGGCGATGCTCGGTCGATCGATGGAGATGACGTTCCCCGAGAAGGTCGTTCCTGCCGAGGACGCGCCCGTCGTGCTGTCCGTGCGCGGGCTCTCGAGCGGCCTCGTTCGGGATGTCAGCTTCGACCTGCGCGCGGGCGAGATCGTCGGCCTCGCGGGCCTGATCGGATCCGGCAGAACGGAGGTGGCCCGCGCAGTCTTCGGCGCCGACCGCCGAGACTCAGGCGAGATCGTCCTCGACGGACAGCAGGTCAGGATCCGCTCGCCGAAGCACGCCGTGCGCGCCGGGATCGCGATGCTGCCCGAGTCGCGCAAGGACCAGGGTCTCCTGATGCGTGGCTCGATCGACCACAACGTCAGCCTCGCCCACCTCGGCGAGGTGACCACCTGCGGGGTCGTCCGGAAGGCGCGCGAGCGTCGGAAGATCGACGACTTGGCTCAGCGCGTCGACGTGCGCGCCTCGCGGCTGTCGGCTCCGGTCGCCTCGCTCTCGGGAGGCAACCAGCAGAAGGTGCTGTTCGCGAAGTGGCTCTTCCGGCCACCGCGTGTCTTGATCGCCGACGAGCCGACGCGTGGCGTCGACGTCGGCGCGAAGCGCGGCATCTACGCCCTCATCCAATCGCTCGCCGACCAGGGGATGGCTGTGCTTCTCATCTCCTCGGAGATCGAGGAGGTGCTCGGGCTCTCGCATCGCGTGCTCGTGCTCCGCGGCGGCAGGCTGGTCGGCGAGTTCGACGGCCGCACGGCGACCGAAGACGACGTCCTCCACGCCGCATTTGCGACGGCGGAGGCCGCCGCGTGAGCGGCGCCGAGGGCGTCGCACGGACGTTTCGCGCGCGGCTTTGGCCAGGCGTTGGTCTGTCAGCGATCCGCGACTACGGCATCGTCGCGAGCTTCGTAGCGCTCTTCCTCACGCTGACGCTGGCGAGCGACGTCTTCCTCTCGCAGGCGAACATGCTGAACGTCCTCGACCAATCGGCCGCGGTCGGGTTGATGGCCGTGGGCGGCACGCTCGTCATCATCGCCGGCGGCTTCGATCTCTCCGTCGGCGCGGTCTTCGCGATCGCCGGGGTCGTCGCCGCCAAGGCGGCGACGAGCGTCGATCCCGAGATCGCGTACGTCCTCGGGATCAGCGTCGGTCTCGGCATCGGCGTACTGAACGGCCTGCTGACGACGATCGGGCGCATCAACCCGCTGGTGGCGACGCTTGCCTCGTCGATCATCATCCGCGGCGTCGCACTCGTGCTGACGGGCGGCTTCCTCGTCTCGGTCACCGACGCCGAGTTCACCTCGCTCGGCCAGGGCAAGGTCGGCGCGATCTACTACTCGATCGTGATCTGGGCGATCTTCGCGGGCGCCTGCGGGTTCCTCCTCTCACGCTCGGCGGCCGGGCGGTACATCTACGCCGCCGGCGGCAACCCCGAAGCGGCACGCCTGTCGGGCATCCGGGTCGGCCTGGTGCGCACGGCCACCTACGCCGTCTCGGGCCTCTCTGCGGGGATTGCGGGCGTGCTCGTCACCTCGCGCGTCGCCACCGGACAGGCGGATGCCGGCACCGGCATCGAGCTCGCGGTCATCGCCGCCATCGTGATCGGCGGGACGTCGATCCTGGGCGGTGAGGGCGCGGTCTGGCGGACCGTCCTGGGCGTGCTCCTGCTCGCGATGATCGGAAACGGCTTCAACCTGCTCGGCGTCAATCCGATCTACCAGCAGATCCTGCAGGGCGGGATTATCCTGACCGCAGTCGCAGTGGACGCTTGGGCGAGAAAAAGCAGCACGTGAGTCGCAAAGCCGCGCGCAGGCCTGCTTCCGCTGGTCCGCGCCCACCCACACCGGCGGCGCATCTTGCGGAGATCGCGCCGCTGCCCGACGGCCCGGACATCGCGGGGCTTCTCCGTGGGCTCCGCGCCCAGTCCGGACTCTCGCTGAACGAGGTCGCCGAGGCGAGCGGCCTCTCGGCGTCGTTCCTGAGTGCGGTCGAGCGGTCGCAGTCCGACATCTCGGTGCAGCGGCTCGCACGCGTCGCCGCCGTCTACAACCACGACCTCGGCTCGCTCCTCGGCTACTCGCAGCGGCGCACGACACCGCGCGCCGTGCCCCAGAAAGACCGGATCCGCGTCGAACGGGGCGAGGGGATCGACTACGAGGCTCTACGGATTTCGGGCAGCGGCCTGACCCTGTTCGTCTCGACGTTCTCGCCGCGCACGAAGTACACGTCACCGCTTACCCACGCCGGCTTCGACGTCTGCTACGTGGTTCAGGGCGAGATCGTCCTCGAGTTCGACGGCGTCGACTACACGTTGAAGACGGGCGACTGTTTCACGTGGCCCGGAAGCTATCCGCACCTGATCCGGAACGACTCGAGCAAACGCGCACGCGTCGTCGCCGTCACGACCGAGATCATCTACTGACACTATCCAGGGAGGTTCAACAGCGTGATCCGCAGCGTGCTCTACCTCGAGCCCAAGGACGGCGACTACGACGCCGTCGTCGACTTCTACGAACGAGAAGACATCCTCGGCCGTGCGCTCCGCCAGCCGGGCTGCCTCGGCTCCGAGCTGCACGTCCCGACGAGCGGCAGCGGTCCGATCCTGGTCACTGCCCTCTGGAGTAGTGCCGAGGCCTACCAGGGGTGGGTATCGAGCCCCGTGCGTGCCGCCGGTAGCGGGCCGCTCGCCGAGCTCGTCCAGGGGCTGGACGAGTCGACGCGCGGCGAGACCTACACCGTGGTCGTCTCCGCCGGCGAGCCCATCCCCGCGCCGACAGAGGGTGCGGAGTGAGCCGCTACCGGGTCTCCATGGACATCGGCGGGACGTTCACCGACGTCGTTGCCTACGACGAGAGCACGGGCGCTTACGTCGCATCCAAGTCCTCCACGACCCCGCAGGACCTGACCGAGGGCGTCTTCAAGGCCCTCGAGGCGGTGGTCGAGTCACCCGCCGACATCGGCTTCACCGTTCACGGCACGACCCAGGGCCTCAACGCCTTCCTCCAGCGTCGGGGCGAGAAAGTCCTGCTCCTGGCCACGAGCGGCGCGGGTGACGTCTACCACATCGCCAGGGGCAATCGCACGCGCCTCTATGACATCCACTACCGCAAGCCGACGCCGCTCGTCTCGCGCAGCGACATCGTCTCGGTCGCCGGCCGGCTCGACTACGCCGGCGAGGAGCTCGAGCCGCTCGACGAGGACGCGATCCGGAGCGCCGCCCGGCGCGTCAGGGACGACGGGTTCGGCGCCGTGGCCGTCGGCTTCCTCTTCTCCTACGTGAACCCGGCGCATGAGCTTCGCGCCGAGGAGATCCTGCTCGAGGAGCTCGACGGCGTCGCCATCTCCCTCTCCCACCGCGTGGCCCGCGAGTGGCGGGAATACGAGCGCACCTCCTCCGCCGTCGTGGACGCCTACACGGCGCCGGTGGTGCGCCGTTACCTCAAGCGCCTCGAGAGCGAGATGACGGAGCGCGGCCTCTCCGTGCCGCTGCACGTCATGCAGTCCTCCGGCGGCATCGTCACCTCCCAGTCGGCCCGCGACCTCTCTCTGCAGACCCTGCTCTCGGGCCCGGTCGGCGGGACGATGGGCGGCGTCGCGCTGGCGCGGATCCTCGATCGCCCCAACCTGATCTGCATCGACATGGGCGGCACGAGCTTCGACGTCAGCCTCGTCGTCGACGGCAAGCCCGACGTCTCGTCCGAGACCACCCTCGAAGGGTTCCCACTGCTGATGTCGATCGTGAACATCCATACGGTCGGGGCAGGCGGCGGCTCGTTGGCCTACGCCGAGGCGGGCGGCCTGCGGGTGGGACCCGAGAGCGCGGGCGCCGACCCCGGCCCCGCCTGCTACGGCCGCGGTGGCACGCGGCCCACGGTGACCGACGCCAACCTGGTGCTCGGCCGCGTCGACCCGGCGTACTTCGCGGGCGGCCAGATGACGCTCGATCGGGAGGCCGCGGAGAGCGCGCTCGCGCGTCTCGGCGCCGAGCTCGACCTTTCGGCGACCGACCTGGCCGAGGGCGTCTGTGACGTGATCAACGCGAAGATGGCCCAGGCAATCCGGACGCTGACCGTGGAGAAGGGGATCGAACCGCGCGACTTCGCGCTGGTCGCCTTCGGTGGCGCGGGTCCGATGCACGCGGTCTTCCTCGCCCAGCAGCTCGAGATCGGGGAGGTGATCGTCCCCCGCTTCCCCGGCGCGTTCTCGGCGTGGGGGATGCTGGAGACGGAGATCCGCAAGGACTCGGGCCGCGCCTACTTCACCCCGCTCGCGGCCCTCGATCACGCAGACCTGGCGGCCACCCTCGGAACGCTGGAGGAGGAGGCCTTCGCCTCCCTCGCCGAGGAGGGGATCGGTGCGGAGACGGGCCGCGTCGAGCATGCGCTCGATCTGCGCTACGTCGGCCAGGAGTACACGTTGACCATCCCGCTGACCGGCTCGCAGGAGCCTACCGAGGACGACTTCGACGCAAACCTCGGGGCGCGCTTCCACGCGGCGCACCAGCAGCGGTTCGGTCATTCCAACTCGGGCGCACCGATCGAGATCGTCGTTGTCCGCACCACCGCTCTCGGCGACCTCGGCCGCATCGACCCGATCGCCCACGAGGAGGTCGAGAAACCCGCCGCGGCGCGGGAAACGCGGACGGTGATCTTCGGCCGCGAGGCCATCCCGACCACGATCGTGATTCGGGACGACCTGTCGCACGGCGCCACCCTCGAGGGCCCCGCGGTCGTCGAGGAGGCAACCGCCACGACGGTAGTGCCGCCGGGTGTCACGCTCCGCGTCGACGCCTTCGGCTCGCTCGTGATCACAGCCTCTAACCGGAAGGAGTCCTGATGGCCCTCGTCGAGCGCCGTGTCGACCCGATCACCACCGAGATCATCCGGAGTGCCTTCACGGCAGCCGCGGACGAGATGAACGCGACGCTGATCCGCTCCGCCTACACTCCGATCATCTACGAGATGAAGGACTGCTCCGTCGCTTTGCTCGACGCCGAGCACCGGATCCTCGGACAGTCGGCCGGGCTGCCGATCTTCCTCGGTAACCTCGAGATCTGCACGCGGTTGACCGAGGAACTGTACGGCCGCGAGGTCTGGCGTCCCGACGACATCTGGATCATGAACGACTCCTATCTGACGGGCACGCACCTGAACGACATGACGGTCTTCGGGCCGATCTTCCACGAGGGCGAGCTCGTGGGTTTCGCAGCCTCCCGGGCGCACTGGCTCGATGTCGGGGCAAAGGACGCCGGCGGGCCGATGGACTCGACGGAGATCTTCCAGGAGGGAATGCGTCTCGGCCCGACCCGGGTGGTCGAGGGAGGCGTCCAGCGTGCCGACGTGACCGACCTGCTCGGACGCAACAGCCGCTTCTCCTACCCCGCGATCGGCGACCTCGGCGCCCAGATCGCCTGTGCCCGCACCGGGCAGATCCGCCTTCGCGCGATCATGGATCAATACGGGCCGGAGACGATCGCCGGCGCGCGAGACGAGATCTTCGCGCAGACGGAACGTCTCGAGCGCGAGGCCGTCGAGGCCATCCCCGACGGGGTCTACCGGGCCGAGGGGTGCCTGGACGACAGCGGCGTGTCGCCGGAGCCATGTTGGGTGAGGCTGTCGGTGGAGGTGCGCGGCGACGAGATGACGATCGACCTCACCGAGACCGACGACTCTCAGCCCGGTCCCGTGAACTGTGGCGAGGCGCAGGCAATCTCTGCGTGCCGCGTGGCCTACAAGGTCCTGATCAACCCGGCGAACCCACCGAACGGCGGTGCCTTCCGCCCGCTGCATGTCCGCGTGCGACCCGGGTCGATGCTGGGCGCCCAGCCGCCCGCCCCCTGCCAGTGGTACTTCTCGCAGCTCGGCCTGTTGATCGACCTGGTCGTGCGCGCTCTGTCCGAGGTGCTCCCGGCGCAGGCGGCCGCGGCGAGCTACGGCGACTCCATGATCATCGGCTTCTCGGGTGTCGACCACCGGAACGGCCAACCGTTCTTCGACCTCGAGCCGACGGTGGGCGGCTGGGGCGCGTGGGAGGGGTCCGACGGCCAGGACGGTCTCATCAACAATGTCAACGGCTCGCTCAAAGACCTGGCGATCGAGGTGCTGGAGACGAAGTTCCCGATCCGGATGACCGAGTACGGCTTCCGGCCCGACACCGGCGGCCCGGGGCAGTGGCGCGGTGGCAACGGCGTCGTCCGGGAGTACACGCTGGACGCGGAGGCCGCCGAGCTCTCGCTCTGGTTCGAGCGCTCGCGGACGCCCGCCTGGGGGCTCTTCGGCGGCCACGAGGCGAAGCCGCCGGAGGTGGTGATCAACCCGGGACGAGACGACGAGCGCCATTTGCTGAAGGCGAGCCGCGTTCCGCTCCGCCGGGGCGACGTGGTGCGGACGATGACGGGCGGCGGCGGCGGCTTCGGCGACCCGGCCCGGCGCGATCCCGAGGCGGTGCGGGTGGACGTCCGCGAGGGGCACCTGAGCCTAGAGGCGGCGCGGGAGATCTACGGTGCCGGGGTGTCGGAATGAAGATCGCCGATCGCACGACGGCCGACGCGCGGGTCGAACGGCTGCGCGGGGCGGCCGGCGAGGCCGGACTCGACGCCGTCCTCGTCACGAACGACGCCTCGATCTCCTACTTCACGGGCTTTTCGGGGATCCAGCTGGAGCGGCTCTTCGCCGTCGCGGTTCCCGTGTCCGGCGGCGGCGCGCTCGTCGTGCCGCGCCTGGAGGAGGACGCGGCAGCCGCTGCCCCTTCCGGCCTGGGCCGCGTCGTGTACGACCCGTCCTCCGACGGGATGGCCGAGCTCGTCGAGGCGCTCGGCGGCGGCGGCCGCGTCGGGGTCGAGGAGAACCACCTCGTCTTCGCCCGTGGCGAGGCGCTTCGGGAGGCCGGCTGCGTCCCGCAGCCTGCGGCAGACCTGGTCATGGGCCTGCGGGCGCGCAAGGACGCGGCCGAGGTCGAGGCGATGCGCCACGCGTGCCAGGTCGTCACCGAGGTGATGGAGCAGATGTTCGCGGAGCTCGAGGTGGGCGCGGTCGAGTGGGCCGTCAACGTCCTTGTCGAGCACCGGCTGCGCGAGCGCGGCGCGACGGAGTCGCACCCGCTCGTCCTCTTCGGGGCACAGGCGGCCAACCCGCATGGGCACCCGGGGGACCGGACGCTCGCCGCGGGGGACGTTGTGTGCGCCGACATCTCCGCGCGGATCGACGGTTACTGGGGCGACCTGACGCGGTGTGGCACGGTCGGCCCGCCCTCCGACTGGGCGCAGGCCGCCTGGGAGACGGTGCGCGACGCGCAGGCCGCGGCGATCGCGGCCACCCGCGTCGGTACGACGGGCCGCGAGGTCGAAGCCGCGCAGCGCCAGATCGTGGAGGCGCGTCCCGACCTCGGCCGCTGCCTCCACGGGGCGGGCCACGCGATCGGGGCCGAGATCCACGAGCCGCCCTTCCTCGTCCCGCGAACGACCGCGCCCCTCGAGGCGGGGATGTGCGTGACGATCGAGCCGGGGCTCTACGCCGCCGGCATCGGCGGGATCCGGCTCGAGGACCAGGTGCTCGTCACCGACGACGGGCCGGAGCTGCTCTCGAACCTGCCGCTCGAGCTGCGCACGATCGGCGAGGGCCGAGGCTAGCTCGTGGCGACCCGCGTCGCAGTCGACATCGGCGGCACTTTCACCGACCTCGTCCACCTGGACGAGGAGACCGGCGACGTCGGCCTGGCCAAGGCGCCGACCACTCCCCCCGTGTTCGAGGACGGCGTCCTCGACGCGGTCGGGCAGACCGCGCTCGGCGAGGTGGGCTTCCTGGCGCACGGGACGACCGTCGTGATCAACGCGCTCACCGAGCGCAAGGGCGCCACGGTGGGCCTGATCACGACCGAGGGCTTCCGGGACGTACTCGAGATCGCCAAGGGCAACCGCCCCGACCTCTACAACTTCGTCTTCCGTAAGCCACCGGCCTTCGTGCCGCGCCACCTCCGCTTCGAGGTCGGCGAGCGGATCGACTACCGCGGGCAGGTGATCTCGCCGCTCGCCGAGTCGGACGTCCGCGACGCTGTGCGCGGCCTGCGCTCCGGTGGTGCCGAGGCCGTCGCGATCTGCCTGCTGCACGCCTATGGCAACCCCGTGCACGAGCGGCGCGTGGCGGAGATCGTCGCCGAGGAGTGGCCGGAGGTGCCCGTCTCCGTCTCGCACGAGCTCACCGGCGAGTGGCGTGAGTACGACCGGACCTCCACGACGGTGTTGGACGCATACGTCAAGCCCACGGTCCGGAAGTACCTGACGCGGCTCTCCGAGCGGCTCGACGAGAGCGGGATCGGGAGCGACACGCACTTCGCCATGCAGTCGAACGGCGGCCTCTCACGCTTCGCCGTGGCGGCCGAGGTGCCGATCAACCTGGTCGAGTCGGGGCCGGTCGGGGGCATCATCGGCGCAGCGGTCGTCGGTGCGGCGATCGACCGGCCGAACCTGATCACCTTCGACGTCGGCGGCACCACCGCCAAGTCCAGCCTGATCGAGGGGGGCGAGGTGCGGCTGACCGCCGACTACCACATCGATCGCGACTCCCGGCACGCCGGGTACCCGCTCAAGGTGCCGGTCGTCGACATCATCGAGATCGGCATGGCCGGCGGCTCGATCGCCTGGATCGACGCGGCAGGGTCGCTCAAGGTCGGGCCCCACTCGGCGGTCGCCGACCCGGGTCCCGCCTGCTACGGGCGCGGCGGGACCGACGCCACGCTCACTGACGCGAACCTCGTCACCGGGCGGATCGGCGCCGCCGCCTTCATGGGCGGCCAGATGCCGCTCGACGAGGGGCTCGCGAGCGCCGCGATCGCCCGGCTCGGGGAGCGGCTGGGCACGGACGTGCCGGACACCGCCCGCGGAATCCTGCGCATCGCCAACGCGAGCATGGTCAACCTGCTCCGGCTCGTCTCGGTCCGGCGGGGCCGCGACCCGAGGGAGTTCGCGCTCGTCGCGTGCGGCGGCGGAGGCCCGCTCCACGGGGCGCTCCTGGCCGCAGAGCTCAAGGTGCCCGAGGTGATCGTCCCGCTCGCGCCGGGCCACTTCTCGGCGCTCGGGATGCTGATGAGCGACATCCGGCACGACCTCGTGCGCACGTCGCTGATGCGGCTCGACGCCGCGGACACGCCCGAGCGCACCGGTGTGATCTGGACGGAGCTCGAGGGGCTGATGGCGGCGACGTTCGCGAGCGAGCGGGTCGCCGCCGATGGCGTGCGCCTCGTGCGCCAGGCGGACATGCGCTATCAGGGCCAGGAGCACACGGTCACCGTTCCGATTCCCGACGGGCCGCTCGCCGAGGCCACGCAGGCCGAGGTGCGTCGCCGGTTCGACGACGCGCACGAGCGCCTCTACACGTTCCGCCTCGGCGTGCCGGCGGAGCTCGTGACCTTCCGGCTCACCGGCTACGGCGCCGTGCCGAAGCCGCCGCTGCGCGAGCTCGCCACGGGCGGCGACAGCGCCGGCGCACGCACGGGCAGCCGGGTGGTCGACTTCGACGAGCGCGGCCGGGTCGAGGTAGCCGTGTTCGACCGGACCGCGCTCGGCGCGGGAGCCGAGATCAATGGTCCCGCCGCGATCGAGGAGACCGCCACGACGACCCTCGTCCCACCCGGGATGACAGCGGCCGTCGACCGCTTCGGCAACATCATCGTCAGCACGGGGGTCTAGATGCAGAAGGAGCCGGGCAGCACGGATCCGTTCACGATCGAGGTCGTCAAGGACGCGCTCACGGCCGTCGGCGACGAGATGTTCGAGACGCTCCTGCGGACGTCGATGAGCCCGATCATCTACGAGGTGCTCGACTTCGCCAGCGGTCTGACCGACGCCCGGGGCAGGCTGATCACCCAGGGCCAGGGAGTCACCGGCTTCATCGGGATGCTCACGACGAGCGTCGAGGCGGTGCTGGAGAAGTGGGCGGGCCGGCTCGAGCCCGGCGACATCGTGATCACCAACGACCCCTACACCGGCGGCGGCTCGCACCTCTCCGACGTCTCGCTCGTCGCGCCGATCTTCATCGACGGCGAGCTGATCGCGTTCGCGGTCTCGAAGGCGCACTGGACGGAGGTCGGCGGGATGTCGCCTGGCTCGTTCACGACGGACTCCACGGAGATCTACCAGGAGGGCCTGCAGTTCCCGAACGTCAAGATCTGGAGCCGGGGCGAGCGCAACGACTCGCTCGTCGACGTGATCGCGTCGAACGTCCGCACCCCGGAGCAGACGATCGGCGACCTGATGGCACAGGCGGCGGCGATGCGCGTCGGCGAGCGCGCGTTCCGCGAGGTCTGCGACAAGTACGGGCAGGACGTGGTGCTCGAGACGATCGAGGCGCTGATCGCCCAGGGCGAGACGCTGGCGCGGATCGAGCTCGGCAAGCTCCCGAAGGGAACGTTCGAGGCGGTCGACTACATCGACGACGACGGCCTCGGCGGCGGGCCCTTCGAGGTCCGCGTGAAGATCACGATCACGGACGAGGAGTTCGTCTGCGACTTCACGGGCTCGCACCCACAGGTGCCCGGGCCGGTCAACAACACCTTTACAGGCCTTCTCTCCGCAGCGCAGGTGGCCTTCAAGGCCGTGACCGACCCCTCCGCGCCTGCGAACCACGGCTCGTTCGTTCCACTGCGGGTGATCTGCCCGCCGGGGACGATCCTCTCCTGCGAGCGACCCGCTCCCTGCTCCATCTACTGGGAGTCGCTGACCTTCGGCACGGAGCTGATCTGGCGGGCGCTTGCTCCGCACCTGCCGGAGCGACTCGGCGCAGGGCACATGGCGTCGGTCGTCGGGACGATCGTGGCCGGCCCGCACGCGGATACCGGCGACTTCGTCGTGCTCGTGGAGCCCGAGGTCGGCGGCTGGGGCGCGAATCCGTCGGCAGACGGCAACGTCGGCCAGTTCTGCGCGCTCGACGGCGAGACATTCGTCACGCAGGCGGAGATCGCCGAGGCGCGCTTCGGGCTCCGGGTCGAGCGCTTCTGCCTCGACCCGGCCGGCGCAGGCGCGGGGCGCACACGCGGCGGCCCGGGCTGCATCCGGGAGTACCGGATCCTCCGTGACGGCTGGATCGTCACCTCCACCGCCGGCCGCCACGCCTTTCCCGTCTGGGGGCTCCATGGCGGTGAAAACGGGACCACGAACCACGTCGACGTGGTCAAGGCGGACGGGTCGGTGACGCGCTTCGGCAAGGTGGCGCGGCACCCGCTGGCCGCCGGGGATCTCGTCCGCATCGTCACGGCGACGGGGGGTGGCTACGGCGAGCCGCTCGAGCGGGATCCGGAAGCGGTGGCCGAGGACGTGCGCAACGGCTACGTCACCGTCGAGGAGGCGCTTGGGCAGTACGGCGTCGAGGTCGACCCCTCGACCTTCGCGGTCGTCGGCCTCCCCGGCCGGTAGCTCCCCGCGGCGTTATGTAACATTGCACTATGGGCAGAGAGCGCGAGCTTCGAGACGCCGTCGCGCGCCGCCGCGAGGAGCTCTTCGAGCTCGCCGCCGAGCTCGTCCGGCGGCCGAGCCCGCTCGGTGGGGAGGAGCCTGCCCAGCGCCATGTCGCGGAGTGGCTCGAGAGCGCCGGCTTCGCAGTCGAGCGAATCCAGCCCGACGCCGAGGCAGCACTCGCCGATCCGTATGCCGGTTATCCCGCGCTCTCCTACGAGGGGCGCAGCTCCGTCGTCGGCACGGCGCCCGGCGCGGGCGGTGGGAGGTCGCTCCATCTCACGGGCCACGTCGACATCGTCCCGGTCGAGCGCCCGGAGGAGTGGACGTACGACCCGTGGGCCGGCACGATCGCGGACGGCCGGCTCTGGGGCCGCGGCGCCGGCGACATGAAAGGGGGGCTCGCCGCCTATCTGCTCGCGGCGGCCGTCGTCCTGGAGGTCTGCCCCGATCGGCGCGGCGATCTCGTCGTCAGCTCGGTGATCGAGGAGGAGTGCGGCGGCAACGGGATGTGGTCGGTGCTCCGCGCGGGGCACCGTGCTGACGCGACCCTGATCGGCGAGCCGACCGGTCTCTCGCTCGCTCACGCGGGCACGGGCGTCGTCTGGGCGCGGCTGAGCGCGCGCGGGGCAACCGGGCATGCCGCGTTCGCCGGGCGCGACGGGCCCTTCGACAAGCTCTGCCGGGCGGTCGGCGCGCTCCGGGAGCTCGAGGCCGAGGCGAACACGCCCCCCCGCGACGCAGTCTTCGCGGCGGAGTCGGACTGGCCCTACGGGGTGACGATCGGGCGCATCGAGGGAGGCGTGTGGACGGCGTCCTCGCCCGCCGAGCTCGTGGCCCGCGCCAGGATCGGCATCGGCCTCGACGTCGAGCCGGCCGACGTGCAGCGGCGGATCGTGGAGCGAATCGGCGACGCGGCGCCCGAGGTCGAGGTCTCCTTCGAGGCTTTCCGCGCGCGCGCCTACTGTCACGAGACGACGGGGCCGCTGCCGGAGCTGGTGATGGACGTGCACCGCCGCGTGCTCGACGCCGAGCCCCGGACGATGGCCTTCACGGCGACGACGGACGCGCGCCAGGTGGAGGGGCCGTGCCTCTGCTACGGCCCCACCGCCTCGAACCTCCACGGCCGCGACGAATGGGTCGACCTCGAGTCGCTCGAGCAAACGGCGACGGTCGTGGCGCTCGTCGCGGCCGACTGGCTCGGCTGAGGAGCGGCTAGCGGCCTCGGAGGTACTGGTCGCCCGCGACAGCGGCGAAGATCAGGACGCCCTGGGCAGCGAGCTGGTAGGTGGGGTCGATCCCGAGCAGGTTGAACCCGTTGCCGATGAGGGCGAGGATCAGCACCCCGACAACGGCCCGCCAGACCGCCCCGGCGCCGCCGAAGATGCTGGTGCCGCCGACGACGGCGGCGGCGATCGCCTGGAACGCGTAGGTGTCGGAGAAGGAGTTCGAGGCGCCGCTCCCGTAGCGGCCCGCGTAGAAGATGCCGGCGAGACCGGCGGCGAGGCCCGAGAGCACGTAGCAGAGCGTCTGCACCTTCATGACGCGGATGCCCGAGAGGCGGGCGGCCTCGGCGTTGCCGCCCACCGCGTAGACGTGGCGACCGAAGACGCTGCGGGCGAGGATGACCCCGACGACGACGACGAACGCGAGCGCGAAGAAGACGACCCCCTTGGCGCCGAGGAAGCGGCCGGTGAAGAGATTCGCCAGCGCCGCCCTGTCGTCGAGGTCCTTGATCGCCACCACGCTGCCGCCGGAGATCACGATCGCGAAGCCCTTGAAGGCGAAGGAGGTTGCGAGCGTGCCGATGAAGGAGTTGACCTTGGTGAAGCCGATCGCCAGGCCGTTGAAGAGGCCGAGGGCGGCACCGGCGCCCAGACCCGCGACGATCCCGCCGGGCCAGCCGGCGACGTTGACGCCTCCGGCGGTGGCGATCGCGGCCACGGTGGCCGTCGAGGCGATCGAGAGATCGAAGATCCCCGCGACGATGCAGACCGTGATCGCCGCCGTCAGGACGAGCAGCTCCGAGGACTGGTCGAGGATGTTGAGGAGGTTCTCCTGGCGCAGGAAGGTGTTGGTCGAGACGGACAGCACGACGAAGATCGCGACGAAGAAGAAGACGATCCCGAGATCGCGAGCGCGGGCCCTCATGGTCATGCGGAGAGCTCCTGCACCTGTCCGAAGCAGGCGTGGAGGACGTGCTCACGCTCCGCGTCCGGCCCGAACTCGCCGACGACCCGGCCTTCCCGCAGCGCGAGCGTCCGGTGCACCAGGCCGAGCACCTCTTCGATCTCGCTGGAGATGACGATCAGCGCGAGGCCGCCGGCGGCCAGTTCGACGAGCAGCCGGTGGATCTCGCCCTTGGCGGCGACGTCGACGCCGCGGGTCGGCTCGTCGACGATCAGGAGCCGGGGTGTCCGCGCCAGCCAGCGCGCGAACAGCACCTTCTGCTGGTTGCCGCCGGAGAGGGAGCCGACCGTGGCCTCGGTGCCCGTGCTGCGCACGTCGAGCCGTTCGAAGAGCGCCCGTGCGCGCCGTTCCTCGCTGCCGCGCAGGACGAAGCCCGCCCGGCTGTGCTCGGAGAGGGTCGCAAGCGTGATGTTCTCGCGGATGGAGCGGAGGAGCAGGAGCCCCTCGTCCTTCCTGCTCTCGGGGACCATCGCGATCCCGTGCCGGATCGCGTCGAGCGGGCGGTGCAGGTGAACGGGCTCGCCGTCGAGCAGGATCTGCCCTTCGTCCAGGCGGTCGGCGCCGAAGAGCAGGCGCGCCGTCTCGGTGCGGCCGGCGCCGACGAGCCCCGCGAGACCGACGATCTCGCCCGCGCGAACCGCGAAGGAGACGTCGCGGACGGCGCTGCCGCGACAGAGCCCTCGAGCCTCGAGGACGACGGGTGCGTCGGGGACGAGCGCCTTGGGGGGATATGTCAGGTCGACCTCGCGGCCGACCATCGCCGAGACCAGTGTCTGCGCGGTCTCCGCGGAGGCCGGGCCGGTGCGGACGACGCGGGCGTCGCGCATCACGGTCACCGTCTCGGAGACGGCCAGTACCTCGTCGAGGTAGTGCGAGACGAGCACGATCGTCGTGCCCTCGGCTGAGAGCATGCGAACGACGTCGAGAAGCCGCTCGGTCTCGTCCGCCGTGAGCGCCGCCGTCGGCTCGTCCATCAGGATCATCCGTGCGTGCCGGGCGAGCGCGCGCATGATCTCCACCTTTTGCCGATCGGCCACGCGCATCCGGCCGACCGTCTGGCCTGCCGGCAGCCCGAAGCCGACGCGCTCCTCCAGTTCCCGGTAGGCGCGGCGGAGCGCGACCCGGTTGACCATCCCGGCGCGGCGCGGCTCCACGCCGAGGAAGATGTTCTCTTCGACCGTCGCGTCCGGCACGAGCGCGATTTCCTGCGCAATCAGCGCGATCCCCCGCTCGAGCGCATCGCGTGGCGACGAGAACCGCACCGGCACGTCGTCCACCAGGATCTCGCCGGCGTTCGGCTGATGGACACCGCCGATCGCCTTCGCGAGCGTCGACTTGCCCGCCCCGTTCTCGCCCACCAGGCCGTGCACGGTGCCGTGCCCGAAGGCGACCGACACGTCCGCGAGCGCGTGGACCCCGCCGAAGTGCTTGGAGATCGCGCGTACCTCGACGAGAGGGCCGGCCGCTGGGCCGACCCTCCCGCCTGCAGGGGTTCCTGCGTCGTGCTCGGGCGTCGCAGCCACGGACCTAGCCGAGATCCGAGTAGACCCCTGTGGTGTCCGCGATCACGTCCTTCGTCCCGTGGGGGTCGTGCAGCGTCTGTGAGTTGAACGAGGTCGGCGGCGTCTCGCCGTTGGCTGCGAGGACGCCGACGTCCACCGCGGTCTTGCCCATATCGGGGATGTCCATGTAGTAGAAGCCGAACCACTTGCCGTTGTTGACGGCGTCGAACGCCTCCTTGGAGGAGCCGTTGCCGATCAACGCAACCTTGCTCGTGTCGACGACGCCGGTCGCGCCGAGGATCGCCTGAGAAGAGCCGACCATCACGTTCACGTCGGGGTTCGCCTGCAGGACGTCCTGTGCCGCTTTCTGGCCCGTGTCGGGCGTGTAGCCGCCCTCGGGGTCGGCGACGAGCTTCGCGTCGGGCGCGTTCTCCTTGAGCGCCGCCTTGAAGGCGTCGGTGCGCGCATTGTCCAGCGGCAGAGACTTCAGGCCCTGCAGGTAGGCGACGTTGCACGGCGTCCGATCCTCGCAGGCGCTGGCGGCCAGCTCGCCGAGCACGGTGCCGTTCGAGATCGGCGTCTCGCCGACGACGTAGGTGCCCTCCACTTGCGGCTCCAGCGTGTCGAACTTCCCGCCGAACGGCACGAAGGCCGCGACGACCTTGATTCCCTTGGCCGTCGCCTCCGCCGCTGCGGAGCCCGCGCCGACCGGGTCGGTGGCGAGGACGACGTAGACCTGCGCGTCACCCTTGACCGTCTGGTCCTGGATCGCCTTCACCTGAGCGACGCCGTCGTAGGCGGGCCCGGTCAGGTCGAGGAACTCGATGCCGAGCTTCTCGGTCTCCGCTTTCACGGCCGCGGCAAAGGCTTGAGTGAACGAGTTCGACTTCCAGAAGCCGAAGAAGGCGACCTTCTTCACCTCGCCGCCGTCCGCCGGCGCCGCGATCGCGTCGGCCACCGCAGTGGTTGCGGCCTCCGTCGCGGCGGCGGTCGTCGCGGGCGACGTGGAGTCGGAGTTACTATCCGAGCCGCCGCAGGCAGTGGTCAGGCTCACCATGGCGATCAGGCTGACGGCGAGCGCCGTCCACTTGCTCATTCGTGTCATTTGTGCTCCCTCCTTGGGAGTGGTCGTGCTGCCCGGAATGCGTTCGGAAGTCCTCTCAGTCGGAGCATCTTACGGTGTGGAACGCGCCGCGAAAACTGGCATCTCGGGACGCGCGGTGGGGTCACGAGAAGCGACAGACTGAGCGAAGCGAGCACAGCTGAGAGGCGTAGTAAAATATCACATATTGACTAACGGAATGTCAACGGCGCGCACACACGAGTCCTCCGGTACGTCGCTTAGTATCGGCCGGTGAGCCCGCTCCAGGAGATCCAGGTTCAGTCGAGCCTGCGGGAGGTGGCGCTTCGCGCGATCCGGGCAGGCATCGTCACCGGCGAGATCCATTCGGAGCAGATCTATTCGGCGCCCACGCTGGCGCGCCAGCTCGGGGTGTCCGCGACGCCCGTCCGCGAGGCGATGCTCGACCTCGCCGCGCAAGGCCTCGTCGAGCCGGTGCGGAACCGCGGCTTCCGGATCCTCCCGCTCACGGACGAGGACTTGGACCAGATCTACGAGCTGCGGATGCTGATCGAGGTGCCGACGATCGGGCGCCTCGCCGGCACGCTGCCGAAGCGCGAGGTCATCCGCCTGCAGAAGCTCGCCAAGGACTCGGAGGCGGCGGCGCAGACCAGCGATCTCGTCCGCTTCCTCGACGCCGACCGGACCTTCCACCTCGGGCTGCTCGAGCACAGCGGCAACCGCCGCCTGGTTGAGTTCATCGGCCAGTTGCGGGCCCAGACGCGCCTGTACGGCCTGCGGGAGCTCGCCGACGCGGGCGCTCTCGTCTCGACGGCGCGGGAGCATCGGTTGATCCTCGACAGAATCGAGAGCGGCGACAGTGCCGGCGCAGAGGAGCAGATGGCGAAGCACCTCCAGCACACGCGCGGCGCCTGGGCCGGGCGCGCCGAAGCCGCAGACAGCTAGCGGGCGCGTAGCGTCAGATCGCGCGGAGCTGGCCGAGCTTGCGCATCGCGGCGCGCAGGCGGACGAGCCGTTCCTCCACGACTGCCGTTACCACGGCAGCTCCAGCCCGACACGGCTCTCGCGGGCGCGGTCGAGCACGTGTGCGGCGAAGGCCGCGTCGAGCGCGGCGATGCCGAGGTTGCAGCAGACCGTACGTGCGGGCCTCCGCTCCGTCGCGAGCGCGGCGCCGATCGACGTGTCCGCCGGTGGCCACCCCTCGAAGTGCCCGAGGTTGCGGTAATGCTCGAACTGCCCGACGTCGTCGACGACGAAGAGGTCCGCCTCGGAGACGAGCCCGGCCTCCAGGGAGGCGTCGAAGTCGAGCGGGAGCAGCAGCTCGGCGTCCGCGAGCGAGCCCGCGTCGAAGATCGGCGCAGGCGCCTTCTCCAGAGGAATCGCCGTCACGACGATCGTCGCGCCGGCGACGGCCTCCTGAGGCGAGTCGACGATCGTCAGGCGACCGTTAAGCCCTGTGGTGTCGGGGGCGCTGCGGTTGTAGACCGCGAGCGACGCATCAGGGTTCATCGCCTCGAGCAGCCGGGCATGCGCACGCCCCTGTTCTCCGAACCCGATCAGCGCCACGCGTTCCCAGCGCTCGCCGGCGAAGCGGCGGATGCAGACGCCGCTCGCCGCGGCCGTGCGGGCCGCGGTGATCTCGGACGCGTCCATGATGGCGAGCGGCCGACCCGTCTCGGGGTCGTTCACGACGATCAGCCCGGAGATGTAGGGCAGACCGCGCGCCTTGTTCGAGGCGCTGCCGCCGACCCACTTGACGGCGGCTACGTCCGCGTCGGCGAGGTACGCCGGCATCGCATGGAGAAACGAGTGCTCGCGAGGATGGATCGCGGGCTTGGGCGGCATCTCGACCGTCCCCGCGGCGAGTGCGACATACGTGCCGGCGGTGATCTCGAGCTGTTCCTCGGGCGAGGGGAGCAGGCTCCGGACGGCGTCGCGGGTGAGGTAGAGAAGCGAGTCGGACATTCCTGAGTAAAATATCACATCGTACTCGACGCTCATAATAAAATGTGATATTCCACCGGAAGATGGGATCCACGCAGGAAACGATTCGCGCGGCGACCGACGTCGGAGGGACCTTCACCGACCTCGTCTACTTCTCGACCGATCCGGAGACGGGCGCGCAGGAGATCGTCACCGCCAAGTCGGACACGACGCCGCCGGACTTCGAGCGTGGCGTCATGGCCGTGATCGAGAAGAGCGGTGTCGCCGCCGCCGACATCGACTTCCTTGCGCATGGGACCACGCTGATCATCAACGCGCTCACGGAGCGCAAAGGCGTCAAGACCGCCCTGATCACGACCCAGGGCTTCCGCGACTCGCTCGAGATCGCGCGCGGCAACCGGCCCGACTACTTCAATCTCGACTACGAGAAGCCGGCGCCGTTCGTGCCGCGCTACCTCCGGCGCGAGGTTCCCGGGCGCCTGACGCACGACGGGCGTGAGCGCGAGCCTCTCGACCTCGGTGGTCTGCCCGCGATCGTCGATGACTTCAAGGCGGATGGCGTCGCCGCCGTCGCCGTCTGCCTGCTGCACTCGTACGCCGACCCGCGCCACGAGCAGGAGGTGCTCCAGAAGCTGCGGGCGCTCTGGCCCGGGGTTGCCGCTGTCGCGTCACATCAGATCACGCGGGAGTGGCGTGAATACGAGCGCACGAGCACGACCGTCTTCTCCGCCTACGTGCAGCCCGTCGCGGAGCGCTATCTGAACCGCCTCGCGAGCGGCACCCGCGAGGTCGGCTTCCAGGGGCAGCTCTACGTGATGCAGTCGAACTGCGGCGTCGACTCGGTCGAGAAGTCGCAGGAGATCCCGATCACGATGGTGGAGTCCGGCCCGGCCAGCGGCGTCTGGGGCGCAGCCGAGCTCGGCCGGCTGATCGGGGAGCCCGACGTCCTCGCGCTCGACATCGGCGGTACGACCGCAAAGTGCTCGCTCATCGAGGGCGGGCGCGTCAAGATCATGACCGACTACTGGATCGAGCGGGACCGCGAGAACGCCGGCTACCCGATCATGGTTCCGGTCGTCGATCTCGTCGAGATTGGCAACGGTGGCGGCAGCATCGCGTGGGTGGACGAGTTCGGCAAGCTCCACGTCGGCCCGCAGTCCGCCGGAGCGCAGCCCGGCCCGGCCGCCTACGGGCGCGGCGGAACGCAGCCGACGACGACCGACGCCAACCTCGCGCTCGGGAGGATCAACAGCGACTTCTTCTGCGGCGGCGAGGTCCAGGCCGACATGGCTGCCGTCACCCGCTCCCTCGACGGGATCGCGGAGCGCCTGGGCTGGGACCGCGAGGAGGCGGCGCGCGGGATCGTGCGAATTGCGAACAACAACATGGTGAACGCGCTGAAGCTCGTCTCGCTCAACCGGGGCCACGACCCGCGCGACTTCACCCTGGTCGCGTTCGGCGGCGGCGGCGGCATGCACGCTGTCGCCCTGGCCGGCGAGCTCGGGATGGGCAAGGTCGTCATCCCCCGCGCGGCCGACGTGTTCTCGGCGTGGGGGATGCTGATGAGCGACCTGCGCCGCGACTACTTCGTCACCCGGATCGTGCCCTTCCACGTCGATCAGGCGACCGCGCTCGAGAGCCTCTTCTCCGAGGTGACCGAGGCGGCTGTGGAGCAATTCGCCCGCGAGAGGGTCGCGCGCGACGAGGTGCAGATCGCGCGCTACGGCAGCATGCGGTACGAGAATCAGGAGCACACGGTCGAGATCCGCCTGCCGGACAGTCCGCTCGACGCAGCCTCGATCCCGCAGGTCGAGGAGGTCTTCCACGCCTCCTACGAGCGCGAGTACACCTACCGGCTGGACGCGCGCGTCGAGTTCGTCGGGCTCCACCTCGTCGTCACCGCAGCGGTCGGCAAGCTCACGCAGGCGCAGCTTCCGATCTCGGGCCGCGATCTCGCCACGGCGGTCAAGGGTGAGCGCGAGATCGACTACGCCGTCGAAGGCATCCACGACGCGGTGATGTACGACGGCGCCTTACTCGAGCCGGGGATGACCTTCGTCGGGCCCGCGGTCGTGGAGACGAAGGGCACCACCACCGTGGTCCACCCGGGCAACAACGTCACGGTCGATCCGTACGGCAACCTGGTGATCGAGCTCTCCCGAGGCACCGAGCCCGCAAGCGGCGAGGCGTAATGGCGACAACCCAGCACGACCCGATCACGCTCGAGATCATCCAGAGCTCGCTCCAGGCGATCAGCGACGAGATGTTCGGCGCCATGCGGAAGACCGCGATGAGCGCGATCATCTACGAAGTCCTCGACATGGGCACCTGCATCACGGACGCGGAGGGCAACCTCGCCTCGTCCGGCGCCGGGATCCCCGCCTTCGTCGGCGCGCTCGACAAGGCCGTCAAGCGAATCATCGAGCTGAACGGCGAGCCGGGCGAGATCGGCCCGGGCGACGCCTTCGTCACGAACGATCCGTTCTATGGCGGCGTCACCCACCTCAACGATGTCACTTTCGCGATGCCCGTCTTCGCCGACGGCACGCTCGTCGCCTGGACCGCCAACATCGCTCACTGGAACGACGTCGGCGGCATGGTGCCGGGCTCGATCTCCAACGACGCCACGGAGATCTATCAGGAGGGCCTGCGCCTGCCGGCGATCAAGATCGTCGACGGTGGCAAGCCGATCAAGTCGGTGATCGAGATCATGAAGATCAACAGCCGGCTGCCCGACTTCCTCCAGGGGGACATGTGGGCCGGGATCTCGGCCGTGCGGCTCGGCGCCAAGCGGCTCGTCGAGCTCGTCGAGAAGTACGGCGAGGAGACGTTCCTGACCGCCATGTCGATGTTCATGGACTACGGAGAGCAGGTCTCGCTCCGCGCCCTCAAGGAGCTCCCGAAGGGTCGGTTCACGCTCGAGGAGGAGCAGGACAGCGGCGTCTTCTACAAGGTGATCGTCGAGATCACCGACGACGAGTTCATCGTCGATGTCCGCGACAATCCGGATCAGGACCCCGGCCCGAACAACGCCTGCTGGGACGGCTCGATGATCTCGGCCCAGATGGCCTTCAAGAACCTGACCGAGCCACAGCGCTCGGCGAACGGCGGCAGCTTTCGTCCCCTCAAGCTCCTGACGCGGAAGGGCTCCGTCTTCGACGCCAACCCGCCCGCTGCGTTCGCGATCTACTCGGAGAATATGATCCGCCTCTACGACCTGATCTGGCACTGCCTCGCGCTGCACATGGGCGACCGGCTGCCGGCCGGGAGCTACGGGTCGATCTGCGGGACGTTCATCGGCGGCCTTCACCCCGACACCGGCCGGCACTTCACGATCGTCGAGCCACAGCTCGGCGGCTGGGGCGGATCGCCACGGCGCGACGGCAACAGCGCGATGTTCACCGGCATGCACGGCGATACGTTCAACTGTCCCGTCGAGGTCGCGGAGGCGCGCTACGGCCTCTACGTCGACCGGCTCGTCCTGAGCGAGGCGCGCGGCGGCGAGGGCGAGTTCCGTGGTGGCCGCGGGATCGACCTCGACTACCGCGTCCGCTCTGACGGACTCTTCTTCACGTGCGCGTACACGCGCTACCTCCACAAGCCGTGGGCGCTCGCCGACGGCAACGAGGGCTCCGCGAACTACGTCGAGATCTTGCGCGCAGACGGATCGCGCGAGGAGTTCGGCATCGCCACGGCGCTCGAGCTCAACGAAGGCGATGTGATCCGGATCCACACCGCACACGGGGGCGGCTACGGAGACCCGAAGCGGCGACCGCGCGAGAAGGTGCTGGCCGACGTCAAGAACGGGTTACTCGCGCTCGAGGACGCCGTGGAGATCTACGGCCTCGACGCCTCCGGCGGGTAGACCACTAGCCTCCGCCAAGCGAAGGCAGTCGGACGGGCGGCGATGTGTCGGAGAGGAGCCGGGCGCCGTCGGCCGTGACGAGCAGCGTGTCTTCGACGTGGTAACGGGCGTCGCCGGGCTCGATGTGCGAGGGCTCGACGTTCACGATCATCCCAGCCTCGAGTACGGCATCGGAGCCGGCGGCGAGCTCGAACCCTTCGTGCACCGAGAGGCCGATCGAGTGCCCGACCGTGCCCCACGGATGGACGAGGCCCACCGCGGCGATCGCCCGTTGCGCGGAGTCGAAGAGCTCCCCGGCCGCGACGCCCGGTGCCATCTGTTCGATCAGCTGCATCTGGATCTCCGCCAGGTGCCGGTAGATCGCCGCGGGGCGCCCGCCGCTCGCGCCGACGATCGCGTTGCGCGCGAGGTCTGTGACGTAGCCGTCGAAGCCGGCGCCCGTGTCGACGTGGATCACCTCGCCGGGCATGAGCACGTCGTTGGTCGAGGGTGCATGGGCCAGCGTCGATCGTACGCCCGCGCTGATCGAGGCGTGGGAGAGCGACGTGGCGCCGCTCGCGAGCAACCGGGTCTGAATCTCATACGCGAGCTCCAGCTCGGTCTCCGGTACAGGCTCGGCCTCGAAGGCGCCGCGGATCGCGGCGACCGTGCTCGAGGCGGCAAATGCCAGCACGTCGACCTCTGCAGGCGTCTTGACCAGCCGCGCTGCCTCGAACGCCCCCGTGGCGTCGTCGAGCTGTGCGCCCGGGGCGACCCGCCGGAGCGTCTCGTGTGCGTTCCAAGGAAGGACGTCGCCCTCGACTCCGAGCCTGCTCCGATCCAGCCCGTGCTCGCGCAGCAGGTCGGCCAGGAGCTCGTACGCGCGCACATCAGCGCCCGGCCCGTAGCGCAGGATCCGAACATCCTCGATCCAGCTTTGCTGGGGAAGGGACTGCGCGTCTGCCTCGTTGATCACGACGGCCTGCCGGCCGTCGACCGATGTCAGGACGAGCGTCGGAAGCACATGGACGTCCATGCGGACGCCGGAGGTGTACTGCACGTTCGCCGGGGAAAGCGCAATCACGGCATCGACGCCCACGCCCCGCATGGCAGCGAGCAGCCGCTCTTTGTTGAACCGTTCAGCGCGTCGTCGCACCTCCTCTGTCTGGCCGGTCGTCATCGCCGAATCATTATTGGCCTGGTGCTATGTGATACGTCAAGACGCTTCACTGAAGCTGCGAGCGCGGGTCGCCGAGGCCGTAGAGGTTGCGGAAGCGGTCGAGGTACGAGAGGGCACGCTCGCTCGGAGAGGTGCCGTCAGTTGGCACCGTCGCTTACGAAGCGCGGAGCGCCGTCGGCGAAGTCCGCCGACACCGGCGTGGTCGAGGCTGCTGAAGCCGCTGGAGCGCCACCCCCTGCTCGGCGTCGGCTCGTCCCTGCGCGTGCGACGCCCGCGGGCACTCCGACGAGGACCGCGAGCACGACGAGGAACATGCCTGCCTTCAGTACTGGACCCTCCCGATTGGGTGTTTACCAACGGGACGCCGAACCGCCGCCCGTCTTCCACGAACCGCGCTCCTATTGACAGCGATCCGGGGCAGGCGGACACTCGAGCAGGCATGCCGGCTGCCGTCGACCACAGCGAGGACGAGGCGCGCTTCGTCCTGATCACGCAGTGCATCCAGAACGACTTCTTCCTGAACGGGGACTGCCGTCTACGGCTGCCCGACACGATCGTGCCGCAGATTTTGCTCGGCAACGGCGACTTCGACCTTCACGCCGGCGGTAACGGGCCCTCCGAGGAGCGCGCCGCCGCGATCGAGAACGGGCCGTTCGGGATCTTCCTGCGGGGCGCGGTCGGTCGCAGGCTCGAGGACGACCGCCTCCCGATCCTGCACGTGATCAACGTCCGCGACTGGCACGTGCCCGGCCATGACTACGACGTCGAACGCCGCGCCTACGGCAGCCATTGCGAGGCGGCTACCTGGGGCGTCCGGTACGTGGACGGCCTGGAGCGGTTCCTCGATCCCACCCGCTGCGCCGAGGACAGCGAGTACGCGGAGGTCGGCGCGGCGCGCATCTACCACGTGCGCTCCGATTCCGTCTTCGACTTCAAGCCGCGGGCCGAGTCGCGCGGCGGTCGCCGGAAGTTTCGCGCCTCCGAGATCGAGGACGTGCTCGACATCGTCGTGCAGGGGAGCGATGAGGACCTCGAGAAGTCGAGGGGGCTCCTGCGCGAGGGCGGCTTCGGTGCGATCCACACGCTTGCCCGCAAGATCGACGCGGGCGACAAGCCGCGCACGTCGCACAAGATCTACGTCGCGGTGGTCGGCGTCTACACGGACATCAAGGTTCAGACGCTGCTCGTTGGCCTGCGCACGCAGTACGACTTGCCGAACCTGGCGGTGTCCGACACATTCACGGCGTCCCAGACGCTCGAACGCCATCTCGCGGGGCTCGACTACGCCTCGAAGGTGCTCGACGTCGAGGTCGTGCACGGGATCAACGACCTCGTCGGCTTCCTGGGGCTGCCCGCCGCGGTCGAGGACGAGGAGGACCTGGTGGGCGGAACGAGCTTCGCGCGCTACCGCTCCTTCTTCCAGGACAAGCAGAACGTGCTCGCGTTCCAGGACGAGAAGCTGCGCCAGTATCTGGCCCTCACCGAGCGGAGGTCGCTGGACGTCTACGAGCGGATCAAGCGCACGAACACGTTCCTCATCTACTTCGGCTGCACGTTCCTGGTGCTGACGCTCGTCTTCGCTGTCCTGAACGCCTTCGGGCTCGTGGACTGGCAGATCGCCGCAGTCACCGGCGGCGTCGGGCTGGTGCAGCTCGTGTCCGCGTTCGTCTCCAAGCCGATCCGCGACCTGCAGCAGAACCTGACCAACCTGGCCGTCTTCAAGATGATCCTGGAGAGCCACTCGCTGAAGACGGCGCTCGCCCGCTTCCACCTAACGACGCCGCAGACGCTGCGGGAGTTGCAGACCGAAGAGGAGGCCAAGCTCGCCGAGGCTCAAGTGCGAGTCCTGCAGCAGCAGGTGAGCGCGATCCAGGAGTTCGACACGGCCGACTTCGCCGACCTTGCGCGTCTGGCGCTGGCGGTCGGCGATGGCGGCGTGGCCGCGGCGAGCGCGGTGGCTGAGACGAACGGGGCAACGCCGGCTACCCCTCGCCCAGAAACTCCCGCCGCTCCTGGGGCGTCAGCTTCCGGGTAGCCCGCGAGCGGGCGAGCTCGAGCAGTTCGGCGAACGGCCGGCAAGGCTCGCAGTCGTAGAGGCGGACCACGCGGTCGGCTCCGCCCGTCGCAACGAAGCGGCCGTCAGGGCTGAACTCGGCGGCGAAGACGGAACGGCCTCCACCGCCGAGCACGGCGACACTCGCGCCCGTCGCCGCCTGCCAGACCCGTGCCGTACCGTCGATTCCGGCCGTCACGACAAGCTGTCCGCTGGGCGAGAACGAGACGCTCGTAACCTGCGCGACGTGGCCGCGCAGCGCGAGGCTCCTACGGGTCGCGAGGTCCCAGACCCGCACCGTTCCTTGCTCGTCCGCGGTCGCTGCGCTCCGGCCGTCCGGGCTGAACGCAACGTCGGTAACGGCGCTGCCGGTGGGGTTGACGAGATCGCCCGCTGGTGCGCCGCCGCGCCAAAGGTGGACGCGGCCATCGTTGCGCGTCGCGCTGAGTCCGCCGGCTGGAGCGACGGCATCGTAGGGGCCTTCGCCCTTTCGCACCGGCCTCGAGGGACTTCCGTCCGGCGGCCACACGCGCTCCGTCCCGGAGTCGGCCGCGACTACCACGGCGCCGGCGCGCGTGAAACCGAGGAGGAACGCGTCCGGATCGAGGCCGAGGATACGGACGTCGCCCGAGCGACTCGCCCACACGCCCACGTTGCCCTTTCCGTCCCGGAATGCCATCCGGCTCGAATCCCGGCTGAACACCGCCTGACTCAGCTGCGTCCGCCAGCGCCAGTCGCCGGTCAACACCGCCCGTACGCCGGAGCTGTCGGCGAGGAGCGTGCCGTCGGGACTGACCGAATAGGTCCCGTTCGGAAAGCTCGGCGGGAGAAACGCGTGTCGGATGCGCCCTGAGACCGCTTCGAGCGTCCACGCACCGCTCGATCCCGCCGCGAGCAGCAGTGATCCATCGCGCGTGAAGGTGATCGTCCCGACCGGCGGGTTCTCGAACACGGGAGGGAGCCGTCGCGCGAACTGCGCCCGCACCGAATCCACGGCCCAGACGCGTACCTCCCCACGCCGCGTCGTCGCGACCAGCTTTCCGCTCGGCGAGAACACCGCGCCGGCCGCCACGGTCGTGCTGCGGAAGACAGCGAGCTGATCACCCGTGGCGGTTCGCCAGAGGCGGACCGAGCCGTCCCCGCTCGACGTCAGCACCGTTCCGCCGTCGGGGGAGAACTCGACGTCCGAGATGAAGTCGACGTGACCTCGGAGGACGGGAAGGACGCGGCCGAAGCGTCTCGGGAGCGTGTCCCAGATGCGGGCCGTCTCCGGCCCCCCGGTCGCGACGAACCGGCCGCCGAGGCTGAAGGCGATGCTGCCCGCCCCACCCGGAACGAAGATCGTCTGCCGGCCTCCGTTGCGTGCGTCGACGATCTGCAGCCGACCCGTGATGTCGTCGGGTCGCTGACCGGGAAGGAACGGGATCCCACCGCCCAGAGCGAAGCGACCATCGTCAGCGACGGCGGCGCCACCGTAACCCTGCGCGAACGTGGCCAGGCCGGGAAGCGTCGAGCGGTCGAGTTTCCGCGCCGGCTCGCTCTTCTGCCATCGCCAGACGCGCGCGTCGCCTCCTCGGCCGGCGACGACGACCGCCTCGCCGCCCGGGCTGAAGAGGTGCCTGCGGAGCGGCGGGCGGACGCGTACGACCGCGCCTCGGTCTCCCGTGCGTGCCTCGAAGACGCGGGCCACACCGTCCCGGGAAACGGTGAGCACGCGCCGCCCGTCGCGCGAGAAGCGGGCGGCCACGACCGCTGCCGACCCCGCATGGATCACCAGCCGCTCCCCTCCTCGGTCCGCGTCGAGGATCCGCGCCGTGCCGTCGGAGTTCGCCGTCACGATCAGCCGGCCAGTCGGATCGAAGGCCGCCGCGTTGACGAGACCGGCGCCGAACGAAGCCACGTCTGCGCCCGCTGCGGTGGCGCGCCGCACGTGTCCAATCCCGAGACCGTCAACGGTGAGCAGGCGCCTGTCGTCGGGGGAGATCGCGACGCTGCGGACGGGTCCGCGGCCCGGCACGACGGCACGCAGGCGCGACGCCGTCAGCGCGCGGCGCAGCGCGTCCTCGGCCTCCTGGGTTTGCTTCGCGCCCGCGGCCTCGACTGCGAGTAGGAGGCCGAGCTCGGGATCGGCGTCCAGTTGCGAGACGGCGCTCGCCGCGAGCGCCTGAGAGCGCGCGATCACGGCCTGCGTTTGCGCCTTGTCCCGTTGGCCGATCGCCCAGATCGCGAGACCGGCGAAGAGGACGACGAGCAGCAGCATTCCGCCCCCGCCGGCGGCGAGCCGCAGCCGGACCGTCCGCAGCCGTCTGGCCTCCTTGCGCGCCGCTCGTGCTCGCTCGTGCGCGGCACGCCAGTCGAGGATCGCCGGCCCCAGGACGTCGTGGAAGATCTCGAACCGCGGGCTGGTCTCTCCAGGCGCGGGGTCGACGGGGCGCAGGATCCGGGCCGCCGCGAGCGCCTCGAGCACCGGCGCGAGCTCGGACTCGGGCGCCTCCGCGTACTCCGCGAGATCGGGGACGGTGTGCACGATCTTCGTGCCCGAGGGCGTCACGAGCTGGTGGAAGACGGCGGCCGTGAGGTCACGCGCGTCGTCGTCGAGCTCCGCGAGGGCGTCGGCGAGGTGGCTGCGGACGAGACGCTCCGCGCCTCCGAGCCGCTCGAGCGTGGCGGCGCGCAGCGTGTGCGAGCCCGAGCGGCGCTCCTCCTCCCACAGCCGCGTCAGCACGAGCTGCAGGAAGGGGGTGGTGACGCGGAGGTCGCCGTGTCCGTCCGTGTCGACCGTTCCCGCGCCCGCCTGGCCGAGCGCGATCGTGCCTGCCCGCACCTGCTCGAGCACGTCGTCCACGAGCTGGGGCTCGACCGCGTACCGACCGTTGCCGGCGGGGAGGAGCCCGTTGTACCGCTCGACGGGGCCCTCGATCGCCCGCCGGGCTGCCGGCTCGTCGAGATGCTCCAGACGGAAGTTCGAGCCGAAGAGGTTGCGGATCCGCCCCTCGAAGCGGTCGAGCTGGGTGTAGGCATCCTCGCGGATCGAGACGAGGAAGCTGGCGCGCAGGTCCTCGCGCATGACCGCGCGCGGGAGCTCCAGGGCGAGCGTCCCATCCCCGTCCTCGTCACGGTGATAGAGGAAGTACTCCTCGAACTGGTCGAGCACGAGCAACAGCTCGCTGTGCGGAGGCTCGTCAGCGCCTGGCGCGAGCTCGATGGCCCGCTCGTCGAGGCGGCGGATCCACTCGGCGAGGAGATTCTCCAGCCGGGGCGTAAACGGCGGGGCGTCGGGCGCATGGTCGCCGAGCTGGTCGCGCACGGCCGCCTCGATCGCGTCCGCAAGCGCCCGGAGCGGGTCGTCGCGCCAGCCGGAGCAGACGACGAGCACCGACTCGGGCAAGCGGCCGCGTGCGAGCGCCGACTGGGCCCGGGCGCGGAAGTCGGCGGCGAGCCCCGCACGCAGGAGCGAGCTCTTGCCGACCCCGCTGGCGCCGTAGAGGAGCGTCAGCCGCGACGAGAGGATGCTCGCTGCGAGCAACCGCCGCTCGCGCTCGCGGCCGAAGTAGAAGGGTGCGTCGTGCTCGCCGAAAGGCGTCAGGCCGACGTACGGGGTCTCCGGCAGGACGTCAGGCCCGGCGCCGGTCACGGCGCGGCCCTGGCCGCGTGCAGCCGCGACTCGAGCCCCGTCACGTAGTCCTCGAGCGGGATGTCGAGCACGTCGACGCCGCGGGCGTGCCAGAGTTCCTGCTCGAGCTCGCTCGGGTCCTTCTGGATCGCCCAGGACTTGTACGCAAGCGGCTGCTGCCCCCAGATCCTGTGCAGGATCACGCGGAGGTTCCAGTCCTGCATGCTGTAGCCGAGGAAGAGGAAGCGGCTCCGCGTCAAGCTGACGAGGAGCTCGGCCGGGAGCAGCTGTCCCACCTCGGTCTTGGTCAGATAGTCGATGTAGTGGTCTTCGGTGATGACGTAGCTGTCGCGGTCGGGCTGGGCGCGGTCGACCGCGCCGTGGATCTTCACGATCGCCGTCCGCTCTTCGAGCGCAAGCCCGTCGTAGAGCTTGGGCCGCTCGATCAGCCGCGGCTCACCGCCTGGCGGCCGGTGCCAGAACGTGCCGCGGTGCTCGCCGTCCGCGATGTACCAGACGACGTCGTAGGCCTCGCCGACGTCGTCGAAGGCGCGCTCGAGCGCGTCGTCGTAGTTCGTGGTGACGACGACCTGGTGCTGCGGCGTCCCGCGCTCGCGGAGGATGCCGGGCACGGAGGCGAGGAAGCGGTGGACGCGAGTGGGCGCGTACTCGGCGGCGAAGAGCTTGCGGAGCTCGTCGTAGAGAGGGCCCGGCCCTTCGCGTGCAACGGCCCATTGCGAGACGCGCAGGAGGTCGAGCGCCTCGCCCTCCGGGTACCAGAAGACCCCCGCCAGGTGCTGGGCGAGCTCCCCGCCGCTCGGAAGCAGCTTTCCCGCCTGCCAGTCCGCGTCGGCCGGGCGGTCGCAGAGATTGACGCCTGCCCCGAGCAGAGGGACGACTTGGCCATCGGCGAGCGCGGCGGCGACCCGCGCGTAGTGTGCCTCGAACGGGTCGGACACGAAGCCCCCTGCGGCGTAGGGAATTCAGGCAACACCGATTACAGCGCCCGGGGTGCGGAGATTCAAGGTCCGCGGTCGATCGTGACGACGTTGACTTAACGGGCGCAGTTGGGGTAGCAGCTTCGTTGTGGCCGGTGCCGTCGGAGTCGTCGTCCGGAGATCGCCGCTGGCGCTGCTGGCGCTGGGGCCGCTCGCGGTCGCGTTGGACTGGCTTGGCGCCGCCGGCAAGCTGACCATCTTCCTGCTTGCCGCAGCCGCACTGATCCCCCTCGCCTGGTTGATCGGCGAGGCAACGGACAACGCGGCTTACTACACGGGCCCCGGCATCGGCGGCCTGCTCAACGCCACCTTCGGCAACGCTCCAGAGTTGATCATCGCGCTCGTCGCGGTGTCCGATGGCCTCACCGAGGTCGTCAGGGCATCGCTCGTGGGCTCGATCGTCGGGAACCTTCTCCTCGTCCTCGGGTTTACGCTGCTCCTCGGGCAGCGCGGGACGATCGACCGAAGGTCGGCAGCCATCTCGCTCGGACTGGTGGCTTTTGCGACGCTGGTCGTCTTCGTCGGTTCCGTGCCCGGCTTCCACGGCGACCCCGACCGCCGGTCACTTGCCGAGCTCTCGCTGCCGGTTGCCGCGGTGCTTCTGCTCGTACGCATCCCCGTCACCCGCTACGCGCTCCGGCGACAGCGCGCTCTGCGCCAGGCAGCCGCTCCCACGGGAGAGCCCGGCTGGCCGTTCCGAGTTGCGCTTGGGGTACTCGGCCTCGCGACTGTCGTCACCGCACTTGTCACCAACTCGCTCGTCGGCTCGCTCCAGATGTTCGCAAGCCGTGCGCATCTGTCGGAGTTCTTCGTCGCGGTTGTGATCGTCGCGATCGTCGGCAACGCTGCGGAGCACGGGAGTGCGGTGCTGCTCGCCCGGCGGGGCAACGTCCGGCTCGCGACCGAGATCTCCCTGGCGTCGAGCGCACAGGTGGCGGGGCTGCTCATTCCGCTCGTCGCTCTGGCCTCGTGGGCGATCGAGCCGCTGGCCCTGAGCTTCCGTCCGATCGAGCTCGGCGCGCTTGTCGTCGCGACAGCGTTACCTGTACTGGTGCTGGCCCGCGGGAGAACAACTCGGCTGGGCGGATTGATCCTCCTCATCGCCTACACCGGTCTCGCGGTGGCCTTCTACTCCTCCGGCGGCCGCTGACCCGCTCAGGGCGACGCCGGATCCGGTTCGAACCCCGGCGGCGTCTCCGTCGCGGCCGAGCGCTGGAGAGGGACCTCACGCAGGAGCCACGTCAGGGCGAACGCGGACAGGGCGACGGCGGCGGCGCTCAGGAAGACAGGGTGGAGCGCCGCGGCGAACGCCTCCTCGAACGCGTTCCTCACCGGTGTCGGCAGCGCCCGAATCGTCGCCGGGTCGGTCGTCTTCGGGAGCGGGGACCCGGGCGGGAGCCGGATCGCAAGCTCGGTCGCGAGGCGGTTTGCGAAGATCGCACCGAAGAGCGAGACTCCGATCGAGCCGCCGATCTGCCGAAAGAGCGTCGATCCGGACGTCGCCACGCCCATGTCGCGCCTGTCGACCGCGTTCTGCACTGCGAGCACGAGCACCTGCATCACCGAGCCCAGTCCGAGCCCCAGCACGGTCGCGTAGGCCATCGCGGTCCACGCCGGTGTGTCGACGTGGAGTCGGGAGAGTAGAAAGAGCCCGACTGCGGTGAGTGCAGTGCCGGCGATCGGGAACGGCCGGTATCGCCCGTAGCGCGAGATCAGCTGACCGCTGAGGATCGACGTCAGGAGCACACCGCCCATGAGCGGCGTCAGCTGCAGCCCGGAGCTCGTGGGGCTCGAGCCCTTCGTGACCTGCAGATAGAGCGGGAGGTACGTGACCGCTCCGAACAAGGCGAGGCCGATGATGAAGCCGATCGCGCTCGTGACCGCGAACGTACGGTTGCGGAAAAGCGAGAGCGGGAGAATCGGCTCGCTCGCGCGTCGCTCCGCCAGGACGAAGCCCGGTACGAGAAACACTGCAAGGACGATCAGCGACAGGATCTGCCACGAGTCCCACGCCCAGGTCGTCCCGCCGAGGCTCGTGAAGAGGACGATCGAAGACAGCGCCCCGGCGAGGAGCACCGCGCCGAGGTAGTCGATCGCATGCTCGCGATGCTCGATGCGGGCATGGAACACAGCGGCGATCACGGCAAGAGCGACGGCGCCGATCGGCAGGTTGACGTAGAAGATCCACCGCCAGGAAAGCTGGTCGACGAAGAAGCCGCCGAGGAGCGGCCCGATGATCGTCGACACCGCGAAGACGCCACCGAAGAAGCCCTGATAGCGGCCGCGCTCCCGCGGCGGGATGATATCGCCGACGACGGCGAGCGTCACGACCATCAGCCCGCCGGCGCCGAGGCCCTGGATCGCACGGAACGCGATCAACTCGGCCATGTTCTGCGCGAGCCCACAGAGCGCCGAGCCGGTGAGAAAGATCACGATCGCTGTCTGCAACACCTTCTTGCGTCCATAGAGGTCACCGAATTTTCCGTACAGCGGGCCGGCGACAGTCGCAGCGAGCAGGTACGCCGTGACCACCCAGGACAGATGCTCGAGGCCGCCGAGCTCACCCACGATCGTGGGCAGCGCCGTGGAGACGATCGTCTGGTCGAGCGCCGCGAGCAGCAGCACCAACAGGAGTGCCGGGAAGATCAGCCGGACGCGCGGCGCGTCGGGTTCTCTCGTCATCCGGCCGTCGCTGCCTCAGACATACACGTATCGTAACAGAGACATATCTGTCTCATCGAGAGGCTATGCTTCACCGATGTCGGCGTCGGGCAATCCCCATCTGAAGACGAGCGGAGCCATCCTCGAGACAGCAGCGCGCCTACTCGCCGAGGGTGATGCAAGCATGGTCGAGATCGCTGCCGCCGCCGGCGTCGGGCGCGCCACGCTCTACCGTCACTATCCGACTCGAGAAGCGCTGCTCGCAGCGCTCGCCGAGCAGGCGCTCGATGAGATCGCCGAACGAGTCGCCGACGCGGGTCTCGAGCACACCACTGTCGTCGAGGGGATCGAGCGCCTGGCACGCGTCTTCCTCACCGTCACCGACCGCTATGTCGTCCTCGTCCGCGAACGCGTCAAGGCGGACCCGGGCGAGGCCGAACGCCGGCTCGGCGGCCCACTCCGCACCCTCTTCGAGCGCGGGATCCGGGACGGCGTTCTCCGCTCCGACCTCGGTCCCCAGGCCCAGCTTCAGCTCTTCGGCAGCGTCATCACCGGCGCCCTCCAGGCAGGCCTGCAACGAGAACTCGGGATCGAAGAGGCTGCCGCAACACTCGCCTCCTTCTTCCTCGAGGGTGCACGTCCCCGCAGACGGTCGGAGGAGTAGCCGTGCCTCAGACGTCGGACAAGCGGACGCCCAGCCAGATGCCCGCGAGCCCGCCCAGGAAGCCGGCGACAAGCGACGCGAGGGAGAAGCTGGAGGCGCCCCAAAGCTCGGGCACGTAGCCGCCTGCGAACAGCCCGAACCCGGCGCACATTCCGATCAGCGACCGACCCACACAGCATGAATCGGACGGCCAAGGCGCCAACTTGAGCCCTACGGCGAGGCGGACGCGGCCTGCGTGACCGGCGCAACCTCCGTCGGGCTCGATTGCCGCGATGAGGGTGTCCTTGGACGCACCTTTCTCTACACAGCTCGCTGCTCCGAGCGCCAGGACCTGCTCGGCGACGTTCGCGCCGGCGAAACCGGCGAAGACGACGATTCGGGCGTCGAGTGGAGCGCGCCGGAGTCCCAGCAGCGCTTCGAGGCCGCTGAGGTTCGGCATCGCGAGGTCGAGGAGGATCGCGTCCGTCTGGAGCCGTGTCGCCTCGGCAATGGCCTGCATGCGCTCGCGCTCTCGCATCGTCTCGGCGTTCCGACGCTCGAACTGAACGTTCTGGTACTCGGGTTGAGTGCGGCCTGAGAGGTTGAGTGCGGCCGAAGCAGCCTCTCGTCTGAGCGATGAAACTGTAGCCCAGACGTCAGAAGGCGGCGACTCGGCTGGAAGCCCGCTGCTGCCACACTTCCCGAACCGCAATGCAAGGGTCCTGGCCGGAGCTCCCGTACGAGGCGTGGCGCGCGACCCGCGACACGCTGCACATGTACCTGCAGATCGTCGGGAAGGTCCGGCTCGCGCTGGCACCGATGGAGCCCCAGTGGGGACAGGTGCCGCTGTACGTCACCGCCCGCGGGCTGAACACGTCGCCGATTCCGCATCCGGCCGGCGTCTTCGACATCGACGTCGACTTCGTCGACCACGTCGCCGCCGTGCGCACGGTGCGCGGATCGGTCAAGCGGATCCAGCTGGAGCCGCGCAGCGTCGCCGCCTTCTACGACGAGTTCATGGCGGCACTGGCCGATGCCGGTGTTCCTGTGACGATCACCGAGGTGCCGTCAGAGGTGCCGAACCCGATTCCGTTTCCCGACGATGTCGAGCATGCGAGCTACGAGCCCGAGCTCGCGAACCGGTTCTGGCGGGCGCTCGTCTCGGCCGACGCCGTGCTGAAGGAGCACCGGGCGCAGTTCCCGGGCAAGACCTCGCCCGTGCAGTTCTACTGGGGCTCGTTCGACCTCGCGTACTACCGCTTCTCGGGTCGGCCGGTCACCCCGCCTCCCGATGCCGATGTGATCACGCGCTACGGGGGCGACGCTGAGCAGGCCGGCGCGGGCTTCTGGCCCGGCGACGCAAGGCTGACCGAGCCGGCCTTCTTCGCCTACACGTACCCGCGCCCCGACGGGATCGAGCAGGCCGAGATCGAGCCGGCGGCAGCGCGCTGGAGCGTCGAGTTGGGCGAATTCCTGCTTCCCTACGAGGCGGTGAGAACGGCCGCCGACCCGCGGCGTGCGTTGCTCGACTTTCTCGAGACGACGTACCAGGCAGGCGCCCACTTCGCAGGTTGGGGTCCGTCTTAGCGCCTCGACGCGCCTCGCAGGCGCGGGCGCTGCATCTCACGGATCGGCTCGTTCCCGGCGCGGCTCCGTATCGGCCCTTCTGGACGGCGCTCGGGGTCGTCGCCGCCGAGCTGCGGCTCGCGATCGCCGTCACGAACCGCTTCCGCAAGCGGCTGCCGTACACCTTCTGGCGCCGCGCGCACATGGTCGACTTCCTCGTCTGGTCGCTCGCCGTCATCCACGGCGTCACGGCCGGAAGCGACAGCGACACGGGCTGGGCGAGGCTCATGTACGTCACCTGCGCCGGGGCGGTCGCCGCCGCGACAGCCTGGCGGATCACCCGCACGCGACGCGCACCGCGATGGGCCATCGGCCTCTGGACGATTACAGCGGGCGTCGTCGTCGGCGTGCTCGTCTTCGCACTGGCCCTTGGCCCGCTCGGGCAGGGAGCTGCTTAGGCGTAGGCGGTGGGGTCGAGCGCGAGCACGGCGGCAAGAGCGCCCGCTGCGCCTCCACCGCCCGCTGCGACGGCCGCGTCGACGTCGGCGCGATCGAGTCTGGGGCCCGGACCATCCTGAGCGAGCAGGAGGAAGGCCGCGGCTTCCGCGGGCTCGTCAGCTCCCGCCCGGCGCAGCCCTTCGAAGAGCGTCTCGCCGTAGGCCTCGACGCCGCCGGCGAGTACCGCGTCGGCGCGGCCGAGCTCGAGCAGGTCGAACGCCTGGCCGAGCGCCTCCAGCCCTGCCGTTTCCCCGCACAAGGTCACGTTCGGACCGGCCAACCCGAAGAGGATCCCCAGGTACCCCGCGTGCGCGTTGACGACGACGTTCGGGAAGCTCGATGGGTTGACGAGGCCGGGCCCATCCGTGACGGCGACGCGGTTGAACTCGACGAGCGGCTCGATGCTTGCGAACCGGGTCCCGAGCACGACGGCGCAGCGCTCCGGCTCGGCTGGAAGCGGCTCCGGATGGCGGAGCGCCGCCGCGGCGGCGACGCAGGCGAGCCGGCTCGCGCGGGCGAGGGGACGCAGGCCGCGCAGCTCCAGGTGCTCGGCGACGTCGAAGTTGCGGTCGGGGGTGATCCAACCGGCTCCGAGCACGGCCGCCATCTCAGGCGGCCGCCCGCAGCACGAGCGACGCGTTGGCGCCGCCGAAGGCGTAGGCGTTGCTGAGGACGGCGCCGAGCTCCAGCTCTCGCGGCTCGTTCGGGACGATGTCCCAGTCGCAGTCCGGATCGGCTTGGGTGAAGTTCCAGGTGGGCGGAGCCATTTGCTCCCGGAGCGCCTGCACGCAGGCGACGGCCTCGAGTGCGCTCGCGGCCCCGAGCCCGTGGCCGGTGAGCGCCTTGATCGAGCTCATCGGCGGCCCGCCCTTCCCGAAGACGGCGCGGGCGGCCGTGACCTCGGCGCGGTCGTTGGCGGGTGTACCGGTGCCGTGGGCCGAGAGATAACCGACCTCGCCGGGGTCGACACCGGCGTCCTCGAGGGCCGCAGCCATCGCCCGTGCGGCCCCGTGCCCCTGCGGGTCGGGGGTGACGATGTGAAACGCGTCGCAGGAGAGGCCGATGCCCGCCAGCTCGGCGAGCGGCGTGGCGCCGCGCGCTGCGGCCCGCGCCGCCGATTCGACGACGAGGAGCGCGGCTCCCTCGCCGAGCACGAGCCCGTCTCGGTTGGCGCTGAACGGCCGGCAGGCCTCCGCCGCGAGCGCTCCGAGCCGTGCGAAGCCCGTATACGCGACGCGCGAGAACGCGTCGGTTCCACCGGCGAGAACCACGTCTGCCCGTCCGAGCCGCACGAGGTCGAGCGCGTGGCCGAGGGCGTAGTTCCCTGCCGCGCACGCTCCGGCGAGCACGGTTACCTGCCCGCCGAGGCCCAGCTCGGCCGCGATGTCCCGGCCAACCTGGTCCGGACCGGAACGGACGAGCTCCTCCGCCGGAACGGTGCCTGCGCGTACGTCGGCCGCATCCCACGCCTCGAGCCAGCAGCTCTCGCCCATCGTGGTGCCGATGGAGAGAGCGACGTTCGCTCCGGCGAGGCCGGCCTGCGCGAGCGCCTGGCGCCCGGCGGCCGCCGCGAGCAGCGCGGCGCGTCCCGGCTGCGGCCGGCTGGTGCTCTCGAGCGCGAGGCCGCGAACCTCGCAGCCGATCCGGACCGGAAAAGGAGAGATGTCGAACGACTCGACCTCGGCCACGCCGGTTGTTCCCGCGAGCAGAGCCGCCCAGAAGGTCTTTACGCCGACGCCGACCGGCGAGACGACTCCGAGACCGGTGATCACTGCCCGCTCGATGCGGCCTCCTGTTCGGCCAACCGCGCCCGCGTCAGTTCGACGAGGCTGCCGAAGGTCGTTATTCCCTTCAGCTCCTCGACGGTGAAGCTGAGCCCGTAGCGCCGCTCGACGTCGACGGCGATCTCCATCGCCATCAACGAGTCGACGCCCGCGTCGGCGAGCGTTCCGCTCAGATCGACGGTGTCCGGGTCGATCTCAGCGACCTCCGCGACAGTCGCGCGGAGCTCGTCCTCGATCACGTCTTCGATCAAGCTGCGAGCTCCGGCGCCGGCGCGAAGACACGCTCGGCCCGGCGGGCGCCCTCAGCGGTGCCGGCCAGGAGCGCGAGCGGGTCGCCGACGATGCGGTACGGCGTCTGCGAGACCGACTGCGTCGACGCGGCGAGGAGAGCAGGGCCGAGCCGGGACTCGCCGGAGCGGAGCGCGTCTGCGAGACCCAGCATCCAGCGCATGTTGTCCACGTGCGCAACGAGATCCACGGCGCCGACCGCGGCTGCAGTGGCTCCGCCGGTGACGACGGCCTCGGAGAAGGAGAGCCCCACCCGCCAGCGGTTGGCCGTCAGGCACGTGACCGAGAAGAGCACGCCGAGCGGTTCCCCGGCCACCTCGACGAGGTGGCGGGCGCGGAGGCCGTGGTAGCCGGCCCAGCCCGACGGACGGCCGTGCCCGAAGTAGATGCCGACTCCGAGGCCGAGACGCAGTCCCTCGACGAGGTCGGACCGCGTGATCCGCTCGGACGTCCAGCGGAGGACCGGGAACGGAGGGTCGCCTCCGCGGCGGAGGTTCGCCTCGAGGCGCCCGGCGAGCTGAACGTAGCGTGGCTCCCACTGCCCGAGCACCGCGAGCGGGCCCGGCGGTCCCGAGCGGCGCTGGACCCGCGCCGCCGCCTTGGCGAACACGTCGAGACCCGAGCCGAGATCCGGCAGCCAGCCCGCCGGCACCGGCCGCCCCGACGGATCGACGATGAACGGGCCGGGCAGCGCGGTGCGCGGCGCACGCCGGCGGTCGCCGATGAGCAGCAGCCCCTCGGCGCCGGCCGCCTCCTCACACAGAGCCTCGACGGGCCCGGGCTCCACCACCCGCACCTCGCGAACGCGCTCGTGCTCCCGCAGGAGCGGGCGGAGCGGCCCGAGGGCCGCTCCCGGTGCCGCGACGACGAAGGTCACGCCGCCTGCACCTCCGCGATGTACGGGTCGTACGCCGTCGTGCTGTTGCCGTCCTTCTTCTCCTGGAAGTAGTCGGCCATGATCTGCGCCTGCTGCTCCGGGTTGAAGTGGTCGAGCTTGCCGCCGGTGTTGGTATTCGCCGTCAGGGCCGCCGCGCCGCCGTAGTTGTAGGCCGCGTTCCCCTGCGTTGTCTGGGAGAAGAGCGCGTGTCCCATGTAATAGGGGCCGGTGTTCTCGCCCTGCCACACGTGGCCGAACTCGTGGATCAGCGTGTGCCGGTGGCTCTTCGTCGTGGTGTCGTAGTTCTCGGGCAGGTGGATGATCCGCATGGTCGTGACCGGTACAGCTTCGTCGCGGAACCAGTCGCTCATCCCGGAGATGAACGAGCCCTCGAAGACCTGGACGTCGTCCAGCGGCACGGTGTTCTTGTAGACGATCCTCGCGTCGGCCTTCTCCTCGGCGCGGAGCGGCCGGAAGACGCCGAAGACCTCGAGCACCACGGCGATCGCCACGTCGAGAGCGCCGACGCCGGCCTCGATCACGCCCTTGAGGACGTCCAGCAGTCCCTCGCCGATGTTCTTCAGCGCCTGGATCACCTTTTTCTGCGCGTCTCGAGTGGGCTGGACGAACGCGGACTGCACGATCTCGCCGACCGTCTTGCCGAGCTCGCGCAGCGCCTTGGTGAGGTTGTCGAGGGCGTGCTGCGGGTGCTGGATCGTGTCGCTCACGAGCTGAGCGATCGTGGCGCCCGCGGCGAGCAATTCCGCCGTGACTTCCTTCACGACCTGGAACGCCCTGGTGACGGCCCAGCCGATCAGGTCTGCGACCGCGGCGCCCGCCTTCAGGAGTCCCTTGACGACCGCCCGCAGCCCGTCGATCGCATCCGTCGCGACCCAGGTGAGGACGTAGCTGATCGAGTTCTTCAGCCGCTGCGTCGCCTCGCCGAGCAGCTCCAGCGCGGCGTCGCCCGCCGCGGCGGCCCACCGGAACACCTCGGTGAGCGCGATCCCGGCCGCCTCGATCGCCTTCACGATGCCCTCGAAGACCGCAGCCGTTTTCGCCGCCGCCCACTCGAGCACCTCGTCGACGCTCTTCTTGACGTACCGGATCGCGAGCACCGCCTCCCGGTAGAGCCGGTCGGCGGCCGCGGCCGCCTGGGTCAGCACCCAGTCGAGGATGTCGCCGACGGGGCCGAGCGACTTGAGAATCCCGTTGACCATCTTGCGGAAGACGAAGTAGCTCTTCGCCAGCGCCTGCGCGAGCATGTCCGCGATCTTCAGGCCTGCGGCGATCATCGCGTCGATCAGCCGCGCTGCCGTCCGGTACGTGAACGCGATCACCGAGCCGACGAACTCGACGATCGTCTTCCCGAGCTGCACCGCCGCCTTGACGATGTCGCGGAGGAGGTTGCCCGCGAGCCGGAGCCCCTCGCGGATGACGTCGAGCAGCTTTCGGCCGAGGTCGAACGCCGCCTCGACGATCCGCTTGATCGCGTTGAAGCCCCACGCCGCGATAGCGCTGACGAGGTCGGCGAGAGCGGCGCCGAACCGGAGGGCCGCCTGCGCGATCTTCCGGGCGAGCGCGACGGCCGCGTTGGCGATGTACGTCGCGAGATCGACCAGGGCGTTCCCGACCTCGACAAGCGCCTTCACGACGGCGTCCAGCAGCGCGGCCGCCGCGTTCTTGACCGCGTCGATCAGCTCGGCCACCGCCTTCCCGATCGCCCGGAGCGCCCGAACGACGCCCGCGACGACGTTGGCGGCGAAGCGCGCCGCCTCCTCGAGGAGCTCTCTCGCCGCGCGGCCGAGCTCGACGAGCGCCCGCACCATCTTCTCCAGCAGGGCGGCACCCGCCTGGAGGGCTTGGTTGATCAGATTGCCGATCGTCTTGCCGATCGCGATCAGTGCTTTCGCGAACTCCTTCACGGTCGCGTAGACCTGCGCCGCCATCCACGAGAGGAGCTCGCCGAGCGAGTGGCCGAGCTGGTCGATGGCCCGGAGCACCGTCTGGAGCGCGGCGCCGACCAGGCTCCCGATCTGGTCGAGCACCTGGAACATCGCGCGGCCCGCGTCGACGATCCCCTGGATGACCTTCTTCACGAACGCGAGCGTGTCCGCGATCGCAGCATCGAGCGCGCCCTTGACGATGTTGAAGATCGACTCGCCCGCAGCAAGCAGCGCCTTGGCGAGGTTCGCCATCTGGGCGACGGTGAAGTTGACCGCGGCGACGAACGCCTCCGCGATGGACTCGAGCGCGTTCTTGATCGCGTCGACGACCGAGTCCACGGCCTGCTTGACCGCGTCGACGATGTCGGTGACCAGCTCGACGATCGCCGAGTCGTTCGGGTCGTCCTCGACCGGGCGCGTCTCGATCGTCGCGCCCAGATCGGCGAGGTAGAGGAGCACCTCGCGCAATGCCTTCGTGTCCTTCTTCCCGGTCTCCGTCAGCACGAAGTCCTTCATCAACGCCCGGCCCTGAGCGGAGGGGAGCTCGCCGATTGCGTGGACGACCCACCGGTCCTGCTCAGCCTTGCGGTAGCCGTCGATCAGGGTTCGCCGCTCCTTGGCGGGGCGGAGGGCTACCGCCTGGAAGAGCTGGCGGTGGTGGTCGATGTCCGGCAGCGTCTTCGCGAGAGCTGTCGCGACCCGTAGGCCCTGCGTTCGCGACGTCCGGAACGCCGCCTTGTAGAGGGGTCCGACCTCGGACGGGTTCGGCTGCGCGGCCGCGACGCGGAACTCGAGTTCCTCGACGGCGAGCTTCGGCAGTGATCCGATCTGCTCGAGCTTCCGGGCTGCTGACATCTGCGGCTCTCCCTTCACGGGTTTTTCGGGAACGGGCTGCCGCAGAACTGACCCTGGCGCGACCCTACAAAATTGCCGCCGGCCTCGCAGCGCTACAGGTTCGGAGGCGGGAGGTGCAGCTCGCCGCGGGCGACGAGCTCCTGTGCCGCCGCGACCGAACCGAGCGCAGCCGCGACGTCCACGCCTCGGTGACTCGGCGCGTAGGGACCGAGCCGGCGTGCCGCCTTCGCGAGCTGCCGCTCGCAACCCGGACGCCTACCGCGCCCGGCCTGGTACCACGCAACCGCGACGTGGACAAGCCCCTGCAGGAAGTCTCGCTCCTCCTGCGCCGCCTCCCGCCACTCGTCCTCGAGCTCCTCGTGCGCCGCGAAGAACTCCCCTGCGGCGATCAGCTCGAGGCCCCGTTCGAGTCCCACGCTAGCCGGCGAGCGGAAGAGTGATCACAAAGTCGCCGCCGGAGCTGCTCGCGACCGCGGTGATCTCACCGCCGGCGCTTTGGACCAGCCGCTGGGCGAGCGCGAGGCCGAGGCCCGCACCGTCGACCCTGCTCCCCGCTGCTTCGCCCCGCGTGCCAGGCTCGAAGATGCTCGTCCGCTCGTGCTCGGCGACACCCGGCCCGTCGTCCGCGACCCGGATCGAGGCGGACGAGCCGTTCCGGGTGAGGGACACTTCGACAGTCGATTGCCCGTAGCGGACGGCGTTGTCGAGCAGCGGCTGGATCATGCGCGCGGCCAGCTCCTCGTCGACCGCCACCCGTACAGGCTCGGCAGGCAGCGTGACGCGAACGTCCATCTCCCGAGCCGTCTCACGAACGTTGCTCGCAGCTGCCCCGACCGCGTCACGGGCGTCGCTTGTCGCGCCGGCGAGGCCGGCTTCCTGGCGAGCCGCCGCGACGAGCGTCTCGACGGTGTGCGTCATCTGGTCGGCGCTGCGCTGGATCGCCGCGAGCGCTTCCCGGTACTCGTCGGGCGTCCGTTCGCGGCGGAGCATCAGCTCTGCTTCTCCGCTGATGCGGGCCAGTGGGGTGCGCAGCTCGTGCGAGACCTCGGCCGTGAACCGTTGCTCGTGGCGGAGGCTCGCGGCGATGCGCTCCAGCAGCCGGTCGAGAGTGGCTGCGAGCCGGGTGAGCTCGTCGTAGGGCTCACCGCGGTTGAAGCGGTGGTCGAGGTCGTGCTCGCTCCAGGCGGCGGCATCCTCCGTCATGCGCGAGACCGGCAGCAGCGCGCGGCCGAGCATCAAGCGCGCCAGCATGGTGACCGCGGCGAGCACGAGCACCGCCAGCGCGATCGATCCGATCAGCGCCGTACGACTGGTCTCCTCGTACGGGTCAAGGGAGATAGCCGAGACGACGGTGCCGTAGCGGACGCCCTTCTCCACGATGGGCAGCGCGTACAGGCGTGTCTGCTCGCGAATGTCGAGCGATCGGTCTGGTCCTCCCGCCAGGGAGCGTGCCGCCCGGTCGACCTCAGCTGACACGCTTGGGGCCTCGAGCACGCGGGAGCCGCTGAACACCCACACCTGACTCGCGACCGGTACGTCGTCGGGACCCTCCGGTGCGACGAGCTCTCCGTTGCGGATCTGGAGCGAGGAGAGCTCAGCTTGTGCGCGTCCTTTGGCGAGCGACGTTGCGCTCGCGGAGAGCCGCTGATCGAGCAGGAACGAGAACGCGACGAGCGCGAGCGCGAGCGCGAAGGCGACCGCGGCGACGATCGCGACGAGCAGCCGTGAGCGGACGCCGAGGCGCGGCAGCTTCATCGCAACGAGTAGCCGACGCCGTGGACGGTCGCGATCTCGGGCGCCCCCGGCAGGGACTCGAGCTTGCGCCGCAGTCGGGCGATGTAGACGTCGAGCGTGTTCTCGTGGACGATCGCGCCGTGCGGCCACGCGGCCTGGACGAGCTCCCGGCGGCGGACGGCGTCGCCGGGAGCGCTGCCGAGGCGGGCGAGGATGCGGAACTCGGTCGGCGTCAGGTCGGTCGTCCGGCCGCCGCACGAGGCGTCGTGTGTGGCCGGGTCGAGCCGTAGCCCTTCGACCTCGACCGAGAGATCTGCGCCACCCCGCTTGATCAGAGCGCGCAGGCGCGCCACGAGCTCGACGAAGGCGAACGGCTTTGTCAGATAGTCGTCGCCGCCGGCGGCAAAGCCCGCCAGCCGGTCGGGGAGCGCGTCCCGCGCGGTGAGGAAGATCACGGGCGCGCCGACTCCCTGGGCGCGAAGCGCCTGGACGACGTCGCGCCCGTCGGCATCGGGCAGGCCGATGTCCACGACGAGGGCGTCCGGATCGGCGTCGCCGACGCGGCTCAGAAGCTCAGCCGCCGTCGAGGCGGTTGTGACCACGAACCCTTCCTCACGCAGCCCGCGGGCGACGAGCGAGCGAAGCTCGGCGTCGTCCTCGAGAAGGATCACCTGCGGGTCGATCACCGCCCCCGCAGTATCGCCCGCGGCGGAACTCGGCGCCTGGGCGGCCTGGGACCCCATTACGCCGAAGGATCCTCAGGGCCGCCGGCGTCCTTCTTCACGGTGGACGTCACCGGCTGAACGCCCGGGGCGCCGGCCATGACGTCCACGACGAGGGCGTTCTTGTCGGTGTAGTAGAGGCTGTACTTGTTGACCGGGTAGTGATCCTTGCCGGCGGTCTGGTCGAAGTGCGCGACCCGGGATGCGCCCGGGGCGATCGTGAAGCCGTCCAACTTGGTGTAGTAGCCCTCTGAGACGGTCTTCTTCGGGTCGGTGATCTTGTAGTAGACCTCGATCTGGCTGAGCGGCTTGGCGCTCGTGTTCTTCAGCGAGATCTCGAGATGGTCGGCGACGACCTGGTTGGTGGCAGGCGAGACGTTGTTCTCGACGAGCACTTTGGTGATCGCCAGGCCCGCGGGCTTGGTGGTGTTCGAGATCGGGTTCTTGGCCACCGGGAGCACGCTCGTGCTCGTCGGTGGGGCGGTTGTTGCTGCGGGGCTGGTCGAGGTCGCCGGTGTCGTCGGGTTTGCTGCGGTCTTGCTTCCTCCGCAGCCGCTTGCGAGGACAACCGCTGTTCCGATCGCGAGTGCTGCGAGCACGTTCCTGGGTTTCATCATGCCTCCCTCGGTAGAGCGCGTTGGCGCGTGAGGCCGGACCACATCAGGCCGCCGAGCAGTGCCGAGTAGAAGGCGAGCCAGGCAATGTCGTTGCGCTTTCCGTGCGCAACTGCGCCGAGTGATTTGCCGTTGTAGGTGTCCTTGATCCCGGTGACCGCGAAGGTCACGCGTTCGAAGTGCTTCGAGAGCGACATCTCCTCGAGGTCGTTTCGCACCTTCTCGTAGGTGGAGAAGTGGGCGAGAACGCGCTTCTCGTCGGGCTTCCTCACCTGAAGGGCGTGGAACAGCCCACCGGGAACCTGGTTGTCCGGGTCCATCGTGTCCCCGATCTGGGGCAGGACGAGGACGACGGACAGCCAGATCACGAGCGCGAGCACGAGGCCGTTCGCCACCACTCGGCTGCGGGCCGAGAGCCACGTCCCGAGCGCGTAGAACAGCAGCATGTAGACGAACGCGGCGACGAAGGCGATCGCCAGCCTGAGCAACTCCGTCCCGTTCAGCCAGTGGCCGCCGACGGTGCCCACCACGATCAGCGAGATCACCGCGGTCGCCGCCAGGATCGTGCCGATCAGGGCTGCGGCGCCCAGCAAGCGCCCGAGGAAGAGATCGCGTGCACGAACGGGTCTGGTGAAGATCAGCGGCAGTGTGTTGCCCGTTCGCTCGCGGGCGACGCTCAGGTAGCCGAGCCCGATCGCGATGACGGCCCCGATGATCTCGATGTACTCGATGACCCCTCGTAGCAGCTGGAGTGGGAAGAACTGCGGTCCCGCGGTCACCGCCACACCGGCCGCCTTGGCCTGCTGGAGGTATGCGTTGTAGTCGGCGACCTGCGCCCTGAAGTCGAAGGAGGCGATCGTGATCGATCCCGCGGCGACCAGGACCATGCTGAGAATCAGCAGGAGGAGGACGCCGCTGCGAAACGCGAATCGATATTCGTGACGCCCGAGCGTCAGGACCCTGCCGCCGAGAGGCCTAGTCACGAGCGGTCTCCTCGGAGAAGTCGCGCCGCCGGACGAGCAGGTTCGCCCATCCGCCCAGGAGCAGGAGGAAGAAGGCGATGGGAGCGAGTTGGGCCGCAGACTTGGCCGGCCTTGCCCCGCTGCCCTCGGTGAGGATCCGGGTGCTGAGCGCCTTGTACTGCTCGTTGACGGCGATCGGCTTGGCCCTCGAGGTGATCCTGAAGAACGTCGATCTGCTCACCGTGGCGGGATCCGTCACGGGATTGAGCGAGGCGACCGGGCGGAGACCCGCGGTGAACTGCGGGGTCGCGAAGGTCACGAGCACCCACACCGCGACCGCGGCGAAGAGACCCATCGACTGGCTGCGGGTGAGCAGCGCGGCGACCATCCCGACCAGGACGAAGAGCAGCAGGTAGAGACTGGACAGCGCGTAGAAGAGCGTCAGCCGCAGAAACTCGGACGCGGTCGGGAAACCGCCGTTGATCAGCGTGAGCGAGAGAACGCTCAGGACGAGACAGGCAGCCATGATCACGGAGCCCGCGAGCGCGCTCCCGGTCAGCTTGCCCCAGAAGTACGACGACCGCTGGACCGGGCGAGAGAAGATGACTCCCGTGACGCCGGCCTGTCGATCGGCCGTGACGCTCATGTGGCCGATGACGATCGCCATCAGCGCGCCGATGAGCGGGATGTAGATGATCATGTTGTCCAGCAGCGACAGGCGCGGCTTGGATGCGAACGGGTTCGGAGGAGCGGACTTGCCGGCGGCCGCGAGTATTCGCACCGTCTCGTCGTAGACCCGGATGATCGTCGCGTGGCTCGACCAGCCGATGAGCCCGGAGACCGCGGTCATCAGCAGCAGCACGCCGAGGATCAGGACGAAGGTGCGGCTCCGAGACAGCGACCGAACGTGCTGGCGGGCGATCACGACGGTCGCGCTCATTGCACTTCGAGCCGGACGTAGATGTCCTCGAGCGAGGCCTCGTCGGGGAAACGCTCCAGCGTGCCGGCGAGCGAATCGTTGTAGATCAGGTCGCCCTCGGCGAGGACGCCGATCGTCGTGCACACCCGCGCCACTTCACTCAGCAGGTGCGTGTTCATGAAGATCGTGATCCCGAGCTCGCCGTTCAACTGGACGATCGTGTCCCGGAGCTGGCGAACGCCCATCGGGTCGAGGCCCGACGTCGGCTCGTCCAGGAAGAGCACTCGCGGCCGATGCAGGATCGCCTGGGCGATCCCGATCCGCTGGCGCATGCCCTTGGAGAAGGTCCCCACGCGCCGGTCCGCGAGCTCGCGACAATCGAGGACGCCCAGAGTGTCGTCGATCGCCCGCGGTACGTCCTCGACGCCTGAGAGCTCTGCGAAGAACCGGAGGTTTTCGGCTGCCGTCAGGCTGTCGTACAGACGCACGTTCTCGGGCACGTAGCCGATGGTCCGCTGGACGTTCAAGCGATCTTCGACGACATCGAACCCGCAGACGCGCGCGGAGCCGGACGTCGGCGTGACCAGCGTCGTGAGGACGTGAATCGTCGTCGTCTTTCCCGCGCCGTTGTGGCCGAGAAAGCCGAAGATCTCTCCCTGCTCCACTTTCAGGTCGATCCCGTGGAGCACTTCGAGATCGCCGTAGCGATGGACCAAGCTTTCGATCTCGATAATTGGGTCGTGCTCGCTCATGGCTCCAACTCTGCGGGCGATCGTCTGACGGCCGCCTGAACGGACGTCGCGAGAGTCGCTACGCCGTCGGTGTGACCGTCGTCAGCGGGTAGCCCAGATGGGCGATGCGCTGAGCGAGGTCGACGTGCAGCCAGTGCGACACATGGCTGGGCAGTGTCTCGAGAATGATCTCGCTGTACTTGCGCCGCCCGAGCTCCGCCACGATGTCGTCGAACGCATTCGGGCTGACGGCGACGCGCCCCTCGATTTCGGCGCCGGCTGCCTGCTCGAGCGGCGGCAGGGCCCGCGCGAGCAGCTGCTCGCCCTCGGCGCTCGCCGGCCTGTTGCGGTCGAATGCCAGGTGCGCGGGGTTCGGAACGAGCATCACGAACTCCGCCGGTCCCGCGGCAGCGCGCGTGCGGACGGCGGCGATGAGTGCCCCGGTTGCGGCCGTCTTGTTGGTGACGACGAGGACGCGGGCGGTGGGAGGCTCGAGCGCCGATCGTGCCGGTTCGTCCTCGATCCGGTCCCGTTTCGTGATCGTCAGGAACACGACCACGCCCAGGATGGTCAGGAGGAAGACCACGCTGGTCACCGTCGTGCCGAGGCCGAGGCCGCCGTCGGCGCGAGCCTGTGACAGGTAGTCGCCGATCGATGCTCCGAGCGGCCGCGTGAGGATGTAGGCAATCCAGAAGGCGAGGACCGCGTTCAGCGCGAACCGCGCGTGCGCCACGAACACCACGGCGATCGACGCGCCGAAGACGAGCGCGGACTGCCAGTAGCCGACAGCGAGCCTCTCTGCCGTCAGGTCGCCTGCCGCGGTCCCCAGGGCGAAGGTGACCAGCACGGCGAGCCAGTAGAACGCTTCCCGCCTCGTCGTGAAGATGCTGTGGATCGAGAGTGTGCGCTCGCTCGCGTACCACGCCGCGAACGCCGCCGCCAGCGTCACGCTGAAGACGATCGTGGTCGTCACGAGAGAGACCCCGAAGTTGTCTGTCAGGTTGTCGGTGATGAGCGTGCCGACGACGCTGATCAGCACGACGGCAAGCCAGTACGCACTTGGCACGTAGCGTCGCAGCCGGAACTGGAAGAACAGCGCCGCGGCCAGGACGGAGGAGATGACGTACGTCGTGCCGGTCAGGCCCAGGTTCAGGTTCGTGTTGAGGAAGTCCGCTGCGGTCTCGCCGACCGTAGTGCAGAGGACCTTGATGATCCAGAAGTAGAGCGTGACCTCCGGGACCTTGTTGAGCATCGTTCGCGCGACGCTCGGCGCCATCGGTGTCTGGGCGCGCAGGGTTGGAGTCCCGGGGTGAGCTGGCATCGAAGCAGGATGGTCGAAGCGACCTGAACAGCGCCTGACTGCGTTGTCATCGTGTTCTCATCTTCGAGTCGTACGTTCCGTTCGATGACCGAGCTGATCAGCTTTCGGCGGGGCCTCCTGACGCTGGCGCTGCTGGGCTTGGGCGTAGCGACGGCGCTCGCCGTGTGGCCGCTCGAGGGTGGGGGCGGTGGCTCGACGACCGCGCCGACGGCCACGGCCGCCCGCGGCGACGTCGTTCTGACGGTCGGCGGTGTCGGCCGGATCGTCTCGGCACGCGCGGCGAACACGCCCGCGACGCCCGCGGCGCAGGGCTCGACCGCCGCATCGACATCGGCCGCCGCGCCAGCGGGTGCGGTCTTCGCGTCGGCCAGCGGCCGGATCGCGCGGTACCTCGTCGCGCCGGGCGAGCGGATCTCTGCCGGACAGCCGCTCGCCGTGCTCGACGACGCCGGAGCAGCCGCTGTCGCGCTCGACCAGGCCCGGAGCGAGCTCGAGGCGGCCCGGCTCGAGCTGCAGCAGAAGGAGACCGCCGACCCCGCACGCGGGTTGCCGCCGTCGGCGGCGGAGCTGACCGCGGCCCGCGTTGCGGCGGCCGCGGCGGCCCGCAAGCTCGGGCTCGTCGTGCGGCCCCCGAAGACGGAGGTCATCGCGGCGCAGCTCGAGCTGCGCAAGGCAGAGGCAGACCTCGCCGTTCTGCGGCGTGTCTCGACTCCGGTCGCCCTGGCGGCAGCGGAGCGAGCGGTGGGCGTCGCCTACCAGAAGCTCGCGCAGGCGAGCGGACCGGCGCCCGCGGCCGACGTGCTCGCGGCGCAGCAGGAGCTGGCGCGGGCGCAGGCAGACCTCGAGGCCCTCCAGACGGGGCCGAGCGCAACGGCGCGCGAGGCGGCACAGCTTGCGGTGACGCTTGCCCAACAGAAGCTCGTCGAGCTCCCGAGCGGCGCGCTGCCGAGCGAAGTGACCCAGGCAAAGCTCGAGCTGGCCAAGGCACAAGCCGACCTCGAGGCGCTCCAGCGCGCGCCGACTGCGACGGCGGTTGCGGCGGCGCGGACGGCGGTCGACCTTGCCGTTTCGAAGCTCGCCAACGCGAAGAGCCCTCTCGCCGTCGCGTCGGCGAGAGCAGAGCTCGACACGGCCCGGAGCGAGTTGCAGACGGCGAGGCTCGGCGCCGATGCAGTCTCGGTGAACGCTGCCCGGCTGGCGGTGACGCTCGCGCGGCAAAAGCTTGCCCTGGTCCGCCGTCCCGCACCGATAGTTCGCGACGCCGCGCGCGTTGAGCTGACGAAGGCGCTCGCCGACCTGGACGCACTGCGCCGCCGCGGCGGGCCCGCAGGGGCCATCGACCTCGCCCTGGCGCGCGTGAAGGTTCGCTCCGCCGAGGCCCGCGTCTCCGCCGGGCAGGGCCAGGCCGGTCGGCTCACCGTCGCCGCACCGCTCGCCGGTACCGTCACCGCGCTCCTCAGCGTCACCGGCTCGCCGGTCGACCCTGCGACTCCGGTCGCGGTCGTCGCCGATCTCGACCACCTTGCGGTCGATGTCGACCTGAGCGAATTCGACGTCGCGCGGGTGCGCAGCGGCCAGGCGGCGGTCGTCAGCGTGGACGCTCTCGGTGGCCGGCGTTACCCCGGCACAGTCGTCTTCGAGGCGCTGAGCGGCGTCGAGAACGGGGGCCTCGTCACCTTCCCGGTCCGGATCCGGCTTCCGCGCGTCGCCGGCGTCAAGCCCGGCATGAACGTCAGCGTCCGGATCATCGTCGCGAGGCGGCGCAGCGTCGTCCATGTTCCGCTCGAGGCGGTCTCGCAGGACGGCGAGGTGGCAACCGTGACCCTTGCGGGTGCGGGCGGCGCCCGGTCCATCCGCACCGTCCGGCTCGGCTTGGCCGACAACAAGATCGTCGAGATCCGCAGCGGCCTCGAGGCGGGCGAGCGCGTGCTCCTCCAGGTTGGCGGCCAATGAGTGTCCTCGAGCTGGAGGACGTCACGAAGTCCTACCGCGCCGGCGATGTGCTCGTCGAGGCGCTGCGCGGCGTCAGCTTTGCCGTGGCCGAGGGCGAGTTTGTGGCGATCATGGGCGAGTTCGGCTCGGGCAAGACGACGCTGCTCGGAATCCTCGGCTGCCTCGACCGGCCCACGACCGGCTCCTACCGGCTCGTCGGTGAGGACATGACCCACCTCTCGGAGTCGCGCCGGGCGCGAGTACGCGGCCGGCGGATCGGCTTCGTCTTCCAGGCGTACAACCTCCTGCCGCGTGCGACCGCCGCCAAGAACGTCGAGCTGCCGCTCGTCTACGCGGGCCTGCCTGCTCGCGAACGGAGGCGCCGGGTCGTCGATGCTCTCACGTCGGTCGGCCTCGCGGACCGGGTCGGCCACTGGCCGAACCAGCTCTCCGGCGGCCAGCAGCAGCGCGTCGCGATCGCCCGGGCGATCGTCACGCGCCCGAGCGTCCTCCTGACCGACGAGCCGACCGGCAACCTCGACTCCGCCAGCGCGCAGGAGGTGCTCGCCCTGCTCGAGCGCGTCAACGCGGAAGGGAGCACGATCGTGATGGTCACCCACTCGAGCGAGGTGGCGCAGCGAGCTTCGCGGATCATCCGGGTCGCGGACGGGCTGCTCGTCGCCGACGAGACGCGCGGCGTGCGATGACGGCGACGCTCGAGCAGTTCCGGATCGCGCTCGCGGCGCTGCGCGTGAACTGGTTCCGGGCGATGCTGACCGCGCTCGGGGTCGTGGTCGGCGTCGCGTCCCTCGTCGCCGTCACCGCCGTCAGCGCGGGTGCACAGAAGGAGGTCGGGGACAGCATCCGCCGCCTCGGCGCCAACGTCGTGCTCGTGGACGGCGAGTTCACCACGATCGGCACGGGCCAGTCGGCAACCGAACGGACGATCACCCCGGAGGACGTGGCGGCGATCGCGAAGTTGCCGACGGTCGACGCAGTCGCCCCGCACCAGGACATCGAAAGCCTGACGGTCTCGGCCGGCCGCAACCACACGGTCACCCGGCTCTTCGGGATCACGCCGCCCTACGCAGCCATCTACAACCAGGCCGCCGGGAGTGGGCGCTTGCTTTCGGCCGCCGATGTCAGCTTCGGCCGCAGTGTCATGGTGCTCGGCACCGTGCCGGCGGCGAGGCTCTTTCCCGGCCGGAGCCCGATCGGAGAGGCCGTCCGGGTCGGCAGCCACGAGTTCGAGGTGATCGGCGTGCAGGCGCGGAAAGGAAAGCTGAGCGGCGAGAGTCTCGACAATCGCCTCTTCGTCCCGCTGCCCGTCGTCCTCCGTGTCCTGCTCGGCGGCACGACGACGAAGAGCGTCGGCGTCCGCGTTCGCAGCGAGAAGCAGATCGAGGTGACGATGGACGCGATCACCGAGCTCCTCCGGCGCGACCACAACCTGCCAGCCTCCTACGCCGACGACTTCTCGGCCGAGGACCAGGCGCAGTTTGTGAAGGAGGCGCAGAAGGCGACCGGGACCTTCCGCCTGCTGACGTTCGCGCTCGGCGGGATCGCCCTGCTCGTCGGAGGGATCGGGATCATGAACATGATGCTCGTATCTGTCCGCGAGCGGACGCGCGAGATCGGAATCCGCAAGTCGGTCGGAGCCGATCCCCGTGCCGTGCAGACCCAGTTCCTGATCGAGGCGGTCGTGCTCAGCACCTCCGGCGGCGTCGCGGGGCTGCTCGTCGGGATCCTGGCGACGCGGTTGATCGGCAGGTTCGCCGGCTGGCAGACGCTCGTCGCGCCCAGGTCACTCGTACTGGCGTTTGCCGTCGCCGTCACGGTCGGTCTCTTCTTCGGCTTCTACCCCGCGCGCCGCGCGGCGCGCCTCGATCCGATTGCGGCGTTGCGCTACGAGTAGGCGTCGGTCATGAGCGCTGTTGTCGAGGCTCACGGCGTCCGCAAGGAGTACGCGTCGCTCGTCGCGGTCGAGGATCTGAGCTTCGCGGTCGAGGCCGGCGAGATCCTCGGCGTGCTCGGCCCGAACGGGGCGGGCAAGACGACCGCGATCCGCGTCCTGACGACGATCCTCTCGCCCACCAGGGGCAGCTTCCAGGTCGCGCGCACGCCGCACACGCGGCCGGCCGAGATCAGGAAGATCATCGGCGTGCTGCCGGAGAGCGCCGGCTATCCGGAGCAGCAGACCGGCGAGGAGTTCCTTCGCTTCTACGGCCGCCTCTACGGCCAGAGCCGGGCGAGCGCGGCGGCGGTCGCCACGGCTCTGCTCGCCGAAGCCGGCCTGACGGAGCGCGGGCACTCGCTCGTCACCACGTACAGCCGCGGGATGCGCCAGCGACTCGGGCTCGCCCGCGCACTCGTGAACGACCCCCAGGTCGTCTTCCTCGACGAGCCGACGCTCGGGCTCGACCCGGCCGGACAGCGGCAGGTGCTCGCGCTCGTCCGCGGTCTCGCCGAGGAGCGTGGCGCGACGGTTCTCCTCAGCACGCATCTGCACGCCGAGGTGGAGGAGCTCTGCACCCGGGTGCTGATCCTGAATCGAGGCCGTGTCGCGGCGGAGGGAACGGTCTCGGAGGTCGCGCGCATGGCCGCGGCGCCGCGGAGCGCCCGCGTGCGGGTGCGAGCGGAACGGGTCGAGGACGCGCTCGGCGCGCTCGTCCGCGCGAACGGGGTCGAGACCGTCGAGCGCGCCGACGGGCAGCCCGGTTGGCTGGTGGTCGTGTTCACGAGCGCAGGCGAAGAGTCCGGGAGCGCGGCACTGCTTGCGCTCGCCGAGGCGGACGTTCCCGTCCTCGCGTTCGAGCTCGAGGGCGCGCGCCTGAGTGACGCCTTCCTCGCCATGACCGGTGCCGGCTGATGATCGTCGCCGGACAGGAGCTGCGCGATCACTGGCTCGGCGGCCGTGCGCTCGGTCTCACCCTCGCGCTCAGCCTGCTGCTCAGCGTCGTCTCGTACCTCGTCGCGACGAACCAGGCGCTCAACTATCTCGAGCAGCGCGAGTCGGTGAACCTGACGCTTCAGGTGGCGGTCGCGGTCGGCGCGCTCCTGGCGTTGCTCGCCGCCGCCGACACGATCAGCGGCGAGCGCGAGCGAGGCACGCTCGAGAGCCTCCTCGTGACCCCGATCTCGCGGCAACAGCTCGTTGCCGGCAAGCTCGCCGCCGCGCTCTCACTCTGGATCGGCGCGTTCGCGGTCACGGTCCCGTACGTCTGGTACCTCGGCCGCGGGATCGGCGTCGTCAGCGAAGCGCTCGCGGCCGGCCTCGTCGTCGGGACGCTGGTCGCTGTCTTCCTCGCCTCGCTCGGCGTCCTGATCAGCAGCGTCTCGCGCTCGAACCGCGTCAGCCTCTCCGTGAGTCTCCTGCTCCTGCTGGTGCTGTTCGCGCCGACGCAGTTCCCGACGAGCGCGCAGCAGGGGTGGCTCGGCGACTTTCTGCTGCGAGTCAATCCGCTGACGGCAGGCGAGCACTACATCGGGAAGATCGTCGTCGACAGCCACGCATGGAGCCACGACGCATCGTGGCTCCTCTCGCCGGTGCTCGGCGCGGCCGTCTTCGCGGCGGCTGCAATCGCTGCGGCGCGGTCGATCTCGTTGCACGGCGGCTCCAGGTCGTGAGGAGGCGTCTCCTCCTGGCGCTGGTCGCAGTCGCACTCGCGCTCGCGCTCGTGCCGGTCGCGAGCGCCGGCGAGGTCGTCGTCGGCATCGACCGTACGCGCGTCTCGACGTCACTCGGCCGGAGTTTCTCCTTCACGACCACCGTCGCGAACCGCGGTACGGGTCCAACCGGCACGCTGGTCGCCCACCTGAACATCCTCAGCCTGAAACCAGGTCTCTACGTCGACCCCGAAGACTGGTCGTCGGACCGCACGCACTACCTCCATCCGATCCCGCCCGGCGGGTCGCGGGCGGTGCGCTGGCGGGTCAAGGCGGTCAACGGCGGCTCGCTCGCGGCCTACGTCACGGTTGTGCCTCAGAGTGGGGCGGGGACGCCTGCGACGAGCCGCGCGCTCCGCTTCGACGCCACGTCGCGAAAGACCCTGAACTCCGGCGGGGTCCTCCCGATCGCGCTCGGCGTCCCCGGTGGAATCGCATTGCTCGCACTCGCCGTCCGCGTCCAGCGGCGGCGGCGTGGCCGGAGAGTGCGCATACGTGTCGTGTAATGAGCCGCGGAAGATACCGGATTCATTCCAGTGTCATCCGTACGCGATCGGGAATATCTTTACAAGAGAAGCACTTGCCATTCGTGGTGGTTTCGTCTATTCTCCGACGCGGAGATGCTGATGTCCATCAACACCCGTTTGTACCTTTCCCGAGCGGCTACGGCCGCGTCGGCTGAACCGTGCTGGCACAGGCCCGTCGAGACGGGTACCCAGTTCGGCGATCAGCCGGCCCTCGCGACGAGGTGTTTGCGCTAGGCAACTAGGCGCATAGCAGCTTGAGCGAGGGCGACCCAACGGGTCGCCCTCGTCGTTTCGGAACCAAAATCGAACAGGTACTGAAAAGGATGATGCCCAGCTTGAAGAAGACCTAGATCGAACCGAGGCCCCGCCTGAGAGAGAAAGACCCTCTGCGCGTCAGCGTGAAACATGACGCTGCAATGAAGCGCTTGCTTTAGCATGCGAATTGTTCAAAGTGCGCGCAAGGGTCGGGCTCCAAAGCTCCTCCACGTAGGACGCCGTCGCAAGACGATGATCCAGGGTCGAAGAGTTGGCGAGTGGCTTAGACAACATCGCTTGGCTTTGGCCAGCGTGACATACGCACCTCTTTCTGCCCGCAGACCGTGCCTGCTGCGTCGATCTCCTGGACAGGGAGATGGACGGAGCGGTCGGGTTTGGCCGGCCTCTTTCCGGGATCGTCTAACGGCAGGACACCACGCTCTGAACGTGGCGATCGAGGTTCGAGTCCTTGTCCCGGAGCTCACGGGCGTGTAGCTCAGCAGGTAGAGCGCCTCTCTTACAAAGAGGAGGCCGCTGGTTCGATTCCGGCTTCGCCCACTGGTCGACCGCCCCTACTCGTAGGGGGGTGGCTCAGATGGCAGAGCGAGGAGAGCCCATCGTCCGGAGCAGTCTTGTGTGCCCGGCGCCGAGAGGTGAAGCTCACGCGGTTCGGGGTCGTGGAGACGGTCGTTGCGATCACCGCCGGGCATGGTCGCTCAGTTCCCGAGGAACTGCGGACACTCGGCGACGACGTTGTCGCGGTCGCTTTGGCTGGCAAGACGAGGATTCCGCGAGGTCTGGGGAGCAGCCTCGTCGTGTATCCGGTTCTGGTGGTCGATGAAGCCTCGACCGAGCTCCGTCAGTTCGCGGTCTCGTACGCGCCGAAGCACTGCGGCCTACTTCCGCAAGACGCGTCGCGAAGCGCAGGATCTGCTCGCTCCGGCATGACATCTTGCGTTCCTCCCTCGTGGCTGTAGCTCAGCGGTAGAGCGCTCGCCTGAAACGCGGGGCGCCGCAGGTTCGATTCCTGCCGGCCACATTTCTCTCTCGGCTCCGTAGCTCAACTCGGCAGAGCTCCCGATTCTTACTCGGGCGGTTGCAGGTTCGATGCCTGCCGGGGCCACTCTGGAAGGGCTGCCACTGGTGCGGTACCCCGTCTCGAAAACGGGCGGGCCTTTGCCGGCTTTGAGGGTTCGACTCCCTCCCCTTCCGCCTCGCGCCCGGCGGAGCCGGGCTCCGGCGCCGCCTCGTGGCGCTGAGCGCACCGGGCTCTCCGAGTCTGTGCTCACGCACTATCCCCTCCGGCCCGGCACGCTCAGCGCCACGCCGGAGGCGCGAGGTACTCGTTCCGGTGTGGTCGAGTGGTGAGACGCGCGACTGTTAATCGCGAAGCGCAGGTTCGATCCCTGCCGCCGGAGCTCTCTCGCCCCTGTGTCTCTTGCCCCCGTGGTCGAACTGGCGATGACGCCGGGCTCTCAACCCGGAAGCTGCGGGTTCGAATCCCGCCGGGGGAACTTCGTCTGGCTGTGGGGGAGAAGGGCCACCCCGCCGGCTTCGGGCGCCGGAGATCGCAGGTTCGACTCCTGCCGGCCAGATCCGACGCGCGGTAGAGGAGCGGCTGTCCTCGCGAGCCTCATGAGCTCGAGATCGTGGGTTCGAATCCCACCCGCGCCATCGCCCCGGGGGCGTAGCTCAGCTGCGCAGAGCACTCGCTTGTCAGGCGAGAGGTCGCCGGTTCGAGTCCGGTCGTCCCCGCCTCGCGGCCAGGGACGCGAGGGACTCCGTGGTGGTCGTGGTGTAACGGTCAGCACCCGAGGTTGTGAGCTTCGCAGTACCGGTTCGAATCCGGTCGGCCGCCCTCTCTGGCGCACGTTCGAGATCGGCGGAAGCAGGTTCCCGGCCGCGCAGAGACCCCTGAAGGGCCGCTTCGCGGCCGCCAATCCCATCTCACGTGTGGACGCTGAGCACGGGCGAGCTCGGCCCGCTGTAACCGCGTTGCCTCCGGCTGTGGTGGTTCGGCTCCACCCGTCCACACCTTCCCTGGGGATGCAGCTCTGGTGGCAGAGCACCTCGTTTGCACCGAGGAGGTGCGGGTTCGACTCCCGCCGTCTCCACTGATCTGTTGCGCAGGGTCGGGAATCTGCGGGAGCAGCTTCCCGACCGCGCGAAGACCCCTAAGGGGGCGACTTCGTCGCCCGCTGCCCGCCTCCGTAGTGTCAACGGCAAGCACGCGCCCTTTGTACGGCCGAGGTGCGGGTTCAACTCCTGCCGGAGGCTCCTCTCGTTCAACGCTCGAACGCCCGTAGCTCAGTGGATCAGAGCGCTGCTCTGCGACGGCAGAGGTCGCTGGTTCGACTCCAGCCGGGCGTGTCACGCAGACGTAGCTCAACTGGCAGAGCGCCGGGACGCCACCCCGGAGGTCGCCCGTTCGATCCGGGCCGTCCGCTTCTCGTAGGCCTGTGGTGTAACAGCAGCATGGCGAGCTCCAACCTCGCCGGTCCGGGTGCGAATCCTGGTGGGCCTGCTTCTCTCGACCGTCGTCGCGGCCCACATGGCTCGCCGCCCGCCCGACCGACGGTCGTCCACGCCGACCGAGGAGGGACGATGTCCTACCTGCTGCAGTACGCGCGGCGCCCCGCCTCGATTGTGCGGCGCTCTCGGACCGCGCGCATCGACGAGACCACGCTCCTGAACCAGCCCGACTTCGACGGCGGCGCCTTCGTCCGCTGCTTCGTCGAGGACACGACGTCGCGGTGGCGCCGGCGCGGTCTAGACCCGCGGATCCGCTTCGAGCTTGCGGACTGCGTCAACTCGATCTACCTCGAGTTCGGGCTCCACTCCCCGGAAGCAGGGGAGAACGCGCTCTTCAAGGCGAACGTGCTGATCAACGCGCTGCACCGCTTCCGTGACGCCCTGGTCGAGGAGGCGGATCTCGCCGCCCGGCGGGGCAGCTGAGCTCCGACTTCGCCTGCGACGCCCTGCACGACGGCCCCGCGGGCGGACATTCGATGCGCCGCCGCCGAGCATCCCAGGCGGCGGCGCCGACCACCATGGGAGGAGGAATCACATGAATCGTCTGCACCTAGTGCGCGTGACGCCGCCGGCCCGACCGGTGGTGTCGCCGGCGAAGGTGGTGTCGCTCGCGTCTCGCCGGCAGGCGCGACTCCAGCGTCTCGATCCACCGCCGCGGCCGCCGAAGGCAGCCGCGTGACGGGCCGACAAGGCCCGTTACCTGCGGATGTGGCGAAATCGGCATACGCACCGGCCTCAGAAGCCGGCGGGCAAGGCCCATGAGGGTTCGACCCCCTCCATCCGCATTGCTCTGTTTGCGCAGGATGAGTATCCGCGGGAGCGGATGCTCATCGCGCGAAGACCCATGAAGGGGGCCACTGCGCGGCCCCGGCCAAGCCCCGACCACGACGAGCACCGTCGTCACCACTGAATTCACGCCTCCGTAGCTCAGCGGACAGAGCAGCGGGCTTCGACCCCGCGCGCAGAGGTTCGACCCCTCTCGGAGGCCCTCGATCCATGTCACGACGACGTGGCCGAGCGGCGAGGCCCGCGCCTGCCAGGCGCGGAACGGCGGTTCGACTCCGCCCGGTGTCTCTCATCCCCGACAGACTGGAGAACAGACCATGAACACGATCAAGACGTTCGGCCCCGTCGACCAGCGCAGCCTCGAGCAGCTCGAGCGCTGCATGGAGGCCGGCGACGCCGAGTTCGGCGTTCTCTGTGCCGACCATCACCCCGGCTACAGCCAGCCGATCGGCGGCGGCATCGCCTACGAGGGCTACGTGTCGCCGTCGGGTGTCGGCTACGACATCGGCTGCGGCAACAAGGCGGTACGCACGGACCTCACCGGCGAGGACCTCGACGCGCTCGGCGGCGTCGAGACGCTCATGCGCGAGATCACGCGGCGAATCTCGTTCGGTATGGGCGTTCCTGCGCAGGAGCGGACCGACCATCCGGTGCTCGAGGCGATCCGCACTGCCGACTTCGCGCCCCAGCGCAAGCTGATTCAGCTGGCGGAGTCGCAGCTCGGGACGGTCGGCTCGGGTAACCACTACGTGAACCTGATGGAGGACGAGGACGGCCGCGTCTGGGTCGGCGTGCACTTCGGCTCTCGCGGCTTCGGACACAAGACGGCGTCGGGCTTCCTGGCGCTGGCCCAGGGCCTGGCGTTCGACGGCCGGGCCAGCGAGGGCGAGATGGACTCGGCGCCCGTGCTCTTCGAGGTCGGCTCGGAGCTCGGCGAGTCGTACGTGGCGGCGATGCAGGTCGCGGGCGACTACGCCTACGCAGGCCGCGACATCGTCGTCGACAAGGTGCTCGAGATCCTCGGCGCCGAGTCGACGTACGAGGTGCACAACCACCACAACTTCGCGTGGCGCGAGGAGCACTTCGGCCGCACCTACTGGGTGATCCGCAAGGGCTGCACGCCCGCGCGGCCGGGCCAGGAGGGCTTCGTCGGCGGCTCGATGGGCGACGAGTCGGTGATCCTGGAGGGCGTCGAGTCGCCCGAGAACGAGCAGGCGCTGTTCTCGACGGTGCACGGCGCCGGCCGCGTGATGAGCCGGACGCAGGCTGCCGGCCGGACGCGCCAGGTGAGTGTGTGGGCGTGTTCGATGCGCGACTGCGAGTACCACGTCGACGCACGCCAGTCGAGCGGCGGCACGTGTCCCGAGCACGACCGGCCGCTGCGGAAGTCGCGGCGGCTCGTGCAGCTGAAGCCGGGTGTGGTCGACTGGCCCGCGGTCCAGGCGAGCCTGCGCGAGCAGGGCATCGTCCTCGTCGGCGGTGGAGCGGACGAGGCGCCTGAGGTGTACAAGCATCTCCCCGACGTCCTCGCAGCCCACGGCGACACGATCCGGGTGAAGCACACGCTGCGCCCGCTCGGTGTCGCGATGGCGGGCCGGGACGTGTACGACCCCTACAAGGACTAGTGCACCCGTCCGTACGGTTGGTGCGTGATCCGGGGGATGGATCGTCGTTCGTGGCAAGGACGCAGGGAGTCCCGATAGTGGTTCCATGGGGCGACCGACGACGCGGCCGCGGGCGGCGAGACGCCGCCGCGCGTGTCCGAACTTGCGGACGGGTGCACTAGGGCCCGCGCTGGAGGCGCGACCGGCGCAGGGCGGCCGGTCGCGCACCGCCCCGGCAGAACGCGTCGTCCGCGAACGTCGGCTCAGACGAGCTCACGGGCGCGCGCCAGCAGCGCCGTCTCGGCAGACGTCTCGCGCTCCCGTGCAGCTTCGCTCCACGACTCGTTCGCCGCCAGGGTCGCATCGAGCCCCGTGAGCATCGCGCCCATCGCCGCTTCCGACGAGGAGCCGATCTGCAGGCGCGCTGCAGCGCACGCAGCAGGATCGAGCGCGGCACGCAGCGTCGCCTCGTCGAGCTCGACCGGCGCCCCGATCGCGGCCTCGGCAGCAGCAGACAGGCGCGCCGGCGTCAGCGCCGACGGAGGCTCTCCCGCCTTGACGAGGTCGCGGACGGCCCGTCCGACGACCTTGTGCGCGCTGCGGTAGTCGAGGCCGCCCTCGAGCGCGAGGACATCGGCAACGTCGGCCGCCGTGACGAAGCTCTCGCGTGCGACCTGCTCGAAGCGCGCCGGCCGCAACTCGATCCCGTTCAGCACGGACGCCGTGAGCCGCGCGATCGCGACCGCGTCGTCGAGCGCCCGTGGGACCGTGCCGTTCAGGAGGTGGAAGTGATCCGTACGAGCCGACCCGGTGTGCAGAGTCACGAGTGCAGCAGCCACGTCGCCGGCAGCCTGGCCGGCCTGTGTTCGGATCGCGGCGAGGGCGTACGGGTTCTTCTTCTGCGGCATCAGCGCGCTCGCGCGGCTGTGAGCGTCGCCGAGCTCCACGAGCCCGAACTCCTGGCTCGCGTAGATCTCGAAGTCCTGGCAGAGCTGGCTCTGGTGCGTGGCCGCGATCGCGAGGGTCGCGAGGAGCTCGACGTAGACATCCGCCTGCCACGCCGCGTCCTTGGCATGCTCGATCATCCCGTCGCAGCCGAGCAAATCGGCGAGACGCGTTCGATCGAGCGCCCAGCGCGAGCCTGCACTGCCACCGGCGCCGGCGACGCTCGCCCCGAGGGCCGTGTACGACGTGCGCACGCGATCGGCGTCCCGCAGCGCCGGATAGGCGTACGTCAGGAGCAGGTGCCCGACCGTGGTGGGCTGGGCCGGCTGCAGGTAGGTGTAGTCGGTCGCGAGCGCGTCTCGGGTCGCGCGGGCGTGTCGCGCGAGCGCGGCGGCCTGGTCGGTGAGCGCGTCGTGCAGCTCCCGCGCGGCTCCACGCGCAGTCAGACGGAGCCCGACGCGAAAGGCCTCGCGGCGTGGACGCCCCGCGCTCAGCCATCCCGCCGCCGCATTGCCCACCCGCCGCTCGAGCTCGGCCTCGCGCGCATTGAAGGCGTCGCCGAGCGACGGGTCCCACGGGAACTCGTCGCCGGGAATCGCGTGCAGCTCGAGCAGCCCTCGCACGAGTGCCCGCGCGTCGTCGCCGGCCAGGTCGCCGCCCTCGACCAGCGCGACTGCATGCGCAAGATCCGCGAGCGACATGCCGCGGGCGAGCCGCGGGCCATGTGCGCTCTCGGCGGCGTAGGCGGCCGCCACGAGCTCGCCTGCAGCGCCGCCCCGCAACCGCCCGCCTCGGCCGAGCTCCTCCGTCTCCGTCATGACACGGAGACTAGCCGCCGCAAGTTCGGTGCTCATGCCGCGAGTCTGAGTTCGGGTTGGTGGGCGTCGATTCGTTCTAGGAGACCGTCGAGGTCTGTGCGGGTGAATGTCCGATCACCAGACGGTGCAGCTCAGTACGCGAAAGACGGCCGAGCGGCAGCCCGTGCGTCGCCGGAAGCTCGCACGCCAGCCTTCACCTCGGAGACCTGTTCCGCGGGGAAAACGGCGCGGGGGCCTGCGCGCTCGCGATCCTCGAACCCAGCCAGGCGCTCCTCGAAGAATCGCCCCCGGTGCTGTCTCGAGCCGCCGCGCGATCTCCGCGGTCGGCTGCCCTTCCGCGGCGTACAGGATCATCTTCGCCCGAACGACGACCTTGTGCACGCTCGTCACCGCTCAACTCGATCACGAACCCACTCCTGCCGGCCATGACCACCACTTTCGACGTAGCCGCCCCGGTCTTCAACGATCGCGGACCGAACGTCGGGACGCGTGTACTAGGGGAACGGGAGGCCCGCGAAAGCGGGCCTCCCTGCCTCATCGGCGACCCCGAGCTCCAGCGAGAACCGGCCGTCAGGGAGTTCCGCCGCCGAGCGCAGCACCACGTCGGCGAGCGAGCCGACCACGTAGTCGGCGGCTACGAGCGCACATGCCTCGAACGTCGTCGCCATGGCCAGCACGGTCATGCCGGCGGCCTTGCCGGCCTCGATCCCGGCCGGCGCGTCCTCGATGACGAGGCACTGCGCCGGATCGGCCGAGAGCGCCGCCGCGCCGGCGAGGTAGGGCTGGGGATCCGGCTTGCCGCGCTCGACGTCGTTCGCGGTGATCAGCCGCTCCGGTATCGGCAGGCCGCCGTGCGAGAGACGGCCCGTCGCGAGCGCGCGCGTGCCAGACGTGACCACGGCCCAACTCCCGGACGGCAGGGCCTCGAGCAGCTCGGCAGCGCCCGGGAGCGCCGTCACTCCGGCGAAGTCCACGGACTCCGCATCCTCCAGCAGGCGCGCCTCCGCCTCGGCGTCGAGCGACGGTGCGACCGCACGGATCGTGTCGATCGTCCGGCGGCCGTGCGCCTCCGCCAGCACTGCGACCGGATCGACTCCGTGCCCCGCGGCCCAGCGCTCCCACGCTCGCTCGACCGCCGCGCGCGAGTCCATCAAGACCCCGTCCAGGTCGAAGAGGATCGCGGCGCACCGGATGACGTGCAGCGCTACGGCCCGTCGAGGGTGCCGGCGTGGTACCGGCCACCGTAGAAGACGAGCGGTCGGGCGGCGGGGTCGTCGCCCGCCTCGAGCGGCCGTCCGATCAGGATCGCGTGGTCGCCGCCGTCGAGCTCCTGCTCCAGCTCGCAGGCGAGCCAGGCGACCGTGCCGCCGAGGACGGGGACTTCGTCGATCAGCTCGTGCTCGACCCCGGCGAGCTTTTCCTCGCCGCTCGCCTTCGTCGCAAAGCGGCGCGCGAGCTCTTCCTGGTCGGCCGCAAGGACGTTGACGCAGAAGCGGCCCGAATGCCGGACCGCTTCGAGGGTGTTCGAGCCGCGATCCAGGGCCACCAGCACGAGCAATGGCTCGAGCGAGAGCGAGATGAGCGCGTTCGTCGTTGCGCCACGCGGGCCCGTCTCGCCGCGGCTCGTGATCACCGCGACGCCGGTCGCCCAGTGGGACATCAGCCGTCGCAGCTCGCGCGGATCGATCGTCGTGCTCATCGCCCCGATGGTTGCACAACGGCCATCTGCAACACTCGGCGCGTGGCCGATCGGAGTTTCGACGTGGTCGTCATCGGTGCCGGCCCGGCAGGCGAGGTCGCCGCCGGGCGGCTCGGCGAGGGCGGGCTCTCGGTCGCGCTCGTCGAGAAGCACCTCGTCGGCGGCGAATGCTCGTACTACGCCTGCATGCCCTCGAAGGCGCTGCTCCGGCCCGGTGAGTTGCTCGCGGAGACGAGGCGCGTGCCCGGCATCCGCACCGATGGGCTCGACGTCCCGGCGGTGCTCGCGCGGCGAGACGAGGTGGTCCACGACCTCGACGACTCGGGCCAGCTGCCGTGGCTGGAGGAGCGCGGCGTCGAGCTCGTGCGCGGCCACGCGCAGTTCGACGGCGAGCGGCGCGTCGCGGTGGGCGACGACGTGCTCGTCGCGGCGAGGGCGGTCGTCGTCGCGACCGGGAGCGGGCCGGTCATGCCGCCGATTCCGGGCCTCGTCGAGGCGAAGCCGTGGGGGAACCGGGAGGCGACCACGGCGAAGACGCCGCCGGAGAGTCTCGTGATCCTCGGCGGCGGCGTCGTCGGCGTCGAGCTTGCGCAGGCGTGGGTCTCGCTCGGGACGCCGGTGACGCTCCTCGAGGGCGCGCCACGGGTGATCGTGCGCGAGGAGCCGTTCGCCTCGGGGCAAGTGGAGGCTGCCCTGCGCGAGGCGGGCGTGGACGTGCGCACGCACAGTCGCGCCACCTCGGTCGCGCGCGATGGCGACGTGACGGTCACGATGGAGGACGGCTCCACGGCCACCGGCGCCGAGCTGCTCGTTGCCGTCGGCCGGAAGCCGAACACCGACAGCCTGGGCCTCGAGACGATCGGGCTCGAGCCGGGCAAGCCGGTCGAGGTCGGCTCGAACCTACGCTCCTCCAGGCACGACTGGCTCTACGCGATCGGCGACGCGAACGGCCGCGCGCTGCTCACGCACATGGGGAAGTATCAGGGCCGGCTCGCCGCCGACTCGATCCTGGGCCGCGAGGCGACCCTCGTCTCCGATGGCCCGCTCTCACCACGCGTGATCTTCACCGACCCGCAGGTCGCCGCGGTGGGCCACACCCTCGGGTCGGCGGAGGCGGCCGGCATGGTTGTCCGGGCAGTGGATGTCGACACCGGCTCGACCGCCGGTGCGAGCTTCGTCGGCCGCGGTGCGCCCGGAACGTCGCGGCTCGTCGTCGACGACGTGCGCGGCGTCATCGCCGGGGCGACCTTCACCGGCGTCGAGGTCGCCGAGCTGCTGCACGCGGCGACGATCGCCGTCGTCTGCGAGATCCCGCTCGAGCGTCTTGTCCATGCGGTGCCGTCCTTCCCGACGCGGAGCGAGATCTGGCTGAAGCTGCTCGAGGCATCCGGTCTGTAGGTTGGCGGCGCTCGACGAGCTCCTGACCGACCTCTTCGCGGGCGACCGGCTGCACCGAGCTGTGCTCTCGAAGCCCCGCTCGACCGAGGTCCCGGCGAAGACGACAATCGACCCCGTGGAGTTGCGGGGCGAGACGGCCTACCGCTTCACCGCCCATCTGCCCGACCGGACAACCCACGAGAACCTTGCCCCGGACGCCGCGCGCGAGCGGCTCGGAGCGCTTCTCGGCGACTACGGGCAGGGGCTGCTGCAGGCTGCGGAGGCGGACTGGCAAGTGCTGGGGGAGACCGTGCTCCGCCGGCCGCCGACCCGGCAGGCCGCGCCACGGGAGCACGACCGGAAGAAGCAGTACCTGCTCGAAGAGGGGACACCGGTTCCCTTCCTCGTCGAGCTCGGGGTGATGACTCCCGACGGCAAGGTGCGCAAGAGCCACTACGACAAGTTCCGCCAGGTCAACCGCTTCCTGGAGCTCGTCGACGACGTCGTTCCCTCGCTGCGCCCCGAGGGGACGTTGCGCGTCGTCGACTTCGGCTGCGGCAAGTCCTACCTCACCTTCGCGATCCATCACCTGCTGACAGAGCTGCGCGGGCGCCAGGTGGAGATCGTCGGCCTCGATCTGAAGCAGGACGTGATCACCGCTTGCGCCTCGTTCGCGGAGCGCTCCGGCGCCGTCGGGCTCCGCTTCGAGCGCGGCGACATCGCGAGCTTCGAGGCCACCGGTCGGATCGACCTCGTGGTCAGCCTGCACGCCTGCGACACGGCGACCGACGAGGCGCTCGCGCAGGCGGTGCGCTGGCAGGCCGATGCGATCCTCGCCGTCCCCTGCTGCCAGAAGGAGGCTTACCGCCAGCTCGAGAACGAACTCCTCGCGCCGTTGCTCCGGCACGGCCTCGCCAAGGAGCGCTTCGCGGCGCTCGTCACCGACACGCTCCGCGCCGAGTTGCTGGAGCTCGCCGGCTACCGCGCCCAGCTCGTCGAGTTCGTCGCGCTCGAGCACACGGCGAAGAACGTCCTCATTCGCGCGGTCATGGGCAAGCCCGCCGGCGCCAAGGTGCGTCGCTCCTACGAGGAGCTGCGCGACTCTCTGGGGCTCGAGCCGACGCTCGAACGCCTGCTCGCCACCGGGTAGTCCTCGAGGTTCAGGCTTCGAGGGTCGCTGCGAGCGCCGCCTCGACCGTGTCGTGCACGGTGAGGTGCTGGTCGAGGCCGGAGATCGTCAGAGCGCGGTGGGTCTCCAACCCCGGCGAAGCCAGGAGGAACGATTGCCGGTTCTCGAGCTTCGTCCGCGCCTCGATCAGCACGCCGAGCGCGGTCGAGTCGACGAAGGCCACCTCCGCGAGGTCGATGACGAGCCGCTCCGGCTGCTCCGCCGCGAGCTCGAGGAGCGCAGTCCGGACCTCGGGCGCGTTGTAGAGGTCGAGCTCGCCGACGAGGTGGACGACAACGGCGCCGCCGTTCCGGCGGTCGACGCCCTTCACCGGCGGCTCATTCAGATTTGACCCTTCGCCCATGACCCGTGCGCAGCATAGTCTGCGGCCGTGCGGCCGTTGCTCGAATATCGCTCGGAGTTCCCGATCCTCGAGCACACGACGTATCTGATCAACCACTCGCTCGGGGCGATGCCGGCGAAGGCCGAGGCGCGGGTCGCCGAGTACGCGCGCACCTGGCGCGAGCGTGGCATCCGGGCCTGGGGTGAGGGGTGGTGGGAGATGCCGATGACGGTCGGCGACCAGATCGGCCGGATCGTGGGCGCCCCCGCGGGCTCGACGGTGATGCACCAGAACGTCGCGATCGCCGAGGCCGTCGTCCTCTCGTGCTTCAGGCCGTCGCCGGAGCGGAACCGCGTCGTCTACGAGCGGGGCAACTTCCCCTCTGTCCGCTACCTCTACCAGGCGCAGCGCGAGCTCGAGGTCGTCGTCTGCGAGGACGACGAGGAGATCGCGGCCGCGATCGACGAGCGCACGCTGCTCGTCCCGATCAGCCACGTCCTCTTCAAGTCCGGCGAGATCCAGGATGTGGAGAAGATCGTCCGCCGCGCCCACGAGGTCGGCGCCCACGTGATCCTCGACGCCTACCAGTCGGCCGGAATCGTCCCCCTCGACGTCACCGCCCTCGGCGTCGACTTCGCCGTCGGCGGCTCGGTCAAGTGGCTCTGCGGCGGCCCGGGCAACGGCTGGCTCTACGTGCGCCCGGACCTCGCCGAGCGGCTCGAGCCGGCCTTCACGGGCTGGCAGGCGCACGAGGCTCCCTTCGCGTTCGAGGAGGAGATGCGCTACGCGCCCGGCGCGGCCCGCTTCCTCACCGGCACACCGAATGTGCCGGCGCTCTACGCGGCCACGGCCGGCTACGACCTGATCGAGGAGATCGGCGTCGAGCGGATCCGCGAGAGCTCGCTCCGCCAGACCGAACTCCTGATCAGGCTCGCCGAGGCGGCCGGCTTCGGGATCGCGAGCCCACGCGAGCCCGAGCGCCGCGGCGGCACGGTCACCGTGCACGTGGAGGAGTTCCCGGCGGTGCACAAGGAGCTCTCCGAGCGGCAGATCCTCTGCGACTTCCGCCCCGGCGCGGGCATCAGGATCGGGCCGCACTACTTCACCTCGGACGCCGAGCTCGAGTACGTGATCGCCCAGATCACGGAGATCGTGGAGTCGGGCGCGTACGAGCGGCACGTCGGCGCCGTCGCACGGCATTAGCATCCTCCCGATGCGCACACAGATGCCTTCCAGCCTCGAGATCGCGCAGGCCGCGACACCTCAGCCGATCGAGGAGATCGCGGCCGCGGCCGGCCTCATGCCGGAGGAGGTCGAGCCGTACGGTCGCAGGAAGGCGAAGATCGACCTCGGCGTCCTCGAGCGCCTCCGCGAGACCACGGACGGGAAGCTCGTCTGCGTCACGGCGATCACGCCGACGAAGGCGGGCGAGGGCAAGACGACCACCTCCGTCTCCCTCACGCAGGGGCTCGGCCACATCGGGAAGAAGCCCGTGCTCTGTCTGCGCGAGGCCTCGCTCGGGCCGGTTTTCGGAATCAAGGGCGGAGCCGCGGGAGGCGGCTACGCACAGGTCGTGCCGATGGAGGATCTGAACCTCCACTTCACAGGCGACATCCACGCGATCGGCGCCGCGAACAACCTGCTCGCCGCGATGCTCGAGGCGCACATCCTCCACGGCAACAAGCTCGGGATCGATCCGCTCTCGGTCGGGTGGCGCCGCTGCGTGGACATCAACGACCGCGCGCTCCGCGACATCGCACTCGGCCTCGGCGGGCGCGCCAACGGCTACCCGCGCCAGTCCGGCTTCGACATCACGGCCGCCTCGGAGGTGATGGCGATCGTCGCCGTCGCGCGCGATCTGCACGACCTGCGCGAGCGGCTCGGCGCGATCACCGTCGCGTACACCTTCGACGGAGAGCCCGTGCTCGCCGAGCAGCTCAGGGCCGCGGGTGCGATGGCCGTGCTGCTCAAGGACGCGCTGAAGCCGAATCTCGTGCAGACGCTCGAGGGGCAGCCGGCGCTCGTCCACTGCGGCCCGTTCGCGAACATCGCCCACGGCAACAACTCGCTCGTCGCCGACCTGGTCGCGTTGAAGCTGGGCGACTACGTGGTGACGGAGTCCGGCTTCGGCGCGGACATGGGGATGGAGAAGTTCCTGAACATCGTCTGTCGCGCGGGCGGGCTCAGTCCCAGCGCTGTCGTGCTGGTTGCGACGGCGAAGGCGCTCAAGCACCACGGCGGCGACCCCGACGGCGGCCTCGAGGCGATCGAGCGGGGCGCGGAGAACATGCGGCGGCATCTGGAGATCGTGGCCGGGTTCGGCTTGCGTGCCGTCGTCGCGGTCAACCGCTTCCCGGGCGACACGGACGAGGAGGTCGCGCTCGTTCGGCGGCTGGCATTGGAGCAGGGCGCGCACGCAGCCGAGTTGAACGAGGCCTTCGAGCGTGGGGGCGAGGGAGCCGCATCGTTGGCGGAGGCGGTCGTCGATGCCGCCGAGCATCCGAACGCGTTTGAGTTCACCTACCCGATCGAGGCGCCGATCGCGGAGAAGATCGAGGCGATCGCGACCCGCGTCTACGGCGCCGGCAGCGTCCTCTTCCTCCAGACCGCGAAGGACAAGATCAAGCAGTACACGGCCGGCGGCCTCGACCGGCTGCCGATCTGCATGGCCAAGACGCATCTCTCGCTCTCACACGACCCGGCGCTCACGAATGCGCCGACCGGCTTCGAGGTGACGGTGCGCGACGTCCGGGCCTACACCGGCGCCGGCTGGCTCGTCGCTCTCTGCGGGACGATGCAGACGATGCCGGGGCTGAGCGCGAACCCGGCCGCGTTCAACGTCGACATCGACGCGGACGGCAAGACGGTCGGACTCTTCTAGCGCCGCAGCTCCTCGATCACGGCTGCAACGACCTCGTGCAGGTCTCCCACGACCGCGTAGTCCGAGCGCGCGATCATCGGCGCATGCGGGTCCTTGTTGATGGCGAGGATCTTCTTCGCTCCCTTGCACCCGACGATGTGCTGGATCGCGCCGCTGATCCCGCAGGCGATGTAGAGGTCGGGGGCGATCCTGGCGCCGGTCTGGCCGACCTGGTCGGCGTGCGCGCGCCAGCCGAGGTTCGTCACGACACGCGAGCCGCCGACGGCGCCTCCGAGCAGCTCCGCGAGCTCCTCGAGGAGCTCGAAGCCCTCTGCGCTCCCCACGCCACGGCCGCCGCCGACGACGACCCGGGCGTCGGTGAGGGAGACGGTGCCGGGCGGCGGCTCCTCACGCCGGACGACCCGCACGGCGAGGTCGGCCTCCGAGAGCTCGGGCGTGAACGGCTCCACCGGGACCGGGTCGGCGGCCCCGACGACGTGCTGCGCGACGGTCAGGAGCTTCACCGCGCCGGAGAGGGTCGCCTCCTCGAGCAGGCTGCCGCCCCAGCGCTGGCGCACGACCCGCCACGGCTCGCCCGGCTCGGCCGAGACGCAGTTCGCGGCGAGCGGCAGGTCGAGTCGCGCCGCTGCGTGTGCCATGGCCTCCTGGCCGCGGTCGCTCGCCGCCGCGACGACAGCGTCCGGCGAATGCTGCTCGATCAGCTGGACGATCGCGGTCGCCCAGGCGCCGGGAGCGTAGGCCTCTCCCGCGTCGATCGAGAACGCCTGCACCGGCCCGAGCCGCTGCGCGAACGCAAGCGCCTCGCGCGAGAGCTGTCCGGGCTCGACGAGGCAGAGGATCATGCGACTCCGAGCTCCTTCAGCACGTCGACGATGCGTGGCGCGGCCGCACGGCCATCCCCGAGCATCTCGACGTGCGAGCCCTGCTCCTCGGGGACGACGAGCCGCTGCTTGCGAAGATCGCCTTCGCGCCACGCCGGCTCGACCAGTGCGATCTCGGTCTTCTTCGCGCGCAGCCGGCCCGGGAGCGACGCGTAGCGCGGGAGGTTGATGCCTTCCTTGACGGTCAGGACCGCCGGCAGCGTCACCTCGAAGATCTCCCAGCCGCCTCCCTCCTCGCGACGGACGGTCGCCGTGCCGTCGGCGATCTCGATGTGCTTCACCCCTGTCACGCACGGAAGGCCGAGCGCGTGCGCGACGCGGATTCCGACCTGATAGCCGCCAGAATCGGCCGACTCGTTGCCGAAGAGGAGGAGGTCGTGCCCGCCGTCGCGCAGCGCCTCCGTCAGGGCGGCGGCGGTCGCCTGCGGATCCCAGTCGCTCCGCTCCGTCACGAGCAGCAGCGCCGACTCGACTCCCATCGCGACGGCGTTCCGCAGCTGTTCGGCGGCGGCCGGCGGTCCGAGCGTCACCGCGGTCGTCGTGCCGCCGTGCAGCTGGACGAGCCGCAGCGCCTCCTCGACCGCGCACTCCTCGTGCGGGCTGATCGTGAAGCCGAGGTAGCTGGTGTCGATCTCCTGCTCGTCCGCAGTGAGCGTGATCCGCGCGCCCGTCTCCGGGACGCGCTTGATGCAGACGGCGACGTTCAGGGTCAACTCCTGACTCTGGTGTTCTCCGGGTCGAAGAGCGGCGTCGAGCCGGCGACGGCCACCGTCACGGGGTAGCGCTCGCCCATGTACTGGACGAGCAGCTGCTTGCCCTCGACCGCGTGCTCTGGCGGCAGGTAGGCCATCAGCACGTGCTTGCCGACGGACGGGCCGGAGCCGGTGGAGGTGACGTACGAGGGGCGGCCCTTGCGGTCGACGATCCGCTCGCCGTCGGGGGTCAGGATCGGCTCGCGCCCGAGCATGTACCGCTTGACGCCGGACGACGAGGTCGGGTCGTCGACGGTCAAGGTGGACATGATCGCGGCCGGCTCCTCTTCCTTGTGGCGCAGGTACGCCTCCTTGCCGACGAAGTCGTGCTCCTTGACCTTGGGGCGAGTCATCCCGGCCTCGGCGACGTTGTACTCGGACTCGAGCTCGGCGCCGTAGGCGCGGTAGCCCTTCTCGATCCGCCCGGTCGTCCCGTACACGCCGATGCCCGCCGGCACCACGCCGAGCGGCTGCCCGGCTTCCCAGAGGACGTCCCAGAGCGCAGCTCCGTTCGCCATCGGCGCATAGATCTCCCAGCCGAGCTCGCCGACGTAGGAGATCCGCGAGGCCAGCGCGCGCACGCCTCCCAGCTCGACTTCGCGGCAGCGCGCAAAGCGAAAGCCCGCGTGCGAGACGTCGTCGCTCGTCACCGAGGCGACGAGGTCGCGTGCCCGCGGCCCCCAGACGCCGACCGTGCACCAGTCCTCGGTCACGTCCGTGAGCTGCGCCGAGCCGTCCTGCGGCAGCCGGTCGGAGAACCACTTCCGGTCCGCCATCCCGTGTGCTGCGCCGGTGACGATCCGGAAGAGCTCCGGCTCCAGCCGCATGATCGTCAGGTCCGCCTTGAAGCCGCCGTTGTGGTCCAGGATCGGCGTGTAGACGACGCGTCCCGGCTCGACGTCGAGTTCGCCGAGCGCGATGTGCTGGAGGGCCTCCAGCGCGCCGGGGCCGCTGACGTCGAGGATGTGGAAGGCGGTCAGGTCGATCATCGCCACCCGGTCCCGCATCGCCAGGTGCTCGGCGTTCACGATCGGCGACCACCAGCGCGACTCCCACTCGGCCTCGCGCGGCATCACCCGGTCGCCGTACTCCTCGAGCAACGCTGCGTTCGACTCGTACCACCAGGGGCGCTCCCAGCCGGCCGTCTCGAAGAAGACGGCGCCGAGCTCCTGCTCGCGCGGGTGGAACGGGCTGACGCGAACGTTCCGGTTGCTCTCCCACTGCTCCGAGGGGTGCACGATCCCGTAGGTCTTGTTGAAGCCCTCGGATGCGCGCGCGTCGACGTGACGCTGCTCGCGCTGGCCGGGGTGGAAGCGGGCGATGTCGGCGCCGTGCACGTCGATCTCGGAGGCGCCCTCGACGACCCACTCGGCGACGGCGCGCGCGATTCCCGGTCCTTCCTTGATCCAGACTGCGGCCACCGACCAGAGATTCTTCACCTCGGGCGTCTCGCCGAGGATCGGCATCCCGTCCGGGGTCAGCGAGAGCAGGCCGTTGATCGCGTGGCGGATCCCGGCACCTTCGACGGTGAGGATCTCGGGCATCAGCTCGAGCGCCTGCTCCAGCTGCACGTCGAAGTCCTCGGAGGTGAAGGGAAGCTCGGTCGGAGAGAGGGCGGACTCCTCGATCGACGGAATCTCGTCCGGGTCCATCAGGATCGACCGGTGCGCGTAGGACCCGACCTCCATGTCGCTGCCGTTCTGACGCTCGTACATGTTCGTGTCGACGTCACGCACGATCGGGAAGAAGATCTCGCCCGGGGTCTCCTCGAAGAGCGGGATCGGGCCGACGCTGATCATCTGATGGACGGCGGGCGTGAGCGGTATCGCCGCACCGGCCATCGTCGCGATCCGCGGGCTCCAGACGCCGCAGCAGACGAAGACGTACTCCGTCTCGATCGGGCCCTTGTCGGTGTGCACGCGCCGAACGCGGCCGTTCTCGACGTCGATCCCGGTCACCTCGGTGCTCGCGGAGATCGTCAGCGCGCCGAGCGATTGCGCAGCCTCGCGCATCAGCGTGCCGGCGCGGAGGGAGTCGACGACGCCGACGCCCGGAGTGTAGAAGGCGCCGACGACGATCTCCTCGTTGATGTACGGCACGAGATCCTTCACCTGCGCCGGCGTCAGCAGCTCCGACGGCTCGCCCCACGAGATCGACGACGTCATGCGCCGGTTGAACTCCTCCAGCCGCTCCTGGTTGCGCGCGACCTCGATCCCGCCGCTGACCGTGTGCACGCCGAGATCGATGTACTGGTTCGTCGAGTCCCGCGTGAGCGCGGTCATCTCCTTCGAGTGGTCGACCGGGAAGATGAAGTTGGACGCATGCCCGGTCGAGCCGCCCGGGTTCGGGAGCGCACCCTTGTCGAGCAGCACGAGGTCGCGCCAGCCGAGCCGCGCGAGGTGGTGAACGAGGCTGTTGCCGACGATGCCGGCGCCGACGACGACAGCCTTCGCGCTTTCGGGGAAGGCCGCCATCAGTCCGGAGATCCTACGAGTTGTTCGAGCTGACGCTCCAGACCACCCGTCCCGACCTCGCGGATCTCGAGCCGCAGACCCATGATCTCGGCGGCGTGCTCGGCCTGAACGAGGAGCTCCGCTGTCGGCTCCTGGGCGAGCCAGAGCACCCGTGTGTAGTTGGCGAAGTAGGCGTCGCGAAGCTCAGGGAGACGCAGCGGCCGGGCGACGCTCGAGTCGAAGGTCTTCACGAGGAAGTCGGTCAGGAAGTACGTGCCCGGCTGCTCGGCGAGCGCCTCGCGCACCTCGTCGCGGGCGAGCACGTCGTAGCAGTGGTCTCCCTGGAGGCGCTTCGCACCGTGCTCGCGCAGCACCTCGTCGAGCGCGCCGTAGGTGCCGCAGTCCGCGTATGCGACCGCGAGCCGGTCACAGTCGAGCGAGCGCAGCTCCGAGTCGACGGCCGCGGCGATCCGCTCGGGGCGGTTGTGGAGTTGCGGCGGCAGCGCGCGGATCTCGACGTCCCAGCCGCGGTCGAGCGCGAGCCGGCGGACGTGGAGCGCGAGCGCTCCGCACGCAACCACCCCGACGCTCAAACTGGAAACGCCAGCTGGTCGACGAACAGGTCGTTGAAGTCGGCGCGGCCGGAGAGCTCGACGTACTCGACCTCCTCGACGATCGCGGCCGCAGCCGCGCGCTCCTGCACCGAGAGCGAGACGATCTTCGCGCCCTCACCGGCGACGTTGCCCGCCGAGACAATGCGTGTCAATGGCAGCTTGGGGACGAGACCGATCTTCACGGCGCTGGCGGCCGAGAGGTAGGAGCCGAACGAACCCGCGAGCAGCACCTGCGCGATCTCCTCGGGTGCGATCCCGAGGTCGCGGCAGAGCAGGTTCCAGCCGGTCGCGATCGACGCCTTGGCGAACTGCAGCTCCCGCACGTCGCGCTGGGAGAGATAGACCTCGTCGCTCAAGTGGAAGACGTTCTCCTCGCCGATCTTCCCGAACCGCTCCGACTCCCCGAGCACGAAGCGTCCCGAGCGGTCGAGGAGCCCGGCCCCGACGAGCTCGGCGACGGCGTCGACGAGGCCCGAGCCGCACATGCCCACGGGCTCGACGTCGCCGATCACGGTCAGCTCGATCTCGCCGTCGCGGATCTTCACGCCCTCGATCGCGCCGTCGGCGGCGCGCATGCCGCACTTGATCTGTGCGGCCTCGAACGCCGGCCCCGCCGGTGCGGCCGTGGCGAGCGCGCGCGCCGAGGAGCCGAGCGCGATCTCGCTGTTCGTGCCGACGTCGATGAAGAGCCGGATCCGCCGGTCGAGCGTGAGCCCTGTCGCGAGCAGGCCGGCGACGATGTCGCCGCCGACGTAGGCGCCCATCGCCGGGAAGAGCACGGCCGGCGCGCGCGGGTGGACGCGAACGCCGAAGTCGGCCGCCGTGGCGGCTGGCAGCGTCGCGGCGGCCATCGTGAACGGCGCCATCGAGAGCGGCTCGGGGTCGATTCCGAGCGCGATCTGGATCATCGTCTGGTTGCCGGTGACCGAGACCTCGTAGATCTCGCCCGGGGGCACGCCGGCCTCCTCGCACACCTCCTGCGCGAGCTCGTCGAGCGTCTCGTGCGCGCGGTTCTGGAGCAGCGCGAGCGCGTCGGGGTCGAGCATCGTCGCCGAGACGCGCGAGATCACGTCGGCGCCGAAGGGCTGCTGCTTGTTCAGCTGGGACTGCACCGCGAGCGGTGAGCCCGTCTCGAGGTCGAGCAGGTTCGCGACGACGGTGGTCGTCCCGAGGTCGAAGGCGATCGCGAAGGTCCGCCCGGTCGTGTCGCCCGCCTCGATGTCGAGCAGCAGGTCGTCGCAGAGGACGGCCGTCACCTTGAAGTCGGCGGCGCGCAGCGTGCCCCCGAGCGTGCGCACGACCTCCAGCGGCACTCGCAGCTCCAGGTCGTCCATCGCGGCGAGCACGCGTTCGAGATCGGAAGCCTGATCCTCGAGCGTCGGCTCCTCGAGCTCGAGAAAGCGCTTCTGGACGGCGGGCCGCAGGATCACGTGTCGGCCGACGCCGACGAGCGCCGCCTTCGGCCGCGACGAGAGCGGCGGTACCTCGATGACGAGGTCCTCCTCGGCGGGCGCGCGGCAGGCGAGCCGCCAGCCGGCTTTCAGCTCCTCGATCGAGAACGCGCGCGGATCGACGGACGAGAGCGGCACCTTCCCGTCGACGACGCGCACCTTGCACTTCTTGCAGGTGCCGTGGCCGCCGCAGGTCGAGTCGATTGCGATTCCGTTCCAGCTGGCGGCGTCGAAGAGCGTCGTCCCGGCCGGGACGCGCGCCTCCTTGGCAGGCGTGCCGTTGTCGCCGGTCGGCTCGAAGCGCAGCAGGACACGGTCTTTCTGCGGTACCACGCGAAGGATCTCGGCTGCGCTCACGACGCCGCGGCCGCCTGTTTCTCGCGGAACGACGCGATCCAGCGCGCGCCCCATTCGTCGCGGCCGAGCAGGAGGTCGCCGGCCCGCACGGCGTCGACGCACTCGGGGGAACGTGAATCCATGATCGCGCACGTCAGCCCATGGCTCTGCGCGATCGAGAGGAACGCGCCTCCGAGCGTCGGCCGGCGCGGCAGCCCGAACGCCGTGTTCGAGGCCCCGCAGGTCGTGTTGACGCCGAGGTGCTCGCGGATCAGCGTCAACGTCTCGACGAAGAGCGTGACCGCGTTCGGGAGCGCACCGACGGGCATCGCGAGCGCGTCGATGACGACGTCCTCCGGCGGGATCCCGTAGTCGCCCGCGGCGGAGACGATCTTCTTCGCGACCGCCAGCCGCACCTCCGGCTCCATCGGGATGTCCTCGTCGTTCGCGAGGCCGATCACGGCGGCGCCGTGCTTGGCGACGAGCGGCAGGATCGCCTCGAGGCGCTCGTCCTCGCCCGTGACCGAGTTGACGAGCGCCTTGCCCTCGTAGGCCTCCAGGCCGGCCTCGAGCGCCTCGATCACCGACGAGTCGAGACAGAGCGGCAGATCGGTCAGGCTCTGCACGAGCCGCACCGCCTGCCCCATCAGCGCGATCTCGTCGGCCAGCGGATCGCCGACGTTGACGTCGAGCATGTCCGCGCCGCCGGCCACCTGCTCTGGGACGTCGAGCTCGAGCTGGGAGAGATCGCCCGCCTGGAGCAGCGCCTGGAATGCCTTGCGCCCGGTCGGGTTGATCCGCTCGCCGATGATGCAGAACGGCTGCTCCGGTCCGATGACGACGGTCCTAGACCGTGACTGGATGACGGTTTCCACTGGCTCCCCTCTGTTCTCTGGTCGGGATCCCGAGCCGGCGGCAGAGGGCCGCGATGCCCGCGTCCTTGCGGAAGCTGATCAGGTGCAGGCCGGCGACTCCGGGCAGCGCAAGCGCGTGCTCGGCGAGCTCGCAGGCGACCTCGAAGGCGGCTTCCTGCTGGTCGGCGCCGCGCTCGACCCTGGCGATCGTCGCCTCCGGGACCGAGATTCCGGGCACCTTCTCGTCGATGAAGCGGAGCGCCTTGGCGCTGCGGACGATCACGACTGACGGCAGCAGCGACACGCGTTCGGTCAGCTTCGCGCGCACGGCCTCGGCCACGAACCGCTCGACCCGCTCTGGTTCGAAGCAGAGCTGGAGCTGGAGGAAGCGCGCGCCGGCCCGGGCCTTCTTCCAGGCACGCTCCACACGCCGCTCGTACGGCGGCGCGCCCGGGTTCTCGACCGCGCCGAGGAAGAGGTGCGGGGCCGGCACGAGCGAGCGGCCTGAGAGGTAGCGGCCCTCCCCGATGCCGCGGGCCGTCTCGAGCAGCTGCGGGCTGTCGAGGTCGAAGACGCGCCTCGCCTCGGGCTCGTCGCCTGCCGTCACGTCGTCCCCGGTCAGGCAGCAGATGTTCTCGATCCCGTGCAGCGCCGCTCCGACGATCTCGGACTGCAGCGCGAGGCGGTTGCGGTCGCGGCAGACGAGCTGGAGGACGGGCTCCTCGCCACACGCCTTGATCGCGAGGGCGAGGGCGAGCGCCGAGGCGTGCGCATGGGCGGCGGTGTTGTCGGTCGCGTTGACGGCGTCGAGGTAGGGCGCCATCGGCTCCAGGTAGCGCGCGATGGAGCCGAGGTCGTTCTCGACCGCGCCCAGCTCCGCGGTGAGAACGAGCCGGCCCGCTCCGAGAGCATCCTCGAGCCGCGACATCTAGTGCTCCGCGTCCCAGCCGGCCGGGGTCTGGCGGTCGCGCTTCGTCACCCAGTTCGCCCAGGACGACGTGCCCCAGAGCCGGTTGTCGACCGGCGGGCGCAGCTCGTGGAACTCCTCCGTCCAGGGCAACCGCTCGGCGCGGTCCCAAGCCTTCAGCCAGATGCATTGCATCTCGGGCTTCACCTCACAGCCGCCGTTGGCGCGGACGCCGCCGCACGGCCCGTTTCGGAGCTGCTTCGGGCAGGTCATCGGACACGTCAGCCCGGTCGAGTGAAGGACGCACTGGCCGCACATGCGGCAGCCGAACAGCGGCGCCTTGACCGCGTGCTCGATCGTCGCAAGTCCCTTCACGCGGGAACCGCGGCCTGCCGGCCCTGCTCGATCAGGGCTTTTGCGAGGCGGACCGCAGTCGACGCATCGGCCGCGTAGCCATCGGCGCCGACGGCGTCCGCGTACTCCTGCGTCACCGGTGCCCCGCCGACCATCACGATCACCTCGCCGCGCAGCCCCGCCTTCTCGAGCGCGTTGATGTTCGCCTTGAACATCGGCATCGTCGTCGTGAGGAAGGCGGAGAAGCCGACGATGTCGGGCTTGTGCTCCACGATCTGCTCGACGAACTTCTCCGGCGCCACGTTCACGCCGAGGTCGATGACGGTGAAGCCGGCGCCCTCGAGCATGATGTTGACGAGGTTCTTGCCGATGTCGTGCACGTCACCTTTGACCGTGCCCATCACGAAGGTGCCCACCTGGCGCGCACCCGTTTCCGCGAGCAGCGGGCGGAGGATGTCGAGCGCTCCCTGCATCGCCCGCGCGGCGATCAGCATCTCCGGGACGAAGTAGTCGCCGCGCTCGAACCGCGCTCCGACCTCTTCGAGCGAGGGGATGAGCGCGTCGTAGAGCATCGACTCGGGCTCCATCTGATCCTCGAGCCCGCGCTCGACGAGCTCTTTCACCTCGGGCGCATCGCCGACGAGCGTGTGGTCGTAGAGCCCTTGGAGGATCTCGTCGTGCGTCATGCGGCACCTCGCTTGTCGTCTTGGTGGCCGAGCTGGCGGGAGAGTGCGTGCGCGTGCTGGACGAGCCCGGGCGCGAGCTCCTCGATGCGGCCGCGCGTGAGGCGGATCGTGGGGCCCGAGATGGAAAGCGCCGCGACTGCGCTGCCATCGCCCCCGAAGACGGGTGCGGCGACCGCGGTCAGGCCGACCTCGAGCTCGTCGACGGCGACCGCGTAGCCGCGCGCGCGGATGGCTCCCAGATCCTCGGCGTTGCCGTGCTCGGAGGCGGCCGCGCCCCAGGCGAGGAAGACCTTGCCGTTCGCCGTGAGGTTGTACGGGACGCGCTTCCCGACCCAGTTGGTGGAGCCGATGAAATGGCGGCTGTCCCGCTGGGAGAGCTGGTCGACGCCGAGCGGCGTCGGCACGCCGAGGTTCACGGTCTCGCCGCTCTCCTCCGCGAGCGCGTCGAGATGCCCGTCGGCGAGATCGACCAGCGTGACGTCGGGCTCGGTCCGCTGCGCGAAGCGGAGGAGGACGGGACCCGGCCGCACCGGCCCGCGGTCGCCGTCGCGTTGCAGGAGGCCTTGCCGCTCGAGCGCGGCGAGGAGCCGTGACGTGGTGCTCTTGGGCAGCTCGGTGCTCTCGGCGAGCTCGCCGACTCCGAGCGGACGCGCGCTCTCCACCACGCGCACGAGCAGCTGCGCGGCCCGGTCGATCGCCTGGGTACCGGCCATAACCACATTATGGAACCTGTGTTTCACAAGCGCAAGTCGCGCCGGCCTCCGGAACTTTTGCGGGCCTCGCGGGTAAGTAGGGGACGATGGACACCGAGAGGTTCCAGGAGCTGTTCGAGCTCCACTTCGACGCCGTCTACGGCTACCTGGCCCGGCGCATCGGTCCGGAGCTCGCTCGCGACCTCGCGGCGGAGACGTTTGCGCGCGCGTTTGCCGCGCGGGGCCGGTACGACGCCGCTCGGGGGGATCCGCGCGCCTGGCTCTTCGGGATCGCACAAAACCTTCTGCGCCGCCACCACCGCGACGAGGAACGACGGCTACGGGCGTTCGCGCGGCTCGACGTGGCGGCGACCGAACGAGAGACGGCGGACGGGCGCATTGCCGACGCTCTGGGTGCGCTGGCGCTGGACGAGCGCGACGTCTTGCTCCTCTTCGCCTGGGCTGACCTGTCGTACGAGGACATTGCCGCGGCGCTCGAGGTCCCACTGGGCACCGTTCGCTCGCGGCTGCATCGCGCGCGTGCGCACGTTCGTGCCGCGCTGGAGCACGAGGAGGCGCTCGATGGATGAGTTCGCACAGCTGAAGGACTTCCGCCTGGAGGACGCCTCGCCTGGAGACGCCCGTGAGCACGCACGGGGCGTGCTTCGCGAGGCAGTGCGGAAGCGCCGGACGCGGCGCCGCTGGACAGTCGTGCTGGCGTTCGCCGCGGCTGGGGTCGCCGCCGGCGCGGCCTACGGCATCGTCCGTGAGTTGATCGTCGGCGACCCGGCGCCGCCCGAGGTGCGGGAGCAACCCGCGCGCTTTGGCCACAGTGCGGAGCTCATCCCGGTCCCGCATCCCGACGACCCTAAGCTCGACCAGGCAACGGTCGCTGCGGTGCTCGACAGCTCGGTCGGTCGCGTCTACCTCTTCTCGTCGCCGAACAGCCGCGGCGGATGTGTCTCGACCTGGATCGAGGGCGACCGCGGCTATCAGGGTCGCCTGAACATCGGCAGCGTCTGCGGCGGCGAGAGCGGTCAATCGTTCTACGCCTTCGGCGAACAGGAATACGAGGGCAAGCAGGTGAGGCTGTTCTCGGGACGAGCCGGCGACGGCGTCGCGCGCGTCGCTCTCGCCTTCGGTGAGCGTGTCGTCGACGTGCCGCTCACCGGCCGCACGTTCCTGGCGGAGCTCCCGAACTGGCCCGACGGATTCATCTCGTATGCCAAGGATGGGACCGTCCTCGAGCGGCGCCCATTCCTGCGGGCGGGCGGACTGCCGTCGCCGACGCGGCCGCCGCACCAGGTGACCAAGGCGCGAGAGATCGCCTCCATCCAGGCCAGGAACGGCGCAGAGGGCGTTCGTCTGTTCGTCGCAGACGCGAGTGACGGCGGTTACTGCCAGATCGTCCGCTCGGACCGTACGGCAGCGAACCGTGGCTGCTCGGTCCCACCGCCGGGGGCGACGGAGATCGCCGTCGGTGCAATGAACTACGGTGGCGCGCCCGGCGGGATCCTGCTCCTCGTCGGCCCCGTCGGCTCGGACATCGCAAGCCTCGAGCTTCGGTACCAGGACGGAAGGCGTGCAGACGTCTCCTTGCACGACGGCTGGGTCTTGTACGAGGTCGAGCCGCGAGACTACGTGACGGGGCGCCGTCCGACGGTCCTCCTCGGGCGGGACGCGAACGGCCGTGAGGTCGCATCGCTGCGCCTGCCGTGGCCTGGGCCGGGAGGCTGATCGGCGAGTCGCACGAATTGCGTTTAGGCTCACGGGGTGAGACGATCGTCCCACATGCTGAACCGCGCGCTGGAGCCCACGACGTGTTCGTGAACAAGATGCCGCGCTACGAGATCCTCTCCGAGGACGCCGTCGCGACGCTCGACGGCGGCTGGCGCCGGATCGTGTCCGAGCTCGGGATCGAGTTCACGATGCCGGAGGCTGCGGCCGAGTTCGAGAAGGCCGGGCAGGACGTGGACGGGTTCCTCGTCAAGCTCGACCCCGACTTCGTGCTCGAGCAGGTCGCGAAGGCGCCGCGCTCGTTCGAGGTCCAGGCGCGCAACCCGGAGCACTCGATCCACATCGGCGACGACTCGATGGCGTTCGCCTCCGTCTACGGGCCGCCGTTCGTGCGTGAGGGAGAGGAGCGGCGGAACGCGTCGATGGCCGACTTCGAGAACTTCTGCCGCCTTTCGCAGGCCTTCCCCCAGCTCGACTCCGCAGGCGGGACGATCTGCGAGCCGGACGACACGCCGCTCGACTCGCGCCACCTGGACATGGTCTACGCGCTCCAGACGCTGACCGACAAGCCGTACATGGGCTCGGTCACCTCCGGCCCGAACGCAGTGGACACGATCGCGATGGGAGAGATCCTGTTCGGAGGCCGCGAGGCGATCGAGGAGACGCCGGTCTCGATCTCGCTGATCAACGTCAACTCGCCGCTGCGCTACGACGACCGGATGCTCGGCGCGATGCTCGAGTACGTCCGCGCCGGCCAGCCCGTCGTGATCACTCCGTTCCTGTTGATGGGTGCGATGTCGCCGGTCTCGATCCCGGCCGCGCTGACGCAGCAGATGGCCGAGGCGCTGGCTGGGATCGCGCTCGCGCAGCTGATCCGGCCGGGCACGCCCGTGATCTTCGGCTCGTTCCTCTCGAACACCGACATGCAATCGGGCTCGCCCAGCTTCGGCACTCCCGAGTCGGCCGTGGGCCTCCTCTGCACGGGGCAGATCGCGCGCCACTTCGGCCTCCCGTGGCGGAGCGGCGGCGGCCTCACCGCGAGCCAGACCGCAGACGCGCAGGCGGCCTACGAGGCGATGATGACGATGCTCCCGACGTTCCTCGCGGGAGCGAACTGGGTGATGCACTCCGCCGGCTGGCTCGAATCCGGCCTCGTGTCGTGCTACGAGAAGTTCGTGATCGACATCGAGATCCTGCGAATGTTGAAGGAGGAGTTCACGCCGCTCGAGGTGGACGAGGCGAGCCTCGCGTGGGGTGCCCACCAGGAGGTCGGCCACGGGGGCCACTTCCTCGGCGCGGCGCACACGCTCGAGCGCTTCCGCGAGTGCTTCTACCGTCCGCTCCTCTCGTCGACCGAGAACTTCGAGCGCTGGAAGAAGAACGGCTCCCAGGACGCCGCCGAGCGGGCGGGCGACATCTGGCGCAAGACGCTCGAGGAGTACGAGCAGCCGCCGCTCGACGAGGGAATCCGCGCGCAGCTCGAGGAGTACGTGACCAGGCGACGCGCCGAGCTCGGAGACTGAGAGACTGAAAGCGTGAGCGTGGACGTCGACACGGTGAGGTCGGTGGAGGTGCCGACGCGGATGGTGCACGGCCCCGGCGCCGTCGCCCGGCTGGGCGAGCTGTGCCGCGAGCTCGGCGTTCGGAGGCCGCTCCTCGTCACCGACAAGGGAGTGCTCGCCGCTGGGCTCGTCGAGCCCGCGCTCGCCCTGCTCGACGACCCCGTGCTCTTCGACGGCGTGCGGCCGAATCCCGACATCGAGCTCGTCGGCGAGGGCAGCGCCGCCTACCGCGAGCAGGGCTGCGACGGCCTCGTCGCGCTCGGCGGCGGCTCCTCGATCGACGCGGCCAAGGCGATCGGGGTCGAGGTCGTGCACCGCGGCTCGATCCTCGACTACGAGTACGGCGGCGTGCCGATCACGCAGCGGCTGCCGCCGCTCGTGGCGATCCCGACTACCGCGGGGACCGGCAGCGAGGTGACGCTCTGGGCCGTGATCACAGACCACGAGCGGCAGATCAAGTTCAACGTCGGCGGCACGCCGCTGATCGGGGCGCACGCGGCCGTGATCGACCCGGAGCTGATGCTGGGGCTGCCGCCCGCGGTCACCGCCGCGACCGGCCTCGATGCGCTCTCGCACGGGATCGAGTGCTACACCTGCGACTACCACCAGCCCTTCAACGACGCGGTCGCGCTGCACGCGATCGAGCTCGTCGGCGGCTGGCTGCGCGCCGCGGTCGAGGACGGCTCGAACCTCGAGGCGCGGACGCACATGGCCCACGCGGCGACGCTCGGCGGGATGAGCTACGGCACCGAGAGCGCGGGCGCCGCGCATGCGATGAGCCAGTCCGCAGGCGGCGTGCACGACTGCCCGCACGGCGCGCTCACCGCGCGCGTGCTGGGTCCCGTCTGCGAGTTCAACGTGCCCGCGGCGCCGGAGCGCTATGCGCGCATCGCGCTCGCGCTCGGCGTCGAGACGGCGGGAATGGACATCGACCAGGCGGCGTACGCGGGGGTGGAGGTGCTCGAGCGTCTCGTCGACGACGTCGGCATTCCGACGATGGTCGAGCTCGGCTTCTCGGAGGACGAGATTCCGCTGCTCGCCCAGATCGCCTACGACGATCCGCAGACGCTCGGCAACCCGCGCGTCCTCGCCGTCGACGACTACGTGGGCATCTACACGAGGGCCTTCGGGTGAGCGTCACCACGCAGGACTACGGAATGGTGATCGGCGGCGCGTGGGTCGACGGGGACGCTCGCATCGAGGCGACGAGCCCCGCGAGCGGCGAGTCGCTCGGCTCCGTGCCGGAGGGGACGCGCGAGGATGCGCAGAAGGCGATCGCGGCGGCGAACGGCGCGTGGCGTGATTGGTCGCGCCTCTCGGCCTTCGGGCGCGCCGCGGCGATGGAGCGGGTCGCCGACCTGATCGTCGAGCGCCGCGACGAGCTGGCGCTGACGCTGACGCTCGACCAGGGCAAGCCGCTGCACAGCGAGGCCTACGGCGAGGTGGACGAGCTGATCGAGTACTGGCGGATGGCCGCTGCCGACGTCAAGCGGCTGGAGGGGTCGATGCCGCCGTCGGTCGACGCGTCGAAGCGGATCCTCGGCTACCGCGTCCCGCGCGGCGTCGTCGGCGTGATCACGCCCTGGAACTGGCCCTACACGATGCCCGCCGAGCTGCTCGCGCCTGCGCTCGCGGCCGGGAACGCCGTCGTCTGGGCGCCCGCCTCGTCGACCTCGGTCTGCGCGGTGAAGCTCGCGGAGTGCATCGTCGACGCCGAGTTGCCCGCCGGCGTCTTCTCGATGGTCACCGGCCACGGCGCCGTCGTGGGCGACGAGATCGCCGGCAGCCGGGGCACGCACGCGATCGGCTTCATCGGCTCGGTCGACACGGGCCTGAAGGTGGCGACCCGGGCGGCCGGGAAGGCCATGCTGCTCGAGCTCGGCGGCAACGGGCCGATGGTCGTGCTCGAGGACGCCGACGTGGCCGCGGCGGCCGAGGCGAGCCTGGTGGCCTCCTTCCTCTGCGCCGGCCAGAGCTGCACGGCGGGGGAGCGATTCCTCGTCCACGAGGCCGTGCACGACGAGTTCGTCGAACGGCTGCGCGCGGCAGTGGAGCGCGAGATCCGGCTCGGCGATCCGCTGCTCCCCGAGACGACGATGGGCCCGCTCAACAACGAGCCCACGGCGGAGAAGATGGACCACCACGTGTCCGACGCGCTCGACCGCGGCGCGGAGCTGATTGCGGGTGGCACCCGCGCTGAGGGCTTCCCGACCGGGCTCTACTGGCAGGCGACGGTGCTCGACCGCGTCACCGAGGAGATGGAGGTCGCTCGCGAGGAGACTTTCGGACCGGTCGTTCCGATCACGACCATCGCTAGCGACGAGGAAGCGCTCGAGATCGCGAACGCGTCTCCGTACGGGCTCCTCACCGCAGTCTGGACGGGCGATCTGGCTCGCGGCCTGCGCTTCGCCGAGGCTGTCGACGCCGGCTGGGTGAACATCAACGAGTCGACGAACTACTGGGAGAGCCACCTGCCGTTCGGTGGGCGTTCGGGCAAGAGGTCCGGGGTGGGCCGTGTCGGCGGACGCCAGGCGATGGAGACGTTCACCGAGCCGAAGACCGTGGTGGTGACCCTCTAAGGCAGCCGGGCGTCCCGGCTCGTCGCCACCTCGATGCGGAATCCGTCCGGATCCAGGAAGAAGGTCGCGTAGTAGTCGCGGCGGTACTCCGGGAAGGCGCGCGGGGCGTGGAGCACGCGGGCGCCGGCCGTGACGGCCGCAGCGTGGGCGATGTCGACGTCTTCACGCGCCTCGACCGCGAGCGCGAGATGGTGAAGGCCCGGAGCGTAGAGCTCGAACTGCTGCGCCGCCTCCGGCCCGGAGGCCTGGCGGAGCCCGAGCGAGCCGGAGCCCTCGGCCGGGAAGCGGAGGTAGTGGATCTGCTCGCCGCGCTCGCCCGGAAAGAGGGTGGGCGGCTCGAGTCCGAGCGGCCCGAGCACGGCCGCGTAGAACGCGAGCGAGCGCGCCAGGTCGCGGCAGACGAGATCGACGTGGCCAAGCCCGACGAGCACGAGCCGATTCGATCACACGGGAGGCCGGAGGGTGGAAACCCCGGCCGGAACGTTGTTCAATCAAGGTTGCAGATGAGGGAGAGGACAATCTGAGCGCGACCGCCGTGACGAGCGCTGCAGCGCCGCGTGTGTCTCGCGACGGCCCACCGCTGATTCGAGCGGAGGGCATCTGGAAGATCTTCGGCCCGCGTGCCGAACGGGTGCTCGGCTCCGACGACGTCGATCTGCCGCGCCGCGAGCTGCGCGCGAAGACCGGCTGCGTGATCGCCGTCCGGGACGTCTCGATCGAGGTCTGGCCGGGAGAGGTCTTCGTCGTGATGGGGCTCTCCGGCTCGGGCAAGTCGACGCTCGTCCGCACGCTGATCCGGCTGATCGAGCCGACCGCGGGCACGATCGAGATCGACGGGCGCGACGTGATGGCGGCGGGTCGGGCCGAGCTGCGCGAGCTGCGCCGGCACACCGTCTCGATGGTCTTCCAGCACTTCGGCCTGCTCGCGCACCGGCGGGTCGTCGACAACGTCGCGTTCGGGCTCGAGGTGCAGGGCGTGCCGAAGGCCAAGCGCCTGGCGCGGGCCGAGGAGGTGCTCCAGCTCGTCGGGCTCGAGGACTCCGGCAACCAGTTCCCGGACCAGCTGTCGGGCGGGATGCAGCAGCGTGTCGGGCTCGCCCGGGCGTTCGCCGTCGATCCGAAGGTGATGCTCTACGACGAGCCCTTCAGCGCGCTCGATCCGCTGATCCGCAGGGACATGCAGGACGAGGTCTGCCGGCTCCAGCTCGAGACGGGCAAGACGATGCTCTTCATCACGCACGACCTGCCGGAGGCGCTCCGGCTCGGCGACCGGATCGCGATCATGCGCGACGGCGCGATCGTCCAGCTCGGGACGCCTGAGGAGCTCGTCGGCGAGCCGGCCGACGAGTACGTCGCCAACTTCGTGCGCGACATCCCGAAGAGCCACGTGCTTACGCTCCGCTGGATCATGCGCGAGGTCGCTTCCGACGATTCCACCGACGGCCCGAAGCTCGACGTCACGACGACCGTCCGCGAAGCGATGCCGGCGCTCGCCGCGGGTGAGAAGCCGGTGTGCGCCGTCGAGAACGGACAGATCGTCGGCATCGTCGACCGCAACGCGGTCTTTCAGGCGATCGCCGGCGAGCGGGGAGACTGAGTGGCCTCGGTCGCAGCCGGGAGCGTCAGTGCTGCGCCGATCGTCGCCCATCGGGTCTGGTGGCGGGGGAGGCTCGTCCAGGTGCTGGGAATCGTCGCGCTGATGTACGTCGCCCACCGGGCCTGGGCGAGCGAGTACTCCTGGCCGAGTGACCTGATCTGGAACTCCCTGTCCGTCCACCTCGACGACTTTCAGACCTGGCTCCTGACCGAGCGCGGCCAGGAGAACCAGTCGCTCGTCTTCACGGTCTTCGAGGGCTTCAGCTCGGCGATCGATCACCTCGTCGACTGGTTCAACCGGCTGCTGCTCTGGCTGACGTGGGCCGGGACGACCGTCGCGGGCGTGGCGCTGATTTTCCGCTTCGGCGGCGTGCGCGCGGCCGTGGTCTCGCTCTCTGCCTTCGCGACCTTCGCACTGCTCGGGCTCTGGGAAGAGAGCATGGAGACGCTGGCCCTGATGCTCGCGTCCGTCGGGCTGTCTCTCCTCGTCGGGATCCCACTGGGAATCGCCACCGGCCGTTCCGCCCGGGTTCGCCGGTTGATCACGCCGGTGCTCGATGCGATGCAGATCGTCCCCGCGTTCGCGTACCTGATGCCGGTCGTGATCCTGTTCTCGATCGGGCCGGCCGCCGCCGTCGTCTCGACGATGATCTACGCGATCCCGCCGGCGATCCGGATCACCGCGCTCGGGATCCGGGGCGTGCCGGTGAACACGGTCGAGGCGGCCGCGTCGATGGGTGCCACCCGGATGCAGCTGCTCGGCAAGGTGCAGCTCCCGCTCGCCCGGCGGATGATCCTGCTCGGCGTCAGCCAGACGATCCTCTTCGCGCTCTCGATGGTCGTGATCGCGGGCTTGATCGGCGGCGGCGGCCTCGGGGCCGTCGTCACGAGCGGCCTCTACTCGAACCCGGCTCTGGCGATCCTCGCCGGACTCGTGATCGTGGTCATGGCGATGGCCCTCGACCGCTCCTTCGAAGCGATCGCCCAGCGGACCGATCCGGCGCTCCGGCACCTCGACGAGGCGAGAAGGCGCTTTCAGACGGCGGCGCTGATCACGGCGATCGCGGTCGGCGTCGGCCTCTCGAAGGTCTTCGGCGTCGGCGCCGCCTACCCGGACGAGGTCGGGAGCTCCCTACGCACGGCGACGATCGAGGAGTGGCTGCTGGCCAAGATCCAGGTCGTGCTCGACTACGTGCAGGACCCGACCACTTGGGTCTTCTCGATCACCGAGCGAGTCGGCGTGTTCATTCTCCAGCAGCTCCTGCTGCCGCTGCAGGAGTTCCTGGTCGAGGCCCCCTGGTTCACGACAGTCGTCGGGCTGACGGCGATCGCCTTCGTCGTCAGCGGGCTCCGGCCCGCGCTGACGACGCTGGCGATGCTCAGCGTGATCGGGTTCACGGGTGTCTGGGCGCTCGCGATGGACACGCTTTCCCAGGTGCTCGTTGCCACGGCGCTCGCCGTCCTGCTCGGGGTCGTCCTGGGGGTCCTGGCCGCCGAGAGCAACGGCTTCTCGAAGGCGATGCGGCCCGTCAACGATCTGCTGCAGACGCTCCCGCAGCTCGTGTACATCATCCCGTTCATCTACCTGATGCCCGTCTCGATCGTGCCGGGGATCGTCGCGGGTGTCCTGTACGCATTCCCCGTCACGCTGCGGCTCGTCGAGCGGGGCGTGCGAGACGTGGCGCCGACGTCGGTCGAGGCGGCGAACGCGTTCGGCGCCTCGAGGCTGCAGGTGCTGAGGAAGGTCAAGCTTCCCCTGGCCGGCGACGCGGTCATGCTCGGCATCAACCAGGCGATCATCATGGTGCTCGCCGTCGTCGTCATCGCCGGGCTCGTCGGGTCGGGCGGTCTCGGCTACGAGGTCGCGCAGGGTCTCGTCCGCGGGCAGTTCGGGCAGGGCGTGATCGCCTCCGTCGCGATCCTCGCCCTGGGCATCGCTCTCGACCGCGTCACTCAGGGCACGCGCCAATCGAAGAAGGAGGGCATCGCATGAACCGCAGTGCCGGGTTACACAACAAGAGGGAGGGTCGGATGTCGGTTCGAAGTGGCTGGCTGGGTCGTGCAGGCCTGGTCGGCCTGACGCTCGTCGCAGTGGCCGCGCTTGCCGTGTCGGGGAGCGCTTTCGGCAAGGGCGCAGCAGCGAGTTGTGGCACCGTCACGATCAACGAGCAATCATGGTCCGGCTCGACCGCGAACACGTACGTGGCGAAGTACGTGCTCGAGAAGCGGCTCGGCTGCAAGGTGAAGCTGACGCAGGTCACCGAGGGTCCGCCGTACTTCCAGGCGATGCGGGACGGCAAGGTGGACGTCGCGCTCGAGGACTGGGACAACACGACGACGAAGCAGGCCCAGCCGTACATCAAGGACAAGTCGGTTCAAATCATCGGGTCGAACGGGATCACCGGCGTGATCGGCTGGTACATCCCCCGCTACCTGCTCAAGCAGTACCCGGCGTTCAAGACGTGGAAGGGGCTGAAGGGCAAGGAGTCCGTGTTCAAGTCTCCCGAGTCGGGCTCGCAGGGGATGTTCCTCGGCGGCGATCCCTCCTACGTGCAGAAGGACCGGGCGCTGATCAAGGGCCTCGGGCTGAACCTCAAGCACGTGGTCGCGGGCGCCGAGCCCGCGCAGGTGGCTCGCTGGAGCCAGCTGTACAAGCAGAAGAAGCCCGTTCTCTTCTACTGGTACGACCCGCAGTACCTGAACGCGCAGTACGACCTCGTCCGCGTCCAGCTCCCCAAGCGCTTCGCGAAATGCCGGGACGACGAGAAGCAGGGCGGGGATCCGAAGCTGTACGCGTGCGAGTACCCGTCCTACGGGCTCGACAAGCTGATCTCGAAGAAGTTCGCGACGGGCGGGTCGCCGGCCCTCAAGTTCGTCAGGGCCTGGAAGTGGACGTCCGCCGACCAGAACTTCGTCGCCAACCTCATCTCCGGCAAGAAGCTGAAGCCGGAGAAGGCCGCGGAGCAGTGGGTCAAGGCGAATCCCGGGAAGGTCAACGCCTGGCTCAAGTAGGACTAGCCGTTCCGGCCGTGCCCCGGGGACGACCCGGGGCACGGCCTACGCCGCGAGCAGGGCGACGCCGCCGGCGACGAGTGCAGCGCCCGCGAATCGCCAGCGGGTGACCGGCTCGCGCAGGACGAGCGCCCCCAGCACGGCGGCGACGAGGACGCTCGTCTCGCGCACGGCCGCGACGGAGGCCGCCGGCGCGAGCTTCAGCGCCGCGAGCACGAGGCCGTAGGCAGCGAAGGTCGCGATCCCGGCGACGACCGTGCGCCAGCCGAATGCAGCGCGCACCGGTGCAGTCCCGCGCATTGCGACGAACGTCCCCAGGTAGGCGATGGCCATCGGGATCGTGATCAGCTCGTAGTACGCGAGCGGCGAGGCGTGTGCGACGCCGTGCTTGTCCACGACCGTGTAGGCCGCGATGCAGCAGGCGATCACGAGGCCGAAGCCGACGCCGCGGCCCCGGTGGGCGCCGCGGACGAGCAGGATCCCGCTCGCCACGAGGACGACGCCCGCGATCTGCCCCGGAGACGTCCCCGCCCCGGTGAGCGCCACCGCCCCGGCGAGCACGAGTACCGGCGCGAGCCCTCGCGCCAGCGGGTAGACGACCGACAGCTCGGCACGGCGGTACGCGGCGGCGAGAAAGCCGAAGTACGCGAGCTCGAGCGCCGAGCTGGTGGCGATGAAGGGCCAGGCCGCCCGGTCGAGCTCCCAGAAGACGATCGCCGCCGGCGCGCACGCGACCACCGAGACGGGGAGCACCACGGCCGTCGCGGCCTCCGGGTCTCGCGCACCGGCGAGCAGCATGTTCCAGACTGCATGGATCACCGCCGCCGCCAGCGCCAGCGTGAGTGCGGACGCGGGCAGGGGCTAGCGCGCCGACCCGAGCGCCGACTCGAGAACCGCCCGGTAGTGCTCCAGCCCGGGCACGTCGAGGCCGGGCGACTTGCCCACGTCGTCCCAGCGCCGGAGCCGCACGGCGTCCTCGGCGAAGGGCGAGGCCTGGAAGGCGGCAACCTCCTCCGCGTCGTACGGCCCGCCTTGCAGCTCGAGGCTGTGGATCGAGGCCGGCGAGAGCTCGTCCAGGTACGAGGGCTCGACCGCGCAGAGGTAGCGCTTCGCAGCGACGTGCATCCGGATCGGCTCGGCAACCTCGCGTCCGAAGTGCCGCTCGAGGAAGGCGAACGCCACCTCCTCGTGCCGGGTGTCGATTCCGCGCTCGGCCGCGTCCTCGGGGAGGTCGTGGATGAAGTGGCCGTAGTCGTGCAGGAGCGCGGCCGCGACGAGCTTCGCCGGCGCCCCGTCTTGCTCGGCGGCCGCGGCGGACTGGAGCATGTGCTCGGTCATCGAGACCTGTTCGCCGAGGTACTGCTCTTCGCCCTGCTCCCGGAAGACGCAGAAGATCTCGTCGACGAGCCCGTCGGCGCTCATCGCGAGAGCACGGCGAGCCGGGAGCGCAGCCCATCCCGGTCGGCGTAGCACCCTTGCAGGTGCCGTTCGCCCGCCTCCGAGTAACCGGTCCGTCCGTGCAGGACGCGCTCGTTGTCGACGATGAAGAGGTCGCCCGGCTCGAGCTTGAAGCGAATCAGTAGCTCGGGCGAGCCGAGCAGCCGGCCGAAGGCGCGGTACGCGTCGTAGAACGCCTGCATCGCAGCCGGCTCGAGCCTCGGCGGCAGCGCCGAGCGCGTGTTGAAGCGGACGGCGCGCAGCTCGCCCTCGACGTCGAGCTCGAGCACGGCGCGCTCGGCCTCGAGCTCGGTCTCCTCGTCTCGGTAGCGAAAGCGCACGGGCGTCGAGGCGAGCAGCTCGAACGCGCTCCGGTCGTGCGCCCGCAGCTCCTCGGCGGCGCGAAAGCCGTCGACGAGCGTGTTGTCGCCGCCGCCCGCGCTCGAGGCGAGGCAGTGCAGGAGCTGGAGCGTCGGGGTGGGATCGCGGTAGGGATTGTCGGAATGCGCTCCCAGGCCGAGACCTGTGTACGCGAGGTTCGTCGCGTCGATGACCGAACGGACGTCGAAGAGCCGACCGTAGTTCGTCTCGCGCACATAGCCGAAGAGCTCGGCGACCCGGGTGACGGTGCCGGGCTCCGTCGGTCCGCCTGTGAGCACCGCGAAGCCGAGTTCGTCGACGGCCGTGAGCCATCTGCGCAGCGCCTCGCCGTCGCCGGCGACCTCGTCGAAGCGCTCGGTGGGCAGCCCGCCTGCGATCGAGGCGTCCCACAGGCGCACGCGTCGCCGCTCCGGTCTCTCTGCGAGCCAGCCGTCGTCGAACGTGGAGACGTGCCCGTCCGTGAAGGCGACCTCCAGGCCGCCGTCCCGGTGGGTGGCCGAGACCACGGCGAGATCGGCGGGGATGCTCACCGAGTCGAGGAGCCGCTGGCCGCTCGGATGGCGGCACTCCGGACACGGGCAGTTGTCGCGGAGCCAGACGGCGGACGGTATCTCGACGGCGGCCATGATAAGGTCTAGACCATTATGACGGTGAGCGTTCCCCGAGTCAAGCGCGGCGGCGAACCTGCACATGCGCAGATCGAGAGCTGGCTCGCGGATGCGATCGCGGCCGGGCGGCTCTCTCCGGGCGACCGGCTGCCGCCGGAGCGAGAGCTGGCGTCTCGCGCCGGCGTCAGCCGCATGACGCTCCGCCAAGCGCTCGACTCGCTCGAGCGTCGCGGCGTCGTCGCGCGGCAAGTGGGGCGCGGCGGCGGCACACTCGTCGCCGAGCCGAAGCTCGAGCTCGCCGGCCTCGCCGCTCTCTCCGACCAGCTGCGGGCGCAGGGTCGTGCGGCCGGGGCGCGCGTCCTCTCGGCCGAGGAGCTGCCGGCCTCGGCCGCGGCTGCCGCGGAGCTCGCGCTCGAGCCGGGTGCGCCGGTGTTCGAGCTCGTCCGCGTCCGCCTCGCCGACCGCGCGCCGGTTGCGCTCGAGCACACGACCCTCCCCGCGGACGCGTTTCCCGGACTGCTCGCCCAGCGGCTCACCGGTTCGCTCTACGAGCTGATGCGAGCGCGGTACGACGACGTGCCGGTCCGCGCGCTCGAGCGGCTCGAGCCGGTGCTGGCGAGCGCGGAGGAGGCAGCGGCGCTCGGGATCGAGCCCGGCGAGCCGCTGTTCCGGGTCGAGCGCACCGGCTACGGCGCGACGGGCCGCCCGCTCGAGTGGAGCCGGGATCTCTTCCGGGGCGACCGCACCCGGGTCGTCTGGGAGTCGGCGATCCGCGCGGCTCCGTAGACTCGCCGCGCCGTGATGTCACCGAGCGCGATCGTCTTCGACTTCAACGGCACGCTCTCGCGCGACGAGCCCGTGCTGTGCGAGATCTACTGCGAGCTCTTCGCCGAGCATGGACGGCCCCTCTCGGCGCAGGAGTACTTCGACGAGCTGGCAGGTCACTCGGAGGAGGAGATCGTCGGCCGCTGGCTCGGCTTCGCCTACCCGCGCGCCGAGGAGGCGATCGCAGACCGGATCGCCCGCTACATCGCACGCGCCGACGGCTCGACGATCGCAGAGGAGGCTCGGGCGGCGGTTCGCTACGCCGCCGAGCGCGTGCCCGTGGCGGTCGTCTCGGGCGCCACGCGCGCCGAGATCGAGCCCGTGCTCGCCGCGGCCGGCCTCGCCGGTGCGATCACCACGATCGTGCCGGCCGACGACGTCGCTCACGGCAAGCCGCATCCCGAGGGCTACCTGCGCGCGCTCGAGCTGCTCGGCGTCGGCGACGCGCTCGTGTTCGAGGACACGGAGGCCGGCGTCGCGTCGGCTGCAGCCGCCGGCCTGCGCGTCCTCGGCGTTCTCGGCACCGTGGCGCCAGAGCGGCTGGCGGCCGCCGAGGAGCTCGTCGAGTCCATCGACGTCGGGCTCATGCGGCGCCTGCTCGGATGACATGGACGATCGCGCACCGAGGTGCCTCCCACGAGCTGCCCGGGAACACGCCGGCATCCTTCGAGCGTGCGATCGAGCTCGGCGCCGATTTCGTCGAGTTCGACGTCCACGCCGCCGCCGACGGCTCGCTCGTCGTCTGCCACGACCCGCCCAGGGGCGGCGAGCCGCGCCTCGAAGAGGTGGTCGGGCAGTGCTCGGGGCGGATCGGCCTGATGTGCGAGCTCAAGAGTCCCTGGCGCTACCGCCGTCACGACGTCGTCGCCCGCTCGGTCGCACTGCTCCCGGAGGACGCCGTCGTCCTGTCGTTCGAATCGCACGCGCTGCGTCAGGTACGAGGACTGAGGACGATGCAGCACGTCGGTCCCCGGCTCTCCCTCCGCCGGGCGGCGCGCTACGCATGGGGAGCCGGCTTCTGGGACCCGCGCGCCGGGCGGCGCGGGCTCGCCCTCGCACGGCGGCTCGGCCTCCGGACGGCTGTCTACACGGTCAACGACGAGCGGCGCATGCGCGAGCTCGTCGAGCTCGGCGTCGACGGGATCTTCACCGACCGGCCCGAGCTGCTCCTCGCCCTCGTCAGAGGCTGAGGAGGCGGGCGCTCTCGGACGGGAAGCCCACCGCGACGCGCGTGCCGACGGGGAACGACTCGGCGCGCGAGGCGGAGACGTCTGCGGTCATCTCGCCCTGATCCAGGGTCACTTTCAGGCGCGTCACCGGGCCGAGGAAGGTCTGCGAGATCACCTCGCCGCTGAGCGCCGCACCGCCGTTCGACGGACCCAGCTCGACCGTCTCGGGACGCACGAGCACGAGCACGCGCTCGCCGGCGCTGCGACCGCGGACCGCGTCCACCGCGACCCGGACTCCGCCGTAGTCGACCTCGCCCGACTGCGGGTCGGCGACCGTGGCCTCGAGGCGGTTCATCGTCCCCACGAACTCGGCCACGAACGGCGTCGAGGGCGAGCCGTAGATCTCGGACGGCGTGCCGACCTGCTCGATCCGGCCCTGCGAGAGCACCGCGACCCGGTCGGAGATCGACAGCGCCTCCTCCTGGTCGTGCGTGACGTAGATCGTCGTGATGCCGAGCCGGCTCTGGATCCGCCTGATCTCCTCCCGCAGCTGCACGCGCACCTTCGCGTCGAGGGCCGAGAGCGGCTCGTCGAGCAGGAGGACGCGCGGTTCGATCGCGAGCGCGCGGGCGAGTGCGACCCGCTGCTGCATCCCGCCCGAGAGCTGATGCGGATAGCGGTCGCCCGCGTGCGCGAGGCCGACGAGCTCGAGCAGCTCCGCCACCTTCGTCGCCCGCTGCTCCTTGTCGGTGCCACGGATCTTGAGCCCGTACTCGACGTTTCGGGCCGCGCTCATGTTCGGGAAGAGGCTGTACGCCTGGAAGACCATGCCCATGTCGCGCTTGTTGGGCGGCACGCGCGTCATGTCCTTGCCGGCGACCAGAATCCGGCCCGAGTTCGGGCGGTCGAAGCCGGCGACGATGCGCAGCGCGGTCGTCTTGCCGCAACCCGACGGCCCGAGCAGCGAGAGGAACTCGCCCTCCTCGAGCGCGATGCTGATGCCGTCGAGCGCGACGATGTCGCCGAACGACCGGTGCAGGGTGTCGAGCTCCACGAACGCCATCAGTGCCCCTTCCAGGAATGCTGTCGAGCGTCTCGATCGCGAGCACCAAGCGAGGGGCCGCACACGGCCGCGGCGCAGGCCGGTGGCCTGCGCGAGGGCGTGGGTGGCTCCTCGCGCCGAGTGATCGCGATCGAGACGCCGACGTGTATTGCTGGAAGGGGCACTAGCGAGCACCTCCGAACTGGAGTGGGCGCTTGCGACCGGCGAGCAGGAGCGCGAGCATCGCCGCCCACGTGATCGCGAAGCTGAACAGCGACACCGCAGCTGCGGGGTACGCCTTCGTCTCGTTGATGTACTGGATGTAGATCGGGAACGTGTGGAAAGCAGAGAGGTTCGCGATCGTGAACTCGCCCATCACGATCGCCAGCGTCAGGAACGCGCCGGCGAGCGCTGCCGTCCGCACGTTCGGGAGGATCACGCGCAGGAGCGTCGTCCGCCAGGTGGCGCCGAGGCTCTGGGAAGCCTCGGTGAGCGTGTGCACGTCGATCGCGCGGAACCCCGAGTCGAGCGAGAAGTAGATGTACGGAAAGGCCAGGATCACGTACGCCGCAACGAGGAAGCCGTACGGCTCCGCGTAGAACCATTGCGGCGTGCCCTTGTAGACGTCGAGCAGCCCGACGACGAGGATGATCGGCGGGATGACGAACGGGACGAGCGCGAGGAAGCCGATCAGCGGCCGGAGCCGCGGCACCCTCAGGTGCACCCAGTAGACGGTCGGGATCAACAGCGCCAGCGAGAACGCGATCGTCTCCAGCGCGAGGATGAAGGACTGCTTGAGCGACCGCCACAGCTCCGGGTCGCGGAAGATCTCGCCGTAGTTCGCGCCGGTGCAGCAGCTGCCGGTTGTGCCGCTCCGGAGACTGAAGATGAGGGTCGCCAGCAGCGGGACCAGGAAGTAGATCGCTCCGACGAGCAGCCACAAGATGGCCGAGGGCGCAATCCTCGTTCTCATCGGACCCACCTGGAGGAGATGCGCTGGAGCGGGATGTAGATGAGCATCATCAGCGCGAGCACGACGAACATGCCGAACGCGAGCGCCTCACCGAGATGCGGGTCGTCGAGGACGTTGCCGCTCAGGTTGAAGCCGATCGTGATCGGCACGAGGGGCACCGAGCCGCCGGTCAGGCCGTAGGCGGTCGCATAGGCGGAGAACGAGTTGCCGAAGAGCAGCACCATCGCGCCCAGGAGCGACGGCATCAGCACCGGCACGCCGACGTAGCGCCAGAACTGGAGCTGGCTCGCGCCGAGATTCAACGACGCCTCGCGCCATTCACGTCGGAGGCCGTCGATCGCGGGTGCGATCACGAGGATCATCAGCGGGATCTGGAAATAGAGGTAGGCGAGTTCGACGCCTGTCGTGCCGAAGACAGTGAAACCGTGGTCGTAGGGTTTGAAGCCGAGGCCGTTGAGCCATTGCGTGACGATCCCGATCGTGCCCGCTGTGGCAATGAACGCGAACGCCAGGGGAATGCCGGCGAAGTTGGCCGCGACGCCCGAGAACGTGGTCAGCACGGTGCGCACGACGCGCGGCGTTCCTTCGCGGATCGCTGCGTAGGCGATCAGAAAGCCGAGCAGGCCGCCCAGCAGGGCGGTGACGAGGCTCACCTCGATGCTGTTCTTGAAGTCCGAGAGATACGGCTCGTGAATGATCTTCTCGACGTGGGAGAGCGTGACGCCGCCGGTGTCCCCCTTGAACGAGCCGACCATGACCTGGCCCGCGGGGAGGAAGAGGAAGAGGATCGCGTAGGCGAAGAAGGGCGCGACGCCGAGCCACGCAAGCGACGGACGCCCGCGGCCGGCTTTCGCCGGCCGCGGGGCTCCTTCGGACTCGATCGCGCTTTCCAGAGCGCTACGACCCCATCTTCGACGGCCAGTCCGTTGTGACGGTCGCCTTGGCCTTCGTCTGCGCTCCAGGCCCGGCGAACTTCACGCCCGCGTAGAGCGAGGCCGACGGCAGTGCGGTGAGCAGCGCCTTCGGGATCGCCTTGCGCCGCGCGAGATCTGCGAAGCGCGCGGGGTGCGAGAACCCCTTCAGCCAGAGCAGCTGCCCGGCGTCGGAGTAGAGGAAGTCCTGCCACAGCCGAGCGGCGTACGGGTGCGGCCCGGTCGCGTTGATCGCCTGGCAGTAGTACGCCCCGTACACACCGGCCGTCGGGATCGAGACGGCGATCTTCGCGGACGGGAACTCCTTGATGTAGGCCAGGTTGAGGTAGTCCCAGTCGATCGTGATCGGCGTCTGCCCCGACGCGATCGTCTGCGGCGTCGCCTGCACCGGGATGAAGTTCCCGGCGTCCTTCAGCTTCTTGAAGAAGTCGATCCCCGGGCCGATGTTCGTCAGCGAACCGCCGTTCGCGAGCGCGGCCGAGTAGACGCCGGCGAAGGCGGAGCCCGAGGTCAGCGGGCTGCCGTTCAGCGCCACCTTGTTCTTGTACTCCGGCTTCAGCAGGTCGTTCCACGACTTCGGCACGTTCGAGACGACGGCGCGGTTGACGCCGAAGGAGATCACGCCCCAGTAGTCGCCGACCCAGAAGCCGCGGCCGTCCTTCATCGAGCGCGGCACGCTTCCGAAGTACCGGTTGAAGTGCTTCGCGTAGAGGCCCTCGTTGGCCCCGGCGATCGCGAAGGACGGGCTGACGTCGAGGACGTCGGGCGCGCGCGAGTCGCCCTTGAGCGAGCGCACGGCCTGGTTCTCCTGCGCCGAGGAGCCGTCGGGGTTGTCGTTCGTCAGCTTGAGGCCGAACTTCTTCTTGAAGGCCGACATGATCTCGCCGTAGTTGGCCCAGTCGGGCGGCAAGGCGATGGTGTTGATCCCACCCTCTTTCTTCGCCTGCTTCACGAGCTCGGTGAAGGTGATGTCCTTGCCGCGCAGCGGCGGCGCCGCTCCCCGCACGTTGCGTGCGAACGCGGTCGCGGGTGCTCCGAGGATGGTGAGTCCTGCGGCCGCCGCGACCGACCGGCGCAGCATCGCACTCCGGCTCATCCCCTCCTCAGCGACCAGGCGTGCGATCGTCGAGTCCATCCCGTCGAGGTCGTCTTCCTGAAATGCTCGCTCCAGGATCTCGTCAACGTCCCAGTGCTGCCCCATGCTGCCCTCCCGGTCGAAATGTGAATAGCCAGCGTACGGGGGTGGGTCCGATGATTCAAGGGGCGGTTGTAGTGTCCTCACCGGGATGGCACCGGAACGCAACGATCCCTTTACCGCAGAGGGCGAATGGTTGCGCTGCGCGCTCCACGCCCACACGACCCGCTCCGACGGCGAGCTCGAGCCTGACGCGCTCGCGGCTCACTACGGGCGGGCAGGCTTCGACATGCTCGCGATCACCGACCACTGGAAGCGGACCGAGGCGGCTGCGAGCGGGCGCCTGCTCGTGGTGCCGAGCGTCGAGCTGAATTGCATCCTCCCCGCTGCGCGCGACGGCCATGTGCTCGGCTTCGGGATCTCGGCGGACGCCGATCTCGCCGCGCTTGGCGCCGAGTACGCCGACCTTGCGCGCACCGCCGGGTTCATCGTCGAGCACGGCGGTGTCGCCTACCTCGCGCATCCCTACTGGACCGGTGCGACTCCGGGCACGCTCGAGCTGCCCGAGAGCGTGGCCGGGATCGAGGTCTGGAACGCGGGCTGCGAGCTCGAGGTGGGGCGGGGACTGTCCTCGGTGCACTGGGACGAGCTGCTCGAGACCGGCCGGCACTGCTTCGGGCTCGTGACGGACGACTCCCATCACCCCGGCTTCGACTCCGGCCATGGCTGGACCTGGCTGCGGGCGCCCGAGCGGAGCGCGGAGGCGGTGCTCGCGGCGCTTGCGGCCGGCACCTTCTACGGCAGCTCCGGGCCCGTACTGCTCGACGTTGCTGTCGACGGCGAAGAGGTCGAGGTGCGCTGCAGTCCCGCCCGCTCCGTGACGCTCGTCTCGGGGCGTACCGAGGGTGCGGCCGTGAACGCCGGCCGGCTCGGCTACCGCTACGCGGGCGAGGTGCTCTCGGACGACGAGCGCGGGATCACGCACGCGCGGCTGCGGCGGCCCTTCGGTGCGGCGTACGCCCGCATCGAGGTGACCGACGCGCAGGGCAATCGCGCATGGACGAACCCGCTGTGAGGGATCTCTCGCAACTTGCGGAGCGGCGATTCGACGTCCTCGTGATCGGGGGCGGCATCATCGGCGCCGGGATTGCGAACGAGGCTGCGCGGGCGGGGCTCTCGGTCGCGCTCGTCGACCGCGGCGACTTCGGCGCGGCCACCTCGAGCGCTTCGTCCAAGCTGATCCACGGCGGGCTGCGCTACCTCCGCCTTGGCGACGTCAAGCTCGTGCGCGAGGCTCATCGCGAGCGCCGCGCGCTGCTCCAGACCGTTGCGCCCCACCTCGTCCGGAGGCTGCCGTTCCTGTTCCCGCTCTACCGGGACGGCCCCTACCGTCCGGCGACGATGAGGCTCGGGCTCGCGCTCTACTCGACGCTGGCACGCGACGGGATCGGCGGCCTGCTGCCGCCCGCGCGCGCGCGGCAGAGCGTCCCCGACCTGCGGCTCGAGGGCCTGCGCAGCTGCGGCGTCTACATCGACTCGTTCACGCACGACGGGCGGCTCTGTCTCGCCAACGTACGCGCCACGGCTGCCGCTGGCGGTGTGGTCGCGAACTACGCGGAGGTGGCCGCACTCCGGCACGTGGCCGGGCGCGTCCGGGGCGCCGAGGTGCGCGATCGCGTGTCCGGCGAGACGCTCTCCGTCGACGCGCGCGTGGTCGTGAACGCGACGGGGCCGTGGATCGACGGCGTTCGCGCCCTTGAGAATCCGGCGGCGCCGCCACTCGCCCGGCTCTCGAAGGGCGTGCACCTGCTGCTGAAGCTCGACCGCCCCTGGTCAGCCGCTCTGACGATCCCGCACGACGCGGTTCGCGTCACGTTCGCCTACCCGTGGCAGGGGATGCTGCTGCTCGGGACGACCGACACGCTCTACGAGGGCGACCCGTCGGAGGTGGGCGTCGAGCCTGCGGATGTCGCGCGCGTCCTCGACGAGGCCTCGGTCGGAGTCGAGCGCGACGTGCTCGATCCAGATCGCGTCCGGGCCAGCTTCGCGGGGCTGCGCGTGCTCCCCGGCGCCGGAGGCGGCTCCAGCGGCGAGACGCTGACCGCGCGGCGCGAGACCCAGTACGTCTTCGGTCGCGGCGGCATGCTGACGGTGGCCGGCGGGAAGCTGACCACCTACCGCCGCATCGCGCTCGCAGCGCTCGAGCGCCTCCGCTCCGAGCTCGACGGAACGCAGTTCGACCAGAGCCCGCTGCCGCTGCCGGGCGCGGCCGGGCTCGAGGACGCGGGCCGCCGCATCGCGCATCGCTTTCCGGAGCTCGATCCCGCCACCCGCTCGCACCTCCTGCACCTGTACGGCAGCCTCGCGGAGGAGATGCTCGCGCCCGCGACGAGGGAGCCGTCGCTCCTCGAGCCGATCCATCCGGACGCGCCCGACGTGCTCGCGCAGATCGGGTACGCACGCGAGCAGGAATGGGCGATCCGCCCTGAGGATGTCCTCTGGCGGCGGACGACGCTCGGCCATCGCGGCCTGGCGGACGCGGCCGCCGCGCGAGTGGCGGAGGGTCTCGGCTACCCGGCGGCGATCGACGTCAACATCGACGAGGATGGCAGGACGGTTGGCCGCCTCTAGCTTCCTCGACACGGGGCTGAAGGAGTTCCTCGACGCGGTGCCTGCCCGAACACCCGCGCCGGGGGGCGGCGCGGTTGCGGCGGTCGCGGCCTCGCTCGCCGCGGGCCTGACCGCGATGGCGGCTCGATTCGCGCCCGACGACTGGGAGCGCCGCGCCGAGGTCGTCGGTCGCGCTGAAGAATTGCGCACGCGCGTCGAGCCGCTTGCCGACGCGGATGCTGAGGCCTACGGCGCGTTCATGACCGAACGGACGGCGGAGAACGTGGAGCGGATCGTGGCGATCCCGTTCGAGCTCGCCGAGATCGCGGCCGAGGTCGCCGAGCTGGCAGCGCTCGTCGCGACCGAGGGCAATTCCAACGTGAGCGGCGACGCGGCTGCCGGGGCGGATCTCGCGGCGGCGGCGGCGTCGATCGGAGCTCGGCTCGTTCGGATCAACGCACGACCCGACGACGGGCGCGTCGAGGGGGCGCGCTCGCTCGCTGAGCGCGCCGCGCGAGCGGCCGGCGGCGCCGCGGCCGCAGACTCGACACCCTCCCGGCTCTGACCCGGCGCCAGACTCGTCTCTGACACCCACTAGCCGGAGGAGCCGGTCTCTTCGTGCGGCGCGCCCACGGGCTTGGACTCGGGCGATCCGCGCTGGCGCAGGTAGATGGTGAACACGACCATCGTGCCGACGGCGAGGAACTCCGACTGCCAGTTCTGGAGCGTCCGCTCCCAGAAGTCCGCATTGCCGAGGTAGTTCGTCCAGCCGATGGCCTGGCCGCCGTGCTGCCGCGCGTCGTCGTTGAACTCGCGCCAGTTGTTCAGCGATTGCGCGAACCACGTCGCGAAGAAGATCGCCGTCATCACGACGAGCAGCGAGTGCTCGTAGACCCGCGTGCGCCAGTCGTCGAGCTTCGCCCAGCGTGGGCTGTCCTCGAGCGCGTTCCGGCCGATCCGTTGCTGCACCTTCGACTCGAGCCCGGCGTCCTCGAGCACCTTCGACTCGTTCGAGCCCTTCTGGACGAGCCAGATCGTCGCCGCGATGAACAGGGAGAACTGGAGGAACTCCGACTGCCAGTTCTCCATCACCGCGCTGCCGAAGCCGGAGGATGTGACATACGACCACCAGGAGACTGCAACTCCGTCGTGCTCCATCTGGACGGCGTTGTATTTGTGCTGGCCGGCGAACGACTGGCCGAGGAGCGTGATCAGGAAGATCACCAGGAAGAAGAGCGAGAGCCCGTTCTCACGGGCGAAGCGCTTCACCTGAGCAGCCCGGTCAGCGTGAACGCCACGACGCCGCCCACGATCACGAGCCAGTAGAGCGCAGACATCGTCCGCATCGGACGACGATTCCCGCGCGGGCCCGGTCGTAACCAGGCCGGCGCGCGGGAGTCACATCACCTAGACGGCGACGACGTTGAACGCCTCGGGGCCCTTCTGACCCTCGCGCGCCTCGAACTCGACCTTTGCACCCTCGGAAAGGGACTTGAAGCCCTCGCCGCCGATGCCGCTGTGGTGGACGAAGAGATCCTTACCCCCGTCCTCCGGCGCGATGAAGCCGAAGCCCTTCGCGTCGTCAAACCACTTGACTGTTCCTGTTGCCATGGAAATACACCTCCTACCGATTTGCTCACGAACGGTAAGAGAGGTGCGGGGCACCCAGGTTACGCGCTCTGAAAGAACTTAACGGTGCAAAGTCTAGCCGCAATTTCCGTTTGTGCGCGCCATCCACACAAGTGGGCCGATCAGGGCCGCAAACGGGACGAGAGTGACGGCGAACGCGAGCATCGGGGATATGAGTTCACGCTGGGCGGGTTGGATCCTCCGCACGGACGAGCTCGAGCAGCCGTGCAGCGTATGCGGGAGCTGTGGGCGCGTCCTCGTGCTGGAAGTACGCGAAGACCTCGATAGCGCCGTCGAGCAGCGGCTCGACCGTCGCGGCGATCTCGATCAGCTGCTCGTCGGAGTACGGCGGCTCGCGAAAGCGGAGGTACCGGAACGGGGCGTCGGCCTCCCGGTCGTCGACCCGCACGGCCGGCGCGACGTCGACTTCGGCCCAGCTGTCATCGCGGAGGTCGAGCGCCAACCGGAGATCGGTCGAGCCGAGCAGAAGGGCAAGCAGGCCGTCGTCGCGCGGGCTCTCGACGACGACGCGGACGGGTCCGAGCCGGTCGCCGAGCAGTCGCACCCGCTCCTCGAACGTGCCGAACGAGCGGAGCGCCCGCGGCGGCGCCTTGACCGAGAAGCGGAACCCGTCCGGAACAGCGGCGGCCCAGCGCCGGAACAGCTCCTCGGACGGGAGCCGGTAGCCCGTCGTGTTCAGCTCGACGGACGGGAAGCGCTGCGCATAGAAGGCCAGGAAGTCCTCGCTCGCGAGTCCGGCGGGATAGAAGCCGGGCCGCCAGGAGGGGTACGACCACCCCGATGTGCCGACGAAGGCGGAAGTCATTACCGTCCGGAGTCCGCGGTAGCCTCGACAGCCGTGGCAGTCACCACCGAAGTGATACCCGACAGCTCAATTCCCGTCCTCGATCACGGCTTCGTGCGCCTCGACGCGGCGATGGCCGACGACCTCTCGGTCGTCAACGCGGCACGGGTCAGCTTCGCGCGACGGCGCGACGAGGTCGACGACGCCGACGCCGGGCTGATCCGATTTCTGATGCGCGACCGGCACGGGACGCCGTTCGAGCACAACTCCTTCCGGTTCCACATCCGCTGCCCGATCTTCGTCGCGCGCGAGTGGTTCCGGCACCGGATCGGCTCCTTCAACGAGTTCTCGATGCGCTACGCGAAGGCCACCGACGACTTCTACGTGCCCGAGGCCGAGGATGTCCGCAGCCAGGTCGGAAAGCCGGGGGCGTACTCGTTCGAGCCGGTCGAGCCGGAGCTCGCCGAGCGGACGCGCGAGGAGTTGCAGGCTGTCTACGACACCGCGTACGCGACCTACACGCGCCTCGTCGAGCAGGGGGTCGCGCGCGAGCTCGCCCGCTCCGTGATCCCCGTCGGCGCCTACACCGAGTTCTACTGGACGGTGAACGCACGGGCCCTGATGAACTTCGTCTCCCTCCGTGCTGCGGAAACCGCGCAACGCGAGATCCGGCGCTACGCCGAGGCCTGCGAGCAGTTCCTCGCCGACCGCATGCCGATCACGCATGCGGCGTTCGTCGCGAACGACCGCACCGCTCCGTAGGTGCGCGTTACCGGTATCGGCGGCGTCTTCCTCCGCGCCCGCGATCCCGACGCGCTGCGCGCCTGGTACGAGGCGAATCTCGGCATCTCGATCTCGGAGTGGGGCGGCAACGTCTTCGAGGCGGTGCCCGGAGCTTCGACCGTCTGGTCGATCTTTCCGGGCGACACGGCCTACTGGCCGCTCGAGCAGCAGGTGATGGTCAACTACCGCGTCGCGGACCTCGATGCGATGCTCGCGCAGCTGCGCGCGGCGGGAGCCGAGGTCGACGACAAGGTCGAGGAGCAGGAGTTCGGCCGCTTCGGCTGGGCGGTCGATCCGGAGGGCAACCGTTTCGAGCTCTGGCAGCCGAGCTAGGTCTGCGAGGTGGAGAGCAGGGGCACGTCGGAGTCGTGCCGCGTGACGACCCAGCCGTCGTACTGGCGCAAGCCGTAGGGGACGCTGAGGACGACCTTCGTCAGGCCGGCGTGCACCGTGAAGCGGCCGCACGGGTCGGCGAGCTTTCCGTCCTTCGTCAGCCAGAGCTCGTAGTAGTCCGCTCGGTCTCGGCTCGGCCTGAGACCGCGGACGAGGACGTTCATCGGCCAGTTGCCCGACGCGTCCTGCGGCAGCAGCTCGATCGACGCGCTGGCTCCGGCGGCGCCCGCGGTGCCGGCCATCGGGATCACCGCCTCGGCCCCGACATCGTCGCTGCGCGCACCCGCGAGCCAGCCCGCGCCGAAGACGGCTGCGGCGAGCGCGGCTGCGAGCAGAGCAAGCGCGGTGCGCCGGCGCTGCGGCACGAGAGGCACCGGCCTGGCAGCGGGCGGCCGGTCCAGGGCAGGGGAGGCTTCGGGCGGCGCGTCGACCGAGAGCAGCAGCTCGTGCACGCGCCGGAGGCGCTCGCGCTCGTGGGGGTCCTCGATGTCGCCCACGAGCTCGTCGAACCGGTTGCTCATCTGAGCTCCTCCTCCAGCTCGTCCGCGAGGCGTGCGAGCGCGCTGCGGGTCCGCGTCTTGATCGTCCCCAGCGGGATGTCGAGGAACTCGGAGATCTCGCTCTGCGAGAGGCCGCGCCAGTACGCGAGCTCGATCACGGGCCGCTCGTGCTCCGGCAGCTCCTCGAGCGCTCGGTGCACCCGCCAGGCGAGCCACGCTGCCTCTGCGTGCTCGTCCGGACCACCGTCGCCCGACGGCTCGTCGGGCGCCTCCATCGGCGGCTCCGGGCGGCGACGCGCGCCGTCGACGATCGCGTTCCGGGCGACGGTGTAGAGCCAGGCGCCGCCCCGGCCCCGCTGCGGGTCGTAGCTTGCGGCCGAGCGCCAGATCGCGGCGAACGCGTCCTGGCACGCGTCCTCCGCTCGGCCCCGGTCGCCGAGCCGGCGCAACGCGAGGCCCAGCACCGGCCGCGCATAGCGCCGGTAGAGCTCCTCGAACGCGTAGCGGTCGCCGTTGCCGATGCGCTCGATCAGATCCCCGTCCGTCAGCTCTGCGTGCGGCACCCCCCTGATGGTCGCGGCTTCAGGCGCGCGAGGCAAGACAGGACGGTCGATGCTCACAGCTGTGGCCATGCACACGGACTACGCATGGCTGCTCCCGGTGGATTGCAGCAGACGGCCTCCATCGACCACGATCGTCGCCCCGGTGACGAACCGCGCGCCGGCGAGATAGAGGATCGCGCCCGCCACGTCGTCCGGCGAGCCGACCCGGCCGAGCGCGGTTTCGGCTCCCCGGCGTGCCTCCTGGTCCGGCTCGACCGCTACCGGCCCGGGAGCGACACCGCAGACCCGCACCTCGGGGGCGAGCGCGCGGGCCAGCACGCGCGTCAGCATCGCCTGCGCCGCCTTGGCCGCGCAGTGGGCGGCGAACGACGGCCACGGCTGGTAGGCGGCGACGTCCTCGACCATGACGACGAGCCCACTGCTCTCGCGCAGGTGCGGCGCGGCGGCCTGCGTGACGAAGAAGCTCCCCTTGACGGTCGCCCCGAGCGCTGCGTCCACGTCCTCCTCCGAGACGTCCTCGAATCGCTTGGGCTCGAACCCGGCCGACGCGGCGTTGACCACGACGTCCAGGCCCCCGAGCTCGGCGGCCGCTCGCTGGACGAGCGCCTTCGCAGGGTCGGCGCGCGCGAGGTCGCCGTCGCGGCTGCCCGCTGCGACGACCTGCCATCCCTCGCTGCGGAGGCGCTCCGCAACTGCGGCGCCGAGCTTGCCGGTGCCGCCGGTCAGGAGCGCCCTCACTCCCTACCCCGGGCGCTTGTCGGCCGTCTCGAAGCGGCGGGCGACCTCGGCCCAGTTGACGACGTTCCACCAGGCGGTGAGGTAGTCGGGGCGGCGGTTCTGGTAATTGAGGTAGTAGGCGTGCTCCCAGACGTCGATCCCGAGAAGCGGCACGTCGCTGTCGATCACCGGGCTGTCCTGGTTCGCCGTCGACTTGACGGCGAGACCGGTGCCGTCGTAGATCAGCCACGTCCAGCCGCTGCCGAAGCGCTTGACGCCGGCGTCGTTGATCGCGGTCTTGAGGTCGTCCGTGCTCCCCCAGAGGTCGTCGATCGCGGCCTTCAGGTCACCCTCGGGCTCACCGCCGCCGTCGGGGCTCATGATCGTCCAGAAGAGGCTGTGATTCGCATGGCCGCCGGCGTTGTTGCGGACGGCGGTACGGATGTCGTCGGGCATGGCGTCCAGGGAGGCCAGGATCGACTCGACGTTGTTGTTCTCCCACTCCGTGCCGGCGAGCGCCTTGTTCGCGTTGTCGACATAGGCCTGGTGGTGCTTGCCGTGGTGGATCTCCATCGTGCGCGCGTCGATGGTCGGCTCGAGCGCGGCGTAGTCGTAGGGAAGATCAGGGAGGGTGAGCGGCATGTGCGACTCCTTCGGTCTAGGCAACTAGCGGAAGGATATGCTCCGCGCCGTTCCCGTCGGTCGCGTACACGAAGCTGGAGGTTCGGATGTCGAGTTACGAAGAGATCAGGCCCCGCGAGCTGAAACCGGCGCTGCTGGAGCTCGACGGGATCTCGCGCGCGTCTGTCGAGGCCCACTACAAGCTCTACCAGGGCTACGTAAACAAGCGGAACGAGATCCTCGGCAAGCTCGCGGCCGCCGACCCCGGCAGCGCGAACCAGATCTACTCCGACTTCCGCGCGCTCAAGGTCGACCTCTCCTTCGCGATCGGCGGGATCAAGAACCACGAGGTTTACTTCGAGCACCTGGGCGGCGACGGTGGCGACCCCACGGGGGCGGCCGCCGACCTGATCAAGCGCGACTTCGGCTCGACGGACGCGTGGCGCTCGGACCTGAAGGCGACGGGGATGGCCGGCCGCGGCTGGGCGTGGACGGCGTACGACTGGGACGAGGGGCGGCTCTTCAACTACGTCGGCGACGCGCAGAACACGTTCCCGATCTGGAACGCCACGCCGCTGGTCGCGCTCGACGTCTACGAGCACGCGTACTTCCTCGACTTCCAGACCGACCGCGGCGCCTACATCGACGCGTTCTTCAACAACCTGGACTGGGCTGTCGTGAACGACTGGGTCTCCAAGTACCAGATCCCGCTCAAGTAACGCTATGACCTCGGTCCTCGTCGTCCTGGGCGGCTACCTGCTGGGGTCGATGCCGTTCGGGTACTGGGTCGTCCTGCTCATCAAGGGCGAGGACATCCGGAAGGTGGGCAGCGGCAACATCGGCGCGACGAACGTGTGGCGGACGTACGGGCGCTGGCTCGGCATCCCGATCGTGCTGCTCGACGTGGCGAAGGGCTTCGTGCCGGCGCTCGTGGGCACGCTGCTCGTCGGCGAGCTGACAGCGGTACTTGCGGGCGGCGCCGCGATGCTGGGCCACTGGCGGCCGCTCTTCCTCCGCTTTCAGAAGGGCGGCAAGACGGTGGCGACCGGCGGCGGGACGTTTCTCGGCGCTGCCCCCGTCCTCGGCCTGCTCGGCGTCGCGATCTGGATCGTCGTCTTTCTGCTCTCCCGCTATGCCTCGCTGGCGTCGATGGTGGCCGCGCTCTCCTTGCCGATCCTGGCCGTCGTGCTGGGCGAGCCGTGGCCGATCATCACCTTCGCCGCGATCGCGGCAGTCGCCGTGGTCGTGCTCCACCGGCCGAACATCAGCCGGCTGCGAGCGGGAACCGAGAGCCGCTTCCGGCTCCGCCGGGCGTAGCTTCTAGAAGCGGAGCCAGTCCGCGAGCGAGGTGTGCTGCTTCGGCGGCGTGCCCGACGCGAGCTCCGCCCGAAGCTCGCCGACCGTGCCCTCGCGCTCGGCGAGGACGTCGTGTGCATGGATCGTCTCGAAGTTGATCTGGCGGGCGAAGAGGAAGTCGCCGTCCGCAAGCTCCGGCATCGCATCGAGGGCGCCCTTGAGCGAGAGGCGCACGGAGTCCTCGACGAAGCGCGGCTGCAGATGGGCGTGCTCGACGACGAACAGCTCGTCCGGCCGCTTCAGCAACTCGTAGATCGGCGCGCTCATCGAGCCCTGCACGATCGCGACGAGGTCGTTCGCGTCGAGCTGGCGTTCGGTCCCGACGTACAGAGAGCCCTTGCCGCGCTGGTTGTGCGTCGCGAGCGGGACAAGGTCGAGGATCCGGTCGACATCCTCGTAGCCGGCCTCGGCGAGGCGCTCGGCCGCGCGGCCGCGAACGAGCCCCTGGGCGCAGGGGCACGCATTGATCCCGGTCGCCTCGACACCGACGACGCGACGCACTCCGTCCGTCATCGCCGCCGCGATCCCGATCAGCGAGACCATCTCCTGCGTCGAGAGCTTGCTGACCGGCGTCGTCCGGCGCACCGGCCAGCGCGCCGTGATCCGCGCCTCCGCGCGGAGCGCGCTCTGCCGGCCGACGATGTGCTGGGCGATGTGCTCGGCGAGCGCCTCGATGTGCAGCGCTTCGCTCCCGACGACCGCCTCGATCGCCTCCTCGAACAGTTCCGGGAAGCGCGACATGTGCACGCCCTTCTGCTCGTGCGAGAGATCGACGGTGCACTCGATCTCGGCTGCCATCACCGTCTGGTGGCCCTCGTGGCTCACGCGCACCGCCTTCTGGACGCCGGTGACGCCTGCGCGGGTGAGCGACAGCCGCACCTCCGGGGTCGAGGCCTGGAGATCGGGGGTGGCGCTTGAGATCTCCGTCATGCAGTTACGCTAGCAGCGCTCTGGACGCCGATTTCGCACGTCTCGTGTCTCTCGCCTGCCACGACCTCCGCACCCCGCTCGCCACGGTGCAGGGGTTCGCGCGGACGATGGTTCGGCTCGAGGATCTGGAGGAGGAGAAGCTGAGGCGTTACCTCGGCCTGATCGACAGCGCCTCCGAGGAGCTCGCAGGGCTGCTCGACCTGCTCTCGCTCGCCGCACGGATAGAGGGCGGCCGCTACGACCCCGTCACCCGCGAGGTCGATTCGCTGTCGCTGGCACCCGCGGGCGCAACGGGGACGGGTGCAGCGGTGCAGGTCGAGCCGGAGGCGGTCGAGCGGGCGCTCGGCTCGCTTGCACGCGCGGCTGCGCGCCACGGCGGCGTCGAGGTGCGCGTCACCGTGGACGGCCCGCGAGTCCGGTTCGAGCCCGTGGTGGAGAGTGCCGCGCAGATCGTGCTCGGCCAGGATCAGAAGGATCTCGGCGCGGCAGTCGCGGTCGGGCTCGTGCGCGCGCTCGGAGGTGACGTCGCGCTCGAAGGTGAGCGGCTGACCGTCACGCTGCCGTCGGCCTGAGCACTGCACTAGGCTCCGCGCATGTCAATCCAGGCAGGCACGTACACACTCGGGCCCGAAGACGGCACCCTTGCGGTGAAGACCACGCGCACCGGCGCCGCGGCCAAGGCGGGACACAACCTCCTGATCCACGTCACCACCTGGCAGGCGACGCTCGAGGTCGGCGAGGATCCCGTGCAGACCACCATCGTGCTCGACGCGGACGCCACGTCTCTTCGCGTGCGCGAGGGCACCGGCGGGATGCAGGCGCTCGGCGACGACGACAAGGCGAGCATCGAGGAGACGATCGACGAAGACGTCCTCAAGCGCCAGGGCATCGAGTTCCGCTCGACTGCGGTGACCGTCGACGGCAGCAGGATCAGCGTGCAGGGCGAGCTGACGCTGGTCGGCAAGGCCGGGCCGATCGCGTTCGACCTCACGGTCGGCGATGACGGCAAGCTCACCGGCAGTGCCCTCGTCAAGCAGACCGACTGGGGAATCACGCCCTACTCGGCGCTGTTCGGAGCCTTGAAGGTCGCCGACGAGGTCGAAGTCGTGCTCGACGCCAGCCTGGCCCTCTGATCACCCGGTGTAGACGGTCTGGGCGTCGAGCCCGCCCTCGACCCCCGGCGGCAGAGCGCCGGTGCCGTGCGCGTAGAGGGCGATGTCCTCGACCGTCTTGACCTGCGTCGGGTCGCTTCCGTCGGCACGGACCCAAGCCCCGTTGAACCACTTGAGGGTCTCCGGTGCGGTGTCGAGCGCCATGCCCGCCAGCAGCTGGCCCTTGGCGCGAATCTTCTCGGCGGCGCCGGCGATCGCCGCCGACGCGCCCTCGGACGGGCTCGTGTTGTAGCCGTGACCGACGCCGAAGCGGTCGGTGTCCGCCGGCACGACCTTGACGTCGAGCGCGGGGACGCCGAGCTCGTCGGCGACGAGCCGGGCGTACTGGGCCTCCTTTCCGTCGGATTCGGTGGTCAGGCTGAGCACCATCTTTCCGGTCGGGTGCACGCGCAGAAAGACTGCTCGGTACGCCTCGTTAGCCATCCTTGCCGCTCCTCTCGTTCGCGAGGCGCTGGCGCTCCTGGTGAGCGGTCAGCGCGTTGTGCTCTTCCAAGTCGCAGAAAGACGGCTGCGGTCCGCCCAGCGCGTGCGGCGGCGCCGCGGGGCGCTCGCAGCCCGGGTAGATGCACTTCTTGGCCGCAGTCTCACTCATCGGTCACCCAGCCCGGGGTGGTGTTGCCCCTGCTCGGGCCATGGCCGCTCGGCATCCCGACGGAGCTGCCCGGGACCGGGGTAGCGCTGGGCCACGGCTCGTCGTCTTGGGCCGCGCTTGTCGCGGCGGGCGGGCGCCGACGGTCCCACGACGCCGCCCCGATCGCCTCGACGACCTCGCTGAGCGCCTCGAAGCTGTGGCCGCTCACGAGCGCGTCGCAATGCGGCAGTGCGGCCACCATGCCGCCGGACTGCACGGTGAAGGCATCGGCGCTCACCCGCGGATTGACCCACACGATCCGGTGGGCCAGGCGAGCAAGGCGCTCCATCTCCCGCCCCACGAGCAGCGGGTCGCCGCGCTCCCAGCCGTCGGAGAGAATCACGATCACGGCGCCGCGTGCCATGCCGCGACGTCCGTGCCGGTCGTTGAACTCCTTCAGCGCGTCGCCGATCCGCGTCCCGCTCGACCAATCGGGCGCCGAAGCGGCGGCGCGCTGGATCGCGCGCTCCGGGTTGCGAGAAGCCAGCGCACGCGTCAGCCGGGTCAGCCGCGTGGCGAACACGAACGCCTCGGCGTTCGGGCCGCTGCCGGCAGCAGAGGCCAGGAACTGCAGGTAGGCGCGCGCATAGGGCTCCATCGAGCCGGAGATGTCGCACAGCAGCACGAGCCGCCGGCGGACGATGCGCCGGCGACGACGCGCGAGGCGGATGGGATCGCCTCCTGTTCGAAGGCTGGCGCGCAGGGTCCGCCGCATGTCGACGTGCTCTCCGTGGCGTCCCTTCTCGTAGCGGCGTGTGCGGCGCAGCGGGGCTGCGAGCTGGAGGCGCGACATCAACCGGTAGAGCTCCGCGAGCTCGTGCGGCTCGAGCGCGTCGAAGCTCTTGCGCCCCAGCAGCTCGTCGTCGCTGGCCAGCGCCAACGGCACCTCGAGCTCGGCCGCATCCTCGTCCTCCGAGCTGTCGCTGGGCGGGGACCACGACAGGCCCCTGTGCGGTTCCCGATCGTCCGAGCCGCGAGGCGAGGCCTTGTGATCGGACTTCGGCCGCTCGTCCGGCGGCGAGCCGACGGTCCGTGCGTCTTCGGGATCGAAGTCCTCGCCTTCGACCCGGTTCCCGAAGACCGAGAAGAACACCGCCTCGAAGGCCTGGACCTGCGCCTGGTCGGACACGAACGCGGAGCGGGCGGTCCAGTACAGCCGCCGCCGCGTGATCGGCCGGACGAGCGTGAGCGCCCGTGCGAAATCGGCCGCGCGCCCCGGGGTGACGGGCACGCCGGCATCGTGCAAGCGCCGGCTCACGGCCCCCACGAGCGGCGGCAGGTCGAGGTCGATCGTCTCGACCCCGAACACCGCGTTGGGGAGGTCGGCGTCAGTCAACGGCGCGCACGAGCTGCTCGAGGCCGGCCGCGCGGATCACCTCCTGGTCCTCGCTGTACTTCAGCACCGACCCGAGCGTGAGCTCGACGGCTGCGGCGTCCAGGCGCTCGATGCCGAGCAGGCTCAGAGCGGCCAGCCAGTCGATCGCCTCTGCGACGCCCGGAGGCTTCTGCACGTCGCTGTCGCGCATGCGCGAGACGGCGTTTGCGACCTGTACCGCCAGCGCCTCCGAGGCACCCTTGACGCGCCGGCGCACGATCTCCACCTCGCGCTGGGGGGTCGGGTACGGGATCCAGTGGTAGAGGCAGCGGCGCTTGACGGCGTCATGCAGGTCGCGCGTCCGGTTGGAGGTCAGCACGATGATCGGCGGATGCGTGGCTCGGATCGTGCCGAGCTCCGGGATCGTCACGCTGGCCTCGGCGAGCAGCTCGAGCAGGAACGCCTCGAAGTCGTCATCGGCGCGGTCGATCTCGTCGATCAGCAGCACCGCGGGCCGCGGACCGGGATGCTCGAGCGCGCGCAGGAGCGGGCGGCGGATCAGATAGTCCGGACCGAACAGCTCCTCTTCGCCGAGCGTCGACCCCTTGGAGTCGGCGAGCCGGATGCTCAGCAGCTGGCGCGGGTAGTTCCACTCGTAGAGCGCCTCCGCGGCGTCGATCCCCTCGTAGCACTGCAGGCGGATCAGCGGGGTGTCCAGAACGACCGCCAGCGACTTGGCGGCCTCGGTCTTGCCGACGCCCGCCTCGCCCTCGAGCAGCAGGGGCTGCGGCAGGCGCAAGCTCAGGAACATCGACGTCGCCAGGCCCTCGTCGACGAGGTAGTCGACGTCGCCGAGACGCCGTGCGAGCGTCTCGATGTCGGGCACGAGCTGACGGATCTCGCCGGCCGCCTCGCCCGTGACCTTGCGCGGGCTCATGACACGGCGGAGGGCGTCATCGCGGTGGCCCGGTCATTGTGGAGGCTCCGCACGTCCCTGCATCGCCGCCCAGACCCTGGCCGGGGTGCAGGGCATGTCGATGTGGTCGACGCCGTGCGTCTCGTACAGCGCGTCGATGACCGCGTTCACGATTGCCGGCGGCGACCCCACGTTCGGCGACTCGCCGACGCCCTTGGCCCCGAGCGGGTGGTGCGGGCACGGCGTGACCGTCTCGCCGAGCTCGAAGTCGGGGCACTCGAGCGCGGTCGGGATCAGGTAGTCCATGAAGGACGAGTTGAGGCAGTTGCCCTCCTCGTCGAACGTGATCACCTCCATCAGCGCGATGCCGACGCCCTCGGCGAGGCCGCCGTGGATCTGGCCGTCGACGATCATCGGGTTGATGCGTACGCCGCAATCGTCGACCGCGATGAAGCGCCGGACCGTGACATGGGCGGTGTCGGGGTCGATGTCGACGACGGCGATGTAGGCCCCGTAGGGGTAGGTGAGGTTGGGCGGGTCGTAGATCACCTGCGCGTCGAGCCCGCCCTCCATGCCGGTCGGCATCGCCTCGCCACTGTAGGCACGTTCGGCGATCTCCTCGATCATCGCGCCCTTCTCGGGGTCTCCCTTGACGTACCAGCGGCCCTTCTCCCAGGCGAGGTCCTCCGGACTGGCCTCGAGCATCGTCGCCGCGATCAGACGCGCCTTGTCGCGCACCTTGCGCGAGACGACCGCGACCGCGGCGCCCGACACCGGTGTCGAGCGGCTGCCGTAGGTGCCGAGCCCGTACGGCGAGCGGTCCGTGTCGCCATGGCGGACTTCGACGTCCTCTGGCGGGATGCCGAGCTCCTCGGCGACGATCTGCGCGAACGTCGTCTCGTGCCCCTGGCCCTGAGGCTGAGCGCTGATGCTGACCACCGCCTTGCCCGAGGGGTGGACCCGCAGATCGGCGCCGTCGTTCATCGCGAGTCCGAGGATGTCCATGTGCTTGCGCGGTCCCGCGCCGACGCCTTCGGTGAAGAAGGACACGCCGATGCCCATCAGCTCGCCGCGGGCGCGCTTCTCCGCCTGCTCGCGCCGAAGATCCTCGTAGCCGGCGATCTCCATCGCCACGCGCATCGTCTCGGCGTAGTTCCCGGAGTCGTACGTCCAACCCGTGGTGGTCTCGTAGGGAAACTGGTCAGCGCCGATGAAGCTGCTCATCCGCAGCTCGATCGGATCGACCTTCAGCTCGAGCGCCAGCGCGTCGACCATGCGCTCCACGAGGTAGACGGCCTCGGTGATCCGGAACGAGCAACGGTACGCCACGCCGCCGGGCGCCTTGTTCGTATACACCGCCTTGACCTGGACGTGGGACGCCTCGAGGTCGTACGACCCGCAGACGATGTGGAAGAACCCGGCCGGGAACTTCGTCGGCTGCGCGGTGCTGTCGAAGGCGCCGTGGTCGGCGATCAC
>JAWVCW010000028.1:0-99182 GCA_033857955.1 Gaiellaceae bacterium | reverse complement strand
GCCTCACGGGCGGCCGCGAGTTCCGACTCTGGCCGAGGTCGGCGTGAAGCGCGTCTGCATCGCGGGGGCCGGCGTGATCGGCAGCCTCTTCGCCGGATATCTCGCGCGCGTCACCGACGTAACGGTGCTGACCCGCCGCGAGGAACACGCGAGCGCTCTCAACGACGGCGGATTGCGCGTGAGCGGCCGCGGTGACTTCACGTCCCGCGTGACCGCGGCGGCATCCCCGGAGGCCCTACCGGATCCCGACCTCGTGATCGTCGCTTCGAAGGGCGGCGACGTCGAGGCGCTTGCGGCGCGACTTGCCGGCCATTGGCCCGACGCGATCCTGATGACGGTGCAGAACGGCATCGGCGCGGACGAGATCGTCGCCGGTCACGGTGCGTGGCGGCTCCTGACGGCCGTGACGTTCATGAGCGGGACACGCCACGCCGACACGCACGTCGAATACGTCCTCGACACGGCCACATGGATCGGGCCGTCGCGCGGCACGACTGCCGACGATGCGCGCGCGGTCGCAGCACTGATCGAATCGTCAGGGCTGAAGGCGGAGGCGTTCGACGACCTCCGGCCCGCGCAGTGGTCGAAGCTGATCTTCAACGCGACGGTCAACGCGGTTGCCGCGCTCACCGGGCTCCCGCACGACGGCCACTTTGCGGCAGAGGAGCGGCCGTCCGATCTCGGTCACCTCGTGCGGGCCCTCATGGACGAGGGGAAGGCCGTGGCTGCAGCGGCGGGGATCGAGCTGCACGAGGACCCCTGGGAGATGAACGTGCTCGCAACCAGGCGGGGAAGTGCCCACTATCCATCCATGCTCGAGGACGTCGAGGCGCGCCGCCCGACCGAGATCGAGCTGATCACGGGCTCGCTCGTCCGGGAAGCGGAGCGGCTCGGTGTGGCGGTACCCCTGCACCAGACGCTGTACCGGCTGATCCGGGCGAAGGAAGAATCATGGCTTTGAACCGGGAATCCAAAGGGAGGAAGAAATGACGGCACGGAAGAGATGGGGCGCCCTCGGTGCTCTGATCGCGTTGTCGGGACTCGTCGTCGCGACGGTCGGCACGGGGCTCGGCGGCTCGACGACGAAGGCCCAGAAGCCGATCGTGATCGGCTGGGCGTTCGACAGCAAGGGCAACATGGCTCCGTTCGACGGGCCGGCGCTGGGCGCGGCGAAGATCCGCATTGCCCAGATCAACGCCAAGGGTGGGGTCATGGGCCGCCCGCTCAAGCTCGAGACCTGCGACACGAACAACAACAACCCCGTCAAGGCGAAGTCGTGTGCGGCGGGCCTGCTCGGCAAGGGCGCCGACATCATGTTCGTGACCTGCGACGTCGACTTCGCGACGCCGGTCGTGCAGGAGTCGATTGGACGGGGCAAGCTGACGATCGCGCCGTGCATCGGCACAGACCAGATGGGCCCGAAGCGCTTCGCCAAGGGCGGCAAGCTCGCGTTCAGCTTCGGGAATGTGGCCCAGGACGAGGGGTCGGCGATGGCCGAGTACGCCTACCGGAAGGGCTGGCGGACGGCGAACCTCGCCACGAACACGCTGCTCGTCTACTTCAAGAACGTCGTTCAGGCGTTCGACAAGCGGTTCACGCAGCTCGGCGGCAAGATCGCCGGCCGTGAAAGCTACGCGACGGGGGCGAACAACGTCAACACCGCTGTCAGCCGCCTGAACGCACGCAAGGCCGACGTGATCGTGACCTCCACGGCGTTCGGCGAGCTGCCCGCGCTCGTCTCCGGGCTCCGCTCGCTCGGCAACAAAACGCCGATCCTGAACTCCTGGGCCGGCGACGGAACGTACTGGCTGCCCAAGAGCCCCCCGGTCACGGACTACTACGCCGTCACGTACGCGTCGGCGTTCGGGGACGATCCCAACAAGGCGGTGCGGGCCCTCGCGAAGAAGCTGAACGCGTTCACCGGCGGCTTCGTCACCGGCTCGGCGGCGATCGACGGCGTCGCGACGGCGATCCGACGCTCGCACGGCTCGACGAACGGAGCGATTCTGGCAGCGACGATGGAGAAGTTCAAGAAGGTGCCGACCCTCTCCGGACTCGTGAGCTTCTCGCCGAAGTTCCACAGCGTCTTCGGTCGCCAGTACCGCGTGATCAAGATCCAGAACAACAAGGCGCGCTACGTCGGCGCCGTGACCGCCAAGGTCGTCCCGAAGATCTAGCTCGGACTTGGTGGAAGCAATCGCAACGGCACCACGCGGGAGGCCCGGGGAAACGCTCCGGGCCTCCTCCGTGTCGCGGTCCTTCACAGGCGTGCAGGCGCTGACCGAGGTCACGCTCGAGCTGCATCGGCACGAAGTCGTGGGCCTGATCGGGCCGAACGGGGCCGGCAAGTCGACGCTCGTGAACGTGCTCACCGGCTTCGACGTCCCGACGTCCGGCAGCGTCGACCTCGACGAACGCGACGTGACCGGCTGGAGCCCGCACAGGCGTGGCCGCGCCGGGATCTCTCGCACCTTCCAGCACAGCCGCTCGTTTCGCGGCCTGACGGTGCGCGAGAACGTCGAGATTGCGGCGCTCGGGGTCGGTGCGGGGTCGCGTGCTGCCCGTACGCGAGCCGACGAGCTGCTCGACCTCCTCGCTCTCGCACCCTACGAGGACGCGCCGGCAGGAACGCTCGCGCACGGCGACGAGCGGCGGCTGGGGGTCGCCCGTGCGCTCGCCACCCGGCCGGCGTTCGTCCTCCTGGACGAGCCGGCTGCGGGACTTCCGGAGGCGGAGGTGCCCGAGTTTGCGGCGGTCGTGCGTGCCGTCCGGGACGAGCACGACGCGGGCGTGCTGCTGATCGATCACAACATGACCCTCGTGATGGAGGTCTGCGACCGGATCCACGTCCTCGACCAGGGCAGAACGCTGGCGCAGGGCACACCGACTGAGATCCGCGGCAACCTGGACGTCACCTCGGCGTACCTCGGCGAGAGCGCGGTCGCGGAATGACCGCCGTGCTCGAGCTACGGAACCTGGACGTCGCCTACGGCTCCGTGTCGGCCGTTCGACGGCTCAACCTCGAGGTGGGACACGGGGAGCTCGTCGGCCTGATCGGGCCTAACGGCGCCGGCAAGTCGACGACCTTGCACGCGATCATGGGGCTCGTGCCGCCGGCGGCCGGGGACGTGCTCTTCGCGGGCCAGTCTGTGCGCGGCCGCACACCCGAGTCGATCGCCCGCGCCGGGATCGCGCTCGTGCCGGAGGGCAGGCGCATCTTCGGCGAGCTGTCGGTCGAGGAGAACCTGCGGCTCGGGCTCGCGGCCCGCCGCCGCAACGGCGCAGATCCGCTCGCCGCCGCGTACGACCTCTTCCCGATGCTGGCCGACTTCCGCGACCGCCAGGCCGGTGCGCTCTCCGGGGGCCAGCAGCAGCAACTGGCGATCGGCCGCGCCCTCGTTGCGGCGCCCGACGTGCTCCTGCTCGACGAGCCCTCACTCGGCCTCTCGCCGACCCTGGTCGACGCGGTCTTCGGCGCGCTCACGGAGATCCGCGACCGCGGCGTCTCGATCCTCCTCGTCGAGCAGCGCGCGCAGCGCACGGTCGCGCTCGCCGACCGGACCTACGTGCTCGCGAACGCCGAGTCGCGCATGACGCTGACGCCTGCCGACGCGAACGACACCGACAAGATGATCCAGGCCTACCTCGCATGATCCTCGCTGCGGTCGACGCCCAGACCCTCGTCGACGCGATCGGCCTCGGCGCCGTCTACGCGCTGATGGCGGTCGGGATCGGCCTGGTCTTCGGCGTCCTCCGGCTCGTCAACTTCGCCTACGGGCAGCTGGTCATGGCGGGCGCCTACACGCTCGCGTTCACCTCCGGCTGGCCGGTGGCCGGTGGCATCGCAGCGTGTTTCGTGGTCGTGATCGCGCTCTCGCTGGCGATGGAGCGCGCCGTCTTCCGGCCGCTGCGCACGCAATCGCCGGCGGTGATGCTGGTGACGACCTTCGCGGTCGCGTTCCTGCTCCAGAACATCGCCCTGATCCTCGACATCCGTGACGGAACGATCGGCGAGCCGGCCTCCTCGCTCGTGCAGCTCAACCAGGTGGTCACGATCGGCGGTGTGGACGTCCGCAAGGTGACGATCCTGGCGGTGGCGGTCGCGGTCGTGGCGCTCGGGCTGCTCGCGCTCCTCCTCGCGAGGACGACGATCGGCCTGCACATGCGTGCCGCCTCGGCCGACTTCCGCACAGCGCGGCTCCTCGGTGTCCGTGCGAACACGGTGATCGGCGTCGCCGTGCTCCTCTCGGGCGTGCTCGCGGCGACGGTGGCGGTGATCCTCACGGTCCAGTTCCCGCTCGTCTCGCCGGACTTCGCGCTCAGGGAGACGATCGTCGTCCTCGTGGGTGTCGTCGTCGGAGGGATCGACCGCCTCTGGACTGCGACGCTCGGTGGCTTCGCGATCGGATTCGCGACGGGCGTGATCAACGGTGCGCTGCCGACCGACAAGACCGTCTTCCTGCCTTCGGCCGTCTTCGCGCTCGTGATCCTCGTCCTCGTCCTGCGGCCGGCGGGCCTCTTTGCCCGCGGTCGCGCGGCCGTGGTCGACCGCGTATGAGGAGGCGCGCAGACACCTGGGTTGCGCTGGCGGCGCCGATGTTGCTCATCGTCGTCGTCGGGATCGGCGCCACGTTCGTCTCGCGCGCGAACCAGATCCATTTCCTGAACGCGCTGGCGGCGGTCGCGATGGTGGTCGCGATCTACGTCTTCGTCGGCACGTCCGGCGTGCTCTCGTTCGGGCAGATCAGCTTCGTCGCGCTCGGTGCTTTCGCCGCAGGAGTGATGACCGTGCCGGTGGATTCGAAGGCCGGAGTCCTTCCCGACCTCTATCCGCTCCTGCGGGACCACACGATCGGCAACGTCCCGTCGCTGGCACTCGCGGCTGTCGTTGGCGGCGTCTTCGCGTTCCTCGTCGGCCTGCCGCTGATGCGCCTCTCGGGGCTCGCGGCCGGGATTGCGACGTTCGCGGTGCTCGAGATCACGCACAACCTCCTGCGGGAGTGGACGAAGATCGGGCCCGGAGCGACCACGCTGTCGCTCGTGCCGGAGACGACCGGTGCGCTCCAGCCGACGGTGGGCGCGCTGCTCGTCGTCGTGGTCGCCTTCGCCTACCAGCACAGCCCGCTCGGCCGGAAGACGCGCGCGACCCGCGAGGACCCCGCTGCGGCGCAGGCGGTCGGGATCAGCGTCCACCGGCAGCGATTGTGGGCGTTCACGCTCTCGGGTGCTCTGTGCGGCTTTGCGGGCGGCCTGCTCGTGCACATGCTCGGCTCGATCACGACCGAGCAGGTCTACCTCGAGCTCACGTTCCTGACGCTGGCGATGCTCGTTGTCGGCGGTGTCACGAGCCTCTGGGGCGCGGTCGTGGGCGCCCTCGCGGTCAGCGGGCTCGACTCGCTGCTCGGAAACGCCGAGGACGGGATCAGCGTCGGTTTCACGCTCAACCTGCCGGAGGGATCGCGGCTCGTGATACTCGGTGCGTTGATGGCGCTGATGCTGATCCTGCGTCCGTCCGGGATCACCGGCGGTCGCGAGCTGCGGCTGCCGCGGAGGAGAACGACATGACCTTCCTCACGTTCCTCGTCAGCCTTTCGCAAAGCCCGGCTCTGCCGGGCGGGAGCGAAAGGCGGCCAGGGGCGTGAGGGTCTGCATTGTCGGCTGTGGCGCTGTCGGGTCGTTGTTTGCGGCGAACCTCGCCTCGCTGGAGGACGTCGAGGTCTGGGCGTACGACCTCGCCCAGGCCCACGTCGACGCGATCAACGAGCGGGGCCTGCGGCTGACGGGTGCCGGTGAGGTGCAGGCGACCGGCATCCGCGCAACGAGCGATCCCTCAGAGCTGCCGTCGTGCGAGTTCGGGATCGTGGCGACGAAGGCGATGCACACCGAGGCCGCGATTGCCGCGACGGCACACGCCTTCGCCGACGGGGCCGTCGCCTCCGTGCAGAACGGCGTCGGCAACGAGGAGGCGATCGCGCCGCACGTCGCGCGCGTGATCCGTGGCACGACGTTCCCCGCAGGGAAGATCCTGGAGCCGGGCGTCGTGCAGTGGGACGTGAAGGGCGACACGACGTTCGGTCCCTTCGAGCCGAGCTCGGCGACGACGGCCGAGATCGAGCGGCTTGCCGATGCCTGTACGCGCGGCGGCATGCCGACGACTGCCGTCACCGATGCCCGCGGTGCGCAGTGGCGCAAGGTGATCTTCAACGCCTCGACGAACCCGGTCGGCGCGCTCACCGGGCTCACGCACGGCCGCGTCTGCGAGCAGCCCGGGCTCCGCCGTTTCGTCAGCGGGCTCGTGAACGAGGGCAAGGCGGTCGCGGCGGCGCAGGGGATCGAGCTCGATGCCGACCCGGAGGCGCTGATCGACCACGCGGCAAGGCCGGAGGTCGCCTACGGCCACAAGGCGAGCATGCTCCAGGACGTCGAGGCTCGCCGGCCGACCGAGGTTGACTTCCTCAACGGCGGCATCGTCCGCTTCGGGCGCGAGAACGGCGTTCCGACCCCGCTCAACGAGGCCATCGTGGCCCTGATCAAAGGAGTAGAAGCAGCGTGGATGCAGAGCTGACCCGCAGGTACGCCAACGTTCGCGCAGCGATGGCCGAGCACGAGCTCGACGCGCTGATCGTCTCCGGCAGCGAGTACAGCGGCTTCGAGGGGTCGGTCACCTACCTCTCCGGCTTCCAGATCGTGCACCGCTACGCCTACGTCGTCCTGCCGGCCGACGGGGAGCCGCAGATCGTGTTTCCGACCGAGGCCCGCTACGTCGGTGAGCACGGCACTGCGCAGCTCGAGCAGGTCTTCCACGACCGGCCGGGCGAGCACATCGCATCGACGGCCGTTGACAAGGGTTGGCGTCGGATCGGCGTCTACGGGCTCGACTACGTGATGACGGTCCGCGACTACCGGGCGCTCGAAGGTCTGGATCTCGTGCCCTTCGACGCCGAGTTCGACCTGGCGAGGGCGGTGAAGAGCGAGGCCGAGCTCGAGTCCGTGCGCGAGAGCGTGCGCATCAACGAGGACGGCTTCGAGGCCTTCCTTGCGGCATATGAGCCGGGAAGAACCGCCGCGGAGGCAATGGCTCCGGCGGAGGAGCTCTTCGTCGAGCGTGGCTGCGGCCGGCTGACGATGAACATGGTCCTGATCGGCCCCGAGTTCGGGATCGCCAAGAAGGAGACGAAGCTCGGCGAGTTCGTGCTCCCGTCGCTCGAGATCGCCGGCCCCGGGATGCACTGGGTCGAGGTGTCGCGCGCGATCGGGCAGACGCCGCCGGAGGTCGCGCCGATGGTCGAGGCCTACGAGGAGTACCACACGGCCGCGCGCACCGCGATGCGCGACGGTGCGACAGCGCACGACGTCCATCGTGCGGTCTCGAAGGGCTTCACCGACCGCGGCTACCGCCTCGGCCACGTGACCGGCCATTCGATCGGCATGACGATGATCGAGCACCCGCGGGTGGGGGAAGGTCTGGAGACGGTCCTTCGCTCAGGCATGGTGCTCTCGATGCACCCGCACGCGATCGCGCCCGACGGGAAGGCGTGTCTCTACATGCAGGACACGTGGCTCGTCGGCCCCGACGGCGGTGAGCCGCTCTCGCGACTTCCGATGCAGGTTTTTCCCGGCAGCTAGAGGTGGCCTGGTTCCGAACGGCTGCCATCGCTGCGGCGGGTACCGCGGCAGCGGCTCTCGCGGTTGTCCTCTTGATCGGAGTGGTGGTGGTTGCGGTCTGGTTCCTGGTCGACGATCCCGAACCTCCCAATCCGGCCGCGCTGATCGAGAGCTTCAACGATCGCTCGAGGGTCGAGGAATGCCTCGGCGTCGTCGACGTGCACGGCGAAAGGGTCTGGATCTGCAGCTTCTTCCGTATCTCGCCCAGCCTCCGCGAACAGCTGGCCGCCGCCGAACCGACCCGTGGTGCGGATGACCTGCGGGTTGCGTGCTTCCTGGGTCCCACGCAGGGCAGCCAAAGCGATGGCGCGGAGCCGCTCGGGTTCGCGGCGCCGGATCGGCTGACGCTTACGCAGCGATGCCGGGAGGAGATCGAGATGGTGCGACGGCGACCGTCCGACTGAGAAACGGTACGGCTACAGTGGGCGGTTCTTGGGCGCGGCCACCCATCCAGTTCCGGAGAATGAGGAGCAGCGTCTCGCCGCCGTTCGGCGCTACGACGTGCTCGACACGCCGCCGGACGGGGCGTTCGATCGCATCACGACGCTCGCGGCGCGGCTGTTCGACGTCCCGATCTCGATCATCAGCATCGTCGACCACGACCGGATCTGGTTCAAGTCGCACTACGGCATTGCGGCAGAGGAGATCGGTCGCGATCCCGGGCTCTGTGCGTCAGCCGTCTGTCAGCTCGAGCCATGGCTCGTGACCAACGCGGCGGTCGACGTCCGCACGATCGACAATCCCCTCGTTGCCGGCGAGCTTGGGCTTCGCTTCTATCTCGGCGTCCCGCTCGTCAGTGGCGACGGGTTCAACCTCGGGACGCTCAACGTGATCGACCTCGAGCCCCGCGAGGTGACCGAGGACGAGATCCGCACGCTGGAGGATTTGGCAGCGATCGTCATGGACGAGCTCGAGTTGCGGCTGGACGCTCGCGCCAAGCTCGAAGACCGGCGGCGGCGCGCCCTCGAGCTGAACGACGAGGTCGTTCAGGGGCTTGCGCTCGCCCAGCTCGCACTTCACGCCGACAAGGCCGAGGACGCGGCCGAAGCGGTCAAGCACACGCTGAGCGCCGCGCAGGCGATCGTCGCCGAGCTCCTGGAAAGTGCGGGCGCAGAGGGCCGGCTGCATCCGGGCGATCTCGTGCGGGCCTCGCCGGCCGCAGTCTCGTCCCGGCGGTGATCGAGCCCGAGCGGATGCGTGTCGTCCTCGCCGACGACACGCCCGAGTATCGTCAGCTGCTGCGCATGATCCTCGAGCAGGACGGCCGCTTCGAGGTGGTCGGCGAGGCCGCCGACGGCCAAGAGGCGGTTCGCATGACGGCAGAGGAGCTTCCGGCTGCGATCGTTCTCGACCTGGCAATGCCGGTCATGGACGGTCTGCAGGCGATTCCCCTCCTGCTCTCGTGCTCGCCGGAGACGACGATCGTCGTGCTCTCCGGCTTTGCCCGCGGCCAGATCGACGGCGAAGCTCTGGCGCTTGGAGCGAGCGCCTATGTCGAGAAGGGCGAAGCGTTCTCGAAGATCATCGACACGCTGCTCGACCTGACGGCCCCGGCGGTTCGCTTCTAGACGCGGTCGCAGCTGCAGATCGTCTGACCGAGCGCCTGGCGCTCGAACAGCAGTCCGCAGCGGGCGCACTCGGCCGAGATCACGCGCGCGCGGGAGAGGAGCGTCTTGAGCAGGACGACCCAGAGAACGGCATACCCGACGAGCAGCTGCGCGGTCATACTTGGATTATCGACGCGGGTGGGGAAAACCGATAGCCAGGACGGGTGATCTCGCCCGCCGCCTGGCCGTGGCGCGGGGGGACGAGCCGGCCGATCTCGTCGTCCGCGGCGGCCGTGTGCTCTCGGTCTTCACACGCGAATGGCTCGACGTCGACGTCGCGATCTGCGACGGCGTGATCGCCGGGCTGGGCGAGTACGAGGGCCGGGAGACGCTCGACGCCGCCGGCGCCTACGTCGTCCCCGGCTTCATCGACGCGCACCTGCACCTCGAGACGACGAAGCTCCTCCCATCCGAGTTCGCGCGCCTCGTGCTACCGCTGGGCACGACCGCCGTCGTCGCCGACCCGCACGAGATTGCGAACGTCCTCGGGACGGACGGTGTTCATTGGCTGGTCGACGTGTGCGAGGACCTGCCGCTCGACGTCTTCTTCACCGCGTCCTCGTGCGTGCCGGCCTCCGGCTTCGAGTCGCCGCGACGCCCGTTCACGCCCGGCGACCTCGAGAGCCTGCTCCGCCGCAAGCGCGTGATCGGGCTGGCCGAGATGATGAACTTCCCCGGCGTGATCTCGGGAGCGCCGAGCGAGCTGGCGAAGCTGGAGGTCGCCGGCGCCGAGCGAGTCGACGGCCACGCACCCGGCGTGCTGGGCCACGCGCTCCAGGCGTACGCCGCGGCCGGAATCGGCTCCGACCACGAGGCGTTCACGGCCGAGGAGGGGCGGGAGCGCCTGCGGGCCGGGATGTGGCTCCTGATCCGGGAGGCGTCCGCGGCGCGGAACCTGCGCGCGCTCGTGCCTCTCGTCGCCGAGTTCGGGCCCTCGCGGATGGCGTTCTGCACCGACGATCGCGAGCCCGAGCACATCGCCGAGGACGGTCACATCAACGCGATGGTGCGCGACGCCGTGTCGTACGGCGTCGCGCCCGAGGATGCGCTCGTGATGGCCTCGCATCATCCGGCCCTCTGGCACCGTCTCGATCACCTCGGGGCGATCGCGCCCGCCTACCAGGCCGATCTGCTGCTGCTGCCAGACCTAGAGCGGTTCGTACCGGACATCGTGCTCAAGCGGGGACGCGTCGTTACGGAGATCACGTCCACCCCGGTGCCGGAGTGGCTGACGCAAAGCGTGCGGATCCGGCCGGTCTCGGCCGAGGACTTCCGGGTTCCGTGGGAGGGAGGCCACGCCCGGGTGATCGGCCTCGTCCCGGACCAGATCGTCACCGAGGCGCTCGTCGAGGACTTGACTGCCGAGGCTGGGTTCGCGCGTGCCGATCCAACGCGCGACCTTGCCAAGATCGCCGTGATCGAGCGGCATCTCGGAACCGGCCGCATCGGGCTGGGCTTCGTCCGCGGGTTCGGGCTTCAGCGTGGGGCGTTCGCCTCGACGTTCTCGCACGACGCCCACAACCTGATCGTGGTCGGCACGGACGACGAGGACATGGTGCGTGCGGTCGCGAGGCTCGTCGAGCTGGGTGGAGGTCTCGTCGTCGTCGACGGCGGCTCGGTCACTGCCGAGCTGCCGCTTCCGGTCGCCGGGCTCGTCTCGGACCTCCCGCTCGGGAGCGTGATCGAGGCAAGTGAGGCGACAGTCGCCGCGGTGCACGCGCTCGGCTCCGAGGTCCCTTCGCCGTTCCAGTCCCTGGCATTCCTGGCGCTCTCGGTGATCCCGAGCCTGAAGATCACCGATCACGGCCTCGTCGACGTCGATCGCTTCGAGCTCGTCCCGCTTGCGGTGCAAGTCCCGCAGGCGGCGGTGTGACCGAGATGGGCCGGGACTGGACGACTCCGGTTGTCGACCACCTCGATCTCCACGCGAGCGACTTTCCCGTGAGCGTCCGGTTCTACGAGACGGTGCTCGCGCCACTAGGTATTCCCAAGCTCTACGAACGCGACGGCGAAGCCTGTTTCACCCATGTGAACGTCGTCGCGGCCGAGCCGGTGACAAGAGGACTGCATCTCCGCTTCCACGCCCGCGCTAGAGGCGACGTCGACCAATTTCATCGCGTGGGCGTGGAGGCGGGCGTCCGGACCAACGGCGCGCCGGGATATCGAGACTACGACGCCGCCTACCTGCTGGATCCGGACGGAAACAACGTCGAGGCGCTCTACCGCGACGTCGGCAACCCGGGCTACGCGGGCTAGCGGACGGTGATCTGCTGCACCATCTTCGCCGGGTGCATGGAACAGAAGAGGCGATACCTGCCGGGCTTCGTGAAGCGGTGCGTGAAGGTGCCGGCCAACGTCCACGGCGCCGAGAAGCCCTCCGGACCGCCGACAACGGTCACGTCGTGCTCGAACGCCTCCCTGAACCGCCACGTGAACGTCGTGCCGCGCCGGAGCGAGATCCTCTCGACGCCGTAGCGAAAGTCACCGATGCTGGTGGATGTCGCCCTGGAGACCAGCACGAGACCTGCGATCCGGCCCACGCGGCGACTGTAGCTCAGGTTTCCCGAGGGTACACTTGGAGTTGTGAGCTGGCCCTGGATCGTGCTGCTCGCTTGTGCGGTCGCCGTCATCGTCGGCGCTGAGTGGCAGCGCGTGGGGCGAGTCACGGCGAAGGTCGCCGGCGGCGAGGCACGGAAAGCGCGCGATCGCAAGAAGCGGAAGGCGAGCCTCAAGCTGATCCGCTCCGAGGAGGAGGAGTTCGCCGAGAGCGTCCAGCGCGACCTCGCCGGCCTACCCACGATCGAAGAGAAGGACCGCCGCAGCTAGCTACGGGTAGGGATCGGTCATTCCGGTCGAGGTGGCCGTCGTCTCGGTCGTGGTCGGCGTCGGCGGGACAACGGGTGGCTTCGCGGTCTTCACGAGCCGGCCGCGGATCTCACCAGCGGCATTGCGCGCCGTGTGGACGTTCACGTAGGTGCTCCCGCCGAGGAGAGCGTTGACCGTCTTCGCATCCACCCTGGCGGAGCCGCGTGCCCCCGATCGGCACGGGCCGCAGAGCGCGACCCGCACGGGGCCGGCCATGCCGCGCGCGCCGACGTGGATGTGGGACGCCGTCGCCTTCCCGGTCAATCCCTTGAAGCTGAGCCGCCAGGTGAGCCTCCCGCCGGTGGCGCTCCGGACGAGTGCTGCGGTGAACGTGCCTTGAGCCCCGGCCCCAACGCCTTTCGGCCTCGGAAACTCCTGTGCTGTGCCGAGCCGCGCGGTCAAGCCAATGGCCGCCGCCGTCTCGTTGCTCGGGCCGGCGGTGCCCAGGCCGGCCCACACTCCCGCCGCCAATACCGCCGGCAGTGCCACACCGCTCCCAACCAACCGTCGCCTGCTCACGCTGCGCCTCTCTGTCGGCACTCGTGCATGACTACGCGCTGGCAGCGGCTGCGGATTGCAGACGCGCGCGGCGTGGTTCAGGTCACGGCGAAGGTCGTCTGCACGATGCGCGTGTTCGGAAGGATCGGTCCGACGTTCTCCATGTTCCGCGTCTCCTGATAGTCGGAGACCTGGAACCGGAGTGTGTGCTTGCCCTTGCGGAGGGCCGCCGTCGGGATGCGAACCGAGCCGCCCGCGAGGCTGCCGTGCCGTTCCTGGCCGTCGACCTGGACGACGAGCGAGGCCGGGTCGATCCCTGACCCGCGGTCTGTCACCGCTATGACCAGTGAGGCGCCGAGCTTGACCCGCTTCGTCTTGACGGCGACCGTGGGCCGCGTGGAGTCGTTGATCCAGAACCGGAACGCGAACGCGCCCGCGCTCGCAGCCGAAGGGCTGTCGAAGACGATGTCGTAAGCGCCGGCTGCGGGCAGGATCGTCCCGGCCGCGAGTACCGGGTCGCCGAAGATCTGGAGGTAGGGGTTGAGGTTGAAGGGTAACGCGGCGTAGCCGGTCAGGCGCCGCTCGTCGCCTGCGTGCACGATCCGCGGCTCGACACGGACACCTTTCGCGCGGCTCCTGACGACGACGCCGAAATTCGTCGCCGGCCGGCCGAGCGTGACGCGAAAGACCCGCTCCGGACCCGGCAGCCTCGCCGCGAAGCCAAGACCGGAAGGAGTCTGGGGATAGCTGTAGCTCGCGATCAGGCTGGTGCCTCCCTTCGTCGTCGACGAGTACGTGCCCGCGCGCCGCAGCGGCGTCGTTTTCGCGTTCGCGAGCCTGGCGGCGCCGGTCCGGAACCAGTAGGGGATACGGCGCTTCTCGTCACCGCGGCTGAGGACGATGTAGCCCGTCGCCTCCGTGTCGGGCGCCTTGTTCGTCGTCACGGTGACCGGGAGCGGGCCGGGCACCGTCACCGAGGGTGGGAGAGAGACGACGGCCGAGGCCGCGGAGGACTGGGGAGCGAGGGAGACGGTCCACGCGCCTGCGCCGCCGCCCGCGTCTGTGAGCTCCACCTGCTGTGTTTGCGTCGCGGTCGGGCCGACGAGGCCGAATGAGAGTGCGACCGGCGCGGCGAAGACGAGCGGGTTGTCGGCACGCGGCAGGTTCACGACCCCTCCTCCCGCGCGCACGGTCGTCAGCTCCGAGAGCTTCCGGTCGTCGGCCCACGCAGGGTCGCCGGTGAGCGTCAGCGCCGACTTCACCTGCGCCGGCGTCCACGTCGGGTGGTGCTGGAGTAGCAGAGCAACCGCGCCGGCGACATGCGGTGCCGCCATGCTCGTTCCGGAGAGAGTCGCGTACGAGTCGCCCGGGGCGGCCGAGAAGATTCCGACTCCCGGCGCGCTGACTTCCGGCTTCAGCTGGAGCGAGATCGGTGTCGGTCCGCTCGAGGAGAACGATCCGACGACGTCGTCGGGCCCGTTGCGCGACGTCGAGACGGCGCCGACGGTGATCGCTTCGGGCGCCGAGCCTGGAGAGCCGATCGAACCACGACCGAAGTCCTCGAAGTCATTGCCGGCGGCGACGACGGAAACGACACCCGCGCGGGCCGCCGCCGCGAGCGCCTGGACGACGATGTCGCGTGACGGCTCGATCTCCGGCTCGCCGAGCGACATGTTGATCACGTCCATGCCGTCGGCGACCGCCGCTTCGATCGCGGCGACGAGCTCCGGCGAGTTGCCGTCCAGGCCCACTTCGGCGTCCGTGGGGATCGTCAGCGCCTTGTAGTTGCCGAGGTAGGCGCGCGGTGCGACGCCCGAGATGCGTGCCCCGTCGGCGAACGTGTTGTTGTTGCCGGCGGCGATGCCCGCGACGTGAGTGCCGTGCGACGACAGCTCGGGATCGAACGGCTTCGACGCGTTCTTCCACGTCGGGCGCGCCGGCGGAAACGCCCGTGCCACGATCACCTTCGCCGTCGTGTAGGCGGTCTGGCCCTTCGGATACCCGGGCGGCATCGTGTACCCGGCCGGCGAGAAGAACGGATGCCGCTGGTCGATTCCCTCGTCGATGATCGCGATCTTCATTCCCTGGCCGGCGTTCTCGAGCCCTGGGCCCCACAGCGTGGGCGCGCCGATCTGTTGCGGACTATGGTCGAGCTGCGGCCGGTAGCGGACGCTCGGATAGACCGTGGCGACGCCCGGCAGAGCAGTGAGCCGGCCGAGCTGGGAGCGCGGGACGACGACGGCCATTCCGTTCGCGACCAGGCGGTAGTGCCAGCGAATCTGCGCCTCGGGGAGCTGTGTCGCGATCGTGCCCGCGACGCGATTCTGCGCCGACTCGAGCGTGCGCGACTGCAGTTGCCGTCCGGCTTTCCAGCGCGTCGCTCCGAGCGGCTGCTGCGAGAGGGCGACGACGACCTCGACGAGCTCCCCGTTGTCAGAACGGTTGCGCTCCGCTCGCGCCGACCCGGTCGTGAGCGGGACCAGGCAGAGCAGAATGATGACGAGCCCTCGGAGCACTGCGGTCATGGTAGGTAAGACGTCTTAAGGTCGTGTTACGAGTGGTGGGAACCATTTTCTGGGAGCGGGAGTAAGGACGACATGACGATGTGGAGGATCGGCGCCCCGACTTTGCTCGTCTGCGCGGCCGCAGCGCTCTCGGGCGCAGCTCAGGCGAAAGAGCCAGCGGAGGGGACGCTCTGCGGTAGCTCCGGCTGCGTCGCACTCGAGGGCTACGACGCCTCGGGGCCGTTCTCGTCGTGGTGGTCGACACCCTTCTCGGAGGCTCCGGCGCCCAAGCCGGCCCCGTTCTTCCGCGTCGTCGCGCGCCAGAGCGCGCCGGACGGCCTCGGGACCGTGACCTGGACGCTTCTCTACGTGCCGCAGCGTCACGCGATGCGGATCACCCAGAGCCGCGTCCCTCCGTACTCGACGGGAATCGGGCCGTACTGGCGCACGATTCCGCGCTCGGCCCGCGCGGCGCTCCTGCGGGCGACGAAGGACATCAAGCCGTTTCTCCCCTCGTCTTCGTGGCAGACGTGCACGTTGACGGTCGTTCGTCGACCGGTACCCGACCCGGCGCAGCACAGCTTCAATTACGGCAACGCGACGATCCGGGTCTCGCTTTTTCCCAAGAACGGGCGCCTGGTCGCGGGACGCCTTCCCGGCGGCGGGTGGCGGGCGACGATCAACGAGGACGGCTCGATCGACGCCAAGTTCGGCTGGTGGCGCGCCGGAAGCGGGAAGATCCGGATCACGGGCCGGCGGCTCGACGCTCCTGCGCCGCCGCTGCGCGCGCACGTGCCGGACGGCTACGAGACGGGGTTTCAGGCCACGGGCTTGACGTTCCCGACCACCGGTTGCTGGCGGGTGACGGGGCGGTACCGCCGCGCGTCGCTGACGTTCACGATGCTCGTCACCAAGAGCCCACTCGGCTCGTAGAGACACGACCTCTGCGGCTAGACTGTCGCTCCCCGCGGATGTGGCGGAATTGGTAGACGCGCACGGTTCAGGTCCGTGTGCCCTTCGGGGCGTGGAGGTTCAAGTCCTCTCATCCGCATGCCTCCGGCGTCAGACTCGTCTCTGGCACGGAGCGTGCCAGCGGCTCGTCTCGGGCAGGCACGGCTCTGGCACCGTGCCTGGCACGGTGCCAGGCACCGACTGTGACACGGACAGTGGGACACGTCCTACGGGTCGGGGTCGAACGGGTCGCCCCACGCGGCGTTTCTCGCCGTCTTGTATGCGGAGCCTTGCTTGCGGCTGACGGTTCTGGAGCGGACGAGGCCGTCCGCTTCGGACGTGACAAAGTTGACGTGGCCCGAGCGCACTTGCGGCTGCCGGATAATTCGTGCGGCGGCCTTGCGCACCGGCTCCCGGCTGAGCGCCGCGTACGAGAACTTCTCGTCCTCGTAACCGAGTTCGACGCCTTTTGCGCGGCGGTGGAGCTTGGAGCGGGGGAGACGGACGCCGAAGTGGCACCAGTCGTCCTCGGGCAGGGGGCACGGCAGGTCGTGCGGGCAGGGCGCGATCGTGAAGCCGCCCGCCTCGATCACGCCGGCGCGCGCAGCCAGGATTCGGCGGTGGCCGGCCGGTGTGCCCGGCTCCACGAAGGCGATCGTGTCTGCCGTCTGCTCCCACAGGACCGGCGCGACCGGCTCGGTCAGCTCGCCGAGCACGTACGACGCGACGACGAGGTCGGCCGGGCCGCGGGCAGCAGAGGCGTCCGCCTGCACCCAGCGTGCGCCCGGAATCAGCTTGCGTCCTGCCTCGATCATCTCCGGCTCGGCCTCGACGAGAGTCAGCTGCTCCAGCGACGGCCAGGCGGCGACCGCCGCCCAGGCCGCAACGCCCGGGCCGGCGCCGACGTCGAGCAGCGATCGGGGCGCCCAGTCCGGCCGCTGCCGTTGCATCTGGCGAAAGACCGCCGCAGCCGCCGCGAACGTCGCCGGCGCGCGATACGCGAGATACGCGGCGACCTCCGCGCGCGTCCGCGCTGCGCGCGCCCGGTCCTCGCTGCGGTAGGCAGCCGACAGCCGCTCGACCTCCGTCTCGACGGAGCCGCCTGCCTGCGCGACGAGCCGCTCGATCGCTTCGGCCAGCTGCGGTGGGAGCGCGATGGCCTACGGCTGGGCCGGCAACGCCGCCAGCACGTCGTCGGCATGGGTGTCCGGCTTCACCCGCCGCAGCTCTTTCGCGACGTTCCCGTCCGCGTCGATCACGAAGGTCGAGCGCTCGACGCCCATGTACGTCTTGCCCGCGTAGTTCTTCTCGACCCAGACGCCGTACTCCTCAGCCGTCTTGTGGTCCGTGTCCGCGAGCAAGGTGAACGGCAGCCCGTACTTCTCCTTGAACTTGACGTGCGAGCTCTCGTCGTCGGGGCTGACGCCGAGCACGACCGCGCCGCGCGACTCGAACTCGCCCCAGGCATCGCGAATCCCGCACGCCTGAGCCGCGCACCCAGGCGTGTCGTCTTTGGGGTAGAAGTAGAGGACGACCGGCTTCCCGCGCAGGTCGGACAGCTTGACGGTTTCTCCGGTGTCGCTGTGGAGCTCGAACTCCGGAGCCGTTTTCCCTTCCTCGACCACGTGGGGTCCTCTCGCTAGGGTGCGACGCGATGCTAGCCGCCCACGAGATCCTCGCCGTTTTGGTGGTGGGTGTGCCGGCGCTCGGAGCGCTCGTCGGCGGGCTCGTCTACTGGCGTCGGCGCGGGGCCGGCCGGCTGGTCGCGAACCTGCTCGCGCTGGCGCAGACGCTCCTCGTCGCCCAGGTGGGCCTCGGACTGCTCCTCCTCTCCGACGACCGGCGGGCCGGCGACGACCTCCACTATGTCTACGGCTCACTCTCGCTCGGTGCGATCCTCGCGCCCTGGATGTACGCGCCCGCCCACGGACCGAAGCGCCTGCTCTGGTTCGCCGGCACCTCCTTCCTCGCAGCCGCCCTCGCCGTGCGAGCATTCATGACCGGACCGGCATGAGGCGCTTCTTCTCCGAGCACACGACCCTGCGCGGCTTCCTGACCATCGGGCTGATCGCGGCCGTCGTGGTCGTGCTCCGGCTCGAGCCGGTGCTCGCCACCGTCGGCGGCATCCTCAAGATCGCCTTCTTCCTCGCGATCGCCTTCTTCCTCTTCCTGATGTGGCGCGAGCGGCGAGCCGACATCGAGGCCTGGAACGATCGGAGCCGGAACGTCTTCTACGCCGCGATCGTGCTCGCAGTCGTCGACATCGGCGCCTTCATCGGGCTGCAGCCGAGCGGCCCCGACGCGCTAGCGTTCTTCCTCGTGCTCGGCGCCTGCGTCTATGCGGCCGTGCGCATCTGGCGCGACGAGCATCGTTACGTCTAGCGTCGCTCGTTGTGCACCGAGCATGGCCCGGGTTACGATCGCCGGAGCGTGACATGTCTCGCACTGCGCGAGGTGTGCAACCGAAGGAGACGACTATGAGGCGGGCCATCAGGACGTTCACCGCGCTGACGCTGCTGGCGCTTGCGGCGGTCGCCGTCAGCTACGGGGGGAGCACAGCCCCGGAGGAGCTCGGCCCGACCGCGGCGGCCGGGGCGAAAGACCGGCCGACGCTGATGCGCCAGCACCGTGGTGGCACCCTCAAGCTCGTGGCGAAGGCCGCAGGCGGCACGATCGACCCGCACGTCAACTACACCCTGCAGTACTGGCAGCTCTACCAGGCGACCTACGACGGGCTGCTCGCGTTCACGAAGGCCGGCGGCAACGCGGCGTTCCAGGTCGTACCTGACCTCGCCACAGCCATTCCGACGCCGACGAACGGCGGCAAGTCCTGGACGTTCAAGCTCCGCAGCGGTATCAAGTTCTCCAACGGCCAGGCGGTGACCACGAACGACGTCGTCGCGTCGCTCAGGCGCATCTTCAAGGTCAAGAGCCCGACCTCCGGCGGCTTCTATTCCGGCATCGTCGGCGCAGCTGCCTGCCTGAAAACGCCCGCGACCTGCACGCTCAAGGGCGGCGTCTCCGCGAACGCAGCGGCCCGGATGGTCACGATCAACCTGACGGCGCCGGACCCCGAGTTCAAGTACAAGCTCGCCGTTCCACACGCGAGCATCCTGCCGGCGGGGACGCCGTCGAAGGACGTCGGCACGAAGCCGATCCCAGGCACCGGCGCGTACATGTTCACGTCGTACAACCCCAACCGCAGCCTCGTCATGGCCCGCAACCCCTTCTTCAAGGAGTGGTCGGTCAAGGCGCAACCGGACGGCTACCCGGACCAGATCACGCAGACCTTCGGCCTCACCGTCGAGGCGCAGGTCACGGCGATCCAGAACGGCCAGGCCGACTGGACGCTCGAGCAGCCTCCGGCAGACCGGCTCTCGGAGATCGGCACCAAGTTCGCGAGCCAGGTGCACGTCACTCCGCTGACGGCGTTCTGGTACATCCCGATGAACACGAACCTGGCGCCGTTCGACAAGCTGAAGGCGCGCCAGGCCTTCAACTACGCGGTCGACCGCAATGCGGCGGTGAAGATCTTCGGCGGCAAGAATCTCGCCTCGCCATCGTGCCAGGTGCTGCCGCCCGGCTTCCCGGGGCATCAGGACTACTGCCCGTACACGAAGAACCCGGGCAAGAAGTGGTCGGCGCCGGACGTCGCGAAGGCGAAGCGACTTGTCCGCGAATCCGGTACGGCTGGGCAGAAGGTGACCGTCGTCGTCCCGGACGACGAGGTGAACCGGGCCATGGGCGTCTACACCCAGAGCGTCCTCAACCAGATCGGCTACAAGGCGAGCGTCAAGCCGATCTCGGGGAACATCTTCTTCACCTTCGTCCAGAACACGAAGAACAAGGTGCAGATCAACGTGCAGCAGTGGTATCAGGACTACCCGGCTGCGTCGGACTTCCTCAACATCCTGTTTGGGTGCGACTCGTTCACGCCGGGGAGCGACTCGAGCATCAACATCGCGGGCTTCTGCGACAAGAAGATCGACGCCAGGATGAAGGCTGCGCTCAAGCTGGCGGCGACGAACGAGCAGGCCGCGAACGCCGAGTGGGCGAAGATCGACCGGGCGGTGACGGACGCCGCTCCGATGGCGACCCTCTTCAACCCGAAGCACGTCGACTTCGTCTCGAAGCGCGTCGGGAACTTCACCTTCAGCAAGCAGTTCTACTGGCTGGTCTCTCAGTCGTGGGTCAAGTAGGAGCCGTGGTGGGGGTCGGGCGCTTGCCCGGCCCCTGCTCGCTCGGCGGCCGATGAGCGAGATCCCGGCGGGCGAGAGCGGAGCGCCCGGCGAGGGACACGTCGTCGGCGCCGCGCCGTGGGCGCTCGCGCGCCGGCGGTTGCTGCGCAACCGGGTCGCGATGACGATGCTCGTGCTGCTCGCGCTCATCGTCGCTCTCTCGCTCGCGGCGCCGCTGTACGCGAGTCACGTCTCGCACACCGACCCGTTCCGGTCGAACCTCGACGGCACCACGATCGTGGACGGCAAGCGCGTGCCGGTGATGCAACAGGAGACGAGCGGGCTCGGCCTCGGCGTGACCCCGGTCGGGCCGACGTGGGATCCGCGCCATTTCCTGCTCGGCGCCGACAATCAGGGGAGGGACGTCGCGGCGCGGCTGCTCTACGGGGGGCGAAACTCGCTCCTGATCGGCGTCGCCGCCGCGCTGCTTACCTGCCTGCTCGCAACGATGATCGGGGTCGTCGCCGGGTTCTTCGGCGGTGTCGTCGACGGCGTTCTCACCCGGCTGCTGGACGTTGTGTGGGCGTTCCCGGTCTACCTGCTCGCGATCAGCCTTTCCGTTGTCCTGCTGACGCGCGGCCTGTCGATCGGGCCGATCGCGCTCGAGGCGGGCAGCCTCTGGCTGCCGATCTTCATCATCGGCCTCGTCTACGTCCCGTATGTCGCGCGGCCGATCCGCGGCGAGGTGATCTCGCTGCGCGAGCGTCAGTTCGTCGAGGCGGCGGTCGGGCTCGGAGCATCAACCTGGCGTCTGCTCTGGAGCGAGATCTTGCCGAACGTCGTCACGACGGTGATCGTCTTCTTCCCGATCATGATCGCGATCGACATGCTCACCGAGTCGGCACTGTCGTTTCTCTCGATCGGGGTGCAGCCGCCGAACGCGAGCTGGGGCACGATCATCCTCGACGGGCAAGGCCTGCTCTACTCACGGCCGGCCGTGGCGCTCGCGCCCGGGATCGCGATCGCCCTCACCGTGCTCGCGCTGAACGTCCTCGGGGATGGCGTTCGCGATGCGCTCGACCCGCGCGCGAAGCTGCGGATCGCGCACTGATGCTGCGCTTTCTCGCTCGCCGGCTCGTCTCGATGGTGTTCGTCATGTTCTCGATCAGCGTGCTCGTGTTCTTGATCTTCTTCGCCACGCCGGGCGTCGACCCGGCAGCGCGGATCGCCGGCCGGAACGCCGACCAGGAAACGTTGCGGGCCGTCCGCAAGGACTTCGGGCTCGACAAGCCGATGCCGGTGCAATACGGGCTGATGATGAAGAAGCTCTTCATCACGCGCGACCTCACCTCGTTCGTGAACCGCGGCGCGAAGGTGATCCCGCAAGTGACCGAGGCGGCCCCGGTGACGCTCTCGCTGGTGCTCGGCGCCGCTTTGATCTGGGTCGTCCTGAGCATCCTCATGGGCCTCACTGCCGCTGTCTTCCGCGGGACACCCATCGACACCATGATCATGGTCGTCGGGCTGATCGGCATCTCGATCCCGGTCTTCTGGCTCGGCGAGGTCGTCAACCTGCTCACCCAGAGCCGTCTCCACGACACCTTTCTCTTCTCCTGGGTGCCGCCGCTCGGCTACACGCCGCTGACGGAATCTCCGTTCGGCTGGTTCAAGTCGCTGCTCCTGCCCTGGCTCACGCTCTCCGTGCTCTACATCGGCGTTTACGCGCGCGTGCTCCGCTCGAGCCTGATCGAGGCGCAGGAGGAGGACTACGTTCGCACCGCGCGGGCGAAGGGGCTCTCGGAGCGGCGCGTGCTGCTGCGGCACGCGCTGCGCACGTCGCTGATCGCGTTCGTCAGCCTGTTCGGCCTCGACTTCGGCGCGCTCGTCGGGGGTGGGGCGTTGCTCGCCGAGGTCGTCTTCGGCCTCCAGGGGGTCGGCAAGCTGACCTTCGACTCGCTCCAGAACCTCGACCTGCCCGTGATCATGGGAACTGTGATGTACGCCGCCTTCTTCGTCGTCGCGGCGAACGCGGTCGTCGACTTGCTGTACGCCTGGCTCGACCCACGGGTGCGCCATGCCTGAGACAACCGTGCCGCTGCTCGAGGTGCGCGATCTGAGCGTCTCGTTTCGGACCGAGGAGGGGGTCGTTCGCGCGGTCGACAAGCTCTCGCTCTCGCTCGAGCAGGGCGAAGTCCTCGGCATCGTCGGCGAGTCCGGCTCGGGCAAGACAGTCTCCATGCTCAGCGTGATGCGCCTGATCCGCGACCCGAACGCCGTCGTCGAGGGGCAGGTGCTGCACCGCGGCCGGGATCTGATGACGCTCTCGCAGCGGGAGATGCGATCCGTCAGGGGCGCGGAGATCGCGATGATCTTCCAGGATCCGATGACGGCTCTGACGCCGGTCTACCGGGTCGGCTGGCAGATCGCGGAGCAGCTGCGGGCGCACGAGCCGATGAGCGCGCGCCGTGCCCGCGAGCGAACGGTCGAGCTTCTCCGCGAGGTCGGGATCTCGAACGCAAGCCGTCGTGCCGACGACTACCCGCATCAATTCTCGGGCGGGATGCGGCAGCGCGTGATGATCGCGATGGCTCTCTCCTGCAATCCCTCGCTCCTGATCGCCGATGAGCCGACGACCGCGCTGGACGTGACGATCCAGGCTCAGATCCTGGAGCTGATGAAGCGTCTGCAACGAGACCACGGCTCCTCGATCGTGCTGATCACCCACGACATGGGCGTCGTTGCCGACCTCGCCGAGCGCGTCGTCGTGATGTACGCCGGCAGCGTTGTCGAGGAGGGGTCGAGGTCCGACGTCTTCCGGGACCCGCAGCATCCGTACACCTGGGGGTTGCTCGGCTCGATGCCGCGCATCGACCGGCCGCGGCCGCGCCGTCTCGCCGCGATCCCGGGCGCGCCGCCCTCGCTGCTCGCCCCGCCTCCCGGATGTCGATTCGCACCTCGCTGCGCCCACCGTTTCGAGCTCTGCTCGACGCGGCCGGCGCTCGCGGAGCGGGTCGCCCCCGGTCGCAAGGATGCGTGTCATCTCGAGCCGGCAGTCCGTCCCGCGTTGCGGCAAGCGTCGCTGGCTGTCGTCACCGAGCGAGAGACCGCGTGAACGCCGCGCCGGCCCTGCTCGAGGCGGTTGATCTCGTCAAGCACTTCGCGGTGCGTTCGTCCTCGTGGCGCCGAGGTGTCCACGAGCACGTGCGCGCGGTCGACGGCGTCTCGCTCGAAGTGCGTCGCGGCGAGACGCTCGGCATCGTGGGCGAGTCGGGCTGCGGCAAGTCGACCCTCGGCCGGCTGCTCGTGCGGTTGCACGAGCCGACGAGCGGCACGGTTCGCTTCGACGGCAAGGACATCACGAGGCTCTCGCGGTCGGCGCTGCGCCCCGTCCGCCGCGAGATGCAGATGATCTTCCAGGATCCGTATGCGTCTCTGAACCCGCGCAAGCGCGTGATCCAGATCGTCGGCGACCCGTTTCGCATCCACCGCGCCGCGGGCGAGCAGGAGATCCGCAAGCGCGTGCAGGAGCTCCTCGAGGTCGTCGGGCTGTCAGCCGATCATGTCAACCGCTTTCCGCACGAGTTCTCGGGCGGCCAGCGCCAGCGGATCGGCGTCGCCCGTGCGCTCGCGCTCGCGCCGCAGTTGATCGTGGCCGACGAGCCGGTCTCGGCGCTCGACGTCTCGATTCAGGCGCAGGTCGTGAACCTCCTCGACGACCTGCAGGACGAGTTCGGACTGACCTACGTCTTCATCGCCCACGATCTCGGTGTTGTCCGGCACGTGTCCGACCGGATCGCGGTCATGTACCTCGGCGTGATCGTGGAGATCGCGCCGGCTGACGACCTGTATGCCCGCCCCGTGCACCCGTACACCGAGGCGCTGCTCTCTGCGATCCCCGTGCTCGACACCGGCGATGCCGGGCCGGCACCGCGTCGCGAGCGGATCGTGCTGGAGGGCGAGGTGCCGAGCTCGATCGATCCGCCGGCCGGCTGCCGCTTCCATCCCCGCTGCCGGTACGCCACGGAGATCTGCCGGATCGAGCGACCGCAGCTCGTGGATTTCGGAGTCGGCCGTTCCGCCGCCTGCCATCACCCGCTCGCCGGCGCCATCCCGATGAAAGGAGTGTCAGATGCAAGAGCGTGAAGGGCTGATGCCGTGGCGCGACCACGAAACCTGGTACCAGGTCGTCGGAGAGCTCGATCCCGGCTCCCCGAAGACGCCGGTCGTCATCTGTCACGGCGGCCCCGGTTCGGCGCACGACTACTGCGAGCCGATCGCGGGGCTCTCCAGGTATGGGCGCGCCTGCGTCCTCTACGACCAGATCGGGTGCGGCAAGAGCCAGCACCTGCCCGATGCGCCTGCCGAGTTCTGGACGCCGCAGCTCTTCAAGGACGAGCTCGTCGAGTTGACCACGCAGCTCGGGATCGCCGACCGGCATGCCGTGGTCGGGCAGTCCTGGGGCGGGATGCTCGCAATGGAGTACGCCCTCGATCATCGCCCCGGCCTGCGCGGGATCGTCGTCGCCGACTCACCGGCGAGCATGACGCTGTGGGTCTCCGAGGCGAATCGTCTCCGCGAGGACCTGCCGGCCGAGGTGCAGGAGACCCTGACCCGTCACGAGGAGGCCGGAACGACCGGCGAGCCCGCGTACGAGGAGGCGGTGCGCGTGTTCTACGACCGGCATCTATGCCGCGTGCCGTGGCCGGACTGCGTGCAGCGCAGCTTCGACCAGATGGACGTCGACCCGACCGTCTACCACACGATGAACGGCCCGAGCGAGTTCCACGTCATCGGCTCGCTGAAAGAGTGGGACATCACCGACCGCCTACACGAGATCACGACGCCGACCCTGCTCGTCTCCGGCCGACACGACGAGGCGACCCCGCTGATCGTCGGGCAGATTCACGAGCGCATCGCCGGTGCGGAGTGGGCGCTGTTCGAGGAGTCGAGTCACCTGCCGCACGTCGAGGAGCCGGAAGCCTTTCTCGAACGCGTCGAGGAGTTCCTGCGCTCGATCGACTAGAGCGGCTTGCGAAGCGCGGCCAGCAGCTTCTCGCCGTCGTAGAGCACCGGCGAGCCGGAAGCGGCCAGCGGCGCAGGCTGGTCCGCCCAGGCCGCGCTGCCCCCGAAGACGTAGTAGACGTCGTAGACGAAGCCGGCGTAGCCGAGACGACCGAGATCGGTCTCCGCGAAGTACCGGCCGGTGATTCCCTCCTGGTCCCAGTACTGCGTCACCCGTGGATCGCGGAGGATCGAGTCGTCGATCTCGTCGCGCGCGTCCGTCGAGCGCTGATTGAGCCAGACCGCGTAGATCCGCAGGTCGTGCGACTGCTCGCGGTCGAGAATGTTCTCCCGCACCCAACGGGCGCCGGCGAGGCACGTGCTTCAGGTGGGGGAGAAGAGGAGGACCACCCTCGGCTTGCCGGCGTCCGCCTCGAACGCCGCGCGCAGGTCGAGGACGTTCGCGAGCTCACGGACTTCGCCGGTCCCCGCGGTTTCCGAGGTTGTGGTCTTGTCGCCGCCGCAGCCTGCCAGCGCGAGCGCCGCGAGGAGCAGGAGTCCGACGAGGCGCACGCTACGCGCGAACCTGCGCGGATGCGCCGTCGAGCGCGTCCAGCGCGGCCCGCATCGTCATCCCCTCACCGACGAAGATCGGCGTGTCGCGCTCGGTGTAGGCGGATGCTTCGCTCTCGCGCAGCGTCAGCATCAGGTGCATGAAATCGGACGGCTCGTCGCACTCGAACGCGGTCATGAACTCCTGATCGTCGATCCCGAACGAGTACGTCGTATGGTTGTGGATCGTCTCGAACTCGCGGCCGACGCGGATGTGTTCGTCCATCGCGCGCTGGCGGTCTTCCAGCGACAGCGCGTACCACGGCCGCACCTTCACGAACGGGTAGACGACGAGGTACGGCGAGCCCCTGGGGATGATCTTGCGGGGCCTGCGGGCCTCGGTGTACGGCGAGGCCTTGGTCGTCGCGAGGTAGCTGTACGGCGTGTCGAGCCAGCCTCCGAGCGCGGTGCCGTTCAGCGCCGCGCCGAGCTCGCCGAGGTCGGTGTACCGCTCGGTGATCTTCCAGAGAAAGAAGTCGCAGTCGGGGCGGATGCCCGCGGTCGAGTAGGCGCGAAGGTGCTCGAAGCGGTCGCTCCAGCTCTCGATCACCTCCGCGAACGCATCTTTCATCGCCGCGCGCTCCTCGACCGGGAGACGGCGCCAGGCCGGATCGACCTTGTGGAAGGTGTATGCGACGTACTGGCCCTGAGGAGCGGTGTTCACGGGACGTATCGTACGCATCGTGCGTGTCGCCGCCCTGCTCCTCGCCGTCGTCGCGCTCGCAGGCTGCGGCGGCGACGAGCCGCAGAAGCCCGGCGACTTCGTGACGACGCTCATCCGGGATCTCGGCGCGGGCCAGACGGCCAAGGCGTGGGAGCTGCTCCATCCGCTGCACCGGGCGAAGATCCCGCGCGAGCGCTACGTCGAGTGCGAGAGCAAGGACGGGTTCGGCGGCAAGGTGACGAAGGTCGCCGTGCTCGCCGTGAAGAGGCAGCCGGCGACGATCCCGGGGCAGTTCGGCGAGCGGCCGTCGACGGCCGTCACGGTCGGGGTGACTCTCGACGTGCCCGAGTCGAACGTGCCGGAGCGCTTCACGCTGACCGCGCACGTCTTCGACGTCGACGGGAAGTGGGCCTGGGTCGTAGGCCCCGTCGACTACGCCGCCTATATGACGGGGAACTGCCCTTCGCAGGGCTAGCAGCGAGGCTTCCGGATCGCCTCGCAGACGGGCTCGAGGCTCGCCTTCGGCGTCCCGTCCACGTAGTAGACGCCGGACTGGAAGCCCGTCAGCGCCCGCTCGTCGTGTGAGTGGAACAGCAGGAGGCCGACGACGTTCTGCTGGCAGGAGGCGAGGTCGATCGCGCGGCGGTAGTAGTCGGCCTGGGTCGCCTCGTCGACGGGCTTTCCCGGTTCGACCCCCTCGTAGAGCGAGGCCTTTTCGGCTGGAATCACGGTCTCGACGCCGAGCTCGCTGTAGAGGACCGGCAGGACGTGGCCGAACGCCTCCGCGAGCAGCGGCGCGAGCTTCTCCTCGTAGTCGGCGAGCAGGATCGACGTCGACGCGGGATCGGTCGGACGGTCGGGCGGGATGCTCGAGCTCGCCGGGTACGGATGAAAGGCGAAGCCGTCGAGCGGCGGCTCCGCGCGGCCGCTGGCGCGGTACGCCGTCCCGACGTCGCGGATGAAGGTGGTCGGCGAGTGCGTGTCGCGGCCCGTGCCGGGCCGGTCGATCCCGCGCGGCGCGAGCGCACCACCCCAGATCATGACCTCGGCAGCGGCCTTCTTGGCGGCGTCGTACACCTCCGAGAGCAGCGCGAAGTAGGCCGGCGCTGCCACGTCGTTTCCGGCCTCGTCGAACTGCGGCAGCCAGAAGCGGTTCAGGTTCGGCTCGTTGCCGACGATCACGTCGCGGATCGCCGGCACTTCCGTGACGACGTTAGCGACGTAGGAGGCGAACTGTGTCCGCGCCTCCGGCGTCAGCGGGGTCGTTGCCGAGCCCGGTTGGTAGACGGCGAGGAAGAGACGCGTCCCGTCGGCCCGGGCTGCCACATCCCGGAGCACACCGAGCTCCTCGGCCGTCGGCGCCGTGAGACCCGGCTGCCAGTAGCTCGTGATTCCGACCCCGCGGAACCCGGCATCGCGCAGCTGGTCGAGCGCTGGGCCGGGGTGCCGCACGGCGTCGTCCACCGCGCCCACGAGGAAGCCGTCGTCGGCCGAATCGCCGCCGCAGCCCGCCAGCGCGAGCACGGCCAGAACCGCCAGGGTGACCCCACGCACGGGGGCTACGCTAGCTCGCATGCCCGACCTCGAGCCGAAGCTGAAGCGCCTGCCCGCAAAGCCGGGTGTCTACCTCTTCCGTGACGAGAAGGGCGATGTGCTGTACGTCGGCAAGGCGAAGTCGCTGCGGCCGCGCGTGCGCTCGTACTTCCAGGCGGGGCGCGGCGACACCCGTTCCTCGATCCCGAGCCTCGTCGGGCGGATCGCCGACCTCGAGGTGATCGTGACCGCGACCGAGGTCGAGGCGCTCCACCTCGAGCAGAACCTCGTCAAGCGCTACCGGCCGCCGTTCAACGTGCGGCTTCGCGACGACAAGTCGTTCCCGTACATCGCGGTCACCGTCGAGGACGACTACCCGCGGGTGATGTTCACGCGCGAGCGGCACCGCCGCGGTGTCCTCTACTTCGGCCCGTACGCCAACGCGAAGAAGGTGCGCGAGACGCTCGACGTGCTCAACCGCGTCTTTCAGTTCCGGCCCTGCGAAGGCCCGAAGCCCGGCCGGCACTCCGGGATCCCGTGCCTCGACTTCCACATCGAGCGCTGCCATGCACCCTGCGTCGGCTACATCTCGAAGGATGCGTACGGCGAGATCATCGAGGGCGTGATCAACTTCCTCTCGGGTGACACGCGTACGATCGTGCGCGAGCTCGAGCGGCAAATGCGCGAGGCGGCGGCCGAGGAGCGCTTCGAGGACGCCGCCCGGTACCGGAACCGGCTCTTCGCGATCGAGAATCTGGCGGAGAAGCAGGGCGCGGACCGGCGCGACACCGGGTCGATCGACGTGATCGGGATCGCCGTCGAGGGCGACCGCGCGGCCGTGCAGGTCTTTCCGCTTCGCGGCGGCAAGATGATCGACCGGCACGGCTTCCACCTCGAGAACGTCGAGGGACAGGACGTGACGACGGTGCTCGAGGCGTTCTGCCTCGAGTACTACGGGAACGCGCCGTCGATCCCGCCGCAGATCATCGTCCCGCCGGAGGCGACCGGGCTGGAGGCGCTCGAGCAGTTCCTCTCCGAGCTGCGCGGCTCGCGCGTCGAAGTGCGGGCGCCGGCGAGGGGCGAGAAGCGGCGGCTCGCCGAGCTGGCGGCTCAGAACGCGAAGCTCGCGCTCGAGTCGGAGACCGTCGTCTCGGAGCAGAAGCGCCTGCGCCGCGTCGCCGCGCTGGAGGAGCTGCGCGAGGCGCTCAACCTCGAGAGCCTGCCGCTGCGGATCGAGTGCTTCGACATCTCGAACATCCAGGGCCAGGAGATCGTCGGCTCGATGGTCGTCTTCCAGGACGGGATGCCGAAGAAGGCGCACTACCGGAAGTTCGCGGTGCGCGGGCTCGACGGCCAGGACGACTTCGCGGCGATGGCGCAGGTCGTCTCACGCCGGTTCGCGCGGCTGGACAGCGGCACGGGAGAGGACTACGACGAGGGCTTTGCGACTGCGCCGAACCTCGTCGTGATCGACGGCGGCAAGGGTCAGCTCTCGGCCGCGCTCGCCGCGATGCAGGCCTACGAGCTGCCGCGGGTGGCCGTCATCTCGCTCGCCAAGAGGATCGAGGAGGTCTTCGTGCCCGACCGGCCCGATCCGATCCTGCTCGACCCGCACAGCCCCGGGCTGCAGCTGCTGCAGCGCGTTCGTGACGAGGCGCATCGCTTTGCGCTCGGCTTCCACCGCCAGCGCCGGTCGGCCCGCGCACGCGAGTCGCTCTTCGACACGCTCGAGGGCGTTGGTCCAGCGCGGCGGCGGGCCTTGATCCAGCACTTCGGCTCGACCGAGAGCGTCCTGGCCGCGAGCCAGGAGGAGCTCGAGGGGGTGCCCGGCGTGCCGGCGAAGACCGCACGCTCCATCTACGCCCAGCTGCACCGAACTGGCAGCGCAGGATGAGCATCCGCGGAAGCGGATGATCATCGCGCAAGATCCCGAAAGGGGCCGCTGTCGCGGCCCACCCGGCTAGGGGTCCGACGCGGGTTTCTTGCCGGTCAGCGAGCGCCAATCCATGTGGCCGAGCGTGAGGAAGAGCGCACTGAAGCCGAGGATGATGTTCACGACGATCAGCGTCAGCTTCATGCCCACGGAGAACGAGAGCAGCTTCGCGGTCGAGACCGCGCCCTTGAAGACGAAGACGATGAATGCCTGCTCGGTGCCGATGCCGCCCGGCGAGATCGGGACGAGCGTCGCGAGGCTCTGCGTCACCTGCACGAGCAGGACGTTCCGAATCGACTGGTGGATCCCGAACGCATCGAGGAAGAACCAGATCGCGACGAAGCGCAGGAACCAGTCGCCCGCCTGGAAGAGCACGACGTGGCGCAGGTACTCCGACCGGTCTCGGAGGACGGCGAGGCCCTGGCCGACGCGCTGCTTGAACTCGTCGATGTGGATCCGGACCCAGAAGAACCCGATCGTGCCGAAGATCGCCAGCACGATGAGCAGCACGGTCGTGAACTCCGGGTTCGCCGCGAAGAAGCCGAAGTCGAAGCCGGGGAGATGGCCGAGCGAGCCGACGCCGGGCAGGACGCCGAGCGTGAGCGCGTATGTGAAGATCAGCAGCGCCATGGCCGTGTCGAAGAGGGAGAGAACGAGCAGCGTCGCTGCGAGGGTGGTATAGGTGCTGCCGGGAACGGCGCGGTGCGCCATGTAGAGCCGGACGCCGTCGCCGGCGCGCGCGGGGATGATCGCGTTGACGCCGACCCCGGAGAGGTAGGCGCCGTAGATCGAGCGCCACCGCACCGTCGCCTCGGGGTATGAGGCCGCGATCGTGTTCCGCCACGCGCGGCTCGTGCACACCGTTTTGAGCAGGTGGCAGACGATCGCGAGACCGAGCGCCGTGAACTTGACTGCGGCGAGCGTCTCGAAGAAGACCCGAATCGCGTGGAGGACGTTGCCCACGCGACCAGGCTACTCGCGGCCCCTGATCGGCAGCGCCTCCCGGCCGGCGGAGCCGGCCTCCGGCGCAGCCTCTCGCCGCTCGCGGCGCTCCAGCCGGCGGCCCGTACCTCCGTACTGTTCCACCGGCCTACGCACCGCGAGCGGCGCGTCAGGAACCGCCAGCATCGCTAGGGCCGGTCGGCTCCGTCGCTGCCCATGAACGGGTAGCGGTAGTCGGTCGCCGGCACGAACGTCTCCTTCACCGTCCGTGGGCTGACCCAGCGGATCAGGTTCCACATCGAGCCCGCCTTGTCGTTCGTCCCCGAAGCGCGCCCGCCGCCGAACGGCTGCTGGCCGACGACGGCGCCGGTCGGCTTGTCGTTGACGTAGAAATTTCCGGCCGCGTAGCGGAGCGCCTCGTGTGCCTCCTCGACGGCATAGCGGTCGTCGGCGAAGACGGCGCCGGTGAGGGCGTACGGCGCGCCCTCGTCCACGAGCTTGAGCGTGTCTGCCCAGCGCTTGTCGTCGTAGACATAGGTCGTGACGACCGGGCCGAAGAGCTCCTCGTGCATCGTCCGATAACCGGGGTCCTCGGTCTCGATCACCGTCGGGTCGACGAAGAACCCCTCGCTGTCGTCGTACTCGCCGCCGACGACGATCTCGGCCTTGCCGGAGGCCCGGGCTTCGTCGATCGCCTCCTTCTGCGTCTTGAACGAGCTACTGTCGATCACCGCGCCCATGAAGTTCGAGAAGTCGGCGACGTCGCCCATTCGCAGCTCCGCCACCTGCTCTGCGAGGCGCTCCTTCAGCTCCGGCCACATGCTCTTCGGCGCGAAGACGCGCGAGGCCGCGGAGCACTTCTGGCCCTGGTACTCGAAGGAGCCGCGCACGATCGCCGTCGCCACCTCGTCGACGTCTGCGCTCGAGTGGGCGAGGATGAAGTCCTTGCCGCCGGTCTCGCCGACGATCCGCGGGTAGTTCCGGTAGTTCGCGATGTTCTCGCCCACCGTCTTCCACATGCCCTGGAAGACCGGCGTGGAGCCGGTGAAGTGGATGCCGGCGAGCTCGGGGCTCGCGAGGGCTGCGTCGCCGATCGTCGCGCCCGAGCCGTAGACGAGGTTGATCACCCCATCCGGGAGCCCCGCCTCCCGCAGCAGCTGCAAGGTGTAGTGCGCGGAGAGCGCGGCGCTCGAGGCGGGCTTCCAGACGACCGTGTTGCCCATCAGCGCGGGCGAGCCGCTGAGGTTGCCGCCGATCGCGGTGAAGTTGAAGGGGCTGACCGCGAAGACGAAGCCTTCGAGCGGTCGGTACTCCATCCGGTTCCAGACGCCCGGCGACGAGACCGGCTGCTCCGAGTAGATCCGGAACATGAACTCGACGTTGTAGCGCCAGAAGTCGATCAGCTCGGCGGCGGCGTCGATCTCGGCCTGGTGGGCGGTCTTCGACTGGTTGAGCATCGTCGCGGCGACGAGGGTCGAGCGCCACGGGCCGGCGAGGAGCTCGGCAGCGCGGAGGAAGACGGATGCGCGTTCCTCCCACGGCAGGCGCGACCAGTCGGCGTGCGCTTCGCGGGCGGCATCGATCGCGAGCTGCACGTGCTCGGGGCCGCCCTTGGCCACGTCCGCGAGGACGTGCTCCTTCCGGTGAGGCATGACAGCCTGCGTCGTCTCCTTGGTCTCGACCTCTTTGCCGCCGATCACCATCGGGATCGAGATCCGCTCGCGCTCCATCTGCGCGAGGCGGACGCGCAGCTCCTCGCGCTCGGGCGTGCCGGGCGCGTACGAGCGGACGGGCTCGTTCACGGCTGTCGGTGGTCTGAAGATTCCGGTTGCGCTCACGCCGCGATTGTAGAGTCGGGGTCGATGCGCGTGACGCGGCATCCCTACGAGGTCGAGGGCTGGGGAGTCGGGGAGCTGTGGGTCGGCGACGGGGAAGTGGTGGTCGCACACGACCCGCCGACGCCCGGCGTCCGCCTGCATGGCGCGCTGCGCCAATCGGTGCCCCAGAAGACGCCCCAAACGATCTCCAGGGGCATCCCTGGTGCCCCTACTGAAACGCTATCGCCAGAGCCCTGGCGGAACGCTGGCGGATTCGTGCCGGACCTGCTCCGATCGATCCACAGCTACTTCAGGGGCGAGCCCGTCTCCTTTGCCGACGTGCCGCTGGACGGCGACTGGGCGACGCCGTTCCAGGAGGCGCTCGCCGACGCACTCCGGCACGTCCCGTGGGGCGAGGTCGTCAGCTACGGCGAGCTCTCTGCGCTCGCCGGGCGGCGGCGGGCGGCGCGGGCGGCCGGGACGTTCTGCGCCGAGAACCGTTTCTCGCTCTTCGTCCCCTGTCACCGGGTCGTCGCGGCGGGCGGGATCGGCGGCTACGGGTCGCTCGGGGTCGAGTACAAGCGACGGCTGCTCAACCTCGAGGGATGGCAGCCATGACCCTCTCCGACGATCTTCGATCCGAGCTCGCCGCGATCGCGCCGAAGCGTGGTTGCTGCCGCCTGGCGGAGGTCTCGGCGCTCTTCCACTCAGCGGGCAGCGTCCACCTCCGCGGCCGCGGCGAGGTCTCGCTTCATCTCGACCTGGCGACGTCCGGGATTGCTCGCCGCGGGTTCTCGCTCCTGCGCGAGCTCGGGATCCACTCGGAGATCCGCACCTACAGCCGCCGCTCGTTCGACCGCGCGACCCGCTACCAGCTCCACGTCACCGGGGACGAGCCCGCGCTCGCGACGCTCGTCGAGGCAGGAGTCCTCGATTCCCGCCACGCTCCGGTCGAGCGCCCGCCCAAGCGCGTGGTCGGCCGCGCCTGCTGCCGCGGGGCATATCTGCGGGGCGCTCTACTCGGCGGCGGCTCGCTCTCGGGGCCGAGGCGGCCGCACCTCGAGCTGCGGACGACCTCGCTGGAGGGCGCCGAGTTCCTGCGCACCGTCGCTGCTGCCGGCGAGGCTCGCCTGGGCGTCCTCGACCGCGGCCGCCACGCCGTCGCCTACGCGAAGGGGATCGACTCGATCGAAGCGGTGCTGACCGCCGCCGAAGCGGGGGACACGGTCCTCGCGTTCGAGGAGCGCTCGGTCGTGGCTGCTGCCCGTGGGGAGGCGAACCGGCTGGCGAACGCCGACCACGCCAATCTGGTCCGTACGAGCCGCGCCGCGCACGAGCAGCTCGAGGCCGTGCGCTCGCTCCAGGCCGCAGGCACGCTCGAGCGACTTCCCGACCGTCTGCACGAGGTCGCCCAGCTCCGTCTCCGGCATCCAACCCTGCCGCTGCGCGAGCTTGCTGCGCGCTGCGAACCGCCGACGACGAAGGCTTCTGTGCATCGCCGGCTCCGCAAGCTGCAGGAGCTCGCAACCCGCTAAAGGATGCCGTTTCTCACTTCTAAACGCGGGTGACTAGCGAGTCAACATGCCTTACTCTTGACGTGGCGGGTCCGTGCTCGTCCGTCGGCGGATTCAGACCCCGTCCGTCGTCGGCATCGGAGCGCGGCACGCGGAGGGGGAGGTCGTCCTCGGAGCTCCCCCTCCGGCCCGTCGTGCCGCCGGAGGCGGCAGGACGCTACTCATATTCGGGCGCAAAGAGACCCGAAATCCGCAGGAGCGGATTCCGGGTCGCGCCAAGACCCCTGAAGGGTCGCTTCGCTCCCGGGTTCGCTGACGAGTTCTCCCGAGACGAGGCTTCCTCACGCATCGGCCAGAGCTGCACGCTAGGTTGCGGGCGTGGATACCGCCTTCGCCGACTTCAAGGAGCGCGTCTCCGAGATCGAGGATCTGGAGCGCACGTCGTCGCTCCTTGGCTGGGACCAGCAGGTCAAGATGCCGCCCGGCGGCTCCGGCGTCCGCGCTGAGCAGCTGGCGACAATCGACCGGATCGCCCACGAGGCGCTCACGTCCGACGAGATGGGGCGGCTGCTCGACAAGCTGTCCGGCTTCGAGGAGTCGCAGCCGTACGACTCCTACGAGGCGAGCCTGATCCGGCTCGTCCGCCGCGACTGGGAGAAGGCACGCCGCGTGCCGGCCGAGCTGCGCAGCGAGATGTCGCGCGCTGCCTCGCTCGCGATGCCCGTCTGGGTGAAGGCGAGACAGGACTCGGACTTCTCGCAGTTCCTGCCCGCACTGCGCAACAACCTCGACCTGCGCCGCCAATACGTCGAATGCTTCGACGACTTCGACGAGCCGTATGACGTGCTGCTCGACGACTTCGAGCCCGGCATGAAGACGGCCGAGGTGCGCGCCGTCTTCGAACGGATCAAGGAGCAGCAGGTGCCACTGGTCGCCGCCGCCCGCGCGGAGGGAGAACGTCCGGCGCGCGGGGCCACCTTCCCGATCGAGCGGCAGCAGGACTTCGAGCTGAAGGTGATCGAGCGCTTCGGCTTCGACCCCTCGGAATGGCGGCTCGACACCGCGGTGCACCCGTTCGCGTCCTCGATCGCGACAACCGACATTCGGCTGACGACGCGTTACTTCGAGGACAACCTCGACGGTCTCTTCGGGACGATGCACGAGTGCGGCCACGGGCTCTACGAGCACGGCGTCTCGCGTGAGTTCGAGCGCACGCCGCTCGCGCATGGCGCCTCACTCGGCCTGCACGAGTCGCAGAGCCGCATGTGGGAGAACATGGTCGGTCGCAGCCTCCCGTTCTGGCGGTACTTCTACCCACAGCTGCAGCGCACGTTCCCGGAGGGGCTCGGCAAGGTCGAGGTCGAGGACTGGTACCGGTCCGTCAACTGGGTCGAACCTTCGCTGATCCGGGTCGAGGCCGACGAGGCGACGTACAACCTCCACATCATCCTCCGTTTCGAGCTCGAGCAGGAGTTGCTCGCAGACACGATCGACCTCCACGAGCTGCCCGAGATCTGGAACCAGCGGATGCAGGACTATCTCGGCGTCGAGCCTCCGAACGACGCGCTCGGCGTCCTCCAGGACATGCATTGGGCGATCGGAGCGATCGGTTACTTCTCGACCTACGCCCTCGGCAACGTCATCTCCGGCCAGTTGTGGGAGAAGGTCAACGCCGATGTGCCGGACCTGCACGACCAGTTCGAGCAGGGTGAGTTCGGCGCGCTCTCCGACTGGCTGCGCGAGAACCTCTGGCAGCACGGCCGCAAGTACAGGCCGCGCGAACTGGTCGAGCGGATCACCGGCGGTGGGCTCGATCCGGAGCCGTACCTGCGGTATCTGCGCGGGAAGTACCCGCTGGCGATCTAGACTCCGCCCGGCAATCGACACAGCGCAGGAGGAAGAGGAGCGAATGGCGATTCGTGTGGGCATCAACGGCTTCGGCCGGATCGGGCGGAACTTCTTCCGGGCGCAGCTCGACCTCAAAGCGGACATCGAGATCGTGGCTGCGAACGACCTCGGCGACCAGGCGACGATGGCGCACCTGCTCAAGTACGACTCGAATCTGGGGCCGTTCCCGGGCGACGTCGAGCTCGGCGATGGAGTCATTCGTGCCGGGGGAGAGCGGGTCAAGTTGTTCTCCGAGCGCGATCCGGGCGCGATCCCGTGGGGCGACGTCGGCGTCGATGTCGTGCTCGAGTCGACCGGCTTCTTCACCAAACGCGACGGCGCGCAGAAGCACCTCGACGCGGGCGCGAAGAAGGTCGTCATCTCCGCTCCCGCGACGGAGCCGGACATCACGGTCGTCCTCGGCGTCAACGACGACACGTACGACCGAGCTGCGCACCACATCATCTCCAACGCCTCCTGCACGACGAACTGCGTCGCTCCGATGGCCAAGGTGCTGCACGACTCGTTCACGGTCGAGCAGGGCTTCATGACGACGATTCACGCGTACACCAACGACCAGCGGGTGCTCGACCTGCCGCACGAGGACATCCGTCGCGCCCGCGCCGCGGCGATCAACCTGATCCCGACGTCGACCGGCGCCGCCCGGGCGATCGGGCTCGTTTTGCCGGAGCTGCTGGGCAAGATCGACGGGATGTCCATGCGCGCGCCGGTGCCGACCGGCTCGGTCACCGATCTCGTCGTGCGGGTCGGCCGCGAGACGACCGTCGACGAGGTGAACGACGCCTTCCGCGCGGCCGCTGCGGGCCCGCTTCAGGGCTACCTCCAGTACACGGAGGACCCGATCGTCTCGAGCGACATCAAGCGCTCCCCCTACTCCTGCATCCTCGACAGCGACCTGACGATGGTGAACGGCACCATGGTGAAGGTCTTCGGCTGGTACGACAACGAGTGGGGCTACTCGTGCCGGCTCGTCGATCTGATCGGCAAGCTGCTCTAGATCGTGCGGTTGCCTCGCTCCGTTCGTGACGCGGACGTCCAAGGCAAGGCGGTGCTCGTCCGAGCCGACCTGAACGTTCCGCTCGAAGACGGCCAGGTCGCGGACGACACGCGCATCCGTGCCGCGCTGCCGACCCTCGAACTGCTGCTCGAACGCGGTGCGGCCAGGATCCGTGTCTGCTCGCACCTCGGCCGGCCGAAGGGCGAGGATCCGGCGTTCCGGATCGAGCCGGTACGGGAGTGCCTGCGCTCGCTGCTTCCGGACGAGCGGATCGACGTGCTCGAGAACACGCGGTTCAACCCGGGCGAGACGAAGAACGATCCCGAGTTTGCCTGCGAGCTCGCGCGGGGGTGCGATCTCTTCGTCAACGACGCGTTCGGCTCGGCTCACCGGGCGCACGCCTCGACGGTCGGGGTCGCGCAGCTCCTGCCGGCCTATGCGGGCCTCCTCCTGCTCGCCGAGCTCGAGCACCTGGGACGCCTCCTCGGCGACGTCGAGCGGCCCTTCCTCCTCGTCACCGGCGGGGCCAAGGTGGAGGACAAGCTCGGCGTCCTGAAGAACCTCGGCGGACGCGCGGACGAGGTGCTCGTCGGCGGCAAGATGGCCGAGGAGCTTCGGGACGAGAACCCGCTTCCCTTCCCGGTCGTGCTCCCGACCGACGTCGTCGCGGCGAGCGCGTTCGACGCCGACGCGGAGACTCAGGTGACGCCGTTCGACGCGCTCCCGGCTGGTTGGCTCGGGCTCGACATCGGGCCGGAGTCGCGCGCCGACTTCGTCCGCCGGATCCAGGCTGCGAAGACGGTGTTCTGGAATGGTCCGATGGGCGTCTTCGAGTGGGAAAGGTTCGCGGAGGGGACGAAGGCGGTCGCGCAGGCTGTCGCGTCAGTTGACGGCTACACCGTCGTCGGCGGCGGCGACTCGGTCCGCGCTGTCAACGAGCTCGGTCTCGAGGGCGAGATCTCCTGGGTCTCGACCGGCGGCGGCGCGTCGCTGGAGCTGCTCGAGGGCAAGGAGCTCCCGGGCGTGGCCGCGATCCCGGCGGATTGATGGCACGCGGTGATGTTTACGAACCTGCGTTGACCACCGCGTATGGTCGAGGCGCCCCCGGCCTAGTGGTCGACAAGTTCCGAGTTGCGTCGCGCGAGCTCGATGCACTTGTGATCCATGGGCTCGAACCTGCTCACGCTCACTGGAGCGATCGGCAACGCGCCTGGTACGACGTCATTCGTGGCCGAAAGGTCACAGTCGTGCAGACGAAGGCGAACACACTCGCGTTTCCAGTCATGGGACAAGCATTGTTCTCGTGCCATCTCCTCAGGCGTCACACGTCCGTTTCCGAGGCCGGCGCGTCGGTGGTCTGCAGCGAAGACGAACCGGATTTCGCCTCCCTTCTTTCGATCGACCCCCGGTTCCCGATCGAAGTAAGCGTGCAGCCGGGTGCGCGCAGCGGATATTCGCGACCCGCGAAGCGGCCTCGACTGATCGGTTCCTTCGTCGACCAGACCTGTCGCGGCGCACTGGTCGCACCGTCGTATCGGATTGGTCGTCATACGGCCGACGCGGTTGTGTTTCTCGAGCGCGAATCCGACGACCCAGTACCAGACGACGTGCGTGAAGAGGGAGTTGTCATCCTGCATACGGCGGTTCCGCTCGGAATGTCTGTGATGGGTCTTGCGTACTTCTCCAGGGAGCGCTTCGAGCGTGCGCATCCGCGCGCACGTGTCACCTCGGTGGCGCTCGTAGAATCGGCACCGGCTGACCTCGCAGAACTCTTCGACGAACTGAGGCCCGAGGTCGACTACCGAGTGGTGACGTCGTGCTGATCGCAGGGAACTGGAAGATGTTCAAGGGGCCGGCGGAAGCTCGCGCCTTCTTCGAGGGCTTCGAGCCGCCCGCCGGCGTCGACGTCGTCCTCTGCCCGCCGTTCGTCTCGCTCGGCGCGGCCGTCGAGACAGGGCACACGATCTACGCCCAGAACGTCCACTGGGAGGAGAGCGGTGCCTATACGGGCGAGGTGTCGCCGGCGATGTTGCTCGAGCTGGGAGTACAAGGGTCGCTCGTCGGCCACTCGGAGCGGCGCCAGCTCTTCGGCGAGTCCGACGAAACGGTCGCCCGCCGGGCCAGTGCTGCGCTCGAGGCCGGGCTCGGCGTCATCGCCTGCGTCGGGGAGACGCTCGAGCAGCGCGAGTCCGGCGACACCGAGCTCGTGCTCAAGATCCAGGTGGAAGCGATCGCGTTCGCGGCCGGGGAGCACGACCGGCTCGTGCTCGCATACGAGCCGGTGTGGGCGATCGGCACGGGCAAGACGGCGACGCCCGAGCTGGCCGAGGAGGCGCACACGTTCATCAAGGGGCTGCTCGACCGGCCGGTGCTCTACGGCGGGTCGGTCAAGCCGGAGAACGCTGCCGAGCTGATGTCCCAGCCGTCGGTCGACGGCGCGCTCGTCGGCGGCGCCTCGCTCGATCCCAACTCCTTCGCAGCGATTTGCCGGGCAGCGTCGACCTCGTAACGCTCGTCGTCCTCGACGGCTGGGGGTGCGCGCCGCCCGGGCCCGGCAACGCGGTCGAGTTGGCGGAGACGCCCGTCTTCGACCGGCTCTGGCGCGAGTACCCGCACACGACGCTGAAGGCGTCGGGCGAGGCGGTCGGGCTCCCGGCCGGCCAGATGGGCAACTCCGAGGTCGGCCACCTGACGATCGGCTCCGGCCGGATCCTGTTCCAGGATCTGCAGCGGGTGAACGCCGCGATCCGCGACGGCTCGCTCTTCGAGAATCCGGCACTCGTCGGCGCCTTCGAGCGCGCGCGGGAGCGCGGTGGGAACGTGCACCTGCTCGGACTGGTCTCGCACGGCGGTGTCCACTCGCACATCGATCACCTGAAGGCGCTCCTCGAGCTCGCCGGTCGGCAGGGGATGGCGGAGCGGACCTGGATCCACGCCTTCACGGACGGCCGCGACGTCTCGCCGACCTCGGCCGTCTCCGACCTCGCCGAGCTGTCGGCGGAGAGAATCGCGACGATCGTCGGCCGCTATTACGCGATGGACCGCGATCAGCGGTGGGAGCGGACGCAGAAGGCCTTCGACGCGATCGTGGGGCACATGTGTACCCATGCATCACCTGACCAACTCGTCACGGAAGTCCAACGGAGCTACGACGCGGGTGTCACGGACGAGTTCCTCGAACCGATCTGCGTCGACGGCGCGCCGCGGCTCGGCTCTGGCGACGCCGCGGTCTTCTTCAACTTCCGGCCAGACCGCGGGCGTCAGCTGGCAACGAAGCTCGTCGAGGCGGGGATCGATTTGACGACGATGACGCGCTACTCGTCCGAGCTGGACGTGCCGGTCGTCTTCGGTGAGCAGGAGGTGCCCCACACGCTGGCCGAGACGCTCGCCGCCGCCGGCGTGCGGCAGCTACACGTCGCGGAGACCGAGAAGTACGCGCACGTCACGTATTTCTTCAACGGAGGCGTCGAGGACGAGTGGCCCGGCGAGACGCGCATCGTCGTCCCGAGCCCGCGTGACGTGCCGAGCTACGACCACAAGCCGGAGATGTCGGCGCGCGAGGTCGCCGCGCGCTTCGCAGCCGAGATCGGCAACGGCTATCGCTTCGCGGTGATCAACTTCGCGAACCCGGACATGGTCGGTCATACGGGCTCGATCCCGGCCGTGACGAAGGCCGTCGAGGTCGCGGACGAGTGCCTCGGCGTGGTCGTCCAGGCCACCCTGGCGGCCGGCGGCGTCTGCCTCGTCACGGCTGACCACGGCAATGCCGAGTCGATGCTCGAGGCGGACGGCGTCAGCCCTTACACGGCTCACACGACGAACCCCGTCCCACTCATACTCACCTTGAGTGAAGTGGGGCTAAAGGGAGGTGGTGAATTGGCCGATTTAGCCCCTACGGCCCTGCGGCTCCTGGGCTTGGATACGCCGTCCGAGATGACGGGAACCACCTTATGCGCCCCCGCGAAAACGGGACCTTCCATTTGAGAATCTCGGCGCTATACTCCCGCCCACTTGTCGCTGCCCCAGCCTGACCTCGGCGTCCTGCGGAAGGCTCAGCGAGGAGATGAGCGAGCTTTCTCGCTCATCGTTCGCGCGTACGAGCTTCCCGTTTTCAACTACGTGCTGCGGCTCGTCGGCGATCGCTCGCTCGCAGAAGATCTGACGCAGGAGGTCTTCCTTCGCGTCTACCAGGGGCTGCCGAGCTTCTCGCTCCGCTGCCGGTTCACAACGTGGCTCTTCCAGGTGACGAAGAACCGGGTACTCGACGAGCTGCGCGCCCTCGAGCGCCGGCCGCGCGCGGTCGTGAACCTCGAGGACATCCCGCCGCTCGAAGTCGTCGACGCGCCGTTCGAGCGGATCGAGGCGATCGACGCGGTCTGGCGCGCAGTGGAGAACCTGAGCGTCGACCTGAAGATGGCGCTTCTCCTCCGGGACATCGTCGGGCTCTCCTACACCGAGATCGCCGATTCCCTCGAGGTGACGCTCGCCACCGTCAAGTGGCGGATCTACAAGGCGCGCGAGGAAGTCCAGCTCGCCCTCGGCCGTGACGGAATCACGTTCGCCACGACGAGCGAACAGCCGGCCGAGCGGGCCGTCCTCTAGCAGCCGCTCGGCTCTCCCTCGCCCGAGGGATTCGCCCGTTGCCCGCAAGTTTCGCGGCGAATCCTGCTCCTGCTTCATGCAACCGCCGAAGAAGGAGCCCAGACCCATGAAGCGCACTCTCGTACTGCTCGCCGTCGCAGCAGGCCTACTCGCCGCAGCGACACCGGCGACCGCGGCGCCCGCCACCGCCTGGAAGGGTGTCGTCGTCGCGAAGGACGTCAAGCGCGGCACCGTCGTGACCGCGTCTGCAAACGGCGCCGTCCGCACCGCACGCACACCGAAAGCTCGTACGCTCAAGATCGGCCAGCGGCTGGACGTGCGCGGCATCTCTCTCGCCGACGGCACGTTCAAGGCCGGCACCGTGAAGGCCAACGGCCGCGCCAGGACCGCGAAGGTGAAGGCGGTGGTCGTCCGCTGGCAGAACGCTCAGAAGCGCCTGCTCGTCTCGGCCGGCGGCTCGACCTTCGCGCTCTCGCGCAAGGCGACGCGCACGCTCGCGTCGGCGTCGGACCGCGCACCGCAGCCCGGTGACCAGATCACGGCCACGGTCAATCTGACCACCGCGACCCCGCAGGCGACGTCGGTCTCGACCGTCGGCCGTCTCGGCGTGCTCGAGGTCGAGGGGATCCTGACCAAGATCGAGGCCGGCAGCATCGAGCTCATCGTGGCGAAGACCGGCTTCGTCACTCTCGCCCTCCCTGCTGGCTTCGTGCTGCCGACGGGCCTCGCGCCGTTCGACGAGGTGAAGGCACACGTCGCCGTGGGCACCGATGGGAAGCTCACGCTCCTCTCTGTCCAGGGCGACGACGAGGGCGACCGCGATGACGACGGGGTCGACGTCGACGACGAAGACGGTGAGCTCGAGGTGACCGGCACGATCACCGCGCTCTCCGAGACGTCGATCACGGTCACGCCCGGCTCGTCCGCCTCACCCGTGACGTGCGCGCTGACGAAGCCGCTGACCGGCTTCGCCGTCAAAGACCGCGTCGAGCTCAAATGCGCCGCGTCGGGAACCGCTGGAGCCCTTACGCTTCAGAAGATCAAGCACGACGACGACGACGAAGACGATGACGAGAACGATGACGACGACCACCACCACGGGGATGGTCACTAGCTCTCGATGAGCGTCGACCCGATCTCCCCGCTGCCGAGCCGCCCCTCACCAGGGGCGGCCGGCGCGCGTCTCGGTCAGCTCTACACCGAGCACTCGCGGATGGTCTACGGCGTCTGTCGCATGCTCCTCCGCGACCCGAACGAAGCCGAGGACGCGACGCAGCAGGTGTTTCTCTCTGCGTACCGCAACCTCCTCACCGGCACAGAGGTGCGCGATCCGGCGGCCTGGCTCGGCACGATCGCCCGCAATGCCTGCCGGCGTCGTGCGACCGCGCGGATGCGCGAGCCCCTCGCACTCGCAGACGATCCGACTCGGATCTCCTCCGGTATGGCGGAGACAGCCAGCGTGGAGGAGACCGCGCTCGGGCGCGAGGAGGCAGCCGAGCTCTACGCGGAGCTCGCCGTGCTGCCCCAGAAGCAGCGCGAGGCAATCGTGCTGCGCGACTTCTACGGCCTTCGCTACGACGAGGTCGCGATCGCGCTCGGGACGTCGCGGCCTGCGGTCGAGGCGCTCCTCTTTCGCGCCCGGCGCCGGCTGCAACGGCGACTACGCCCGGGCTTGGTGGCGGGTGTGCTCGTCGTGCCGCTCGCCGTGCAGGAGTCGATCGCCTACGCAGTGCCCGGCTTCGCGAGCACCGCGGGCACTCCCGCCGCCGCAGCCGCGGCCGCCGCGGGTGTCCCTCTGATCGCAAAGCTCGCGGCCGCGACCGCTGCTGTCGGCATCGCCGGTTCTGCCGGGGTGGTCGCAGAGCGGAACCTGCACGACCCGCCGACCCGTCCGGCCGGAAGCACGGTCGAACGAGTCGTTCCCGTCGCGGCCAAGCAGGCTCCGCACCGGTCGAAGCTGCTCGCCGTCCCGGCCGGCGGCTTCCCGGCCGTGCGGCAGCAGGGCGGTGGTGGGGGCGGCACCGGCGACAATGGCGGGGGCGATTCGGCCGTCGTGTCCGGCGCGGCCAGTGACCACGAGGACCGTTCAGAGGCCGACAACGAGGGGCCCGGCGCGAATGACGGACCCGGCAACCGAGACGACGAGCGAGACGACGTTCGCGCCGAGGACGACCGTCATGACAATTCGGGCCCCGGCGGCGGCGAGCCGGACGAGCCCGAGCCCGAGCCCGAGCCCGAGATCGTCCAGTCCGATGACAGCAGTGGCCGGGAGCATGCTGACGCAGAGCTGGACAATTCGGGCCCGGGCGGCGGCGGCGGCGACGACGTGAAAGCCGACGACGTCGAGAACGAGTAGCTACGCCTCGGCGTTCGCGTCCTCCTTCGCCGCCAACGTCAGGCTCGCGGCCATCACGTCCTTCAGATGGCGCTTTTGGATCGGCAGGTGGGTGCTGACGAGCTTGCGGACTCCCGGGTGCCTGGCCTGCTTGTTCAGCGTCTCCAGCACCGACCAGTGCCCGACCTCGCCCGCCTCGGCCATCGTCAGGAACTCGAAGCCGTCGAGATCGTCCGAGCCGCGCTCGAGATAGGTCTTCATCATCGTCGCGCCCTTGGTCTTCACCGAGCGCGCCTCGGCGAGGATTTTGCTCTTCTTGCCGTTGAGCGAGGCGGCGACGGCGGTGCCGTCCTTCTCCGCCTGTGCGGCTTCCTTGCGCATCGTCTTCAACGCGGCGACCAGCTTCCGGTCGTCGGTCAGCTTCTCGACGCGCTCCGTCGCCGCCTGCGCGGCCATCGCGAGGCCGATCACTTCGCCCAGCTTCGTCTCCAGATTGGTCAGCTCAGCCATGGTGCTCCATTCCCTGGGTCGGGTCGGGCTAGATGCCGTGCTCGAGCCGCGCGGCCAGGGCCTCGGGGAGGCCCCGCTCGCGCATCTCGGACTGCGTCCGCTCGACCGGGTACTCGGTACGGCGGAAGGTTGCCCGTCCCGACGAGTTGTCAATCTCGAGCCACGCCGCGCGAGGATCGCCGTCCCGCGGCTGGCCGACCGAGCCAGGATTGAGGAGCCGCCTGGCCGCCGCGAGGTCGAGCGTCGTGCCCGCGGCCGCCTGGCCGCCTCGAACCTCCATGCCATCGCCGGCGAGCTCGAGCGCGACGTGGCTGTGGCCGACGAGGACGAGCGGAGCAGACGTCGCTGCGAATGTCCACCGGGCCGCATCCTCCGAAAGGACGTAGTCCCACACGGGGTCGCGCGGGCTCCCGTGGAAGAGCTCTGCGCCGGTCGTGAGGGCACTCGGGGCCAGCGTCGCCAGGAATGCGCGTGCGGGCTCGTCCAGCACCTCGCGCGTCCAGACCGCCGCGGCGCCTGCCTCCCCGGCGAACGTCGCGATCGAGATCTTCCCCAGCACGACGAGGTCGTGGTTGCCCGCAAGGCAGATGGCGGTCCGCTCCTGGAGGATCGCCACGCACTCGTTCGGCCTCGGTCCGTAGCCGACGACGTCGCCGAGGCACCAGAGCTGGTCGAACCCGCCCTGGTCCACCTCCGCGAGCACCGCTTCGAGCGCGTGCAGGTTCGCATGGACGTCCGAGACGACAGCGGTTCTCAACGACTCGGGCTACGAATTCCGCGGCGGGGCTTCGGGAAGATCCTGGATCCCGCGAACCGTGGCGTATTTCGACCAGGAGTCCTGCATCGCGTCGAGCAGCTCCTTGGCGAACTTCGTCGACATGTTCACGCGCGCGACGACGACTCCCGGAATGTCGCCTTCCGAGACCTCGTGGTCGATGCGGGAGAACGTGAGCGTGAACTCGTAGTCGGAGAAGGAGATGTTCGCGAAGTTCGCGTACGTCCCCGCAAGGTGCTCTTCCGTGATCTGGATGTTGATCTGGCGCTCAGGGGCGGAGTCGTCCTCGTCCACGCCCCTACGATAACGGGGTGGATGGTTTCAGCGTCAGGCGCTTCGGTTCCGCACTCGCCGCGGTGGCGACGCTGGTCGTCGCCGGCACGCTCGTCTTCCGGCACGCGAGCGGCCTCGGCTGGATCGACGCCGCCTACCGCACACTCGTCACTGTCTCGCTGACCGGCGTCCCCGCCGACCCCGGTTCGACGGCGGTCACCATCTTCACCGGCTTCCTGGTGCTGGCCGGCGTGGCACTCTTCGCCTACGTCGCGGGCTCGATCGTCGAGCTGATCGCGCGCGGCGTGGTCGGGGACGCATACGGACACCGGAGGAGGAGGCGCGCGATCGACAAGCTGCGTGACCACACGATCATCTGCGGCTACGGTCGCGTCGGGCGGCGGGTCGGGGCCGAGCTCCAGGCGAGCGGGATGCCGTACGTCGTCGTCGACGTCAACGACGATGCCCTCGAAGCCGCCAAGCGCGACGGCTCGCTCGTCGTGCACGGAGACGGCACCGAGGACCGCGATCTCGACCGGGCGGGCATCGCCCGGGCGCGCGGCCTCGTGGCGTCGGCGGACTCCGACGAGATCAACCTCTTCATCACCCTCTCCGCGAAGGCGCTCCGCCCCGAGCTCCTCGTCGTCGCGCGTGGCTCCGACGACTCGGCCGGGCGCAAGCTGAAGCTCGCCGGCGCCGACCGCGTCGTCCAGCCATACTCCACCGCGGGGCTCCAGATGGCGAACCTGATCGCGAAGCCGCAGGTGGCCGCCTTTCTCGACATCGTCTCGATGACAGGCGGGCCCGACTTCAAGCTCGAGGAGATCCAGGTGCCCGCGAGCTGCCAGGCCGCCGGCAGCTCGATCCGCTCGCTGCGCGTTCGAGACCGGACGGGCGCGATCATCGTCGCGCTGAGCAAGCTCGACGGGACGTTCGACACGACGCCCTCGCCGGACGCGCTGCTGGAGGTGGGGGACGTCCTGATCGGAGTCGGCACGAACGAGGAGCTTCGAGCCCTGGAAGAGCTCTTCGCCCCGAAGGAGCTCCTTGCCCGCTGATCGCCCGGGCGCCCCTTTTCAGCATGAAGCACGGGCTGCCGGAACGCACCGTCAGCGCGTGGTCATCCTGAAATGAGCGCCCGGGCGATCGAAAGACTCGAAGCGGCGTTGGGCGAGGCAGTGGGGACCGAGGTCGCGCTCGAGCGCCCCGGCGACGCGGCGCACGGCGACTACGCGACCAACGTCGCAATGCGCCTCGCGGGCGCTCGCAAACAGGCACCGCGCGCGATCGCCGAGCAGCTCGTCGCGCTCGCTGCGGCGCTACCGGACGTCGACCGGGCCGAGATCGCCGGTCCCGGCTTCGTCAACCTCTGGCTCTCGCGGGCCTGGTATCGCGATGCTCTCGCGGAGATGCTCGCCGCGGGCGCTTCCTACGGCGGCGGCTTCGCCCGGACGAAGGAGCGCGTGCAGGTCGAGATGGTCTCTGCGAACCCGACCGGCCCGGTCACAGTCGCGTCGGCGCGCAACGGTGCGTACGGCGACAGCGTGGCACGGCTGCTCGAGTTCGCCGGGCACGAGGTCGAGCGGGAGTACTACTACAACGACGCGGGCGCGCAGATGGAGCGCTTCCGCGCGTCCGTCGAAGCACGGCGGCGTGGGGAGGAGCCGCCCGAGGATGGATACCACGGGGAGTACGTCGCGGAGCTGGCGAAGCTGCCGGACGACCCGGTTCCGCAGATGCTGCGCCGGATCGAGGAGACGATGGAGCGTTTCCGGATCCACTTCGACTCGTGGGCGAAGCAGAGCGAGCTCGAAACGCGACTCCCCGAGTACCTGCCCCGCTTGGATACGTACGAAAAGGACGGGGCGGTCTGGGCGCGCTCGTCGGCCTACGGCGACGAGGACGATCGCGTTCTGATCCGCTCGGAGTCCGGCACGCCGACCTATCGTGCGGCCGACGTCGTCTATCTCGCGGACAAGCTCGACCGGGGTCTCGACCGGGCGATCTACGTCCTCGGCGCCGACCATCACGGCACGCGAAACTGGTACGCCGCGGTCGCGCGGATGCTCGGCTACGACCCGGACCGTGTCGAGGTGCTGCTCTACCAGCTCGTCCACCTGACGAGGGGCGGCGAGACAGCGAAGATGTCGAAGCGCCGCGGCGACGTCGTCTTCCTCGACGAGCTTCTCGACGAGGTCGGGGTGGACGCGGCCCGCTGGTATCTCGTCTCGCGCGGGCACGACCAGGCGATCGACATCGACGTCGACCTGGCCTCGGAGAAGAGCCAGAAGAACCCCGTCTACTACGTCCAGTACGCGCACGCCCGGATCGCCGGGATCCTCCGAAACGCCGGCGATGCCGCTCCCTCGGCAGAGCCGCCCGCGGAGCTCGCCGACGGGGAGCGCGACCTGATCAAGCGCCTGGCCGAGTTCCCGGCCGTCATGGCCGAGGCGGCCGCGCGGCGAGGGCCGCATGCGATCCCGACCTATGCGATCAGGCTCGCCGACGACTTTCATCGCTTCTACCACGACCACAAGGTGCTCGGCTCCGACGCGGAAGCGTTTCGGCTCGGCCTCGTCACCGCGACGAAGTCCGTGATCGCGCGCTCCCTGGACTTGATCGGCGTCGAGGCACCAGACACCATGTAGGTCAGATGCTCAAGGTCGAGATCATCCTCGGCATCGTCGCGAGCTCGATCGCGATCACCGCCTTTCTCGCGCGGGCGATCGCGAACGTCCGCCAGGGTCGGCGGGCACGGGAGGAATCGCGCCCCAGGCGCGAAATCCTTCCTCCTGAATGAGCTATCTGATCATCTCGACGATCGTTCTCCTCGTCGCCGTCGTCGCGATCGTGAACGGGGTGGGGCTTCGTCGCCAGGGCAAGACGGACGAAGGCTCGGCCTGGATCCTGGCTTCGGTGCTCGCCATGATCGTGGTCGTCGGCGGCTGGGGCGCCTTCCGCTCCTTCCACTCGGTGAACGCCGGTCACGTCCTGGTCGTACGTCAGTTCGGCGAGATCGTCGGCCAGCGTGGCGACGGCTTCCAGACGATCGCGCCCTGGCAGAACGCCGAGGAGGTCTCGACCCAGGTCGAGAGCCAGCGCTTCGAGATGGACGACCGGAGCGGCGCCGTCGAAGACGCAATCAGAAGCGGCCCTGCGATCAGCGAGGAGACGCAGCCGGTCTACGCCGTCGTCACGCTCAACTATCGAGTCAGCGACAAAGCCGTGCAGGAGCTCTTCACGGATGTCGGCTCGACCTTCTTCGACAAGGTGGTCGCGCCCCGCGTCTTCCAGGTCTTCAAGAACGAGACCGTCAAGTTCAAGAGCGTCGCCGTCGCGCCCAACCGGGAGGAGATCCGTCAGGCGGTGCAGCTCGAGCTCGACCGGCAGCTGAACGGCTTCTCGATCGACGTCGTCGACTTCCTGATCAACGATCTCGACTTCCCGCCGGAGTTCACACAGGCGATCGAGCGCAAGCAGGTTGCGACGCAGGACGCCCTCGCGGCCAGGCAGAAGGTCGAGCAGTCCAAGGCCGAGGCTCAGCAGGAGATCGAGCGGGCCCGCGGCCAGGCGCAGGCACAGCGGCTGCGCGCGAGCTCGCTCACCGACCGCAACCTCCAGTTCGAGGCGCTGCAGATCCTGAAGGAGGCGCCGCCGCAGATCGTCTTCCTGCCCGCCGGCCAGGGCAACCTGCTCGATCCGTCGACCTTCCTCAAGTCGGCGTCGACCACGCCCTAATAGAGTTCGCGGCGCATTGAGCGCTACGGCACCTGACCGCAACCTCGCCCTCGAGCTCGTCCGCGTCACGGAAGCCGCGGCGCTCGCTGCGTCCGGCTGGGTCGGTCGGGGAGAGAAGGAGCAGGCCGACCAGGCCGCCGTCGACGCAATGCGCCTGATGCTCGGCACCGTCGAGATGAACGGCGTCGTCGTGATCGGCGAGGGGGAAAAGGACGAGGCGCCGATGCTCTACAACGGCGAGGCGATCGGATCGGGGCACGGTCCCGAGGTCGATGTGGCCGTCGACCCGCTGGAGGGAACCCGCCTGACGGCGCTGGGGCAGCCGAACGCGATCGCAGTCATCGCCGTTGCCGAGCGCGGGACGATGTTCGACCCCGGCGCCGCGTTCTACATGGACAAGATCGCGGTCGGGTCCGAGGCGGCGGAGGCGATCGACATCGATGCGAGCCCGACCGAAAACGTCCGCGCGGTCGCCAAGGCGAAAGGGCTCGATGTCACCGAGGTGACGGTCGTCGTGCTCGAGCGCGACCGCCACGAGGAGCTGATCGGCGAGCTGCGCCAGGCCGGGGCACGCGTGAACCTGATCCGCGACGGCGACGTTGCCCCTTCGATCGCAGCGGCGCAGGCGTTCGTCGGCGTGGACATGCTGATGGGGATCGGGGGCACGCCGGAGGGCGTCATCTCCGCGGCGGCCATCAAGTGCCTGCGCGGGGCGATTCAGGGCAAGCTCTGGCCGCGCAACGACGACGAGCGGCAGCAGCTCATCGACTCCGGCTACGACCTCGACAGGGTGCTCACGACCGACGACCTCGTCTCGGGCGACGATGTCTTCGTCGCCGCCACCGGTGTCACGAGCGGCGTCTTCCTCCGCGGCGTCCGCGTCAGCGGCGCCGGAGTGGAGACCGAGTCGATCGTGATGCGCTCCCGTTCAGGCACTGTCCGTAGGATCGCTGCCTACCACCCTTCCGAGAAAGTCAGACGACTGATGAAAGGAGACCGCGATGGCCGCGGATGAGCTGCACGAAACGGCCAAGGCCCTCGTCGCCGACAACAAGGGGATCCTCGCCGCGGACGAGAGCACGGGGACGATCGAGAAGCGCTTCGAGTCGATCTCGCTCGAGTCGACGGAGGAGAACCGGCGCGCATACCGCGAGATGCTCTTCACGACACCCGACCTGGAGGAGTACGTCAGCGGCGTCATCCTCTACGACGAGACCCTGCGCCAGTCCGCGTCGGACGGCACACCGTTCGCGAAGCTCCTGGCCGACAAGGGGATCGTCCCCGGGATCAAGGTCGACACGGGCGCCACCGACCTCGCGTTTGCGCCCGGCGAGAAGGTCACCGAGGGCCTCGACCGCCTCCGCGGTCGGCTGGAGGAGTACCGCGGGCTCGGCGCCCGCTTCGCCAAGTGGCGGGCCGTGATCGCGATCGGCGACGGCATCCCCACGGCCTATTGCATCGAGGTCAACGCGCATGCGCTCGCCCGGTACGCGGCTCTCTGCCAGGAGCAGGGGATCGTGCCGATCGTCGAGCCCGAGGTGCTGATGGACGGCGACCACGACATCGAGACGTGCTACCGCGCAACGAAGCGGACGCTGCACAAGGTCTTCGACGAGCTCTACCACCAGCGCATCGACCTCGAGGGGATGCTGCTGAAGCCGAACATGGTCCTCTCCGGCAAGGGCTCCGCGACCCAGGCGAACGCCGGCGAGGTCGCCGACTGGACGCTCCGGTGCTTCCGCGAGACGGTCCCCGCGGCCGTGCCCGGGATCGTGTTCCTCTCGGGCGGCCAGTCCGACGAGCAGGCAAGCGAGAACCTGAACGCGATCAACTCACACGGTCCGCAGCCGTGGGTGCTCTCCTTCTCGTACGGACGCGCGTTGCAGGCGCCGGCGCTGAAGGCGTGGGGCGGGTCCCCGGAGAACGTGGACGCCGGTCAGTCCTTCCTTGCCCTTCGCGCCCGCAACAACAGCGCTGCCGTGGCAGGACGCTACTCGGCGGCGATGGAGGAGCTCGCCCGCTCGAGCTGAGCGGATCGGATGGTGGGCCGCCCGGCCGCGGGCGACCCACGCCGTTCTCAGCCGAGCATCCCGCGGGCCGAGGCGATGTCGACGACCTCGCCGAGGTGCTCGGCTGCGTCGGCCAACTCCAGGAGGCCGAGCTTGCTCGCCACCGCGGAGGCGGCGGTTCGGTTCGGCACGCCGAGCTTCTTGTAGACGTTCGAGAGGTGGAACTTGATCGTCTGCTCGGTCACCCACAGCAGCTTCGCCATCTGCGAGTTCGACGACCCGCTCGAGGCGAGCCGCAGGATCTCCAGCTCGCGCTTGGTCAGGCCGTGGGTGTCCCGCCGATCGTTCCGGACCGGGCGGAGCATGGTCACCGGCAGCTCGCCGCGGTAGTGGATGCCGCCCTTGCGGGCATCGACGACGGCGCGAAGCGCCTGGACGAGATCGGCGGGCTGGACGCTCTTGCCGACGAAGCACACGGCCCCGGCCGCAAGCGCGCCGTGGATCACGTTCTGGTCGTCCGTCGCCGAGACGACCACGATCCTCAAGGCCGGGGAGAGCGCGGAGAGCCGCCTGATGCACGTGACTCCGTCCATTCCGGGCATGCACAGGTCGAGCAGCACGGCATCGGGTTCGCAGCGGTCGGCCAGCTCGAGCACCTCCGTGCCCGTGGCGGCAGTTCCGACGACCTCGACGCCGGCCTCCTGGAGCGCCAGCTCGAGAGCGGAGAGAAAGAGCGGGTGATCGTCGGCCAGGATGACTCGCGTCATGCGTGAACCCCTTTTCTGCGGGTAGGTGTGCAGCTTGTTCACAGCCAGACGGTGGCGGCCACGGTTTTCTTCCATTTGTCGATCCGCCCTGTGCGAGCACGGCCGGCGTCGCCCTACACCCGCTCGCCGCCCCTGACCGCTACGGCAAGCCGGTTCGAGGACGGCGCGAGGGGGCAGATCCACCGGGCGTCGTAGACGCAGGACGGGTTGTAGGCGAAGTTGAAGTCGAGCACGAGATGCTCGCCGTCCATTCCGAGATCGGCGCCCTTGACCGAATCGAGCACGTAACGCCCGCCCCCGTAGGTCTCCGAGCCGCTCGTCGCGTCGGCGAAGGGAACGAAGATGCCTCCGCCGTAGCCCTCGAGCCAGTGCAGGTCGAGCGACTGCTGCTGGCCGTCGAGCTCGAACGACGCAACGGCGAAGCGACGAAACAGAACCGACTCGTTGCCACTCGCGCCGATCTGCCGCGGCTCCTGCTCGGCGGCAGCTACGTCCGCGAGCACGCGCAGTCGCGGCTCGTAGTCGAAGTACTCGAGGCCGGCGAAGTGACGGCGCTCCGCCTCCGGCAGCGGCGATTGTGGATGGCTGCGAAACAACTCGTCGCGTGTCGCGCGCCACAGGCCCCACGCCTCCTCGGGGTCGGTTGCCGAGCGCACCGACGTGTAGAGGGCAAAGACACGTCGCTTCCAGTCGAGCAGCGTGAAGACGTCGTCCATCGCGACCTAGACGTACCTGCCCATGCCGCCCGCAACGTCGATCGAGGCTCCCGTGATGTAGCTGGCCCGGTGGCTCAACAGGAACGCGACGAGGCCTGAAACCTCGTCCGGCGTCCCGAAGCGTCCGAGCGGAACCTCCTGCTTGGCGATCGTGTCGAGGAACTCGTCGCGCGGTTGCTCCGGGGCGCGCCGCTGATGGATGTTGTCCCACTGTGGCGTGCTCACGAAGCCGATGTTGACCCCGTTCACGAGGATGTTGTCCTTCGCGACCTCCAGGGCGAGGGTCTTCGTGAACGAGTTGCCCGCGGCCCGGTTCACGGAGGTCGCGAAGAACACGGGGTCGGGGTAGCGCGAGTAGACCGCGCCGATGTTGACGATGCGGCCGCCACCCGCGTCGCGCATGTGGGGGAGCACCTCACGGGAGCAGCGGATGAGCGAGAAGAGCTTGACGTCGAGGTCGGCGACCCAGTTCTCGTCGCTGAGCGTCTCGAAGGTGCCCGGGTGCGCGCCGCCGGCGTTGTTGACGAGGAAGTCGACTCCGCCGAGCTCCTCGGCGGAGCGCGCCACGAAATCGCGCACCTGCTCGGGATCGGTGACGTCGGCCCGTTGCGCATGGGCGACCCCCAGCTCCGCGCCGGCCGCCATGACCTCCGCCTCGTTCCGTGAGCAGATCGCGACGCGCACGCCCTCGCCCACGAGCTCGCGGGCGATCGCGGCGCCGAGCCCTTTCGAGCCGCCGGTGACGAGCGCCCGGCGTCCTTCGAGACCGAGATTCACGTCTGACGGAGGTAGGTGTCCGACCCTTCGAGCCAGTCCTGCCGTGGCGGGCAGAAGATGTCGACGTCCAGGGTCGTCTCCAGCGCTTCGGCCTTGTGCGGGAGGTGCGACGGGAGGTGGAGGACCTCGCCGGCTGCGACATCGACGACCTCGGACTCGTCCTCGCCGAGCCAGAACCGCAGGACGCCTTCGAGGATGTAGGTCAGCTGCTCGTTCTCGTGCGAGTGCTTCGGGACGATGCACCCCTTGTCGAGGTACACGTGCGCAAGCATCATCCGCTCGGTCGAGATGAGCCGTCGTCCCAGATCCGGCTTGAGCGCTTCCTTCGGCATGTCGTCCCAGCGGTAGTGCGTTGCTCCATGCTCGCTCAACGTCGTCGCTCCTCCTTGGTTCAGGTCGTCAGGAGCGACGCGAGCCGCTCGATGCCGGCGTCGATCTGCGTTTCGTCGACGAGGCTGAATGAGAGCCGGACCGTATCCGCGCCGCGGCCGTCCGGGAAGAACAGCGCGCCCGGCACGATGCCGACGCCTCGCTCCACCGCTCGCCGCGCCAGCTCCGTGGAGTCGGCGCCGTCGGGCAGTGTCAGCCAGGAGAAGAAACCGCCCTGCGGTCGAGTCCAGCGTGCTCCGGCCGGCATCCAGCGCTCGAGCGCTGCCAGCATCCGCTCACACTTGCGCTGGTAGAGCGCACGCGACAGCGTGATCTGCTCGTCGATCCAGCCGCGGCGAATCGACTCCTCGAACAGGCGCTGTCCGAGCGCCCCCGCGCACTGGTCCGTGTTCTGCTTGGCGGAAACGAGCCGGGCTGCGATATCGGCGGGGCCGACTGCCCAGCCGAGCCGGATGCCGGGAAACATCGTCTTCGACGTCGTGCCCGCCTGCACGACGACGTCCGGCGCGAGGCTCCAGAGACTCGGCAGCGTCCCCCCCGAGAAGCCGAGCTCGCGGTAGGCGACGTCCTCGATGACCAGGAATCCGTAGTGGCGCGCGAGCTCCACGAGGGGCGCGCGCCGTTCGGCGGAAAGGCTCACGCCGGCCGGGTTCTGGTGGTCGGGAATGCTGTAGACGAGCTTCGGACGCAGCCCGTCGGCAAGAAGCCGTTCCAGCTCGTCCACCTCGAGCCCGTGCTCGTCCATCGGGACGGCGACGAGCTTCGCCTCGAAGCTGCGAAACGCCTGGATCGCGCCCAGATAGGTCGGGCCCTCGACAACCACGACGTCGCCGGGATCGAGGTACGACTTGCCGACGAGCTCGAGCGCCTCGATTCCTCCGCTCGTGATCAGCAGCTCGTCGGCGGCTGGACGCCGGCCCTGCAGCCGCTCGAGCCGGTCCGTGAGCGCATCGAGCGGCCCCGCCAGACCGCGTGTCGGGGCGTACTGGAACGCACTCGTCTCGCCCGTGATGGCGAACTCCTGCAGCAGCGCCGAGATGCGCTCGCGCGGGAACGTCCTCGGGTCGGGGAAGCCACCCGCGAAGGAGATCAGGTCGGGCATCCCGAGCATCGCCAGGACGGAAGCGATCCCCTCGCCGACATCACCTCGCGTGCGGGCAGCGGCAAGCGCGTCCCACGTCTTCTCGGGCGTCACCGTCACGCAGCCAATCCTACGCCGTCGGGAGAACCGGCAGGTCGGCGGCGTAAAGTGACTGTTCGCATGCATGTCGAGGTGAACGGGACACGCCTGTGGTTCGACGTCGACGGGCGGGCGCTCGTGCCGGACGGCTCGGAGATGGCCGGCCGGCCCACGGTTGTGCTGCTGCACGGCGGGCCCGGCACGTACGACCATTCCTATTTCAAGCCCGACTTCGCGCGCCTCTCACGGGAAGCACAGATCGTCTACCTGGATCTGCGCGGCCACGGCCGGTCGGAGTGGAGCTACCCTGCTCTCCCGACTCTTGAACGTCGCTGGACGCCCACTGCTCGTTGATGGCGAGGATGAGCTGCCCGTGGCGAGTCGAGCGCGCGTCCGCAGCGCGCCTTTTGCATTCCCGCGGGCCCAGACCAGATAGAGGAGCGTGGCGATCGCCGCTCCTGCTGCAATCCAAGCGGGCCAGTCGATAGCCTGCTCAACCAGGCGTAACGGAATCGAAGAGTCCCGTGCGTGCTCCACGAGTGCGATAGTCGTCGCTTTGGCCGGCGATTACAACGGGCTGGCCCGCCCGTTCAAGACGTGGAAGCGGGCGATGGGGCTCGAACCCACGACCCTCAGCTTGGGAAGCTGAATCAAGCCGTTCGGGCGGTTACGCCCTGATTCCGGCTATTCCGCTCGAGCGCGCTATTGATGCGGGTTTGCGGGCACTTAGACGGACTGCGCCGGAATCGGAGCGAAGAGCAATTGCGCGCGTTTCCTTAGCAGAGCGTTAGCAGCCGCGGGGCTCCGCACTGCTACCTCACAGTTCCGACAGGACCTGCTCGTACCATCAACCTCATGCCTGGCATCTTCCCAAGCCGCAAGCAGATCGAGCGCGAGCTGGCGATCCTGAACACGCCGACCTACCAGGAGGCGCACGAGGGCCTCGCGGCGTACATCCGCCGTCTCCAGGAGGCTACGACGGCCACCGAACTTCGTTTGCTGCAACGGGACCTCGTCTTGGACACGAACGCGCGGCAGAAGGCGCTGGCCGAGTTCGTGGCCGAGCGCCGGCCGCCGGCGAAGGCGCGGATCGACGAGCTGAAGAGCCGTGAGCCGAAGCCTAAGCTCGAACTTGCGGCCGCACAGCGCATCCTCCGGGGCGCCGATCACGCGGAAGCGGTCGCGCGTGCTCTTCAGCATGCGACGCGCGTACTGGCCGACGGCATGGTCTGGCGCGCATTCGAGTTCGACCGGACGACCATCTCGATCCTCGGCAAGGAGGAGCCGGTCGCCCACCACGCGGACGACAAAGGCTTCGCCGCCGAACTCGCGGCGCTTGATCTCGTCGAGGAGCGGTTCGGCCTGCTCACGTTCCACAACGACACGACGAACGTCCTCAGGCGCGGCGACATCACCGCGATCAGCCTCGAGGACGGCTCGCCGTTCCCGCACCCGATCGAGGTGAAGGCCGGCATGGGCCGCGGCTCGAAGCAGGTCGCGCGCATCAAGGAGTCGATCGAGATGATTCGCGCGCGCCGCTTCATCGTCCAGACCGAGTTCCGCACGCACATCGGTGAGCTCGCGGAGCTGATCGCCACGGCGAAGCACTGCGGGTACGCCAACAGGAGGCTCGACTGCCACTTCGTCCACGTCGACTACCGGCACTGGGGCGATCACGAAGAACATGTCGAACTGCTCGCCGGGCGTGCCCTCCGCGAGCTCGCTTGGAGCGGTGGCGACCGGCTCGTCCTAGTTGGCATGTCGAGCGTCTCGCGCATCCGCGACCGAGGCAACCCGGTTGTCGAGCTCGCACCGACGTCGATCTTCCCGCTGGCCGCTGAAGACATCGCCGACCTCCTGTTGGGCTTCGTCGACGTGAGCGTTCATCTGAACACCGAGCTGCTCGGCCTGCGCTTCAATGAGCACGGCATGCGCGCGTCGTTCACCCTCACACCCACGAGCGCAACGCACTTCCTCGAGGCGCGCCGGGGCTTCCGCGGCTTTCTCATGCCCGCGTACGTCCGCGAGCAAATGCTGCATGAGCTGATGACGGTGGAAACGCTGGTCGAGCTTTCCGACTGGATCCTCCGCAGCGGGAAGACGCGCGAGTGGGTGGACATCGAGAAGGCGCCGATTGTTGGCTTCGCCAACGAGCGCACGGTCTGGTCGCCGGGGTCGCACATCGACCTCGCCGCATAGCCGAGCGGGCGGGCATGGGTCTCGCGGATCTACTTGGTCGGCTTCGCCGCGCACATTGGCTGGCGCTACCCTTAGGTATTGCTTGACCGTTGGGCTGAGCCGACGCGCTGCGGCCCCGACTGCGCTCGGGCGAGAGCACCTTGGCCCAGCCCACGCGCTCCGCTCCGCGCGGCGTCCTCGTCACCGCTTCTGCCGCGTTAGGCCGGTCGGCGTGCCCGCTCGATCGCGTCGTCCAGTTCGTGGCGAGTACGGACGGCTCCGACGATGCGGTATCTCACGCGGCCTCGCGCATCGATGAAGTAGGTCTCGGGGTATCCGGTCACCCCGTAGCGGCCGATTGTCCAACCGGTGCCGTCGTGAACGTTTGGGTACGTGACGTCGTAGCGACGCATGAACGCCCGTGCGTCGCTACGGACGTCCTGAAGGTCGACACCCACGAAAACGACACCCTTGTCGCGCCAACTCGTCCAAGCCTCCTGCAGGAGGGGTGTCTCCTCCTTGCACGGTCCACAGTAGGAAGCCCAGAAGTTAAGGACGACGGTCTTCCCGCGTAGCGAAGAGAGGGCCAGTTCGCCGGCGCCGTCCAGCCGATCTAGTGAGAACACAGGCGCGGTCGGAGTACCTCCACGCTTCAATTGGCTGGTCACCACGCTCTCGCCCTGCGCGAGCTTCCACGCCAAGAGCCCCAGGAGCGAGATGACGACGGCAACCGCAGCGATCTGACCGCTCAAGCGGAGCCGGTTCACGCACGAACTCTAGCCTGCCTAGGCGTCCGGCGGAACAGCCCGAGCCTCCGAGCCGAAGACGAGAACGAAGACCACTCTACTACGAGGGGACAGGGATTGAGCGAGCCGACTGATCCGGTCCGCTCAGGGGACATTCCCGGACTCACTGTCGTTCTCAGTGAGATGGTGGCCCAGGCGGCGAAGCGATGGCCCTGGTCACAGTTGTACCGGAACGGTCGCGGCTGACCGTGTCCCGTGCGCCGACGGGGTGGCTACCCGAGCGACAGGACGCGGCGCACGTTGAGCGTGTTGGGCTCGACGGCCCATAGGGTCGGCGTTCGTCCTGCGTCGAGTCCGCCGACCCAGACGTGAGCGTCGCTCTCGTGGATGTCCGTCGGTGAGCCTGCGAGCCGTTGCCGGGCTTGGACGTGACCGGTGGCCGGGTCAAGGCGAAGCAGCGTGCTTCGCCCACGCCGGTTGGTGGTCAGAACCCAGATGCGGTTGGCGCCGATCGCCAGTGCCTCGACCGTGCTCCCGGTGGCGAAGGTCTGCACGCGCCGGCTGCGCTCGTCGAAGCGGGCGACGCCCGCGCCTGCTCCGACCCAGACACTGCCGCCTCCGGCTTCGATGGTGAATGCGCCACGAATCTTCGCAATGTTTGTGATCGCGTCGGTCTTCGGATCGACGTGCAGCAGCCGTCCATCGGCGGTCGTGATCCACACGCCTGACTTGTCGGCTCCGCACCAGCTCGCCCTTGCGTGTAGTGCCGTGAAGTTCGGATGCGCTGCGGGGCCGAAGCGCGCAAGTCGAGTGTTGTTCCCCTGCCCATACAGCGCCCAGACCAGGCCGCCACCTGCACAGAGATCCCAGACCGGCTGATGGGGAAGCCACAGCATCGTCGTCGCGCGCTGCGTTCGTGCGTCGATCCGCGAGACTGCGCCGCTGATATAGCCGTTGGCGATGCTCGCTACCCAGACCGAACGGCCTGAAACAGCGAGACGCGTGGTGTACGGGTATGGGGTCCGAGGCACGACAACAACGCTCCTCTGCTTGCGCGTGTCGAAAACGCTCAGGCCGGAATCGCTCACCGCCCATACGGCGTTGCTGGTAGCGGCGAGTTGCACTGGAACTCCGCCGGCGCGCGCCGATGTCACCACCACGAGCGCGAACAGCAGGGCGGCAGCAGTTGCGAGCGTACGCACTCCTCCTATACGTACGACCGCCCGCGGCGAGTCCGAGCCCTACGCGGTGAATTCCTTAGCAGATGCTTAGCAGCATGATCTCAACGATCTTTGCTAGTCAAAAGGAAAACCCCACCTGAGCGGGGTTTTCGTCGAAGCGGGCGATGGGGCTCGAACCCACGACCCTCAGCTTGGGAAGCTGATGCTCTACCAACTGAGCTACGCCCGCGTGGGTCGGATTCTAGCGCGGCCGCGGGTTAGGACTCGAGCGACTCGCGGACGCGCCGGGCAAGCGCGTCCACGGCGAACGGCTTTTCGATCAGGGCGCTCCCCGCAATCGCGGGGCGGCCGACGAGCGCCTCCTCCGCGTAACCGGACATGTAGAGGATCTTGATCTCGGGGCGCGTGTCCGCGACCCTCTTCGCGACCTCGTAGCCCCGCATGCCCGGCATCACGACGTCTGTCAGCAGCAGGTCGATCGAGCGGTCGTTCTCTTGCGCGAGCGCGACCGCCTCCATGCCGTTTGCGCACGCGAGCACGGTGTAACCCTGCCGCTCGAGCACGCGGCGCGTCAGTTCGCGGACGACGTCCTCGTCCTCGACGAGCAGAATCGTCTCCGAGCCTGGGCTGGGTGCCGGCTCGGGCGCGGCCGGAGGAGTCTCCGCGAGCTCGAGCACCCGCGGCAGCCGGACGGTGAAGGTCGAGCCCTGGCCGGGTGCGCTCTCGACGGTGACGTCGCCACCGCTCTGCTGGACGATCCCATAGACGGAGGCGAGACCGAGGCCGGCGCCCTGTTCGCGCGTCGTGAAGAACGGCTCGAAGATCTGGGCACGCGTCAACTCGTCCATGCCGAGACCGGTGTCGGAGACCGACAGCTCGACGAAGGCGTCGTCGGCGTCGCGGGTGCGGATCGTCAGCTTGCCGCCGTCTGGCATCGCGTCGCGGGCGTTGACGACGAGATTGACGATCACCTGCTCGATCTGGCCCGGATCGGCACGGACCGTGTCGAGCGCCGGCGCAAGCAGGATGTCCAGCTCGACGTGGTCGCCGAGCAGGCGCTGCAGCAGCGCGCCGACCTCGGTCACGACGGAGTTCAGATCGAGCGCGCGGGGCTGCAGCACCTGCCGGCGGCCGAACGCGAGCAGCTGCTTCGTCAGCTCGGCGGCACGGTCGGCGGCGCGCTTGATCTCGCCGAGGTCACGGTGGAGCTCGGCGTCGTCGCCCGTGCGCTCGAGCAGCAGAGACGCGTAGCCGGTGATGCCGGTGAGCAGGTTGTTGAAGTCGTGCGCGACGCCCCCCGCGAGTCGGCCGAGGCTCTCCAGCTTCTGCGCGTTCAGGAGCTCCGCCTCGAGCCGCTTCCGCTCGGTGATGTCGCGGAAGAACGCGATGTGCAGGCCCGGGAGGAAGTTCGGTCGCGCAGAGGCGTCGGCGACCTGGATCGTGCCGTCGATCATCTGAGTCTCCCACTCGGCGCGAATCGGGCCGCCCTGCAGGAACGCCGCCCAGTCCTCCTCGATGGTCGCAGACCTGTGGGGAGGCAGGAAGTCCTCGACCTTGCGGCCGATCAGGTCGCGCTTCGCGACGCCGTAGTACTCGCACGCCGCGGGATTGACGTCGACGTATCGCCGGTCGTCGTTGGTGATGAAGATCGCGTCGATCGCCATGTCGAAGACCGCGCGCAGCTTCTGCTCTTGCTCCCGCAGGATCGCCTCGGAGCGCTCACGCTCGATCGCGGCAGCAATCAGGCTGGAGGCCGTCCGCAAGGCGTCGATCTCCGCGGGGCTCCACTCGCGCTCAGTCACGCAGTCGTCGAAGCCGATGTGGCCCCACCATTCGCGTCCGACGAAGATCGGGACGGTCACCAGTGCCTTGATCCCCTGGTCCGCGAAGAGGCCGCGCTCAGAGGCGGGCAGTTCCCTCACCTTGCACATGAACAACTCGTTCCGAGAGTTGATCTCGGCGAGCCGTCCCAGTCCGACGTCCTCGAAGCACATGTCCTGCATGACCGGGTTGTCGAGCTCGGGCGCAATGCCCGCCGCGACCCACTCGAAGCGCTGGCTCGCGATTCGCCGGCCGTCCTCGCGGACCCCGTTCTCGAATAGATAGGTACGGCTCGCAGCGGATGCTTCGCCGAGCTTCTGCAGGAAGCGGGGAGCGGCGTCGCGCCAGCTCGGGGCGGCGACGAGCTCGCGGGCACCGTGGCTGACGGCCTCGAGGATCGCATCGCGGCGGCGCAGGTCGCTCTCGGCGTGGTCGCGGCCGATCGCAGCGGCAATGAGGCCGGCCGCAGCGCGTAGGGCGTCGGTCTCGGCTGAGCTCCAGTCGCGTTCCCGCTCGCAGTCCTCGAACCCGATGAACCCCCACCAAGCTCCTTCGACGAAGACCGGGACCGCCATGATCGAGAGGCACTCGACCACCGCCAACGTTTCGCGCTCGTCGGTCGGCAGGTCGCGCAAGATGCTGTTGATCACCTCACCGCGCTCCATCAGCTCGGCCCAGCGCGGGAAGTGGGGGGCAGGTTGGAGATGCCCGAACCTGGAGTCGTCGACCATCGTCTCCCAGCCGGACTTGGACCAGTGCACGCGCCTGGTCGCCAGCGGCGCCGATCCGTCTCGGGCGACGTTCTCGAACACGTAGGCGCGGCTTGCGCCGGTTGCCTCACCGAGGACCCGTATCAGGTCTGCCATTGCGTCCTCGAGGCTCGGATGAGCGAGGAAGCCCTCGGCCGATCGGCTCACGGCCTCCAGGATCGCGTCACGGTTGCGGAGGTCGAGCTCGGCGCGCACCCGATGCTCGCGCGCGCGGGCGCTCGCGAGCACGATGGCGAGCTGGCCGGCGACGTCGACGAGGATCGAGACGTCGTGCTTCTGCCACTTTCGGGCAGTGCCGCTGTTGAACCAGAGGACACCCGTCAGCTTTCCGTTTCGGAGCAGCGGCACGTCGACGAAGGAGACCACGTCGCGCTCGACGAGCCGGGCGCGGACCGGATCGAGCCAGGCTTCGTGTGCGACGTCCTCCACCACGATCGGCCCGCCCTGCTCGAGGCGCTCGACGTAGGCCGTCGACCACTCCATCTGATTCCAGAACTCCGGCTCGCCCTCCTCGGTCGTGTAGCGGATCCGGAAGTCACCATCGTCGTGGCGCTCGACGTAGCTGACGCGAACGTCGCCGAACGCGGCCGCCAGATTCACGGCTGTGGCGGCGACGACCTCATCCGGGTCGGTCTCGTTGGCTGCGAGCGAGAGGATGCCGACGAGCAGCTCGAGCCGTAGGCTGTCCTGCTGGTGCGCGGACACATCCTGCATGTAGCCCTGCGCGGCGGTCGGCCTGCCGTCCTCGTCGCCGACGACGATCTCGTCGTCGCGGATCCAGACGACTCGGCCGTCGCGGGCGATCAGGCGGTAGCTGAGGTGAACCGTCGACGACCCCGTCAACCCCGCGTTGCGGTCGGCGATGTCGGCCAGCACCCGCTCGCAGTCGTCCGGATGGAGGGAGCTGGCGAAGAGGTCGGGGTCGGCGAGCCACTCCTCCTGCGAGTAGCCCATCAGCTCCGCAATCTGAGGGCTGACATAGAGCGCGGAGCTCTTGGCATCGAGTTGATCGACGTACACGACGAGCGGCAGCCGTTCGACGAGTTCCTGGAAGTCGAATCGAGCCATAGCACTGATGATCGGTCGGGTCGGCCGAGAAATGAGGGCCAGAAACGAGGTCAGCCCGGCCAGGCCTCGCGCAACCGCTCGCGCGTCGCGAGCAAGTGCTCAGGCAGCACCTTCACGTCTCCGAGCACGGGCATGAAGCTCGTGTCGCCGGCCCAGCGGGGAACGACGTGCAGGTGCACATGGTCGACGATCCCGGCGCCTGCGACTCGCCCCAGGTTCCAGCCCAGGTTGAAGCCGGCCGGCGAGTAGGTGGCGCGCAGGGCCTCGATCCCCTGTAACCCGAGATGATGGATCTCGAGCGCGGTGTCGTCGTCCAGCGCCCCGAGCTCGCCCAGATGCTCGTACGGGGCGACCAGTAGGTGGCCCGACGAGTACGGGAACTTGTTCAGGAAGGCAAACGCTCGCTCGCCTCGGTGGACGACGAGTGTCTTTTCGACCTCGCCTGCGGCCTCCGCGCAGAGGACGCATCCGGGCTGCTCGTCGGCGTGGGTGACGTACTCGAGGCGCCACGGCGCCCACAGCGGCTTCGGCATCGCTCGATCCTCTCAATTTCGAAGTCGACCGGCCGACCACACGGATGTGAGCTCCATTGCGGCTAAGTCCACCTGCGTCGTCGCCGACGACCACCCTTCGGTGCTGGAGAGCGTCGCGAGATATCTCGGCACGCAGGGCTATCGAATCGTCGGGATCGCCCGGAACGGCGAGGAGGCGATCGCGCTCATCGAGTCGCAGCGTCCGTCGCTCGCTGTGGTCGACCTGCGCATGCCCGGGATCTCCGGCGCTGCCGTCGTCCGCCAGGTAACGAGGACGACGCCGCAGTGCGCGGCCGTCGTCTACTCGGGGTTCGGCGACGCCGCGCTCCTGGACGAGGTCCTCGACGCCGGTGCCCGCGGCTTCGTGCTCAAGGATGCACCCCTCCAGGCGCTCGTCCGCGCGCTCGAGACCGTTGGCAACGGCGGCATGTACATCGATCCCGCGCTCGCCGACGTCGTCATCCGCGCCATGCCCGGACGGGAGCTCGGCCTGACCGCCCGCGAGCGGGATGTGCTCCGGCTGCTCGCCGACGGCCACTCGAACGAGACGATCGGACGCGAGCTCTTCATCTCGCCCGACACGGCGCGGACGCAGCTCGGCGCCGCAATGGCCAAGCTCGGCGTCTCCACGCGGACGCAGGCCGTCGCGACAGCGTTGCGGCGCTCGCTCATCTCCTAGCGCTTCTTTCGCGCTTCGCTTGAATTCCAGACGCCCTAGCGGGATCATGGACCGTCTTTCAAGCTCTGCGGCCTGAGTCGGGAGGAAGGCCGTGGCCTACCTATTTGTCGAAAGCCCTCACGTCAACCGCACCGGAGGGCGCCAGATCGACCTGCTCGTCATCCACACCATGGAGATGGACGAGAAGGGTGAGACGGCGGAGAACTGCGCCGAGTGGTTCCGCAACCCCAAGGCGAAGGTATCGGCGCACTACTGCGTCGACGCGAACTCGATCGTGCAGTGCGTGCGTGACCAGGACGTGGCCTGGCAGGCGCCGGGCGCGAACCACGACGGGATCGGGATCGAGCACGCTGGTCGGGCGAAGCAGACGGGTCGGGACTGGAGCGACGAGTACTCGACGGGCATGCTCGATCGATCGGCCACGCTCGTTGCCGAGCTCTGCCGCAAGTACAAGATCCCGGTCACCTGGCTGTACGCAGCGGATCTGGTTGCGGGCAAGCGCGGGATCACGACCCACGATGCGGTCAGCAAGGCGTTCAAGCGCGGGAGCCACTGGGATCCGGGCCAGGGGTTCCCGGTCGAGAAGTACCTCGCCCTGATCCGGGCGAAGCTCGGCGGCGCCGAAGCTCCGGCGGAGGCGAAGCCGCTGAAGGACGCCCCGGTGACGCTGAAAACGGGCTCCGAAGGCTGGCAGGTCAAGCGCCTCCAGAAGCTGCTTCGCCAGAACGGGCTGTTCCCGGAGCCGGCGGCGATCGACGGCGATTTCGGCGAGATCACGGAAACGGCCGTGAAGATATTCCAGGAGCAGCACGACCTGACGCCGGACGGGATCGTCGGCACGATGACCTGGCGCGCGCTCGAGACCGCGGAGGTTCCGGCTCACGCCGGCTCCCGGACGCTGCAGCCGGTATAGGGAGGCCGCGCGCTGACTGGGGCTCTGGATACCCTCGAACCGCGTACACCGCTAGCTCCGAAGCGGGGAATGCGGTTCGGGGGAGCTTCGGGCAAGCTGGGCTGCGATGGAGCGGAAGGCCCCAGAGAAGCTTGTAGCAGGCGATCTCGTCTGTCTCGAGTGCGGTGCAGAATCCGGCCCGGCGCGGGGCTGGCGGGCATATCTGGACGCTGAGGCGACCCTCCTCGTGTACTGCCCACAGTGCGCAGCGCGCGAGTTCGACACCTAAAACGCTCGGGTTTTCGCCCGCACCAAGGCGATCTGCGGTACCGTGTTCGGGCCTGGGCAGGTAGCGACAGAGGGAGACGCATGGGCGTCAAAGAGGAAAAGGTCGAGCTGGAAGGCGACATCATGGAAGCGTTCGGCGGCGGCATGTTCCGCGTCGCGCTCGACAACGGCCACGAGGCCCTCGGGTACACCTCGGGCAAGATGCGCCGCTACAGGATCCGGATGAATCCGGGCGACCGGGTGAAGATCGAGCTCTCCCCGTACGACCTGACGCGCGGGCGCATCGTCTACCGCGAGCGCTAAGGCCAACCGGTTGAGCCCGGAAACGCGGCTTTGGGAACAAATCCCTCGATCGAGCCGGGTTTCCCCGTATCCGACCGGGCGCCGGGGCGTTAGGTATGGACATATGACAAACATCCCCCCACATGCCCACACCGAGTTTCATCCCAACGACAACGTCCGCCTGCTGCAAAGCCACGGCGACGTTCGCTCCGGCACCCTCGGCCGCATTCTCGGCAGGTTCGCACGTGACGCCTCCCCGACCTACGTCGTCAGCTTCGAAGGCGACAGGCCTCGTGTCGCCGGTGATGTTCGCTTCGAAGAGATCGTCTTGGTCGACGATCTCCGTGGATCTGCCGGCTAGCGGTCCTTACCCGAAGCGATGACGCGCAGCGATGCGGGTCGCCTCGATCGCCAGAGCTGTGGCGATGAGCAGGGCCGCGGCGGGATCGGCCCACCACCACCCGAACAAGGCGTTCACGAGCAGTGCGGCCAATGTCACTGCGGCTAGAGCGGCCGAGGCCAGGGTGAGGATCCCGTCGCCGCGAAGCGCCTGACTGGCCAGGCGCGCAGCCACTCGGAGCTTGAGTCGTCCCAGCCAGGGCAGCACCACGAGTGATGCTGCGGCGAGGGTCACGCCGAATGCCGATGCTTCGGGGTCAGAGCCGTCGATGAGGGCGCGCACGGACTGCACGCCGACGTAGAGAGCGACGAGCAGCATCGTGACCGCGACCCAGGCCAGCGCCCGACGTTCGAGACGCTCTGCCGCAGCCGCATCGTGGCGCTCCTTCCGGAAACGCCACACGAGCACGACGGACGCGGACGAGTCGAGCAACGCGGTCAGGGCGAATCCGGTCAGGGCGAGGCTGCCGTCGATGACCGACACGACGAGGGCCGCGGCTCCGACGGCGCCGTTCCACGCAATCGTGAGGAACGAAAGCCGAAGTGCGGACTCGACGAGCGCAGGGCGACCGGGCATGCGATTTAGCTCAGAGCCAGCGCTTCCAGCGGAAGAAGCCGAGCAGGCCCGCACCGGCCGCAACCATCGCGGCGATGATGATCCAGAACGCGGCCGCCGATCCGAAGCCGGGAAAGTCGACGTTCATCCCGAACACGCTCGCGATCAGCGTCAGCGGCAGCAGGATCGCGCTGAAGACCGTGAGGACGCGGAGGACATCGTTCTGGCGGTGCGAGATGACCGACTCGTTCGTCGACTCCAGCCCCTCGACGACCTCCTTGTAGTTGTCGAGCAGGTCCCAGATCCGCTCGGCGCCGTCGACGATGTCGTCGAAGTAGAGGTCGAGCTCGTGCGGCAGGAACCGCTCGACGCGCCGCTCGAGCAGGCGGAGAGTCGTCCGCTCGGGCTTGATGATCTTCCGGTAGGAGATGATCTCCTGCTTCACGTTCGACAGGTCGCGCACGACGTCCTCGGCACGGCGCTCGAACATGTCGTCCTCGACCGAGTCGAGCTTGTGCCCGATCTTGTCGAGGATCGGGAAGCAGTAGTCGAACAGGTCGTCGAGCACCTCGTAGAGGAGCCGTCCCGACCCCTCGGCGAAGAGGCTCTCCCGGAGCTCCGCGTCCTCCTCGCAGCGCCGGAAGAGGCGCGAGACCGGCAGCAGCTCGACGTTGGGCATCGTGACGAGATAGTCCGAGCCGAGGAAGAGATCGAGCTCGGCCGCGTTCAGGCGCTGGATCGCCTTGTCATAGACGGGGAAGTGGAGGACGGCGAAGAGGTAGTCCGGGTATTCGTCGATCTTGGGCCGCTGCCGCTTCGAGAGCACGTCCTCGACGTCGAGCGCGTGCCAGCCGAACCGCTCGGCCAGAGCGTTCGCGGTCTCCGGGTCGGGATGGTCGAGGTGCACCCAGGTCAGCCCGCCGGCGGAGAGCTCGAGCGGGCGGCGCTCAGCGAGCGCGCCGGCCGGGACCGCGCCGGAGCCAGCCCGCGTTCGCCGGATGCGAGGCAGGTTGGCCATACGTACTGAGCGGGTCCTCGAGCACGGGCATGGGCGCGATTCTAGCTAGTCGCCGGGAAACGCAACGTCGACGACGACCACGGGCGCGTGCACCGGCGACGGGATCCGCGGCGTCCGGCGGACGTTCTCGGGCAGGCTGCGCTCGAGCACGAGCGCTGCTCCGCCCGCCAGCAGGCAGACGATTGCGGCGGCGATCCAGAGTCCCGTGGGCGAGGCGGCGAGCAGCGCGGCGCCTGCGGCCGGGCCGATCGTGAATCCCACCTGCCAGGAGAGCGCCGAGATAGCCATGTAGCGGCCGATCAGCCGGTGGTCGGCGAGGTCGGCCACGAGCGGGGCCTGAACCGCGCCGTGCAGGCACTCGGCGACACCGAAGATGGCGACCGCGAGCGCGAGGACGGCAAATGCTCCGGCACCCGCGAGCCACAGTCCGCTCACGGGCACGAGCAGCCACGACGCCGCGCAAAAGACGCCGACCAGCGCGAGGTACGGCATCCGCCGGTGGCCCCGCGCGAACCGGGCGATCGGGAGCTGGAGGAGCACGACGGCGAGCGTGTTGATGAAGAAGAGCTGGCCGATTCCGGTCTCGGCGATGCCGACCTCGTTCTTGGCGTACGCAGGCAGTACCTCGAGTTGAGCGATCCCGGCGACGATGAACGCCGCGTTCACGGCCATCAGGCCCATGAAGACACGGTGGCGGAAGACATCGCGATAGCTCCCTGAGCGCGCGGCCCGCTCGACCGCGTGGCGTGGCTCGGGAACGAAGACCCAGAGCACCGCCGCGTAGGCGACGAATGTGAACGCGTCGATGATGAAGAGCGCCTGGAAGCTCTCGGACGCGATGAAACCGCCGGCGAGGCCTCCGATCCCGATCCCCAGATTCATGGTCACCCGCTGCATCGCGAATACCGCCGGCCGCTTCTCGCGTGGCGCAAGCCCGGACAGCAGTGACGACTGTGACGGCCAGAAGGCGCCGTTCCCGATCCCCACGACTGCTGCGACGAGGAAGCCCTGCCAGGCCGTCTCGACAAGCGAATAGCCGGCGATCCCGACCGTCAGGAAGAGCAGCGCGATCGCGAGCATCTTCTTGCCGCCGACGCGATCGACCAGGGCGCCGGCGATCGGGCCTGCAACGAGGCTGACTGCCGCGTTCGTACCCATCACGAGCCCCGCGGTACCGAGGCCGATCCCGCGTTCGTTGTGCAGGTAGATGAGCGTGAACGGAAGGATCAGGCCGTTCCCGATCGCGTTCAGGAGCCCGCCGAGCTGCAGGGTCTGCACCGAGCGGGGCAGTTGCGGGTTCAGGCTCCGGAGGTAGTTGCGCACCGTGAGACAGTAAGCGTCCTGGACTTCTTGCTCAATCCGGATGTGGTCCACCTCAACCACGGGAGCTACGGCGCCTGCCCGGCGCCGGTCTTCGCCCGCTACCAGGAGCTGCAACGCGAGCTGGAGCGGAACCCGACCGAGTTCCTCACTCGACGCTTCGATCAGCTCCTGGGCGACGCGCGCACCGAGCTGGCCGCCTTCGTCGGTGCGCGGCCCGACGATCTCGTCTTCGTGCCGAACGCGACGGCCGGTCTGAACGCAGTCATCCGCTCGCTCCGCCTCGGCCCGCACGACGAGGTCCTGACGACACGCCACGAGTACGGAGCGGTGACCCGCACGTGGGAGTTCGTCGGCGCGAGGCTCGTCTACGCGGAGCCGGACGAGCTTGCCGCCGCGATCGGCCCGAAGACGAAGGTGGTCTCGGTCAGCCACATCACCTCGGCGACCGCGCTCGTGCTGCCCGTCGAGGAGATCTGTGCCGCCGCCCGTGAGGCGGGCGTGCTCTCGATCGTCGACGGGGCGCACGCGCCCGGTCAGATCCCGCTCGACCTCGAGCGGCTCGGCGCCGACATCTACGCGGGCAACTGCCACAAGTGGCTCTCGGCGCCGAAGGGAGCCGGGTTCCTCTGGGCGCGGCCGGAGCACCAGAGCTGGATCGAGCCGCTCGTCATCTCGTGGGGCTACGGCGCCGAGGCGAGCTTCGCCGAGCGGCACGGCTGGCAGGGCACCCGCGATCCGGCAGCGGCGCTGACCGTCCCGGCGGCGATCGAGGCGCACCGCGGGTTCGATCTGGAGCGCTGCCGGCGGCTGGCGGCGTCCTTCCGCGACCGGCTGCCGCCGGTCGCAGCGTCACCCGCGCCGCAGATGTGGGCGTCCGAGGTCGCGACAGACGATCCCCAGGAGCTCCAGCGCCGCCTCTTCGGCGAGCACCGGATCGAGGTGGTGGTGAGCGATTGGGAGGGGAAGAGCCTGCTCCGCGTCTCGATCGCTCCCTACAACGAGGCCGCGGACGTCGAGCGGCTGCTCGACGCGCTCGCCCAGCTCATGCCTGCTTGAGCGCCGCGACCGCCTGCGCGAGATCCGGGCAGACCGCGTCTGCGACGTACACGGTCCACGGGTGCGCCGGCGAGCCGCCAGTGTAGACGACGACCGGCTTTCCGGCCCGGTGCGCGTACCAGGCTTCCATCGCCGTCCCCTCGTCCGGGGCCGTGAACGAGGCCAGCACGACGTCGCACGAGTCGATCTCGGCGAGATCGCCTTCGACGATCTCCCGCTCGTTGCCCTCGGTGCGGCCCCGGAAATCGCGCCGCATCGGGTCGACGGGCTCCCAGCCGGCCGCGCGGACGAGGGCCCCGGCGCGGCGGCGGTACTCCTCCGCGAACGGCGGCCCGGCGAGATAGACGCGCATCGCTCGCCTAGAGTACGGCTCGATGGACGAAACGACCCGATCGACCGAGTTCGTCGCGCTCGGACACGCCGGCTCCGAGCACTACGCGGGCCTCGAGACCTTCCCGAACCCGGGCGTCTCGCACGTCTCGATGACGAGTGACGAGCTGGTCGCCGTCTGCCCGATCACCGGCCAGCCGGACTTCTACACAGCCGCGATCGAATACTGGCCGCAGCCGCTCTGCCTCGAGTCGAAGTCGCTGAAGCTCTACCTCGCGACCTACCGGAACGAGGGCGTCTTCTGCGAAGCCCTGGCCGTGAAGATCCGCGACGACGTCGCCGGGGTACTCGAGCTCCCTGCCGACAAGGTGCGGGTCGTGCTGACGCAGAAGGCCCGCGGCGGGATCACGATCACGGCTGAGGCATGAGCCCGGCCGCGGAGCGGTCCTTCAGGGGTCGTAGCGACCCTGCGCCAGAAGGGATGCGCCCGGGAGGATTCGAACCTCCGACCTCTCGCTCCGGAGGCGAGCGCTCTATCCCCTGAGCTACGGGCGCACGGGGGTGATGCAGGGACGTTCTAGTCTACTCAGCATGGAGCTGACCGCACGGATCGTCACGCTGAAGCTGGCCGAGACGTTCGTGATCGCGCGCGAGTCGAGCGACGAGGACGACGTCGTCCAGGTCGAGCTGCGGACCGGGGACGTCTCGGGCTTCGGGGAGGGCGCGCCGATCGAGCGGTACGACGAGTCGGGGGAGTCGGCGCTCGCGTATCTCGAGGCCGCGGGCCCGCTCCTCGGCGACGACCCGTTCGCGCTCGAAGAGATCGAGGCTCGGCTGCCACCGGGGGAGTACGCCGCGCGGGCCGCGCTCGACGGAGCGCTGCACGACCTTCAAGGCAAGCTCCTCGGCCTCCCGACGTGGAAGCTCCTCGGCCTGCCGCGCACCGGCCCGCCGACCTCGTGGACGGTCTGGCTCGGCGATCCCGACGACATGGCGCGCCGGGCTGAGAAAGCGGCGGCGCGCTTCAAGCGGCTGAAGCTGAAGCTCGGCGGCGGCGACGGGCTCGACGTCGAGCGCGTCCGTGCGGTGCGCTCGGTGACCGAGTTGCCGCTGCAGGTCGACGTGAACGAGTGGTGGTCGCTCGACGAGGCGCTCGAAGCGCTGCCACGGCTGGCAGAGCTCGGCGTTGCGTACTGCGAGCAGCCGCTCAAGGCCGGTGACAGCGGCGGCAGGACCCTCAAGGAGCGCTCGCCGATCCCGATCTACGTCGACGAGGACTGCCACCGGCTGGACAGCGTCGCCGCCTGCGCGGAGATCGCGCACGGGATCAACATCAAGCTCGCCAAGTCGGGCGGAATCCGCGAGGCCGTGCGGATGACGCACGCGGGCCGCGCGCTCGGCCTCGGGGTGATGCTCGGCTGCATGATCGAGTCGGGGCTCGCAATCGCCGCCGGCTGCGCCGTGGCGCCGCTCTGCGACCACGTCGACCTGGACGGCAACCTGCTGATCGCGCACGATCCGTGGCCCGGCGTGGCGTTCGTCGACGGTGTCCAGGTGCCCTCCGACAGGCCAGGCCTCGGTGTCGAACCGGCCTGAGCGCCTGCTGATCCTGGCCGAGGGGTTCTCCGGCGACCCGCACTACGGGAAGACGGCCCGCGGCGTGCTCGCGTACGGCGAGCGGCCCGTCGTGGCGCTGCTCGACTCGACGCGCGCCGGCGAGATCCAGAGTGGAGTCCCCGTTGTCTCATCGGTAAACGACGCGCTCTGCTTCAACCCGACGACGGCGCTCGTCGGAGTCGCCACACAGGGCGGTCGCTTCCCGCCCGCCTGGCGGGAGCTGCTGAAGACGGCGATCTCGAAAGGGCTGGACGTCGAGAACGGGCTGCACGAGTTCCTCGCCGAAGACGAGGAGCTCACGGCCCTCGCAGGCCGGCACGGGGTCGAGCTGCGCGACCTGCGCCGGCCCCCAGCGGATCTGAACGTCCCCACCGGCGCGAACATCGAGCTGCCGGTGAAGACCGTGCTCACGGTCGGCTCCGACTGCGCGATCGGGAAGATGACCGTCTCGCTCGAGCTCGACCGCGCAGCGCGTGCCCGCGGGCACGCGTCCCGCTTCGTCCCGACCGGCCAGACGGGAATCGCGATCGCGGGCTGGGGAATCTCCGTCGACGCGGTCGTCGCGGACTTCATCGCCGGAGCGACGGAGCGGCTCGTCGTCGAAGGGCACGAGCGCGGGGGAGAGCTGCTGATGGTCGAAGGCCAGGGCGCGCTCACGCACCCCGCCTACTCGGGCGTGACGCTCGGGCTGGTCCACGGCTCGGCGCCGCACGTCTTCGTGCTCTGCCACCTCGCCGGGCAGACCGAGGTCGAGGGCTACCCCGGCCACCCGCTCCTCTCGCTGCCCGAGCTGATCGACCTGCACGAGCGGATCTCGCTTCCTGCCCGGAAGGCGAAGGTCGCCGCGATCGCGCTGAACACGCGCGAGCTCGGCGAGGACGAGGCGCACGCCGTAGTGGCGGCGGCGGCCGCCGACACGGGCCTCGTCGCGGACGATCCGGTCCGGTTCGGGCCTGACCGTCTGCTCGATGCCGTCCTCGCAGCGCTCTAGGCCTTGGACGGTCCGCTGATTGCGCTGATCGGCGACACGCACCTCCCGCGCGGCTCGCGGTCGCTTCCGGAGGACTGCGTGCGGCGGCTCCGGGCCGCCGACCTGATCCTGCACACCGGCGACCACTCGTCGGTCGACTCGCTCGAGGCGTTGCGCGCAATTGGTCCGCCGGTGCATGCGGTGTGCGGGAACGCGGACGAGCCCGCGCTTCGCGCGTCGCTGCCGAAGGAGCTCATCGCCGAGGTCGAGGGGCTGCGGATCGGGATGACGCACGTCCCGGGGCCCCGGGAAGGGAGGGAGGAGCGGCTGCGCGCGCGATTTCCGGGCTGCGACGCGGTCGCCTACGGGCACACGCACGTGCCGCAGGTCGAGCAGCTGGGTGGCGTCTGGATCCTCAATCCCGGCAGCCCGACCGAGCGGCGCAGCTCGCCCACCTGGACGATGCTCGAGCTGCGGATCGCGGGGCGCGCGATCGAGCCTGAGCTCGTCCACCTTTCGACCTGAGCGAATCAGTCGTGCATCGAGGTTCGCCGAAGGAGAACTCGGCGCGCGAAGGCTTTGATGCGGTCCCACAGGCTCATGAGCGCAAGAATATGGCATGCACCACGCGCTAACCTCACTACGGATGAAGGACAGGGTCCGACAGCTGCCCCAAAGTCGAGCTTATGCGGGGGACGGAACCGGGCTTGGAGATCCCGATCCCGATGGGTGGCGATCGCCTACACGAGTTGAAGAGGATCCTCAGTCCCAAGCGGAAGAGGCAGGAGCTCTCACTTGACAGCGAACACGTGTTCGTGCACTATGCGAACACATGTTCGGACGCGTTCTCATCGTTGCAGCGCTCGGCGTCTTTCTCTGGGCTGCGTTCGCTCGTTCCTCCGACGCTTCCGGGCCCGAGCGGCGGTACGTCGTGCAGCCGTACGACACGCTGTGGTCGATTGCATCGAACGGGTACTCGGACCCGCGCAAGGGCGTCTGGGAGATCCAAGGGCGGAACGACCTGGAGGGGACCGTGCTCGTTCCCGGCCAGGTGCTCGTCCTGCCGTCGAGCAGCACCACCCTAAACTGGCGTCGTGGATCTGGACGTCGTCTTTCTCGGCACGGCCGGCTCGATGCCGACCGCGCGCCGCGCACCCTCCGCGACGCTCGTTCGCCGCGGTGGGGAGAAGCTGCTCTTCGACTGCGGAGAGGGCACGCAGCGGCAACTGCTGCGCTCGGACGTCGGCCTCGTCGAGCTCCACGAGATCTTCCTGACGCACTTCCACGCCGACCATTTCCTCGGCCTGCCGGGGATGCTGAAGTCGTTCGCTCTCCGCGGCCGGGAAGTGCCGTTGACGCTGTACGGGCCGCGCGGCCTCGACGAGCTGCTCCGATCGCTACGGCGCATCTTCGGGCGCCTGAGCTACGAAGTGGCCGTGGTCGAGCTCGCGGCGGGCGCGGTGCTGCCACGTGACGGCTACGAGCTCCGGACGTTCGCAGTCCGTCACGGGCGCGACGCGATCGGCTACGCGCTCGTCGAGGAGGAGCGGCCCGGACGATTCGACGTCGCGGCCGCCGACGCGCTCGGGATCCCCTTCGGGCCCGAGCGAGGGGCGCTGCAGGCGGGCGACTCGGTGACGCTTCCCGACGGTCGCGTGGTGACGCCGGAGCAGGTGCTCGGCGATGCCCGGCCCGGCCGGAAGCTCGTGCTGACCGGCGACACCGCCCCCTCCGACGGCGTCGTCGAGGCGGCCCTTGGAGCCGACCTGCTCGTGCACGAGGCGACGTTCTGCGAGGAAGAGGCCGAGCGAGCGCAGGAGACGGAGCATTCGACCGCGCTCGAGGCGGCTCGAGTCGCGCGCGACGCCGGAGTCTTGCTGCTCGCGCTCACGCATCTCTCCAGCCGCTACGGCGCAGGTGACGTCGAGCGAGAGGCTCGAACCGTCTTCCCGGCCGCGGTCGTCCCTCGCGACTTCGATCTGATCGAGATCCCGTTCGAGGAACGAGGCGGTCCCGAGCTGGTGAAGAGCGGCGCGCGCCTGCCGCGAGCTGAAGTACCCTCCAGCGCATGAGCGCCAAGGTGCAGATCGCACTCGCCGAGGACGCCACAGAGGCCGAGGAGATCCAGGCGGTGCTCGAGGACGCGGGGATCGACTCGGAGGTGAGGTCCGACGACGACTCCGACTCGCTGAAGATCTTCGTGGCAGAGGGGGCCGTGGAAGCGGCACAGGACCTGATCGAGCCGCCGACCGACCCCGACGAGCCGCTCGTCGAGCCGTAGCGGCTAATCACGGACGAATTCGAGCCGGGTCGAGCCGACCAGGCCGCGACTGACCAGCTCGAACGCGCAGAGCGACTGTCCGTCGGCGTCGGGTGGAGCGGCCACGCTCCCGTTCCAGACGGTGTTGGCTGCGAGGAGTGGGCGGGCGCGCAGGATCCCGTCCGCCCGGATCTCGACAGGGCCGCCGGCCTTCCCGAAGAGCGTGAGCTCGAGGCTGCCCAACCCGCAGGCATACACGGTGAGGTGGGCGGACCCGTTGATGTCGCCGTCGGGCTGGACCCCTGACCTGACGGAGCTCACTCGTACCGGGCGCTCGGCGCGCCAGAGCGTCAGCCCGGTGGTGTCCGTCGAGCGCGGCGCCTGGGCGACGGACTCGCCGAAGAGCTCGATCTCCGTGGGCGAGACGACGAGTGTCGCCTGGAGGCCGCCGCCGTCCCGCGTGCGCAGGAGCCCGTTGGGCTGGAGGGCGACCACGGTCGGCGCGAGCGGAGGGAGACGAGCCGCCTCGGGAAGGTAGGCCACGGCATCGATCCGGCGGTTCCAGAAGGCCTGCTTCCAGAGCCCGGCCGAGAAAGCGGTTTCCGCCTGCAGGTACGTGACCGGCCCGTCTGCGGCTCGGTCGATCCAGCGTGGATCGCCGGTATCGAAGACCCAGGCGCGATCGAGATGGGTCAGCCGATCGATCTGCCTCGTCGACAGGATCGAGAGCGAGACAAGAGCGAGCGCCACGATGACCGGGAGCGCGACACATGCCCGCCGCGCGAGGAAGACCGCGAGGACGACCAACGTGCTGACCGAGAGGGTGTAGACGAGCTCCAGCGTGCTCAACGACGTCGCCTCCGCGAGTCTCCAGAGGGGGATCAGGCTGAATGCGTCGAGCGCCGACTCCTGCACGGCAAACCGACCTACGGGCAAGAGGACGGCCGGGATGGCAATCGCCAGCGCTGCGAGGTGGATCCACGGACGTGGCCGGGGCGCGCCACGCACGATCCAGAGCGCGAACACGAGCATCAGCGGCGGTACGACCGGCTGGAGGTCACGCAGCGCGAGGTGGCCGACCCAGCGCGACGCGAAGGTTCCGACCTCGAGCACGAGGAGCGACGTCCAGGCGAGCGTGGTCGCGACGAGCGCGCAGGCAGAAGGGTCGCGCACACGCCTCGCGACGCATTCGACCGTCATCACGGCCAGCGCGACGAGCGGGATGCCGGCGACGAGGACGAACACGCCGGCCGCGTGCCAGAGCACGTCCGTCGCCGCCGCGCGGAGCTCGTAGCCGCCGGTGGCGGCGGCGTAGGCGCCGAAGATGTCCTGCCAGCGTCCGGAGACGGCGAAGCCCGCAAGGGTGGCGGCGCACGCGCTGGCGATCCCTGCCAGGAAAACGGCCTGGCGTCGCGCCGGCTCGAGCGAGCGCAAGAAGCCGCACTGGAGAGCAACCGCCACGAACAGCGTCGGGATGAGTGCCACCAGCCGGACGTGCGTTCCCAGCGCGAGCACGATTGCGCCGGCGGCGAGAGCCTGCCGAGCGGGCGAGGGCCATTCGAGCGCGGACGCGATCGCCCACAGCGCGAGCGTCGCGATCGGAAACACAGCGACCTCGCTCATGACGAGACCCGAGTACGCAAGGTCCGGGACGGCGAGGGTCAGTCCCGCGGCGGCGACCGCCCACCATTCCCCGAGCGGGCCACGTCCCCACAGGTAGACGAGAAGAGCAGTCGCCGACATCAGGACGGCACCGAGCGCCTGAACCACGGTGACGCCTGTCTCGAGGTTTGCGAGCGACAGCGGCAAGCCGATCAGAGCGGGATAGACGAACGAATAGCTGGCGGCGGCGGTGCCGAGAATCGAGTGCGACCCGTCTTCCCAAAGCGATCGACCCAGCAGGGCGTAGATCGTCTCGTCGGGCGCGATCCAAGGGACGGCCATGCTTCGCGCGGCCCAGAAGCGGGTGCCGGCGGAGGCCGCCGTGAGCAGGACGAGCACGATGGGGGCAACCTGCCGGGACACCGGCATACGAGTCACCTGTTGCGTGGCGCTCCGGATCGGAAACATCCCCACGAAGCGGGCACCGCGTCCTCCTCCTGCCCGACGCCGTCCTCCGGAGCGACTACACTGCCGTCCGACCCTTTAACCCGGTCCCGAGAGGCCGGAAAGGAGCGGAATGAGTACGCACGTCCCCGACCGCACGGTTTACGCAAGGTCGGAATCTGCGAAGGCAGATCCCGACCAAGCCAAAACTGGGGCGAAGATCTTGCTGGACTCGGAAGCCCTGGGGCGGACGCTGTCGCGGATCGCCCACGAGATCATCGAGCGCAACGACGACCTCGGGCGGCTCGCGCTCGTCGGCATCCACACGCGCGGCGTCCCGCTCGCCGAGCGGCTCGCAGCCCTGATCGAGGAGCGGAGCGGGGAGGAGATCGCGCTCGGCGCGGTCGACATCACCTTCCACCGCGACGACACCGTCGCCGGCCGGGAGCAGCCCATCGTCCATGCGACGACGCTCGACTTCGAGCTGCGCGGCACGACGTGCGTGCTCGTCGACGACGTCCTCTACACGGGCCGCACGATCCGCGCTGCGATCGAGACGCTCTTCGAGCACGGGCGGCCCGCACGCGTTCAGCTCGCCGTCCTCGTCGACCGCGGGCACCGCGAGCTGCCGATCCGCCCCGACTACGTCGGCAAGAACCTCCCGACCGCGCGCAGCGAGCGGATCCAGGTCGAGCTCGAGGAGACCGACGGCGCCGACCGGATCCTGCTCGTCGGCACACCGGAGGAGGCGAAATGAGACACCTGATCTCGATCGCCGACCTGACGCGCGACGACGTCGAGCGGATCCTCGAGACCGCCGGCGCCTTCGCCGGCGTCGAGGAGAAGCTGCCGACGCTGCAGGGCAAGCTCGTGCTGAACCTCTTCTTCGAGTCCTCGACGCGAACCTCGTCGAGCTTCGAGCTCGCCGCGAAGAAGCTCTCCGCGGACGTGATGTCGCTGAAGGCCGCCGGCTCGTCGGTGGACAAGGGCGAGTCGCTCAAGGACACCGTGCTGACCCTGGCGCAGTACGACCCGCACGCGATCATCGTCCGGCATCCGCAGATCGGGGCGCCGGAGCTCGTGGCTCGGTATTCGGACGCCGCGGTCGTCAACGCGGGCGACGGCAAGCGCCAGCACCCGACCCAGGCACTGCTCGACCTCTTCACGATGCGGGAGGCGCTCGGACACCTCGAGGGCCTGCACGTCGCGATCGTCGGCGATGTCCTGCACAGCCGCGTCGCACGCTCGCTCATCCAGGCGCTTGCGCTCGTCGGCGCGCGCACGACGCTCGTCGGGCCTCCGACGCTCCTCCCGCGCGGCATCGAGGCGCTCGGCTGCGAGACGTCGACCAAGATCGGCGCCACCGAGACCGCCGACGTCATCTACGTCCTGCGCATGCAACGCGAGCGGATGGAGTCGGCGTACGTGCCGAGCCTGCGCGAGTACGCGGCACGCTGGGGAATCACGCCCGAGCGCGTCCGCCCGGGCCAGAAGGTCATGCATCCGGGGCCGATCAACCGTGGCGTCGAGATCGACGGGCGCGTCGCCGACTCGCCGGATTCGCTGATCCTGCAGCAGGTGCGCGCCGGGCTCGCCGTCCGGATGGCGGTCCTGCACGACCTGCTCGCCGTGGACGTCGCGGCAGCGAAGCTGGCGGCGGTCGCATGACGCTCTTCTGCAAGAACGGCCGCTCCGACAGCCTCACGCTCGCAGGGCGGCTCGCCGGCGGCGAGTGCGTGGCCGTCACTGTCGTCGACGGCGTGATCGCCCGGATCGAACCGGCGGCAGCAACGCGTCACGTGCTCGCTCCCGCCTTCGTCGACCCGCACGTCCACCTGCGCTCGCCCGGACGCGAGGACGAGGAGACGATCGCGAGCGGTACCGCGGCTGCTGCTGCGGGTGGCTACTGCGCGATTCTCGCGATGCCGAACACGGACCCCGTCGTCGACTCGGCCGCCGTGCTCGGCTCTCTCGTCGAGGCGGCACGGCGCGAGGCGCTCGTCCCGACCGGCTTCATGGCAGCCATCTCGAAGAAGCTCGGCGGTGAGGAGCTGACGGAGATGGCGGAGCTCGCCGACGCGGGCGCCGCGGCCTTCACCGACGACGGTCGGCCGGTCACGTCGGCCGGGCTCATGCGCCGAGCGCTCCAGTACGGATCTGTCACGGGCCGGAAGCTCGCGCTCCACTGCGAGGAGCCGACGCTCTCCCGCGACGGCCAGGTGCACGAAGGAACCGTCTGCGCCGAGCTCGGCTTCGCCCCGTACCCGTCGGTTGCCGAGAGCGCGATGGTCGAGCGCGACCTTTCCCTCGCGGGCTACGAGGGCCGGCCGCTCCACCTGATGCATCTCTCCGCGAAGGAGTCCGTCGACGCGCTGCGCGCGGCGCACGCACGCGGGGTCGAGGCGACCGCCGAAGTGACGCCGCATCACCTCGTGCTCACGGACGAGGCCGTGCGCTCGCTCGACCCGAACGTGAAGATGAACCCGCCCCTCCGGGCCGACGACGATCGCAAGGCCCTGATCGAGGCGCTGCGCGACGGCACGATCGCCTGCGTGGCCACCGATCACGCGCCGCATTCGCGCGAGGAGAAGGACGCACCGTTCGAGGAAGCGCCGTTCGGCGTCACCGGTCTCGAGACCGCATTCGCGGCGCTCTACACGCACCTCGTCGAGCCGGGGCTCGTCCCGCTCGAGACGCTCCTGGAGCGGATGTCTGCGGGGCCGGCGCGTGCGCTCGGGCTGCCCGAGCCGCGGATCGAGGTCGGCGCCCGCGCCAACCTCGTGCTGCTCGACCTCGAAACCGAGTGGACGGTCGAAGAGAGGGGCTTCCGCTCCCGTTCGGCGAACTCGTGGCTGCTGGGCGAGCGGCTCCGGGGCGCGATCGTGAAGACGATCGCCGACGGCCGGGTAGTGCACGGATGAGCGCTTTCGTCGCGCTCGAGGACGGCACGATCTTTCATGGCCGCTCGGTCGGCGCGCCCGGCGTCGCCTTCGGCGAGGCGGTCTTCACGACGGCGATGACCGGCTACCAGGAGACCGTCACCGACCCGAGCTTCGCCGAGCAGCTCATCTGCTTCACGGCGCCGATGGTCGGCAACTACGGCGTCGCCTCAGGCCGCGAGGAGTCGCCCGGCGCGCACGCGACGGCGGTGCTGATGCGCGAGGCACGCGGGCCCGAGTGGACCAACTGGCTCGAAGAGCGCGGCATCGTCGGGTTGACCGGCATCGACACGCGCTCCCTCGTCCTCCGCCTGCGCGAGGGCGGAGCGATGCGCGCCGCGGCGGTCGCGGGGACGCTCGACGAGGCCGAGGCGCTCGACGCCGTCCGGGCGCGGCCGACGATGGAGGGCGCCGCGCTCGTCGCCCAGGTGTCGACTCCCAAGCCGTTCGTCTACTGCAACGCCGGCACGATCCGGGTCGCCGTCGTCGATTACGGCTGCAAGCGCTCGATTCTGCGCCGGCTCGCCGGAGCGGGCGCGCAGGTGACCGTTTTCCCGCACACCGTCGACGCCGGCGAGCTCGCCCGCCACGACGCCGTGCTCCTGTCGAACGGTCCCGGCGATCCCGAACCGCTCGGCTACGAGATCCAGGTCGTCCGCGACCTCCTCGGCCGGGTGCCGATTCTCGGCATCTGCCTCGGCCATCAGCTGCTCGGCCTCGCGACCGGCCACGAGACGTACAAGCTCCGCTTCGGTCACCGGGGCTCAAACCATCCAGTCCTGGAGCGGTCGACCGGTCGCGTGCTCGTGACGAGCCAGAACCATGGCTTCGCGGTCGCGCCGTCCGACGACGCTGAGGCCACCTATGTCTCGCTCTACGACGGCACCGTCGAGGGCTTCGACTTCCCGGAGCTGCACGCACGCTCGGTCCAGTTCCACCCCGAAGCCGGCCCGGGGCCACACGACGCCTGGCCGATCCTCGAGCGCTGGGTGGACGAGGTGCGAGATGCCGCGTAGACAGGACCTCAAGTCGATCTGCCTGATCGGCTCCGGCCCAATCGTGATCGGCCAGGCCTGCGAGTTCGACTACGCCGGCTGCCAGGCGCTGAAGGTGCTACGCGAGGACGGCTTCCGGACGATCGTCGTCAACTCCAACCCGGCGACGATCATGACCGACCCGGGCTTCGCCGACGCGACCTACCTCGAGCCGCTCGATCTCGAGAGCGTCACCGACGTGCTCGGCCGCGAACGGCCCGATGCGCTGCTGCCCACGCTCGGCGGCCAGACCGCGCTCAACCTCGCGATCCAGCTTGCCGACGAAGGCGTCCTCGACGACCTCGGTGTCGAGCTGCTCGGCGCCCCCGTCGACGTGATCCGTCGCGCCGAGGACCGCGAGCTCTTCCGCGACGCCGTGCAGAGCTGCGGCCTCGCAGTGCCGAGCTCGCGGATCGTCACGTCGCTCGACGACCTCGACGGCCTTGCCGTCCCTGCGGTCGTGCGGCCGGCCTTCACCCTCGGCGGCCATGGCGGCGGCTTCGTCTCGACGGCCGCCGAGCTGCGCGCACAGGTCGCGCTCGGCCTGCGCGAGAGCCCGATCGGCCAGGTGCTGGTCGAGGAGTCGGTGCGCGGCTGGGACGAGTTCGAGCTGGAGGTGATCCGCGACCGTCGCGACAACGTCGTCATCGTCTGCTCGATCGAGAACCTCGACCCGATGGGCGTCCACACCGGCGACTCGGTCACGGTCGCGCCGCAGATGACCCTCGCCGACGAGGCCTACCAGGAGCTGCGCGACGCGGCGATCGCCGTGATCCGCGCCGTCGGCGTCGAGACCGGTGGCTCGAACATCCAGTTCGCGCGCGACCGCGTCACCGGCGACCTGCGCGTGATCGAGATGAACCCGCGCGTCTCCCGCTCGTCCGCCCTCGCGTCGAAGGCCACCGGCTACCCGATCGCCAAGGTCGCCGCCAAGCTTGCCGTCGGGTACACCCTCGACGAGATCCCGAACGACCTGACGAAGACGACGCCTGCGAGCTTCGAGCCCACGCTCGACTACGTCGTCGTCAAATTCCCGCGCTTCGCGTTCGAGAAGTTCCCCGGCGCCGACACGACGCTCGGGACACAGATGAAGTCGGTCGGCGAGGCGATGGGGATCGGCCGCACCTTCCAGGAGGCGTTCGCGAAGGCCTTCGCCAGCCGCGAGCTCGATGCAGGCGCGGTGACGCCCTGGGCGACGCTCGACGACCTGCCCGAGGATCTGCACCCCTGGTTCCGGCGCGAGCTCGAGGAGCTGCAACGGGAAGGCCCGCCGACCGGACCGCGCGTCTACCGCCGCGTCGACTCCTGCGCCGGCGAGGTCGCGGCCGACTCGAACTACTACTACTCGACCCGCGGCGAGGCGGACGAAGCGCTGCCCGCGCCGACCAAGCCGCGCGTCGTGATCCTCGGCTCCGGCCCGAACCGGATCGGCCAGGGGATCGAGTTCGACTACTGCTGCGTCCACGCCGCGCAGAGCTTCCGGGCGCTCGGCTACGAGGCGGTGATGGTCAACTGCAACCCGGAGACGGTCTCGACGGACTACGACACCTCCGACCGGCTCTACTTCGAGCCGCTCGACGTCGAGTCGGTGCTCGCCGTCTGCGAGCGCGAGCAGCCGGAGGGGGTCGTGATCCAGTTCGGCGGCCAGACGCCCCTGAAGCTCGCCCGGGCGATCGAAGCGGCCGGTTTCAGGGTGCTCGGGACGCCGTACGAGGCCGTCGACCTGGCCGAAGACCGCGAACGCTTCGGCCGTCTCCTGGACGAGCTCGGCGTGCGCTGCCCGGAGTGGGGGATCGCCGACGAGGCCGGCGCGGCCGTCGAGATCGCCGAGCGCATCGGCTACCCCGTACTCGTTCGACCCTCCTACGTGCTCGGCGGACGGGCGATGCGGGTCTGCTACGACGAAACCCAGGTGCGCACGGCAATGGCCGGGGTAAGCGGTCCCGTCCTCGTCGACCGCTTCCTCGAAGGTGCGCTCGAGATCGACGTCGACGCGCTCTGCGACGGCGTCTCGGTGTACATCGGCGCGGTCATGGAGCACGTCGAGGAGGCGGGGGTCCACTCCGGCGACTCGTCCTGCGTGCTGCCGGCGCCCTCGCTCGGCGAGGAGGCGTACGCGGAGGTCTGTCGGGTCGTGCGCCGGCTCGGGCCGGCGCTCGGCGTCGTCGGCCTGCTGAACGTCCAGCTCGCGCTCGTCGACGGGGAAGTCTCCGTGCTCGAAGTCAATCCACGCGCCTCGCGCACCGTCCCCTTCGCGAGCAAGGCCACCGGCGTCAACCTGGTCGACGCGGCCGTCGGGCTGGCCGCCGGCGCGCGCCTGCACGAGCTCGAGCTGCCGGAGGAGCGCCGGCCCGAGCTCGTGAGCGTCAAGGCCGCCGTGCTGCCGTTCTCGCGCTTCCCGGGCTCCGACCCCGCGCTCGGCCCGGAGATGCGCTCCACCGGCGAGGTGATGGCGAGCGCCGCCGATCTGCCGACAGCGTTCGCGAAGGCAGAGCGCGCGGCAGGCCGCCCGCTCCCGGCCGCCGGCACCGCGTTCCTCTCCGTGCGCCGGGCGGACAAGGACGGAATCGTCCCGGTGGCCGAGGCGCTCGCAGCCCTCGGCTTCCGGCTGCTCGCGACCGGTGGCACCGCGTCGGTGCTGACGGCCGCCGGGCTCGACGTCGGCACGCTCGAGAAGGGCGATGCCGTCGTCGACGCGATCCGGGCCGGGCGCTGCGACCTCGTCGTGAACACGCCGCAGGGCTCCGGCGCCCGGCGCGACGGCGCGCTGATCCGGCAGGCCGCGCTCTCCGGCCGCGTGCCCTGCATCACGACGCTCGCCGGCGCCCGGCTCGCCGTCGACGCGATCGCGAACGCGCGCGAGGAGATCGCGCGCTCCCTCCAGGAGCGGATCGAGCATGAGACGCGGGCTGCTTAGCGTCACAGGCGCGGAGCCGGTCGGCCCCTATACGCTCCTCCGAGTCCGGCGAGGGGGCCTGGAGATCGGCGTTCCGGGCCAGTTCTTCATGCTCGAAGCACCCGGCCGGGTGTTGCCGCGGCCGATGAGCCTCTGCCTGGAGGCCGCGGGGGAGCTCGCGTTCCTGATCGATCCGATCGGGCCCGGCACGCGCGCGCTCTGCGCGCTCGAGCCCGAGGAGGAACTCCACGTGCTCGGCCCACTCGGAAACGGCTTCGACCTCGATGTCCGGCGGCCGCTGCTCGTCGGCGGCGGCATCGGCGTCGCGCCGCTGCCGTTCCTCTCCGCGTCGCTCCTCGGTTTGAACGGTGCAGCGCCGCCGGCGATCCTCGGCTTCCGCAGCGACTGGCACGCCGAGGCGGCGGCCCTCGTCCCAAACGCGGAGGTCTGCATCGAGCCCACGTACGTGACGGAGCTGCTCCCGGACGAGCCGGTCGACGTGCTCGGCTGCGGTCCGGAGCCGATGCTCGCTGCGCTCCGGGAACGCGTCGCCGACGCACAGCTCGCCTGGGAGGCGCCGATGGCGTGCGGCTACGGCGCCTGCTACGGCTGCGCGGTCGAGATCGACGGTGAGCTCAGGCGGCTCTGCGTGGACGGACCGGTGCTCTGTGCTGCTTAACGCGTCAGGTTGTCTCGACGCCCTCACGGCGCCGGACGTCGCGCGCTCGCTCGACGCCTTCGTGACGAAGACGATTACGCCCGAGCCGCGCGAGGGAAACCCGCCCGTCCGGATCGCGGAGACCGACGCCGGCATGCTGAACTCGATCGGGCTCGCGAATCCGGGCCGGGAGCGCTTCCTGGCGGAAACGCTCCCGGGGCTGCGGCAGCTCGGCGTGCCGCTCTGGATCTCGGTCGGGGGATTCTCGGCCGCCCAGTACGCAGAGACGTGCGCCGCGCTCGAGGACACTGAGTCGCCGGAGATTGGGGCGATCGAGCTGAATCTCTCCTGCCCGAACGTCGACGAGGCGCCCGAGGGCGCGGCCGCCATCGTCGCCGCCTGCCGCGCGGCAACGAGCCTGCCGCTGTACGCCAAGCTCTCGCCGGCGGCGTGGGACATCGCGGAGGTTGCACGCGCCGTGGACGCCGCAGGCGCCGACGGCCTCTCGCTCGTGAACACCCTCCGAGGTCTCGCGCTCGACGCGCGAACCCTTCGCCCGACGCTCGGCCGCGGCACCGGCGGCTACTCCGGTCCGGCGCTGAAGCCGGTCGCCCTGGCGGCGGTCTATGCCTGCTCGGCGGCCGTCGACTTGCCGCTCGTCGGCATGGGTGGAGTGACCTCGGGACTCGACGCGCTCGAGCTGATCGCGGCCGGCGCGAGTGCGGTCGCGCTCGGCACGATTCTCTTCTCCGACCCCGATGCGCCGGTCCGGATCCGGTCCGAGTTGGACGCCGAGGCGGCTGCCCGCGACCTCGCCCATCCCCTGGAGGCGAGGGGTGCTGCTCATGAATCCCTGCAAATGGGCGTTTCCAGTTCTGGCAACAGGTGAGAGAAAACGCCTGTAAACAGCCCTAAAGTGACTGCTTGACCGTTCTTCGAAGGATGCTAGTATCCCGCGCTCATGGTGTCGTCGAAGACGCAGGCCCAGGCCCCACTGCGGTCGCTCGATCAACGGATGGAAGCTCTCAAGAGGGCTAACGACATCCGTGTTCGGCGGGCCCGGCTGAAGAAGGACCTGAAGGACGGAAGGATTCAGATCGAGGGGATCCTGCTCGATCCGCCCGAGTACGTCTCGACCGCGAAGGTCTTCGACATGCTCATGGCCGTGCCCAAATTCGGGCGCGTCAAGGCCGCCCGGCTGCTGAATCAGTGCCGGATCAGCCAGTCGAAGACGGTGGGCGGGCTCTCCGAGCGCCAGCGCGCCGAGCTCATTGGCCTCTTCAACCGGTAGGCCACTGCCCGTCTTCGTCGTCACGGGCCCGAGCGGGGCCGGCAAGGGGACATTGATCAAACGGCTCGTCGAGCGTCAGCCCGAGCTCGAGGTCGCCGTCTCCGCGACGACGCGACCGCAGCGCCCCGGCGAGCAAAAAGGGCGTGAATACTGGTTCCTGAGCGAGGAGGAGTTCGTCGCCCGGATCGAGGAAGGCGCGTTCCTCGAGCACGTGACCTTCGTCGGTGGCCGCTACGGGACGCTCGCCTCGGAGATCGACCGGATCGCCGCGGACGGCCGAGTGTGCATCCTCGAGCTCGAGATCGAGGGTGCGATGAAGGTCCAGAAGGAGGTCGAGCACAGCGTCACGCTCTTCATCGCCGCCGACGTCCCGGAACTGGAGCGACGGCTACGCGCCCGCGACACCGAGAGCTCGGGCGAGATCGGTGAGCGGATCGCCCTCGCGAGGCACCAGCTCGAGCAGGCCTACCGCTTTCGCTACATGGTTCGCAACGACGACGTCGCGCGCGCCACCGAGGCGCTCTCGGCGCTCGTGGAGCGGGAGATCGCACTTGCAGCTACCATGGCCCGTCCATGATCCATCCTCGTATCGATGAGCTGCTGAACGTTGAGGCCGGTGGGGTCGACTCGCGCTATGCGCTGGTCATCGTCGCCGCGAAGCGCGCCCGGCAGATCAACAACTATCACCACCAGCTCGGTGAAGGCATGGGCTTCGAGGAAGCTCCGCCGCCGCTCGTCGAGTCGCGCTCGAAGAACTACTTGACCATGTCCCTGGAGGAGATCGCTCAGGGCAAGATCAAGTACGACTACGGCAAGCGCTGAGCGCACACTGACCGGTCGGCAGAGCACGCTCAGCCCTAACGGTTCCGCGCCAAAGATGCGCCGTGAGGAGACGGTGTCTCACACACGTCTCTGACACCGCGAGGACGGCTGAGCGAGCTCGTGGGGCACAATGAGCGCGATGGCGCGCATCCTGCTCGGGATCACCGGCGGCATCGCGGCCTACAAGGCCTGCGAGCTCGTGCGCCTGCTCGTGAAGGCCGGTCACGACGTGCTGCCGCTGCCGACGCGCGCCGCCGAGCGCTTCGTCCGGGCCGAGACGTTCTTCGCCCTTGCACGCAAAGCTCAGAACGCCGATCCCTATCCGCACCTGGAGCGCGCCGACCTGCTCGTGATCGCCCCGCTCACGGCGAACACGCTCGCGAAGCTCGCGCACGGCCTCGCCGACGACGTCCTCACCGAGGCGGCGCTCGCGCACCGCGGCCCGTTCCTCGTCGCGCCTGCGATGAACACGCGCATGTGGGAGCACGAGGCGACCCAGGCGAACGCGGCGACGCTACGCGCGCGGGGCGTCGAGCTGATCGGCCCCGAGGCCGGCGAGCTCGCGGAGGGCGAGGTCGGCGTCGGCCGCATGAGCGAGCCGGAGGCCATCGCTGCCCGGATCGAGGAGCTGCTCGGCGCGAAGGGTGGGTCACTCGCGGGCACGCAGGTTCTCGTCAGCGCCGGCGGCACGCGTGAGCCGGTCGACGCGGTGCGCTTTCTCGGCAACCGCTCCTCGGGCCGGATGGGCGTCGCCGTCGCAGCGGAGGCCCGCCGCCGGGGCGCGAACGTGACCCTGCTCGCGGCGAACCTGGCGGTGCCCGTGCCCGACGGCGTCGAGATCGTGCAGGCGCCGACCGCGGCCGATCTCGAGCGCGAGGCCAGGACCCGGTCCGGCGCCGCCGACATCGTCGTGATGGCAGCGGCGGTCGCCGACTACCGCCCGGCCCAACCGGTCAAGGGAAAGCGTCCAAAGACCGAGGAGGTCTGGAAGCTGGAGCTCGAGCCCACGACCGACGTGCTCGCCCAGCTCGGGGAGCAGGATCGAAACGGGCAGGTGCTCGTCGGCTTCGGCGCCGAGTCGGGCGAGGACGGGCTCGCGCGAAAGCGCAGGATGCTCACCGACAAGAACATCGATCTCGTCGTCTACAACGACGTGTCCACTCCCGGAATCGGCTTCGACGCGCGCGATAACGAGGTCACGCTCGTGACGAAGGGCGGCGAGCGCAAACTGGCGAAGGCATCGAAGGACGAGATCGCCGCCGGGATCCTGGACGAGGTCGAACGCCTGCTAAAGGAACGGCGTGGAGGCGCGTAGAGACCCCGCGGCCGTCGCGAGCTCCGCGGCGACCGTCGAGAAGCTGGTTGCGAACCTCGCGCTCGTCTTGCACGCGCCGGCCGACACGCTCCAGCTCTGCGTCCTCGCCCTGCTGGCCGAAGGCCACGTGATCATCGAGGACTTCCCGGGCGTGGGTAAGACGATGCTCGCGAAGTCGCTCGCGCGCTCGCTCGACGTCGACTTTTCGCGGATCCAGTTCACGCCGGATCTGCTTCCGTCGGACGTCACCGGCGTCAACGTCTTCAACCAGCGCGTGAACGAGTTCGAGTTCCGTCCCGGTCCTGTCTTCGCCAACGTCCTCCTCGTCGACGAGATCAACCGCGCCTCCCCGAAGACCCAGTCTGCGCTGCTCGAGGCGATGCAGGAGAACCAGGTCACGATCGACGGCGAGTCGTATCCGCTCGAGCGCCCTTTCATCGTGCTCGCGACGCAGAACCCGATCGAGTACGAGGGCACCTACCCGCTGCCCGAGGCCCAGCTCGACCGCTTCTCGATGCGCCTCTCGCTCGGCTACCCGCCGCTCGCCGACGAAGCCCGCATGCTGAACGAGCAGACGACGGAGCCGCCCCTCGAGACGCTGACGCCGGTGGCCGGAATTGCCGAGATCCTGGCCGCGATCGACGAGGCTCGCTCGCTCTTCGTCGAGGAGAGCTTGAACCGCTACGTCGTCGCGCTCCTCCGTCACACGCGCTCGAGCTCCCGCCTCGCGCTCGGGGCGAGCCCTCGGGCCGGGATCGCGCTCCTGCGCGTCGCCAAGGCGCGGGCTCTCGCGGAGGGCCGTGACTACGTGCTCCCCGACGACGTCAAGGCAATCGCGCGGCCCGTGCTCTCGCACCGGCTGATCCTCGCGCCGGAGGCGCGCTCGGCCGGGCTGACGGCAGAAGAGATCGTCGGCGAAGCCGTGGAGCAGACCCCGGTCCCGGTCTAGCGGATGACGAGGCGCGGGGCGCTCACGCTCCTCCTCGGTCTCGCGACGTACGTCCTCGCCTGGCTCTTCGGAGCGAAGGCGCTCTACCCGGTTGCGACCGGGCTCGTGCTGGCGCCGATCGCGGCCCGCACCTGGGTCCGGCTGGCGGCGGCGCCGATCCTCCTGCGACGGCGCGCAGGCAAGGGGGCGCTGCTCGAGGGCGAGGACGTCTGGGTGACGCTCGAAGTGCGGCCGGAGGCCTGGGTGCCGCCGCCCTCGATCACGGTCACGGAGCGAATCTCCCGCTTCGGCGAACGGGAGACGTCGTTGCGGCGCGCGGGCGCGAGCTATCGCGGCACGTACGTGCTCGAGCGTGTCCCGCGCGGCCGCTACGTCGTCGAATCGGCGACAGCGACGATCGACGACCCCTTCGGGCTGGCGCGATCGGAGATCGAGCTCGCCGGCGGCGGCTCGCTGCTCGTCTATCCGCGCCTGATCGCGCTCGACCGGCTCTTCTCCGAGAGCGGGGCGCACGCGCAGGACGGCCGGCGGCTCCTGCTGCGCCGTCCGTCGGGATTCGACCTCCACTCGGTGCGCGAGTACGAGCAGGGCGAGTCGCTGCGAAAGGTGCACTGGCGGACGACTGCGCGGCGCGGCCAGTTGATGGTGAAGGAGCTCGAGGACGCTCCACGCGACGAGATCGCCGTGCTCCTCGACGCGGAGGCGAGCGGAGTCGCGGGGGAGAGCTTCGACGAGCAGGTGCGCGCAGCGGGCTCGATCCTTCGCTCGCATGCACTCCACGGAAGGCGGGCGGTGCTGGCGGTCAACTCCGGGCAGCGGCCGAGCATCCGGGTCTCGTCGCTCGACGGCGATTGGTTTGCCGCGCTCGGCGTGCTGGCGGCTGTGGAGCCCGACGGGACGCGTCCGGTCGTCGAGCTCCTCTCGCGTGAGGGCGGGCCGGCGTCGCGGGCCGTGGAGACCGTGGTCGTGACCGCGAGCGTCCCGGACGCGCTCGCGGCGAAGCTCGTGCAGCGCTCGCTCGCCGGGCAAGGCGTCAGCGTCGTCTGGATCGACGCTCCCAGCTTCGTGGGCCGTCCCACCAAGATCGAGCCCGAGCTGCTGCGGCTCCAGGCCGCCGGCGTCGCTGTTGCCGTCGTCCGGCGCGGAGACTCGCTCGCGGCGGTGCTCGGTGCAGCCCCCAGCCCGAGAAGCGCGCATGGCTAGGGCTATGGGGAGGACCGTCGCGGTCTACTCCTTCCCGGCGGCGCTCGTCGCTCTGTCCTGGCTGCGACTGGAGGACCCGCGCGCGGCGGGCGCGGACTGGCTCTGGGTGATCCTGCTCGCGCTCGCACCGGCTCTTGCGCCGACGCTTGGCCTCCGGTTCGCCGTCGCCGTTCCGGCGGCCCTCACGGCCCTGTGGGTCGCGCTGGACACCCCCTCGCCCGACGACCGGCGAGGCTTCTTCTCGCCGGTCGGCCATCGGTTCGTCGACGGAGTGATCGACTATTTCGACGTCTCGGTGCCATTCTCAGGAGTCGAGCGAATGAAGATGCATGGAGTCCTCATCCTTGCGATCTTCGGCTTCTGTCTCGTGCTCGCGCTCGCCGCGGCCGCGCGGCGTCCGCTCTTCGCGGTCCTCGCCGTCGTGGCCGGGGCAGGCTGGCCGGCAACCCTGTATCCGTCGCGGAGCGTCCTCTACGGCGCGGTGATCCTCGCGAGCGCTCTCTGGGCTCTCGCCGGTCTACGTTCGACGAGGCCGGTGCCGGCGCTCCTCGCGGGCGCGGTGCTCATCCTGGCGGCCGCGGGAGCCTCGACCTCGGCGGCGCTCGCAAAGGACGGCGTCCTCGCCTGGCAGGGCTGGGATCCAAGCAAGTCGTTCGGCGAGCCGATCTCGGTCAGCTACGTGTGGGACGCGAACTACGGTGGCATCCGGTTCGCGAAGAAGACCCGAACCGTCCTCCGGATCACCGGCCCGGAGCGCGGTCTCTACTGGCGGGCGACGACGCTCGACCAGTTTGACTCGGACCGCTGGCTCGACAATCCGATTCCGCTCTCGACCGGCCTCGCAACGGGGAGGCTGCCGAACGACCCGCTCTTGCCGGCGCGCTCGTTGAATCCGCGTACCTGGGTGAAGCAGGAGGTCGAGATCGGCGCGCTCGAGGATCAGCACATCATCGGCGCGGCGCAGCCGGTTGCGCTCGAGGCACGGCAGCTCGGCGGCGTCTTCCGGCTCTCGAGCGGGCTCGTGCGCGTCTACGGCGGCCTTCACCGCGGACAGAGATACACGGTCTACAGCTACGCGCCCCGGCCCGAGCCGGCCGAGCTGGCGCGCGTCGCCGCCGAGTACCCGGCAGGGCTCGAGCGCTTCTTCGACATCGGCCGCACCCGCGTCGAGCCGTTCGGCGCTACCGGCCGCGACGCGCGGGTGGAGGCGCTCTTCGCCGACGAGCGCTACGTCGCGCTCTGGCCGTACCAGGGTCTCTGGAACCAAGCGCGTCGGCTGCGCGCGGGCGCGAGGACGCCATACGGAGCGGTCGTCGCGATCGAGACGTGGTTGCGGAGCACCGGCGGCTTCACGTACGACGAGACCCCACCGCCCTCCGGCGGCCTCCCGCCGCTCGCGCACTTCGTCACCGAGGGCAAGAGCGGCTATTGCCAGCACTTCGCCGGCGCGATGGCGCTGATGCTCCGGTTCCTCGGCATTCCCGCCCGGGTTGCCGGCGGCTTCACGAGCGGCAAGCGCGAGGAGAACAGCTGGATCGTCACCGATCGCAACGCGCACGCCTGGGTCGAGGTGTGGTTCCCGGGTTACGGCTGGCTGGCGTTCGACCCGACTCCGGGACGGGGATCGCTCACTGCCGACTACAGCGCCTCGTCGACAGGCTTCAACGCGGGCGACGCGGCCGAGGCATTTGGGCCGTCCAAGGGCGGCAGGAATGCCGGCGGTGCCGGCGAGCTCGACCGGCTGCTCCAGCTGAAGGAGCGGCTGGCGGATCGGCAGAGCGGCCGCACAGACACGTCTGGCGGCCGGCCCGCGGGGCTCTGGCTGCTCCTGCCGGCGGGGCTCGCGTTCGCGGCCGCCATCGGCGCCGCGAAGCTCATCCGCCGTCGCCTTCGCTATCTGACGCGCGACCCGAGACGGCTTGCCGGTGCGGCCCGGCGCGAGCTTGCCGACTTCCTTGCCGATCAGGGACTCGCGGTCCGACCGAGCGCGACGCCCGACGAGCTGCGGCAGCTGGTGCGGGCGGAGCTCGGCGCCGACGGACGCCGGTTCGCCGCCGCGGTCGCCGAGGCACGCTTCGGTCCGCCCGAGCAGAGCGCCGCCGCCGCAAGGCGAGCGCGCAAGGAGCTGCGTTCGCTGCTGCGGGCGATCCGCAGCGGACTCGGCCGGCCGGCACGGCTCCGGGGTCTCGTCGCGCTCCGGTCCTTGCGCGGGTGACGCCACACGCCGTGGTAATCGCGGCCGGCCTCGGAACGCGGTTGCGACCACTGACCGAGCGGTACGCCAAGCCGGTGCTTCCGATCGACGGCAAGCCCGTGATCGCGCTGCTCCTGCGTGAGCTCTCGGAGGCGGGTTGTGCCGGCGCAACGATCGTCACAGGTCATCTCGCGGAGCAGGTCGAGCGCCTTGTCGGCGACGGCGGCGGCTTCGGGCTCGCTGTGCGCTACGCGAGGCAGGCCTCACCCGACGGCTCCGCCGACGCCGTGCTCGCCGCCGCGCCCGTGGCGCCGTACCTCGTTCTCGGCGCCGACAAGCGTTTCACGCGCGGCGACGTCGGCCGCTTCGCCGCCTCCTTCGCCGACTCCGGGGCCGCGGGAGCGATCGCGGTCGAGGACCGGCCCGGAACAATCCAGCTCAGCGACGGGCTCGTCGAGCGCGTCCTCGGCGAGGGCCTCGCGGGCGCGCCGCTCTGGGCAGTGGGCCCGGCGCTCGCCCCGCACGTCGAGGCGCGTCCCGGCAAGCCTCCCTACGAGCTCGCGCTAGCGTTTCAGCAAGCGATCGACGCGGGAGAGCGTGTGGCGGGGATCCAGATCGGCCCGACTCGCGATCTGACGGCGCCGGTCGACGTGCTCGAGCAGAACTTCCCCTACCTGAGGAACCTGTGACCGAAGCGTACGAACATTTCCAGCAGGGCCGGGCCCACCTGAAGGACGGGATGGCCGCGCAGGCCACCGTCGCGCTCGAAAAGGCGAAGAAGCTCGAACCAGACAAGGCGTCGATCCGCGAGGCGCTCGGGATCGCGTACTTCCGGATCCAGCGCTGGAAGGAGGCGGAGGCGGAGTTCCGGGCCGTCCTCGAGCTCGCGCCGACCGACGACTACGCGCACTACGCGCTCGGCCGCGCGCTGGAGAAGCAGGGGCGCGACGCCGAGGCGAACGGGCACTACAAGCTGGCGAGCTCACTCTCGCCGAACAGTGAGCACTACGCCGAGCGGATCATGGAGCTCGACCGCAGCGACAAGCCGGGCGACGAACCGAACGACTAGGTCATGCGCTCGCCGGTCACCCGGCGAACTTCGGCGAGCGACGTGACGCCCGCGAGTGCGAGGCGAATTCCGTCCTCGCGCATCGTCGTCATCCCGCCTTCGACCGCCGCGGCAAAGATCTCCTCGGTGGAGCGCTCGATCAGGCCTCGGAGGTCGCCGCGGATCGGCATCACCTCGAAGAGGCCGACGCGGCCCGTGTAGCCGGTGAACGAGCACGACTCGCAGCCGGCCGCCCGGAAGAGGTGGGCGCGACCGTACTCGAACGTGGGCAGGCCGACGGCTGCGAGCTCGCTCTCGTCGGGCACGTACGACTCTCGGCAGCTGTCGCACAGCTTCCGTGCGAGCCGCTGCGCGACGATGCAGTTGAGCGCGGTTGCGATGAGCCCGGGGTCGACGTCCATGTCCTTCAGCCGCGCGATGGCGCTGGCGGCGTTCTGGGCGTGCAGGGAGCTCAGCACCATGTGGCCGGTCATGGCGGCCTGGAAGGCGATCTCGGCCGTCTCGTCGTCGCGGATCTCGCCGATGAGGATCACGTCGGGGTCGGAGCGGAGGATCGTCCGCAGGCCGGCGGCGAAGGTCAGGCCGGCGCGAGGGTTGACCTCGATCTGGTCGGCATTCGGCACCTGGTACTCGACCGGGTCCTCGATCGTCGTGATCTGGCGCTCGTCGCTGTCGAGTGCGCTGAGCGCTGCATGCAGGGTGGTGGACTTGCCGCTACCCGTCGGGCCGACGACGATGACGGCGCCGAACGGCTGGGCGACGGCGGCGCCGAGGGTCGCAGCGGCGGAGTCGCTCATCCCAAGCTCCTCGAGCGAGACGGCGGCCTCGCCGGAGCCCATGATCCGCAGCGTCACCTTCTCGCCGTGGGTGGTCGGCAAGACGGCAACACGCAGGTCGACCGAGCGGTCATTGGTGCGGAGTGCGAGACGCCCGTCCTGCGGGGCGCGCCTCTCGGCGATGTCGAGCTCCGCCATCACCTTCAGGCGGCTCGTGACCGCGGGCTGGAGATTCTTCGGAATCGTCGCGAGCTCGCGCATGACACCGTCGACGCGGGCGCGCACGAGCAGGCGCTTGCGCTGGGGTGTGAAGTGCACGTCTGAGGCGCCGAGCTCGATCGCACGGCTGAGGACGGCGTTCACCTGCTTGATCGCGGGCGCGGCTGACGCAGCCTCACGCAGGTCGACGACCATGCCGCCGACCTCTTCTTCCTCGTCGTCCTGCTCGTCGAAGTCGAGCTCGCCGGCGTACATCCGCGTGATCGCCGTGGAGATCGCCTCGGCGGAGGCGACGCCGACGCGGACGGCTGCGCCGAGCGCGATCCGCAGGTCGTCGGCTGCGACAACGTCGGTCGGGTCGCTGACCGCGACGAGCACGGCCCCGTCCGCGAGAAATCGGACCGGGATCGCGCCGTAGCGGCGCGCCAGCGTTTCGCTGAGCAGGCCGGCCGCACCCATGTCGATCGGCTCGCGGACGAGGTCGACGAACGGAAGCTCGTGCTGCTCGGCGAGCACCCGCGACACCTGCGTCGGGGTGACATAGCCGCGGTCGACGAGGATCTCGCCGAGCCGCTTGCCGGAGCTGTCCTTGTCGCTGAGAGCCTGCTCGAGCTGCTCGACCGAGAGCGAGCCGTCGCGCAGCAGGAGCGCTCCTAGTGCGGGCCAGGGATGTGCTGCGGCTTCCATCTCGCGCCGGTAATCGGCCGCGCGCGCCACGAGATGAGATGTAATCGCAAGTAGATGAGAGCTGTTTTACAGCGGGTTTCGCGCGCTGCGGTGCGCGTCGACGGCCGGGTGGCGGGCGAGATCAGCGGAGGCCTCCTCGTGTTCCTCGGCGTCGCGGCGGGCGACGCCGAGGCCGCTGCCGACCGCCTGGCGGCGAAGATCGCGAAGGTGCGCGTGTTCGAGAACGCCGAGGGCCGCTTCGATCGCTCGCTGCTCGACACGGGCGGCGCCGCGCTTGTCGTCAGCCAGTTCACACTGCTCGCGGATACAGGTAAGGGAAACCGACCGAGCTTCGCGGGCGCGGCCGAGCCCGAGCATGCGCAGGAGCTCTACGACCGGTTCTGCGCTGCGCTGGGCGAGCTCGGTGTCACGGTCGAGAGCGGCGTTTTCGGAGCGCGGATGGAGGTCGAGCTCGTGAACGACGGTCCAGTCACGATCACGCTCGGGTAGGTCGGAGGCGGGCCGGCCATGGGCCGAACGGCCCATGGCTTGCTACACTTGAGACACCATTTTCACCTGCTGGACGAAATGGGCGCGCAGCGCCCATTTTTGTTGAAGGAGCCACGTTTTTGACCGCAACGCACGAGAAGGAGAGGACGCTGACGACGCAGATCGGACGGGAGGTCGCGACTGCCCTGCCGGGCGTCGAGGTGCTCGCCGTCGAGCTCTCAGCTCCAGACCGCTTCACCGTCTTCGTCGACCACGCCGAAGGGGTCGACCATGCGCTCTGCGCGCGCGTCACCGACGTGCTGCGCGGCTACCTGGGCGAGTACGCCGTCGAGGTCTCCTCGCCCGGAATCGAGCGCCCGGTGCGCAGGCCCGAGCACTTTCGCAACGCCGTCGGCCGCACGGTCACGCTTCGCACGCCGGAGCGCAAGCGCCTCAAGGGCGAGATCGTGAGCGCCGGCGAGAACTCTGTCGTCGTCCAGTCAGGCAACAACAACGTCGAGATCCCGTACGAGACGATCGTCCGGGGCAACCTGGTCTACACCGATTTTGACAAGGGAGCGTAGGGGATGTCCCAGGAGATCATCGAGCACATTCGCGGCCTCGAGCGTGAGAAGGGCATCGAGGAGAACACCGTCGTCGGTGCACTCGAGGACGCGCTCCTCGCCGCCTACAAGAAGACTCCGGGCGCGTCCCGGCACGCGGCCGTCGAGCTGGACGACGAGGGCGAGTTCCGCGTCTTCTCGATCGAGATTCCAGGCGATCTCGAGGCACGGCTGCTCGACGAGGCCATGGAGGCCAAGATCGAGGAGCTGGAGCGGCTCGAGGAAGAGACCGGCGAGAAGCAGCACACGCTGATCAACCAGGACGAGCTCGAGCTCGACTGGGATCAGGTGCCCGAGGATCTGATCGTCCGCGCCGACGTCACCCCGAACGACTTCGGCCGTATCGCCGCGATGACCGCCAAGCAGGTGATCCAGCAGCGAATCCGCGAGGCCGAGCGCGCGATGATGTACGAGGAGTACATCGACCGCCAGGGCGAGGTCGTCACCGGCATCGTCCAGCAGGCGGGCGACCGCAACAACGTGCTCGTCGACCTCGGCAAGGTCGAGGCGCTCTTGCCGCGCTCCGAGCAGGTCGACGGCGAGCGCTACGAGCAGGGCTCCCGGATCAAGGCCGTGATCACCGAGGTTCGCTCGGGGACGAAGGGCCCGCAGGTGATCCTGTCGCGCCGCGATCCCGAGCTGATCAAGACGCTCTTCGAGCTCGAGGTGCCGGAGATCGCCGATGGCCTGGTCGAGATCCGCGGCGTCGCCCGCGAGCCCGGCTACCGCGCCAAGATCGCCGTCGAGTCGCACGCCCAGGGCGTCGACCCGGTCGGCGCCTGCGTCGGCCCGCGCGGCTCCCGCGTGCGCATGGTCGTCTCCGAGCTCCGCGGCGAGAAGATCGACATCATCCCGTGGAACAACGAGCCGGCGCGATTCGTCGCGAAGGCGCTCTCGCCGGCACGGGTGCGCGAGGTCTACATCGACGACGAGACCAAAGAGGCCACGGTCGTCGTTCCGAACGACCAGCTGGCGCTCGCGATCGGCAAGGACGGCCTGAACGCCCGCCTGGCCGCCCGCCTGACCGGGTGGAAGGTGGACATCCAGTCCGACGAGGAGTTCGCCCAGGCCGAGGCCGAGGCAGCGTTCGCGGGCGACGGCGAGGGCGGCGAAGGGGACTACTCCGGCCGCTGCGCCGCGATCCTCTCCAACGGCAAGCGCTGCCCGAACGCGGCGCTCCCGGGCACGCGCTACTGCGGCGTCCCCGCCCACCAGGAGATGGTCGGCAAGGAGCCCGAGGAGACAGTCGCGGCCGCGGAGGTCGAAGAGCTCGCGACACCCGCCGAGGCGGAGTCGCTCGAGCCGGTCGCCGAGGTTGCCGAGGTCGAGGTCGCCGAGGAGATCGAAACGCGGTCCGCGGTGGCGGACGAGCCTGTTGCCGTCGAGCCTGTTGCTGTCGAGGCTGGGGAGGACGAGACCGCTGCGTGACCCTGCCGGAACGAACATGCGCCGGGTGCGGCCGGAAGGCGCCGCAGTCGGAGCTCCACCGCTTCGCAGCACGTGCGGGAGCCCTCGTCGAGGGTCGAACGGAGCCCGGCAGGGGCGTCTACACCTGCCGGCGGCTCTCCTGCTTCGAGCGCGCGGCGGATCGCCGCGCCTTCAGTCGCATCTTGAAGCGGACCGTCGTCGTCGATCCGGCGCTCTCGCGCCTCTACACTGACCGCTGATGGCTGACGAACCGAACAAGCCAAACCGTCCGATCCGGCCTCGCCAGGGAGCGCCCGGGCGCAAGCGCCGGGTCGTGATCGAGGGCGGGACCAATCGCCCCAACCCGCGTCACGCGCGCGGCCGCACCGACGCGATGCCGAAGCGCGAGAAGCAGGAGATCGCACCGCCGACCGGGCCCGCCACCGTCCCGTCGGGAGTATCCGTCCGCGATCTCTCGCAGGCGCTCGGCGTCCCCGCCGCGCAGCTGATCAAGATCATGATGGGACTCGGCCAGATGGTGCAGATCACGCAGTCCCTCTCCGACGAGGAGGTCGAGCTGATCGGGACGGAGCTCGGGCGCGAGATCACGATCAAGCACGCCGCCGACGAGGAGGAGTTGCCGGAGGTGTTCGAGGACGCCGAGGAGGATCTCGCGCCTCGCCCGCCGGTCGTGACGATCATGGGCCACGTCGACCACGGCAAGACGACGCTGCTCGACGCGATCCGTGAGTCGGCCGTCGTCGAGACCGAGGCCGGCGGAATCACGCAGCACATCGGCGCCTACCAGGCCGAGATCGACGGCCGCAAGATCACGTTCCTCGACACGCCGGGCCACGAGGCGTTCACCGCGATGCGCGCCCGCGGGGCGAAGGTGACGGACATCGCCGTGCTCGTCGTCGCAGCCGACGACAGCGTCATGCCGCAGACGCGGGAGTCGATCTCGCACGCCCGCGCCGCCGGCGTCCCGATCGTGGTCGCCGTGAACAAGATGGACATGCCGGACGCAAATCCGGACCGCGTCAAGTCCGATCTCGCCGCCGAGGGCCTCCAGCCCGAGGACTGGGGTGGCACCGTCCAGTTCTCGAACGTCTCGGCCAAGCAGAAGACCAACCTGGACGACCTGCTCGAGAAGGTGCTGCTCGTCGCCGACGCAGAGCTCGAGCTGACCGCCAACCCGAACACCGAGGCCTCCGGCCCGATCATCGAGTCCCGTCTCGACGTCGGCCGCGGCCCGGTCGCGACGATGCTGATCCACCGCGGGACGATCAAGGTCGGCGACGCGATCGTCGCCGGCGATGCGTGGGGCCGCGTGCGCGCCCTCTACGACTACCTCGGTG
>JAWVCW010000027.1:0-3307 GCA_033857955.1 Gaiellaceae bacterium | reverse complement strand
CTGCGGGAGCGGCGTCGGAGATTTTGGAGCGGGGCCATCGTTTGCCCTTGTTTGGCTCGCTGGATGCCCAGGCTTTCCGACTGACTCGATCGGGGCGCACGAGCTGGTCCATTCCCTGGGGGCACTGCCGGCCGGCGCGCCGAACTTCTGCAAGCCACCCGCCACGGTCGCCGTGGATCACGGGCATCCATGCGACTCCGCGAGCGACATCCTGTACCCGTTCAGCGACGGACGCCCGCTGCAGCAGCAGGTGCTCGATGTCAACCGCGACGACTACTACGCGCACTCCGGCGCGTGGGAAGACCTTCAGGACTCGGGCTGGCTGAGCCACCTCGACGCGCCGCAGGTGGCGCTGTCGGTTGCGCTGGTCGGCGGGACCGGCAAAGTGTCGAGCGACCTCCCAGGCGTCGGTTGCACCACAGGTTGTACGACCCATTGGGAGCAGGGCACGACCGTGACCCTCGAAGCGACACCGGGCGTCGGCTTGCGCTTCGTTCGCTGGAGCGGGGCGTGCACGGGGAACGGCACCTGCTTCGTGAAGCTCGCGGAGGCGCAGTCGGTCACTGCGGTCTTCGGGCCGCGGACGATCCCGGTGAGGGTGACGACAAAGGGCCGCGGCACCGTGCGGTGCACGCCGGTGTGCTCGAAGTCGATGCTCGCCGGCGATCCGCTCACGCTACGGGCCGTTGCCGCGAAGGGCTGGAAGTTCGCCGGCTGGAGCGGCGCGTGCAAGGGCACACGGCCGGAGTGCCGGCCCGCGACGGGCTCGGCGCTCACCGTGCGCGCGACGTTCCGCCGCAAGTAAAGGTCACCTACAGCGGCCGGAGAAACCACACGCGGAGATCGGTGTGACGGTGTGCCACTGCACCCGCAAGCTCGCGCCGAAGCTCGCCGACGGTCCCCGTCCGTTCGGCGAGCACGTCGTGGCGGTGGATCGTCTCGAGGTTCAACTGCCGCGAGTAGACGAAGTCTTCGTCGTCGAGCGAGGGGTAGCGGTCCGTCACCGCCTTCAGCGCGAAGCGAACCGAGTCCTCGACGAAGCGCGGCTGCAGGTGCGCGTGCTCAACGACGAACAGCTCGTCCGGGCGCTTGAGCAGCTCGTACACCGGGGAGCTCATCGATTGCTCGACGATCTCGACGAGGTGCTCGGCGTTGATCTCGGCGTTCGTCCCGACGAGCAGCGTCCCCTTCCCACGCTGGTTGTGCGTCGCGAGCGGGACGAGCTCCAGGATGCGGTCGATGTCGCCTTCGCCGAAGCCGGCCTCGAGCAGCCGTTCGGACGCGGCCCCGCGAACGAGGCCCTGCGCGCACGGGCAGGCGTTGATGCCCCAGGCCTCCACGCCGACGACACGGCGCACTCCGTCGGGCGACGCGGCGGCGATGCCGATCAGCGTCGCGATCTCTTGCGTCGGAAGGTCGGTTACGGGCGTGCGGCGCTCGAGGGGGTACTGCGCTTCGATCCGCACCTCGGCGCGCAGCGCGTGCTGGCGCTCGACGATGTGACGTGCGATGTGCTCCGCGAGCGTCTCGACGAGGAACGCCTCGCCGATCACGACCGTGTCGATCGCCTCTCCGAAAAGCTCCGGGAAGCGCGACATGTGGACGCCCTTTTGCCTGGGGTCGAGGTCGACCGTGCAGGAGATCTCGGCGGCGAACGTCTTCTCGTGGCCCTCGTGCCGGATCCGGATCGCCTTCTGGACTCCGGTCACGCCGGCCCGCGTCAGACCGAGCTGGATCTCGGGCGCGGAGGCCTGCATGTCGGCGATAGGGCTGTTGCGCGTCTCGGCCATCGGGTAGAACCGTAGCGCGACGATGACAGAAGCCAGATTCCCCCGCGTTGTCTCCCTGGCGTGCCACGACCTGCGCACGCCGTTGGCGACGATCTTCGGCTTCGCGCGGACGCTGACGCGGACGGGCGATCTCGACGAGCGCACGATGCGTTTCCTGGGAATGATCGAAGAAGCCTCCGAGCAGATGACCGAGCTCCTCGACGAGGTCGGGGTAGCCGCACGAATCGAGGGTGGTCGCTGGGAGCCGGTGGTACGGCAGGTGGATACAGTCGAGCTCGCGACCTCGGACGACGAGCGAGTCGTTACCGAAGGTGACGGCGAGACGATCGAGACCGAGCCCGAATCGGTTGGCCGGGCGCTGGAGGCACTCGCCGTCGCCGCGGCACGCTACGGCCCCGCGGAGCGGGTGACGTGGCGCGTGAGCGGGCGCGACCTCGAACTGGCGCCGGTCGCCGCCGCCGCCGCCCCCGTCCTGATCGGCGAGTCGATCCGAGACCTCGGCTCGCTCGTCGCGCGCATGGTGATCGAGGAGCTCGGCGGCTCACTCGAGCTCGACGGCGAGACCCTGCGCGTTCGGCTCTAGGCCGTGAGCTGCTTTGCCAGCCAGCGCTGAAACGCCGCGAGGAGGGGCTCCGCGTTGAGCAGCAGGCGGCCGTGCTCGAGGACGCCGGACGCCATGCCGCGGTGCACAGACTCGACGAGAAGCGTGTCCTCCTTGCCGACCTGGTCGTCGAACGCGAAGAAGTCGCGCAGCCAAGCGACGTCGACGTCCGGCGCGAAGAAGTAGTCGAGGTAGCGCTCGGTGCGTCCCGGGCCTGCCGGGAGGATCGGTCCGATCGAGAGGTTCGCAGGCCCCGGGAAGACGTTGATGCCCGTGTTCGGATAGAGGAGGTGGAACTGCCCCCGCTCACCCGTCGTCTTCGCGCGGCAGAACTGCGCGTTGAACGTCGGGTGCGTCTCGAGCAAGTAACGGTCGGGATGCACGTCGACCTCGTCGCTGAACGCAGGGTGCGCGGTGGCGCAGTGGTAGCACTCGAGGAAGTTCTCGACCACGATCTTCCAGTTCGCATTCGCGCCGAACTCGACGCGTGAGTGAAACGCGAGCCCGTCGACTTCGATGTCGCGCGCCAGGATCTCGGGCAGCTCGCCGAGGTGCTCCGCAAGTGGCACAGCATCGGCGCGGGGATTCACGAACAGGAACGGCCCCCACGTCGCGGCGCTTGCCGGCAGCAGTGACAGCTCGCTCTTGTCGAAGCCGGGCTCGCGCTCCGAGCGCGGCGCGGCGCGCAGCGAGCCGTCGAGGTCGTAGGTCCACGCGTGGTAGTGGCACTGGATCGCGCCGCGCTCGCCGCAACCTTCGGTGAGCACGGCGCCGCGGTGGCGGCAGACGTTCAGGAACGCGCGCAGCTCGCCCTCCCGGTCGCGCACGACGAGGAGCGGGATGCCGCCGGCGTCGGTCGCGAGGAACGAGCCCGGCTCGGCGACCTGGTCGGCGCGGCCGCCGTACTGCCAGGCGC
>JAWVCW010000026.1:0-17473 GCA_033857955.1 Gaiellaceae bacterium | reverse complement strand
TGAGCTTCGACGGCGTCAACGACTGGGTCACGATCCCCGACGCGAACTCGCTCGACCTGACCAGCGGGATGACGCTCGAGGCGTGGGTGCGTCCCTCGGCGCTCGGCAGCTGGCGAACGGTGGTCTTCAAGGAGCGGCCGGGCGGGAACGTGTACGGCCTCTACGCGGATCAAGGCGGCTCGCGGCCGCTCGGCCAGGTGTTCATCGGCTCTGAGCGCAGCGCGACCGGGACGGCGGCGCTGCCGCTCAACGCGTGGACGCATCTCGCTACGACCTTCGACGGTGCCGTCGTCCGCCTCTACGTCAATGGCGTTCTGGCGGGGTCTGCCTCATTCGCCGGTGCGATGGCGGCCTCGACGGGCGTCCTGCGGATCGGCGGCAACAGCGTCTGGGGTGAGTGGTTCAGCGGTCTGATCGACGAGGTGCGCGTCTACGACCGGGCGCTCACGGCCGGTGAGATCCAGCAGGACATGCAGGCGCCGATCGGCTGACGGGCTTATGCGACCGTGGCGGTGTTGTTCGACGCCGCGTGCAGCCTCTCCAACCCCTCCTGCAGCGAGATCTCAGGCTCCCAGCCCAGGATCTGGCGCGCCCGGGTGATGTCCGGCTGGCGGATCTTTGGGTCGTCGACCGGCAGCGCCTCGTACACGATCTCGCTGCTGCTCTCCCAGATCTCGAGCACCTTCTCCGCGAGCTCGAGCAGCGTGAACTCCTGCGGGTTGCCGATGTTTACGGGGAGGTGCTCGCCGCTCTCGGCGAGCGCAATCAGTCCGCGGATCAGGTCGTCGACGTAGCAGAAGCTGCGTGTCTGCGATCCGTCGCCGAACACGGTCAACGGCATGTCGTCCTGAGCCTGCCGGACGAAGGTCGGGATCGCACGCCCGTCGTGCGGCCGCATGCGGGGACCATAGGTGTTGAAGATGCGCACGATGGCCGTATCGACGCCCTGCTGATGGTGGTAAGCCATCGTCAGTGCCTCTGCGTAGCGCTTCGCCTCGTCGTACACTCCGCGCGGTCCGATCGGATTCACGTTGCCCCAGTACGTTTCCGGCTGCGGGTGGACGAGCGGGTCCCCGTAGACCTCCGAGGTCGAGAAGAGCAGGAAACGCGCACGCTTGAACTTCGCGAGCCCGAGCGCGTTGTGCGTCCCGTGCGAGCCGACCTTGAGCGAGTGCAGCGGCATGCGTAGGTAGTCGATCGGGCTCGCCAGTGCCGCGAGGTGGTAGACGAAATCGACGGGCTCGTCGATCTCCAGATGCCGCGTCACGTCGTGATTGACGAACAGGAAGTCGCCCGAGCGGTTGTGCTCGACGTTCTGCAGCGATCCGGTCTCCAGGTTGTCGACGCAGATGACCCGTTGGCCGCGCGCGAGCAGTTCGTCAGAGAGGTGAGAGCCGAGAAAGCCGGCTCCGCCGGTCACGACAGAAGTCTTCATGGTGCCTCCAGAGTCGGGAAAACTCGGCCGAGCCGAGCTAGTTTGATCGTAGAGGGAGCGCGCTGCCACGTCGCCTGCCAAAAAGTTGAGGATCGGCTCGCTCGACTCCTCGAGCAGTTCAGTCCGCAACGAAACGAGCCGCGACCTTCGTCGCGGCTCGGAGTCGTCGCTACCGTCGCTGCGCTGCTACGAGGAGCAGTTCGCGATCGGGATGAACGTGAAGTAGTCGGGCGGGCCGATCGTCTTCGTCCAGAAGCACGGAATGTCCTGCCTGCCGGTCTGCGTCAGATCGTGCAGCGAGCCGACGAGGCGTAGCGCCGGTGGCTCATACCGATCCTGCGTTCGTCGCCCCCCGAGCTCGCTCATCGCTCAGGGGGAAGCGTTCGTGATGGACGCGCCCATGAACGTGAACCCGTCGCTCGAGCCGAGCGTCTTGTCCTGGACGAGTGTCATCGAGTGCAGCGAGCCGACTACCCGTAGTACCGGTGCCTGGTAGTCGCCCTTGGTGATCGTCTTCGAGTCAGGCACTGAGCCTCCCCACCAATCGGTCGATTTTGTAGCTGAATTGTAGGTTTCTGGGCCCGAACCTACAACTAGCCGCGCGGCTAGAGTTGCGCAAGCGTGTCGGCGGGCCCTCAAGCAGTTGGAGCGTACGGATTGGCGCTGTCCGGGGTCGAATCCGCGGCTCGCTCGCTGGTTCCGGCCGAGCCCGTGTGGCCGACGTACACTCTTGTCAACAGCATTGGGCAGACCGAGAGGCTGATGGACAGGCTGGGCGACGACCGGGCCGAGTTGCGGCTCCGCTCTGGCGGAACGATTCTCGTCGACCGGGCGGAGGCGCGCGCGGAGTTCGTGACGCCGGAGCCGTTGACCGCCGACGAGCTGGTGCATCCATATCTCGCCCCCGTTGCCGCGGTCGCGGCCCGCTGGCTCGGCCGCGACAGCTTCCACGGGGGTGCGTTCGCCCTCGACGGGGACGTCTGGGGCCTGCTCGCCGACCGCGAGGGCGGCAAGAGCACGACGCTCGCCTGGATCGCCGCGCAAGGGTTGCCCGTCGTGTGCGACGACATGCTCGTGCTCGAGGACGGGACGCCGCTCGCGGGACCTCGCGTTCTCGACCTGCGCGCTGAGGCGGCCGAGCGGCTCTCCGCAGGGAACTATTTAGGGATCGTCGGTGCGCGGGAGCGCTGGCGGCTCGAGCTGGCGCAGCTGCCGCACGGGCTCCGCTTCCGGGGCTGGATCTTCCTCGTGTGGGGCGACGACGTCGCCGTCGAGCCGGTACCGGCGACGCAGCGCCTGCCGCGGCTGACCGAGCACCTAGGCTTGCGCGTCCCGCCTCTGAGCCCGGAGCGATTCCTCGAGCTCGCCGCCCTCCCGGGCTGGGAGTTTCGGCGTCCGCGCGGCTGGGATCGCTTCGAGGAGGCCGGCAGCAGGCTCCTCGCGGCGCTCGGCGGCTGACGCGCCCGCAAGATCGAGCGCGATCTTCACCGATTGCAGCAGCGTGTACGTGCGTGGATCCGGGGTTTCGGTCAACCACTCCGCGCGGAGCAGCTCGGGGTCGACCAGTGTCTCGTCGACGCCTTCGCCGTTCCAGCGCGCGACGAGCTCGCGGCTGTGCTCGTGCCAGAACGCACCGTCGAACGATGCCTTGGTCGATCGGCTTCTCACCGGTGGCGGCAGCACGTCGCCGAAGAGCGCGTCCATCGCTTCCTGGCGGCTCCGATACCTGCGCGGTGCGGGGAGGGCGGCGAGCGCGGAGATGAACTCACCGCCGAACAAGGGGTGTGAGAGCACCACGCCCTCGGCGCGGCCGAGCTCTGCGAGGCTCGCGGTGCCTACGTGGAGGTAACGGCGGTCGGCGCGCCATTCGATCCGCCCCCGCCACCCGAAGGGCTCGGCCGCCTCGTCCCGCGCGAGCCCGCGCTCGAGCGCCGCGACGGTGTCGGGCCGCAGCCAAGGATAGGGAATGTGCGTCTTCCGGCGGATCACCGGCCGGCGGAGCAGCGGTGGCGCGAGTGCGAGCCCGATCGCGAGGACGTCGCGCGGCCGCGGGCGCATGCGCCGGCCGAGGACGCGTCGCGCATACCACCAGCGGGAAGGGCCGAACATCTCGTCGCCGCCGATGCCGGTGAGCAGCGAGCCGCCGCGCGCCGACTCGATCACCGGCACGTGGAAATGCGCGTTGCATGGCCAGAGCAGGCCGTGCCGCGCCAGGGCGGACGTGGCTACCGGGCCGACGCAGTCCAGCTCTGCCGTTCGCTCGACGCGGATCCAGTCGGTGAGGCCGAGGTGCTCGACGACCTGTTCCTGCCACTCGGACTCGGCAGACTCCTCGGCCGAGGGAAACCGCAGGGTCGCCGGAATCGGATCGGGCAGGCCTTCGCGTCGCGCCACGTGCGTCGCCACGGCGAGCACGGCGGAGGAGTCGCGGCCGCCCGAGAAGCTGACGAGGCAGGGAGCGCGCTGCAGCGACGGCAGCAAGGAGCGCTCGAGCGCGTCGCGCGGGGTCGGCAGGGCGGACGCAACATGGCGGCGCGGCTGCGTGCCGAGCACGAGGCCCGACGCGACCTCGAGTGGTGTCAAACGGGTGACCGTCACCGGGTGGGCGTCGCGGGCACGCGCATCAGCTCTTCGAACGCCGGCGCGAGCTCGTCGCCCTCCCCTTCGACCCAGGCGTGCGCCTTGAAGTCGTCCTCGCCGCGCAGCACGCCGATCACGATCTCGCGCGGATCGCCCTGTGCAATGCGCCACCTCTGGAGGACGACGGCGCGCTCGAGGCACGTGGAGGGCAGGCGCCGAAGAACGGCGTGGACTCCGTACTCGGCCGATGGCGGCAGCCGGCGCGGCGGCGCGACCGAGAGGTCATTCAGGCTGCCGTCGCGCAGCTGGCGCCGCGCGTCGCGCACCGCCCGCCGCGCCCACAGCGCGCCCCGCCAGGCTCCGGCGTCAGTCAGCCGTGTCAGCTTCATCGAGGAGCCCGCGCTCCTTCAGGTCGGCGAGGAATGCGTCGACGTCCGTGCTCGCAGTTCCGGCGTCGATCCCGTACGTGTCGACCAGGCTCGCGGCCAGGTCCTCCTTCGTCGTCCCGCCGGCGAGGGCGTTCCACATCAGCAAGCCGCTGCCATTCGCGCTCAGGTAGGTCGAGTCACGAACGTCGATCGCGATCAGCTCGTCGTCGACGGTGCGCCAGGCGAGGTCGTCCCCCCGCAGGCTCAGCTTCTTCGTCACGAGCTCTCCTTGCGCTGACTTGCCTCTGTCGCGCTGTCGTGGTCGGACTGACGCTTGAACGCATCTGCGATCGCACGGACCGAACGGCGAATCATCTGCAAGCGCGTTTCGCCCCCTTCCAGGGCGAACTGGTGGGAGAGGTTCCGGCCGGTAAGCCTGGCCGCCTTCGCCGGCGGCAGCATCGAGAAGGGCCCCAGCCAGCGCTCGAGGTGCCGTTCGAGAACCGTGCGCTCGCGGACGCTCCACAGATGGCGGGCCCAGATGTGTCCTGCGAGCGGTCGATGCTGCTGGCCGAGCAACGAGTCGATGCTTGCCTGCGTGACGCGCCAGGGCCGCTCGACGTCCCATGCTCGGGAGATCGCGGCCGTCTCCCTGCGGTCGACTCCCTGCAACATGGCTGCGACGTCGATCAAGCGGCCAAGCCGGCTCAGGGGTACGTGCGCCCAGGCATGGACAGCAAGCACGACCGCATGTCGCGCCGGCTCGAGCGTGAGCAGGCCGGGAATCCCGGTTGCGGACGGGACCGCCGTACGGAGCAGCTCCGCGGTCGGCGGCAGTGTCCCCTCGAGCCACTTCGGCTGGTGGTGCACTTCGACGACGAGGGGCAGGCCGGGAGCCACGAGCGGACGGAGATGATGGATTCCGATGTACAGCTTCGGATCGCCAGTCGGCTCGAAGCCGGCTTCGACCATCTCACTCCAGGCGCTCTCGGCGTCCTCAACGAGCAGGTCGATGTCGCGATAGGGGCGGGTGAGCGGGTTCTCGTAGTGCTCCGCGACTTCGAGGCCCTTCATCAGTACGACCGGGCCGTCGATCGCGCCGAGCGCGCGCCGGAGCACGAGCGGTGCGATCAGGGATGTCGCGGCCGCAGTGCGCTCCGCCGCGATGACATGCAGCGCAGGCGTTCGACCGAGCCCGCGATCGCGCCGCCCTGCCAGGAGCTCGAGGCCGTGGAAGCGCAGATCGGACTCGCGCGGGGCGCGCTCGGTCAGGCGGGCGACGTTGGCCCACAGGGAGGCGTCGTACACGATCTCAGTGTCGTCCGGAGGCGCGATGCGCACCAGCTCCAAAGCGGTGATCAGTACGCCCCCAGTGTGCCGAGGCGCCGCTCGCGCGTGAGTGCGAGCTTGAAGGCGAGCGTGCCCACGATGACCGACACGATCGAGAGCGGCGTGAGGAGCAGAATGTCGCCGCCGACCGAGTCCCAGCCGGTGCCCCCGAGCAGCGCTTCGCGCAGGCCGGTCGCTGCGATCGTGAGCGGGTTCGCGGCGCTCACGGTCTCGAGCCAGCCGGGGAGCAGCGAGAGGGGGAAGTAGAGGCCGGAGATGAGGGTCAGTGCCCCGGTCGCCAGGCCGACGACCCCGGCGCCGCGCCGGAACGTCAGCGTGATCGCGGCCGCAAGGATGCCCAGGCCCCACACGAAGGGCATGAAGAACGCGAGCAGCACGAGCGACTGCGGCACACCGCCGACGTCCAGGCCGAGCCCGAAGACGAGCGCGAGCATCAGCAGCAGCAGGCCCATCCGCACCGGAATGAAGATCAGGTCGAAGAGGACGGAGCCGACCTGGACCGTCTGCGACGACGTGGGCGTCGTCAGGAGCGACTCGAGCGTGCCCATCAGCTGCTCGTTGCGCAGCGCTGCGGACACGCGCTCGAGGCCGAGGTGGACGAAGCCACCGAGCGTCATGCCGACGACCGCGAACTCGAGGTAGGTGACGTGCTTGCCGCCCACTGTCGGAATCGCCGCCGGGTCGACCATCTTGCCGACGAAGTAGAAGATCAGCGCGCCGCCGAGGAGGCCGACGAAGCTCGTCAGGAACGAGAGGCGGTAGCTCCAGAGGACGAGGAAGTCACGCCGCACGAAGGCGCTCAGCTTGCGGAGCTCCCGGACGCGCGACGGCGAGGCCGCGTACGTGAGCTCGGTCATTCGGCCTCCCGCCGGGTGAGCGCGATGAACGCTTCCTCGATCTCCGAGCGGTCGGGCCGGCACGCGACGATCGGGAACCCCGCCGCGGTCAACGCCGCGAGGGCGTCGCCCAGCACGGCCTGCTCCCGCAGCTCGAGGACGTAACGGTCGCGGTCGGAGGCGACGACGCCGATGTCGCCGCGGCCGGCGAGCGCGCCCGACGCGCGCAGGGCGACGATCTCGCGGCTTTCGTCGAGCCCGGGCATCGTCAGGACGTACCGCCGGACAAGCGAGTGCGCGATCAGATCGTCGACCGAGCCGCAGAAGCGCGTCCGGCCGGTGTCGAGCAGGGTGACGCGATCCGCGAAGCCGGCGATCTCCTCCAGGCGTTGAGTCGTCCAGAGCACGGCGATCGAGCGCTCCCTGGCCGCCTTCGCGACGAGGGCGCGCACTGCGCGGGCACCTTCGGGATCGAGATCGTGCGTCGCCTCGTCCACGAGCAGGATCTGCGGCTCGCAGAGGAGGGCACGCGCCACTGCGAGACGGCGCTGCATTCCTTTCGAGAGCAGTCCGACCCGCTTTCGCTCCTCGCCGGCAAGTCCCACGGAGGCCAGCGCCTGCCGCGACCGTTCGACCGCGTCGCGTCGGCGAAGACCGTGCAGCCGGCCGAAGAAGACGAGGTTCTCGAGCGCCGAGATCCGCAGGTAGAAGGAGCGGTCGCCCGCCGGAACGAGTCCCAGGAGATGCCGCGCGGAGCGAGGGTCGACGCCCGCGAGCGCCACCCGGCCGGAATCGGGGCTGACGATGCCGCTGAGAATCCGGAGCAGAGTCGTCTTGCCGGCGCCGTTGGGCCCGAGCAGGGCGTGCACCTGGCCCGGCGTCACCGCCAGCGAGACGTCGGTGAGCGCGTCCCGCTGCAGGAACCGCTTCGTGACGCCGTCGACCTCGATCGCGGAGCGATCGAGGAACGGGCGCACGAGGGTCAGCGCGGGCGCGGCTGCAGCTGCAGAGGTCTGTGCCACCAGAACCCAGAGTAGGCGCAGACCGCGCGGAGCAGTAGACCAGACCGGCCCACGCGCCACCTAGCCATTCGGGCAGTTCGGGGACGCCGGCTTTCGCTCAGGCGGGCTGGAAGAAGACGTCGACCCAGTAGTTGCTCGAGTCCCACGACTCGGTCGGGAACGCCGGGCTCGACCCGTAGCTGTAGACGCCGTTCGCGCCCGCCGAGGGACCCGCGGCACGCAGCGGGGAGTAGGCGAACGGAGCGGTGAAGAAACCGAGGTTGACCGCGTAGTGACCGCTCGGCGCGAAGTACGAGGCGACGTACGTGGTCGCCGCAGCGATCGAGACCGGTGCCGCGAACGTCGCGACGCGCCAGCCGGAGCCGGCGGCCTCGGAGGCCGCCGCCCGCGCGAGCAGCGTCCCGTCCACCGACCAGAGGCTCGCGGTGTGCGGGCCAACGTTTCCTGGACCCTGGTAGAAGCGAATGCCGGTGATCGTGCCGGCGATATCGCTCTCGAACTTCATTCCAACCTCGAGCGCCTCGGCTCCCGAAGCGGCGGCCAGCGCGGGAACCGCGTCGGTCGAGAAGAGGGTGCAGGGACACGTGCGGGCGGCGAAGGACCATGTCACGTCTCCGGCGAGGGGATTCCCTCCGAGATCCTTCACGCCGGTGGCGCCGCCCTGGACGGTCGCGATGTACGAGCCACCGAGCGTCAGCGGCGCTGACGGGGTCAGTGTCGCCTCGCGCGCTGCCGAGGCATAGGTCACGGTGCCGGGGACAGCCGCTCCACCCGAGGTCCGGAGCACGAACGTCGCGGACGTGACCGTGGCCGGATCGACGGACTCGCTGAAGGTCGCGTGGACGGTGCTGCCGAGCTCGACGCCGGTCGCGCCGGCGGCGGGCGTCGTGGCCGTGATCGACGGGGCTCCGGTATCCGGAGGAGCAGTCGTCGTAAAGAGCGCGTCGACCCAGTAGTTCGCCGAGCCATAGGTGTCCGTCGGGTACGCCGGCGCGCCCCCGTACTTGAACACGCCGTTCGCTCCGTCCTCACCCGCAGCGAGCGCGCGGATCGGAGCGCCGCCTGCGCTGCTCGTCAAGCCTCCCGCTGTGACCGCGTAGCCACCATTGGGCGCGTAGTAGGACGCGATGTACGTCGTTCCCGCTTCCACCCGAACAGGGACATCGAAGATCACGGACTGCCATCCAGTCGTGCCTTCGCTCGTGAAGACCGCTCGTTCGAGCAACCGTCCATCCGAGGTCCAGAGGCTGCCGGTGTGAGTGCCGGTGTTCCCGGCGCCCTTGTAGAAGCGCACGCCTGTGATCCAACCTGCGCGGTCCGACCGGAGCTTGACCCCCAGTTCGACGCCTGCCGTGTCGCCGGATGACGGGATTGCGGGATTCGCGGTATTGCCGAAGACCGTGCAGGGGCAGTTCTCGACCGTGTAGGTCCAGCTGACGTCCGACGCGAGGGGATTGCCGGCGAGATCTCGCAGCCCGCTCGCTCCGCCCACGAGCACGGCGGTGTAGGTGGCCCCGAATTCGACTGTGTGGGGCGCGATCCGGACGGAGCGGGTAGCCGTGTCGTACGAGATGTCCGCCGGAACGGGTCCGGAGGCTGATTCGAGGCGCGCGTTCCCGGCGACCGACGCCGGATCCAGAGCCTCGGAGAACGTCGCGGAAGCCACCGAGTCGATGCCGACGCCGGCGGCGCCGTTCGCCGGCGAGGTCACCTCGACCCGCGGCGGAACGGAATCGGCAGGCTGGGTGAGCGTGAACTCGACGTCGACCCAGTAGTTCGAGCTCTGGTACGACTCGGTTGGGAACACAGGCGCGGCGGCATACTTGTAGACGCCGTTCGCCCCGTTCGGAGCCCTGAGAGGCGGAGACGCCGCGCCTTCCGCGAGTCCTGACGCGGTCAACGCATAGCGGCCGTTGGGAGCGAAGTACGAGACAAGGTAGGTCGCGCCCGCGGCGATCGCCACCGGGCCGCCGAACTCCGACGATTGCCAGCCGTTCGCGGTCTCGCCGACGAAGGTGACGCGGGCGAGGAGGTCGCCGTTCGAGTTCCAGAGGCTGCCGACGTGCACGCCTGTGTTCGACGCGCCCTTGAAGAAGCGGATCCCCGTAACCCAGCCGGCGACGTCCGACGTGAACTTGACGCCGAGCTCGACCGACTGGGCGTCGAAGGTAGAGGCGACGTCCGGGGTCTGTCCGGCGCCGAAGAGCGAGCACGGACAACCGGGCGAGGTGGCCGTCGTGAAGCTCCACGTGTCGTCCGCGGCGAGCGTGTTCCCGGCCGGATCCGCGACCATCCCCGCGCCGCCCTTGACGACCGCCGTGTACGTCGCCCCGAACTGGAGCGGCCCACTCGGCGTGAACGTGGCCTTGCGGGCGATCGAGTCGTAGGCAACCGCACCGGGGACGTCAGCTCCGCCGGCGTCTCGGAGCTTGAAAGTGGCGGAGGAGATCGTCGGCGGCGAGATCGCCTCGCTGAACGTCGCGGAGACGGATCCGAAGGCGTCCGCATTGGTCACGCCTCGGTCGGGGGTACGCGCGACCACTGTCGGTCTGCGCTTGTCGACCGGCGTTTGGTCGTAGTAGACGACGTCGACCCAGTAGTTGCTGGAGCCATAGTTCGACGTCGGGAAGGCCGGCGTTCCACTGTAGGTAAACAGACCGTTGCCGCCCGACGTCGCGCTCCGAGGTGCATGGAGCAACCCATTGTCATGGGCTGAGTTGAAGTAGAAGAGGTCGAGCGCGTAGTGACCGGCGGGGGCGTGGTAGGAGACGACGTAGGTCGTTCCGGCACTGATCGCGACCGGCTGGTCGAACTGCACCTGCTGCCACCCCGTCGCAGTCTCGCCGGTGAACCGCGCCCGTGCGAGGAGTGTCCCGCCGGTGGTCCACAGGCTGCCGGCGTGCGTACCGGTGTTTCCGGCCCCCTTGAAGAAGCGGACTCCGGTGACCCATCCCGAGGTATCGGCAAAGAACTTGACACCGAGCTCGACGGCGCCCGCATCGGTCGACGCGGCAGCGGTCGGAACCGCGATCGACGACCACAGACGGCACGGGCATGTGACGTCCACGGTGATGCCGGCGCCAGGGACCTCGACATTGCTCGTGTCGTCCACTGCGCGGGAGCGGATCACGGCCGCGCGATCGCCGCCCGCGACCCACGCATACGTCCACGACGTCGTGCCGGTGGCGCGATGCCAGGTCTCGCCGCCGTCGGTCGTCACCTCGACCCCCGCGACGACCCCGCCGCCCTGGTCCGAGGCGGTGCCCTGGATCGTGACCGTCGTACCGGTCGTGACGACGCTTCCGTGAGCAGGCGCGGTGACGAACGAGGTCGGCTTCGTCGCGTCCGTAGAAGGCGTGGAGGCGACGAGCCCACTCTGGAGCGTGCCGGGTTGCACGTTCATGTCGGCGAACAGGTTCACCGTGGCCTGGCGCATTCGTGCATCCGCCGGACGCGGCGGGTTCTGGGTGAAGACGTCGTGCGCCTCGTCGAGGCCCCAGGCCCACTGCACCGTGCCGGCTCCGAAGACGAGCGCCCCGCTCGGAGCGCGATACAGAGTCAGCGAGTGTGTCCCGGTGCCGGGGGCGTACACGTTTCCGTTGTCCTGGATGTAGCGGTCGACGGCGAGCGTCGTCGACGAGAGACGCATCAAGCCGGCCGGGCGAAAGCCGTTGTCGACGTCCTCGTCCCATTCGTGGCCGAGGACGCCGAGCGGCAACGTGGCAGTCCCGCCGACGGGCAATGACGCGACGGTCGTGTTGCGCCAGAAGCGGAGCGACCCCATCGCCGCCGGGATCGCGATCGATTGCTCCTGGTACGAGTTGACGGTGAACAGCGTTCCCGTGAGCTCGTTCTCGGGTCGACCGCCGTCCGCGGGAGGACTGAATCTGGGATCGCGCCAGGTGCCGGTCCACTCGCTGCTCGGATCGATCTTCGCGCTTGCGGCCGTCTCCTTGTAGGAGACAAGCGTCGTGTAGGGCGTCGAGCTCCCGTCCACGCTCGGCTCCCACCGCGTCTTCCAGAAGACCTCGTTGCCGCTGAAGAACGCCAGGTTGACGCCGGCACCCCGCGCCGCCTCGACGTTCGCGCGCTGTGTGCCCGACCAGTACTCGTCGTGCCCCATCGAAACGAACGCGCGATGCTCGAGCAGCTCCGCACCCGCTCGAGCGGTGTCGATCCCGGTCGTGTAGCTGACGTCGTAGCCGTTTCGCTCGAGCCAGCGGATCATCGGATACTCGCCGCTGAAGATCCACGACTCGTTGTTGTGGGCACGCGTCTCGAACGGACGGTTGTAGCTGACCTTGTACGCGCGTCCTGTGGGGCCGGCGTACAGGCTGTACCCGCCGTAGCGGTTGTACGCCTGCCAGGTCGTGTCCGACGTCTGGACGAGCAGGTCGGACGCCGACTGGTCGTTGCGGACGACGAACACGACATGGCTCGCCCCGCCGGTGTCGGTTCGCACGAGCCGGGCGAGATACACGCCCGAGACGGCGTCCTGGGGGACCGGCCAGGAGGCAGACTCGGCCCAGTTGCCGCAGTCGACGAGTCCGACGGCGGCCTGGAAGATGCAGTCCGGCTGATCCTGGGGGAGCGGCGCAGACGGAAGCACGGTCGTCACGAGCCGGGCACCCATCCCGTCGTACCAGCCGAGCCGGTAGATCTCGAGGCGGTAGTCAGTCGCGTCCGTATCGACCTTGAACCGGACCGTCTGGCCGTCGACGACGCTGAACGGGGTCGCGTACCCCTGGATCGTCAGATCGCCGGCACCCTCGATGTCCCATTGCGCCTGGGGCGTGCCGGGGAGCTGATTCTCACAGACGATCGGGTTCGACCCGCAGGGGCCGATCGCACCGGAGCTCGCGCGCTCAGCGCCGGCGAGCAGGGCGGTCGCGCACACGATCGCCAGCACGGCAGCCGCTCGGGCGACGCCCAGCGTCGATCGTGATTCCCGCTCGTTTCCTGCCCAGCTCATACCTCTCCCCAACCGTCGTTGCGTCTCCTAGAACTATGGGAGTCGAAGCCTCGCGGGGCAACCGGTCGACCGGCTAGTTGGTTCGCCTCTGATCGAACGTCAAGCGTCCGAAGGAGCCGATCCGCGACTCCGACCCCGCCAAATGGCTAGTTGCCGAAACCTGCGGCGGGTCTTGGAGATCTGGTCTATCTGTAACGGTCTCCTGCGACCTAAGCTGAGCGACATGAGCGGAGAGGGCGCATCAACGATGACGGGCGGGCCCGACGCGGCACACGTTCGGGGCCTCCGGGTACGCGCGCACCGGTTGCGGCGGGGACGGACTCGGATCCTGGCGGTCAGCGACCTGATGATGCTCGCCGTGGCGTACACGGCCTCGTACCTGATCGCCGACCGGATCGCACCGCTGCCGCCCGTTTCGGGCTCCACCTTGTTCCTCTGGCTTGTCGCGGTGACGGCGCCTTTCATCTGGGTCACTGTCTTCACCGCGAACAAGCTCTACGACAACGACAGCCTCCGTATCTCCGTCTCGAGCTTCGACGAGGTGCGCGGTCTCTTCCACGCGATGCTCGTCGGGTCGCTGGGCTATCTCCTGCTGTCGCAGGGCGTCGACTACTTCTTCGGGTGGTGGGTCTACACGCCGGCCGAGGCATTCATCTTCCTCGCCGTCGCGCTCGTGCTCATCCCCGTCGCGCGCGGATCGATCCGGAGCTGGGCCTTCCCGCGGCTGATGGAGCCGCGGCGAACGCTGATCGTCGGCACCGGCGCCGAGGCGTTGCTCATCTACCGCAAGATCACGGCTCACCCGGAATACGGTCTCGAGGTCGTCGGCTTCCTCAGCGCCGAGGGCGAGCCGGACGAGGGCCTGCCGGAGCCGGTGATCGGCTCGGCCGCCTCCGTCGCTGACATCGTCGACTCCTACGAGGTCGACCGGATCCTGATCGCGTCGTCGGTCGGGAGCCACGAGGAGACACTCGACCTCGTCCGCGCGGTGCACCGTCCGGATGTCCACGTCTCGATCGTGCCGCGCTATTTCGAGATCTTCACCTCGTACGCGACGCTCGACGACGTCGAAGGGATGCCGGTGGTCACGCTGCCGCCGATCCGTCTCGGCCGGAGCGCACGCGCCCTGAAGCGCACGGTCGACATCGTCGTGTCCGCAAGCGCCCTGCTCGTGCTCGCTCCTCTGCTGGCGGCCGTCGCAACAGCGGTCAAGCTCGACAGCAAGGGCTCGGCTCTTTACCGCCAGGCGCGCCGCGGCCGGCTGAACTCGACCTTCCACATCTTCAAGTTCCGGACGATGGCCGTCGGCGCCGAGGCGCGCCGCTCCGAGGTGTTGCACATGAACGAGGTCGACGGGCCGCTCTTCAAGATCAAGGGCCGTGACCCGCGCGTCACGCGCGTGGGTGCGTTCCTGCGCAAGACAAGCCTGGACGAGCTACCGCAGCTCTGGAACGTGTTGCGAGGCGAGATGAGCCTCGTCGGCCCGCGCCCGTTTGTCGTCTACGAGGCGGACATGATCACCGGCTGGGCCTCACGGCGCCTCGACATGACGCCCGGGATCACCGGCCTGTGGCAGGTGCTCGGGCGGAACGACATTCCCTTCGAGGAGATGACGAAGCTGGACTACCTGTATGTGACCAACTGGTCGCTCTGGTGGGACCTCAAGATCCTCTGCCAGACGATCCCGGTCGTCCTCGGCAAGCGCGGCGCCTACTGAGTCGACGCCTCTGCCGGGCGGCGCTCGGCAGGAGAGGCTCCGGCTTCGCCGACGACTGAGTCGAACACCTCGGCGAGCTTGCCCGCCAGGAGGGCGTACTCGAACCCCGCGACGACGGCCGGGTCGGGTGCCGGCGGAGCCTTCGCGTCGCGGAACCGTCGCAGCTGCTCACGCAACGCCTCGGCCATCGCTCCGACGTCGTCCGGCCGCACGATCGACGCGTTTCCGGCGGCGGCGAGGATGTTTCGCGCGTCGCCATCCGGAACGGCCCCGAGGATCGGCGTACCGGAGGCGAGATACTCGTAGGTCTTACCCGGGACGATCGTCGCCGGCGTACCTGGCGGCAGGTTCTGCATGGGGAGGAAGAGCAGATCCGCGCTGCGCATCAGCTCGATCGACTCGGCGTGCGTGACGTAGCCGTGGAGGTGCACGAGCTGTGAATCGCCGACGACCACCCGATCGCTGTCGGTGAGCACCCCGGCCAGGTGGATCTCGACGGGTGCGGCGAGCTCGGGATCGGTCGCCCGCACGCGCTCGACCGCCTCGAGCAGGAAGACGTGCGAGCGGGTGTAGATGTCGACATCGTTGATCGTGCCGCCGAGGATTCGGCGAGCGCGTGCACCGCGCTGCTGCTGCCGACCCAGCTGCGTGTGGAGATATCCGGTGTGGACGATGCGGAACCTGTCGTCCTGCCGCGTGGGCGCGGGCGCCGTGAAGTCGGCACCGTCGAAGCCGTTCGGGATCACCACGACGCGCTTGGCGGCCAGTTCCGGAATGTGCTCGACGAGCTGGCTCGCCGCTTCGGGCGTGCTCATCACGATCGCCGAAGCAGTGCCGAGCAGGCGCCGCATGAGGTGGAGCTCGCGGCGGCGGTGCATCCTGCTCGGATAGACCATCATCTCGTCGAGTGCCCACGGATCACCGAGATCCGCGACCCACGGAAGGCCTGTCTCGCTCGCGAGGCGCGCAGCGGAGTGGGCGGAGACGTAGGGCTGCATCCACGCGTAGATCAGATCGGTTCCCGCGGCGATGCTGCGTCCTCGCGCGATCGCTCCGTCGACCCACCAGGATTCCCACGGCGACCGCATCGCGAGCCATCGTTCGCGGCGGCCGCGCCAGCCGGCGCTCATGAGCGGGACGGGTCCCTCGAGACGATGGACTTCCGCATGCCGCGGGACCTCGCCGCCGAGGGTTTCGTCGACGGGGGCCCAGCGATCCGCAACGGCACCGGGACCCGTGAGTACGCGGGAGACGTACCCGTTGCGCTCGAGGTACCGGACCATTTTCAGAGGACGTTGGGCGCCGGCGCCTCCGATTGGCGGAAAGAAATACGAAAGGAAGAGGAGCGTCCTCATGTTTGCTGGCTCCTGAATGACCTGACGACCCTGGCCGGCGCTCCGACCGCGACGCTGTAGTCGGGCACGTCGCTGAGGACAACCGAGTTGGCGCCGACGACCGAACCGGTGCCGACGCGGACGTTGGGGCCGATGACGACATTCTGTCCAAGCCAGGCGCCGTCTCCGATCTCGACCGCACCGATGCCTGTAATGCCCTGATCGAGGACGGCGGTACCGACGTCATCGAAGCGGTGCGTGTGGTCGGCGATGTACACGTTCCGAGCAAACAGGACCTTCTGGCCGAGGCGAATCGAGAGTGCGGCGGAGAGCGTGCAATTCCCGACGATGCTCGTGCCGTCGCCGATCCGGATCGTGACGTCGTCCGGTGTGCCGAGCACCTGGAGCCACGAGCCGGACCCGATGAAGACGTCGTCTCCGACCTCGATCCACCTCTCGCCGGTCAACCGCACCGGTGGCTGGATCACGCTCCGCGCTCCGAAGGCTGCGAACGCAGGTCCTGCCGCAAGCGAAAACGATTTCGCACGAGCACGTCCCCAGAGTCGATGCCCTGCGAGATAGCTACGCCCGAGCTTCCGCCGCACCGGCTCCACGCTCGAACTATAGAGGCACCCTGACGGCCCGCAGACCCACCTATCGGACAAGTCCGGTTGCCCTGACGATGGCCTTTCCGGAATCGGGCTGATATGACATGGGCCATGTCGCGTCCTTCTTTTTTCGGGCCACTACGCAGGTGGGCCGCCGGCAGCTCCACCGCCCAGCGCTGGCGCGAACGCCGCTACCAGCTGTTCCTCGACGCGTGCGAGGTGCAACCGACGGATCGCATCATCGACGTCGGCGCGGGGTGGGGGGCCGCGCTCGAGCGGTTCAACGACACCAATCCGATCGTGGCGATCGATCTGAGCCCTCAACCCAGCGACTGGCTGGCGTCGCCGAATGTCACAGTCCTCGAGGGGGACGGGACGAAGTTGCCCTTCGACGACGACGAATTCGACATCGCTTTCTCGAACTCGGTTATCGAGCACGTGCCCGCACAGCTTCAGCCTGCCTTTGCCGCCGAGATCAGTCGCGTTGCGAAGAGGTACTTCGTTCAGACTCCCAACCGGTACTTCCCGATCGAGCCGCACTATCAGTTGCCGCTGTTCCAGTTCCTCCCGGAGCGCGCCAGGCGGGCGTTGAACCGCCGCTTCACTCTGGGCTGGCAGGGCAAAGGACACTGGGAGGAGATCAATCTCCTGTCCGCGGGCGACCTGAGGAGACTGTTTCCCGATGCCGACATCAGGCGGGAGCGGCTGTTCGGGCTAACGAAGAGTCTCATGGCTGTCCGCCGCTGAACCTCTGCGCGGAGCGCCCGCGGCGTACTGCGCGTTCACTTTTAGACAAGCGGCGGAGTGACGAAGGGGATCCACCCTCCGTCACTCCGCCGTCTGTTGTCTTAGCGTTCGTCGGCGCCTGCGTCGGGGGTGGCGGAGCGGGTGTTGCCGTCGATGTCGGTTGCGGGATAGCTGCTGGGGTCGCCGTTGTTGATGGCGGTGGCACCGGCCAGGAGGTGGAGGTTGCTGAGTTGATTGGTGTAGCCGTAGGCGGCGTTTTTGTCGGTTGCTCCGCAGGTGCCGCCGCTGATGACGTTGTAGCGCCAGTTCAGAGCCGCGTAGGGGCCGCCGGAGCCGCTGCCGAGCGGTTGGGCGGTGCACATGCCGGCGGTGTAGCGGAGGATGTTGCCGGTGATCTCGACCGGGCTGCCGTCGCCTTGGCCGCCGAAGACGACGATCGGGCCGACGATCGAGTTGTAGCGGATTCGCAGGCCGGGGTAGTCGAGGGCCTGGATCGAGAAGGGG
>JAWVCW010000025.1:0-4143 GCA_033857955.1 Gaiellaceae bacterium | reverse complement strand
CCCCTTCTCGATCCAGGCCCTCGACTACCCCGGCCTGCGAATCCGCTACAACTCGATCGTCGGCCCGATCGTCGTCTTCGGCGGCCAAGGCGACGGCAGCCCGGTCGAGATCACCGGCAACATCCTCGGCTACACCGCCGGCATGTGCACCGCCCAACCCCTCGGCAGCGGCTCCGGCGGCCCCTACGCGGCTCTGAACTGGCGCTACAACGTCATCAGCGGCGGCACCTGCGGAGCAACCGACAAAAACGCCGCCTACGGCTACATCAACTCACTCACCAACCTCCACCTGCTCGTGGCAGCCGCAGCCAACAGCGCCGGCGACCCCAGCAGCTATCCCGCAACCGACATCGACGGCAACACCCGCTCCGCCACCCCCGACGCAGGCGCCGACGAACGCTAAGACAACAGACGGCGGCCGGCGAGGCGTCGATCCCACGGCCCTGGTGCCGCGCCGCACCAGGGCTGTCTTGTTTACAACGGTAGTTCTCTCGTCAATAATGACTGTACGAGGCGGTTCGGGCGAACCGATCTGCGGGAGACGAAAAATGAGGGCACAGAGCACGATGGCTGCGAACGAGCAGGTTCGTCGATCAGGGGCGCTGACGCGCGTCGCCGTCCTCGACGCCGCTGAACGGCTTTTCGCTTCACGCGGCTACCGCGGCACGAGCCTCGAGGAAATCGGCCGTGAGGCGGGCCTGTCGCGCGGGACGCCCGGCTACTTCTTCGGCTCGAAGCAGCGGCTGTACGGGGAGGTTCTCGATCGCATTCTGACCCGGGCGCAAGCCGCCCTGGCGCCTGCGAGCGCGCGCGCACATGACGCGAACGTGCCGATACCCGAGTTGCTCGAGCAACTCGTGGCGGCGCACATCGGGATGCTGGCGGACGAGCCGACGCTCGTCCGCTTGATCCAGTGGGACACGCTCGAGGGCAATGGCGAGATCCTCGGCGCAATCGGCTCGCACGCGCTTGTCTTCGCCGAGCTGATGCAACGCCTCGGCGCGCGGAGTGGGTCGGGCGAGCTCGATGAGACGACCGCGGCCGAGCTGGTCACCTGCGTGGCAGCGATGTGCTGGTTCCCGCTCGCCCATGCGGATGCGCTCGAGCGAACGTTCGGCCGGGATCCGCATTCCCGCGAGGCGGTCGACTCGCAGGCGAAGACCGTCGTCGAGTTCGTGCTCTCTCGGTTCGCCGCGCTTCGTTCTGCCCCCGCCGCGTAGCGGTTCGACCACCTCAAGGCGTTTGGATCCGGCGTACCCGTATCGGGGATGCCGCGTCACCTCCGGGCTTCGTCTCACGAGCCGACCCATATCGGAGATGACGTGTCAGGCGTTACTTGCTTGACGGTCAGCAAGTTACAGAATACAGTGCTGCCCCTTAAAGCCCGAAAAGATTATCAACCTCGTTTGCAACGGCCGCCGTTGTCAGTTGAAGGAGGACTTACCGTATGCGCCGCCACCCGCTCCTGCACGCTTGCCGTGCCACCCTTCCTACTCTGCTCCTCGCCTCGCTCGCCGCCGCGTGCCTCGCCGGGAGTTCACGAGCCGCCGCCGCACCCGCCGCAGTCAGCGGGCTCGTGGGCGCGTACTCCTTCGACGCGACCTCCGGGACGTCAGTCGCCGACAGTTCCGGCTCCGGCAACACCGGCACGCTCTCGGGCCCGGTCTGGACCGCCGGCAAGACGGGCAATGCCCTGTCGTTCGACGGCATCAACGACTGGGTCACGATCGCCGACGCAGCCTCGCTCGACCTCACCAGCGGTATGACCCTCGAAGCCTGGGTGAAACCGACCGCCAAGGACGACATCTGGCGAACCGTCGTCACCAAGGAAACGCGCGGCAACCTCACCTACGGCCTCTTCTCGAACTCCGACACCCGCCAGCCTGTCGGTATCTCGACCATCGGCTCGAGCGCGCTTCAGAGCATTGTGCGCGGCACGGGGCCGACGGCCGCCGGCGCGTGGACGCATCTTGCCACGACCTACAACGGCGCCACGCTGCGCCTCTACGCCAACGGCGCTCAGGTTGCGAGCCAGGCGGTCACCGGCGCGATGGCCAACTCGGCAGGCGCGCTCCGCATCGGCGGCAACGCCATCTGGGCCGAATGGTTCTCCGGCCAGATCGACGACCTCCGGATCTACAACAAGGCTCTCACCGCGGCCCAGGTGAAGACGGACATGAACACGCCCGTCGCACCGTCCGCGCCGGCCGACACACAGGCCCCGACCGCGCCGGGCGGCCTCGTCGCAAGCGCCCAGGCCCAGACCCAGATCACTCTCAGCTGGACCGCCTCCACTGACAACGTCGGGGTGACCGGCTACAGCCGCTACCAGGCCGGCACGCTCATCTCGAGCGGCACCGGGACGAGCTTCACCTTCACCGGGCTCACCTGCGGCACGAGCTACATGCTCGCCGTCGACGCCTACGACGCCGCCGGCAACCGCTCGACCCGCCCATCGCTCAGCGCCTCGACGAGCGCCTGCACACCGCCGCCGCCCGACACACAGGCGCCGACCGCGCCGGGCGGCCTCATCGCAGGCGGTCAGACCCAGACCCAGATCACGGTTAGCTGGAATGCCTCCACTGACAACGTCGGGGTGACCGGCTACAGCCGCTACCGGGCCGGCGCGCTCATCTCGAGCGGCACCGGGACGAGCTTCACCTTCACCGGGCTCACCTGCGGCACGAGCTACGTGCTCGCCGTCGACGCCTACGACGCCGCCGGCAACCGCTCCACGCGGCCGTCGCTCGCGGCAGCGACCCAGCCCTGCGCCACGCCCCCGGTCGCCGCATACTCCTTCGACGCCGGGTCCGGCACGAGCCTCACGGACAACTCCGGGAACGGCAACACGGGCGCGATCTCGGGCGCAACGTGGACGACGGCCGGTAAGTCTGGCCGAGCGCTCACGTTCGACGGCGTCAGCGACTTGGTCACCGTCGCCGACAAGGCATCGCTCGACCTGACGACCGGAATGACTCTCGAAGCCTGGATCCGCCCGACCGCCAACAGCGTCTGGCGCACCGTCGTCACGAAAGAGACGAGCGGCAACCTCACCTACGGCCTGTTCTCGAACTCGGATGTACCACAGCCGAGCTCGATCGTCACGATCGGCGCAAGTGCCGTTCAGGACGTCACCACCGGCACGACCGAGGTCCCGCTCTCGAGTTGGGCACACCTTGCAACGACGTACGACGGCTCCGTGCTGCGCCTGTACGTCAACGGCACCCAGGTCGCGACCAAGAACGTCACCGGCGCGATGGCCAGCTCGACCGGCCCCCTTCAGATCGGCGGCAACAACGTCTGGTCGGAATGGTTCCAGGGCCAGATCGACGACCTCCGCATCTACGACCGGGCGCTCAGTCCGAGCGAGCTCCAGACGGACATGAACAACCCCGTGGCACCGCCGCCCGCTGCCGACACGCAAGTGCCTACCGCGCCGGCCGGGTTGGCCGCCAGCGGCCAGACCCAGACGCAGGCCACGCTCAGCTGGAACGCGTCCAGCGACAACGTCGGCGTCGCGGGCTACAGCTACTACCGCGACGGCATCCTCATCGGGAACGGCACTGCGACCAGCTACACCTTCACCGGCCTCGCCTGTGGCACGAGCTACACGCTCGCCGTCGAGGCGTACGACGCTGCCGGCAACCGCTCAGTCCGCCCATCGGTCAACGCCTCGACGAGCGCCTGCCCGCCGCCACCGCCGGCCGATACTCAGGCGCCCACCGCTCCGGCCGGATTGGTCGCAAGTGGCCAGACCCAGACGCAGATCACGCTCAGCTGGAATGCCTCCACTGACGACGTCGGGGTGACCGGGTACAGCCGCTACCGGGCGGGCACGCTCATCTCGAGCGGCACCGGGACGAGCTTCGCCTTCACCGGCCTCGCCTGCGGCACGAGCTACACCCTTGCCGTCGACGCCTATGACGCCGCCGGCAACCGCTCGACCCGCCCGTCGGTCACCGCCTCGACCACCGCTTGTGCCTCAGGCGGTTCGGCGAGCGTCTATCTCTCCACCGGCGGCTCCGACAGCAACGCCTGCACCCAGGCGGCGCCCTGCAAGAGCTTCGACCGCGCCTACCGCGTCGCCGCCCCGGGCGCCACGGTCGAGGTCGCCGCCGGCTCCTACCCGGCCCAGACGATCGC
>JAWVCW010000024.1:0-145982 GCA_033857955.1 Gaiellaceae bacterium | reverse complement strand
TCGCCACCGCCGCCACGGCCAGCGCCGCGGCGAGAATCGAGACCCGTTGCTTCATTCGTTGCCCTCCAGTCCATAGTGCGTTCGAGCCGATTCCCGGCTCACATATCCGTCGATCAGGTCTTCCTGGACCGCCGCACGGTCCCGTTCGAGCGGGGAGCCGTAGCCGCCCCCGCAAGGAGAGATCAGGCAGAGCCGGTCACCGGCGGCCGCCTTCCGGTAGGGGAACTTGGACGGCAGCTCGACCTCGCCGTCGGTCTCCCGGTTGAGCAGGACCGCGCCCGGCGTCCCTTCCGCCCCGCCGAAGAGGCCGGGCGGCGCCGTGGCGGAGCCGTCACCCTCGAGCGAGTAGCCGGCTTCGTCGAGGAACTCGATCTCCCGCGTGCTCCCGAGGCCGCCCCGCCACCGGCCGGGGCCGCCGCGGTCCTCGAGCAGCTCGTACTGCGTGACCCGCAGCGGGAAGTGCGACTCGATGTCCTCGATCGGGTTGTTGCGCGTGTTCGCGTACAGCGTGTCGACGGCGTCGAGCCCGTCCTTGCCGTAGCGACCGCCGTAGCTCCCCTCCTGGATGTCCATGTACACCCAGTGCTGGCCGCCGCTGAAGCCGGAGTAGGCGACCACCTTCAGGTTGCCGACGCCGGCGCCGACTCCCTCCGGCAGGACCGGCGCGAGGGCGCGCATCACGGTATCGGCGATGATGTTGCCGCCGCAGAAACGCGCGATCGTCGGCGCGGGGAAGCTCGGGTTGGCGATGCAGCCTTCGGGCGCGACGATCGAGATTGCGCGGAAGAGGCCCGAGTTCGTGGGCACGGGATCGTGCGTCCAGGCGTCCAGCAGGATCGAGCGCAGCGTCACCCAGATCGCGATGTCGACGGTGCCGACGAAGGGCATGTTGATCGGCAGGTCGACCTGGGGCGCGGTCCCCGTCAAGTCGACGGTGATCTCCGAGCCCTCGACCGTGATGGCGACCTTGACCTTCAGGTTCTTGTACGCGGGATCGGGATGGTCGACGAAGCCGTCGAGGAAGCCCTCCGCCCCGTAGGTGCCGTCCGGCAGCTTCTCGATCTCGCGCCGCAGCATCCGGTCGGAGTAGTCCATCAGGTCCTCGCTCGCGTTCTTGACCGTCTCGAGGCCGTAGCGCTCGATCAGCTCGACGAAGCGGCCGGCGCCGATCTTCGCCGCCACGACCTGCGCCTCCATGTCGCCGACGACGAGCTGCGGCGCCCGGCAGTTGTCGCGGAGGATCTGCCAGATGAAGTCGTTCTTACGGCCTTCCTCCTCGATCTTGATCGCGTTGAACTGGAGCCCCTCGGCATACGCGTCGGTCGCGTCGACGATGCCGCAGCTCCCCGGTGTCAGCGCGCCCAGGTCGAGGTGGTGCGCCGTCGTCGCCGAGAAGCCGACGAGCTCGCCCTCGTAGAAGACCGGGACGACGAAGCCGACGTCCGGCTGGTGCGAGGCGCCGTAATAGGAGTGATTGTGGATGACGACGTCGCCGGGCTTCCACTCGAGGCCGAGCTCGGCGAAGCGGCGGTTGATGCCGGCGATGTAGCCCGGGATCGGCCCCGACTGCAGCGGCGTCGACTGTGCCGACTCGCACAGCTGGCGGGCGTCCGCGTCGCAGAGGACGCAGCCGAAGTCCTCCGACTCGCGGATGATCGAGGAGTAGGCCATGCGGGCCAGCTTGTGGCCCATCTCGACCGCGATCGAGTCGAGCGCGCCGGCGATGACGGCGGCGGTGACGGGGTCGACTCTCGTCTGAACGGTGCTCATCGGGCACTCACCTTCGTCAGGATCAGGTTGCCGGAGGCGTCCGCGCGGGCGTTCCAGCCGGGCGGGACGACGGTCGTGGTGTCGAGGTGGAAGACGACTGCCGGGCCGGGGATCGTCTCGTCGAGCGGCAGCAGGCTGCGGTCGTAGAAGCGGGTCTGCAGCGCCCGCAGGGTGCCGTCGACGCGGAAGACGCCTTCGTTCTCGCCGACGAGCGCCTCCTCGAGGGTTCCGCTCGAGACGGGCAGCGACTCGAGCGCAGGCCGCCGCCCGATCGCGGTGACGCGGGCGTTGACGATCTCGATCGGGTCGCCGTAGGCGCTGCCGTACTCGCGCTCGTGCAGGAGGTGAAACTGGTCGAGCGCCGCGGCCGTGAACGGCCCCTCGCCGAGCGTCACCCGCAGCTCGTAGCCCTGCCCGGCGTAGCGGCAGTCGAGCGCGCGGATCACCTCGACGTCACCGGCCGGCACGCCGTCACGCTCGAGCCACCCGCGCAGCTCCACCTCGAGCGCATCCAGCTCCCGGTTGAGCCGGTCCGCGTCGACGCTTCCCTGCAGCTGGAAGACGGTGCGCATCTGGTCGTACTTGAGGTCGCTCGTGAGCAGGCCCCCCGCGGAGGTGATCCCCGGGTGCGGCGGCACGAGCACCTCCGGGATCTCGAGCGAGTCGGCAACCTCGGCCGCGTGCAGCGGGCCGGCTCCACCGAATGCGACGAGCGCGAATTCGCGCGGGTCGTGGCCCTTCTCGATCGTGCGCGAGCGGATCGCACGTGCCATGTTCGAGTTCGCGATCGTCAGGATGCCCTCGGCCGTCTCGAGCAGGCTCAGGCCGAGCTGGTCTGAGAGCTTCTGGACGACCTCGACCGCTGCATCGCGATCGAGCTTCATCCGCCCGCCGAGGAAGCGCTCCGGGTCGAGCCGGCCGAGCACGATGTGCGCGTCGCTGATCGTCGGCTCCTGGCCGCCCTGGCCGTAGCAGGCCGGCCCCGGCGAGGCGCCTGCACTGCGCGGTCCGACGCGGAACGCACCGCCCTCGTCGACGTACGCGATCGAGCCGCCGCCCGCCCCGATCGCGTGCACGTCCAGCATCGGGACGAGCAGCGGGTAGCCGCCGACCCACGTGTCGCGCGCGGAGGCCTCGCTGACGCCGTCCTCGGTGACGATGCCGATGTCGGCCGAGGTGCCGCCCATGTCGAATGTGATCAACCGCCGCCGGCCTGCGAGCGCACCCGCCCACTGGCCGCCGAGGATGCCTGCGGCCGGGCCGGAGAGGAGGAGCGTGACCGGACGCTCGGCGGCCGTGCGCACGCTCGCGACGCCGCCGCTCGACATCATCACGTGCAGCTCGCCCTCGACGCCCTCTCCCTCGAGCGCGATCGCGAGCCGCTCGAGGTAGTTGCCCGTCTTCGGACCGACGAACGCGCTCATCGTCGCGGTCGTGAAGCGTTCGAACTCGCGGAACTGCGGAAAGATGTCGGCGCTGGTCGTCACGAACGCATCGGGCATCTCCTCCCGGACGATCGCCGCGGCGCGACGCTCGTGCTCGGGGTTCAGGTAGGAGAACAGGAAGCAGACGGCGACGGCCTCGACCCCTTCGTCGCGCAGCTCTCGGGCCGCCTGGCGCACCTCGTCCTCGTCCAGCGGGGTCAGCACCTCGCCGGTCGGCGGCGCGATCCGCTCCGTCGCGACCTTGCGGTGGCGGCGCTGCACGAACGGCCGCGCCTGCCAGGGGATGTCCTGCATCACCGAGTAGTGGAGCGGCCGCTGGTGCCGGCCGATGTGGACGATGTCGCGGAAGCCCCGGGTCGTGATCATCCCGGCGACCGCGCCCTCGTGCTGGAGCACCGCGTTCGTGGCCACGGTCGTGCCGTGGAAGACGCCGGTCACATCCGAGGGCGCGAGTCCAGCGCCCGCGCAGAGCTCGGCGAGCCCCGTCACCATCGCCTGCTCCGGCTGACTCGGCGTCGAGGGAACCTTGTGGACGTGGACGCCGCCCGACTCCGTGTCGTAGAGCATGAAGTCGGTGAACGTCCCACCAATGTCAACACCGACAACGCGCATGAGTGAGCTTAGTCGCCCTTCAGGGTCTGGCGAAGGGCGCCCGCAAGGACGCGCATGCCCAGCTCGACGTGGGCAGGGGAGCTGTATTCCTCCGGCGAGTGGCTGATTCCGCCACGGCTCGGTACGAAGATCATCGCTGCGGGAGCGCGGCGGCCGATCAGCATCGCGTCGTGTCCCGCGCCGCTCGGCATCCGCAGCGAGGTCGCGCCTTCGGCCGTCGCCGCCTGCTCAACAACGTCCACGAGCCCGGGATCAAGCTCGAGCGGCTCGAGCACGAAGGTCGGTTGCAGCTCCGCCTCGAGACCCTCCTCAGCGGCGACCCGCGCGACGATCTCCTCGACGAGCGTCTGCAGCTCGGCCAGGCCGGCGGACGTCGTGGCGCGCACGTCGACCGTGAAGTCGGCCAGCCCGGGAACGACATTCGCTCCTCCCGGCTCGACGGCGATCTTGCCGACGTTGGCCGTCACCGCCTCGCGCCCGCGTGCAGCGTCTCGGAGCTCGAGCGCGATTCGCGCAGCGCCGGCCAGCGCGTCGCGTCGCAGGCCCATCGGCGTCGTGCCGGCGTGGTTCGCCTGACCGTGAAGGCGCACGCGGTAGCCGCGCAGGCCGACGATCGAGGTGACGACACCGATCTCGATCCCCTTGGCCTCCAGCGCCGGGCCTTGTTCGATGTGCAGCTCGAAATAGGCGCCCACGTCGCCCGCGCGATCGGCTTCGCCGGCGCGATCAATGTCATGGCCTGCGGCCGTCATCGCCTCCCGCAGCGACGTGCCGCTCGCGTCGAGGCGGTCGCCGAGGCACGTCACGTCCTCGCCGGTGAAGGCGCGGCTGCCGAAGAGCGCGGCGTTGAAACGCGTCCCCTCCTCGTCCATGAAGGCGGCGACCCAGAGCGGTCGCCCCGGCTCGAAGCCCTCTTCCTTCAGCAGGCGAACGGCGTGCAAGGCGGCCACGACGCCGAGGACACCGTCGAAGCGGCCGCCGGACGGGACGGTGTCCAGGTGCGAGCCGACGAGCACTGGTGTGCCGGTCCCGGCCTCCCACTTCGCGAGCAGGTTGCCGGCGGGATCGACCTCGACCGAGAGCCCGAGCTCGCGGAACCGGTCGCCGATCCAGGCGTACGCGTCGAAGAGCTCAGGCGACCACGCGACGCGCGTGACGCCGCCGTCGGGACCGCCGCCGATCCCGGCCAGCTCGTCCAGGCTGGCCGCAACGGTTCCCGCCTCGGTCTCGATTACGCTGCGTGACATGGCACTCAAGACTTCCCGTCTTTGCATGTGAAGTCAAGCAAGGACCGCTCACAGCGAGCCGGAGCCGGGCGCGAGCGCCTCGCAGACCGCCTCGGCGTTCTCGGTCAGCGGTGTGATGATCGGATAGTCGGCGCCGGCTTCGACCCATTCGCCGATCCGCTCGCGCGCCTCCGCCGCGGTGCCGGAGACGACGAGCGAGTTCACGGTCTCCATCCCGACGAGGCCCATCGCCTCCTCCAGGCCGCCCGGCTTCGGCGGCCAGCTGCCGATCAGCGCCGTCAGGCGCTCCACGAGCTCGGGGTCGAGCCCGATCGCGTGCGCGATGTGCGGCTGGCCGCCGAGGTATATGGTCACGAAGGTCTTCGCGGTCGCACGCGCCGTCTCGCCGTCCTCGGACACCGCGACGGCGAGCAGTTGGGGGAAGTGGAGCGCGCTCGCGTCGCGGCCGGCTTCAGCCGCCGCGGCACGCACACGCTCGATCGCACGGCTCGTGTACGAGGCGGGCAGGAACCCGTTCAGGACGACGCCGTCGGCGATCTCGCCCGCGAGGTCGAGCATCTTGTCACCCGTCGCACCGATGTAGACCGGCACGTCGATCGGCTGCCGCTCCTCGCCGCGCGTCAGGTCGAGCGTGACGTCCGTGATCCGCACGACCTCGCCGTCGAAGGTGATCGTCTCGTTCCGGAAGAGCCGTCGGACGACGTCCACGTACTCGCGCATCTGCGTTACCGGCTTCCGCCGCTCGACACCTTGGTTCGAGGCGAGTGGATCCGAATAGGCACCGAGACCGAGCGACACTCGACCGGGCGCGAGCCCGTGCAGCGAGATGAAGGTCAGCGCCATCAGGACCGGTCCGCGTGTCCAGGTGTTGACGATGCTCGACCCGAGCTGCACTCGTTCCGTCGAGGCCGCAAGCGCGCCGAGCACCGAGATCGCGTCGCGGGTCAGCCTCGTCTCGGCCGCCCAGAGAGACGAGTATCCGAGCTCCTCCGCACGCTTCGCGAGAGCCACGACGCGGCTCCCCGGCGGCACATCGTGGAAGCAGAAACCGATCTTCTCGGGGAACGCGGCGGCAGGCATCGACTCTCCATCGGTGGGGGACGCGCGATCTTACTGCGGCTCAGCCCAGATGCCATGCCCCTCTCGGAGACGTGCCGCTAGGAGGCAGAGTGGGACCCCAGGAGCGCCGCGCGCTTCTTCGTTGTACGAGTTGCGACGAAGACACGCGGCGCTCCCTAGTCGGACGCTCTATGCGGCACTGCCCGCGGCGAGCGGCGGTTGAAAGTTCTGACGCATAGGGACTACATCAGGAAACCTTGATGCCATACTTCTTGGCAAGGTCGTTGATCCGCGCTTCTCTTTTCTGGATCTCGCCGAGGTTGCTCTTGTCGATGAGCCCACCGCCGGTCTCATAGTCGAGCGGGGGCATCCGCCTGTCGAGCCACAGCCAGGCATAGAGCGTGGACATGAATCCAGGCGGATAGTACGACTGGTCGGACGAGGCGGCGACCCAGCCATCGCGAATCGCCTTCAACGTCGCAGGCTGTGAGCGGAACGCGCCGAGGACGTAGTCACCGGGCTTCTTTCCGGTGCTCTTGAGCACGTCGATGATGATCGAGGGGAAATTGTCCGACCCACTCGTCGCGCCGACGAACTTGCTGCCTAGCTGCTTCACCTTCGCTCGGTACAGGCCCGACGACTGGGCGATGTTCGAGTCAGCCTTGTCGGGGAAGTTCTCGACGCGGAACGAGGTCCCGTTCTTCTTGTTCGCCTTATCGATCGCGTCGCTGATGCCCTTCCCTTGCACTTCCAGATTCGTTGAGCCCGGGAACGGAACTCCGTAGACGAACGTGCCGGTCTTCTTGCCTTTCTTCACGAGTTCGCTCGCCAGCCTTTGGCCGAGCGTGAACCCGCTCAGGTAGTTGTCCACACCTACGTAAGACATCCCGAGCTTATTACGGTCGGCTGGCCATCCATCGGCTTCGATAGCCATCGTGAAGATTCCGGCCTTTTGCGCATCGGCGAACGCAGACATTTGCGGCTTGTACCAGTAGTTGCTGGCGAGGACGTCGGGCTTCGCCAGCGTCGCTCGCCTAATCACGTTCACCTGGTTCTCGGGGCTCGAACCCTGGCCGACGACCTTCTGGTACTTCCAGCCAATGAGCGCGGCGGCGTCGTGGAACCCGACATCAATCGGCGCCTGCCACGCAGCAGCTTCGGAGACCGCCCAGATGATCGTGCGCCTCGGGCCGCGCTGGAACGGCGCTGCCGCGGACGCAGCCTCGGCGAGCTGGCCCGCGAGCGAGAGACCTCCCAGCCCGGCGACGCCTCCAGCGAGCAGCTTGGCGCGACTGATTCGCGCACTGCCGTCGGCTAGGCGATCGATGCTTTCGTCCCAATCGTCCATCGTTCCTTCCTCCTTCTCTCTTTTGGCCTGCGGACGCGTGAACCCGAGCTCTGCCGGTTAACTGCTGGCCGGGCCTCCTTTCTGCCTGCGCGCAGATCGCCCCGCGAAGGCTTGCGGCACCAATCTGCGGCTCAGTCGGCGACGCGAGGACCGAATGAACTCGCCCAGGTCATCCCTCCGCTTCAGGGCGAGTTCGCCGCTCGCAACCAACACGATGACCAGTCCGATGAAGAACTGATTCCAGTACGACTGGACGCCTAGGAGGATGAAACCGTTGTAGAGCATGCCGATGATCCAAGCCCCGAGCAGCGTGCCGTAGACGCTGCCCTCGCCACCCGTGAGCGCGACGCCCCCGATGATCACCGCAGCTACGACGAGGAGTGTGAAGTCGGAGCCGCCGACGGGGTCTCCCTGCCTGAGCCATCCTCCTTGGAGCGCGCCTACCACCCCGCAGCTCGCGCCCGTCAGGACGAAGCACCAGAACTTGACGCCTCGCGTGCTGATACCGGCGGCCCTGGCCGCGCGTGGGTTTCCGCCCGTGGCGTAGACGTGGTAGCCAAAGCGGGTGTACCTCAGGACCCAGGCGCCGATGATCACCGCGGCTAGACCCCACAGAATCGAGACCGGAAGATTGTTGAGCCCGCCGATGACGCCGTTCGTCACGGTGAAGAAACTCGATTCGAGATTGTCCGGGTAATTCACCGCCGCTCCGGCGGTGAGTACGAGTGCGAGTCCCGACAACACGCTCAGCATGCCGAGCGTGACGATGAAGGACGGCACGCCGATGACGGTCGTGACGAAGCCGTTGACCGCGCCGATGCCGGTACCGAGCAGGACAGCAATCCCTGCCGCAACCCAGGGGTTGAGATCGTGATTGAGGATCGCGAGTGCCATGCACACGTTGCACAGCGCGAAGTTGGGGCCGATCGAGAGGTCGAACTCGCCGGCGATGAAAAGGTACGTCGTCGGCACGCCGACGATGAGCGTGTATGTGCTGACACGCGCGATGTCGTAGACGTTGTCCAGTCCGAAGAAGTACTGCGCGTAAATCGAGAAAAACGCGAAAACGGCGATGGTGACCGCGGTGAGCCCGAACTCGCGCAGCACGCGACTCAGGAACAGATTGCCGCGAGAAACGCTGTCATCGAACGCCGCCGGCTGGACCGCATCGGTCTTGTTCATTGGCTCGAACCGGTGAACCGGCCCCCGACGATGAGACCAACGATCTCGTCCATCGAAGTCTCGGCGACAAGCCGCTCGGCAACCTTCTTTCCCTGCCTGAACACGACCACTCGATCAGCGAGCTCGAAGACATTGTCCATGTTGTGGCTGATCAACAAGATCGAGATCCGCCCGTCGGCGCGCAGTTCCTTCACGAACTCGACGACCCGTCGAGCCTCGCGCACGCCGAGCGCGGCCGTTGGCTCGTCGAGGAGCAACACCCTGCTCTCACGCAGGATCGCGCGCGCGACTGCGACCGCCTGGCGCTGCCCGCCCGAGAGGTCGCTCGCCAGAGCGCGCACGTTCGGGAGGCCGACGCGCAGCCGCGCGATGGCGGCGGATGCTTCGCGAATCATTCGCCGGCGGTCGACGACGAGGCCGAACCGACGCGGTTCGCGACCGAGGAAGAGGTTTGCGGCCACGTCGCGCTGGTTGACGAGCGCGAGGTCTTGGAAGACGGTGGCTATTCCAAGCTCTTGGGCGCGACGCGGGCTGTCGATCCAGATGGGCTCGCTATCGAGCCGCAACTCACCGGCGTCCGGCTGGATGAGCCCGGTCAAGATCGAGACCAGTGTCGTCTTCCCGGCGCCGTTGTCGCCGACGAGAGCGACAATCTCGCCCTCGGCGAGCGACAGATCGACCGAGTCCAACGCGGTGACGTGTCCGTACTGCTTCGAGATCCCCTCTGCGCTCAGCACCGTTCGCCGTACGCCTTCCTCTGCGACAGACCCGCCGCCTGCCGAGTCGGAGCGCGACGCGTCGATCATCATGCGCGAGGGCGGTCGGAGGGACTGGGAGATGACGGCTCCTCGCTGCCGACTCGCGCTACGACTTCGGGTGGAGCGCCGAGTGCTTCCGAAGCCTCCCTCGCAGCCAGGAGGAGACGAGGCCCGAACGATTCGGCGTGTTCGGGCGAGAAGTCGAAGACAGGACCCGAAACGCTGATCGCACCGACGACACCGCCGGTGTGGTCAAAGACCGGCGCGCCCAGGCAACGGATGCCGACCTCGTTTTCCTCCTCGTCGACGGTCCACCCCCGCCCGCGCGTTTGGCGCAGTTCGTCCTCGAGCGCGCGCTTTGAGCTGATCGTGTTGCGCGTCCTTCGGACGAGCGCGAGTTGGTTGATGAGCGCTACGCGTTCGTGCTTCGGCAGGAAGGCGAGGATCGCCTTTCCGATCGCGGAGCAGTGGAGCGGAATCGGGTTCCCGACTCGCGATGTCATCTGGTACGCGCGCCGGCCCTCGAGCTTCTCGACGTAAATCGCTTGGACCCCGTCGAGGACTCCGAAGTGGATCGTCTCGAGCGTGTGCTGCTGCAGGCGACGCAGGACCGGCTCGACGAGTCGCCCGTAGTTGATCGCTCCGACGATTCGTCCTGCGAGCGCAAGCAACCGCGAGCTGCCACGGTAGTAGCCATCGCCGGTCGTCTCGATGTAGCCGTGTGCGACAAATGTGTGGAGCAATCGGTGCACGGTCGACTTCGGCAGCGCAACGCGCGCTGCGATTTCTGCGATCGACGATCCCGGACCGCCCTCGACGACAGCCTCCAGGACGCGGATTCCGCGCGACAGCGCCGTCACGCCCAAGTCGTTGGTCGGCGCGTCCGTTGCCAGCGAAGGCGGCGGAACGCGCGGCTGGCGTCGGGTGGATGCATTCCGCACACTGGAACGGGCTTCCATTTCGGACGAGTATCGGGTACGGTCGCCCGCATGTCAAGCGCATCAACCATCAACCTGCAGCGCACGGGTTAGCGGCGGTATGGAGCTCGGTCCAGCGGCGCAACTCCGACCCGATGAAGCGGATGCGGTGGCGTCCCTACGATCGCTGGGCATCGTCCCGGTGGTCGAGCTGGCCGCGGCCGGCGACGCGCCGTTCCTGATCGACGCTCTTGCTGCAGCGGGACTGCCCGTGGTCGAGGTGACCCTGCGAACCGGTGCCGCGCTTCTCGCGATCGCAACACTCCGGCGATCGCATCCCGACGTGCTCGTCGGCGCCGGCACGGTGCGGTCAGCCGCCGACGCGGGAGCCGTCATCGAGGCCGGCGCACAGTTCGTCGTATCACCAGGGCTCGACCTCGAGGTAATCGAGTTGTGCCGCAATTACGGCGTGTTGGCGATGCCCGGCGCGTGCACGCCGACCGAAGTCGACGCGGCGACGCGAGCGGGCGCGAAACTGGTGAAGTTCTTCCCGGCCGAAGCGATCGGAGGCGTCGCGTTCCTAAAAGCGCTCACCGCGCCGTTTCGGGACGTCAGCTTCGTGCCCACGGGCGGAATCAATGCGTCGAACCTGGCCGACTACCTGCGCGTGCCGCAGGTGGTCGCCTGCGGCGGTAGCTGGATGGTCGCGCCGCAGCTAATCAACGAACGGCGGTTCGACCGGATCGAGGTGCTCGCCCGGGAAGCGACAGCAATCGTCGCGGAAGTACGAGCCGATGCTTGAGCTGCCGCAGTTGCAACGAAACGGCGCACGCTGGGACGTCGTCGCGCTCGGAGAGGTAATGCTGCGGCTCGACCCAGGAGACGGACGGATCGCGACGACGCGGACCTTCCGCGTCTGGGAGGGCGGCGGCGAGTACAACGTCGCGCGCGGCCTCCGCAAATGCTTCGGTTTGCGGACGGCTGTTGTAACTGGCCTCGCCGACAACCCGGTCGGTCGTCTGATCGAGGATCTTGTTCATCAGGGTGGAGTCGACACGTCGCACGTCGTGTGGCGCCCGTACGACGGCGTCGGCCGGTCCGTCCGCAACGGCCTCAACTTCACGGAGCGTGGCTTCGGTGTCCGCGGCGCCGTGGGTTGTTCGGATCGTGGTCACACGGCGGCCTCGCAGCTCCGACCTGGCGAGATCGACTGGTCGGCGATCCTCGAGCTCGAGGGGTCGCGCTGGTTTCACACCGGTGGCATCTTCGCCGGGCTTTCCGACACGACGGCCGCCGTCGCGGAGGAAGCGATGCGGGCGGCGCGCGCCGCTGGAGTCGTCGTCTCGTACGACCTCAACTACCGCCCATCGCTGTGGGCCGGCGTAGGGGGGGCCGAGCAGGCGAGGAAGGTCAACCGTGCACTCGTCTCGCTTGCCGACGTGCTGTTCGGCAACGAAGAGGACTTGAGCATCGCTCTTGGGTACGAGCTCACGGGCGTCGACGACGACTACACCAACCTCGACCCGTCTGACTACGCGGCGGTGTTCGAGCAGGCGGTCGAGGACTACCCGAACCTGGCCATTGTGGCGACGAGTCTCAGGTCCGTCAGGTCGGCGAGCGTCAACAGCTGGAGCGGGCTCTGCTTCGTCGCGGGCCGCCTGATCGAGGCACAGTCACGGTCTGAGCTCGAGATCTTCGACCGAGTGGGCGGCGGCGATTCCTTCGCGTCCGGGCTGATCTACGGCCTGCTGAGCGGACTCGAGATCGAAGAGGCGCTCGAGCTGGGCGTCGCCCACGGGGCACTCGCGATGACGACCCCGGGTGACAACTCGATGGCCACACTCGAGGAGGTGAAGCGACTGGCGGCAGGCGGCAACGCACGCGTTCACCGGTAGACCACCCACGCCATCGACGATGCGGAGCTCGCACCGTCTCCGGGCGATGATGACCCAGAGCAAATCCGACCGAAAGGAGAGCAGCGACGTGACGGAACAAGCGCCAAGAAAACGGATGGGGGCACCCCCGCTTCCGCACACCGACGAGCGTCTGGTCATCGGCCTTGGCTCAGGGAGCTCTCTCGACGGCATTGACGCCGCGCTCGTCCGGATCCAGGGATCCTGCGAAACCGCGAAGCTCGAGCTCAAGCACTTCATCTGCGTCGAGTTCGACGACGAGACGCGGCTGAGCTTGCTCGAGCTGTTCGAATATCAGAAGTCGACGATCGACAAGCTCTGCGTCATGCACGCGATCATGGGCGAGTTGTTTGCGGAGGCAGCGCTGCTCGTGGCGGAGCAGCACGGCACGCCGATGTCGGACGTCGACTGCATCGGCATCTGGGGACAGATGATGTACCACATGCCGACGCACAATCTGCCGTTCGAGTGGCGCGGCAAGCAGCTCGGCTCGAGCATGCAGATCGGCGACCTGAACCGGGTCGCGGTCCGCACCGGCGTCACGACGATCGGCGACGGAGCCAACGCGGACATCTCCGCCGGCGGGAACGGCGCGCCGACACCGCCGCTCGTCGATTACGCCCTGTACCACGACGGTCAGATCAACCGCGCTGTCCAGAACATCGGCGGGATCGGCAACTTCAACTTCATGCCCGCCGAGGGCGGGATCGAATCGGTTGTCGGTATGGACACCGGTCCCGGCGTGATGGTCATCGACGGGCTCGTGCGGTACTACACAGACGGCGCCGAGCTGTTCGACCGCGACGGAGAGCGTGCGGCCAGAGGCACTGTCAGCGACGAGCTGCTGCAGGAGCTGATGAAAGACGAGTACATCCAGATGGCCCCGCCGAAGGCGGCCGGCCGCGAGCAGTACGGGACCCACTTCGTGCGCCGCGTGGCCGACCTCGCTGAGAAGGCCGGCATGACGCCCGACGATGCCGTTGCAACCGCGACCGCCCTGACAGTCGAGTCGATCGCGATCAGCCTCGAGCGGTACGCGCAGCCGGCGGCGAACGGCCCGACGGGCACGGTCGACGAGATCATCGTCGGCGGCGGCGGCGCGCTGAACCCTGCGCTGCTGAAGATGCTGGCCGAACGCACAGGGTGTCCGGTCACGACGCACGAGGACTACGACAACCCGAGCTTCGCGATGGAAGCGATGATCCAAGCCGCGACCGCCAGCGAGACGTACATCGGGCATACCGACCACAACCCCTCGCTCTCGGGCTCGGGCAAGTCCACGTTCGCGGGCCTGATCGCGCCCGGCTACTACAAGCTGCCGCCACGGCTCTCGGGCAACGGCTGGCGTGCCGCAGACGAAGACACGCAAGCGCAGGTGCGCTCGGAAGTCGGTGCCGGGGCGTGAGCCGCTGATGCCGGTTGCCGACCCCGGCCACGACCATGCCGCGCGTCCAAACAGGGCGGACGCGCGGCCTCGCCCGCCCTTCAAGGCGGTCGCGTTCGACCTCGACGGAACCCTCGTCGACACGCTGCCCGCGATGGAGGCAAGCTGGAATGCCGTGCTCTCGCCGGTGATCGGACGGCCGATCCCTCGAGACGAGATCGTCCGGACGCTCGGCCCGCACCTGATCGAGATCGTGCGCATGTACGACGCTACCGACGCCGATTTCCTCACCGAGAGCCTGTCCGAGCATTACCAGGCGATCTACCTGACTGCATCGCAGCTGTACCCGGGCGTCGCCGAGGTGGTGAGCGATCTCGCGGCGCGGCAGTGCGCGCTCGGAGTGGTGACCTCGATGGATACCGGGGCGGTACCGCTTCTCGAGCATTTCGGCCTGCTCGACAAGTTCGCGGCCATCGTCACCGCCGACGACGTGACAAAGCTGAAGCCCGACCCAGAGCCCGTCCTGATGCTCGCAGAGGCGTTGCAGGTCGATCCGCGCGAGCTGCTCGTCGTCGGTGACAGCCACGTCGACATGCACGCGGCCCGAGCAGCCGGAGCGGGCCGAGGTGCCGCCGTGTGGGGCTTTCCGGACAGCGGCGCTGCAGACGACGCCGAGTGGGTCTTCGAGCAGCCCTCTGACGTCCTCCGGGTTTGCTCGTAGCGATGAGGCGCCGACCGCTCGAGCACGTCCTCGTCACGGGCGCAGCCGGCCTGCTGGGTCGGGACGTCGTCACGCTCCTCAAAAGCAGCGGCGTCGGCGTGACGGCGCTCGAGCTACGGCAGAGCGACGAGCTCGTCGTCGACCGGGTCGTCCTGGGCAGCGCGAGCGACGTCGAGGTCGTCCGCGACGCGCTAAGCGGAGTCGACGCCGTCATTCACCTGGCGGCGCTTCGCGAGCCGTCGCTCGGGACCGCGGAGGAGGTGTTCTGCGGCAACACGGCCGCGACCTTCACAGTGCTGCACCAGGCCGCAGAGGCAGGGATCGAACGCGCGGTTATCGCCAGCAGCTACTCCGTCGTCGGCCTGCCGTTCACCGTCGGCCCGCGACAGCCCGCCTACCTGCCGATCGACGAGCAGATTCCAACGCAGATCGAAAATCCGTACCCGTTGTCCAAGCACGTCGACGAGCTGACCGCCCAGATGATGTGGTGGCGACACGGTCTGTCGGTCGTCGCGATCCGCTTCCCGTTCCTCGGGCGTCTGGACGAGGAGCTGCCTGAGCGCGCTGCGCAGTTCGCCGCCGATCCCGACCTCGGCGCCACCGAGTTCTGGACGTATCTCGAGACTCGCGACGCGGCGGCAGCTGCGGTCGCCGGCCTCACTGAGCCCGAGCCCGGGTTCCACGTCGTCGGCCTCGCCGCACCCGAAACGCTGGTGCCCTACCCGACGGCGCAACTGCTCGACGTCTACTACCCGACCGTTCCCAGACGCACCGTCTTCGAGGGCCGGGTCGCAGCGATCGACTCGCGCAAGGCCCAGTCGCTGCTGAACTGGAAGGCCGAGCACCTATGGTCGACAGACGAGCTGCAATTCGACGCGGTCGGCCGGCCGTGACTCCCGCCATCGTCGACGCCGAGCTGCTGGCGGACGTGCGTGCCGACCTCGGTGAAGGACCGGCGTGGGACGCCGAGCGGGCGGCCCTCTCCTACGTCGACATCACCGCCGGCGCAGTTCACGTGTGCACGGCCGACGGGGCACCGGTGCGGACTTACTCGATCGGGCGCACCGTGGGCGCCGCGCTGCCGGCCGCCGGGGGTGGCTTCCTGCTTGCGGACGAAGTCGGGTTCACCGTGCTCGCCGACGACGGCGAGAGCGAAATGGTCCTCCCCGTGCTCGCCGACGCGCCGGGGTTGCAGTTCAACGACGGAAAATGCGATCCCGCCGGCCGTGCGTGGGCCGGGTCGCTCGCGAAGGATGGGAGTGAGGCAGCCGGAACGCTGTACCGGCTCGACGACGGCCCCGTCGCGACCCCTGTCTTCTCGCGGCTGACGGTCTCGAACGGGCTCGACTGGAGCCCCGATACGCGGACGATGTGGTTCGTCGATTCCGGCAAGCCGGTCGTCACCGGCTACGAGTACGACCTTGACAGCGGCGGCGCCGGGCCGGTTCGATCGCTGATTGAGCTCGAGCAGCCGGACGGAGTAGTCCCTGACGGGCTGTGCGTCGACAACGACGGCTGCGTCTGGGTAGCGCTCTGGGGCGGGAGAGCCGTGCTCCGGTACGCGCCGGACGGCCGCTTGGACACCATCGTTCGCGTGCCGACTCGACATGTCACGAGTTGCACGTTCGGCGGCTCCCGCATGTCGACGCTGTACATCACGACTGCGCGCGGCAGCCTCACCCCGGAGGCTCTGCGCGCCGAGCCGCACGCCGGCGCACTCTTCGCGCTCGAGACCGGCGTCACCGGACGGGCCGCTACCCCCTGGCGCCGCGACGAGCGCGCTACGACCACCCCCCGCCGCGGGACGCGCGGCTGACTAAGGAGAAGTGCATGTCGCAGACAGTCAAGGCCACCACGATCCAGCCGGCGATGACGCCGGCGTGGGAACCGACGAGCAGTATGGAGCCGATCAAGATCACGGACGTCAGGGCGATCTGCACCGCGCCCGACGGTATTCGCCTCGTCGTCGTCAAGATCGAGACGAGTGACGACGGGCTCTACGGCCTCGGCTGCGCGACCTTCACACAGCGGCCGCTCGCGGTCGTCACCGCGATCGAGGAGTACCTGCGGCCGTTTCTGCTCGGACGGAACCCCGACGACATTGAGGACATCTGGCAGGCGGCGTTCGTCAGCTCTTACTGGCGCAGCGGTCCGGTGCTGAACAACGGGTTGTCCGGCGTCGACATGGCGCTCTGGGATATCAAGGGGAAGCGGGCCGGTATGCCCGTCTACGACCTGCTCGGTGGCAGGAGCCGGCGCGCCGCGCCGATGTACGTGCACGCGGCGGCCCGCGACTTCCAGGCGCTCGAGGACAAGATCCGCGGCTACCTGGAGAGCGGCTTCCGCCACTTCCGCTTGGACGTTCCGGTGCCCGGCAGGGCATTCGGGAAGGCCACTAGCGCCGCGAACGATGCCGAGGAGCTCTGGCGCCCGCTCGATCTGGAGCGGAGCGTATGGGAGCCGCGCCCGTATTGCCGCCACGTCCTCAACATGTTCGAGCACATCCGCGGTCAGCTCGGCGAAGAGATCGAACTGCTGCACGACGTCCACGAGCTCCTGCCCCCGATCATGGCCGTCCAGCTCGCAAAGGACCTCGAGCCCTACAAGCTGTTCTTCCTCGAGGACCCCGTCGCGCCGGAGGACAACGACTACCTGCGCCTGCTGCGCGCGCAGTCGAGCACGCCGATCGCGATGGGCGAGCTGTACGTCAACCAGAACGAGTACGTCCCGGTAGTCCGCGACCGCCTGATCGACTTCATGCGTGTCCACATCTCGGACATCGGCGGGCTCACGCCCGCAAGGAAGCTCGCGACATTGTGTGAGTTCTTCGGCGTCCGAACCGCGTGGCACGGGCCCTCCGACACGTCACCCGTCGGATTGGCAGCGAACCTCCATCTCGACCTGAACGCTCCCAACTTCGGCATCCAGGAGAACATCGGGCCGTCCTTCTCCGAACGGACGCAGAAGGTGTTCCCCGGCTGCCCGGAGATTCGCGACGGTGCGATGTGGTCGAACGGCAAGCCCGGGTTCGGCGTCGATCTCGACGAGCAGGCTGCCGCAAAATACCCGTTCCCGGAGCACGTCTTCAACGGCGCGTGGCCCGAGACGCGCCGGGCGGACGGGACCGTCATCCGCCCGTAACCGAGGGCCAGACGGACGCGGAGTACTCCTTGGAGTACGACGTCGTCTCCAGTCGCTGCAGGATCGCCGCAAGTGTTACAGCGGCGATCCTGCTTCGCTGCGACCCCCTAGAGAGCTAGCCAGATTCGAGAGAAGTGGAGGCGGCGGGAATCGAACCCGCGCAACGTTCCGCTCAACCCAGGTGCGTCAAGGCACGGGCTCGAACGCGTTAACGGCACTTTCCAGGCCGCCGAGGACTGCCTGCCACAGGCGACTGCTGATCCGCTCGTACTCCGTTCCGATGCTTTCGTCCTCGAGATAGACATCATTCCATGAGCCCAAGCCGCCGAACACCCATGCGCGCGTGGAGGCCGCCAGGAGACGTCTCGATTCAAGCGAATAGCCGACGTCAGGAAGCATGTCGGGGTGGTACGGAGCCGTCGGGTGCGGATCATCGAGAAGCCCCACTGCATCTCTAAGCCACTTCGCGAAATTGCGAAGGCCGGGGTCGCTAACTGCGAAGTCCGCGGCATCGCCAAGAACAGCGCGCAGTTCATCCATAGCGTCGTCCACGCTTCCGGAACCCACGGCGACGTCTCCCAAGCTAGCAGGCATCGACTCGTAGCTCACGGTCCAGATTCGGTCGTCGCTGGGCTGCGGGGAAATCACCTCCCAGCTCCCCGTCCAGACCTCGGCGCTCCCGCGAAGAGTGACAAGGATCGCACCCGGGCCGGCGTTAGCGAACCCAACCAAGTTGTGATCCGTCACGGCCGGAATCACGAGCCACATTCGTTCCCCTCCAGCACTCTTTATCGCTTCAAACCACGCAGCTGTGGTCGTCGCGACCGTTGTCGGCTCGGCTGACGGTGGATAGAGAGGACGGACGAAACGAACCGACTGGACGTACTGGAACGTCGAGTTCGACTGCGTCAGCTCCGTCGGTGGCCGAAGTCCGTGGACGAACGCGTTGCCATGAGCGACAAGCGCAATGAGCTCAGCAAGTTCAGCGTTCATCGGTCGGGAACGGAGTCTATGCGGGCTGCCGTTTCGCTCCATTCGACGGACGCACTCGGCGTGCCGGTCGAATACGCGTGCTGCGGTCAGTCCATCGGCGGGTCGAACGCGTCGAGATCGTCTTCAAGCCAACCGGAGTAGAACCAGACGAGCTTGCGCTGCAGCTGCTGCGCGCCGCGGTACGCGAGCTGCGAGACACGCTGGCCCTCGAGGAATGCGTGGTGGAGCGTAACGGGCATGTACAGGAGCGTGACACTCTCCGGCATCGAGAACTCGAGCTCGTCGACGTCGAGCGGCGGCAGGTACATGTAGTTGATCAGGTGATCGAAGCGCCGAAGGTCCGCGAGCGCCGTTTCTTTGACGACTCCGCCGCCTACGATCTCCGCGAGCGGCATCACCGGCACGAGTGTTCGAACCGGGTGACCGTAGCCCGCCGCACCCTGAGCACTGAGGGAGCAGCTCGGTGTGGTCAGCATCGCCGGGCCGAACTCCAGCGGACCGCTCAGGAAGCGTCGGCTGCCTCCACCCTCCGAGTCGTCGACCACGAGCTCGTCGGCCGGCAACGGATATGCGAGCGGCACGTCGCGGAACAGGTCACCCTGACTGAGGAGCTCGACGCGATCGCGCTCGTAGTACTCAGCGTCGGAAGGTCGTTCGGGTCTCGGCGACATCGGCGGGCCAGCCTATCGGCGGCCCCGGTCGGCTTCTCCTGCCTTACTCGGTCGCGTCGCCCAAGACGAGCCGGCCGCTGCGCTTGCGGCCGGGGTTCACGACTGGTCCCTCGGTCGCGGGCGCGAGCTGCTCGAACATCTCGGCGCGCAGACGCTCGACATCCTGCGCAGCGAAGCGCCGGAAGCCGCTGCCGGGAAGGTGAAGCGCGCTCAGCAGGCCGCGGGTCTCCCAGTTGCGGATCGTGTTCTCGTGCACGCCCAACGCTCGGGCCGTATCGCGAACGTTCAGTAGCTCCCTGGTCGCCATCGTCCTCCAACTATAGCTCTTGATGTCGTCTTTGTCGAATATGTGGACTTTGTCCACTTATCGTCATCGGCAAACCAAGCCTCCTGAAGGAACCCGCACCAGCGTCGTCGACGAAGGGACGACGCACGGGAAGAAGATGCACGGCGCCCGCTACACCTCCGGAACCGAGTTATCTCGCTACCGGCGACATCTACGCGACGCAGCAGCTGCTCGGCCATGCCGATGTCAGCGCGACCGCGAACATCTACGTCAAGGGCTCGCCCGCCGACCTCGAAGACAAGCTCCGGAAGGTCTGGGGCGAGTGACCGCGGACAACCATTCCGATCGACGTCCTACGGCGCGAACTATTCCCATCGGGAAATAGCTCGCTAGCAGGGAGAAATGGAGGCGGCGGGAATCGAACCCGCGTCCGCGGACGCACCGGGAAGAGCATCTACAAGCGTAGTCTGGGCTTTGATTTCACCCGGCGGCCGGTTCCCAGACGACCTACCGACGGGCTAGCCATCCTGAAGCGTCGCGTCGCGGGCAATTGGCTCTCCCTTGGCGCCGAGCCCGATGTTGGCGCCGCTCCCCTGGCCTCGGGCCGAGCCAGGAGCGGCGTCGCTAGCTCTAGTGTTACCTAGGCAGCGAGTGCGAGATCATTCTTCGCATTTGTTCGTTTCCCGGTGGATTTACGAGGCCGACCGGGGACCTCGGCTTGCAGCTCTACCGGCGTATCGACCACGTCGAAACCAGGTCGCCCCCGTATGTGTGTTCACTCCATAGTGTAGCCGCATGGTGCGGATTCGCGAGATCGACGCGGACGAGCTGGAGGAACTGGTCGCGGTGGCCCTGGAGGCGCAGCCGCGGGAGTACGCGACCGTCTCCGGCTTCGTCGACTGGCGCAACCAGGCGACCGACATGGCCTGGCTGCTCGCGGAGCGCGACGACGAGACGGTCGGCGCAGGCTTCGCGCTCGTCGGCTGGCACACGCCGGCGCACCGCGCGATCGGCGCCGCCTTCGTCCCGCCGGACGAGCGTGGCGCGGGCATCGGCATCGCCGTCCTCGACGCGCTCGAGGGCTGGGCGGCGGACCACGGCTGCACGGAGCTCGAGGGACCCGTGTCCGAGGACGACGAGGGCAGCCTCGCCTGGGCGGCAAATCACGGCTACCACGAGGTCGGCCGGAACTCTCGCCTCGTCCTCGACCTCACCTCGGCCGAGATCCCAGATCCGGCTCCGCCGGACGGGATCGAGATCGTGACCTGGTCAGACCGGCCCGAGCTCGCTCAGGGCTTGTGGGAGGTTGCCCGTGAGGCGGCACCGGACATCCCCGGCGGCGAGGAGGACGACATCGGCACGCTCGAGGAATGGCTGGCGCGCGACATGCAGGGCGACAGCGACGACCCTCGCGCCGTCTTCGCCGCGCTCGAGAACGGCGAGGTCGTCGGCTACGCCAAGCTCTCACTCTCGCCAGAGAGCCCCGAGCGTGCCTTTCACGACCTCACGGGAGTCAAGCGGGCCCACCGCGGCCGCGGGATCGCCGCAGCGCTCAAGCGAACGCAGATCGCCTGGGCGAAGGCAAACGGCTTCACGTCGTTGCAGACCTCCAATGAGGTCCGCAACGAGCCGATCCGCCGGCTCAACGAGCGCCACGGCTACGTGCTCGAGCCGGGAGTCGTGATCGTCCGTGGGGCGCTCGAAGCTACCTAGCCATCGCCTCCTCGATCGCGCGCCCGCCGATCACGCGGGCGAGATGCGAGCGGAACTCGGCGCTCGCCGACGTGTCGGTCGGGGGATCGGTCCCGTCCGCCATGTAGGCCGCCGGATTGGCCTCGCCGGCGACGAGGGCCTGCTCGACCGCGGCCGCTCGCACCGGTGTCGCGCCCATGTTCGTCAGCGCGATCCGCGCTTCGTCAACTGAGCCATTGTCGCGGCGCACGAGCGCGGCGACGCCGACCGTCGCCCAGTCCTGCGCCCGCCGGGTGTACTTGAGGTACGACCAGCCCGTCCAGTTGCCGACCTTGGGCACACGGATCTCCGTCAGCAGCTCCTGCGGCCCGACGGCCGAGTCGAAGACTCCGTGGAAGAACTCCGACGCGGGTACTGTCCGCTCGCCGTCCCGGCCGGTGATCACGAGCTCCGAGCCGAGCGCCAGAATCACCGCCGGCAGATCCGAAGCGGGGTCGCAGTGCGCGAGCGAGCCCCCGATCGTGCCGCGGTGCCGCACCTGCGGGTCGCCGATCAGGCCGGCCGTGTGCGACACGATCGGGCAGTGCTCCTGGACGAGCGGATCGTCGCGAACCGCCTTGTGGCGCGTCAGCGCTCCGATCGCGAGCCATTCGCCGACGTCGCGGACGTACGACAGGCGGTCGATCCGGCCGATGTCGACGAGCAGCGAGGGCCGCGCGAAGCGGAGCTTCAGGAGCGGGATCAGGGAGTGGCCGCCGGCGAGGAGCTTTGCGTCCTCGCGCGAGCCGAGCAGCTCGACCGCGTGCTCAGGGGACTCGGCGACCTCGTAGTCGAACGCCGCGGGAATCATCGCCGTGCCTCCTCCAGCGCCCGCCACACCCGCTCGGGAGTGGCCGGCATGTCGATGTCGGTGACGCCGTACGGGGCGAGCGCGTCGGCGACGGCGTTCATCACCGCCGCCGGCGAGGCGATCGCCCCCGTCTCGCCCACTCCCTTGACGCCGAGCGGGTTCGTCGGGCTCGGCGTCTCGGTGCGGTCGAGTTCGAACGAGGGCAGCTCGGCCGCCGAGGGGACGAGGTAGTTCGTGAACGAGGACGTCAGCAGCGTGCCGTCCTCGTCGTAGACCGCCTCTTCGAAGAGGGCCTGGGCGACCCCCTGCGCGATGCCGCCGTGGATCTGGCCGTCGACGATCATCGGGTTGACGACCTTGCCGACGTCGTCGACCGCCACGTAGCGGATCAGCTGCACGTCCCCGGTCTCGGTGTCGATCTCGACGACGGCCGCGTGCGCTCCGCCCGGCCAGCTGAAGTTCGGCGGGTCGTAGACGGCAGTCGCCTCGAGGCCGGGCTCGAAGCCCGGCGGGATGTCGTGCGCGGACCACGCCGCGAACGCGAGCTCCTTCATCGTCACCGAGCTGTCGCCTGCCGTGAACGTCCCGGCTTCGTAGTCGAGCTCGTCCTCGGGCACCTGCAGCTGATGGGCCGCAAGCGTGCGCGCCTTGGCGACGATCTTCTGCGCCGCCTGGTGGAGCGCGATCCCACCGACGGCGAGGCTGCGGCTGCCGTAGGTGTCCATCCCGAGGGGGCTGACGGTCGTGTCGCCGTGCAGCACCTCGATCTCGTCCACCTCGTAGCCGAGCTCGTCCGCGGCGATCTGCGACCACGACGTCTCGTGCCCCTGCCCGTGCGGCGACGTGCCGGTGAGCACCTGCACGGTGCCGCTCGGCAGGCAACGGACCGTGGCCGCGTCCCACCCTCCGGCGACGTAGCGGATCGCGCCGAGGATTCCCGAGGGGGCGAGCCCGCACATCTCGACGTAGGTCGAGAGGCCGATTCCCAGCTCCTTCGTGTCGCCGCGCGCGCGCCGCTCGGCCTGCTCGGCACGCAGTGCATCGAGGTCGAGGTGCTCGAGCGCGCGATCGAGAGAGGCATTGAAGTCGCCCGAGTCGATCGTGAGCCCGGACGCGATCGTCGCGGGGAACTCGGTGATGAAGTTGCGCCGCCGCAGCTCGACCGGATCCATCCCGAGCTCGGTCGCGAGCGCGTCGACCACGCGCTCGATCGCATACGTCGCCTCGGGCCGGCCCGCGCCGCGGTAGGCGTCGGTCGGCGTCGTGTGCGTGAACACGCCGGTGCACTCGAAGCTGTAGGCGGGGATGTCGTAGCAGCCTGCGTAGACCCAGGCACCGAGCAGCGGGATGCCGGGCGTCACGAGCTGCAGATACGCGCCCATCGCCGAGACGAGCCGCACACGGACGGCGGTGATCTTTCCCTCCGCCGTCGCGGCCAGCTCGATCTCCTGGAGGACGTCGCGGCCGTGGATCGTCGCGTTGAACGCCTCCGAGCGCTCCTCGATCCACTTGACCGGCCGCTTCAGACGCCGCGCGAGCGCGAGGCAGAGCGCCTCCTCCGCGTAGACGTCGAGCTTGGAGCCGAAGGCACCGCCGACATCGGGCGCAATCACCCGCAAGCGCGCCTCCGGAACACCCACGACGCCCGCGAGCGTGAGCCGCAGGATGTGCGGGATCTGCGTGGACGACCAGAGCGTCAGCTCGCCCGTGCCGGGGAGCTCCTGCGCGAGCGCACCGCGCGGCTCCATCGCCGCCGGAACCAGCCGCTGCTGGCGGTAGCTGCGCTTGACCGTGACCTCGGCGTCGGCAAAGGCCTGCTCGATCTCGCCCGCATCGAGCTTCCACACGTAGCACTCGTTCGTCTCGAAGTCGTCGTGGACGATCGGGGCGTCGGGCTCGAGCGCCCGGCCGACATCGGTGACAGCTGCAAGCGGCTCGTACTCGACCTCGACGAGCTCCGCCGCGTCCTTCGCGATCTCTCTCGACTCGGCGACGACCACCGCCACGCCGTCGCCGACGTGGCGCGCCTTGTCGAAGGCGAGCGGGAAGTGCGACGGCATCCGGATCTCTTCGGTGACGGGCCAGGCGCACGGCAGCGAGCCGGCCCAGTCGGCCGCGAGCTCGGCGCCGCTGAAGGCTGCGACGACGCCCTCCAGCTCGCGCGCCCCTTCCAGCCCGACCCGCTTGATCGTGGCGTGCGCATACGGGCTGCGCACGACCGACAGCCAGAGCTGGCCGGGAAGGTTGATGTTGTCCATGAACTGGCCGTGCCCGGTGACGAGCTTGCGGTCCTCCTTGCGGGGGACCGGTGTGCCGACGACGCGGGCGGTAGTGCGGGTCTCGGTGGTGGCCATCTCGTCCTCCCTACGCCACTGCGGCCGCGCTCTGCACGGCCTCGACGATGTTCTGGTAGCCGGTGCAGCGGCAGAGGTTGCCCTCGAGCCCGCTCCTGATCTCGGCCTCGGTCGGGTCCGGGTTGTCCGCGAGCAGGCTGACGACCGCCATGACCATCCCGGGCGTGCAGTACCCGCACTGCAGGCCGTGCTGCTCGTGGAACGCCTGCTGGATCGGATGGAGCGTGCCGTTGTCGGCGAGCCCCTCGATCGTGGTCACGTCGCGCCCATCCGCCTGGACGCCGAGCACGGTGCAGGACTTCACCGACTCGCCCTCCACGAGCACGGTGCAGGCTCCGCACGAGGACGTGTCGCAGCCGACGTTCGTCCCGGTCAGCCCGAGGCGCTCGCGCAGCACATAGACGAGGAGCTCACGCGGCTCCAGGTCGAGCTCGTGGCGAACGCCGTTGACAGCTAGAGAGACGCGTCTCACAGTTGCCTCCTCGTCAGCGGTGCAGTCGCGGCGAGCCTACTCCTCCCTCGTGGCGAGCGCCACTACCGGCGAGACTTCACGGCCCGCTCCATCTGCCGCTTCGCTTCGCGGTCTGCGATGTCACGGCGCTTGTCGCCCTTCTCCTTGCCGCGTGCGAGCGCCAGCTCGATCTTCACCCGCCCGTCCTTGAAGTACAGGCGCGTCGGCACGATCGTCTGGCCCTTCTCGCGCACCTTGCCCACGAGCGACGCGATCTCGCCGCGATGGAGCAGCAGCTTTCGGTCTCGTTTGGGCTCGTGGTTCTGGCTGTTGCCCTGGTCGTAGACCGCGATCTCGGCGCCGATCAGCCACACCTCGTTGCCGCGCACGTCCGCGTAGGCCTGCGCGAGCGTCACGCGGCCGTCGCGCAGCGACTTCACCTCGGTCCCGGTGAGGACGATCCCCGCCTCGAACCGGTCGAGCAGCTCGTAGTCGTGACGGGCGCGGCGATTCTCCGCGATCAGCTTGGTGCCTGTCGGTTTGGCCATCCGGCGATTGTAGGAGCTGCGAACCTCACGGCCGCTCGGCGGCTCAGCGCGTCGTGGGGTTGGCAGCTCCAGGTACCGTGCCGCCGTGGTCACCGTTCTCGCCTTCTCCGCGGCGACGTGGGGAATCGCGATGGCGGTCTCCCCCGTGCTCCAGATCCGGAAGATCGTCCATCACCGCTCCTCGCACGGAGTCTCGGTCGCCTACATGACCGTGCTCTTCGTCGGCTTCCTGCTGTGGCTCGCCTACGGCATCGCACTCGGAAACTGGGCCATGATCGTGCCGAACGTCGTCGCCGCGATCGTGATCGTTGCGACGATGGCCGTGACGTTGCGCTACCGGCGGCCGTAGCACCTCTCGCATAAGGCGAACCAGGGCGCGCAGCTCTGGCCGCACGACTTGCACCGGCCCACGGAGGGAGAGTTGACCTCTGCTGCCAGCTTCTCGCTGACGCGGCGCGCGGCCGCCTCCTCGAGCTCGGCCGCCTTCTCGAGCGTGACGCCGCCGACGTCGGGGTACTGGAGCGCGAACCAGCGCAGGATGCTCGCGGTGCGCGCCGTCTGCTCGGCGTCCTCGAGCGAGGCATCGCGAAGGCGGCCCGCATCGAGCAGCCACTGGAGCACGGGCCGCTGGGTACGGTCGCCGGCGAGCGCGAGAGCGAGCGTCGCGAGCAGCTCGACGTTGTCCTCGTCGACCGGGGCGTTGACGAGCTTCCAGACCTGCTCGAGCGGGAGCTTGCGGCCGCGCTCTTGCAGCCGTCGCTGCACGGCGTCGAGCCGGACGAGCAACGGGCCGATCGACTCGACCGAGAGCCAGCCCTCCGTCGCCCACTGCCGCAGCGCCGCCGAGTGCCAGGCGCGAAGCACCGCCGAGAGTTGCTGAGGCGAGTCGACGGGAAGGTCCTCGAGCCGCGGCCGCAACCGCGCGGTGTCGACGACCCGGTAACCCATGTGACCGCCGGGAAGCTCCACGTGCGGGACGAGCGCGGACTGGATCAGGTCGGGGTCGGCGTTCGCCCAGACGATCCCGGTCAGGACGCCGACGTGGCCACGCTCCACCAATCCGAAGCGGCCCGCGCGCCCCGCGATCTGCGCGATCTCCCAGGCGTGCAGATCGCGCCGCTCCTCGCCGTCGAACTTCTGCGACTCGGCGAAGAGCAGCGTCTCGCACGGGAGGTTGACACCGTGGCCGAGGACGTCGGTCGCGCAGCAGACGGAGGCCTCGCCGCTCACGAACCGCTCGATCTCGAGCCGCCGGGATGCGAGCGGCATCGCCCCGTAGAGGACGGCGACCTTTCCCGGCTGCCTGCGGTTCAGCTCCCCTGCGAGCGCGAGCACCGCGCGGCGGCTGAACGCGACGACGACGGTGCCGGGCCGAAGGCTCTGAAACGAGACCGCGCCCGTCCAGTCGAGCGGCGCCTTGCGCTCGAAGAAGCGCACCTCGGCCTGCGGGAACGCGTTCTCGATCAGCGGGAGCGCCTCGACGGCTCCGAGGAGGAGGATGTGGCGGTACTCGCCGGCGAGGAGCAGCCGCGTCCAGGCGGAGCCGCGCTCGCTGTCGTCGGCCCACTGCACCTCGTCGAGGACGAGTACCTCACCGGAGAGCGGCGCCATCTCGGCGGTGCAGCAGATGATCGGAGCCCGCTCGTTCACGCGCTCCTCGCCCGTGACGAGGCCAACGTGTTCGGCACCGAGCTGGGCGCTCAGGCGGCGGTGCGCCTCCTGGGCGAGCATCCGGAGCGGCGCAGCGAAGACGCCACGGCCCGTGTCGGCCAGGAACTCGAGCGCCGAGTGGGTCTTGCCCGAGTTGGTCGGCCCGACGTGCGCGACGACGGTCTCCGGCTCGGTGCGCCGGTACGGAAGGACGATCTCCGGTTCGGGAACCCGGATGTGCGCGGCACGCCGCTGACGGCGCTGCCCGCGACTCGGCCGCTTCTGGCGGCCGCGGTGCTCCCGGCGAGATGCCAAGCGTCCCTAGACCTGCAGGAATCTGCGCAGCGTGATGCCGGACCCAATGGCCCCGACGGTCAACCCGACGAGGATCACGATCAGGGAGATCGTCGTCAGCGACCAGGCCTCCACGCCCGCGCCGGCGTCGAAGCGTGTTGTCACCCGCTCGAGCACGACCGCCTTGCCGATCAGCAGTAACAGCACTGCAATGAGCGAGCCCAGCACCCCGCAGATGAGACCTTCGAGCATGAACGGGCCGCGGACGAACCAGTTCGTGGCCCCGACGAGCTTCATCACCTCGATCTCCCGGCGCCGCGAGAAGATCGAGAGACGGATCGTGTTCGCGATCAGGAGCGCCGACGAGATGAGGAGGACGACCGTCGCGATCGCAAACGCGGTCGAGAGAACCCGCGCGACGGTGACGACCCGGTCCGAGACGTCGCCGCCGTCGTTGATCTTCTCGACCCCCTTGGGAAGCGCCGGCGACTCGAGCGCACGACTGATCGCCTTCACGTTCGCCCCGTCGAGCGCGGTGACCTCGAACGCGTCCGGCAGCGGGTTCCCGGGCAGGTTCGCGACGATCTCCGGCTGCAGCTTGCGCATCCGGTCGAGCGCGTCGGCCTTGGAGACGAACGTGACCTCCTTGACCAGCGAGTTCAGTGGCGGGGACGTGAGCTTCACCCGGACAGCGTTGATCTCTGACTGGCGCGCCGGCTGGGCGCACGTGGACTCGGTGCAGAAGTAGACCTTGACGAGCAGCTTCTCCTTCTGCCGGTCGCCGAACGACTGCGCCCAGGAGCCGAGCGCGATGAACAGGCCGAGCAGGAACATCCCGATCAGCACGGTCATCGTCGCCGCGATCGTGGTCGAGAGGTTCGCGCCGAGTGAGCGGATCGACTCCGAGAAGAGGAGTTTGAACGCCCTCATTCGCTCTCGTAGCCTCCGCGGCGCTCGTCGCGGGCGAGCCTGCCGTCCTCGAGCGCGATCACGCGGCGGCGCATCTTGTCGACCATCTCGCGGTCATGGGTGACCATCAGGATCGTCGTGCCCGCGCGGTTGATGCGGTAGAGGAGCTGCATGATCCCGACGGACGTGTCCGGATCGAGGTTCCCCGTAGGCTCGTCGCAGATCAGGAGTGGCGGATGGTTGACGACGGCGCGCGCGATCGAAACGCGCTGCTGCTCGCCGCCCGAGAGCTCGTCCGGCAGCGAGCTCGTCTTGTCGGACAGGCCCACGAGCGAGAGCACCTCCGGCACCTTGCGCCGGATGTTCGCCGTGCTGTCGCCCTGGACCTTGAGCGCGTAGGCCACGTTCTCGGCCGCCGTGCGGTTGGGGAGCAGCTTGAAGTCCTGGAAGACACAGCCGACGTTGCGCCGCAGGAGCGGCACCTTGGAGTGCTTGAGGCGGGTCAGGTCGCGGCCGCCGACGAGGATCCGGCCGGAGCTCGGCTCGAGCTCTTTCAGGAGCAGGCGGATCATCGTCGACTTGCCCGAGCCCGAGGCGCCGACGACGAAGACGAACTCGCCCTTCTCGATCACGAACGAGACGTCGTTCAAGGCGGTCACGTTCGGGTCGTAGACCTTCGTCACGCCCTCGAACACGATCATCGTCCCCGCGATCGAGGGGTCGGTCGGAACACCGTTTTGCGGCTCTAGGACCGTCGTTTCAGTCGAGTCTGTCTGCAAGTTGTGATCAGCCACCGGAATTGGGGGGAAGTCGGCCGCACGAGGGCCCGCTCCGGCATCTCTGGAAACCGTCATTCTAGCCGACGGGGTGGTTAGACAACCTTCCCCGCCGCCTTCGCGAGCAGGTATTCGCGGATGAAGCCGTCGAGGTTGCCGTCCAGCACGCCCTGGGCGTTCCCGACCTCATAGCCGGTGCGAAGATCCTTCACGAGTTGGTAGGGCTGGAGCACATAGCTCCGGATTTGACTCCCGAAGCCGATGTCCTGCGCCGCGCCGCGCTCCTTGGCGAGCTCGGCTTCTCGCTCCTCCTCCTGCAGCTCCACGAGCCGTGATTTGAGAATTCGCATCGCTGTCTGCTTGTTCGAGGTCTGCGAGCGCTCGTTCTGGCACTGGACGACGATTCCGGTGGGCAGGTGGGTGATCCGGACGGCGGAGTCGGTCTTGTTGACGTGCTGGCCGCCCGCCCCGGAGGCGCGGTAGGTGTCGATCCGCAGGTCGTCTTCGTTGATCTCCACCGCGCTGTCGTCGGGTAGCAGCGGCGCCGTGACGACCTGCGCGAAGGCGGTGTGCCGCCGGTGGGCGCTGTCGAAGGGGCTGAGGCGGACGAGCCGGTGGACGCCGCGCTCGGCCTTGAAGAGGCCGTAGGCGTTCTCGCCCTTGACGGTGACGGTGGCGGACTTGAGGCCGGCCTCCTCCCCCGGGCTCGCCTCGACGAGATCGGTCTGGAAACCGCGGTCGTCGGCCCAGCGCAGATACATGCGAAGCAGCATCTCGGTCCAGTCCTGCGCGTCGGTGCCGCCCGCGCCGGCGTGCACGGAGACCACCGCGTCGCCGCCGTCGTACTCGCCGTCGAAGAGGGCGTCCTCCTGCAGGCGTTCGAGCTCGCGCCGTAGCGGCTGCAGCTGGGCGGCGATGTCGCCGGCAAGGTCGGGCTCGAGCTCGAGCAGCTCGGCTGCGTCGTCGTACTCGCGCTGGAGCCGCTCGTAGCGCTCGAGGCGCTTCGAGAGGCGGGAATGCTCGGTCGAGACGGCGGTCGCGCGGGCCTGGTCGTCCCAGAAGCCCGGCTCCCCCAGCTCCTGCTCGAGCTCGGCGACGCGTGAGGCTACCGCGTCGGGGTCAAAGGTAATCACGAACCCAGGCGAGCTGGGCTCTGATCTCCTCGAGCTGCTGGTCGAGTGGGATCGCGGTCTCGGACATCGCCGGATGGTAGCGCGCGGAGGGAGAGCGACCGGGTGGCCGCCCTCCCTCCGTCAAATGCTCAGCTCAACGAGACGTCGTCGATGCGGAAGCTGGTCGGCAACGTCACATCCGTCGTGCCCCGGAACTGAAGCCGGACCGTCTGCCCTCTCCAGGTCGCGAGGCTGAACGCCCGCTGCGTATACGAGGTGGCGCTCGCCGTCGCGTTGCGGTTGCTGAAGCTGCCGAGCGTGCCGAGCAGCGCACCTGACGTCGACCGCACCTCCACGTAGAGGAAGTCGAAAGCAGTCGTCAGGGACTCGCCCGTCGTGATGTTGAGCCAGAAGGTGAGATTGGCCGGATGGGCGGCCGGGATGGTGACCGTCTGGAACTCGGTGCCGCTCGCGCTGTTCGAGGCGCCGAGGATGCTGTAGCCGGTGCCGGAGTGCTGGTTGCCCCCCGTCGACCAAGAGGCGGCTCCGGCGAGCGTCCACGGCGCGGCGGAGCCTTCGAAACCGCCGTTGACGATCAGCTGGCCACCACCCGTTGCGTTGCTGACGGTGACGTTCACGACCGTGCTCGAGCCGACGTTCCCGGCGGCGTCGACGGCCCGCGTCTGGAGCGAGTGGGTGCCGTTCGAAGCCGTGGCCGTGTTCCACGCGACGGCGTACGGGGACGTGGTGTCGCTGCCGACGAGTGCTCCGTCGGCGTAGAGCTCGACGCGGCTCACGCCGACGTTGTCGCTCGCGTTCGCCGACACCGTCACGGTGCCGCTGACGGTGGCGCCGTTCGCGGGCGAGGTGATCGACGTCGCGGGCGGCGTCGCGTCACCCGGCGCGGCCCCGAAGAGCGAGTCGAGCAGCCGGTTTGGCGACCCGGTACCCGGACTCGTGACCTTGTTCGGCGTCGTGTTCGCGAGCAACGCCTGGGTCGCCGTAGCGGGCGACGCGGTGGGGTTCGTCTGCAGGTAGAGGGCGAGCGCGCCGGTCACGTGCGGTGTCGCCATCGACGTCCCGCTGATCGTGTTCGTGGCCGTGTCCGAGGTGTTCCACGACGACGTGATGCTCGAGCCGGGCGCGAACAGATCGAGGCAGGTGCCGAAGTTCGAGAACGAGGAACGCGCATCGGTCGTCGTCGTGGCGCCAACCGTGTTCGCCGAGGCGACGCGAGCGGGCGAGCTGTTGCACGCGTCGGCGTTGGAGTTGCCGGCGGCGATGGCGTAGCTGACGCCCGCGCTGATCGAGTTGGCGACCGCCTGGTCGAGCGCGGAGGACACGCCGCCTCCCAGGCTCATGTTCGCCACGGCGGGCTTGGTGTGGTTCTGGGTGACCCAGTCCACACCGGCGATGACGCCCGTCGTCGTGCCCGAGCCCTGGCAGTCGAGCACGCGCACAGCGTGGAGCGTGACCTGCTTGGCCAGGCCGTACGTGGTGCCGCCGGTCGTGCCTGCAACGTGAGTGCCGTGCCCGTTGCAGTCGTTCGTGCCGTTGCCGTCGTTCACCGAGGTGAAGCCGTTCCCGATCCTGCCGGCGAACTCCTGGTGGCTCGCGCGAATCCCGGTGTCGATGATGTAGGCCTGAACGCCCTGGCCGGTCTGGTTGTAGTTGTAGGTGTTGTTCAGAGGCAGGTCGCGTTGGTCGACTCGATCGAGCCCCCACGTTGCGGGCGTCTGGGTGCCGACGGCCTGATAGACCTGGTCGGGCTCCACGTAGGCCACGTGGGGATCGTTCGCCAAGGCCTCGGCCCCCGTGCCTGACAACCGGACTGCAAAGCCCTTGAGGGCGTACTGGTAGACATCGGTGACAGCGCCGTCGTGGGCGCGAGCAAGCTGTTGGGACATGGCCGACACCAGCGGCCGCTGCGAAACAGGGTCGGCGGCAGAGCGGGCGGTGTCGGACTTCAAGACGACGATGTAGACGCCGGGGATGGGATCCCGAACGGCGCGGACGCTTGCGCTAGAGGGCGCGGCCACGGCTAGCAGCACAGCCACGACGGCGAGAACGGTTCTCGTCATTTCATTCCTCCTGCAACGGGTTCTGGACAGTGACCCCGCTCGAACGCCCACCGCAGGACGAAATCAAGCCTTTTTCGGGCATCGGTCGAACGGACCGCGCGGATCATAGACGCCAGTCGCGGATCCTGCGGGTCGAGCTCTAGAAGGCTTCTAGAAGGCGGAGACGGCGGCTACGCGCCGTGGCACTTCTTGAACTTCTTGCCGGAGCCGCACCAACAGGGGTCGTTGCGGCCGACGTCCTTGTGCTCGTTCACGGCCGTCGCCGTGGCGGTGCCGCCTCCCTGCGGGGCGAAGGACGTGCCGACCGAGCCGGTCGCGCCGCCCGCAGCCGCGATCACGTCGGCGCCGGCCGCGGTCTCGTGCTCGTAGACGAGGGTGCCGTTCCCCTGCTGAGGCTCGAGCGGCTGCGGCTCGACCTCGACCTGGGCATGGAAGAGCGTCAGCACGACCTCCTCGCGAATCACCCCGCCGAGCTCCTCGAACATCGCGTGGCCCTCGCCGCGGTACTCGACGAGCGGGTCCTTCTGGGCCATCGCGCGCAGGTGGATGCCGTCGCGCAGGTAGTCCATCGAGTCGAGGTGGCTTCTCCAGCGCGAGTCGACGACCTGGAGGATCACGTAGCGCTCGATCTCGCGCATCAGCTCGGCGCCGTACTCCTGCTCCTTCTCGTTGTACGTCTCGATCGCGTCGTCGACGAACTCCTCGATCAGCGCCTCGCGTTCGAGCTCGACATCCTCGCGCAGCTCCTCGACCGTGATGTCGCTGCCGTAGAGCGCCTCCATCTGCTTGACGAGCGCCGCGAGATCCCATTCCTCTGCGAAGTCGCCCTCGGTCGCGTTCGTGACGCTCTCCGCGACGATCTCGCGGATCCACTCGCGCACGTCCTCCGAGAGGTCGTCACCGTCGAGGACGCGGCGGCGCTGCTCGTAGATCACCTGCCGCTGCGTGTTCATCACGTCGTCGTACTTGAGGACGTTCTTCCGGGCGACGAAGTTCTGCTCCTCGACCTTCTTCTGCGCGTTCTCGATCTGGTTCGAGAGGATCTTCGCCTCCATGGGCTGGTCGTCCGGGAGCTTGAAGCGCTCCATGATGTTCTTGATCCGGTCGCCTGCGAAGAGGCGTACGAGATCGTCCTCGCCGGAGAGGTAGAAGCGCGTTTCGCCGGGGTCGCCCTGACGGCCGGCGCGGCCGCGGAGCTGATTGTCGATCCGGCGCGACTCGTGCCGCTCGGTCGCGAGGACGTAGAGGCCGCCGAGGTCGACAACTCCCTCGCCGAGCTTGATGTCGACGCCGCGGCCGGCCATGTTCGTCGCGATCGTCACCAGGCCGGGCTGGCCCGCATCCTTGATGATCTCGGACTCGCGCTCGTGCTCCTTCGCGTTCAGGACGTTGTGCGGTACGCCGCGGCGCTTGAGGAGCTCGGAGAGGTACTCGGAGGTCTCGACGGCGATCGTGCCGACGAGCACCGGCTGGCCCTTCTCGTAGCGCTCCTTGATGTCCTCGATCACTGCCGCGAACTTCGCTTCCTTCGTCTTGAAGATGTAGTCGTTCTCGTCCAGCCGGGTGACCGGGACGTTGGTCGGGATCTCCACGACGTGCAGGTTGTAGATCTCGACGAACTCCTTCTCCTCGGTCTTCGCGGTGCCGGTCATGCCGGCGAGCTTCTCGTAGAGGCGGAAGTAGTTCTGCAGCGTGATCGTGGCGAGTGTCTGGTTCTCCTCCTGGATTCGGACGCCCTCCTTCGCCTCGACCGCCTGGTGAAGGCCGTCGCTCCAGCGGCGCCCTTCCATGATCCGGCCCGTGAACTCGTCGACGATCTTGACCTCGTTGTCCTGGATCACGTAGTCGACGTCTCGCTGGTAGAGCGACTCGGCCTTCAGCGCCTGGATCAGGTGGTTGACGAGCTGGACGTGCCGCGGGTCGTAGAGGTTCTCGATCCCGAGCGCTCGCTCGATCGTGTCGATCGCGGTCTGGGCCGGCGAGACCGTCTTGTGCTTCTCGTCGTAGAGGTAGTCGGCGCCGGAGAGCTCGGTCTCGTCCTCGCCCTTCTCGCTCTTCCGCGTCGCCGGCGCGCCGGTCAGCTCCTTGACGATGCGGGCGAAGTCGTAGTACGTCGTCGCGGCTGTCTCGGGCTCGCCGGAGATGATCAGCGGCGTCCGTGCCTCGTCGATCAGGATCGAGTCGACCTCGTCCACGATCGCGAAGGCATGGCTGCGCTGCACGAGCCCGTCCTTGGAGACGGCCATGTTGTCGCGCAGGTAGTCGAAGCCGAACTCGGAGTTCGTGCCGTAGGTGATGTCGGCGGCGTAGGCCTCGCGCCGCTCCGCGAACGGCATCATGTTCTGGATGAAGCCGACGGTCATGCCGAGGCGCTCGAAGACGGGGCGGTTCCACTCGGCGTCGCGCTTGGCGAGGTAGTCGTTGACCGTGACGAGATGGACACCCGTGCCCGGGAGGCCGTTCAGGTAGAGCGCAAGACCGGCGACGAACGTCTTGCCCTCACCGGTCTTCATCTCGGCGATGTCGCCCTCGTGCAGGACGATCCCGCCCATCATCTGAACGTCGAACATCCGCTGCTGCGACTCGCGCCAGCGCGCTTCGCGCACGGCTGCGTAGGCCTCGAAGAGCAGTTCGTCGAGCGACTCGCCGTTCGCGAGGCGCTCGCGCAGCGACGCGGTCGTGCCGCGCAATTCCTCGTCCGAGAGCTTCTGGAAGTCCGGCTCGAGCGAGGCGATGTAGTCCGCCTGCTGGGCGAGTCGCTTCATGCGCCGTCCTTCGCCGAGGCGGAGGACCTTCTCGAGCTTCCCGAAGTCTGCGGTCGGCATCGAGGTAGGGTAGCCGCTGCGCACTTTGCTCACCCCGGCTTCACGGTGACCTAACAGCCGCGCTGTAGCTTCCGAGCGTGCGCCGGCTTCTCCCCTTCGCTCTCGCTCTGGCACTCGTTCCGGCCGCGGCCTCGGCGACGGCGCGCGAACGGCCGGTGGCCGGCCCGATCTCTGCCGTGAGCATCGCGGGTACCGACATCGCCTACTCCGACGAATTCAAGACACGCTGCCACGAGATCCGGCTCTGGGATCCCGCGGCCCGCACCGAGAAGCGGCTCGCAAGCCACTGTTTCGTCAGCACGAGCACCGGCAGCGGCGTCGCCGGCGTGATCGCCACCGGAGGCCGCGCAGTCTGGCTGACGTACATCGGCGGCAACATCCGCGAATGGTCGTTGTGGACGAAGGCAGGCAGGGCGAAGGCGCGGAAGATCGCCTTCCTGACCGCGGACGTCGACGGCGCGCCACCCGTGACTCTCGGGCGCGCGTGGGAAGGCTCGCTGCCGTACGCGACCGGCAGCAAGATCATCGTCCTCGCTCCGAACGGTTCACGCCGCTTCACGCTGACCGCGCCGGACACCGTCGTCTCGCTGAGCGCCCACTCGAGGGGATACGCCGCAGTCCTTGCAAACGGGCACGTGCTGACGATCTCGCTCGCCGGCAAGCTGCTGGGAGAGCAGCCGTTCGAGGCCGGGGTCGTCCAGGAGGCCCTCCTTGCCGCCCCGGGCCTCGTGGTGAAGACGGTCGATGGGCTCGAGATCCACAAGAACGGGGCGGTCCGGAAGATCCAGTTGCCGCGCGGCGCACGGTTCCTCGGCTACTCCGAGGGCATCGTCGCGTACGGGACGGGCCGCGAGCTGCGGCTGCGCTGGCTCACGGGCGAACGGGACGCTCTCTTCCGGAGGTTCGAGCCGGGGTTCTTGGCGCAGCTCGGCCGTCGCGGACTCACCTGGGCTTCGGGACGCACGCTTGGCTTCTCCGCCTGGGTGATCGTCAGCAGCACACGTCCCTCGTAGAAGGGTCTGGCGAATATCGGTTGAGCCGCCGGGCCGTGAAACCCTCCTAGATCGGCGTTACCTCGATCTCGAACAGGTCGCCATCGAGACGGCGACCGATCACGATGCTGCCGTCCTCCACGAGCTCCAGCTCATCTTTCTCAGCCTCGGGGAACTCGCGCACGTGGATCCTGTTCGCAGCAACGGCCCAGACGCCGTCCTCCCGTCTGACGGCCTCGGCGCGGTAGGGCGCGTTCAGCGTCACCTCGATCGCGTCCGCGAGCGGCGTCAGCGACCCGTCCGGCACGTCTTCTTCCACGACGAGCGTCCCGTCGGGCAGCGCCACGAAGTGCACTCCGTCCCCGGGCAGCTCGGCCTGCGCGGTCGCGACGACATCCCACCTGCGCGCCCTCGGGACGCCGTGAACCCCAACCTCGCCGAGCGGGGACGGGTTCCCGAACTCATCCGGCGGTGCCGTCAGGAACCCGTCCGCGAGCCCGTGCATGAGGCCGGCGAGCCGCGACGGTATCCGCTCCGGTTCTGATCCGAGCTCGAGGCCGCCTTCCTCCGCCAGCTGCTCGTGCAGTGGGCGGTCGCGCCGGAAGAGGCCCATCTAGGCTTGCGGCTCGATCAGACCGTAGGCGCCCGCACGGCGGCGATAGACGACGTTCGTCAGGCCGGTTTCGGCGTTCGTGAAGACGAAGAAGTCATGGCCGATCAGCTCGAGCTCGACCGCCGCCTCGTCCGGCGTGAGCGGCTGGAGGTCGAACTGCTTCGACTTGACGATCATCCTGTCCAGCTGCTCGCCGGAGAACGACGGCTCGTCCGAGTGGTGCCCGTTCGCGCGCCGACCCGTCTCGCGCCTGCTCCGCTTCTCGCGGTACCGCTTCACCTGGCGCTCGAGCTTGTCCGAGAGCTGGTCGATCGACGTCTCGAACGCACTCGAGCTCTCCCGGACGCGCAGGGTCGAGCCCTTGGTCCAGACCGTCGCCTCGGCGATGTGATCGTCGGCGATCGAGGGGTTCGTCTCCAGCGTGAGCTCCACCTCGATCTGAGTCGGCTCGGGGAGTTGCTTCTCGATTCGTTCGAGCTTCTCCTCGGCGTATCTCCGGATCGAATCGTTGACCTCGACGTTTCGGCCTTTGACCTCGAGTCGCATCGCGTCTCCTTCATCCAGGGATGAGCCCAGGTTAACGGAGCCCCTTCTCAATTGTCAGAAGCTCAGCGCACGGCTCGTGCGAACGTCACCACCTCCACTCTCCGGGCGCCGCCCCGCCGCAGCGCAGAGGCAGCTGCCGCCACGGTCGCGCCACTCGCATAGACATCGTCGACGAGGCACACGCGCGCCGGTGCCGCCCGTGCGGCGGCGAAGGCGCCGGCAACATTCCGACGACGTTCCTTCAGCCCGAGCCCCCGCTGCCGCTCGACCGAGCGCGCCCGCCGGACGAGTGGTTGCACGGGCAGCTCCCACAGGCGCCCGAGCTCGTTGGCGAGCGCCTGTGCCGGCCGGTGACCTCGCTCGAGCGCACGATTGACATCTGCCGGCACGAACGCCAGCGCTGCGACGTCCGGCCGAGTGAGGGTCTCGACAACGAGGGCCGCGGCCTGACGCGCGAGCCGCCGCTGGCCACGTTCCTTCCAGGCCTGCACAACTCGTCGGGCGCGGGCATCGTAGACGATGGCGGCGCGGGCGCACGCGAACGCCAGCCTCCGCCCGCTGCACTCAGCGCAGCGCTTGACCGGCCAGGCTCCGGGAGACCCGCAGCGGCCACAGAGCGGTGGCCCGAGACGGATCAGCGAGTCGCGACAACCCGGGCAGAGCGCGTGCCCCGGCAGGTCACAGGAGGCACAGCGGTTCGGCAGCAGGACGTCGAGCAGCACTCCTTCGACGCTACGTCTCGATCCGTCACGAGAGAGTGACGAAATCGTGCCAATTGACTACTAGATCTCGAGCTGGTACTCGGCGCGCTCGGGCAGCCCCTTCTCGCGGCGGAGCTGGTTGTCGGCGGCGAGCAACTGCTCCTTGTCGCCGATGTCGAGCCACCGGCCGGCGAACCGATAGGCGTAGACCGGCTCGCGCGAATGCAGCCAGGCGATGAAGCTGCCCACCTGATCGGGCGCGTTGCCCTCGGCGAGATATCGCTCCACGAGCGGCACGTGCGCGCGGTTGTAGATGTAGGTCGCCGTCGCCGCGAGCGTGCTCGGTGGATCGGCGGGCTTCTCGACGAAGGACGTGATCCGGTCGTCATCGGCGACGTCCACGATCCCGTACTGCGACGCGAGCCGCAGGTCGCCGACGTCGAGAACCGCGACAGCGCTGGCCACGCCCTTCCTCCGCCAGAACGCGGTGAAGTCGGCGAGTGAATAATCGAAGAGATTGTCGCCGGCGACGACCAGGACGTCGTCGTCGATTCGCGCCTGCTCGAGCGTGAAGGCGACGTCGCCCATTGCGCCAAGCCGGTCCTCGTTCGAGCTAGTGCCGTCGTCGTGGACGGTGACGCCGTCCTTCAGCGCCGCCCACTGCTGGAAGTCCCGTGCGAAGCGGCTGTTCGTGACGAGATGCACTTCGTCGATCTCGGGAACCGCGCGCAGCGATCCCAGGATCCAGTCGACCATCGGCCGGCCGCCGACAGGCAGCAGGCATTTCGAGAGATCGTCCGTCAGGGGCTGGAGCCGGGTCGCATAGCCGCCGGCGAGAATGATCGCCTTCACGCGTGCACCACGCGCGGCAGAGACTCGGCATACGGCGCCCGGTGCACGCCCTCCTCGGTCACGATCGCGGAAATCAGCGCGGCGGGTGTGATGTCGAAAGCCGGGTTTCGGGCGGCGAAGCGCGTACCGAGCTCCGCCCTGTCTCGCTCTTCGATCGGGATGTGCGCGCCTGTCGTGGTCGCCGGATCGATCGTCGACGTCGGGGCGACGATGTAGAATGGGAGGCCGTGGTGCGCGGCGGCGACGGCGAGACCGTACGTTCCGATCTTGTTCGCAGCGTCACCGTTCGTGGCGATCCGATCGGCCCCCGTGACGACGCAGTCCACCTCGCCACGGCTCATCAGGTGCGCCGCGGCCGAGTCGGCGATCACCGCATGCGGGATGCCGAGCGCCTCGAGCTCCCAGGCCGTCAGGCGGGAGCCCTGGAGCAGCGGCCTCGTCTCGTCCACCCAGACGTGCGCGAGCAGCCCGTCCTCCCAGGCCCTCCGAAGCGCGCCGACCGCCGAGCCGTACCCCCCGGTTGCAAGGCCGCCGGCGTTGCAGTGCGTTAGCGCCTTCGTGCCAGGTCCGAATAGGGCTGATGCATGTGTACCCATGCGCTTGCACCGATCAACTTCCGCTAAGTGCAAGGCGCGCGCCCGCTCGGGGGTCGGATCGTCGTGCATCTGCTCGAGCGCCCAGACGAGGTTCACGGCCGTCGGGCGCGACTCGGCAAGCACCCGGTAGGCGGCGTCAAGGTCCTCACCACGCTCGGCCGCGAGCGCGTAGCCGTAGGCCGCGGCGACGCCGATGGCCGGCGCTCCGCGGACGGCGAGCGTCCGGATCGCCTCGGCGACCTCGGCGGCCGACTCGCACCGGAGCTCGACTTCCTCGTCCGGAAGCCGGCGCTGGTCGAGCAAGACGACCGCGCCGGCTTCCAGACGAACGATGCTCTCTGGGGTTAGGTCCCCTCGTCCCACGAGGCCAGGTACTTCGCCTGCTCCTCCGTGAGCTGATCGATGTCGACGCCCATGGTCGCGAGCTTGAGCCGGGCGATCTCGTTGTCGATCTCCTCCGGCACGACGTAGACCTTCTTCTCGAGCGAGGCGGCGTTCTGGACGACGTACTCGGCCGAGAGCGCCTGGTTCGCGAAGGACATGTCCATCACCTGGGCCGGGTGGCCCTCGGCGGCGGCGAGGTTCACCAGGCGGCCGTCGGCGATCAGATAGAGCCGGCGTCCGTCGGCGAGCGTGAACTCCTCGACGAACTCGCGTGCCTGCCGCGTCTCGGTAGCGAGCGCCCGGAGCGCAGGCAGCTCGATCTCGACGTTGAAGTGGCCCGTGTTGGCGAGGAGAGCGCCGTCCTTCATCCGCTCCATGTGGGACTTCGCAATCACCGACTTGTCGCCTGTCGCCGTGATGAAGATGTCGCCGATCTCGGCGGCCTTCTCCATCGGCATGACCATGAAGCCGTCCATCACGGCCTCGATCGCCTTCATCGGGTCGACCTCGGTGACGACGACGTTCGAGCCCATGCCCTTGGCGCGCATCGCAACGCCGCGCCCGCACCAGCCGTAGCCGGCGACGACGAGCGTCCGCCCGGCGAGCAGGACGTTCGTGGCCCGGATGATGCCGTCGAGCGTCGACTGGCCCGTGCCGTAGCGGTTGTCGAAGAGATGCTTGGTCTTCGCCTCGTTGACGGCCACGACCGGGAAGCCGAGCTTGCCGTCGCGCTCCAGCGCCTTCAGCCGGATCACGCCCGTGGTGGTCTCCTCCGTGCCCGCGATCACGTCGCCGAGCTGCTCTCGGCGGGCGGTGTGCAGGACACCGATCACGTCGGCGCCGTCGTCCATCGTGATGTGCGGCTTGTGATCGACTGCCGCCTCGATGTGCTGGTAGTACGAATCGTTGTCCTCGCCCTTGATCGCGAACGTCGAGATCCCATACTCCTCGACGAGTGCGGCCGCGACATCGTCCTGTGTCGAGAGCGGGTTGGACGCGCAGATGACGACGTCCGCTCCGCCGGCCTGGAGCGTGCGCATCAGATTCGCCGTCTCCGTGGTCACGTGCAGGCAGGCGGCGACCCGGTAGCCCGCCAGCGGCAGCTCGCTCTCGAAGCGCTCGCGAATCGCGGCCAGCACCGGCATCTGCCGGTCGGCCCATGCGATCCGGCGTACGCCCTCGGAGGCGAGAGCCAGATCCTTCACGTCGTATCGCTTGGTGGTAGCCATGTATCCCTTTCGTCAGGTCAGCGGAGCAGTGTAGGTGCAGTCACGCGACAAGCAATCGCTCGTGTTTGCGCTGCTCCCAATCGACCCAGTCGGCCGACGGGGTGCTTCCGTGCAGCCACGTCTCCACGGCGCCACGCAGGTCGGGCTCGCGGCGCAGCCGGGCGGCGAACGCGAGGTCGTCGAGCTCCACCGCATACCGAGCGCGAAGATCGCGCAGCGAGCGGAGCTGATTCAGCTCTCGCAGGCCGTAGAGGCGGTAGCCGGATGCCGCCCGTTTCGGGACGACGAGGGCCGCCGTCTCGAGGTAACGGAGCATTCGGGCCGACCAGCCCGTCTGGGCGGCCGCCTCGCCGACGGTGAGCGCTTCCATCGGCCGAACCTTACCACAAGTATGGCAAGGTTCGCTTTACGCGTCGGAGGTTCCCTCTCGGCCGTAGAGATCCTCGAGCCTGACGACGTCGTCCAGCTGGGGCGTCGAAACCTCGAGGATCGTCGTGTCCTCGATCGCCGTGACGCGGTGCACGGTGCCGGGCTCGTAGTGGAATGCCGCACCGGCGCCGATCACCTCCTCGTTCAGCACCTTCTGCCCCACGTCGCCCAGCTCGAGCTTTGCCCGGCCCGACTGGACGAGCCAGGACTCGTCCTTGACGTTGTGGAACTGGAGGCTGAGGGCGGCGCCCGCCTTCACGAAGAGCACCTTCCCGCAATACACGTCCGTGAGCGCCCAGATCAGCTCGTAGCCCCACGGCTTCTCGACCTTCCGGACATTGAAGGCCCAGCGGTCGAGCGAGTCGATGTTGGGAGAGTCGATGTCCGTCACGAGAACGAGACTGCGCCCGCGGCGATCTTCTGGTCGGCCGCGACCCGCATCCCGTGGTCGAGCATATTCCCGTCGCCGACCTCCGCGCCAGGTCCGATGACGCAGAGGCCGCGCACCCCGCAACCGGCACCGATCTCGGCCTCCTCCCCGACGATCGACCCTGCGATGTGCGTCCTCGGGCCGATGACGGCACCCGCGCCGACCACCGACGCCTCGACGCTCGCGCCGTCTCCGATCCGGGCGCCCGCTCCGATCACCGCGAGAGTGCCGATGCGAGCGCCGGCGCCGACGGTCGCGCCCGCGCCCACGAAGACCGGCGGCACTAGTCGCGCGTCCGGACTGACGCGGGCATCCGGGTCGACGAGGGTGTAGTCGGCGCCGAGCGCGTTGCCGAGCTCGGAGGTGAAGTTCCGCTCGAGCACGTCGCGATGAGCCTGTAGGTAGGAGTCCGGCGTGCCGACGTCGAGCCAGTAGCCGGGGAGCGCGACCCCATAGACGGCCTGCTCCTCGACGAGACGCGGGAAGACCTCGCGCTCGATCGAGATGGGACCACCAGCCGGGATCAGATCGAGCACGTCCGGGTCGAGCACATACAGGCCCGCATTGATCAGGTTCGTGTCGATCTCTTCCGGACGTGGCTTCTCCAGGAAGCTCAGCACGCGCCCGTCGCCGTTCACCCGCACGAGCCCGTAGCGCGTCGGGTCCTCGACCGGTGTGAGCAGGATCGTCGCGCGCGTCTCGCGCTCACGGTGGAACGCGACGAGTGCGTCGAGGTCGGTCTCTCGCAGCGAGTCGCCGTTGAGGGCGAAGAACGGCTCGTCGATTCCTTCGGCGGCGAAGCGGATGGCGCCGCCGGTGCCGAGCGGCTCCTGCTCGATCTTGTACTCGAGGCGGAGCTCGCCGTACCGGTCACCGAAGTGCTCCTGGATCTGCGTCGGCAGGTAGCCGCACGACACAATCGCACGCTTGACGCCGTACCGCCGCAGATGCTCGAACGTGTAGGCGAGCTGCGGCCGGTCGACGAGGGGCAGCATGTCCTTGCGGGTGCGGTCGGTGAGGGGCCGCAGCCGGGTGCCGAGGCCTCCGACGAGAATGACGGCGGAGAGGCTCACAGTTCTATGCCGCCGCGCGGCCGATGCCCTCGTACGTGAAGCCGGCCTCGCGCAGCACGACTGGGTCGAGCATGTTGCGGCCGTCGATCAGCAACGGGTTTCGCATCCGGACTGCCGCCGCGGCCCAGTCGAGCTCCGCGAGCTGCGACCACTCGGTCACGAGCACAGCCGCGTCCGCGCCGTCGAGCGCCTCCAGCGGGTCGGCGCAGATCGTGGCGCGAGGCAGCACCGCCTTCCCGTCGGCGACAGGATCCCAGGCGCGCACGTCTGCGCCCTCGGCGACCAGCCGGCCGGCCAGGACGAGGCTCGGCGCCTCGCGAACGTCGTCGGTGTTCGGCTTGAACGCGAGCCCGAGCAGTGCGACGGTCTTGCCCTGCAAGCTGCCCAGGTGGTGCTGGAGCTTCCCGATCACGCGGCGCTTCTGCAGCTCGTTGACCTCGATCACGGCGTTCAGGAGCTGGAAGTGGTAGCCCGAGTTCGCCGCGAGCTGCTTGAGCGCCAGCGAGTCCTTCGGGAAGCAACTGCCGCCGTAACCGATGCCCGCGCGCAGGAAGCTGGCGCCGATCCGCTTGTCGAGGCCGACGCCCTCTGCGACGCGTACGACGTCCGCGCCCGTCGCCTCGCACACGTTCGCGATCTCGTTGATGAAGCTGATCCGCGTCATCAGCGCAGCGTTGGCGGCAAGCTTGATCATCTCGGCCGAGGCGACGTCGCAGCGCACGACCGGGCCTTCGATCTCCCGGTGCAGCTCCTCGACTGCGTTTCCGTCCTCGTCCTCGAAGGAGCCGATTACGATCCGGTCGGGATGCTGGAAGTCGCGGATCGCCGTACCCTCGGCGGTGAACTCCGGGTTCGAGGCGTAGCCGACCAGATCGAGCCCGCGCTGGTCGAGGCGGTGACGCACCTTTGCGCCGGTGCCGACCGGAACGGTGCTCTTCATCACGAGGACGGCGCGCCGGTCGAGGCCGGCGAGCTCGTCGACGACCGTCCAGACGGCTGAGAGATCGGCATCGCCCGAGTACGTCGGCGGCGTACCGACCGCGACGTACAGGAACTCGGCGTCCGACACGGCTTCGCCGACGTCGAGGGTGTAGGTCAGCCGCTCGGCGTTTCGCCGCAGCAGCCCATCGAGCCCAGGCTCGTAGATCGGCACCTCGCCGGCGCGAAGCCGATCGACGCGTTCGGCGAGGACATCGCGCACCACGACGTCGTGACCGAGCTCTGCAAGGCACGCGCCCGTGACGAGACCGACGTAGCCGGCACCGAAGACAGCGACCTTGGACACCCGCGGAACCTACCTAGAACCTCGAACGCCACGGAGCGCTGAGCCCCACGGGCACGCTGAGCGGCGCAAGGGCTGCGTCCTCAGTCGCACCACTCATCGCACCCCTGCGACGAGGCTCCATGACATTCGAGGTTCACTTGATTCTCGAGAGCGGCTTGAGACCCTTGGCGATCGCGATCATCGTCTCGTTCGAGAGCGAGTCGAGCAGCGTGTTCACAACCCAGTAGGTCGCGCCGCCCTGCCGGAGCACGACCATGTGCAGCTTCGGGCCGGTGTAGTGCAGCTCGTAGCTCCGCCCTCCGATCGAGCGGACGAAATTTCGCTCCGAGAGCACGGGCGCCTCGTCCCAGTCGGTCATCTGGACGCCCCAGTACTCGAGCGCGCCTGTGCGGTACGTCAGCCGGATCGTCTTGTGCTTGCCGTCCGGGTCGATCCGGTACATGCGGATCGGGCGCTCGCGGTCGATCCACGAGCTGCGCTCGAGCACGGTCGGCACCATCACCTTGAACGGGACCTTGGGCGCCCGCTCTCGCAGGAGCGCGAGCGAGGCATCGGCACCCGGGACCACGTTCGGCGGCTGGCGCTGCGGCGTCTTGTCGACCGGCGCTTCGGCGAGCGTCCCATGGAACGTCTGGCCGACGATCACGGTCACCATCGCTCCGTTCGAGAGGCCCTTGATCGTGGGATTGACCGGCTTGAGGTCGTCGGTGCCGAAGAGGACAGCGACCTTCTTCGCAGCCGCCGCCGCACCCGCCTGCAGCCGGTCGTAGTGGATCCTGGTCTTGAAGTAGTCCCAGTTGGGAGCGTTCGCGTTCTTCCCGTCCGGCGGATAGATCATCTGGTACCCGCGCTGGGAGAGCACGTAGCTGGCGGTTCCCGCCGAGCCGGTGACCCCGTTCCCGTTCAGGACGGTGATCGTCGTCTGGCGCGCAGGCGGCGCCTGGTCGACCGAGGGCTTCGGCTTTTCGTTCAGCGCCACCTGCGTGGCCTTCTTGGGCGATTCGACGTCCGGGTGCGAGAACTCCTGCACGGCCTTCTGGATGTTCTCCTGGGGCACGAGGAGATCGAAGCCGGAGGTCTCCTCGATCCCTTCGAGCTTCGACTGGAAGAAGTGGCCCGGCGGGAGCCCGTAGGCGAAGAGCGCGTAGCGGAGCACCGTCTTGCCGTCGAGCTCCGCGTTGCCGCCGACGCCGACCTCGACGTTCTTGGTGATCGTCTTGATCACTCCCGGCAGGTCGAGCGGCCCGGCGTTGGCGCGGATCTGGTCTTTGAACGCTCGCAGGAAGAGCTGCTGGCGTGCGACGCGATAGAGGTCGGAGTCGGTGTGGCGGAAGCGGACGAAGTCGAGCGCCTGGGAGCCACCGAGCTTCTGGTAGCCGGGAAAGAGGTTGATCGCCGCATAGCCGGACAGACCGCTGCTGTTGTTGAAGTACCGCCGGTCGACGTCTATCCAGACCCCGCCGACCGCGTTGACGAGCTGCTGGAAGCCGCGGAAGTTGACGGTGATCAGGTAGTTGATCGGCACGCCGGTCAGCTTCCGGACGGTCTCGAGCGTGCCCTTCGTGCCGCACTCCGAGAAAGCGGCGTTGATTCGGGCGCTGAACGTCGCTCCGCCGGGGCAGTAGATCTTGACGAAGAGGTCGCGCGGGAAGGAGAGCAGCGAGACGGACTTGGTATCGGGGTCGGCCCGGACGAGCATCACAGTGTCCGACCGCGACGGATCGCCTTTCTTCTCGTTCGCGCGCTTGTCGTAGCCGATCACGAGTGCGGTGGCCGGTTGGCCCGGAAGGGCGACGTCGAGGCGCTTCGCGGCGACCTTCACGTCTGGGGTCGAAGCGACCACCGCGGCGACGCTCTGGTGAAACCAGAGGTAGGCGCCACCGGCGGTCGAGCCGACGACGACGAGCATGGCCACGAACGCCCACCCGAGGACGGTCCGGAACGTTGCCCAGCCCGAACGCTTGGGAGGATCCGGCTGGCGGTAGACCGTGATCGGGGAGAGCGCGCCGGGCGGCAGCACAGGCCGTCCGTTGGCTTCGACGGTCGCACCCCGACCGATGCCTCTCTTCAACGTTGTCCGCATACGGAAAGCGCGGGCCAGAGTGCACCCGCGGATGCCCCAGGATACCCGAGCGCTAGGTCGTCGCGGCCAGCACTGAAGCGAGCGCCTCCGCGAAGAAGGCGGTCTCGTCGGGTGTCCCGACCGTGATCCGGAGCGCGCCCGGGGCTCCGAACCCGCCCATCGGACGCACGATCGCCCCCTGGCGTAGGAGCGCCTCGTAGAGCGTCCGCGCGTCCTCCCCGACCTCGACGAAGAGGAAGTTCGCGACGGCAGGCCCCGCAGGCTCGAGCCCGTGCTCGCGGAGGATGCGCTCGAGCGTCTGCCTGCCTTCGTGAGTAAGTCGCCGGCGCTCGGCGAGCTCGTCGACCGCGTCGATGCTTGCGAGCGCGGCCACCTGGGCCGGGGTGCCGACGTCGAAGGCCCGTCGCGTCTTCCCGATCGCCTCGATCACGTCGGTCGGCCCGACCCCGTAGCCAACCCGCAGCCCCGCAAGCCCGTAGATCTTCGAAAAGGTGCGTAGCACGAGCACCCGCCGTCCGGCCTTGACGTATTCCTCGACGCCGTCCGGGTAGTCCGGCCGCTCGATGTACTCGAAGTAGGCCTGGTCGAGGATGGTGAGCACGTGCTCCGGGACGCGGTCGAAGTAGGAGTCGAGTTGCGAGCGCGTGGTCATCGTCCCGGTCGGGTTGTTCGGTGTCGCGATGTAGACGAGCTTTGTCCGCGGCCCGATCGTGGCCAGCAGCGCGTCCAGGTCGTAGTGGTCGTCCACGAGCGGCACCTTTCGCGGCACCGCTCCCAGCTTGAGCGCATCGAGCACGTAGCTGATGAACGACGGCCAGGCCGTCACCACCTCGTCGCCGGGGTCGAGGGTCGCGAGGGAGAGGTGACCGATCACGGCGTCGGCGCCCGCGGCTGTGACCACGTTCGTCGTCTCGACGCCGTGCCGCTCGGCCAGCGCGTTGCGGAGATGGAAGGCGCCGCCGTCGGGATAGCGGTTCAGAGCCGGCGCGCTTCGCTCCATCGCCTCGAGGGCGGCCGGGAACGGGCCCCACGGCCCTTCGTTCGAGGCGAGCTTGACCACGCGGTCGAGCCCGAGCTCGCGCTGCAGCTCCTCCTCAGGCTTCCCAGGCTCGTACGGAACCAGGCCGTCGAGGGCCGCACGGAACAACGCCACGGCCGGACTAGCTTCCGGAGGCTGGTGGCGAGTCGTCCGGGCTCTTGCGCCGCCAGAACCAGAGCAGACCGCCGACGGCGGCCAGCCCGGTCGCGATCGCACTCTTGTTCGGACGCTTCGACCCCTCGACCGTGCCGGGCACCACCTCGCGCGCCTTCTTCTTCAGCACGCGCTTGGCGGTAAGCCACGTCAGCCATCCCACGACCGCGTTGCGCCTGTTCAGGATGCTCATAGGAGCGGAGGCTACCAACCCCCTCCCGTATGTGTAGCTCGTGGGAGCAGACGCGACTTCGTCAATCGCGCTTTTGGGAGCGAAGCGACCCTTCAGGGGTCTTGGCGCGGATCGGAATCTGCTCCCGCAGATTCGTCGGGGCATCTCTTGGCTCGCTAGGGAACCGGCCGGCTAGAGCAACTTGGACAGACCGAGCCCGGGAGCGAAGCGACCCTTCAGGGGTCTTGGCGCGGATCGGAATCTGCCCCCGCGGATTCCGATCCCGATTGCGCCCGAATCAAAAAAGTGAGCCGCCCCTCTGCGGCAAGGGGCGGCTCTGGGAGAAAGGCGGGGCCGGCGGGCGGCACGGCCCCTATGTGGGGACGAGGGCACGTCCTTACCTATTGAGATACCGGTCCCCAAAAAACCTTGCGCGCGTTTCGAAAGTTTTTCGAGAGCCCGCGCGGGGCCGTCACCAGCCGGGCGTTCCCCAGTCCGGTCCGGGCACGGCAAGCGGTATGCGGACGTTGAGCTGCGGCCCAGTCGCGGTGAGGCGAAAGCAGCCCGTGCGACCGATTCGAAGTTGGGTCTCGATGACCCGCCAGCCCGGTCGCGGCGCGATCCGAAGACGTGGCGCATAGTGCAGGGAGCGGTTGCCGCACGTCACGATCGGATTCGCGACCGTGCAGTGGTTCGCGCCGTTCGTCGAGAAGCCGAGGGCGCTCCGTGCCACCGGCCGTCCGACGCGACCTCCGGCGACGGTGACGGGGCCGGTGTAGGAAGGCGCAATCGCAACGAGAGCGCGGTGCAGGTAGTAGTCATCCGAGTCTCTGTAATCGCCGTCGCGGGAGATTGCGGTGCGCAACGAGAGCGCGAGCAGGTAGACGGGGCCATCGTGCAGCCCCCTTGCCGCGCTGGGGACCCAGGGGAAGAATCGTTGCGCCGCGCCGCGTACGGCCTGCGGGGCGCGTTGCTCGACCGGCATGGCCGCGCAGCGCAGCTCCCACGGATTGGACGCCGACCCCGTCCGGGTCAGACCGAGGAGTACGACGACTGCTGCCAGAGAGACAAGCCGCCTGATCGAAAGACCCATACGCGGAGTACGGCGTCGAGCCGCACGGAGGTCCCACTTTAGGTCTGCGCCGGTGCCTTCTTCTTGTTCGGCAGATGGATCGCGCGCCCGAGCGCGACGAGGCCCGCTTCCTTGATCGCCTCGGAAAGCGTCGGGTGCGCTGCCATCCCGTCTGCGACCGTTTCGACGGTCGACTCGGCGTCGATCGCGACCGTGCCCACCTCGATCAGATCCGTCACGTGCGGCCCGACCATGATCAGGCCCAGCAGCTCGCCGTACTTCGTCTCGTGGATCGACTTGACCCACCCGACGGTCTCTGCCTGCATGACGGCCCGGGCGTTCGCCACCCACGGGAACACTCCGACGGCGACGTCGTCGCCGTGGCGCTCGCGCGCCTGGGCCTCGGTCAGGCCGACGCCTGCGATCTCCGGATCGGTGTAGATCGGCCGCGGCACGGCGGGCTCGCCGATCGTCGCCTCGTGCCCGCACGCGTTTTCGGCTGCAACCTCGCCCTCGCGGAACGCGGTGTGCGCGAGCTGCCAGTAGCCGGCGCAGTCACCGACGGCGTAAATGTGCGGGACGGTCGTGCGCCTGTGCTCGTCGGTGGCAATCCCCTTGCGCTTGTCGAGCTCGACGCCGATCTCCTCGAGCCCGAGGCCTTCGACGACCGGGCCGCGGCCGACGGAGACCAGCATCAGGTCGGCGTCGACGGTCTCGCCCTCCCCGAAGTGGACCGTCAGCTTCGAGCCGTCGTCCTCGACTCTCGTGCACTGCTTGCCGAGCTGGAGCGCGATCCCGCGCTTGCCGAACTGCTTCGCGAGCTCCTTGGCGGCGTCGGCGTCCTCCTGCGGGATCAACGTGTCGAGCATCTCGACGATCGTCACCTCGGAACCGAAGCGCTGGAAGATCGACGCAAACTCGCAGCCGATGATGCCGCCGCCCAGGATCACGAGGCGTCGCGGCACGTCGGTCTGCGCGAGCAGGCCGGTCGAGTCGACGCAGCGCGGCGAGTCGAGCCCTTCGATCGGAGGCATGAGCGGAAACGAGCCGGTGGCGACGACCGCGCTCTTGAAGGTGATGTCCTCTCCGCCCTCGACGGCGATCGTGTTCGGGCCCGTAAAGCGGCCACGGCCCTTGACCCACTCGACCCCGTTGGCCTTGAAGAGCCCCGCGATCCCGCCCGTCATCTGCTTGACGACGCCGTTCTTCCATTCCACCGCCTGTCCGAAATCGAGCTCGGGCGCGCTCACGTTCACGCCGAACTTGGCGAAGACCTCCCCGGCCTGATGGAGCGCGTGCGCGGTTTGCACCCAGGCCTTGGTCGGGATGCAGCCGACGCGCAGGCAGGTGCCACCAAGCTCGGGCTCCAGCTCGACGCACACGGATTTCGCGCCCAGCTGGGCGGCGCGAATCGCTGCGGTATATCCGCCGGGGCCTCCGCCCAGTACGGCGACGTCACATTCCATGTCCGGTCAGCTCCTCACTCGGTATCCGCGGTCGATGCTAGCGGCGCAACCATCGTCCAGGCTTCGGGTCCCTGGTCGACGACGGCGAACCCGTGGCGCTCGTAGAGCTTGCGGGCCGGGTTGCCGGGCTCGACGCTGAGGCTGAGGCCCTCGTAGCCCGCGGCTCTCGCCTTCGCGATCAGCTCCTGGAGCAACTCGTCCCCGATCCCGTGGCCGCGCTTCGACGGGACGACGGCGATCGCAAGCTCGGGCGTCTCCTCGTCGACGAAGCCGTAGCCTGGCTCGGCCTCGCTGAAGACGCGGTACCACGCCGCACCGACCGGAAAGCCTCCCTCGAGTGCAATCAACGCGGTGTCGCCGGGCCTCCCCCAGCCCCGCACGTAGCGCGACACGAGCGAGCCGGGCACACGCTCGCGCCAGTAGTAGGCGTGGTGGAGCATGTCGCGCAGGAAGCGCACGTCCTGGGTGCCGCCGCGTCTGAGGACGATCCCCATCGCTAGGGGTCCAGAGACTGGGCTAGCTGGATGCGGTTGCCGTCCGGGTCGAACACGTCCACGAGCCGGATCTGCCCGTGCAGCTCGAAGACGACTCCTACCTCCACACCGGCCTCGCGCAGCCGCTCGGCTTCGCTCTTCACGTCGGGGACGTCGACATGGGCGACGCCGCCCGACTCGTCCGGCTCGCCCTGTCCAAGCGCGATCTCCATCCCGCCGTGCCGCAGCCGCGACCAGCTCTCGTCGAAGTCGACAAAGACCTCCTCGAACCCGAGCGTGTCGCGGTAGAAGGCGCGCGCTGCCTCGAGGTCTCGCACCCGATACCAGACCGTCGCCAACGTCAGAGGGCCAGCGCGGGCTCTTCGAGCAGCTCTTTCACCGTGCGCAGGAACCCCGCGCCGTCCGCGCCGTCGACCGCTCGGTGGTCGCAGGTGATCGTCATGGTCATCAGCGGCCGCACCTCGACCTGGCCGTCGCGGACGACCGGCTTCTCCTCCGTCGAGCCGACCGCGAGAATCGCAGCCTGAGGAGGGTTGAGCACGGCGATGAACTGCTCGATTCCGAACATGCCGAGGTTCGAGATCGTGAACGTGCCGTCCTCGAGGTCCGACCGTTGCAGCTTGCCGTCGCGCGCGCGCCCCACGACCTCGGCGCGGTCGGCCGCGATCTCCTGGATCGTCTTGCGGTCGGCGTCGCGGATCACCGGCACGACGAGGCCGTTCGGGGCCGCGACGGCGATCCCCACGTGCGCGTATGGGAAGCGGAGGATCTTGTCGCCCGCGAAATGCGCGTTCACGGCCGGGTGGCGCACGAGCGCCGCGGCGCACACCTTGGTCAGCAAGTCGCTCACGGTCGGTTTCGTCTCGCCGTCCTCGAGCCGCGCGACGAGCCGCTCGCGCAGATCGAGGGCCCGCGTCATGTCGACCGAGACCGTGAGCTGGAAGACGGGCGCCTGCCAGGCTTCGGTGAGACGGCGGGCGATCGTCTTCCGCGTCGAGGTGAGCTCGACCTCCTCGACCTTGCCGGTGGCGGCGGCGATCGTTGCCGCCGGCGAGGCCTTCGGCGGCGCGGCGGCGGCGCGCTCGACGTCCTCGGCGACGATCCTGCCCTCAGGGCCGCTGCCCTGGAGCTGGGCGATGTCGATCCCCTTCTCACGTGCGAGCCGCCGCGCAAGCGGCGAGGCCTTGACGCGCGCGTCCGACTGCACCGGAGCGTCGGCAACCGCTGCGGTCGCCGCCTCCGCAGTCGCGGCGGCAGCCTGGCGGCCGCGCTCGCGCTCGTCGTCCATCTCCTCGGCGGGCGAACCCTCCTCTTCGGGCTCCTCGTCGGGCTCGGCGGCGTCCTCGGCCTTCTCCTCCTGCTCGTCTTTCTCGTCGCTCTTCGTCTCGGCCGGCTTTCCGTTCTCGGAAGGGACATCCTCGCCTTCGTTGCCGATGAAAGCGATCGTGCGTCCCACCTCCACCTCTCCTTCGGGAACGACGATCTTCAGCAGGACGCCGTCGGCCTCGGCCTCGACCTCCTGGGTGACCTTGTCGGTGTCGAGCTCGTAGAGGGGCTCGCGCTTCTTGACCGGCTCGCCCTCGCCCTTCAGCCACTTGACGATCGTGCCGGACTCCATGCCCTGGCCCAGCCGCGGCAGCTTGACCTCGGTCGCCACGGCTAGCTTCGAGCCACCGTTCGCTTGACCGCTTCCAGCACGTCGGCGGCGTGCGGGACGACCCACTGCTCCATCGCCGGCGCGAATGCGAGCGGAGCAAACTTGGCGCCGACGCGCTCGATCGGCGCGTCCAGGTAGTCGAAGGCGCCCTTCTGGACGACGGCCGTGAGCTCGGCGCCGAAGCCGCCCCTTGTGACTGCCTCGTGGGCCGTGACGCAGCGCGTCGTCTTCTTCACGGAAGCGATGATCGTCTCTTCGTCGAGCGGCAGAAGCGTCCGCGGATCGACGACCTCGACCGAGATCCCTTCCTTCTCCGCGTCCTCCGCGGCCTTCAGCGCCTCCGGCACCATCCGGCCGATCGCGACCACGGTCACATCGGAGCCCGCACGCAGCACGCGCGCCTTGCCGAGCTCGATCGGCTCGATCTTCTCCGGTACCTCGCCCTTGAGCGGGTAGAGCAGCCGGTGCTCGAAGAAGATGACGGTGTTGTCGTCGTAGATCGAGCTCCAGAGGAGGCCGCGGGCGTCCTCGGGCGTCGAGGGATAGACGACCTTCAGGCCCGGCACGTGCACGAACCACGACTCGAGCTGCTGCGCATGCTGGGCGCCCGGGCTCCAGCCGGCCCCACCCTGCGTGCGGATCGTCAGCGGCACCTTCACCTGGCCCCCGCTCATCGTCCGGTGCTTCGCCGCCTGGTTGACGAGCTGCTCCATCGAGAGCGTCAGAAAGTCCTGATACATGATCTCGACGACGGGGCGCATCCCCTGCATCGCGGCGCCGATTCCCGTCCCCACGATCGCAATCTCCGAGATCGGCGTATTGCGGATGCGCTCAGGGCCGAACTCCGCGAGCATCCCCTGGGTGACGCCCATCGAGCCGCCCATCTCGGCGATGTCCTCGCCCATGATGAAGACGTCCTCGTCGGCGCGCATCGCGGTCGAGAGTGCGTCGCGCACCGCCTCGCGGTAGGTCAGCTCAGGCATAGACGTACTTGAGGGCGTCTTCGGGCTTGGGATCCGTGCCCGCCTTCGCGAACTCGACCGACGACTCGACGATCGCGTGGACCTCGGTGTCGAGCGCCTCGAACTCCTCGTCGGAGAGCTCGAGCCTGGCGCGCAGGAGCTCGATCGGATCCTTGGTGTTGCGCAACTCCTCGACCTCCTCCTTCGTCCGGTAGACCTGCGGGTCGCCGATGTAGTGCCCGACGAGCCGGTAGGTGCGAACGTTGAGGAAGACGGGGCCTTTGCCCGAGACCGCGTGCTCGCGCGCCTCGCGCGTCGCCGCGTAGACGGCCTCGACGTCCTGGCCGTCGACCTCGATCGAGTGCATGCCGAACGCGACCGCGCGCTGCGAGAAGTCCTCGATCGGCGAGTGTTGCGAGACGGGGGTCGACTCCGCCCAGCCGTTCATCTCGAGCACGAAGAGGGCCGGCACCTTCCAGAGCTGTGCGAGGTTGAGCGACTCGTGAAACGTGCCCGTGTTCGTGGCGCCGTCGCCGAAGAAGGCGACCCCGACCCGGGGCTGCTTGCGGAACTGGAAGGAGAGCGCTGCGCCGGTGATCGCCGGGAAGCCACCGCCGACGACGGCGTTCGCGCCCAGGTTCCCGTGCTCGAGGTCGTAGAGGTGCATCGAGCCGCCGTAGCCGCCCGAGCAGCCCTCCTTCTTGCCGTACAGCTCGGCCATGACCTTGTTCACGTGCGTGCCCTTGGCGATCGTGTGACCGTGCGCGCGGTGCGTCGACGCGATCACGTCGTCGCGCTCGAGCGCCGCGCACACGCCGGAGGCCACCGCCTCCTGGCCGATGCACACGTGCAGGAAGCCGGGAAGCTCGCCGGCCCGGAACCGCTCCTCCACTTTCTCCTCGAACCGCCGGATGAGCAGCATCTCGCGGAACAGTTCGCGAAGACGTTCGTCTGAGAGCGCGTTCTTCGCGCGTGGCTTCTTCTCGACCTTCGCCATTGCGGGCTTCATTATGCTGACGCCCGCATGGGGTTGGTCGAACAGTGGCGGCGCATCCGCGCGGACTTGCCCGCAGAGTGGGCGGACGCCCGCCTCGCCCTCACGGTTCCCGATCCCTCGCAGCGTTCGTGGGCGGCCGCTCTCCTCGGCCCCGCCGGCCCGGGAATCGCCGGCGACGAGCTGCGTCTGACTGTCAGTCGCACCGGCGGCGGGGTCGGTCCCGACCAGCTTGCGAAGCTGCTGGGGAAGCTCGACGAGGAGGAGATCCACGGCACGCTCCAGCTGCTGGAGGCGGGCGAGCGGGCGCCACGCGTGGAAGCGCCCCGCCTGCGGCTGGCGGACGCGTGGGCTCACTCGGTCGCCTCCCTGCCGCCCGACTGGAGCGATCTGTACTGCGAGCTCGAGCTGACCTCGAGCGACTACCTCGAGCGAGCGGCCTTGCTGCTCGCCCCCGTCAACCCCGCGCGCGTCCCGGGCCGCAGCGCGTTCCGGTTCCGCGTCGCGCACACCTTCGGCTATGGCGCCTCGCCGCAGATGACGGCACGCTGCCTCGAGCGACTCGACCAGGAGGGGCTCCCCGGTCGGCTGACGATCCTGCACGTCCTCTCCGACACCCACAACGTCGACAGCCAGGGTCCTGTCTGGCGTGTCGGGGGAAGAGCGGTCTGACATGAGCGACGAGCCCGACCCAGTCGCGTGGCTGCTGATCGAGCCGGGCTGGAAAGTGGTCGACGCGAACGGTGAGAAGGTCGGCAAGGTCGACGAGGTGCTCGGCGACGAGCAGACCGACATCTTTCACGGGCTGATCGTCAGCGGCGAGGAGATCGACGCCGATCGTATCGCCGAGATCCGCGAGGGCAAGATCAGGCTGCTGTAGCCGACGGCAGGTTTGCCGCAGTCCTGCCCAGGTAACGAGAGAGCCATGCTGCGCAAGGCACTCTGGACAGGGCTCTACGGCGCTCTCGGCGCGGTGGCCACGATCGCCGCCCGACGTGCGGCCTCCGGCATCTGGCGCGTCGCCACGGGCGAAAAGCCGCCGGCAAAGCGATGAAGGGCGATGAGGCAGTCGACGCGGGCGCCGAGAAGCTCGAGGCGCTCTCGGACAAGGCCGCCGCCAAGGGCGGCGTCGCAGGCAAGCTCGCCAACGAGCTCGCCGAGGACGGAGCCTTCCTCCGCAAGCTGAAGCCGTCCCTCATCCTCAGGCGGGCGAAGGGTGAGCTGCCGAAGGACGCGGAGCCGGGCTCCGCGACCGCACGACGCCCGGCCGCCCCATCCGGCCCGCAACTCGACCGGCGGACCTCCGGCAAGAAGGGCCCGAACCCGTTCTTGGTCGCGGGTGCAGCCTTCGCCGCAGGCAGCCTACTCGCCAAGCTGATCGACTGGAGGGGCCATGCCCACCCGCGCCGCTGAGAGTCCCGTCGTGGAGAGCCCGGGTGTCGGCGCTTCGGCCAAGCAGGTGGCCGAGCATGCGAGCACGCTTGCGAAGCTCGAGCTCGAGCTGGCCGGCCTCGAGCTGAAGCGCAAGGTGGGTGCGCTTGGCGCGGGCGTCGGTCTCGGGATCGGCGCAGGCGTGCTCGCGCTCTACGGACTCGGCTTTCTCTTCGCCACCGTCGCCGTCGCGCTCGCGGTCGTCCTCGACACCTGGCTCGCGCTCCTGCTCGTCACCGCCGGCCTGTTCGCGCTCGCCGGAATCCTCGGGCTTCTCGCACGCGCCCGGATCAGGCGCGGCACACCGCCGGTCCCCGAGCAGGCGATTCGCGAGGCCAAGCTGACCACGGAGGCATTGAAGTCCAATGGCCACGGCTAGCCTGAACGGCCGCACGCCGGAGACCGTCCGCCGCGAGATCGAGGCCGAGCGTCGCGAGCTCGCCACCGCGGTCGAACACTTGCGCGAGGGGCTCGGCGATGCCACGAATGTCGCCGGGAAACTGCGCTCGAGGCTGCCGGTCGTCGCTGCCGGCGCACTCGGCGCCGGGTTCTTCCTCGCTGGCGGGATCGGCGCGACGATGCGCTTCCTCGCCCGCAAGGGCCGCGACCGCTGAGCTTGACCGCGCCCTCGGTCGAGATCGGTCGCGCTCCGTCGAGCCCCTGGGGGCTCTCGGCCCGCGAGTGGGTCGACGTCTTCAAGCGGGCCTTCAAGTCGTTTCTCGCCGACGACGCCATGGGTCTCTCCGCCCAGGTCGCGTTCAGCTCGCTGCTCGCGTTCTTCCCCGCGGTCGTGTTTCTCGTCGGGTTGCTCGACCTCGTCGGCGCGTACGACACGCTGAAGGAGTTCCTCGCACCGGTGGCGCCCGGCGACGTGCTGAAGACGATCGACACGCTGCAGCAGGACACGTCCAAGGGGACGTCCGTGGTCGCGTTCGTTGTCGGCGCCGCCGGTGCGATCTGGGCGGCGAGCGGCGCGATGGGAGCGGTGATCAAGGCCGTCAACCGCGCGTACGACCGGGTTGAGACCCGACCTTTCTGGAAGACGCGGCTGATCGCGATCGTCCTCGTCGTGCTGATGGGGCTCGTCCTGGCCGGGTTGCTGCTGCTGATCGTGTTCGGCGGGCCGCTCGGAACGGCCATCGCCGACAAGGCCGGTCTCGGCGGCGCCTTCGAGCTGCTCTGGGCGATCCTTCGCTGGCCGATCGCCTTCGTCGCGATCCTGCTCTTCTTCGGGCTCGTCTACTACCTCGCTCCGAATGTCGACATCCGCAGCTGGAAGTGGCTGACGCCGGGATCGCTCGTGGGGAGCGTGATGTGGCTCGCGCTCTCGGGGCTCTTCGCTCTGTACACGAGCCTGTCCGACTCCTACTCCAAGACCTACGGCGCGCTCGCGAGCGGCGTCGTGTTGCTGCTCTGGCTCAACTACTCGGCGTTTGCGCTGCTCTTCGGCGCGGAGCTGAACTCCGAGCTCGACAGGCAGGCCGAGATTCGCGCCTCGGGCGGCGAGAACGCCGGGCTGATCAAGCCGAGCCGCCGCGGTTAGGTGACTTTGACCGAGCCCTTGACGGTCTTCGGGGCCTTGTCGGAGAAGAAGCGGAGCGCACCAGCCGAAAGCTTGAGCTTCCAGGTCAGCGTGCCCGTGGCGGCCAGGCCGGACTTGCGGTTGACGCCCTTGCCGACGAGGTGGAAGTTGTGCAGCTTCGAGCGATCTCGCACCGTGATCGAGTAGGTGCCGGCCTTGACGGTCTTCAGCGTCGCCCCGCTCGCGCTCTTCAGCGAGATCGTGCTCTTCGGCCCCACCGTCGCGAGCAGCTTCGGCGTCGCGGGCTTCGGCTTAGGCGTCGGCAGCGGCGGCGGGTCTCCCGCGACGAACTCCCGGTGCATCTGGAGCGAATGCGGGTCGCAGACGACCGAGTAGCGGCCCTCCACGAAGGTGACCGTCCAGGTGACGGTGCTCTCCGTCTCCACGGCGGTGGCCTGGTTCACGCCCGGCCCCGAGAGGTGAAAGTTGTGCTCGATGGAGAGGTCGTTCACCACGATGTCGTAGGTGCCCGGGTCGATCTTGGTGACGGCCGTCCCATCGGGCTGCTCGAGTCTGATCGAGAAGCCGGGCCCGACCGTCCCGATCAGCTGCGGATTGGCGGCACGGATGGCCGCCGGGACCAGCACGGCGGCTGCCACAGCGGCAAGGAGGAGGAGACCCCGAAGGCGCATTACTCAGCTTGTACGCACGCCTGGGTCGATCGGATTGGGTCAGCCTAGGCGCGCAACTCGGCGCCGAAATGCTCGGCGAGCGCGGCGACGATCCTCCCGCGGATCGCGGCCGCGTCTTCGTCCGAGAGCGTCCGCTCCGTCGACTGGAACGCGGCTGCGAACGCGATCGACTTCTTCCCCTCGCCCACCTGCTCGCCACGATAGACGTCGAAGACGCGCAGGTCGCGCAGCTCCGGCCCGGCAGCCTCGCGGGCGGCCGCCAGCAGCGCACCGGCCTCGACCTCTTCGGGCACGACGACCGCGATGTCCTGCCGCACCAGTGGGAAGCTGACGACGTCCTCGTACGTGACGGGCTCGCGCGACGCGGCGAAGAGGGTCTCGAGGTCGAGCTCGAAGCCGCCCCACCCGTCCTCGAGCACGGCCGGGTGGATCTCGCCGAGGACGCCGGCGGGGGTGCGGGCGGTCTTGCCTGGATGGAAGAGGGGATGCTCGGCGCGCTCGAACTCCGACTCCGCCTTCAGCGCCCGGTGGAGCGCTTCGACGACGCCCTTCGCGCGGCTGAAACCACCCTCGACGATGCCGGCGACGTGCAGCCGCTCCTCGGGCAGGTCACTCCCGTCGAGATAGACGCGGGCGATCTCGAACAGGGCGATTCGCTCCGCACCGGCGTCGACGTTCCGGCGCGCGGCATCAACGAGGCTCGGCAGGAGCGAGGTCCGGAGCGTCGTCAGCTCGACGGAGATCGGCTCGGGCAGGCTCCAGGCCCCCTCCGCCCCGGCCGGGCGAAGGGAGGGCGTGTAGGTCTCCGAGAAGCCGAGGCCGACGAGCACGTCCTCGACCCGCCGGCGCAGCTGCTGCTCGCGCGAGAGCGTGCCGAACATCGAGCGCCGCGCCGGCAATGTGAAGGGGACGTCTTCGAGCCGGAAGCGGGCGATCTCCTCGACCACGTCGATCTCGCGCGTCACGTCGCGGGCACGCCACGTCGGCACGGTCACCGAGCCGCCGTCCAGCTCGAACCCAAGCTTCGTCAGGATACGCTCCTGCTCGGCCGGGGGCGTCTCGAGGCCGATCACGGCGTCGGCGCGTTCCGCCCGGAAGCGAACGACGGGGCGCTCGGGCAGCCCGGCGTGGACATCCGACTCACCCACCCAGCGCGCACCCGAAAGCTGGACGATCAGGTCGGTCGCCAGCCGGGCCGCGTGCTCGGCGAGGTACGGATCGACGCCCTTCTCCCAGCGGTTCGAGCCCTCAGTGCGCAGACGCAGGCGCTCGGAGGTCAGGAAGATGCCGTACGGCTCGAAGTTGGCGGCCTCGAGGAGGACGTCGGTCGTCGCCTCGCCGATCTCCGTATCCTCGCCGCCCATGATCGCCGCGAGCGCAATCGGGCGCTCGCCGTCGGTGATCAGAAGGTCGCTCGGCTCCAGCCGCCGCTCGACGCCGTCGAGCGTGCGCAGCGTCTCGCCCGGACGGGCATGACGGACGACGATCCGCCCCGTCTGCACCGTGTTCCAGTCGAACGCGTGCAGCGGGCTGCCGAGAGCGAGCATCGCGTAGTTCGTCACGTCGACGACGTTCGAGATGGGCCGCATTCCGGCTGCGGCCAGGCGGGCCTTCAGCCAGACGGGCGACGGCCCGATCGCGACGTCGCGGAAGAGCCGGCCGATGTAGCGCGGCGCCGCCGCGAAGTCCTCGATCTCGACCTGCACCGGCTCGTCGCCCGCGCGCGGCGGCTCGACGCCCGGCCACGGCGCCAGCGTCAGGTCGTAGATCGCCGCGATCTCGCGCGCCAGTCCGTAGATCGAGAGCAGATCGGGCCGGTTGCCCGTCGCCTCGACGTTGAGAATGTGGTCGGTGAGCGGCAGGACGTCCGCGAGCAGCGTCCCCGGCTCGGTCTCCGGGAGCACCATGATCCCGGCGTGATCGGTGCCGAGCGCGACCTCGTCCTCGGCCAGGATCATCCCGTTCGACGTCTCGCCGCGCACCTTCCGCACCTCGAGCTCGAGCCCGTTCGGCAGCACCGCGCCGGGCAGCGCGACCCCCACGGTCGCGCCGGGGCCGAAGTTCCAGGCGCCGCAGACGATCTGGCGCGGCTCACCCTCGCCGAGGTCGACCTGGCAGAGCTGCAGCCGGTCGGCGTTCGGATGCTTGGCGGCCTCGAGCACCTTGCCGACGCGGAAGAGGCCGAGGTTCCCGTTCTCGTCCGCGACCCCGCGGCGCTCGATCCCCTCCACCTCGGCCGAGGTGATGGAGAGCCGCGTCGCGAGCTCGTCGAGCGGCATCTCGATCGGCACGTATTCGTTCAGCCAGCTGACCGGGACTTTCAAAACTGCCTCAGGACGCGGAGGTCGCCTTCCCAGAGCGCGCGGATGTCCGGGATGTCGTGCCGCAGCTGCGCGGCGCGCTCGAGCCCGCAGCCGAACGCGAAGCCGGACCACTCCTCCGGGTCGAGCCCGACGTTCTCGAAGACGACCGGGTCGACCATGCCGGCGCCGCCCATCTCGATCCAGCCGCTGAGCTTGCACGTGCGGCAGCCTGCGCCGCCGCAGATCCCGCAGGAGACGTCCGGCTCGATCGACGGCTCGGTGAAGGGGAAGAAGTGGGTGCGGAAGCGAACGCGGCGCTCCGGCCCGAAGAGCTGCCGCATCACGTGCAGCAGCGTCCCCTTCAGGTCGGCGAGCGTCAGGCCCTTGTCGACGGCAAGACCCTCGAACTGGTGGAAGATCGGGTAGCGGGTCGCCGTGATCGCGTCGCGCCGGTAGACCCGGCCGATCGAGACCATGTAGATCGGCGGCTGCCGCTCCTCGAGCATGTGGATCTGCGAGGGCGACGTCTCGGTGCGCAGGACCGTGCCGTCGTCGACGAAGAACGTGTCGCGCGGCGAGCGGGCGGAGTGCGTCGGCGCGAAGCCGAGCTTGTCGAAGTTGTACTCGACCGTCTCGACCTCGCGGTCGTCCCGGATCTCGTAGCCGAGACCGAGGAAGGCGTCCTCGACCATCCGCCGCGTCTGCGTGATCGGATGCAGACTGCCGCGCGGGAGCTCGTCTCCGGGCAGCGTCACGTCGACGCGCTCGTCACGGAGGCGGCGATCGAGGTCGGCGCGCTCGAGCTCCTCGCGCCTGGCGTCGAGCGTTTCTTCGAGCCGCTGCCGCAGCGCGTTCAGCGTCATGCCGGTCTCCCGGTCCCGCACGGCTCTCAGCGCCTGCGGCAGCTCCGCCTTCCGGCCGAGGAAGCGGATCCGCGCCTCTTCGACCTCGTCGACGGTCGTGGCCGCCGCGATTGCGGTCCGTGCTTCGCCTTCGAGCGCCGTGGCGTCCATCGGGCGACGATAGCATCGGCTTCGTGAGCGTTTACGACCCTTTCGCGGCGATCTACGACGACTGGTCGGCGACGATGACCGAGGACGTTCCCTTCTACGTCGAGCTCGCGCGCGCGACCGACGGGCCCCTGGTCGAGCTCGCAGTCGGAACCGGTCGCGTCGCCATTCCGGTCGCCCGCGAAACCGGCCGGCACGTGCTCGGGATCGACGCGTCCCAAGCGATGCTCGACCAGGCTCGAGCGAAGGCCGACGCAGCGGGCGTCGATCTGGAGCTGCGGCAGGGAGACATGCGAGAGCTTGCACTCGACGAGCCGGCCGGACTGATCTACGTCCCCGCCCGCTCGCTGCTCCACGTGCCGACCTGGGCCGACCGGCGGCGCGTCTTCGAACGAGTCCACGCGTCCCTCCTGCCCGGAGGGCGCTTCGCCTGGAACGCGTTCGTCTTCGATCCCAAGCTTGCAGCGCGCCTCGACGGCGAATGGCAGGAGCAGAACGGCGTCCGGCACCGGATCGACCAGGCCAAGCACGACAACCGGATCGACATCACGCTCGAGAGCGGCAACGCGATCTCACTCTGGTGGCTCAACCGCTCCGAGTGGGAAGGCCTGATCGAGGTTGCCGGGTTCGAGGTCGAGGGGCTCTACGGTGGCTTCGAGCGGCAGCCGTTCGACGAGAACGCGACCGAGTTCGTGTGGGTTGTCCGCAAGCCCTAGTCCTTACGACGCGATCGCCAGGGTCTACGACCCGTGGAGCGCGAGCGTCACCGAGGATGTGGAGTTCTACGTGGCGGAGGCGCGCGCATCCGGCGGGCCCGTCGTCGAGCTCGCCTGCGGCACGGGGCGGATCTCGATCCCGATCGCGAAGGCCGGAATCCGGCTGATCGGCGTCGACGCATCGGCGGGAATGCTCGAGGTCGCGCAGGAGTACGGCCGGGCCGAAGGGGTCGAGGAGCTCCTGGATCTTCGGCTCGGCGACATGCGCGAGCCGCCGGTGAGCGAGCGCGTGCCGCTCGTGCTGATCCCGTTCCGCTCGCTCCTCCACATGACGACCGAGGCCGACCGCCTTCGGGCGCTCGGCGCCGCACGGGAGCTGCTGGCCGACGGCGGGCGGGTCGTCTTCGACGTCTTTGCGCCGAGCCGCGCGGACGTCGAGGACACACACGGCAGGTGGATCGAGCGCGAGCCCGGGATCTTCGAGCGCGCCGACTGGGACGAGGGCGACCGGACGCTCACGCTCTCCGTGCGCCGCGGCGAGGAGGCCTCGACGATGCACCTCGCCTGGCTCTCACCGCCGGAGTGGCGGCTGCTGCTGGACCGAGCCGGCTTCGACGTCGAGGCCCAGTGGGGGTGGTTCGACCGCCGCCCGTACGCGGGCGGCGAAGACGTGGTGTTCGCCGGCACCCGCAGGTAGTTAGGGTTCCCACATGCTCTGGATCGTGATCGGGATCGTCGCCGTGCTCGTCGTCGGCGTTGTCCTGCTCTACAACCGGCTCGTCAGGCTCCGGAACCGGGTCGAGAACGCGTGGGCGCAGGTCGACGTTCAGCTCAAGCGGCGCTACGACCTGATCCCGAACCTCGTCGAGACGGTCAAGGGCTACGCCTCGCACGAGCGCGAGACGTTCGAGGCAGTCACGAACGCCCGAGCGCGCGCACAGTCGGCGCAGGGCCCGGCCGAGCAGGGCGCAGCCGAAGGGCTGCTGAGCCAGGCACTCGGACGGCTGATCGCGGTCGCCGAGGCGTATCCGGAGCTGCAGGCGGACGAGAACTTCCGTCAGCTGCAGGACGAGCTCGCGCAGACCGAGAACCGGATCGCGGTCTCGCGCCAGGTCTACAACGACACCGTCCTCACCTACAACACCGCGATCCAGACGGTGCCCGGCGTGCTCTTCGCCGGGCCGTTCGGGTTCTCGAAGAAGGACTTCTTCGAAGCCGAGGGCGAGACCCGGGAGGCACCACGCGTCGCGTTCTAGCGGGGGCGCTGCTCGCGGCGCTCGTGCTCGCCGGGGACGCCGCTGCGAAGTCGTTCGCCCTGCCCGCTGCGGACGTGACGATCCAGGTCGAGCGTGACGGCAGCTTGCTCGTCGACGAGCTGATCGCGTTCGAGTTCGACGGCGCCTTCAGCGGCGCGTTCCGAGAGGTGCCGCTACGCGACGGCGAGTCACTCGACCAGGTCTCCGTCTCGGAGGGAGAGGTCGCGTACCGGCCCGGAGGTTGCGCGGAGCTCGGCTGCGCGGACAGCCCGAACACGTTCGGTACGACGCGGACAGGAAACGGCGTGCGGATCGTGTGGCACTACCGCGCCAACTCGGAAGCGCGCAGGTTCCGGATCCACTACCGGCTGCGCGGCGTGGCGACGGCTTACGACGACGTCGTCGACGTGAACCTCAAGGTCTGGGGCGACGAGTGGGAGGTCGGGCTCGGCCAGCTCACCGCGACCCTGGCCGCGCCGGGCGACATCGTCCGCGCCTGGGGTCACCCCGTCGGCGTCCGCGGCGACGTCACGTTCGAGGCCACGCGAGCCAACCTGCGCGCGCTCGACATCCCGCCCCACCAGTTCGTGGAACTGCGCGCCCTCGTGCCGCGTCGCGTCTTCACCTCGACGGCGGGGATGAAGGTGGTGAGTGGCCCGGGGCTCGAGAAGATCGCGGCCGAGGAGCGCCAGGACGCAGCGGCCTACGAGCGCGACAAGCGCAAGATCGACGACGCGCTCCACAATCTGCCGCGGACGCTCGCGCTCCTGCTCCTGCTTGCGCTCGGCCCCGCGCTCGCGGTGGTCGCGTTCGTGTGGTGGCGCTGGGGCCGGGAGCGGCAGACGAGCTACGACCGCGAGTACGAGCAAGAGCCGCCCACCGAGACCCAGGCCGCGCTCGTGCCGGCGTTGCTCGCGCAGGGCGGCACGCCGGGATCGCTCGAGTTCACGGCGACGCTGTTCGACCTGATCCGGCGTGGCCGCTACCGGTCTCAGCCCGTGACGACGGAGCGGAAGATCTGGGGTGGGCTGAAGACGCAGCAGGTCGCCGACCTCGAATTGTCGCTCGGAGACGTCGAGTCGCCGGTCGAGGCTTTCGAGGCGCCGGTCGCGCAGGTCGTCGATGCGATCGTCGCCGCCGGGCCCGAGCGGCTCTCGTCCTTCCGCGACCGGATCGAGGAGGACCGCACGGGGAACTCCGAGCGCTTCAGCTCGTTCAAGTCCGCGGTCGGTGCCGAGATCGCGGGCCGGAAGTGGTTCCGGAATGTTGGGCTGGTCGTCCTCCTCGGCGCAGCCGCCGTCCTCGCGGTGGCCGGCGGGCTGACGCTCGTCGGCGGGATCCACTCGTTCAACTCCGTCGCGCCCACGTGGCGGAGCGTGGTCGCGATCGCACTCGGCGTCTGTGGGCTCGTCAACGCCGTCGCGCTCGTCATGGCTGCGTTCAACCGCCGCCTGTGGCGGCGGCGAACGCCGGAGGCGCAGGCCGAGGCCGAGCGCTGGGAGGCCTTCCGCCGCTACCTGACCGACTTCCCGCGCCTGGACATCGCGCCGGCCGCGACGCTCGAGCTCTGGGAACGCCTCCTCGTCTACGGAATCGCGTTCGGACTGGCCGAGCGCGTGCTGCAGGGCGCACAGCTGCACATGCCGGAGGCGCTGGCACATGCGAGCACGCTCTACTGGATCGGCCCCTACGGCGACCTCTCGTCGGGACCGACCTCGATGAGCATCGGTGACCTCGCCGCAGGCTTCGGTTCGGCCCTCGCTCCCCCATCCTCCGGCTCCGGCGGGTTCGGCGGCGGCTTCTCGGGCGGGGGCGGCGGAGGCGGCGGCGGTGGAGGCGGCGGCGCCTGGTGATTCAGGAGGCCGGCCGCGAGCGCTCGTAGAGCGCGATCGCGCCGGCCACGGCGACGTTGAGCGACTCGGCCGAGCCCTGCGTCGCGATCGTCGCGACTTTGTGTGACTGTCTCACCACGTCCTCGGGAAGCCCTTGTCTCTCGGCTCCGAGGACGAATGTGACCTGGCCGGAAAGGTCGAGCTCGTGCAGCGGCGGCGCACCGTGCGCGACGAGCGCCACCCGCTCGCCCGGCGCGTCGTCGAATGCGAACAGCGGCACGCGGAAGATCGCGCCCGCCGACGCGCGGAGCGCCTTCGATCCGAGCGGATCGGCGCAGCCCTCGGAGAGCGCGACTGCCGCACCGAACGCGTCCGCAGCGCGCAACAGCGTCCCGATGTTCCCGGGGTCGGAGACACGCCAGAGCGCAAGCGTGGTCTCGCGCGGCTCCCGCGGAAGAGCGGCGGTGCGGAAGACGCCGATGACGCGTGCCGGGTGGGGCAGTGTCGAGACGGCGGCGAGAAGCTCCGGCTCGATGCTCTCGCCCGCGACGAGGAGCTCGATCGGCTCGATCCCGGCCGCCGCGGCCGCGTCGACCAGATCCTCGCCTTCGACCGCGAAGAGCCCGAGCTCCTCGCGCTTGCGCTTCTGCGCGAGGAGCTTCCGGACGAGCTTCAGCGTCGGGTTCGACGCTGACGTAATCAGGCTCTACGCCGCCCGGGTGTCGGAGGAATTGCTGTCAGAGGAGGAGCCGGCGGACTCGAGCGCGGCCTTCGCCTGTTGCACGACGGCCGTGAACGCGGCGGGGTCAGAGACGGCGAGGTCGGCGAGCACCTTCCGGTCGAGCTCGATCCCCGCCTTGTGCAGCCCGGAGATGAACTGGTTGTACGACATCCCGTTCGCGCGGGCGGCGGCATTGATGCGCACGATCCAGAGCTGGCGGAACGTCCGCTTCTTGTTCTTACGGTCGCGGTAGGCGTAGGTGAGCGAGTGCTCGACCTGCTCCTTCGCGTAGCGGTAGCTGCGGCTCTTGAGGCCCCAGTACCCCTTCGCCTGCTCGAGAACCTTCCGGCGCTTCTTGCGTGCGTGGACTGATCGTTTGACGCGTGGCATTACTTCAACCCCAGCAGCTTCTTGAGCCTCGGCGCGTCCACTTTCGCGACCACGTAGTCCTTGCCGAAGGCGCGCTTACGCTTGGCCGACTTGTGCTCCAGGTTGTGGCTCTGCATCGCGTGGCGGCGCAGGATCTTCCCCGACCCCGTCACCTTGAAGCGTTTCTTCGCTCCGCTCGATCTCTTCATCTTTGGCATCTGTCTTCACTCCTGCGTTCTTCGTGGGACCGAGCAGCATCACCATGTTCCGACCGTCGAGGAGCGGCGGCGACTCGATCGCGCCGATCTCCTTGATCTCTTCGGCGAGCCGAAGCAGCAGGTCGCGCCCTCGCTCCGGGTGCAGGTTCTCGCGCCCCCGGAACATGATCGTGACCTTGACCTTCGCGCGCTGGTTGAGAAAGCGCACGACGTGGCCCTTCTTCGTCTCGTAGTCGTGAATGCCGATCTTCGGCCTGAACTTGATCTCCTTGACGTTGATCTGCGTCTGGTGCTTCCGCGCGAGCTTGGCCTTCTGCTCCTGCTCGTAGCGGTACTTGCCGTAGTCCATCACCCGCGCAACAGGCGGGTCGGCTTGCGCGGCGACCTCGACGAGGTCGAGGCCCTTCGAGTACGCATACTCGCGCGCTTCCTCGGTCGACTTGATCCCGATCTGCTCACCGTCCTCGCCCACCAGGCGTACCTGGGGAACGCGAATGTTCTCGTTGATCCGGTCCTGCGGCTGCGGTACCCGCCGGTCTTCCGGACGGCGTCTCGGCCTCAAAGACTCTTCACCAAGCTCGTGGAATCCTCCCTCATGGACGACAAAAACCGCTGCACGCAGCGGCCACATTTCCTCGTCCAACCGGCTCGGTTGAACCCTCGCGAACAGCAGTCATGTGACTGCGCTCGGGAAGGTGAGGGGCTGTGGTCCGCTCCTACTTTCAGGCTTCGATCGTAGCAATCTCCACACGGAACCGTTGGAGCAGTTCTTCGAGGCTCAGCGTCGACTGCTCGCCGCCGCGCTCGCGCACTGCGAGCGACTCGTCGGACTCGCGGTCGCCGTAGACGATCGTGAACGGGGTCTTCTCGAGCTCGGAGTCGCGAATCCGCTTCCCGAGCGTCTCGTCGCGCTCGTCCACCTCGACGCGGAAGCCCTCTGCGACAAGCCGGTCCCGCAGCGCGTGCACGGCGTCGCGGTGGTTCTCGCCGACCGGGATCAGCCGCACCTGCACCGGCGCGAGCCAGAACGGGAAGGCGCCGGCGTACTGCTCGATGAGGATGCCGATGAACCGCTCGAACGATCCGAAGAAGGCGCGGTGGATCACGAACACCGGGTGCTCGACGTTGTCCGCGCCCATGTAGGTGAGCCCGAAGCGAGCCGGCATCTGCCCGTCCAGCTGGATGGTGCCGAGCTGCCAGGAGCGGCCGAGCACGTCCGTCATGTGCAGGTCGATCTTCGGCCCGTAGAACGAGCCCTCCCCCTCGCCGACGAAGTACTCGATGCCGTGCCGCTCGAGCGCGCGGGTCAGCTCGCCTTCGGTGAAGTCCCACTCCTCGTCGGTGCCGAGCTTGTTCGCGGGCCGGGTGGAGAGCTCGGCTCGTGGCTCCAGGCCGAACAGGCCGTAGAGGTACTTCAAGTAGTCGAGCGTGCCGTCGAGCTCGGAGTCGATCTGCTCGCGTGTGCAGAAGATGTGAGCGTCGTCCTGAGTCACGTGGCGGACGCGCGTGAGCCCGTGCAGCGCGCCGGCGAGTTCGTTGCGATGGAGGGGCGCGGCTTCGGCGTACCGCAAGGGCAGGTCGCGGTAGCTCCGCAGCGCGCTGCCGAAGAGCAGCATGTGCCCCGGGCAGTTCATCGGCTTGATCGCGTAGACCTGCTCCTCGTCGAGCGGGATCAGGAACATGTTCTCGCGGAACTTCTCCCAGTGGCCGGAGGTGATCCAGAGCGCCTTGTCGTAGATGAGGGGAGTCTTCACCTCGTCATAGCCGCGCTTCGCGTTCTCCCGCCGGCGCAGGCTCTCGAGCGCGTTGAAGATCGCCATTCCCTTCGGGTGCCAGAACGGCGAGCCGGGCGAGTGCTCGTCGAAGTGGAAGAGGTCGAGCTGCGCACCGAGTCGCCGGTGGTCGCGAGCCTTCGCCTGCTCGAGACGCTCGAGATAGGCGTCCAGATCGGCTTGCGAGTAGAAGGCCGTCCCGTAGATCCGGGTCAGCTGCTTGTTGTGCTCGTCGCCGCGCCAGTACGCGCCGGCGAGCGAGGTGAGCTTGACCGCCTTGATCGGCTTCGAGTCCTGGAGGTGCGGGCCGCGGCAGAGATCGGTGAACTCGCCCCCCCGCTCTGAAAGTTGTCGGTAGAGCGAGATGTCGCCTTCAGCGGTGTCGACGAGCTCCACCTTGTACGGCTCGTTCTCCTCCAGGAAGCGCTGCTTCGCCTCGCCGGCGGAGATCTCCTCGCGCTCCCAGGAGCGGCCCTCGCCGAGCTCGCGCATGATCTCGGCCTCGATCCGCTCGAGGTCCTCCTCGCGGATCGGCTCGGGGAACTCGAAGTCGTAGTAGAAGCCGTTCTCGATCGGCGGCCCGATCGCGACCTTCACGCCTGGGTAGAGCCGGCGAACGGCCTCGGCAAGGAGGTGCGCCGCCGAATGGCGCAGGACTGCGAGCGCATCCGGATCCTGGGTGTCGCGCGTCGTCAGGATCTGGATCGGCTGCCCGTCGGCGAGCGGCAGGCGCAGGTCCTGGACGGCGCCGTTCTGCCGGATCAGCACGGCCTGCTCGGCGAGCTTCGGGCCGATCGCCCGCGCCGCGTCCAGACCCGTTGCGCCGTCCGGAAGTTCGAGTTCGCTCGAATCGGGGAGAACGACCTTCATGAGCGATGAGGATACTCAGCAGCCGCGCGAGGACGACCGCAACGACGAGGTCGAGGGCTCTCCGATTCCGGATCCCGAGGAGGAGCAGGGCGACGCGGAAGACGTACCTGGCGCGGACTAGCTGGGAAGTCCACGAAAGGGGGGGTGAAGGTATGCACACGTCGATTCAGGAGGCGATGACTCCGAATCCGACGACGGTCGAGCCGACGACGACGGCCCAGGAGGCCGCGCGGATCATGAAGTCCGAGGACGTCGGCGCACTTCCGATCGTCGAGGGCGACAAGCTCGTCGGGATGATCACCGACCGGGACATTGCGATCCGCGTCGTCGCGGAGGGCCGCGGCACGGACACGGTCGTCGGCGAGATCGCGTCGAAGGACGTCGTCACGGTCGATCCACAGCAGAGCCTCGAGGAGGCCGCGCGGCTGATGGCCGAGCACCAGGTCCGTCGGCTGCCGGTCGTCGAGGAGGACGGCAGGCTCGTCGGAATCCTCGCCCAGGCAGACGTGGCCCAGAGCGGGCACGACTCGCTGACGGGCGAGACGGTCCAGCAGATCTCGCAATAGGAACCGAAACGGAGGTTCGAATGCCGGGCAAATCCGCGAACGTCAAGAACGAGAAGCAGTACGAGGCCCTGAAGGACAAGGGGATGTCGAAGGAGCGCGCGGCGAAGATCGCCAACTCGCCCGACGCCTCCAAGCACGGGGGCGAGAAGTCGCGCTCCGGCAGCGGCAACCCTTCGCAAGGCGGCACGACCGCGCAGAAGAAGGCCGCGGGCCGCAAGGGCGGCAGGGCCACAGCCCGCAAGAGCTAGCCCGCACCACACTCGACTTTGGCGGCGTCGCGCAAGAGCGCGGCGCCGCCGGCGTCTTTACGGAAAGCTTGCACAAGTCTTCCACCTTCACCCTTGGCAACTCGCGCGCCGATGCCGATAACTGACGCGGGGTGAGCGTTGCCGTCTACAAGGGGCCCTTTGGGCACAAGGAGGCCGAGCGCCTGCTCTGGCGTGCCGGCTTCGGCCCGCGCAAGGGCGAGGTCGCCGCACTCGCGAAGCTCGGCTTCGACGGCGCCGTCCGCTCGCTGACCCATCCGAAAGGTGAGAAGTTCGTCGGACCGGCTCCGCACGACGACAAGGGCCGCCCACTCGCCCCCGCCGACGCTTGGGGGCACGACCACCTGTGGTGGCTCGATCGCATGGTGCGCACCTCTCGCCCGCTCGTCGAGCGGATGACGCTCGTCTGGCACGACTGGTTCGCGACCTCGGTCGACGGCGTCGGCTCGCAAAAGCTGATGCTGAAGCAGAACAGGCTCCTGCGACGGCTCTCGCTCGGGTCCTTCGAGACGCTGCTGAAGGAGGTCACCAGGGACCCGGCGATGCTCCTCTGGCTCTCGGGCACGCAGAACACGAAGTGGTCGCCGAACGAGAACTACGGGCGCGAGCTGATGGAGCTCTTCACGCTCGGCGCCGGCGGAGGCTACACCGAGCGCGACGTGCGCGAGCAGGCGCGCGCGCTGACCGGATTCGAGAACGACTGGAAGCGCGGCGCCGGCCCGCACAACTTCCGCTTCGAGAGCGACCGCCACGATGCGGGCAGCAAGCGGATCTTCGGCAAGACGGGCGCCTTCGACTGGCACGACGCGGTGCGGCTCTGTCTCCACCACAAGCAACACCCCTCGTTCTTCGTCGACAAGCTCTGGCGGTACTTCATCCCGACGACCCCGGATGCAGGCACGCGGCGCTCGCTCGAGAGCCTCTACCGCAAGGACTTCCAGATCCTGCCCGTCGTCGACGCGATCCTCCGTCACCCTGCGCTCTTGACCGGCCCGCGCATGGTCAAGTCGCCTGTCGTCTACACGGCCGGCATGTTGCGCGCGCTCGGGCGCGGCGTCGACACGCAGGCGTGGGCGTGGCTCTCGAGCGAATCGGGACAACGTCTATTCATGCCGCCGAACGTCTCGGGCTGGGACGACGAGCGCTGGCTCGACACGGCCACGTTCCGCGGCCGCTGGGACGTCGCGAACTACGCGACGCAGCCCTACTCGCTCACCGACAAGCAGGCGGCGTCGCTGCCCGCCGAGCCGCAGGCGCTCGTCGACGGGGCCCTCGCCTTCTGGGGCTCGCCGACGATCCGCCCCGAGACGAGGGCGGCTCTGGTCCGCTTCGCGACCAAGGCGATGTCTGACGCCGACGCGAAGTGGAAGCAGACGAGCTACCGCTTCCTCGTTGCGAACGGCCTCCGCCAGCTGATTGCCGTGTCCCCCGACCTCCAGACCTCGTAAGGACGCTGATGGCCCGCTGCTGCAACGACTTCTCACGCATCGACCTCCTCCGGCGCGCCGCGGCCGAGGCGGGCCGCGGGCTGCCCGCGATCGAAGCCGGCATGCCGCTCCCAGCCGGTACCGGCCTCGACCGCCGCACCTTCCTCGCGCGCACCGCCGGCCTCACTCTCGCCGTGTACGGCGGCTCGTCACTCCTGCCGCGCGCGTTCGAGGAGGGGATCGCTGCGGCCACCGCAGCCGGGCCCCAGAAGGTGCTCGTCTCCGTCTTCCTCGACGGCGGCGCCGACTCGCTCTCGATGCTCTTCCCAAGCGGCGACCCGATGTATCGCACCCTTCGCCCCCGCCTCGCCCTGCCCGCGTCCGCGGGAGTCCCGTTCGCCGAGGACGACCGCCTACGCTGGCATCCGTCGCTCACACCGCTTGCCACCCTCCACGACGAGGGCAAGGTGTCGGTGCTACCGGGCGTCGGCTACGCGGGTCCCAACCAGTCGCACTTCACCTCGCGCCACTTCTGGGAGGTCGGCGCGACCAACGAGCAGCTGCGCACGGGCTGGCTCGGCCGCTATCTCGACCGGACCGGCTCGCCTGACAACCCGCTCCAGGGCCTCTCGCTCGAGTCCCGCCTCCAACCCGCTCTCGCGACGGCGCGGATGCCGGTCGCCTCGATCGACGGGCCTGACCGGTACCAGTTCTGGACCCGCAACGTCTGGGGCGAGGTCGAGCATCGCCTGCTCGACGCGATCGGCTCGCTCGGCGCCCTGCCGACCGGCGGCGACGCAGCGCTCGCGCAAGCGACGTCCGCCGCACGCAAGGCAGCCCGCCTGCGCGAGCAACTGCTGCCGTTCGCGCCGAAGGACAAGCAGCCCGGCTACACGAGCCCGGTCGCCTATCCCACGGGCGAGGACGACGACTTCCCGCGCCGGCTGGCAGGTCTCGCGGCGATGCTCGGTGCGGGACTGCCCATCCGGGTCGTCGCCCTGAGCGCGCCCGGCATGTACGACACGCATGACGACCAGCCGACCGAGCTGGCAAACGGCCTGAAGCTCACGGCAGAGAGCCTGCTCGCGTTCCAACGCGATCTCGAGGCGCGAGGCATCGCCGACCGAGTGCTCGTCCACGTGTGGTCGGAGTTCGGTCGCCGCGCGAAGGAGAACGGCTCCAGTGGCACCGATCACGGGGCGGCCGGCGCCGGCTTCCTGATCGGCTCGCAGGCGAGCGGCCGGATGATCGGCGAGTTTCCAGGACTCGCGAAGCTCGACGAGCAGGGCAACCTCCGTGCGACCTCCGACTTCCGCGGGCTCTACAGCTCGCTGCTCGAGCAGTGGCTCGGCGCCGACGCCGACGCCATCATCCCCGGGGCCGGCAAGTTCGGGCGCCCGAAGATCGTCAAGTGATCGCGACTGCGCTCGCGCTGCTGACGCTTGCCACACCTGCACGCGTCCAGGTCGGCGCCGACGAGTACAGCTACGCCCTCTCTCGGCAGTCGATCACGGCGGGGCCCGCGATCGTGCAGCTCGTCAACTACGGCGAGGACGAGCACGACCTACGCCTCCGACGCGCAGGCGGGACGCGGGTCTACCGCATCGGGAAGGTACGCCCCGGCGGTCTCGGGGAGATCGAGGCCCGTTTCCTTCCCGGCCGCTTCACCCTCTGGTGCTCGCTCGCCGACCATCGCAGGCGCGGCATGAGCGCAACGCTCGTCGTGCGGCGCGCTTGACTTCGGTTGCGCCAGGCTTCTCAATGAATCCGGGTAGCGGCACAGGCGTCATGCCTGGGGGCTCCCGTTGCGGTGGGAGCCCCACCTCCATAGGATGCGTCGTTCACTCTAAGAGGGAGCCGTCATGTCGCTGCTCGACAAGATCAAGTCGATGTTCTCCGGTGGTTCGTCTGCTGACACAGGCGATCACTCCGCACACGACCATTCCGGGGACGATCACTCGCACGACGACGAGCAGGGCCACACGCACGAGCCCGCCGTCTCACCGCCCGATCCCGCCGAGGGTGACAGCACGCCCTAGCAGGGTTTGGCGGAGTGTCGCTCGTCGCCCGGGTGCGATGGTCGTTCCGAGGCAAGGACGCAGGGAGCGTCGATAGCTGCTGCTGTCGACGCGACTGAGGACGCGGCCTCGCGGCGAGCGGCGCGGCCCGGCGGCTCAGCCGATACTTCGCCAAACCCTCCCAGGCGCTAGCTTTACCCGCATCCATTTGCGCGGGTGGTCCGTTAAAGATTCAGTATGTCCCGCCTAGGGATGCTTTTCGGCTTGGTTGCGGCGCTCGCCGGCCTCGTGACCGCCCACGCGCTCGCTCTCGACCTGCCGCCGACGCCCGGCGTGACTGCGACCGTCCCGTCGCTGCCGGTGACGACGGCGCTGCCGCCACCTCCGCCACCGCCACCCTTGCCGACGACGGCACTGCCGCCCCCACCACCCCCGTCGGTGCCGGTGCCTCCGCCGCCGGTTCCGGTGCCTCCGCCGCCACCGGTCACGGTCACCACGCCGCCGCGGGTCACGACGTCTCCGTCGCCGGGCCCGGTCTCACCGCCGATGGTGACTGGGCCGATAGTGACTGCGCCCACACACGCCGTCCCTGCCCCGGCACCATCAGCGCCGGCGACCACCAGGTCGGCGTCGGCAGCAGGGACGTCAAGCGCATCAGGAGCCGGCACGAGCCCGGCGGCATCGACCAGCTCGCGCACCGGCTCGTCTCAGAGGCCACGTCCCGCCGCCTCGAAGCGCACCAATCGGCTCCGCGCGGCCCCGCACCGGTCGAAGAGTCGCGTCACGGTGCGGCTGAAGTTCAAGCTCCCTGCCGCAGAGCGCCTCTTTCTGATCGTCCGCGGCCCCGCGCCGTCGTGCAACGTGGTCGGCGTGATTCCACTGCGCGGCCACAAGGGCGCCAACACCGTGGACTTCGCGGGCCGTGCGGAAGGCCGGAATCTCCGTCCCGGCGGCTACCTGTTGAGCCTCTCGTCCGTGCGGCGACCGGCGGGAGACGCCCCGACATCGTTCGTCCAGGTCGTCTCGGAGCGCCGCTCCGTCCCGGCAAAGGCCGGCGCGCGCAGGCCGACCTGCACTGACGCGCAGGCGCTCGCAGCCGTCCCCGCCTTCCGGCTCCTGCGCCGCGAGGGCGCGGCGAGATCCGTCAAGGCGCCCGCGGCCCCACGCGACGCGCTCGCCTCGGGTCCGCCTGCCAACAGCGACCAGCAGCACGACGTGCTCGGTGCTGCAATCCCCGGGCCTACACTCGGTTCCGGCCCTTCCGCAGACGGCCTGGAGCGGCTGATCACGATCGGCATCCTGACGCTGATCGGGGCCATCCTGCTGACGACCGTCGCGCTCGTGGGACGCTTCCTCCGCGGCACCTGGAACCCGTAGAAAACCCTAGCTCGGTCCGGACTTGTAACCGGGCCGGATCTGTGTCACAACATGCTTGCCGGCCGAGGGTCGGCAGGCATGTTCAACCAAAGGGGAACTGCGGCAAGGGGGCGAGGGTCAACTGCGGCTAGACGTGCTCTTTTCGCGCGCGAAGGTGTCGGAGCACTCCGACTGTTCCTGCCTGCCGTTCCAGCCCTCTAAGGCTGCGTCCGTCACTCCGCTACGCGTCTGGCTCCTTCTTCGCGTGGCTGGGACCCAAGGGCGGGCGCAGCCTTAGGTGGCTGGACCCGCGTTGCTCACTCGTGCATCGGAAGAAACGGACCGGAGGTTTAGTCCCAGGTTCGAAACGGGTATGCCAATAGTTGAAAAGAAGGAGCAACTGAAGGAGACGTTTTATGGGGTATGGGTCACCCCGGCGTCTGCGCCACCTAACGCTCGTCGCGGCGATCGCGTTCTGCGCGCCGGTACCCGCTGCTCAGGCGGGTGACCAGCCGCCTGCGCAGGTCTCGGTCGCCGCACCGGTCGTCGTCACCCCAGTCGCGGCTGCTTACGCTGCCGCGACGGTCGTGGCCACAGCCGACGCCCTAGAGAGCTCGCCTCCCCCGCAGCCCTCGGTCGCGCCGCCCGCCGTAGCGGCGCCGACCGTCCCAGAACCGAACAAGCTCACCCATCCGATCGAGTCGATCGGATCGCTGTCGCCTCCGCCGGTTGCGCTCGAGACCCGCACCGGCGGGGCGGCGACAGCCGAGACACCCGCACGTGCCGCCGCCAAGCCGCGTGAAGCTCCGGTTCGACGGGTCAGCGAGAAGCCGACTCGCCCGGGCAACCGCGGCGCTCAGCCAACGGTCGCCGGCCAGGAGGCCACGTCGCTTCGCGGACGGCTTGCCGAGCCGCTTCGCTCGATGACCCCTGGAGCTGCCGCAGAGGCGTCGCCGGCCGTCAGAGAGCGACAGGGCGCTTCTCGTGCACCCGCGCCCGCGCCGCCCACCCGGCTCACCGACGAGAGCCCGTTAGGCGCCGCGAATCCGACTGCGAGCCCACTGTTGCTGGTCGCCGCCGCGCTCTTGCTTCTGTCTCCCGTCCCCGCGCGACTCCCGGGCCGTCTGGTCCCGAGCGGGGCAATGCGGCGTGACCTTGGTCTGACTCGCCCTCTCGAGCGGCCCGGCTAGCGCTCCGGCGCAAGCACGATCTTTGTCCCCGGGCGTCTTGGGTCGCCCGGCACAAGCACTCGAAGAAGGAGCGAAACCATGAAACGCAAGCTGATGAGCCTCGCGTGGGCAGCCGCCTTCGCGCTGGCAACGGCGGGAGTAGCCGCCGCAGATGACGGCAACGTCGCGACGAACTCGGTCGGGACGGCGCAGGTGGGCAACGTGACGAGCACCCCGGCGGCCACCGTTGACGGACCGGCCGCCGGGGCCGCTGCCACCGCTCCCGTCGACGTTACGGGGTCGGGCGGGAATCGCGGCACCGACTCCGTCGGGACCGTGCAGGTGGCGGGCACGCACGCCGCGCCGTCAGCAACGGCTCGCACGCCGCTCGGGAGCGGTCAGCTAGGCAGCTCGAGCGCGATCGCCGACGGACCGAACTCCGCTGCGAACTCGGCCGGAACCGCGCAGGCGGGTGGTGGCAACAACGCCGACCACTCGGCAGGCACCGTGCAGGCCGGCGGCGTGTCGATCGAACCGGCGCTCGCCGTGACCGACACGCCGGCAGGTGGTGCCTCACTAGGCGGTCCGGCTCGCATCTCCGGCGGCGACAACGACGCCACCGGATCGGTCGGGACCGTGCAGGTGGGCGGCGGCAACAAGGCCGACTCGGCCGGCACCGTGCAGGCCGGCGGCGTCTCGCCCGGACCGAGCCCCACTGACACGCCGGCCCCCGGTGGCGACACCGCGAACAAGTCGGCGGGCACCGTTCAGGCTGGCGGTGCTCCGGCGGCTCCCGGTTCGAGCGGGAAGCCGGAGGCGACCAAGGGAGTCGCGACCACGCAGGCGGCTCCGACCACGGGCGTTGCGGGTCGCCGGTTCACGAAGCCGCCGGCGGTCGATTGCACCGCGGGGATGCTCGACCCGCGGCGCGCCGAGATGCAGCTGCCATTCACCGGCCTCGGCCTGGCACTGCTCCTCGCGCTGGGAGTCGGGCTCGCGCTCGGGGGTCGCGGAGCGAAGACTCGTGCGGCGCACTAGCAACACAGGAACGATCGGGGCGGCTACGGCCGCCCCGATCGTTGCCGCGGCGATGCTCCTCGCGCTCACCCTCACCGGATCGGCCCCGGCCGGTGCGTCGACGACGAGCCGGCTCGAACAGTCGTTCGTCGAGGCAATCAACAAGGTTCGCGCCGACTACGGCCGCGCTCCGGTGCGAGTGAACCGCCAGCTACGGACGGCCGCGCGTGCTCACACCCGAGACATGCTCGAGCGCCAGTACTTCGCCCACACCGATTTCGCCCGCCGGATCGTGGAAGCCGGTGCTCCCGGTTCTCGCGTGGGGGAGGATCTCGGCTGGGTCGAAGCCGGGCAGATGCCGGTCGAGACGATCCTCTATCTCTGGATGCAGAGCCCGCCGCACCGGGCCGTCGTCCTACGTCCGGGATTCGAACTGGTCGGGATCGGGGTGGCTCGCGGCCCGTTCAGGGGCTACCAGTCGACGGTCGTCGTCACGGCCGACTTCGCGGGAGAGTAGGCGACCCGGCTACACCCGAAAGCCAGGCCTGCACCGCAGCCGCGACCGCTCCAAGGTCCGTCTTCAGGCTGTGGTCGGCTGCCACCTGCACCACCGTGCGCTGCGGTCCGGCCGGTGGGATCCCGAACGGGTCTCGTGCGCCTTGGACGACGAGGATCGGAACCGTCACTGCGTCGAGCTCGGAGAGGCGGCTCGGTGCAGAGGCCGCGCGGCGCGGTGGCTGCAGCGGAAACGCGAGGCAGAGCACTCCGACGGCGCCGGTCGGCGCCGCCGTGCGGCAGGCGACGCGCGCGCCCGAGGAGCGGCCGCCGACGAGCAGCGGCAGCCCGCGTAGCTCCCCGGCGAGCAGGTGGTCGACGACCGCCGTCCAAGCGGCATCGAGCTGCCGCGCCGGCGCGGGAGAACGTCGCCCGGCGACTCGGTAGGGCTGCTCGACGAGCACGACGCTGACCCCTTGCGCGCACGCAACACCGGTGACGGTCACGATGTCCTGCGCGGTCACGCTCCCGCCCGCTCCATGACCGAGGACCAGCGCGGCTCTAGCGTCAGCGGCGAGATGCAGGTGCGCGTTCGCCGGGCCGTGCGGGGTGTCGATTGCGAGCACCGTCATGCCGGCTCGGCCCTGTTGAACGTGGTCACGGCACACAACCTACGGCCACCGGCCGTCATCACGGCGCAGGCGGACCTGGTTGCATGCGCGGTCGATGTACGACGTCGAAGACTCCCAGGCCGTCGCCCGTGGACATCGTGCCCTCTTTCGTTCCTCGCTCCGATCGGGTGTCGGTCGGACCGTCATCCTGCTCGGCGTCGTCAGCCTGCTCACGGACATCTCCTCCGAGATGGTGTCGACGGTTCTCCCGCTGTACCTCGTCTACAGCGTCGGCCTGAATCCGCTCCAGTTCGGCGTCATCGACGGCATCTACCAGGGCGGCGCGGCGCTCGTCCGGGTCGCGAGCGGCTTCGTCGCCGACCGAACGAAGCGGCACAAGGAGGTTGCACTCGCCGGTTACGGCCTGTCTGCACTCTGCCGTCCTCTGCTGATCGCTTTCGGCAGCGCGTGGGGTGCGCTCGCAGCGGTCGTCTTCCTCGACCGGACGGGAAAGGGGATCCGAACGGCGCCACGAGACGCTCTGATCTCGTTGACGACGAAACCCGAGCGGCTGGGCACGGCCTTCGGGATTCATCGGGCTCTCGACACGACCGGCGCGATGCTCGGGCCGCTGCTCGCATTCGGGCTCCTCGTGCTCGTACCGCAGGGCTTCGACTCGGTCTTCGTCGTCAGCTTCGTCTTCGCGATCCTCGGCGTCGCGATGCTTGCACTCTTCGTGCGGAATCCGCCCCGAGCGGTGAGCGAGCAGGCAGGCCAGCCGAAGGTCTCGCTGGCGGCGGCTGTCCGCCTGGTTGGACGGGGGTCGTTCGCCCGTCTCGTCGTGGCCGCATCGCTCGTCGCGCTCTTCACGATCAGCGACGGATTCGTCTACCTGGCCCTCCAGCAACGTGTCGAGTTCGATACCGGTTTCTTCCCTCTCCTCTACGTGGCGACGGCCCTCGTCTACATGCTCCTCGCCGTCCCTGTGGGAGCCCTCGGCGATCGCGTTGGTCGCGTGTGGGTCTTTCTCGGTGGCTGCCTTGCCCTGCTGGCGGTGTACGGGGTTCTGCTGACCGACCTCGACGGGCTCGGAATGGTCGGATTGGCGCTCGCTCTCTTCGGGCTGTACTACGCGTCCACGGACGGGGTGCTGGCCGCGATCGCAAGCGCCCTGCTGCCAGCGGATCTCCGAGCGACAGGACTCTCGGCGGTCACTACCGTCTCCGGTCTCAGCAGGCTCCTCGCGTCGATCGTGTTTGGAGCCTTGTGGACGACCACCGATGTCCACACCGCGATCGTCTTCTACGCTGTGGGACTCGCCGCCGTCCTTCCCGTCGTAGCGATACTTGTGCTGCGACGTCGACCGGAGGAAGCTCGTGCGTAGCAAGGTGGTGATCATGGTCACGGTGGCGGCCGTGTCGATCGCGGCAGCCGCGGTCTACGTCGGTGTCCAGGCCGTCGCCGCCCGCGAGGGAACGAGCGGGGCGAAGGGGCCCACATTCGCTGGCCCAGCGGCTGTCGCGGCGGTCCAGTCGCACAAGCCGTACATCGTCTTCCGCCACGTCTCGCCTGCCGATCCCTCGCGCTACGGGATGATCGCCCTCGCCCCCGTCGACGACGTGAACGGCGCGTCTGTGGTCATGCACCAGGTCTGCTCGCGGGTGTACTACGTCGCTGCGGGAGGGTTCTGCATGGATGTCGCCGGCGCGCTGGGCATCGCCCGGCGCGGCTGGGTCCTCGACTCACAGCTGGAGCCTGTCCGCGAGGTGAAGCTCGCCGGGTTCCCGACGAGGACGCGCGTCTCCCGTGACGGACGCTACGCGGCGGCCACCGTCTTCAATGCCGGCGGAGGCCACTCGTATGCAGAGATCGGCGCGTTCACGACGACGACGAAGCTCTACGACATGCGTACTGGCACGACGATCGCGAACCTCGAAGAGTTCCGGGTGCTCCTCCACAACAAGCCGATCAAGCGCCGCGACTTCAACTACTGGGGCGTAACCTTCACATCCGATCACGAGCGCTTCTACGCGACGCTCTCGACAGCCGGGAACCTGTACCTCGTCCAGGGCAACATCGGGACGCGGACCATTCGGACGCTGACGACCGGCGTCGAGTGCCCGTCTCTCTCCCCGGACGAGACCCGGATCGCTTTCAAACGGCGCATCGGCAAGGGCTCTTGGCGGCTCTCGACCCTCGACCTGCGGACGCGACACGAGACCCGGCTCGCCGAGACGGCGAGCGTGGACGACCAAGTCGAATGGCTCGACGACCGGCGCATCCTCTACGGCCAAGCGGGTTCGATCTGGAGCATCCCGGCTGATGGCACCGGACGCCCCGAACGCCTGATTGAAGGAGCTGATTCGCCCGCGGTCGTCCGCTAGAGCGACCATCGCAGGTCCTTCAGGGTTAGCCTCTGCGGATGGTTTCGCAGTCGAGGAGTTGACTAGTAGATGCTGACGGGCCTGCATGAGAGGCTTGCGGTCAACCGGGACGCACCGGGGACAGCACCGCACGAGCTTTTCACGACTCCCCTGACACATACGACCCGCCTGCCCATGCGGGTTACGGCATGAACAGACGGGTCGGTATGGGCGGTACTGGGCTCGAACCAGTGACCCCCAGCTTGTCGAGCTGGTGCTCTCCCAACTGAGCTAACCGCCCTCTGGCGCGGAGTCTAGCCGAGGAAGAGCATCGGATTCACGGGAACGCCGGCGCGCCGGACCTCGAAATGGAGATGCGTGCCCGAGCAGCTGCCCGAGCAGCCGGCGACGCCGATTCGCTGGCCTTTTCGGATGTGCTGGCCCGGCCGGACGCGGGCACTCGCGAGGTGCGCGTAGAGCGCGGTGTACGGCCCGGGCAGATCGATGATCACGATCATTCCGTAACCGTCGTACCCGGCCGAATAGCCGACCCTGCGGACGACGCCCTTGGTCACGGCGCGTAGCCTCCCGCTGCGCAGCAGGCCGATGTCGATGCCGTTGTGCCGGTGGTTGCCGCGCCACACTCCGAAGGGTGAGGTAACGGTGCCGTTGGCGGGCCAGACCATCTGGAGGCGCGCGGAGCCCTGCGGGCGTGCCGATGCCGGTGAGGCGACGACGAGAGAGGCGAGCAAGACGACGAGCGCGCTCCGCAAAGGGAGCGTACGTGTCATGGGCTGGGCAAACCGTAGCCCCGGCTCTTGGGGCCGCCATCACTCGTTCGGGGGGGACCGCCCTAGCCCAAATAGGGCGCCGGATCGATCGGCACGCCGTTCAGGCGAAGCTCGAAGTGAAGGTGCGTGCCGGTGCACGAGCCGGTACACCCGGCCTCGCCGATCGGATCCCCGGTCGCCAGCCACTGGCCTGGAACGACAGACGAGCGCGCGAGGTGCGCGTACAGGACGGCGTAGCCGCCACCCGCATCGACCGTGACGACATTGCCGTAGCCCTCGTAGCCGGTCAGCCAGCCGGCTGCCGTGACCGTCCCGCTCGTGGCGGCTCGTACGTCGAGCGATCTGAGGATGCCGACGTCGATCCCGAAGTGCATCCGGCCCCAGCGCGGGCCGTAGCCGTCGGTCATCGTCCCGTCGGCCGGCCACTCGAGCGTGAGCGGCTCGAGATGCTCGAGGTACACGTCGATCGGGCCGTCGACGACGGCGCTTGCCGGGGTCACGACGATCAGGCTGAGGAGCAGCGCACAGAGCGCGCCGAGGGATGGCCGCAACATTCAGCGCGGCAGGGTAGCAGGCCTCTCAGAAGATCTCCGGACACCACGGCTTGGGCGCGCTCGTCAGGAAGAGAGCATCGGCACGAGCCGCGCCGCCCTCCTCGAGCTCACGAACGACGCCGGCTCGGAGGAGCTCCGCGAATGTGAATCCACCGAGGTATGCAGTGCCGAGCTCGCGCACGTCAAGGGCCAGATCGGCAGCCTCGTCCGTCCGCTCGGCAGTACCGGCGGCGACCCGCCAGCGCCCTGTGTTCTCCGGCAGGAACGCGTCCTCGACCTCGAGCACGGCCGAGCCTTCGCCGCTGTACGCGCGAGCGGAAAGGGCAGCGCCGACGTCGACGAGGCGGAGCCAGAGCCCGTCGCCGATCCGCATCTGCAGGCGGCGCGGGTAGCGGAGCTGGTGCAGCAGCGGGTGATCGATCGGGAGGAGGTACGCCTTCAACGTCGCCAGCCAGTCCATTTCGAGCAGGACGCGCCAGAGCTCGCGCGTGGCAACGGCACCGTCTGCGAGCGCCTCGATCACCTCGACATGGCCGGCGGCCGACCCGTGCTCGAACTTCGTGAAGACGCGGTAGAGCGCGTAACCCGCCGGCTCGCCGCCGAGCTCGAGCAGCAGCACGTTCTTCTCACCGCCGCCCTGGCGCCGCTCGAGCGGGTCGGCGAGGTTGCGCAGCTCCCACCAGGCATCGGTGCGGTCGAACATTCCCGGGGTCGCGGCTCGCACACGGTCGTAGATCGCCGGGAGGACTGTCTTCGCTTCGTCGAGGCCGATCAGGCGGGCGCTTGCCGTCTCGTCGGGCGGCTGTCGCAATCGCCTGTAGGCGCTCGCGATCCCGATCTCGCCGGCGAGTGAGGCCATCCCGTACCCGAACCGGCCGTAGATCGCCTCCTCCGAAGCCCAGAGCGCCGCGATCGGCTCGCCGCGATCGCGGATGTCCTCCAGCTGGGCGCGCATCATGGCGGTCAGCACGCCGCGGCGGCGGTGCGTCGGCAGCACGCCGACGACGGTGACGCCGCCACACGCGATCGGGCCGCCCGGCACGGTCAGCTGGAACGGGAACGCGCCGGCGCCGCCGACGATCCGGTCGCCGTCGAAGGCCGCATGCATCCGCTCGAGCGGCAGTACTCTCGCGAACCGCTCGGCGCGCTCGTCGTCCGGGCCGCCGCCGAAGTAGTGGGAGATCGCGCCGACAGCGGCCTTGAACTCCTCGAGATCCGTCGTCGGACGCACGTCCCAGGCCACTCAGAACACCTCTGGACAGTAGGGGGGCAAGTCGGTGCGGAAGAGGATCGTCGCGCGCTCGGCGGCGCCCTCGACACGCTCCTCCGCCAGGCCCGCGTGGACGAGCTGGTGGAAGTCGTACGCGCCGAGATACGCGGACGCAAGCTCGGCGACGTCGAGTGCGAGGTCCGCGGTGTCGTCGGTGCGGCCGGCATCGTCCCCCACCCGATAGCGACCCGCGTTCCAGGGACAGAGCTCGTCCCGCACCTCGAGCACCACCGAGGCGCCCGGCTTGAACGAGCGGGCGCGAAGGGCTGCTTCGAGGTCTACGAGCCTGAGCCAGAGGCCGTCGGCGAGCCGCAGCCCGAGGGCGCGGGGGTCGCGGACGAGCAACGGCAACGGCGAGCCGGGGTCGAAGTCACGAACCTCGACGTTCGTCACGAGGTCGATGCCGTGCAGGAAGCTCCAGAGCACCTTCTCCGCGTCCGGTGAGGTTGCGAGGGCTTCGGTCACTCGGACTTGGCCCTTCGCAAACCCGTCCTCCCACTCGTCCTTGACGCGGTAGTACGCGTACGCCTCAGTGACGCCGTCGACGTCTACGGCGGCGAAGAACTTCTTGCTGGCCCCACGGCGCCAGCTCTCCGGATCGGCGAGGCGATGCTCCTTCCACCAGCGCGTGTCGCGGGACAGCATCCCGGCGCGCACGGCGCGGACCCTGTCGTAGAGAGGCGGAAAGAGCTCGAGCGCCTCCTCTGCATCGACGAGCCGCACGTTTCCACTTCCCTGCTCTCGCAGCGCGAAGCGGGCACGATCGGACTTCGCGTACGTGCTCGGCGCGGCCTGCCCGTAGCCGAAGCGGCCGTAGATCGACGCCTCGGAGGCCCAGAGCGCGGCGATCGGCTCACCCCAGGCGTGCACGTCCTCGAGCTGCTTGCGCATCAGGTCGCGGAGGATGCCCTGCCGCCGGTGGGTCGGCATGACCCCGACCCAGGTCACTCCCGCGCACGGCAGCTCCCCGCCGGGGATCGTCAGGTCGAACGTGTAGGCGCCGGCGAGCGCGACCGGCTTGCCGCCGTCGAAAGCCGCGAGCGCGCGGGCCGCAGGCAGAGCCTGGCGCTCGCGCTCCCAGTCCTCGTCCTCGAGGACGCCGGTGCCGAACGCAACCTCGGCGGCCACCATGGCGGCGCGCAGCTCGTCCTCGGCGGGAGGGCGGATCTCAACCGACACGGCGCGATCCTCTCAGGCGATCTTCTCGAGCGGCGCGTAGTCGAGCATCAGCTTGCGCTCGCTGCCGTCCGCTGCGAAGCGAACGGTGACGACGCCGCCCGGCTCGATTCGCGTGATCACGCCCTCGCCGAGCGTGCCGTGGCGGACGCTGTCGCCAGTGGCCAGGGACGGATGATCGGTGCGCGGCGCGATCTCCTGCGTCTGGGCGGGCGTCCCGTAGCTGCGCCACGAGGACGGGCGCAGGCGCTCGCGCTCGACATGCCGGTCGGGGAGCTCGTCGAGAAAACGTGACGCCAGGTGCGAGGTCGTCCGCCCCCAGAGCAGCCGCGAGGACGCATGCGTGAGCGTCAGCTTCTCCTCGGCTCGCGTGAGGCCGACGTAGAAGAGGCGGCGCTCCTCCTCCACCCCCTGCTCCTCGATCGAGCGGGCGCTCGGGAAGATCTCCTCCTCGACGCCGACGACGAACACCGCCCGGAACTCGAGCCCCTTCGCATTGTGGATCGTCATCAGCGTCACGTTGGACTGCTCCTCGCCGGCGAGCGCATCCTGGTCGGAGTAGAGCGAGATCTCCTGCAGGAAGCCGGAGAGGGTCGGCTCCTCGGCCTCCTGGGTGTACTGGCGAGCGCCGTCGACGAAGGCTTCGAGGTTCTCGATCCGGCCGCGCGCCTCGATCGTGCGCTCCGCCTCGTACGCCTCGAGCGTGCCGCTGCGCTCCAGCACCGTCTGGAGCAACTCGGGCACCTCGACCTCCTGGGCCGCCGAGCGAAGCGAATCGAGCAGGTTCTTGAGGCCGGTGACCGCCTTCACGGCGGCGGTGCCGAGGCCTGCCTCCGTCGGCCGGTCGAGCGCGTCGAACAACGTCAGCCCGTGGTTCTCCGCGTAGGTGACGAGCCGGGAGATCGTCGTGTCGCCGATGCCGCGCTTGGGCCGGTTCGCGATCCGCATCAAGCTGACGGCGTCGGCCGGGTTGTCCAGCACCTGGAGGTAGGCCGTCGCGTCCTTGACCTCCGCTCGCTCGTAGAAACGAGGGCCGCCGATCACCTGGTAGCCGATCTGGTGCAGCCTCAGTGTCTGCTCGAGCACCCTCGACTGCGCGTTCATCCGGTAGAAGATCGCGATCTCGCTGCCGGAGTAGCCCTCCTCGACGAGCCCTGCGATCTGGGCGGCGACGTACCGCGCCTCGGCCTGCTCGTCCTCGACCTCGACCACCCGCACCGGATCGCCGTCGCCGAGCTCGGACCAGAGCCGCTTCTCCTTCCGCTCGGAGTTGTTCGCGATGACGGCGTTCGCCGACTCGAGGATCGCGTTCGTCGAGCGATAGTTCTGCTCGAGCGGGATCGTGCGCGTCTCGGGGAAGTCGCGCTCGAACTCCAGGATGTTGCGGATGTCGGCGCCCCGGAAGGCGTAGATCGACTGGTCGGGATCGCCGACCGCGCAGATGTTGTGGTGGTGCTCCGCGAGCAGCTGCAGCAAGCGGTACTGGGCGTGATTCGTGTCCTGGTACTCGTCGACGAGAACGTACCGGAACGCGTTCTGCCAGTGCTTCCGCGCGTCCGGGAAGTTCTCCAGGATCTGCACGGTCAGCATCAGCATGTCGTCGAAGTCGACTGCGTTCGAGGCGGCGAGCTTGCGCTGGTAGAGCTCGTAGGCCTCGGCGATCGTCTGGTCGTAGAAGGACGAGATCCGCTCCGCGTACATCGCCGGCGTGACCAGCTGGTTCTTCGCGTTCGAGATCTGCGCGTGCACGCCGCGGGGGACGAATCGCTTGGGATCCTTGTCCAGCTCCTCGAGCACCTGCTTGACGAGTCGCACCTGGTCGGCGGAGTCGTAGATCGTGAAGTTCGACTTGTAGCCGAGCCGCTCGGCCTCGCTGCGGAGGATGCGGCCGCAGGCGGAGTGGAAGGTGAGGATCCAGATCGCGCGTGCGACTGGGCCGAGCATCGTCATCAGCCGCTCGCGCATCTCCCCCGCCGCCTTGTTCGTGAAGGTGATCGCGAGGATCTCGTTCGGCTTGACGCCGATCGCGGAGATCAGGTGCGCCACGCGGTGGGTGAGCACGCGCGTCTTGCCCGAGCCCGCGCCAGCGATCACGAGCAGCGGGCCCTCCGTGTGCAGGACGGCCTCCCGCTGGGCGGGGTTCAGGTTCGCGAGGTAGCGCTCGGGAGAGGTAACGGCCACCCGTCGATGCTAGCGGCCGCTATGGTCAGCCGATGGAGACACGGAAGCTTGGTTCACAAGGGCTCGAGGTCTCGGCACTCGGGCTCGGCTGCATGGGCATGTCCGAGTTCTACGGCACCGCCGACGAGGGTGAGGCGATCGCGACGATCCACCGCGCGATCGAGCTCGGAGTCACCTTCCTCGACACGGCCGACATGTACGGCTGGGGCGCGAACGAGCGGCTCGTCGGCAAGGCGATCGCCGACCGTCGCGACCAGGTCGTGCTGGCAACCAAGTTCGGGAACATGCGCGGCCCCGCCGGCGAGTTCCTCGGCATCAGCGGCAAGCCGGAGTACGTCCGCTCGGCCTGCGAGGCGTCGCTGGAGCGCCTCGGGGTGGACACGATCGACCTCTACTACCAGCACCGGGTCGACCTCGAGACGCCGATCGAAGACACGGTCGGCGCGATGGCCGAGCTCGTGGAGGAAGGGAAGGTGCGCTATCTCGGGCTCTCCGAAGCGGCTCCCGACACGATTCGCCGCGCCCATTCCGTCCACCCGATCTCTGCTTTGCAGACGGAGTACTCGCTCTGGACGCGCGACCCAGAGGCGGAGATCCTGCCGACGGTCCGCGAGCTCGGCATCGGCTTCGTTGCCTACAGCCCGCTCGGTCGCGGCTTCCTGACCGGCCGGATCCGCTCGGTGGAGGATCTCGAGGAGACCGATTTCCGCCGCCGGGGGCCGCGGTTCCAGGAGGAGAACCTCCGGCAGAATCTCGCGCTCGTCGCGGAGGTCGAGGCGCTGGCAGCCGAGAAGGGCGTGACGCCATCGCAGCTCGCCCTCGCCTGGGTGCTCGCGCGCGGCGACGACATCGTTCCCATTCCCGGCACGAAACGGCGCAAGTACCTGGAAGAAAACGCCGCCGCGGCCGAGATCGAGCTGACACCGGAGGAGATCGAGCGGCTCGAGCAGGCCTTCCCCGTCGGCGCGACCGCCGGCGACCGCTATCCGGACATGTCGACGGTCAACCGCTAGCGAGCGGAAACGGCTTGCGCGCGAGCGCAGGCAGCACCTGAGACGTCACCCAGAGCGGTGTCGTGACGTAGCGGGCGTTGTAGCGGTAGCTCCCGTTCGGGCGGCGCATGCGCTGGAGGTAGCGGAAGGCCGGCGGGCCGGGGCTGGCGCCGGCCGCGAGCAGGGCCTGGATCGCCCAGGCGGTCGACTGGGTGTCGGAGCCGCGTCCTTGCGTCAGCTCAAAGCCGCCGTCCGGATTCTGGTGGCGACGGAGGAAGACGACGCCGCGCTGAATCGGTCCCCGGCGCGCCCCCGCGGCGCGCAGGGCCTGCATCGCGGCGGCCGTGTCGTTCGTGTCGGCGGCGCCGCCCGCATACCAGGGCCAGCCACCTGAAGGCCGCTGCACGGCGAGCAGCGCTTCGACCAGGGCGGGCGGGACGGGCTGGTTCGCCTGGCGAAGCGCAAGAATCGTCCAGATCGTCGCGTTCACGAGCTTCCCGGGCGTGTGGGCCCGCAGGCGCGGCAGGAGGTCATCCGGCCGGTCTCCGGCCGCCGCTCGGGCCATCGCCAGGAGCGCGACATCGGTCGTGGTCTCCGGCTTTTGGCTGGCGAGGTAGTCCGTGGCGCGGCCGGTATCCGCTCCGGCGGCGATGAGGCCGAGCGTCGCCCACGCGCTGATCTGTGGGTCGCCGAAGCCGCCGTCCGCTCGCTGCTGTGCCTGGACGTACGAGACCGGCGTCGCGAGCGCGGTCGCAGCTGCAACGACGGCGAGCAGCTTCACGCCCAGACGACCTCCGTCCGGGAGCGCCGCTCGAACCGTTCGAGCACACGTCTCAGCTCGGGCCCGGCGACGAGCGCGAGCACGACGTTCCCCGCCGCATGGGCCACGTTGAACGGAACACCGGCAGCGAGTCGCGCCAGCAGCGCCGCTTCGGTGTGCGGATAGAAGGCGAACCACAGCCAGGTGTCCATCAGCATCCCGAACGCGAAGCCGAGCACGAGCACGAAGGCGACGAACGCGAGGCGGCGGCGCAGGAGCGGGCGCAGCAGCCCGGCAGCGAGGCCGCAACCGCCCCACGCCAGCATCTGCCATGGCGTATGCGGTCCCTGGCCGAGGAAGAAGTTGGACGCGATCGCGGCGAGTGCGCCGACCGCGAAGCCGCGACGCGGGCCGAGCGCGACACCGGCGGCAGCGACGATCACCGTCACCGGCTGGACGCTCGGAATCGGGGCGAAGAGAACACGTCCGGCAGCGGCGAGGCCCCCGAGCGTGGCCACGAGCGTGAGATCGCGCGCCGACACCGTCCCGCCTTCGAGCCAGGCGAAGCCCGCGGCGAGCACGGCGAGAGCAGCGAGCAGCGTCGCGATCCCGCCGCGGGCCGGGTCGAGCGCCGCCCAAGCCGCGAGCGCGAGAGCAGCGGCAGCGCACAGACCGGCGACCCTAGACGCCAACGGAGCGCTCCTCGGAGGCTTGTGTTTCTGAAACACAAAGTCCTTTTCGGCGGTGTGCGGGCAGGTCGCGGTCGTGGGTCGCAAGGACGACTGCCTTTCCGGACGCGGCGTACTCCTCGAGCCACGCCGCGAGGGCGACCTTCCGCTCCGGATCGAGGCCCCTTGTGGGCTCGTCCAGGACGAGCAGGTCCGGTTCGGCCACGGCGACCGACGCCAGCGCAAGCCGCTCGCGCTCGCCACTCGAGAGGTCGCGCGGATGGCGTTCTTCGGCCCAGCCGAGCCCGACGTTCTCCAGGGCCGCGCGAGCCCGGTGCTCATCCCCGTTGACGGCCAGTGCGACCTCCTCGAGCGCTGTCTCCTTGACGAGGTAACGCCCCGGATCCTGGGACAGGTAGCCGGCGCGACCCTGCAGCTCGACGCTGCCGGACTGCGGCTCCACCAGGCCGGCGACGATCCGGGCCAGCGTGGTCTTTCCGGACCCGTTCGGCCCCTCGAGCGCGACGATCTCGCCCCGCCGCACCTCGAGGTCGACTCCGTCCAGCACGGGCATGGCCTGGCGGTACGAGAACGAGAGGCCGCGGGCACGCAGGACGACCTCGCCGAGAGGAGCTAGTGTTTCAGAAACACAAGCTCTCGTGTAGGCCGGCCGCTCGGTCGCCAGCCAGGCGAGGGCGTTGGTGGTCGGGGCGTCCAGGATGACGCGGCCGTCGTCCACGAAGAGGACGCGGGTGGCGAGCTCGAGCGCGCGAGCGATGCGGTGCTCGGAAAGGACGACGGTCGCGCCGAGCCGCTCCACCGCCGCGAGGAAGAGTCCCGCCGCCTCGGGATCGAGCTGAGAGGTCGGCTCGTCGAGGAGCAGCAGTTGCGGCTCGAGCGCGAGCGCGGATGCGAGGCAGACACGCTGGAGCTCACCGCCGGAGAGCTCGATCGTCTTGCGTCCCCAGAGGTGGAGCGCGTCCACCGAGGCGAGCGCCCGCTCGACGCGCGGCCAGATCTCGGCGGGCGGCACGCCGAGATTCTCGAGCCCGAATGCGACCTCGTTCGCCGCGATCGTCATCACCACCTGGTCCTCCGGATCCTGGAAGACGGTCGCGACCGTTCCGGCGAGCTCGGCTGGTCGCGTGTTGCGGGTGTCGAGGCCGGCGACGACGACGCGCCCCGCGAAGCGGCCACCGTGGAAGTGCGGCACGAGCCCCGCGAGCGCGCGCAACAGCGTCGTCTTACCGGAGCCGGACGGCCCGAGGAGCGCGACGACCTCCCCGGGCTCCAGCTCGAGCGAGACGCCGCGGAGAGCCGGCGACGCGGCCGGGTAGGAGAACTCGAGGCCGCTGACGGAGGCTAGAGCCACAGCGCCGCCACGAGGACGAGCAAGACCGCCAACGGGAAGGCCAGACGGTCACGTGTACTCCAGGGCGGTCTGGGCGCGCGCGTGGCTCCGGGCCTCCCGAAGCCGCGAGCCTCCATGGCCTCGGCGAGACTCGATGCGCGCTCGAGCGAACCCGCGACGAGTGGGGAGAGAAGCGTCGCGTAGCCCCGGGCGCCCTCGAGCTGGACGCCGCGACCTCGGATCGACTCTGCGAGCCCGGCCGCGTCGCGCTCGAGCGAAGGGACGAGCCGAGTCGCGAGGGCGACCGCGAGCGCCGAGCGTCGCGCGGCGCCCGCAGCCGCCACGAGCCGGTCGTGGTCGAGCAGAAGCGCGTAGGCCGCGAAAGCGAGCCCGAGCGCAGTCAGCCGCAAGCCGTTGAGCGCTGCCTCCGAGATCTCCGTCGTCGTCACGTCGAGCGGTCCGAGCACCGGGATCGTCGGCCCCTCCCAGAGGATCGTCCCGTCGGGGCTCGACCAGAGGAACGGCGAGAACACGAGCACGCCGAGGCCGCTCGTGAGCGCCCCGAAGAGGTAGACGCCGCGGCGATCCGACGGAGCGCGCAGACAGACGGCGAGCAGCACAACGGTCAGAAGCGCGACCGCCCAGAGGCGATCGGTGAGCAGCGCGGCCGTACCGGCGGCGCCGAGCAGCAGCGCTGCGGGGCCGGGACTCACGGGATCGAATACCTCCTGGCGAGATCGACCTCGCCGCTGAGGACGAAGCGAACCGGATCTCCCGCCGTCTGGCCGAGCAGCTCCGCCTTCGCGCGGTGTGGCCCAGCACGGAACTCGAGCACGTTGGCCCCGGCCGGCACCGGCACGCCGAGCGGCTTCACGGAGTCGGCACCGATGAGCTTGGCGAGCCGCGAGACCCGCGGAGTCTGGATCCCCTCGAACCGGACGACTGCACGTCGCGTCTTTCCCTCATAGCCGTGCAGGAACGGCTCCGGGAACGCGCCGACGACGACCCGTGCCTCTCCTTCCCGCTGCCAGCCCCGGTAGTCGAGCCAGGCCACGTCGCCGTCGTGGAGGCGGTACGCGGCCGCGCTGCGGTCGCCCTCGTAGCCGTTGACGAACCAGAACCAGTCGCGCTGAGCGCCGAGGCTTCCCTCGATCCCGTTCACGGACTGGACGTAGCGGCCGCCGTAGCGAGTCTCGACGTCGGTCTGCGAGGCAAGCGCACGCATCAGCGTCTGCCCGGCTTGGACCTCCGCCTCGACGAGCAGCTTGACGCCGCGGTCACGGGTGACCCAGAGCTGCGCCGTCCCCTGCTCCTCGCCGGCGGCACCGCCGCAGCCGGCGAGGAAGAGGAGGACAGCAAGCGCGCTGAGCGCGCGCCGGATCACTTGACGGCGTTCGACCGGATGGCGCCGGGTGCAGTCGCCCGGACGAGCCCGGCGTGCTTGCCGATGCAAGCGCGGCCGGACGCCGTCTTGAACTTCTTGCCGTCGGCCGTAAGCGTCGCGGTCGCGGCCCGCGTCTTGTTGCCGGCGTCGTTGACGGACTGGACGACGTAGCAGTTGGCCGGCAGCCGCTGGAGCTCGAGCGTCGGCGGGCCGCCCGCGGGGCCGAAGGTGGCGTAATACCAGAGGACGACGTCGCCGTCCTTCAGCACGACCTTGTCGGCGCCGACAGGCGGCGAGACGCCGTTGACCTTGAACACCCAGCCCGCCGAGCCGGCGGCGGGGTACTTGCCGATCTGGCTGACGTAGTCGCCGAACGTCGACGTCGTCATGCCGTAGTAGAACTCGCCGGCCGAACTGGCCAAGTCGAGGGCCTGCAGAGCGTTGTCCGCCGTCACGCGCGGCTGCACCGCACCGAAGATCGTGGTCGTCTTGCCTTCGACCCGGATCTTGGCGTTCGCAGCGAACGCCGCCGGCGTCAGGATGACGACGAGAAGCACCGAGAGAATGCTGAGCCTGCGAAGCACGAATCCTCCTTCCGCGAGGGGTTCGGGATGGGAGCGCGGCAGGTCTTCTGACTCGGGGCTCCCCCTTCGCGGCCTTCCCGGCCCGCAGGCCAGTGGCGTTTCCGCGTCGGGCGTCTCCCCTCACAGCGGCGGGACCGTCCCGGACTTGCACCGGGTTCCCTCACCGTGCTCCTTGTGTGGAGCCTGACCCTATCATCGGGTGGTGTCGACCTCCGCCGCACTGCGCCTGTGGGCGCCGGTCGTCCTCTGGGCCGCCGTGATCTTCGCTCTCTCGTCGGTGCCCGACCTCGGCACGGGCCTCGGAACCTGGGATCTCGTGCTGCGGAAGATCGCGCATGCCTGCGAGTACGCCGTCCTCGCGGCGCTGCTCCTACGGACGCTGCGCAAGGAGCTCCCCGCGCTCGGGCTCGGCGTCGCCTACGCGGCATCGGACGAGCTGCACCAGCACTTCGTCCCCGGCCGGGTCGGGGCGCCCCTCGACGTCCTGATCGACAGCATCGGCGTCGCAATCGGCGTCGTCGTCTGGCGGCGGCTGGCGCGATGACGGTCGCGATCGAGCTCGATGTGCTCGGGGATACACGGCCGCTCTGGCGCGACTGGCTCGAAGACGCCTCGCGCGTGCTCGACGTCGAGGGGCTGCCGGAGGATCGAGCAGCGGCCGCCGCCGAGCTGGATGCGCGCGGCGCCGGCAACTGGCGGACGCTGCTCGAGCGCTTCGCCGAAGACCGGGCGCCCGTCTACCTGCGACCGGCGGCAGAGGTGAGCGCGGCGCTGCGCCGGCTCCAGGCCGAAGGAGTGCCGCTGGCCGTCTTCACCGACGCGCCCGCGGAGCTCGCGCGCGTCGCTCTCTCGCAGCTCGGCGCCGCGCGCCGCGTCGACGCCGTCGAAACCGGTGCGGGCGCACTCGAGCGCCTCGGTCCCGACGTCACGGTGATCCGCAGCCGCGCCGAGCTCATGGCACAGCGCGCGCGCTAGATTTGACTGCCATGGATGCGAAAGAGATGCCCGACCGCCAGTTCGAGGCGGTGCTGGAGCGGCTCGACCGGATCGCGGACGAGCTCGCGAGGCTGAACCGGCACGCCGAGCACGCGGAGGGCTTCCAGTTGATGGCGAGGGAGCTGCGGAACCTGAACGAGTCGCTGAACGCGCTCGCCTACGCGGCTCTGGGTCAGAGCCCGCGCGTCAGGCGGGCGAAGTGATGCGCTCGGCGTAACGGGCGGCTGAGCGGCGCACGACCTCGTTGCCGTCGCGCGGCACGAGCCGGTCCCACCACGCACCCAGGATCCGGTCGAACTGCCACGACTCGAGCCTGGCCGAGATCCGCTCGACTTCGGACGCGGGCAGCGGGATCAGATTCGGGTAGCTCCACATGAAGCTGACGAAGCGGCGGTCGGGGACCACCATCACGATGTCGCCGGAGAGCAGGGTGCTCGAAGCTGGATCGTGCAGCACCGCCCCGCCCGCGTAGTGGCCTCCCAGGCGCAGGAGCGTCACACCGCCGGCGAGCTCCCACTCCTCGCCCGACCAGAGCTCGATCGCCGAATCCGGCCGCATGATCCACTCCCGGTCGGCTTCGTGGAGCAGGATCGGGACGGGACTGCCTTGAATGCTGGCGAGCGCGCGGCTCCACTCGACCATCCCCGAGTAGAAATGCGGATGCGAGATCGCGATCGCGATCACCGGGCCGCGGGCCGTGACGGCCTCAACTGCGGCGTCGTCGACGAGCGGGATCATGTCCCAGATCACGTTCCCCTCGTCCGTCTCGACGAGGAGCAGCCGCTGGCCGATGCCGATCTCCGGCTGGATGCCGACGCCGAGGTAGCCGGAGTCCTCGCGTACGTCGCAGCGATGCTCGGCCTGCAGCTCTTCGAACGTCGTCCACCGCTGGCCATCGAGACCGACGTACTGACGTTCGTCCTCGCAGACCGGGCAGCGCTCCGGCGGCGCGGCGCTCTCGGCGAACTGCGTTGCGCAGGTCAGACAGATCGCGTTCAGGGGGTGAGGCGGTAGATCGTGCCGCCGTGCGAGACCGCATAGAGCTCGCCGGCAATGTCCTGGCCGAACGAGCTGACGTTCGCGACCTGGAATCCTTCCTTCTGCTGGGCGGTAGCCTTGCCGCCCACGAGCTTGAAGCTCCAGATGTTGCCGCTGCAGTAATCGCCGTAGATGTACCGCCCGCGCAGGGATGCATTCGACCCCCGGTAGACATAGCCGCCGGTGATCGAGCATCCATCGGCGTGGGTGTACTCGGCGACCGGCAGCACGAGCTTTCCGGGGCCGGGCGCCTTGTCCTCGAACTTCCTGCTCCCCTCGTAGACGTCCCAGCCGTAGTTCTCGAGCCCTGGGCTCTTCGCGGGCGTGTAGTCGACCTCTTCGACGTCGCCCTGGCCGACGTCACCGATGTAGAGATCGCCGTTCGCGCGGTCGAACGAGAAGCGCCACGGGTTGCGCACACCGAGTGCCTCGATCCGCACCCCCTTCGTCGCGACGTTGAGCGAGAGCAGCTTGCCGAACAGCGAGCGCGGGTTCTGCGCACGATTCTCCGGGTCCCCGCCGGCGCCTCCATCACCCATCGAGAAGTAGAGACGGCCGCTCGGCGCGAAGGCGAGCATGCCGGCGTTGTGATTTCCGTACGGGTCGCGGCTGAAGAAGATCTGGCGGGCCGAGCCCGCGATCGCCCCCTTGGCGTTCGAGCGGTACTCGACGATTCGCGTCGAGCCGTCGCGGTCCGTGTACTGCACGTAGAACTTGCGTACCTTCGGGTACGAGGGGTGGAACGCGAGTCCCAGCAGCCCCTGCTCCTCCCCCGTGGTCACGAGCTTGCGAATGTCGAGAAAGGGTGTGGCGCGCCGCTTGCCGCGGTCGAGGATCTGGATCGCGCCGGTCTGCTCGACCACGTACAGCCGGCCAGCCTCGCCCTTCGCACCGGTCACGAAGAGCGGCTGGTCGAAGCCGCTCGCGACCGCGCGGGGCCTGAACTGCGAACGTTCGACCTGCTGCGAGGCGGCTCCGGCCGCACAGGCGACGACGAGCGCGGCGAGGCAGGCGAGTGCGAGCAGCGACCTCATCGGCGCCACGATAGCCAAGGGATTCGCGAACCGGCGCAGTAACCTCCGCACGTGAAGATCTTCGTCATCGGCGCCGGCCATGTGGGATCGACGATCGTGCAGGCGCTCCACGAGGAGCACGACCTGACCGTCTTCGACCTCGACGAGGAGCGGCTGGCGGCAATCTCGCAGCGCTACGACGTGCGCACGGTCGAGGGGAACGGCGCCAGCCGGCGCGTGCTCTCGGAAGCCGGGGTCACGGACGCCGACCTCCTGATCGCCTGCACGTCCCGCGACGAGTCGAACATCGTCTCGGCGATGATCTCGAAGGCCTGCTCGGCGCGCACGACGACGGTCGTGCGCACGACCAACCCGGAGTACCTCGAGGTCTGGCGGGAAGGGCAGCTGGACGTCGACTTCATCGTCTCCTCCGAGGTGGAGACGGCATACGCGATCTCGCGGACGATCGGAGTGCCGGCGGCGAGACAGACGGACGTCTTTGCCGAGGGGCAGGTGCAGATGGTCGAGTTCGACGTGCCGGAGGCTGCCGATGCGAGCCTGTTCGGGTCGACGCTCCGCGACGCGCGCTTCCCGCCCGACTCACGCGTGGCCGCGATCATCCGCGGCGACAAGGTCGTGATCCCGCGCGGGAACGAGTCGATCAAGCCGGGCGACCGAATCGTCGTGATCGGCTCGCCGCAGGCGGCCCAGGCCTGGGGCCAGCTGATCGCTCCGGGCACGGGGAAGGTCCGGGACGTCGTCATCTTCGGCGCCGGGCGCGCGGGAACCGCCGTCGCGCGCCTGCTGCTCGAGCAGGGCATCGGCGTGCGCCTGATCGAAGCCTCGCGGGAGCGTTCGCGCGTCGTCGCGGCAGAGCTGCCCGGGGCCCGTGTCTATCACGCGACCGGATTCGATCCCGACTTCCTCGAGCGCGAGCGCATCGCGGACGCGCAGGTGGCAGTGTTCGCGATGCGCGACGACATGAAGAACCACTTCGCGGCGGCGCTCGCGAAGGTGCACGGCGCGCGTTTCACCGTCGCGATCGTTCACGACACACCCTCTGTCGAGGTGTTCGAGCACTCCGGCATCGACGTCACCGTGAACCCGCGCCAGATCACGGCCGAGGAGATCGTTCGCTTCGCCCACGATCCGCGCACGCAGCAGGTCGTGATGCTCGAAGGCGACCGCTTCGAGATCCTGGACATCACGACCCGTCCCGGCAGCGAGTACATCGGCCTCAGGTTCAAGGAGATGCCGATTCGCGGTGCGGTGATCGGCGCGATCGTGCGGAACGGCGAGGCTGTCTTCCCGCGCAGTGACGACGTGCTCCAGACCGGCGACCGCGTGATCGTCTTCACAGAGTCGCAACGGGTGCCCGAGGTCGAGAAGGCACTGTGAGCCCGGACGTCCGCGCCCGCAAGGGGCGCCGGCCGCCGTTTCTCGCCGTCGACGCCACCGGCGCGCTGCACATCGTCGGGACGCTCGTCGCCTACCTGAGCGCTGCCACCCTAGTTCCGGCGGCGGCCGCAGTCGGCTACGGCGAGCCGTTCTGGCCCTTCCTCGCCGCGGGGGCGATCGCAGCGGCGATCGGGGGCGCGGTCGCCCTCGCGACGCGTGGCGAGCACCACCGGCTCGGCATCCGCGAGGGCTTCCTCGTCGTCTCGCTGACGTGGCTCGCCGCCGCAGCGCTAGGGGCGCTCCCCTACATCTTCTCGGGTGATCCGCAGCTCAGCCGCCCCCTCGACGCGTACTTCGAGGGGATGTCCGGCTTCACCACGACCGGCGGCAGTATCGTCGCCCACGTCGAGGCGCTGCCCCGCAGCATCGCGCTCTGGCGCCAGTTCACCCAGTGGGTCGGCGGCATCGGGATCATCGTGCTCGCGCTCGCCGTCCTGCCACGGCTGCGGGTGGGAGGACGGCAGCTGCTCGAGCACGAGATGCCCGGGCCCGAGATCGAGACCCTGAGCACCCGCATCCGCGACACGGCCCGCCGCGTGTGGATCCTCTACATCGGCCTCACGGCGGCGCTCTTCGGGATCCTGCTCGCGCTCGGTCTGTCCGGCGCAGACGACGAGATGACGCCGTTCCAGGCGCTCGCGCACGCGCTCACGACGATCCCGACCGCCGGCTTCTCGACGAAGGCCGATTCGATCGAGAGCTTCGCCCCGGTGACGCAGTGGGTGATCGTGCTCTTCATGATCCTCGGCGGCATCAACTTCGCGCTCATGTACCGCGCGATCGTGCGGCGCCAACCCCGGGCGGCCGCCCGTGACGAGGAGTTCAGGCTGTACGCGGTCCTGCTCGCCCTCGGTGCGCTCGTGGTCGTGACGGAGATCTGGAGCGAGAACGTGCTCCCGGCCGGGGAGGCCTTCCGCGCCGGGGTGTTCACTGCCGTTTCGACCATGACGACCACGGGCTTCTCGGTCGCGGACTACAACGCGTGGCCGACACTCGCGCTGATGACGATCGTCGGCTTGATGTTCGTCGGCGGCTCCGCGGGCTCGACCACGGGCTCCGTCAAGGTCGTGCGCCACCTGCTCGTGGGGAAGCTGCTGCGGCGCGAGATCGACCAGACCCTGCACCCGGAGCTCGTTCTCCCGGTCCGGCTCAACCGCCGCGTCGTCGAGGAGCGAACGCTACGTGCGGTGTCGTCGTTCGTCCTCCTCTACATCGGGATCTTCGTGATCGGGGCGAGCACGCTCGCGATCGACGCCGCGCGCACCGGGCTCGATCTCTCGGTGCTCGACGCGGTCTCGGTGTCCGCGAGCATGCTCTCGAACGTCGGCCCGGCCTTCGGGATCGGCGGCCCGCTCGGCTCGTTCGAACCGTTCAGCGACTTCTCGACGGTGGTGATGACCGGCCTGATGTGGCTCGGCCGCCTGGAGATCGTCCCGATCGTCGTCCTGCTCTCACGCCACTACTGGCGCAACATCTAGCACGCCCTGACCGGCTGTGCCTCCCGGCCGGCAGAGCCGGCCTCCGGCGCAGCCTCAGGACGAGCTAGGCAAGCTAGCGCTTGAACAGCACCTTGCGCAGCTCGTCTTCCTTGCCGGGCTCGAGCACCGCCAGCACCTGGTCGCCGGGGCGGAGGACGGTCGCGTCCTCCGCGAGCTCGGAGCGCCCGTTCCGCACCACGGCCACCAACCGCGTGCCGTCCGGGAGCTTGAGGCCGGCCACGCGCTTGCCTGCAGCCGGCGAGTCCTTGTCGATCTGGAGCTCGACGATCTCGAGGTTCTCCTTGCGCAGCTCGAGCAGGTGCACGATCCCGTGCTCGGGCACCTCGTGCTCGACGAGGCCGAGCACGTTCGAGGTGGCGCAGACCGTCTGCGAGATCCCGAGCAAGTCGAAGTGCTCCTGGTTGCGCGGGTCGTTCACCCTCGCGATCACCTTCGGCACCTTGTAGCCCTCGCTCGCGATCTGGCAGATGATCAGGTTGTCCTCGTCGTCGCCCGTGACGCCGAGCACGAGCTCCGGCGGACGCGCGATCCCGGCGCGCTCGAGCACGTGCAGCTCGGTCGCGTCGCCGAGCAGCACCTGGTGCTCGAACTCGTCCTGCAGCTGCTCGAAGCGGTACGGACGCTGCTCGATCAGCGTCACCTCGTGCCCCATGGAGAGCAAGGAGCGCGCGACGTTGGAGCCGACCTTGCCGCCGCCGGCCACGATCGCGTACATCAGCTCTGCTCCACGGCAGGCGTCGCCTTGCGCACGGCGGCGCCGAGCGCGGAGATCGCGGTCTGGGTCGGACAGATCGTGCGCAGGCCGCGGGCGGCGTAGAAGTCCGCACGGGCGGGGTCGAGCACGCGGACGACGACGCACGGGACGGCGTAGCGCTTCTCGACCACCTGCCCGATGACGAGGTTCGTGTTGTCGCCGTCCGTGGAGACGACGACGGCGTCCGCGTCCGGCACGCCGGCCTTCCGCAGGATCTGGGCATCCATGCCGTGCCCGACGACGAAGCCGCCGGACCAGCGCGAGCCGAGGCGCGCGAGCGCCTCCTCCTGCTCGTCCACCGCCGTCACGTCCCAGCCGTCCTCGGCCAGATCGCGGGCGACGGCCGAGCCGACCCTGCCACAGCCGATCACGACAAGTTTCATGTAACCAGCGTATCGATCTGCTGACGGGAGGCGTGACCGGCCGGGGTCGTCAGCCTACGTCCTCCAGGACACCCTGCGGAAAGGCGACGACGAGCACCTCGCACGGGGCGTTGCGGAGCACGAAGTCCACGGTCGGTGAGAAGAACGCGGACTGCCGTCGCCAGCGCGGTGAGGAGCCGAGGACGATCAGATCCGAGTCGCGCAACACCGCCTGCTCGAGGATCGCCCGGCCGATCGACCGCGCGCGCTCCGTGATCGGCTCGACGCGAACGCCGTTCTCTTCCCCGAGCAGCACCGCCTCGGCAAGCGATGCCGCCGCCTGCTCCTCCAGCTCCCACAGCGGCGCGTCGATCGCGTGCTCGAGCGGCACGACGATCACGAAGAGCGCATCGACTCGCGCGTCACGCTCCTTGGCGAGCGCGACGGCGGTCGCGACCATCTCCTCGCCGATCGGGCCGAGCTTCATCGGCACGAGCAACCGCTGGAACTGGGCACCGGGCGGAAGCTCTTCGATCACGTTTACCTCGTGGAGGAGCCCGGACCGCTCCTGCCGCCGGACGAGCAGGTACACGACCACGCCCAGGGCGAGCCACGCCGGCCCGGCGTAGCGAGCCCCGGGATGCGTGATGATGGCGAGGATCCAGACACCGATCACGACGGGCGCACCGATGAGCGGCGCAGCCAACGGTGCCCGGAAGGGACGGACGAGGTCGGGCTCGGTCACGCGCAGCCTGAGCACGGCGAGCTGCGCCGCCGCGAACGCGAGCAGCACGCCGAACGAGTAGAGACTGGCCAGGAAGATGACCTCGTCCGTAAGGGCGCTGGACACGATGACGAGGGCGATCGAGATCCCCGACGCAGCCAGAATCGCCTGCGGCGACACGAGGGTGCGGCGGTTGAGCCGGCCGAAGCTCCGCGGCAGCTGCCGATGCTCACCAAGCGAGTACGCGAGCCTCGTGAAGCCGGAGATCGAGGTCGTCGCAGCGGCGAGGAGGACGAGCGCACCGGTCAGGCCGACGTACACGCGCAGCGCGTCGCCGAGCCAGCCGGGCAGAGACGCCTGAAGCGCCTGAACGATCCCGGCGAGGGGTGCCTTCAACCAGGTGTCGGCGAGCGCGGTGTGCCCGTTCTCGACCGGGAAGGCGGAGAGCCCGACGACTGCGATCAGCGCCGTCAAGACGACCACCAGGCCGATCGCGGAGAAGAGGCTGCGAGGCAGGGTCCTCCCCGGCTCGCGGGTCTCCTCGGCGAGGTTGGCAACCGTCTCGAGCCCGGTATAGGCGAGCATCGCGAGTGGCAGCGCAAAGGCGATGTCCGACCATGCGGGTGCGCTCCCGAGCGATGTCCCCTGCGTCAGCAGGTCCGGTGAAAAGAGCAGGGCGAGCCCCAGGATCACGAGCAGGAGCTGCGTCGCGAGATCGAGCCCGGCGACCGCGAGCCCCCCGGTGTGAAGGGACGAGCGGCGCACGAGCCGGATGGCAGCGATGGCTGCGATCACCGAGACGGCGATCACCGCATCCCACGGCGAGTCCCGGATGACATCGACGTTCAGCGCCGTCCCGAGGTAGTGGGGCAGGAACAGAGCCGAGAGCGAGATCACGATCAGGTAGTCGAGGAAGAGCGCCCAGCCGGTGAGGAACCCGAACAGATCGTTGAACGCCCGGCGGACGAAGGTCGCAGCGCCGCCCGTCTCGGGGATCGCAGCCGTCCCTTCGGCGTAGGAGAGCGCGACGATCAGGAAGACGATCCCCGCGACGAGTAGCACGAGCGGTGTGAAGCCGAGCGCGTAACCCGCGACGATGCCGAGCGCGAAGTAGATCGACGAGGCAATCTCGCCGTAGGCGATCGAGAAGAGCGCAGGTGCGTCGAGCACGCGCTGGAAGCCGCTCAGCTTCCGGGCCACTAGTGACCCGCCCGGTGACGACTTCGCGCCTCTGGCGCGTGAGCTGCAAGCGGGGCAAGGACGCAGGGAGCGTTCATACCTTTTGGTATGGACGCGACTGAGGACGCCGCATCGCGACGCAGATCGCGTGCCAGAGGAGCCCTAGTTGTTGCCGGGTGGGACACGAACTAGTCACCTCTCCGCAGGAGTGTCAACCGCCCGACGCCGAGGGCGATGAAGAGCGCGCCGAGCAGAAAGCCGAGGACGCCACCGCCATGAGCGGCCGTGACCGCGAGGAGCGCGATCCCGATGCCGACGAAGAGCAGCGCGAGCACTGCCACGACGCCCCTGTACAGAGTCACGCTACCTCGTCGATCGCCGCCACCATCACCCGGCAGGGTGCGTTCTTGAGCACGTAGTCGACGGTGTGCCCGAAGACCGCCCGCTTGCGGCGGCCGACGAGCTTCCTCGGCGCGCCGATGACGATGATCTCCGTTCCTCGGCGCTCGGCCTCGAGGACGATCTCGGCGCCCGCGTTCCGGCCGCGCACGAGACGGGGGATCACCGAGACTCCGTACGAGTCGCCGATTGCCCGGGCCTCGTCGAGCTCGCGGTTCGCGCGCTTCTCCTCCTCGGGCAGCTCCGCGCTGAGCGGCAGGTCGAGCGGGATCTCGAGCACCGTCACGGCCGCGATCAGCGCGCCGCGCTCGGCCGCCAGGCTCGCGGCCACGTCGAGTGCGTCATCCGAGGCACGACCAGGCACCACGGGCACGAGCAAGCGCCTGTACTCGAGCGCCAGCGCCGGGCCGTACGCCGGCGGCGCCTTGACCGTCTCGAGTAAGGGGACCCCCACGACGCGTCGCCGGTACACCGCATAGACGAGCAGGCCGAACACGATCCAGCCGAGGCCGACCCAGCGCGTGGTTGCGTTCTGGACGAGGATGACGACGAACGAGGCCCCGGTCGCGAGCCCGCCGAAGATCGCGAACAGCGGCCAGTCAGTCGCGCCGATTCGCAGGTTGGGCTTCGCCCGATAGAGCAGCTCCTCCGCGCCCGGACGCATCCGCATCCGGATGATCGACGCGTGCGCGACGGTGAACGAGAGCGTCGCGCCGAGCGAGTAGAGGGTGCCGACGAACTTGACGTCGCCCGGCAGGATCACCGCAATCGGCAGGATCCCGGCGAAGAGGAGGATCGAGAGCCAGGGCGTCTTGAAACGCGGGTGCAGGCGCCGAAAGATCTCCGGGATCTGGCGATAGGTCGCCATCGAATAGGTGATCCGGGAAGCGCCGATCACGCCGGCGTTCGTCGCGATGAACAGGATCGTTGCTGCGAGCACGCCCACATAGATCTTGAGCGCGTCCAGCACGCCGCCCTCGACGCCCAGGTTCTGGACCACCCCCAGGATCGGGTCGTTCGCATAGCCGCCCTGCTCGGGCGGCAGCGCGAGCAGCGTCGTCAGATGGCCGTCGATCAGGTGCACCGGCAACGCGGAGAGCGCGATCAGCGGCAGCGTGAAGTAGATCGCGAACACCGCATACGCCACGAGCCGGTATGCGCTGGGCACGTTCCGGACCGGGTCGCGGACCTCCTCGGCGAGGTTCGAGACGGTCTCCACACCCGTGTAGGCGAGCATCGCCACCGGCACCGCAATCGCGAGGTTCGACCACGTGGGCGCCACGCCCCAGTGGATGTTGCCGGTCAGGATCTGCGGGTTGAAGACGAGCACGAAGCCGAGCACGACCAGCAGGACCTGGGTGGCGAAGTCGACCACTGCAAGCGTGATCGAGAGACGCGCAGCCTCCTGGACGCCGACGATGTTCAGGACGACGAGCGCGACGATGACGACCGCACCGCCGACGATGTCCCACGGGTTCGTTCTCAGCGGGTCCCAGAAGATCGAAAGGTAATGCGGGACGAAGAACGCCGAGGTCGCGACCGTGACGACGTAGACGAGCATCTGCGCCCAGGCGGCGCCGAACGAGACGAGCTCGTTGTAGGCGTGACGGGCGAAGCTCGACGAGCCCCCGGCCTCCGGGTAGCGGACGGTCCCTTCGGCGTATGTCGCCGCGGTCGCGGCGAAGATCACACCCGCGACCACGAAGACGAGCGGCGTCAGGCCGAGTGCGAAGACGGCCGTGAGGCCGAGCGCGTAGTAGATCGAGGAGCCCACGTTCCCGTACGCGGTGGCGAAGAGCGCGGGCGTGCCGAGAACCCGCTCGAGCTCGACCTGCCGTCTGCGTCGGCTGGGCACCGGCGGAGTCTAGATGTGGCCCCGGAACGACGAGGGGCCGGCGATCGCCGGCCCCTCGCGTCGATACGTCGGTCGCGCTTCTACTTGAAGTCGACCGGGATCAGCTGCGCCTCTCCACCACTCTTGCTCCTGTTATCGAGAGACGCGACCATCAGACCGAGCGCGGGCGTGAGCGCCCACTCGGTCGCGTTGACCGAGATCGTCTCGGACGCGGTACCGCCCGGGGCGACCGTCTGGAAGCCGGCCGTCGAGATCGCGGGCGACCAGGCGTTGTACTTGGCCGTCCCACCGACCTCGTCGACGCCGCCGTTCACCAGATCGAACGACGCTGCGCTGTACGTGAAGCGCGGGTTCGCCGCGTTCAGACACGGCTCGCCCGTCCGGCAGAGCTGCGACGAGAGGACGAAGATGTTCGCCGTTGAGCTGTCCGTCGGGGCCTGCGCGAAGAAGTTGATGCTCGCGCCGCCGGTGCGGGTGCTGAAGACGAACGAGCCCATCCGGCCGTTGAACGAGCCGGTCTGGACCGCCCCCTGGTCGACGCCGACCACGACGTAGTCGACCTTGTTGTCCTTGTCCACGTCAACGTTGATGTCGAACTCGTTCGTGGAGGGGCTCGACCAGCGGTTGTACGTGTTCACCGAGAAGCCGATGAACTGTGTCCCCGCCGGCCCGCCGACGAGCCGACCGTCGAAGGACTGCACGCCGACCGCCCGGACGTCGTTGGTCGCCTTGCCGGCGTCCTTGCCGTCCGAGAGACCCCACGCGTAGAAGTCCGCGTCACCGTCGATGACGCCGTCCTCGTTGGTGATGTTCGCCGTCGTGATCGGGTTCGACTTCTTCAGCTTGCTCCCGAGCTTCGTCCTGATGTCCGAGAGGGCACGCGGGACGAAGTAATAGGGAACACGCAGCTTGACGCCGTTGTTGTCCGAACCCTGCGGTGTCAGCTCGACCAGCCCGGCGACCTCCTGGAAGGAGAGGCCAGAGCCGACCGACGAGCCCGCTGTGGCTGCCGGAACGCTCAGCGTGACGTCGATCCGGTGCTCTCTCCCCGCGTCCACTTCGAACGACGACTCATCGAAGGTGACCGTGTGCGGAGACCCACTCGGCAGCGCCGAGGAGACGTTGAACGTCGCGTCGTGACTCGAGAGGTTCCGGATCCTCAACACGAGGGTGTCCGAGTAGTCCTCGTCGAGCTCCTTGTAGCCGTAGTTCAGCGAGACGCCGAGCCCGCGCGAAGAGTACGCAACGACCTCTGTCTTGGTGGACAACGCCGGCTGCACCAGCCCGGAGCCACCGCGGCTCGTCTTGTAGGCGAGCACGCCGGCAGGATCCGCGGTGTTGATGATTGCGGCCTTCAGCTCACGGACTCTCCACTGCCTCTGCGGGTGGGCCTGCTTGGTCAGCACCGCGACGCCGGCGGCGTGCGGGGATGCCATCGAGGTACCCGAGATGGTGGCCGCACCGTTTCCGGTGCCGTTACCCGTCGAGACGATGCTCACTCCGGGGGCCGTGACATCCGGCTTCAGGAAGCTGTCACCGGTCCGCGGGCCACCGGACGAGAAGTCCGCGAAGCCCTTGAAGTTCCCGTTCGGGATGTCCGTCGGGGCGACGTTCGCGGTCAGACCGTTGGCGGCACGGAGCTTGCCACCGTCGGACGTCGCAGACGTGGGCAGGCCCTTGACCCCGAGGAACGGGATGGTGACCGTGAACGGCGTGCCGTCGTCCGGGTTCGAGGTGATCGGACCCTCGACCGGCGGCAACGTCGTCGCGTTGTTGACCATCACGACAGCGGCGGCTCCGGCCTGCTGGCCGAAGATCGCCTTCGCCACACGGGCGCAGGTACCACGGTTGACGACCGCGATCGTGTTCGCCGGCAGCGGGCCGCCGAACGAGCCGACGTCGCAACCGAGAGATTCGTCGGCCGAGCGTGTGCCCGCACCGTCAGGATCGACCGTCGTGGCCGGGTTGTCGGTGATGACCTTGACCGTGTACGAGACCGGGCCGGTGAACTTGTACTCGTTCGCGTTCACGGCCGTCATCGTCACGCCGTTCGAGAGCGAGATCGTCGCCCCCGGGAACGTCGCGGACGGATCGTTCGCAGCCACCGAAAGAGCGCCCTCGGCCGTGGCCGGCGAGCCCGTGATGTACTGATTCGGGCCGCTGTTGCCGGCGGAAGCGACGACGATGACGCCGGCCTTGGCCGCGTTCGTCGAGGCGACTGCCGACGGGTCGTCGGCTCCGCCGAACGAGGAGCCCAGAGACATGTTGATCACGTCCATGTCGTTGTCGACGGCCCACTCGATCGCGTCAACGGTGACGTCGGTCGAGCCCTCGCAGCCGAAGACGCGGACGCCGTAGATGTCGGCCTTCGGGGCAACGCCCGGGCCGATCGTCCACGAGTTGCTGGAGATCGTGTTCGCGTCGTACGTCCCCGTGTAGGTGTTGCCGTTCGCGAGCACGCCCGAACCGGCAGCGGAGCCGGCAACGTGCGAGCCGTGTCCGTTGCAGTCGAGCGGGTTCGGATCGGGGTGCGGAACCGGCTGGTAGGCCGGGTCGTCCGGATCGGCGTTGTAGTCGTCGCCGACCAGGTCGATGCCGCCCTTGACGCGCGGTGCCGCCGGGCCGAACAGCGATGCGTTCGCCGGAAGAGTGTCCGCAGCGTTGGCTGCGTTGTAGGCGGCCGTCGTGCCCGGGCCGCCGAAGTTCGCGTGCGTGTAGTCGATGCCGGTGTCGATCACGGCGATCTTGATGTGCTCGCCGTGGATACCGAGCGCGCCTGCCCAAACGGCCGGTGCGCCGATCAGGGGGACGCCGCGCACGTTGTCGGGCTTGACCAACTGAAGCGACCGCACAGCAACGACGTTCGCGATGTTCGCGACGTCGTCGGACTTTTTGCGGTTGATCTTGACCTTGAGCCCGTTGTAGGCGGCCTGGTAATCCGCGACCACCGTGCCGCCGAGCTTCTCGACAGCCTGGCGGACGCCCGCCTGGGTCGCCTTCAGATTCGATTCGATCTGGTTCTTCTCTGCGTCGGAGAGCTCGCGGTTCGCGTCGCCCTCAACTGCAGCCACCGGCTCGCCGGCAACCTGAACCATGATCGTGGTGCTGTCGCTCCGCAGGCCCAGTGGTGTCCATACGGGCGCGACTAGCCCTGCTGTCTCCGCCTTCTGCGGCCCGCGGGCGGCCGAGCCTCCGGCCGCGACCATCAACGCGAGCAGCGACAGGACGAGCAAAGCGCCAAGAGCGCGAGGCGCGCCCCACGTGGTAATTCGCATATGTGTCTCTCCCCTAGAGGTTCTACTGACCGCCCGACCGGACGGCCCTGCCCAAGCTGACGGATCGTAGTAGCTCCGCGACCCAACCACAAGGGCGGCGCAAAGACATTCGGGATGCTGCGAGGGGGAGCCATAGCTCCCCCTCGCAGCAGCTCTAGCCGTGAATGCTGACGAGCAGCGGGATGATCAGGATCGCCACGATGTTCGCGATCTTGATCATCGGGTTGATCGCAGGGCCCGCGGTGTCCTTGTAGGGGTCACCGACCGTGTCGCCGGTGACCGACGCCGCGTGAGCCTCGGAGCCCTTGCCGCCGTACGCACCGTCCTCGATCAGCTTCTTCGCGTTGTCCCAGGCGCCACCGCCCGAGGTCATTGCGATCGCGAGGAACAGGCCTGTGACGATCGTGCCGATCAGGAGGCCGCCGAGCATCTCCGGCTTGATGATCCCGACGATGATCGGGATCGCGACCGGGATCAGCGCGGGCAGCATCATCTTCTTGATCGCCGACTTGGCAACGATGTCGACCGCCCGGCTGTAGTCGGGACGCTGGGTCCCCTCCATGATCCCGGGCATCTCCTTGAACTGCCGCCGCACCTCGAGGACGACCTCGCCACCGACGCGGCCGACGGCCGTCATCGCCAGGGCCGCGAAGAGGAACGGCATCATCCCGCCGATGAAGAGCCCGGCAATCACGTACGGGTCGCCGAGGGCGAACGTCGTGTTCAATCCGGCTTCGTCGAGGCCGCGCGTGTACTCGTCGAAGAGCACGAGCGCAGCAAGACCGGCAGAGCCGATCGCGTAGCCCTTCGTCACCGCCTTGGTGGTGTTTCCGACGGCGTCGAGCGGATCCGTGATCGCACGCACGGACTCGTCCAGGCCCGCCATCTCGGCGATCCCGCCGGCGTTGTCGGTGACCGGCCCGAATGCGTCGAGCGCGACGATGAGACCGCACATCGAGAGCTGCGCCATCACGGCGACACCGATCCCGTACAGGCCGGCAATCTCGTACGCGGCGATGATCCCGCCCGCGATCACGAGCACCGGGGCCGCGGTCGCACGCATGCCGACGGCGAGCCCCTCGATGATGTTCGTGGCGTGCCCGGTCTGTGAGGCCTTGGAGATCGACTTGACCGGATTCCAGCGCGAGCCGGTGTAGAACTCCGTGATCGCGACCAGCAGAAAGGTAATCACGAGCCCGACGAGCGCCGAGCCGTACAGCTCGCCGAAGCTGAAGCGCCCCTCGTCGAACGCCATCGTGACGGGGATGAAGCCGATCGCCGAGAGCACCGTGGCGGCGAGCACGCTCTTGTAGAGCGCGTTGATGATCGAGCCGCTCTTTCCGATCCGCGCGAAGTAGATCCCGATCACCGACGCGAGAATCGAGATGCCGCCGAGCGCGAGCGGATAGAGGGGCAGGTTGCCGAGCGGGAACGCCGTCCCGAGCAGCATCACGGCGACCGCGGTCACCGCGTACGTCTCGAACAGGTCGGCAGCCATGCCGGCGCAGTCGCCGACGTTGTCGCCGACGTTGTCCGCGATCACAGCCGGGTTACGCGGGTCGTCCTCGGGGATACCGGCCTCGATCTTGCCGACGAGGTCGGCGCCGACGTCGGCGGCCTTCGTGAAGATGCCGCCTCCGAGGCGGGCGAAGACGGAGATCAGCGAGCCGCCGAAGGCGAGGCCGATCAGGTCGTCGATCGCCGACTCCTGGCTGTTGTCGAGGATGCCGGTGAGGATCCCGTAGTAGCCGGCGACACCGAGCAGCCCGAGGCCGACGACGAGGAGGCCGGCGACGGACCCTGCGCGGAACGCGACTGCGAAGGCCGGCCGTAGTCCCTGCTTTGCAGCCTCCGCAGTCCGCACGTTCGAGCGCACGGCGACGTTCATGCCGATGAAGCCGGCGGCGGCGGAGAGGAGTGCCCCGACCGCGAAGCCGATCGCCGTTCCCCAGCCGAGGTCCGGGTAGAACCCGATCGCGAAGAATGGAACGAGAGCGACTCCTGCGATCGTCATGTACTGGCGACGCAGGTAGGCGGCTGCGCCCTCCTGAACCGCGCGTGCGATCTCCTGCATCCGCTCGCTTCCGGCCGGCTGCTTGAGCAGCCACCAGGTGAAATAGAGCCCGAACCCGACGGCGACGCCCGCGCAGATGAGCGCGAAGGCAACCGCGTGGTCATTGAAAAAATCCATCAACCCTCCGTTTGATACCCGTCACAAAGCGAACGCCGAGGTGTCTCGGCGCGGCGGATTATGTATCACAAGCCCCGCCGGCTGCCTCGGCTGGTGGCGTCACTCGATGGGGGTACCGGCATCGAGGGATCGGAGCCGCCGAAAGCCCCGACGATGAACCAAGGGCATGTTCTCCCTCAAGCACGCCCGCCGTCTCCTGCTCCCGCTCGTCCTCGCCGCCTTCGCGGCTTCGTCGTCCGCTCCGGCCGCGCCTGCGCAGAGCCGGGCGTGCGCCGACGGGTACACGTACGCAGGACGCCTGAGCGCCACCCGCGCCCACGGCGTTCGCGCCACGCTGACGGCACTCTCGAAGCCTGAGGTCTCGGCCGGGCACGTCGCCGCCTGGGTGGGCGTCGGCGGCGTAGGGCAGGGCCAAAACGGCACCGACGCGTGGATCCAGATCGGCCTCAGCGCCTTCCCGGGTTCCGGCAGCCGGCTCTACTACGAGATCGCTCGGCCTGGCGTCTCGCCGACCTACGTCGAGCTCGAGCCCCTGGCCGGAACCGGTGAGCGCTTTCGCGTCGCCGTGCTCGAGATGTCGCAGCGCCCTGACCACTGGCGCGTCTGGTTGAACGGCAAGCCGGTCTCGGAGCCGGTCGAGCTCCGCGGCTCGGGCGGCCGCTGGCGCCCGATGGCGACCGCCGAGTCGTGGGCGGGCACGGGCAACGCCTGCAACACCTTCAACTACCGGTTCGAAGGCGTGGGCGTCGCCGGGGCGACCGGAGGCTCCTGGCGCTCATTCGTCGGGGGGCATACCTTCCTCGACTCCGGCTACCACCTCGTCGGCGGCCGCAGCACGTTCGTCGCCTCGAGCTAGCTCACGATCTCGAGCGCCGTCCCCGGCGACACGAGGGCGTGCAGACGGTTGGCAGCCGCGTTCGAGACCCGGATGCAACCGTGCGAGACGGCCTGCCCGAGCAGCTCCGGCGCGCTCGTGCCGTGGATCCCGATCTTCCCGCCGCCCGGCCAGTCGGTCAGCGTCCGTGAGTAGGCGCTCGTCTCGAACCCCCACGTCCCATAGAACGAGTCCGTCGGCCGGAACTCCGTCATCAGATAGAAGCGGCCGAGCGGCGTCTCCGTCCCAGGCGCCCCGACGGCGACGGTCGTCCGGAAGATCGTCTTGCCGCGACGCTCCACCTCGAGCAGGCGGGCGCTCCGGCGGACGACGATCGTCGTCGTCACCGGCCGGAGGTCGACGCCGTCGGCTCGGACCCAGCCGGTGGTGCCGTTGGGCCGCTGCGAGAGCAGGACCCGGTACCAGAGCCGGCTGTCCGTGCCCATCGTCTCGCCGAGCGCGAAGACGACCTGGTGGCGGTAGTCCGATCGGAACTCGTGCAGGAGGCCGACGCGCGGCGCGGCGGTGGTGGGCGCCGAACGGACCGCGATCGCGTTCCAGTTGATCCCGCCGGCCCGAGGGAAAGCGGCAGGCGGATCTGCTCGCGCTCCCGGTGCGGACACCGAGAGCGCGAGCAGGAGAAGCGTCAGCCGGGCGCTAGCCCGTGACTTCCGGTGGCAGGAACGCGCCACTGACTCCGATTCGCTTCGAGCAGGACAGGACGCCCGGAACGGTGATCGCGATCACGCCCGGACGCGAGGCGGTCCCGCGCATCGTGGCAAGGCCGGCCGAGTTCGTCAGCCCCGACGCGGAGAGCCCCGCGCCTCGGGCCAGCACCCGCACACCTACCGCGGGCTTCCCGGCGATCCGGATGCGGACGCTCAGCACCGCCTGGCCGCCGACCGTGGCGCTCTTCGGCGTCACCGACAGCCCAACGCAGCTCTGCGACATCACGGAGGCAACGGCCACCGCTGCGCCGCAGCCCGCACCGCGGAGCGTGATCCGGCCCGCCTGCTTCGGCAGCACCGTGAACCGCGCGATTCCGGCCGCGCTCGTCTGAGCCGTCTGCGTCTTCCCGGCCCCACGGAGCGTCACCGCGACACCGTCACGCGCCGAACCATCGTCGTAACGGGCACGGACGGTCACCACCGAGCGAACGCCTGCGAAGACGCTCGGGGTCCCCGTCGTCAGCGCGCATCCGGCCGGAGCCGGCGCCTCCGGCACCGTCGGTGTCGCCGGCGGCGTGAACGGACCCTGCGCCGTCGTCACCGCCGTGGCGGTCTGGTTGTTGCCGACATTCCAGTCGGCGACCGTCGTTCCCACCGTGGCCGAGTTCACCAGCGTTCCCGCCGAGTCGACCCGCACGACGATCGTGACGGTCGCCGTCTCATTCAGAGCGAGCGTCCCGAAGGCGCAGCGCACCTCGCCGGCGGCGAAGGAGCACGACGGACGTGTGGTCGCCACGGAGACGAACGTGACACCGGCCGGGAGCCGATCCGTCATCCTCGCGTCCGGCGCCGGCCCCGGGCCGTGGTTCGTGACGACGAGCGTGTAGGTGAGGTTCGATCCCACCGACACCGGATCCGGCGAGTCCACCTTCGTCACGCCAATGTCCGCCGGCGGCGTGGACAGCGGCGGCTTGGCAGGCCCACCGACGCAGCTCGCCGCGGTCGAGCAGATGCGGAGGTCGGAGAGCACCGGGGAGACGCCCTCCTCGTTCGGCTTCAGCGTCACCCGTGCCTGGATGAACCGTCCCGTGAGGCTGAAGGCGGTCCCGTTCGTTACTGCGACGTACTCCTGGCTGCCGAGGCCGGCCTCGGTATCGGCGGCCCGCGCCTCGACCGTGAGGCTCGAGCCCGCCGGCACGTTGCCCTGCGGCTCGACGTTCCAGACGACCTTGCCCCACGCGGTACCGGTCTCGCCCGCGTCTTGCACGACCGTCCACGTACCCTGCGGCGCCGTGCTGTTGAACAACTGGGCGCCAGTCATGTCGCTGTAGTTGTACGGGTACGGCAATGGACGGCCCTCCGTCGCCGGGAAGTTGACCGTCAGATCGACCTCGCCGACGTGGGTCGTCCCGTCGGCGCAACCCGTCCCACCGCAGCCGAGCGGCCCGAGGCTCGGGTCGATCCGCGTCGCGGTGTTCGAGCTGCGATTGGCGGCCCAGATCTTGCCCGCCGCGTCAACCGCGATCCCGGTGCTGCCCGAGCCCGTCGGCGTCGAAACGTTGCCGACGAACGCGCCGTCGTTCTTCAGATGGCCGATCGTGCAGCCGCCGCCGCAGCTGAGCGACGAGCTGATCCAGACGTCACCCTTCGAGTCGACTGCGAGCCCCTGTGAGCCGGTGCTCGAGCCGTTGAAGAAGGGACCTAGAATCGTGTTCCCATCCGGACTCACCTTCCGTACTTCGCTGCCGAACTGGTTCGCCCAAACCCAGCCGTTAGAGTCGACTGCAAGGCCATAAAGGCTAGTGCCGGAGATGCAGCGCGGGTTGGTGGCGTCGTCGGCTGCGTCCGGGTTCCACCGCAGCAACAAGCCCTGCGCCGACCAGATCACACCGTTACTGTCGATGAGGCCGCCATAGCCGCCGCATGGAAGGTCCTTCGGCGCCGTCTCGATCGCGCCGGTCGTGCCGTTGACGCGCACGAACACGCCACCGCTGTTAAAGGACCCGACCCACAGCTTGTTGTTGGCGTCGATACTCATGTGCCTCGAGTCGGCGAATCCCGAACCGAGCACGGCGTCGGTGTCGACGTGGTGCAGGATGCACTCATCTCCTGCATTCGCAACGTTCGAATCCGCGCCCGACCAGGACTTCACGTCTCCGTAGGCCGCGGACGTCTCGATCGTCCCGTTGCCGTTCCGGTCGACGCACTGGTTGAGCTCGGCCAACCCGACGTGGGTCACCCCACCCGGGCCGCGATGGCCGACCCAGACGCTCCCGTCGATCCCCACCGTCGTCCGCGAGGACTCATTGCAGCCCACGGGGTCGGAGATCGTGCGGAACTCGCCGAGGATCGCACCGGTCTCCGTGTTGATCTTCGCAATCGTGCAACGCTGCGAGAGGGCAACCCAGATGAAGGGGAACGTGCCGCTCGACGTGTTCAGCTGAAGTTGGTTGTTGTTCGGCGCCGTGTGGTTCACGTTGACCAGAGTTCCCTGGTCGAAGTCGGCGTCCAGTGTGTAGAGCACGCTGCTGCCCGGGACGGGAGCGCCGATTCCCGGGCTGCTTCCAGCGAGCAGGATCACCCCCGTCGCGAGCAGCGCAATGAACAATCGAAAAGAAGACTTCACAGTTTTCCGCCCTTTCCCCCAGCTGTCGTGAATTGCGAGGGATGTATCGTGCGTCGCCAACCGAGGCAATACAAGCTGATCGTCCGGCTAGTTCGAACCCGGTTTTTGCAGGTGAAAACGGTGTCTAGGTCGTTTTCGACTCGGAAACAGCTGCCGCATAGGCCAGCTGCAAGTTCGTCGTCACCTGCTCGAAGTCGCGCAGCAGCTCAGGCGGAACGGAGCCGGCGAGCACGGGAACGAGCGCGCGCAATGCATCGATCGCGAGCCGGGCCTGCTCGAGGTCCCGATGCTCCTCGGACAGCCGGTGGTACGCGAGCGAGGACACGGTCGACAGCGTCTGCACGAGCAGGTCGGAGACCTTGAGCGCTTGGAGCGCCTCGAGAAGCGCTTCCTCGCTGATCTGCTCGTCAGCCACGGACCGGGACGCCGGCGACCTGCTCGGCGTAGATCTCCTCGAGCGACGCTCCCTCCTCGAAGCGGGCGATCTGCCGCTCGGCGGCGTTCTTCTCCGGGAGGGCGAGGTAGGGCGCAGCCCCGATCTCGTCCGCAACCGGCCCGATCCACTCGAGCAACCGCTCCAGCCGGGCGCGCGTGGGCAGAACGTCCCCACGCTGAAGGTCGAGGAAGTCCCCGGAGAGACCCCAGCGGATCGCGCGCCACATGTTCTCCTCGATCAGGCGGTGCGGCTGGTCGGCAAGCGGCTCGCCCTCGTCGTGGGCGCGCGCGATCCGTGCGGCGAGCGCGGTTGCGAACGCGGCGAGCGCCTGGGCCTCTGCCAGGTCGGGCTGTCCGTCGGCGATCCGGATCTCGACGGTCGGGAACACGAGATGGGGCCGGACGCTCCACCAGAGCTGTGTGTGCTCGGTGACGGAGCCCGTCTCGTAGAGGAAGCGGACGTAGTCCTCGTACGCCTGCCACGAGGGAAACGCGTCCGGCACGCCGCAGCGGGGGAAGAAGCGCGTGAAGATCTGCGTCCGAGCCGAGTGCAAGCCGGTGTTGACGTTCTCGTGGAACGGCGAGCTCGCCGAGAGGGCAAGGATCTCCGGCAGCAGGTTGCGGAGGCCGTTGGTGACCGCGATCGCGCGGTCGCCGCCGCGGATGCCGACGTGGATGTGGAGGCCGAAGGAGTTGTTGCGCCAGACGACGTACCGAAGCAGCTCATCGTTGCGGCGGTAGTGAGGCGTGTCGATGATCCGCTGCTCCTGCCAGGGAGACCAGGGATGCGTGCCGGTCGCACCGAGCACGACTCCGAGCCGGTCGACGACCGCTTGCAGCTGGGCCCGGCGCTCCCCCATCGCTGCCGGGATGTCGGCGAACGTCTGGCAGCGGCCGGTCTTCACCTCCACTTCGGAGGCGATCAGCTCCCCGACGAGGTGCGGCTCGACCGGCGTCCCCTTCGCAGCCGCCTGCACGTCCTCGAAGCGGTTGACGAGGTTCAGCGTCGCGGGATCGAGCAGGGCGAACTCCTCCTCCACCGCAACGGTGAAGTCGGTGCCCTCGTCGAAGCGCTCGCGGGCCGCGGCGAGGAGCTCCTCGTAGCCGACCGTCTGCTCGTCACCCATGCGCGGGAGGGTAGATGAATGGCTCCAGTAGGCGAAGTGCGACGCCCGCCCAGCTCCACCGCGTGACGGTCGCGTTGCGCGCAGCAGCTCGCACGGCGGCACGGTCGGCCCCGTCCAGCGCCAGCAGCTCCCGCAGCTTGCCGGCGAGGTCGGCCGCGTCACCGGTCGCGAAGCTCGCGAGGTGGCGCAGGTGCGGCGGATACTCCTGCTCCAGTCCATCCGCGATCTCGGCGAGGCCGGAATGGCGCGCCACGAGCGGCGGCGAGCCTGCAGCGGCCGCCTCTGCGGCGACCATCCCGAACGCCTCCGGGAAGATCGAGGGAACCACTGTTGCGTCCGCGAGCGCCAGCAGGTGGATGAGGTGGCGATGCTCGAACGGCCCCGTGAAGAGCGTGTTCGGGCCGGCAAGCTGTTCGAGCTCCTCGCGGTAGTCCCCGAAGCCGACGATCACCGCGCGGGCGTCCAATTCGCGGAGCGCCTCGAGCAGCACGTGGACGCCCTTGTTGAAGAGGAGCTTCCCGAAATAGACGACGGTCGGGCGGTCGCCCGCAAGAAACTCGGCGAGCCGTTCGGCGTTGCCCTCATCGGGCAGCCGCTCGTTCGCGTTCTCGGGATTCGCCGAGTCGCGGCGTGCCTCCTCGACCAGCCCGGCGAGCGCCTCGTCGCGAGGGCGCGGGCGCCATTCGTCGATGTCGACGCCGGGCGGCACCTCGTGAACCCGGTCGACGTGGCCGACGACGTCCTCCAGCACCTCGCGAATGTGCGCGGAGCCGACGAACACGGCCTCGGCCTGCTCGAGCGCCTCCCTCCCCCAGGCTGAGAGCTCCGCGTGGCCGCGCATCGAGTACTCGAGCTCCGAGCCGTGAGCCTTGACGCCGTAGCGCGCACCGGTCGCGGCGCCCACGGGTCCACCGAGGAGGACGTGATTGGCGAAAACGAGGTCGGCCGGCAACAGCTCGCGGATCGCCGCCGCGTTCCGCTCGACCCACTCGTCGAGCTCAGCGCGAGAGCATTCCTGGACGAGCTTCACCTCGTAGCCCTCGTAGCGGTCGAGCACGAAGACGGGCAGGAGCCCACCGACATCGGGCCGCACGAACGTTGCGCTGCCGAGGTCGTAGAGCTCGGGATGCGGCTCCTGGCTGAGCACGGTCACGTCGTGCCCGGCGCGCGTCCACTCGCGCGCAAGCGCCCGGGTATAGACGTTCGAACCCGTGCCTCCCAGCAGGTAGCCGTGCCAGAGCAGGATCCTCACGCGTGTTTACCTCTCGAACGGGGGAGCACGATCGGCTGCATCCTGCCGATAGATCGGGGAAGTCCGACGTCGTACCGACCTCCGGGAGCCTCCGTGCCATATCTCAAGTCCTTCGTTCTGCTTCTCCACCTCGTGCTCGCACTCGCCCTGACGGGAGTGGCGGCCAGCTCGTCGTCGTCGGCTCCGGCAGAATCGCCTGCGCCGGCTTGTGACGTCGAGGACCCGGATTGCGTCGTCGAGGACGATGCGGACTTCGAAGATTTCGGAGACGAAGCGCTTGCGGACGAGGGTTTCGCGGACGACGAGCCGGTCGACGACAGCGCGATCGACATGGACGAGGACTTCACCGACTTCGGCGACGAGGACGGCGACGGCGAGCCGAGCTTGACCGACGAGGACGATGACGATGACGGCGTTGCGGATGCGAAGGACTTCGACCGCGACAACGACGGCTTGGTCGACTCACGCGACGGCGACGACGACGACGACGGAATCGCCGATGCCAAGGATTACGACGACGACAACGACGGGATCGCAGACCGCAGCGACTTCGACGACGACAACGACGGGATCGCAGACCGCTCCGACCCCGACAACGACAACGACGGAATCGCCGACCTACGCGACGCCGACGACGACAACGACTCGGTGCCGGACGTCAAGGACCTCGACTTCGACAACGACGGCTCACCCGCCGCCCGGGACAAGGACGACGACGGCGACGGGATCGCAGACGCCAAGGACGCGGACGATGACGACGACGGCCTCAGCGACGGCGCTGACACCGACGACGACAACGACGGCGTCTCGGACAAGAACGAGGCCAAGCACCAGCCGAAGAAGCTCGACAAGAGGCACCACTAACGGACGCGACGTTCCGTCAACCGAGCTTGCGGGGACTGTCCCCGGACGTGTCCGGTTACGTCAGGTGGAAGTAGAGCGCGTACAACAGCTCGACGGCTGGGTTCGAGGCGTGCACGGCTACGTCGCTCGGCACGTCGAGGAGCGCTTCCGAGTAGTTGAAGACGATCTTGACGCCAGCGTCGATCAGGTCGTCCGCCGCCTGCTGGGCGCTGTCCGCGGGCACCGCGAGCACGCCGACGATGATGTTGTTTTCGCGGACCGCCTCGCGCAGCTTGCCGTAGGGCTGCACTGGGAGCCCGCCGACCGAGTGGCCGGCCTTGTCGGGGTCCGTGTCGAGCACGACGGCGATGTTGATCCCGTGCTCGGCGAAGATCGGCGAGCTCGCAATCGCCTGGCCGAGCCGGCCCGCGCCGACGAGGGCGATGTTGTGCTGGCCCTGCGTGCGCAGGATCTTGCGGATCTCGCCCAGCAGCGAGTCGATGTTGTAACCGACCCCCCGCTTGCCGAACTTGCCGAAGGCGGAGAGGTCACGGCGGATCTGGGTGGCGTTGATGTTCGTGTAGTCCGAGATCTCCTGGGAGGAGATCCTGTCCTTGCCCATCTTCTTGGACTGCGTCAGAACCTGCAAGTACCGAGAGAGACGCGCGGCAACCCCCACTGTCAAGCGATCCGCCACAGCAACCTTCCTTCTGTTTGTGACAGCAGCGTCACATTCTGCCGACGACGCCTGCGAGCGGGAGTGAGAACCGTCAGCAGGCCTTCAGCCGCCGCCGCAGCGCTTCGGGTTGCACGAAATAGGTGAACGCACGCTCGCCGTCGATCTCGACGACGGGGATCGACGCGCGGTAGGCGGCCTCGAGCTCGGGATCGCCGCCGATGTCCACCCGCTCGAAGTCCCCCGCGCACACGTGCTCCACCACCTCGAGCGCGCGCTCGCAGAGGTGACACCCCTCGGCGCTGTAGACGACGACTCTAGGGATAGAGGCCCCGCGTGATGGTCGCCTCGGCGACGCGCCGCACACCCAGCCCGTAGGCGGCCATGCGCATGCTCGTCTCGTGAGCGGCCTTGATCTCCGACGTCTCCCGGAAGGCCCGCGTGACGATGTCGTTCAGCCGCGCGTTCACCTCGTCCTCCTTCCAGAAGTACTCCTGGAGACCCTGCACCCATTCGAAGTAGGAGACGACGACGCCGCCCGCGTTCGCGAGCACGTCCGGGAGCACGAGGACGCCCCGGTCCTCGAGGATCTCGTCCGCGGCCGGCGTCACCGGCCCGTTTGCTCCCTCGCAGACGATCCGCGCCTTCACCTGAGCCGCATTGTCCGCGTGGATCACCTGCTCCAGCGCGCACGGCGCGAGCACGTCGCACTCGAGCGCGAGGAGCTCGTCGTTCGTGATCGCGTCAGCACCGGCAAAGCCCGCCAGCGTCCCGTGCTCGGCCTTGTGCGCGAGCACCGACGGCATGTCGAGCCCTTTCGGGGCGTAGAGGCCGCCGCTCGAGTCGGAGACGGCAATCACCATCGCCCCCTCCTCGGCGAGCATCCGAGCGAGATGGCGACCGACGTTGCCGAAGCCCTGCACGGCGACGCGAAGACCGTCGAGCCGTGTGTCTTGCTCTTCGAGCGCATCGGTGATGACGTAGAGGGCGCCGCGCGCTGTTGCCTCTTCGCGCCCGAGCGAGCCGCCGATCGCGAGCGGCTTGCCGGTGACGACGCCGAGCACCGAGTGGCCCTTGTTCATCGAATAGGTGTCGAAGATCCAGGCCATGACGCTCGCGTCCGTGCCGACGTCGGGGGCGGGAATGTCCTTCTCGGGCCCGATCTCGTTGATGATCTCGCTCGTGAAGCGACGGGTCATCCCCTCGAGCTCACGCCGCGAAAGCCGCTTCGGATCGCAGATCACGCCCCCCTTCGCGCCCCCGAACGGCAGGCCCATGAGTGCGCATTTCCAGGTCATCCACATCGCGAGCGCCTTGACCTCGTCGCGCGTGACGTCCGGGTGGTAGCGGATCCCGCCCTTCGAAGGACCACGGGCGATGTTGTGCGTGACGCGATAGCCCTCGTACACGCTCACGGAGCCGTCGTCCATCGTCACCGGGATCGAGACCTCCACGCACTTCTTGCAGCGCTCGAGGACGTTGATCAGGTTCGGATCGATCCCGAACGTCTCTCCGACGCGTCGCAGCTGCTCGCGCGCGATCGCGTACGGGTTCTCGCGCAGGTGGGTAGGCGCTTCGGCCGTCGTCATCTTCGACTCCTACTGGCTCGTCGCTCGGTTGGCGGGCGGGAGTCTACCGCCGGTCCGCTTACCGGATTCGGAAGCCGACGTTCTTCGTCTCGGCGGAGCCGCTCGGGGGGAGCGCGACGACGCGCAGGCGGTACAAGCCGCGAGCGAGCGGTCCGCCGCGAGGGCCACGCCCGGTGAGCCCGAACGCGTAGCGGCCGGGTAGCACGTCCCGAAGCCGTGCGAGCAGGCCGACCCGCTCGTGGCCCCGCCAGAGCTCGACGTCGAGGCGCGTGAGCGGGCGGACCTCGCGGCGGCCGGCGAGATCGCGCACCTGCCCTGCCTGGACGGTGAGCACGGCGGGTGCGCGGTCGGACGCGCGGAAGCTCCTGGCAGAGAGAGTGACGCCACCGATCAGCGCCGAGCCGCGCACTGGGAAGGCGACGGCCCACGGCACGTAGACCCGGCCTCCGCCCGACACGTCGAGCCGCGCCCGTCCCTCGATCGCGCCGAGCCTGCTCGGAACGAACGAGACGTGCGCGGTGAGCGTCAGGATGCTCTGCGTGCCTGGCGGGAGGCGGAGCCGCGTCGGCTTCGCCGTGACCGAGACCCCGGCGATCCCCTCGACCGCGGCTGCAACCTCGACGGCGACGCGCCGGGAGGACACGTTGCGGACGACGATCCGGCGAACCGCCTTCCAACCCGGCTTGTCGGCGGCGCCGAAGCCGACCGCCGCCGGATCTGCGATCACCTCGGAGGCGCTCGCGGCCGCCGTGTCGACGACGCCCGCCCCTTGCGCAGCCGTGGGGCTGAGTGGGGTCGGCACCGCGGTGCCGACGAGTACGCCCTTCAACGCCGCCGCATCGAGCCCGGGCCGGATCTGCGCGAGCACCGCAGCGGCTCCGCCGGCGAGCGCGGCAGCGGCGCTCGAACCGCTGATCGTTCCGTACCTGGCGGTCCGGTCCGCATTCCTGCCCGGGTCGGCGGTCACCAACTCGACGCCGGCAATCGCGACCTCTGGCTTGATGTCGCCACCGAAGGCCAGGCCGTGCGAGGAGAACGGGGCGATCCGGGCTTGCCCCTCGTTCTCACGCCAGCCCGGTGCCCCGAGCGAGACGCGGACGTCTTCGCCACGGGCGAGGGCCGATCGGACCGAGGCGGCGACCGACGCCGGCAGTCCGACGACCGGGATGTCGAGACGGTCGTCGAGGCCGAGCGCTCCGGCCGGGACGAGCCCGTCGACGAGGATCGCGGCCGCCCCGGCGAGCACCGCGTTGCGGGCGTCGTCGGTCGGGCCGGTCGCTCGCGCGAGCAGGGCGGCATGACCGGCGACGAGGCTGTAGCCTCGGTTGTCGAAATAGCGTGCGAGCGACGTCCCGCGAGCGCCGGTTGCGGCGTCGCGGCGAGGCCTCGTCACGGTGAGCGACAGCGGGACGCGCGGGGTTGCAGCGCCCGCGAGCGGAAGCTCCCGGTCGAGGAGGACGCCGAGGCCCGAGCGCACGACGACTCGCACCGTCGCGGTTTGCCGGCGCAGGTCCGCGGCGCCGACGGTCAGCGCTGCCGGGGCACCACCCGGGCCGCCGATGCTGCCGTAGTCGGGGCCTGCGGGCCCTTCGTTTCCGGCGGGGACGACGACGAGCATGTCGAGCTTCGCGGCGCCGGCGACGGCGAGCGCGACGGGGCCGTCCGCGAAGGCGGCGAATGGCTCGGTGACGCCGACGACCGCAACGCGCGCGGCGTCGAGGACGTCGCCGTCGGCGTCCGGGTCGACGGCTCGCTCGAGGCCGGCGAGGAGCTGGTCGGTGCGACCGTAGACGGCGAAGCCGCCGTCGGCACTCGGTTGCCAGCCGGCGACTCGGATCGGCAGGATCGACGCTCCAGGCGCGACGCCCCGGATGCCGCCGGGGCCGTTGCGGCCGACGATCAGTCCCGCCATCTGCGTGCCGTGACGCTCGAGCCGCGTCGGATCGTCGGGGTGGGAGTGCGCAATGGCGCGTGCATCGGGGTTGAGCATGTCGGCCCCGTCGAGCAGCCGGTCGCGGATGTAGGGGTGCGTGATGTCGAGGCCCGTGTCGAGCAGCGCGACGATCACCCCGCTCCCGTCGAAGCCCGGGATGCCCGCCAGATCGGGGCGCCGCCCGGCGCCTCGCGCGAAGGCGGGGCCGCGCAGCTCGGCCGCCGAGAGGGAGGCCGGATAGGCCGCACGCACGGGATACACGCCTGCGACGTCGCTGTCGCGCTCGAGCAGCGCCAGCGCCCTGCTGTCGATCGGCGCCGCGAAGCCGTTGAAGGTTCGCGTGTAGACGAAGTCGGGGACGAGCTGGATTCCCTCCCGGGACAGGCGGGCGGCGATCTGCTTCTGGCCCGCGAGTGCGGCGGCCGTCCAGCGCCGCATTGCCGACTCGGTCGCGTGCCCGCCCGCCTCGCCGAGGCGATCGGCGAGCGACGGGTTCTTGAGGACGACGATCATCCGCTGGCCCAGGGCGACTGCGCTCCGCTCGCCGTCGACGAAACCACGCCAGGATGCCGCGCCGCTCTCGACCGCACCGCGCGGTTGCGCGCCCTCGCCGCCGCCGGCCGCGAGCAGCGCCACGGCGAGCACGAGCCCGGCGGCGAGGCTGCGCCGGTCAGGCCCGTGATGCATACGCGTCGAGATCAAGGTAACGAGGATAGGGAAGGCTCCTGCCGTACCTGCCTGCGGACGCGATCATCGCCGCGTTGTCGGTGCAGAGAGCGAGCGGTGCGAAGCGCGCGTCCGGGAGCGCCGCGCGCAACCCGGAATTGGCAGCGACGCCGCCGACGACGGCGATCGATTCCAGGCCCTCTTCCTCTGCGGCGCGACGTGTCTGCTCGGAGAGCGCCCGCACGATCGCACGCTGGTACGACGCGGCGAGATCCGCCTTGCGCGACTCGGCCTCGCCGCCGAGGTCCCGCACCGTGTAGAGCAGCGAGGTCTTCAGGCCGGAGAACGAGAAGTCGAGGCCATCCAGCCGCGCGACCGGGAAGGAGAACGCCTCGGGATTCCCCTCCTGCGCCAGCATGTCGATCGCGGCGCCGCCCGGATAGCCGAGGCCGAGCAGCCGCGCCCCCTTGTCGAACGCCTCGCCGGCGGCGTCGTCGATCGAGGTGCCGAGAACCCGATAGCCCGAACGGTCGCGCACCTCGAGCAGCAGTGTGTGACCACCGCTTGCGAGGAGGCACAGAAACGGTGGCTCGACCGGGTCGGGACCGAGGTAGAGCGAGGCGACGTGACCGTGAAGATGGTCGACGGGCACGAGCGGGAGACCTCGCGCCCAGGCGAACGCCTTCGCCGCGGAGAGCCCCACGAGCAATGCGCCAACGAGACCAGGCCCCTGGGTGACGGCGACTGACTCGAGGTCGTCGAGGCCGGCTCCGGCCTCCGCCAACGCCTCTCGCACCACCGGCGCGACGAGCTCGAGATGCCGGCGCGAGGCGATCTCGGGGACGACGCCGCCGTAGCGCGCATGCAGCTCGGCCTGCGAGGAGACGACGTTCGAGCGGATCTGACCGTCGCGGGTGACGAGCGCCGCGGCAGTCTCGTCGCACGAGGTCTCGATCCCGAGGATCATCCCGCCTCGGCGTGCTCGTCCGCGACGGGGTCGCGCCACATGATCAACGCGTCCTCGCGGTTGTCCGTGTAGTAGCCGCGCCGGACGCCTCGGGCGACGAAGCCCATCCGCTCGTAGAGCTTGATCGCACCCTCGTTGGAGACCCGCACCTCGAGCGTGTAGCCGCGGCGCTCGTCGGACGCGGTCACCTCGAAGAGCTGGTCGAGAAGCGCCCGGGCGATCCCGTGGCGCCGGTACGGAGGCGTGACCGCGAGGTTCATGACGTGCCACGCGTCGACGTAGCGCGAGATCACGAGGTAGCCGACCAGCATGCCCCCCTCCGGCTCGAACGCTCCGAGCGAGAGCGAGCTTGGCTTGGCCAGCTCGCCCGCGAACATCGAGCGCGACCATGGGGTCGGGTACGACTCGCGCTCGATCTTCTCGATCGCGCCCAGGTCGCGGAGCTCGAGCTTGCGGAGCTCCACGTTCACCGAGTTGCCTCGACGGCGTCCGGAATCCGAACGTAGAGCGGCTCGACGAGCTCGACCGGGCCGAAGTCGCGCGCGAGCTCCGCGTGGAAGCGTGCCCTCGGTAGGTGGCGCTCGTCTCCGTCCGGTGGCACCTCCGCTCCCCCCTGCTCGAAGAGATCGCGGTAGCGCACGGCGCCGTCACCGACATACAGCGCTCCCGGCTCCAGCCGAAGATCGGCGGGAGCGACGGCGCGTGGTCCGGGAACGAACACCTCACGCCGCCTGGCATCGATCACCGGAATTGCCTCGGGCGCTCCTGCCGTCAGAGCGTCGAGCGTGGAGACTCCTGCGGCGGGCACACCGAGCGCGAGCCCCAGGCCGCGTGCGGCCGCGAGGCCGATCCGGATGCCGGTGAAGCTGCCCGGCCCGGTGCCGACGGCAAGCGCGTCGACGTCCCGCGGATGAGCACCCGCTTGACGGAGGAGCGCGTCGACATCGGCGAGCAGCGTCGACGCACGCGAGACCCGTTCGCCGAGAACCTCCCCGTCGTCGACGAGCGCGCTCGTCGCCCGCTCTGTCGCCGTGTCGAAGGCCAGGATCAGCACCCGGCCCGACCCTACGGAGCCGGAAGCGTCGAGGTCACGATCGCGCGTCTCATTCTCCGGAATCTTACGCCGCGATCCGGGCGAGCAGCTCCGGCTCCGCTTCGATCCGGAGCAGGCGGCTTGTCGGGGTGTCGTGCTCGAGCCGAATCGAGGCCCGAACTTCCGGCAGGCCGCCGGCCCCTGCCTCCGGCCACTCGACGAACACGACCGCATCGTCGAAGTAGGGCTCCAGGTCGGCCCACTCGGCAGCCGACACGCCGGCGAAGCGATAGAGGTCGAGATGGGAGACGTCCGGGTCGCCTTCGTAGCGGTGGCCGATCGTGTACGTGGGGCTCGTCACCGGGGCGGTCACGCCGAGTGCGCGGCAGGCGCCGCGAACGAAGGTCGTCTTGCCGGAGCCGAGCTCGCCCGACACCGTCACGACGTCGCCCGGAACGAGCCCGGCCGCCAGCCGCCCGGCGATCTCCTCGGTCTCGCCGGGCGACGACGAGCGCAACTCCATCGGGGGCTAGAAAAGTCCGAGCTGGACGGCCGGTTCGTACGCGCGTTCCACGACCGGCTCCGGTTCAGGCTCCGCCGCGAACGGACTCTCGGTGGCCGGGACGTGAGCACGTCCGAGCAGTTCCGGGATGCGGAGAAAGTCCTCCTCGAGCACGGCGAGCATCGAGCGCGTGTAGAGCGCCGCCGCCGGGTGGTAGAGCGGGTAGAGCGTCACGTCGTTGCCGCCGAGCGTCACCTGCTGCGGCACACCGTGCACACGCGTGATCCCGGTCGGCTTGCCGGAGAGCAGCTTGGTCGCGAAGTTGCCCAGTGTGGCAACAAGGGTCGGGCGAATCAATTCGATCTGGCGGAAGAGATGCGACTCGCAGGCCTCGATCTCCTCGGGGTGAGGGTCGCGATTCCCGGGCGGGCGGCACTTGAGCACGTTCGCGATGTACACGTCCGCGCGCGTAAGCCCGATCCCGTTCAGGAGCTTCTCGAGCAGCTGGCCGGCCTGGCCGACGAAGGGAACGCCCTGCTGGTCCTCGTGGTAGCCGGGCGCCTCGCCGACGAACATCAGCTCGGCGTTCGCGTCGCCGGAGCCGAAGACGACCTGTGTCCTCGTCGAAGCAAGCGCGCAGCGGGTGCAGCCGAGCGTCTCGTCCCTGTACGTCGCGAGCAGTTCGCTCATCGAAGGTGAGTCTACGCCCGCTGCCGGACGCCCACTGAGTGCGTGCTGGCGCGCCGCTCGCGGTGCGTAGGCCGGTGGGACAGTACGGCGGTACGGCCCGCCGGGTGGAGCGCCGCGAGCGGTGCGAGGGTTGCGGAGCCGGGTTCAGCCCGGCGGGAGCCGCCCGGCAAGCGCGCGCTCAGCCGCAGCCGCAGGAGCCACCGCAGCAACCGCCGCCGCCGCCGAACTTCGGCTGCGACGAGACGCCCGCGACCGCGAAGGTCGAGAGCTGCTTCAGCACGTTTCCCGCACCGCACTCGGGGCACGCCACCGCCTGCTCGGCGTTCCGGACGAGCTCCTCGAAGTGCGATTCGCATTCCATGCACGCGTACTCGTAGATCGGCATGCGCCCAGTCTAACCTGCGTCGAGCTCTTCCTCGGCCTCTTCGCCGTGCTCGACGATGTCGCCGGGCCGGAAGAGGACGCGCTTCAACACGGCGGCCCACTCGGGCTTTCGGCGGCCGAGGAACTCGAGGTTCATCGCGAAGTGCTTGAACTCCTCGCCCTGCGCGTTCTCCATGATCGCCCGGGCATCGGGGTCGCGCTCGACGTCGAGCCGCTGCTCGTACCAGCCGATCGCCTCCGCCTCCTCGATCAGCGAGGCACAGATCCGGGCGAACGTGCGGACATCGGGCGAGAGCTCAGCGGGCGGCTCGTGGTACTGGTCGAACGGCACAACCGGCACTCTAGTAGCGATGGCCTGGACTGCGACGACCCTGGCAGGCGAGCTCGTGCGGCTCGAGCCGTTGACGGCTGCCCACGAGGACGGCCTCTGGGAGGCATCGCGCCACCCGGCGACCTGGCGGTGGCTCTCGGTCTTCCAACCCGAGACGCGCGAGGAGATGCACGACTACGTCGAGAGCGCGCTCGCACACCAGGCTGCCGGGACGGAGATGCCGTTTGCGACGGTCCGGCAGGAGGACGGCCGGGTGCTCGGCAGCACCCGCTACCTCGCGCTCCGGCCGGAGCACCGCAGCCTCGAGATCGGTTGGACGTGGCTGATCCCGCAGGCCTGGGGGACCGGCGCGAACGTCGAGGCGAAGCTGCTGATGCTCGGCGATGCCTTCGAGCGGCTCGGCTGCCTGCGCGTGGAGCTGAAGACCGACGCCCGCAACGCGCGCTCGCGCGGCGCAATGGCGGCGCTCCCGGCTCAATTCGAGGGCGTGCATCGGAAGCACCAGCTCGTGCGCGGCGGCAAGCGTCGCGACTCGGCCTGGTACAGCGTGCTCGACGACGAGTGGCCCGAGGTGCGGGAGAACCTCCTACGTCGGCTCGGCCGCTGAACGCGCCTGGAGCTACACTCCACTTGCCCGGTATCCGGCAACGGAACTGGAGCCAACGAGATGATCGAGAGAGCTCACGTGATCGGCGCTGGACGCGTCGGGTCGGCCATCGCCGCGCGACTGCGCGAGCGAGGGCTCGAGCTGGCCGAGGACGGCCCGGAGCTCGTCCTGCTCTGCGTGCCGGACCGGGCGATCGCGGAGGTCGCGGCCGCCATTTCTCCGGGACCGTGGCTCGCCCACGTCAGCGGCGCCACTCCGCTGGCCGCGCTCGACCCGCACGTACGCCGCTTCGGCGTCCACCCGCTCCAGTCATTCACGCGCCGCAGAGGAGCCGAGCAGCTCGACGGCGCGTTCGCGGCGGTCAGCGCCGAGACGGACGAGGCCCGCGAGATCGGGCTCTGGCTCGCGCGAACGCTCGGCCTCGAGCCGTTCGCGCTCGCCGATTCCAAGCGCGTCGCGTATCACGCAGGCGCCACGATCGCCTCGAGCTACCTGGTGACGCTGCGCCGCGCGGCCGGCTCGCTGCTGGAGACCGCGGGTGCGCCGCCCGAGTCACTCGACCCGCTGATGCGCCGCACGATCGAGAACGACTTCGAGCTGACCGGGCCGATCGAACGTGGCGACTGGGCGACGGTCGACGCGCACCTGGCCGCGATCCGCGCCGAGCGGCCGGAGCTCGAGGCGATGTACACGACGCTCGCGGAAACGACGAAGGCGCTCCTGTGAAGACGGTCCGGAGCATCGCCGAGGTGCGAGCGGAGCTTTCGGGCCGCACGGGAAGCATCGGGCTCGTGCCGACGATGGGCGCGCTCCACGCCGGCCACCGTGCGCTGATCGAAGCCGCACGGTCGGAGTGCGACACCGTCGTCGTCAGCCTCTTCGTCAACCCGGCCCAGTTCGACGAGGGCGCCGACCTCGACGCGTATCCCCGCGACGAGCAGCGTGACGCGGCGATCGGCGCCGGCGCCGGCGCCGATCTCCTCTTCGCGCCGGCTCCGGGCGAGGTCTACCCGCCGGGCTTCCAGACCTGGGTCGACGTCGAGAAGCTCTCGCGCGGCCTCGAGGGTACGTACCGGCCCGGGCACTTCCGAGGCGTCGCGACGATCTGCCTGAAGCTCTTCAACATCGTCCGACCCCAGCTCGCCTACTTCGGACAGAAGGATGCGCAGCAGGTTGCAGTCATCCGGCGCATGGTCAGCGACCTCAACCTCGACTTGACGGTGAGGTCGGTGGCAACGGTGCGCGACCCTGATGGCCTCGCCATCTCCTCGCGGAACGTCCGGCTCTCGGCCGCCGAGCGCGCGGCCGCTCTCGCTCTCCCCCGCGCGCTCGCCACACGCGACCCCGCAGCTGCACGCGCGGCACTCGACGGCCTCGCCATCGACTACGTCGAGGTGGCGGACTTCGACCCGCCTGTCCTGGCCGCCGCCGTCCATGTCGGCTCGACCCGACTGATCGACAACGTGATCCTGGAAAGGGAGGAACGATGACTACTCGCCCACGCACACCGGCTCCCGGCACCCCGGCGCCGGGGAAAGTGGCGCTGACCGAGCTCGCCGAGCTGAAGGCACGGCGGCAGCCGATCGCGATGGTGACCGCTTATGACGCCCCGTCGGGGCGGCTCGCGGACGCTGCGGGCGCCGACGTGATTCTGGTGGGCGACTCCGCGGCGATGACCGTCCTCGGCCACGACTCGACCGTGCCGGCGACGATGGACGAGATGATCGTGCTCACGCGTGCGACCAACCGCGGCGCGCGACGGCCGCTCGTCGTCGCGGACATGCCGTTCGGCTCGTTCCAGGTCTCGGACGAGGAGGCACTCCACAACGCGATTCGCTTCGTCAAGGAGGCAGGCGCCGACGCGGTGAAGGTCGAGGGTGCAGGGCAGACGCTCTCGCGCGTGCAGACGATCGTGAGCGCCGGCATCCCGGTCATGGGGCACCTCGGGCTGACACCGCAGTCGGCGACGATGCTCGGCGGCTTCAAGGCGCAGGGCCGGACGGCTGAGAAGGCGTTACGCCTCTACGAGGACGCGCTCGCGCTCGAGGCCGCCGGCTGCTTCGCGATCGTGCTCGAGGCTGTGCCCGCGCCCGTCGCGGCACGGATCACGGAAGCGCTGACCGTGCCGACGATCGGGATCGGCGCAGGCGTGCACTGCGATGGGCAGGTGCTCGTCTGGCACGACCTCCTCGGCCTCTACGACGGCCACGCCCCGCGCTTCGTCAAGCAGTACGCAGACCTGGCAGGGGCGATCAGGGAGGCCGTCGGCACCTATGTGAGCGAGGTTCGAGAGCGCCGCTTCCCGGAGGAACAGCACACCTACGCGATGCCGGCGGACGAGCTCGCACTCTTCGAGGAGGCGCTACACGATCTCGCGGAAGCTCGCGAACGCAGCTAGGAAGAGCGCGACGAGCCCGAGAGCCGCCAGCGACCGCCACCACGTCCAGCCGTGGACAGCGCGCACGCCGACGAGCAGCAGCACGGCCGACCACGCAGCGAAACCCAGCTCGAGCGCGTCGAAGACGCGTCCTCCCGTCCCATCGTCTGACCCGCCTCGGCGGAAGACGTCGCTGCCGAACACGGCGAGCTGGAGCGGCCAAACGACGAGCAGCGAGAGCGCGAGCGGCGCAACAGCGAAGCCCAGGATGTGACGCGCGCGCCGGAAGCTGCCCGCACCGCCGAGCCCTCGAGCGCCGAGATAGACCGCGCCGCCGACGATGAAGTAGCCGGCGAACGCCACGATGCCCCCGGCGATGACGGCCCAGACCGCGACGAGGAGCGCGTCGTACTCGGGATCGTCGTAGAGCGCGCGCGCGGTGCCGGAGGCGAGCGCGGCCGCGATCCCGGCAAGTCCCGTCAGCGCCAGCACCGGCTCCGAGCGGGCGTCGATGTCCTCCCGCGACTCGTCCCGCAGGGCGACGAACACGGACCTGGGCGAGAGGAAGACGGCCGGCACGCGCAGCCACCACTGTCGGTCGGGGTCCATGCCCCGAATCTAGTGGTTAGCCGGAGACGGACGGCAGCTTGACCGGCTTGTTCGAGCTGGTGAGTCGATAGCGGATCTCGAAGTCGAGCTTCTTGCCCTGCGCCTCCAGACCGAGCGTGACGAGGGCGGTTTCGAGCAGGTGCGTGCTCTCGTTGATCGAGAGGACGGCCTTGATGTCGCCTATCTTCAGGCCGAGGTCGTTCAGGTTGAGGGAGAACTTGGAGCTCTCGCCGCCCGGCCCGGAGAGCGAGCCGAGCTTCGTCATCGCCTGGAGCATCCCGGCCGTGTCGATCTCGCCGGCGATGGTGGTCACGGGCTTGCCCGCAATCTGCTGGTGCTCGGCGACGCGCACGTCGCGGACGTAGCGGGCGAGCTCCTGGAACGCGCCGGCCCCCATCGAGCCGCTCATGCCGTTCATCTCCTTCGGCACCGGCATCGACCCCCAGTTCCCGTCGGTGTCGGTCATCCAGGCTTTGTTGCCGCGAACCACCAGCTGAAAGTCCTTGCCCGCCGCCTCCGGGATGCCGGTCGCGTGCATGGAGAAGTACGCGCCCTCCCTCGACGCTGCGCCTTCCATCGCCAGGTCGATCTGCTTGCCGTCCATCAGGAAGCCGATGTTCGCCTCGAACGTCGCGGAATGGAGCTTCGTCTGCGCCTGCTCGGCCTGCCGCAGCAGCTCCTGGGCGCGCGTGCCTTCCGCGCTGCTGCAGCCGGAGAGGAGGAACGCCGCACCCGCCACGATGGCCAAGAGCCGGATCACGGTGCGGGCATCGGCACCGGCCCGAGAGGCCCGTATCCCTCGGTTGGTACGTTCAGCGGGTGGACGAGGCGCTCACCGAGCAGGTGCGGGCGGCGATGCCGTACACCGCCGTGCTCGGGATCGAGATGGTCGCCGCCTCGAAGGAAGAGGTGCGGGCCACGGTCACCTGGGAGGAGCGGCTGACGACGGCGGCCGGGATCCTGCACGGCGGCGTCCTGATGGGGCTCGCCGATGCCGCCGGCGCCTTCTGCGCGTTCCTCAACCTGCCCGAGGGCTCCAGCGCAACGGCAACGATCGAATCGAAGACGAACTTCTTCTCGGCCGTCCGCTCGGGACGGGTCGAGGCGCGCTCGCGGCCGCTCCACCGCGGCAGTCGCACGATCGTCGTCGAGACCGACCTCTACGACGAGAGCGGCAAGCACGTTGCCCGCGTCACCCAGACGCAGGCCGTTCTCTGACGCGCAGGCTGTCGAGGATGCCGAGCGCCTCGGCGCGCGTGCCTCGCTCTCCGACGTAGACAGACGCGTAGAAACCGCGGTTGCCGTCGCGGAAGCTCAGGAACCAGCCCTTGGCGTCACGCGGCGAGCAGCACGCCTGGAATTGCGCGGGCCCTCGAAGCGCGAATCGACGAGGCCGGGCGGGAAAGCGATGGACGTACGCATAGTCGAGCGTCTCGACGATCTGCACGAGCGCGCCGTGCCCGCGCAGTGCGAGCCGTTGCACCGGGTTCGTGCAGGGCGAGAGCGGTTTCCGGACCGCCGCCCAGCCAGCCGGCACGTCGACGGAGAGGCTTGCGCGCTCGTATCGATCGGCCGCTACCGGCGGCGCGAGCACGAGCGCTGCGACAAGGACGAGCACGAAGCGCATGCCTGAAGTACGGCGCAGACGCGTCGCGAGGTCCCGTCGTTCTCTAGTCGAAGGCGGCGCTGAGCGTGGCGCGCGAAACGAGGGCGCTCGACGGAGGTGCGATCCCTTCGTCGAGCAGCATGCTGGCTGCCTCGACCAGGGCGCCGTAGGCCCTTGCTGCCAGCACGCTGCCCAGCGAGACCCGACGGACACCGACCCCCTCCAACGCTGCGACCGTGGGACCGCCCGGCAAGAGGAGGACGTTCAGCGGGATTCCAACCGCGGCGACGACAGTCGCGATCCGCTCCAGCTCTGTGAGGCCCGGCGCGTAGAGCGCGTCGGCACCGGCGTCGCGATAGGCGATCAGGCGCGTGATCGTGTCGTCGAGATCGTCGACGCCTCGAATGTGGTTCTCCGCGCGTGCGGTGAGCAGCATCGGCTCGGGCAACCGCCGTGCGGCCTCGGCCGCGCGCGCGACACGCTCCGCGGCGGCGCCGATCCCGTCCATGCCGCCCGTGGCCGGGTCGTAGTCCTCGATCGAGAAACCCGCGGCGCCGGCGCCGCCAAGCAGCGCCACTGTCTCGGCAACGCCGCCGGGGTCCTCCGGATAGCAGCGCTCACTGTCGACGTTGAGGGGCAGCTCCGTCGCAGCCGCGATGGCTGTGACGTGAGCGAGCAACTCCTCGCGTGTGACGGTCTGGTCGTGCCTGCCGAGCGACCAGGCGAAACCGGCACTCGTCGTCGCCAGCGCCTCGAAGCCGCACGTGGCGAGGAGCCGAGCAGAGCCGGCGTCCCATGGATTCGGCATCACGAACAGCCGGTCGGCGGCGTGCAGCGCCCTGAAACGGTCCCGGCGCTCAGCGACCGTCATCAGGCGGCGACGGCAGTGCGTTGCGCGAGCACCTGGCGCAGGAACTCCCCGGTGAAGGAGCCCTCGGTCTCGGCCACCTGCTCGGGCGTCCCGGCCGCGATCAGCTCCCCGCCCGCCTCGCCGCCCTCCGGGCCGAGGTCGACGACCCAGTCGGCCTGCTTGATCACGTCGAGGTTGTGCTCGATCACGAGCACGGTATTCCCGGCGTCGACCAGCCGCTGCAACACCTCGAGCAGCTTCTCGATGTCGGCGAAGTGGAGTCCCGTCGTCGGCTCGTCGAGGATGTAGAGCGTCCGCCCCGTCGCGACCTTGCACAACTCGGCGGCGAGCTTCACCCGCTGTGCCTCGCCGCCGGAGAGCGTCGTCGCCGGCTGGCCGAGCTTGACGTAGTCGAGCCCGACGTCGTGCAGCGTCTGGAGGCGGCGGCGCAGCTTCGGGATCTTGGCGAAGAACCCGAGCGCCTCCTCGACGGACATCTCGAGCACGTCCGCGATCGACTTGCCCTTGAAGCGGACCTCCAGCGTCTCCTTGTTGTACCGGTGGCCGTTGCAGGTCTCGCACTGCACGTAGACGTCGGGCAGGAAGTGCATCTCGATCTTGATCGTCCCGTCCCCCTTGCACGTCTCGCAGCGGCCGCCGCGGACGTTGAACGAGAAGCGGCCGGGCTTGTACCCGCGCACCTTCGACTCGGGCGTCAGGGAGTACAGCTCGCGGATGTGCGTGAAGAGATCGATGTAGGTGGCCGGGTTCGAGCGCGGCGTGCGCCCGATCGGCTTCTGGTCGATGTCGATCACCTTGTCGAAGACCTCGATTCCCTCGACCGAGTCGTGGTCGCCCGGCTTCACTCGCATCCGGTTCAGCCGGTTCGCGAGCGCCTTGTAGACGATCTCGTTCACGAGTGTCGACTTGCCGGAGCCGGAGACCCCGGTCACCGTCACGAACTTCCCGACCGGAAACTCGACGTCGATCCCCTTCAGGTTGTGCATCGCCGCGCCGCGGACCGTGAAGTGCCCGTTGTCGTGCTCGCGTCGCGGCGGGATCGCGATCTTCCGCTCGCCGGAGAGGAACTGGCCCGTGACGGACTTCGTGTTCGCCATCACGTCCTTCGCCGTGCCCTCCGCGACGACCCAGCCGCCGTGCTCGCCCGCGCCCGGCCCCATGTCCACGAGGTGGTCGGCGGTGCGCATCATCTGCTCGTCGTGCTCGACGACGAGAACGGTGTTGCCGAGATCCTTCAGCCGCTGGAGCGTCCCGATCAGCTTGCCGTTGTCGCGCTGGTGCAGTCCGATCGAGGGCTCGTCGAGGATGTAGAGGACGCCGACGAGCTGCGAGCCGATCTGCGTTGCGAGCCGGAGCCGCTGCGCCTCCCCGCCCGAGAGCGTCTTCGCGGCGCGGTCGAGCTGGAGATAGCCGACGCCGACGTTGTCGAGGAAGGTGAGCCGCTCGCGCACCTCCTTCACGATCCGGTGTCCGATCAGCTCTTCGGTCGGCGTCAGTCCGAGCTCGTCGAGGAAGGCGAGCGAGCGCGTCACCGACATGCGCGTGAACTCGTTGATCGACATGGAGCCGATGGTGACCGCGAGCACCTCGGGCTTGAGCCGCGCCCCGTTGCAGGTGCCGCACGGCCGGAAGCTCATGTACTCCTCGATCCGCTCGCGCTGCTGCGCCGAGTCGGTCTCCTTGTAGCGGCGCTGCAGCGAGGAGACGATCCCCTCGAACGCCATCGTGTACGAGCGGCGCCGGCCCATCCGGTTGCGGTACTGGACGTAGAGCTTGTCGCCCTTGGTGCCGTGGAGGAAGAGGTCCTGCTGCTCGGTCGTGAGGTCGCGCCAGGGGGTGTCGGGGTCGATCTCGTAGCGGTCACAGATGGCCTGGACGACGGAGTCGTAGAAGCCGCCGTTGCCGACCGTCCAGGGGATCAGCGCGCCGTCCCCGACCGAGACGGTCGTGTCCGGAACGACCAGGTCCGGGTCGATCTCCAGCTGCGAGCCGAGCCCGGTGCAGCGCGGGCAGGCGCCGTGCGGTGAGTTGAAGGAGAAGATCCGCGGCTGCAGCTCCGGCAGCGAGACCCCGTGCTCGGGACAGGCGAATTTCTCGCTGAAGAGCATCGGCTCCCCATCGACGACGTCGATTGCAACGAGGCCGTCCGCGAGCGAGGCGGCGGTCTCGACCGACTGGGTCAGGCGCTGGCGCAGGTCTGGCTTGAGCACGAGCCGGTCCACGACGACCTCGATCTCGTGCTTGAACTTCTTGTCGAGGACGATCTCCTCCTCGAGCAGGCGCTGCTCGCCGTCTACCTTGACGCGGGTGAAGCCGTCGGCACGCAACTCCTCGAGCACGTCGCGGAACTCGCCCTTGCGGTCGCGCACGATCGGCGCGTTGACGGTGAATCTCGTCCCCTCCGGCAGCGCCAGGATCTGCTCCACGATCTGGTCGAGGCTCTGGCCCGAGATCGGACGGCCGCAGACCGGGCAGTGCGGGCGGCCGACGCGGGCGTAGAGCAGGCGGAGGTAGTCGTAGATCTCGGTGACCGTGCCGACGGTCGAGCGCGGGTTGCGCGAGGTGGTCTTCTGGTCGATCGAGATCGCCGGCGAGAGCCCGTCGATCGAGTCGACGTCGGGCTTCTCCATCATCTGCAGGAACTGGCGCGCGTACGCGGAGAGGCTCTCGACGTAGCGGCGCTGGCCCTCGGCGTAGATGGTGTCGAACGCCAAGGAGGACTTGCCCGAGCCGGACAGTCCGGTGATGCAGACGAGGGAGTTCCGCGGCAGCCGGACGTCGATGTCCTTGAGGTTGTGCTCGCGGGCCCCGTGGACGATCAGCTCGTCGGTGGCCATCGCGGCGTATTCTAGCGCGCGAACGTACGTTCGTAAAGGAGCGCGTTTCGAGGAAGCCGGTAGAGGACGTGTGGACGAAGAAGGCCGTCGGCGACGACCGGATGCTCGAAGTCGCCGGCTGGATCGCGCGTCATGCCAAGGCGCTCCATCACCCGCCGCGAACGCTCGTTGACGACTGACGTGAAGGAAACGATCTCGGTGAGCTCGAGCTCACCGAAGCCGAACTCGATGGCTGCGCGTGCAGCTTCGGTCGCGTACCCCTGACCCCAATGATCGCGCGCGAGCCGCCACCCGACCTCGACGGCAGGCGTGAAGTGGGCGTCAAACCGCGGCTCGGCAAGGCCCACGAAGCCGATGAACGACGCGCCGTCGACGACCTCGAGCGCCCACAGCCCCCAGCCCCGCTCGGAGATTGCCGTCCGCGAGCGTTCTGCGAGTGCATCGCTCTCCTCGCGCGTGAGCGGCGCGGGGAAGTAGCGCATCACCTCTGGATCCGCATTGAGCGCCGCCCATGGCTGGAGATCGGCGTCTCGCCACTGCCTGAGGACGAGGCGCGCCGTCAGCAGCTCCGTCATGGGGCGCGATCGTATCTCCCGCCGGGACCCGTGTAGGAACGCGCTCCCGCAGGGAATGCTGACGGAATGGCGGAGACGGCGAAGCGGACTGCGCTGGCGACCCTCGTCGTCGGCGCCATCGTCGTGCTGGCGCTCGCCCTGTGGCAGCTCCGGCTGCTTGTCGCGCTCCTCTTCCTCGCGTTCATCCTCGCGGCCGCGATGCGGCCCACGATCGAGGCCCTCGCCCGGCGGGGTGTCCCCCGTGCCGCCGGGATCGCGCTGCACTACCTCGTCCTGCTCGGCCTCGTCGCCGGCTTCCTGTGGCTCGTCGTGCCGCGCGCCATCGACCAGGTGGACTCCGCCCTCGGCGGTCTCCCGCAGACGCGCTCCGACCTTGGTGAGCAGGCGCGCAACTCGACGGGGATCAAGCACGACGTGCTCGCGAACATCCAGCGGCGTCTCGCCGATCTACCGACGGCGGGCAGTCTCGTCGACCCGGCACTTCAGGTGACGAGGACGGTCTTCGAGGTGATGCTCGGGATCTTCTTCGTGCTGGCGAGCGCCGCCTACTGGGTCTTCGAGCGGGACCGCGCGGAGGACCTCCTCTGCTCGCTCCTGCCCCGGCCGCGCAGAAAGAAGGTGCGGGACACGTGGAATTTGATCGACGCGAAGCTGGGCGCGTACGTCCGCGGTCAGGCGCTCCTGATCGTGCTCGTCGGGGTGGTGCTCTCGCTCGCCTTCTGGGCGATCGGCCTGCCGTACTGGATCCTGATCGGATCGTTCGCAGGCCTCGTCGAAATAGTTCCGGTCGTCGGCCCATTCGCAGCCGGAGCGCTCGCCGTGGGCGTCGGCCTGACCGTGTCCTGGCAGACCGCGCTTGCCGCGGGCGTGGCTGTACTGGTCGTGCGCCTCGCGGAGGATTATCTCGTGATCCCGCGCGTCCTCGGCGACGCCGTCGGGCTGACGCCGCTCGTCGTGCTCGTGGCCGTGACCGCGACCGGACTGCTCTTCGGTGGCTTCGCCGTGATCCTCGCCATCCCGTTCGCGGCGGTCGTGGCGACGCTCGTCGACGTGATCATCCGCGACAAGGATCCCGCGCAGGAAGAGGTGCCGGCGGTGATCTTCTCGGCCAAGGACGCCGAGGCCGGCGCCTAAGCCTTTCTCCACCTGCCGAAGATCAGGCCGCCGAGCGTGAAGCCTAGGCCGAAGGTGCCGAGCGAGAACGCGCCGACCGCGAGCGCCTTGCGGCCGATCGAGAGGCGCTGCCAGCGCCCGAGCGCCTCCTGCTCCTCGGTCGTGAGCGGCTCTCCTCGGCGCTGCTTGCGGAGTGCGCCTCCGGCCCTCAACCCGAGGTAGAGGTCATCGAAGATCTCGGGAGACTCAGGCTCGGCCGCCATGTGCGGGACTGTATAGCCTCAGGCGGCTGTGCCGACACGTGTTCTCCACCTTTCCGACCTGCATTTCGGCAGAAACGACCGGTCCGAGTCGATCGAGGCGCTCGGCCGGCTGATCGAGGAGGTGCAGCCCGAGCTCGTGATCGCGAGCGGCGACCTGACCCACCGCGGCCTCCGTAGCCAGCACGAGAGGGCATCGTCCTTCCTCCGCGGCCTCGAGCTGCCGCTGCTGACGATCCCGGGCAATCACGACATCCCCTACACGTTCCCGAAGCGCTTCACGCAGCCGTGGCAGGAGTTCGAGCGGCTGTGGGAGACGACCGAGCCGGTCTACCGCTCGGACGCGGTCGTCGTCGCCGGGCTCAACTCCGTGCGCCCGTGGCGGCACCAGTCGGGACGCCTGCGCGACGACCAAGTGCAGCGCGCGTCGGAGGTCTTCCGGGAGGCTCCGGACGGGGCGTACCGGATCGTCACCTTCCACCATCACCTGCTCGGGGCGCCCTGGCGCTCACGCAAGAAGCCTGTTGCAAAGCGCAACCGCGTCCTCGCCGGGCTCGTGGAGGCGGGTGCCGACCTCGTCCTCGCCGGCCACATCCACCAGAGCACGGTCGCGGAGCGGCGCGAGTTCGAGCTCTCGACCCCGGGCGGCGAGCACGCCGTCGTGGTCTCGATCGCGCCCGGCTTCGGCCAGCCGCGCCCGAACCGGCGCGGCGAGGCGCGCGGGCTCCACGTCTACGAGATCGGCGAAAAGGCGCTGCGCATCCTCACGTACATCTGGCGCGAGGACGGCTGGGGGCTCACGGCCGTACGGACGTTCCCGCGCGGCCGTGAGCCGCTTGCGTTCGAAACCGGCTAGGCGGTCACCCCGCGCCCGCTGCGGCCGGCAACAGCCCGGTAGATCAGCAGCAGCACGATCGAGCCGACGATCGCCGTCAGCCACGTGCTGATGTCGAAGAAGTCGTCGAGCGGGTGGGCGCCGAAGATCGCAGCGGCGAGGAACCCGCCGAGCAGCGCTCCGACGATCCCGATGATCGTGGTGACGATGAATCCACCCGGGTCATCGCCGGGCAGTAGTGCCTTCGCGATCGCCCCGGCGAGTGCGCCGAGGATGATGAACGCGATGATTCCCATGTCGTAACCCCCAGGTCGTGGTGCGGTGCGGTCACGTGCTCCCCGACCCAGGCCCGCGGCAAACCCGACCGGACGACCTGACTAGCCGTTCGGAGACCTTGATTTATCCGAACGCGTCTGCGTTAGTAGTCAAGGGAGAATGCGGGTGCCGTTTCAGTCTTCGGGGGTCTGCCTCAGCGCGGCGGTCGCGGCTGCCCTGCTCGCCACCCTCACCGGCGGTGGAGCCGCGAAAGCCGGAACGTTCACGCGCTTCGACGCAAGTGCGGCGATCGAGGCCGAGAGCGTCCCCGAACTTCCGGACCTCACCGCGCTGAAGTCCACTGCCGAGACCGAGGCGCTCAAGTGGGTGACCAGCAGAGAGCTGATGCAACAAATGTTCAAGCAGCGAGCGAAAGCGTCGAAGACGACGCCGGACCGGCTGATGCTCTACCTAGCACGGCAGGTGACCCCGTCACCCCCCGGCGCCGACTTGCGGTTTGTGACGCTGCAGCTGATCGGCAACCAGATGTCAAACTACATCGGCATCCGAGGCGACGCGCCGGATCCGAGCTACGCGCAGATCACGCCGCTCGCTGCCCGCCAACTCTTCCGGTCGGACGACCTCGATGGCGCCGACCACGGCTTCTCACTGTACGCACCGGTGTTGTCGGCGGAGACGACGCTCGCTCAGGCGCTGCTGAGGTCGCTCGCGCGATACCAGGGCGCAGACGCCGACGGGAACGGCGCCTGGGCGCTCGTGCACGCTCGTGCAATCCGGGAGTACGCGAGCGCGCTGGCCTCCCAGCTGGACCAGACGGTTGCGGGCATGCAACTGATGCGGTTCGTGTTCGACTCGGACCCGCGTCCCATCGACGCCCAGATCGCCGAGCTGAAGGAGTGGCGCAACCGGGTCGCCGCCAACGGTGCCTTCTCGGTCGCCGAACTACGCGAGGCCGCCAACCTTGGCATCGGCCAGAACCAGCTCGACGCGATGAAGGCCAACCTGCTCCAGGACGACTGGAACCTCTCGCGTGCATCCGTCGTCGCCCATATGGACGAACTCGTCACGGCACACGCGGCCCTCAAGCCGACATTGATCGCCCTCGCGGCGGAGATGGCGCCGTTGATCGCGCAACTCGAGACGGATCCGCTCGTGCCTGACCTCGCACCGATCGCCAACGCCGGCGGGCCGTACGCCGGAGCGCAGAACGCGACGATCTCATTCACGGCGGGCGCGTCGACGAGCCCTTCCGCCATCACCGCCTACGCCTGGGATCTCGATGGCGACGGCGCGTTCGACGACGCAACGGGTGTGAATCCGACTTCATCCTTCTCGACCGCACGGAACTCCACGATCGGTGTGCGCGTCACCAACGCCGACGGTCAGGCAGACGTTGCGTCTACACGCCTCGAGGTGACCGGAGGCGGCGGGGGCGTCACGCTCGACGATTTCTCCCCGTTCCGTGTGGGCTCCCAGTTCATCGGCGAGGCGTCGGTTCGCGTCGGCGAGACGCAGGCTTTCTCCGTCACGTCGCCCAACGCCAACCACTACATCTGGCTGCTGGACACTCTCTTCACCGGTACGTCGGGCGTGCCGACGTACTCGCTCACACCGACCGCCGCGCAAATCGGGGCGCACGTGGTGAAGGTCATCGTGACGTCCGGAGCCAACGCATCGCTGTCGATCAACTGGGACGTGGCGGTGCTCGCTCCCGACGGCGATGGCGACCTCTGGAACGCGAACGCCGACTGCGACGACGCCGACGCGGACGTGCATCCGCTCCGCGACGAGATCCTCGGCAACGGGAAGGACGACGACTGCAACCCCGCCACGGCGGACGCGAGCACCAACGTGCCGCCCGTAGCAACCGACCTTTCGCTGACAACCGCTGAGGACACGCCGCTTCCGATCGTGCTGGCGGGGACCGACGCCGACGGTGGGACGGTCGTGGCGGCGCCGGCGAGCACTCCTGCGCATGGCGTCTTCGAGGACGGCGTCTACACGCCCGCCCTCAACTTCAACGGCACGGACTCGTTCACGTTCCTCGTCACCGACGGGCAGGGCGGCAGCGACTCCGGAACGGTGACGATCACGGTCACTCCGGTCAACGATCCGCCGGAGCCGTTCTTCGACGAGGTCTTCACGCCCGAGAACACGCCGGCCTCCGGGAACGTGCTCGTCAACGACCTCGATCCGGACGGCGACGCTCTCACCGTGACGCTCGAGTCGAGCCCGGCGCACGGAGCCGCCTCCCTCCAGGCGAACGGCGACTTCCTCTACACGCCCGCAGCGGGCTACGTGGGCCTCGACGAGTTCAGCTATCGCGCGGGCGACGGCCAGGCGAGCGAGGTCGCGTTCGTGAAGATCGTGGTGACTCCGGCCGGCGAGCCGCCGGTGGCTCCGGACCAGAGCGTGACGACCGCGGAGGACACACCCCTTTCGATCGCGCTGGCGGCGACGGATCCGGACGGCGGCACGCCGACCATCGCGGTCACCGACCAGCCCGATCACGGCAGCTACGCGGCGGGCGTCTATACACCGAACCTCGACTTCAACGGCGCCGATTCGTTCGTCTACACCGCCACCGACACCGACGGGCAGGCGGACACCGGCACCGTCACGATCACCGTCACCCCGGTGAACGACGCACCGGTCGCCGTCGCCGACTCGTACGCGACTGACGCCGACGGGGTGCTCGACCTTGCAGCCCCTGGCGTCCTCGCGAATGACACGGACGTCGACGGCGACGGCGACGCGCTCGTGGCACGGCTCGTCGACGCTCCGACGGTCGTTCTGCAGCACTTTGCGTTCCACGCCGACGGCTCCGTCCAGCTCTTGCCCAAGGGGGCTTTCGAAGGCCCGGTGACGTTCTCGTACGAGACCGTCGACGCGACGGGCGCCGCGAGCGCACCGGCAACGGTGACCGTCGCAGTCACGGCAGTGAACCATGTGCCGTTCGTCGCGAACTTGCTGCTCGTGACGGACGAGGACACGCCGCTGTCAGCCATCGGACTGGTAGCCCACGACGGGGACGGCGACGCGCTCACGATCACGACGACCCAGCCGACCCACGGCTCGTATGCGGGCGGCGTCGGCGGCACCTACACGCCTGCCGCGAACTACAACGGGCCCGACTCCTTCACCTACACCGCTGACGACGGACGCGGCGGCACGGCCACGGCGACGGTGAACATCGACGTCCGGCCGGTCAACGACCCGCCTGAATGGGAGGTCGCTCCTCCCTCCCAGGTGACGCTCCGACCCAACACCCTGCTGAACTTCGACGTGATCGGCCGCGACGTCGACGGCTCCGACATCGTGTTCGGCGCGACCACGGCGGGTTGCGAGAACCCGGCAGAGAAGTTCGGGCCCAACTTCTACTTCGACACCGAGTTCTTCCCATTCCAGGGCGTCGTCCTGGACGCCGGCGTGCCGCGGCGCGAGAGCTCGACTCTCACCATCCATACGAAGCCGGGTGCGGCTCTGGGCACGTACTGCCTGAAGCTCCTCTTGGCCGAGGACGGGGCATCAGTCGTAAGGACGCTCTCGATCGTCGTCACCAGCGGCATCCCCACCGCGGTGCCCGACTCGTACGCCACCGACGAGGACACCACGTTGACGGTGCCGGCACCGGGAGTCCTCGCAAACGACACGGATCCGGAGGGCGACCCACTCGCCACGGCGCTCGTGACAGGACCCGCCCATGGCAGGCTGACCCTCGAATCGAATGGCTCGTTCGAGTACGCGCCGGCCCCGAACTTCAACGGATCGGACGAGTTCACCTACCTGGCGGTCGACCCGAGTGGGAATGCATCGCAGCCTGCGAAAGTGTCGCTGAGCATCAACCCGGTGAGCGACCGGCCGGAGTGGGAATCGACGCCGTCTCCGATCACGATCGAGCCCGACTCGACGCTGACCGTCGACGTGATCGGCCGCGACGCCGACGGCTCCGACATGGAGTTCTTCATCAACTTCACCATCGCGGGGGCCTGCGTCAATCCGGCAGTGCCCGGCGGCCCTGCCTTCCAGGACGACACGGGCCTCTTGCCGTTCGAAGGCGTCGTCCTCGACGCGGGCGTTCCGCGTCGCGAGAGCGCCACTCTCACGATCCATACGAAGCCCGGCGTAGCCGCCGGCACGTACTGCTTGAGGCTCATGGTGTCGGACGCAGACTCGGGCGTCGCGCGGATCGTCTCGATCGTGATCGCCGACAGCTCGCCGGTGGCCGCGAGCGACTCGTACATGACCGACGAAGACGTCACGCTCGCACGGCCGGCACCGGGAGTCCTCGCGAACGACACGGACGCGAACGGCGACCCACTCACCGCCGACCTCGTGCAGGGACCCGCGCATGGCACGCTGACCCTCGCCCTGAACGGATCCTTCGAATACGTGCCGGCGCCGAACTTCAACGGAACGGACGAGTTCACGTACCGCGCGATCGACCCGAGTGGGAACGCCTCTGCGCCTGTGAAGGCGTCGGTGAGCATCAAGCCGGTGAACGACGCGCCCGACGTGGACGACCGCTCGGTCACGACCGCCCAGGGCGCGCCGGTCACGATCGCGCTGGCCGGCACGGACGTGGACGGCGATGCGCTGACGATCACCCACACCGCGCCTGCACACGGGGACTTCAACGGCTCGACCTACACGCCGGCCGCCGGCTACAGCGGGCCGGACTCGTTCACGTACACGGCCAACGACGGGCACGGGGGCACCGACACCGCAACCGTCTCGATCACGGTGACGCCGACGAACCCGCCGGTAGACACGACCCCGCCCACCTGCACGATCGTTGAGCAGGGCAAGACCGCCGCCGGCAACGCGTTCATCCGGTTCCAGGTCAACGACGTCGGTCTCGGCCTCGCGAGCCACAAAGTCACGTATCTCCGCAACGCCACCGTGAAGGTCGACGCCTATCTCCCAGGCTCGCTCGGCCCGGTCTACGTCAAGGCGACGGCTGTGGACAAGCGCCAGAGCTTCGGCGTCCAGGTCGACTTCCTCGACCGGGGCGGAAACATCGCGATCTGCGACCCGATCGTACTCAGCGTCGTACGCGAGGACGACAAGCTCCAGGACGAGACCTTCTCGAACGTGCCGCAGGCCGAAAGCCGCGTCTCGATCTACAACGGCAAACCCGGCATGAAGAAGGTCGTGATCATCGTGAACGGGAAGAAGTTCAAGGAGGTCGGGTTGAAGGCGAACGAGGTGCGCACATTCGACGTCTCCTCGGCGATGAAGCCCGGCCCGACGAACACGATCACCGTTCGCGTCCGCGGCAAGAAGGGCGCCAGTGCCCTGATCGTGATCGCCGATATCCCCTAGAAGCGCGCTACAGTCCCCGCCGAACCCGATTTCAGAGGAGAGACGATGGAGCCGCGCTTCGCCGACCTGAAGACACGCCTGGCCGAGATCCACGACCTGCGCCGGGCGCAGGAGATCCTCTTCTGGGACCAGACCGTGATGATGCCGCCCGGCGGCGGAGCCGTTCGCGGCGCCCAGCTCACGACGCTCGACAAGATCGCACACCAGAAGTTCGTCTCTGACGAGATCGGCACGCTGCTCGACCAGCTCGCACCCTACGAGGACAAGCTGGACTACGACTCCGACGACGCGAGCCTGCTCCGGACGACGCGCCGCGACCGGGAGAAGGCGCGCCGCGTCCCGGCCGAGCTGGCGGCGGAGATCACCGGCGCCGCCGCCGCCACCCACGACGTCTGGGCGAAGGCCCGTGCCGAGAACGACTACGCGCTCTTCCTTCCCCATCTCGAGCGCGCGGTCGAGCTGAAGCAGCGCTACATCGACTGCTTCGAGGGCTACGAGGAGCCGTACGACGTCCTTCTCGACGACTACGAGCCCGGGATGAAGACGGCCGAGGTCCGCCAGGTCTTCGACGACCTGAAGGCCGAGCTCGTGCCGCTGATCGCCGAGATCGGCTCGGTCGACGGCGATGACGCCTTCCTGGACGGACCCTGGCCGATCGAAGCGCAGCACGCCTACTCGCTGAAGATCATCGAGCGGTTCGGGTACGACCCCTCGTTCGCCCGGCTTGATCTCACCGTGCACCCGTTTGCGGCGAGCTCGGGCACGCAGGACATCCGCCTGACGACGCGCTACAAGGAGGACGACATCACGTCGATCTTCACGGCGATGCACGAGTGCGGACACGGGCTCTACGAGCACGGCGTCTCGCAGTCGCTGGAGCGCACGCCGCTCTGCCACGGCGTCTCCTCGGCGTTGCACGAGTCGCAGAGCCGGATGTGGGAGAACATCGTCGGCCGCAGCCAGCCCTTCTGGAACCACTTCTACCCGTCGTTCCAGGAGGCCTTCCCCGACGCGGTCGGCGACGTCGACCAGGAGCGCTTCTACCGCGCGATCAACCGGGTGAAGCCGTCCTACATCCGGGTCGACGCGGACGAGGCGACGTACAACCTCCACATCATCCTTCGCTTCGAGCTGGAGCAGGAGATCGTGGCCGGCACGATCGAGCTGAAGGAGCTGCCGGAAATCTGGAACGCACGCTTCGAGGAGTACCTCGGGATCCAGGTGCCGAACGACACGCTCGGCGTCCTGCAGGACGTCCACTGGTCGGGCGGCGGTTTCGGCTACTTCCCGACCTACTCGCTGGGGAACATCGTCTCCGTGCAGATCTGGGAGAAGGTGCTCTCCGAGATCCCGGACCTGCCGGACCAGTTCGAGCAGGGCGAGTTCGGCCAGCTGCACGAGTGGCTGCGCGACCGGCTCTACCGCCTCGGGCGGAAGTTCACGCCGCAGGAGACGCTCGAGCGGGTCGTCGGCGGGCCGATCGACGCGGCGCCGTACGTGCGCTACCTCAAGGACAAGCTGGGAGCGCTCGCCGCCGCCTAGCGCGAGCCGGGGCCGGTCAGCGGCCGCTTCTGCACGAAGCGGCGGTACAGGAAGAGGAGGAACGCGGCGCCGGCGACGGCGGCGAGGAGGAGACCGAACGTGTCTCCGCTGCGGAGGCCGATCGCAGCGGCGATGAGCCCGCCGAGGAACGAGCCTGCAAGCCCGAGGCCGATCGTCGCCCAGAGCGGCATCGGGTCGGGGCCGGGGAGCGCGAACCGCGCGAGCGCGCCGACGAACAGTCCGAGGACGAGGAGTCCGATGATCGCGCCGAGCACTCGCGGATCTTAGGCGAAGCGGGCGGCGGCGCGAGCCTTGGCCTTCGCGGCCTCGACGTCGCGGTCGCGGGGCGGCGCGGACGTGACGAGCGAGGCGAGCAGCCTCCTCGACGACGCCGTGACCTCCTCCACGGCCCGCGCGAAGGCGGCCTCGTTCGCCTGCGAAGGCTTCGCAGCGCCGCTGATCTTGCGAACGTACTGCAGGGCGGCCGCCTCGATCTCCTCGGTGGTCGCAGCGGGCTCGAAGTTGTGCAGCACTCTGATGTTCCGGCACATGGAAGACCTCCTAGCTGACAGGCTCCGCCAGGGCGAGCAGCTCGCGGCGCAGCTCCTTGATCTCGTCGCGCAGCTTCGCGGCGTACTCGAAGCGGAGCTCCTCCGCCGCGACGAACATCTCCTCCTCCAGGGTGACCGCGAGCTTCTCGAGCTCCTCGCGAGACAGCCCTTCGACGTCCGCCCGCGAGCCGCGACGCCTCCGGCCGGGCACGTTCGGGTTCTCGAGCGAGAGGAACTCCGCGATGTCGGAGACGCCCTTGACGATCGAGATCGGCGTTGTCCCGTGCTCCTCGTTGTAGGCGAGCTGGATCGCGCGGCGCCGCTCGGTCTCGTCCATCGCACCCTTGATCGCCTCGGTCATCTTGTCCGCGTAGAGCAGCACGCGGCCGTTGAGGTTCCGGGCTGCGCGCCCGATCGTCTGCACGAGCGCCGTCTTGCCGCGCAGGAAGCCTTCCTTGTCGGCGTCCAGGATCGCGACGAGCGACACCTCGGGCAGGTCGAGCCCTTCGCGCAGCAGGTTGATCCCGACGAGCACGTCGTACTCGCCCAGGCGCAGCTCGCGGATGATCTGGATCCGCTCCAGCGTGTCGATCTCGGAATGCAGGTAGCGCGCCCTAACGCCGGCCTCGAGCAGGTAATCGGTCAGGTCCTCCGACATCTTCTTCGTCAGCGTCGTCACGAGCACTCGCTCGCCCGCCTCCTCGCGCTTGCGGATCTCGTTCAGGAGGTCGTCGATCTGGTTCTTCGTCGGCCGCAGCTCGACCTCCGGGTCGACGAGGTAGGTCGGCCGGATCAGCTGCTCGGCGACGACGTTCGAGTGGCGAAGCTCGAACGCGCCCGGGGTGGCCGAGACGAAGACGAGCTGCTTGACCCGGTCGAGGAACTCATCGAAGCGGAGCGGCCGGTTGTCGAGCGCGGACGGGAGTCGAAAGCCGTGGTCGACGAGCGTCTGCTTGCGCGAGCGGTCGCCCTCGTACATGCCGCCGATCTGCGGCACCGTCTGGTGCGACTCGTCGACGAAGACGACGTAGTCGGACGGGAAGTAGTCGAGCAGCGTGTGCGGCGCCGAGCCTGCGGGGCGCCCGTCCAGGATGCGCGAGTAGTTCTCGATCCCGTTGCAGAAGCCGAGCTCCTTCATCATCTCGAGGTCGTACTCGGTGCGCTGCCGGATGCGGTGCGCCTCGAGCATCTTGCCCTCGGACTCGAACTTCTTGACCTGCTCCTCGAGCTCGTGCCGGATGCCGCCGAGCGCGGCGTCGATCGTCGGCTTCGAGGTCACGTATTGCGTCGCCGGGAAGACCGCAAGGTGCTCGAGCCGGCCGAAGATCTCGCCGGTG
>JAWVCW010000023.1:0-69242 GCA_033857955.1 Gaiellaceae bacterium | reverse complement strand
CGCCTCGACGCCAGAAGCGAGAAGGGTTTCACCCTGATCGAGCTTCTCGTCGTGATCATCATCATCGGCATCCTGCTGGCGATCGCTGTCCCGAGCTACCTCGGCTTCCGCGATCGTGCTGCGAAGGCTGCTGCGCAGGCGAACGTCCGCTCGGCGATCCCGTCGATCGAGACCTTCTACGCCGACAACAACACCTACGTCGGCGTCAACAACGCCGCCGCGGGCACGCCCCCCGGCGCCATCTCCTACGACGCCGGCCTCAACGCCACGTTCGACGCAGCACAGAGCTCGACCACGACCTACTGCGTCTACAGCGATGTCGGTGGCTTCCGCTACCACAAGCTCGGCCCGTCCGGAACCATCACTCAGGACCTGACCCCGTTGGCCTCGCCCTGCGCGTAACCCCCAGCATCATCGCTTGACCGAGAGGGCGCGGGAGACCGCGCCCTCTCTCTTTTCCTCTTCAGAACGGACGCCGCGATGCCGATAGAAATGGGGATGGAGAAGGTCAGCCCCCAGATGCGGATCGTCGCGGTCGTACTCGTTCTCGTCGGTGTCGCCGGCGTGCTCGCGATGCGGATGATGGGGCCGAGCGCCCCGGTCGCCGAGGCTGCGGTGCCGGTCGTAAGACACACCGCCCCGAAGCCCGCCAAGGCGGCAACGTCCAAGCCGGCCAAGGCTGCGAAGCCCGCGAAGGCTGCCAAGCCGACGAAGGCCGCGAAGCCGACGAAGGCCGCGAACCCGGTGAAGACCGCGGCCCCCGTTCCGGCTCTCAACGCTCCCAAGCCTGTGATTCCCCCGACCGGGTTCCCGCTCGCGGTGGACGCCGCCCTCCGGGAGCACGAGGTCGTCGTCGTCTCACTCGTCGTCCCCGGCGCACGTGTGGATGCACTCGCCGCCGCAGAGGCACAGGCCGGCGCGAAGCTCAGCGGTGCCGGCTATCTCGCGCTCAACGTCCTGAACGAGAAGGTCGCGCACGCACTGCAGACGAAGCTCAGCTCGCTCCAGGATCCGAGCCTGCTCATCCTCAAGCGGCCGGGTGAGATCGCACTCGGGCTCGAGGGCTTCGTCGACCGCGAGACGGTCGCTCAGGCAGCCGCAAACGCCTCTCCGTGACCTACGCCCCCCAGCCCGAGCGGGAGCTGTTCGTCCGCCATGCACGAAAGGACGGGCGCTCCGTCGCAGTGCTCCGCGCGGTCGACCACGGAGACTCCTGCATCGTCGAGACCGAGGTCTTTCCCGCCGGTGGCACGTCCACGGACACGGTCCGCCCTGGCCCCTACACGTTCGCCAACGCCGTCCAGGCGACGCAGTTCGTGACCGAGGCCGTCGAAGCGCTGATGGTCCTCGGCTGCGACGTCCAGGCCCAGTAGCCGGTCACTCGCGCCGCACGAACGCCTTGTGTTCCTGTAACACAAGCTCCTCGGCGAGCTGAAGCTCGCGCAGTCGCTCGAGCACCAGGACGACGCTCGGCGCGAGCCCGGCGGCGGAGGTCGACACCGCGCCCTTCAGCACCTTCCGCGCTTCTGCGCGTAGCTCACGTCGCCGGCGCTCGACCCGCACGATCCGCCGCACATGCCCGTAGCTCGGCCGAATCAAGCCAAGTTCCTCCGCGGCGGCGCCCACTCGTCGACACGTCTCGGCCGCCGGCACATCCTCCTGGTCAAGCGCGGCGACGAGAGCGCAGAGCCGCGGATCGTTGGGCGAGATGGCCGAGCGCACCTCACGAGCTTGCCGGAGGAACTGTCACGCAACGGACCCGACTTCGCCCCGAAAGGTTCGCTTGTGTTACAGGAACACAAGCCGGCCTACGGCACGCTAGACGAGGACGCGCGCGAGCTCTTCGATCGACGTCAGGCCTGCCGCGACCTTCGCGAGACCGTCGTCCCAGAGTGAGCGCATGCCGGCGTCCATTGCGGCCCGCTCGACCTCCTCGCGGCTCGCGCGGGCGACCGCGAGTGCCGCGATCGACTCGGTCATCGTGAGCAGCTGGTAGATGCCTACCCGCCCCTTGTAGCCGGTCTGGTTGCAACGTGGGCAGCCCCGCTTCCGGTAGAACGCCATCCCGTCGGAGGCGAGCGCCACGTCGGGCGCGACGCGCGACTGGAGCAGCTCCTCGACGGAGGGCTGGTACATCTCGGCGCAGTGCGAGCAGAGCTTCCGTGCGAGCCGCTGGGCGAGCACGCCGGTAACGGCTGCGCCCGTGAGGAAGGGCTCGACGCCCATCTCGCTCAAACGCGTGATCGTGCTCGGGGCGTCATTGGTGTGCAGCGTCGAAAGTACGAAGTGACCGGTGAGGGCGGCCTCGATCGAGATCTTGGCCGTTTCTCCGTCCCGGATCTCACCGACCATCACGACGTCGGGGTCGGACCGCAGGATCGACCGCAAGGCGGATGCAAACGTCAGTCCTGCCCGCGTGTTGATCTGCACCTGGTTCACGCCCGCCAGCCGGTACTCGACCGGATCCTCGACCGTGATGATGTTGATCTCCGGCCGGTTGATCGTGGTCAGGCCCGCGTAGAGCGTCGTCGACTTACCGGAACCGGTCGGTCCGGTGACGAGCAGCGCGCCGGTCGGCCGCGCGATGATGTCTGCGATCCGCGCGCGCATGTCATCGGAGAGCCCGAGCTCCTCGAGCGTCGGCGCCCGCCTGGACTTGTCGAGGAGACGCATGACGACCTTCTCGCCCTCGACGGTCGGCAGGGTCGCGACACGGATGTCCAGCATCCGGCCGGCGGCGGCGGCGTTCAGCGAGATCCGGCCGTCCTGAGGCTTACGCCGCTCGGCGATGTCCAGCTTGGCAAGGACCTTCAGACGTGTCGTGACGCCCGGCGCCATCCGCTTCGGGATCCGCTGGACCTCGGCGAGGACACCGTCGACGCGGAAGCGGACGACGAGCGCATCCTCGTGTGGCTCGAAGTGGACGTCGGAGGCGCCGTCCTCGGCCGCCTGGAAGATGATCGAGTTGACGAGGCGGACGAGCGGCGCGTCGGAGACGCCGTCCTCGGCTTCGAGGTCGTCGTTCTCGTCCTCCTCGACCCCCATGTCTTCCTCGACCTCTTCGAGCACCGCACGGGAGCCGAAGGCCTCGGACGCGCGCGCCATGCGGCGCAGCTCGGCGAGGATGTCCTCACTCGACGCGACGCCGAGCTCGAGCGGGAAGCGGGTCGCGAGCCGGAGCTCGTCGATGCCGTGCAAGTTTCCCGGGTCGGCGACGGCAACGCGCAGCGCACCGCCCTCCAGCGCGTACGGGATCGCGACGACGCGCTCGAGCACGTGGAGCGGGATCTGCTCGGCGGCCTCCTTCGTCACGCCCGAGAGAGCCAGGTCCACGAGCGAGACCTGGTAGCGGACGGCGAGCGACCGGGCGATGCCCTCCGGCGGAGCGACACCCTCGTCGACGATCGCCTGTGCGAGAGAACCCTGGCCGGCGCGTCCGCGCACGAGCGCGAGCTTGTCAGGCGCGATCAGGCCCGTCGCGGCGAGCAGGTCGACGACGAGCTCGGCCATGGTGTTGATGCTCATCCCCGAGGTGAGAGGCTGCGCGCTCGCGGCGGCAGTTTCGTCGCCGGTCGTCCCGACGGTACGCAGATTTGGAGGACGCTCGATGTCCATATCCCTCATTCGAGTTATCGGCAGCCTGAGCCGGTCACTTGACCGCTTGCGCCAGGGGTCTCAAGCATTCGCCCGGCCCCCGGCACGTCCTGCGCGGATCCCTCGAACGGGGCTACAACAGCGTCAGATACGCGTCGAGCAGAGCTTTGCCGAAGAAGAGGGCGACGATGCCGCCGAGCGAGAGGAACGGCGCGAACGGGATCCCCATCTTGCGCGCAGCACTCCCGTGGCGGACGAGCAGGACAACCGACGGTACGAGTGCCGCGATCATCCCGATCATCAGCGCGACCGGGACGGTGCGCCCCAGCATGGCGCCGAGCAGGAGGGCGAGCTTTACGTCACCCATGCCCATTCCCTTGGGATACGCCAGAGCGGCCAGGAAGAGGAAGAGAGCCGCACCGAAGGCGCCGAGCGCCCACTCCGCGCTCGGATCGAGGGCGGTCATCGCCACGAGCACGATCGCGGCCGCCGGCAGGACGATCACGTTGGGGACGATCCGGTGCGAGAGGTCGGTCGCCGAGATCACCACGAGCGTGGCGCAGAAGAAGGCGGCCACGAACGACTTGCCCGAGAAGCCGAAGGTGAGGAACGAGGCGGCGATCAGCAGCGCCGTCAGGAGCTCGACCGCCGGATAGACGACGCCGATCTTCACCCCGCAGCCCTTGCAGCGGCCGCGGAGCGCCAGATAGGAGAGCACCGGGACGTTCTCGTACCAGGAGAGCTCGTGCCCGCAGTTCATGCAGGCGGAGCCGGGCGCGACGATCGAGCGCTTGAGTGGGACGCGGGCGGCAACGACGTTCAAGAAACTGCCGATCGCGAGCCCGGGGGCGAACGCGAAGGCGGCGGCGGCGAAGCTCATCCCAACTGATCACCCGCCGTCACAACGTAGTCCGCCGCGCCGTTCGGCGAGCCATAGGCCTGGCCTTCGACGAGCGAGCCGAGTGGCGGCCAGGTGTAGTACGTCGGCCAGCCGTTGGGCTCGGACGGCAGATCGATCACGTTGCAGATGATCGGCCCGCTGAGGTGGAAGTTTTCGTGCACGAGACAGTTGCCGCCTGCGTAGATGAGCCCCTGGAGCCCGGACGGCGTCGATTGAGCCTGGCCGGTGCCCTGGTCGAACTCGGCGTCACGGCCGGCGAGCACGGTCATCATGTTGGCAGATGGATCCCAGTTCGCCATGCCGCCGGGCTGGGTGACGCAGCTCGTCGTGCCGGTACCGCCTGCGCAGACGAGCTCGTCGAACTCGATGTCGCGGGCGGCGTAGATGATCCCACGACCCTGGTAGTGGGAGACCTGGCCGTTGTCGTCGAAGCGGAAGTCGCCGTCGAGGAAGATCGTGCCGAAGATCGTGAGCACGTGCGTGACGTAGTTCCAGGAGAGCTCACCGAGCAGGTTGTTCTGGGCATCTTTCACCTGACAGGTGTAGCTCCGGTCTGTGGGCGTGACCTCGCTCCAGGTGTCGTTGGCCGGGAGGCTGCTGTTGTAGGTCGAGTCGTTGTCCCAGACCGGCGGCGTGCCGGTGGAGGTCGTGCAGGCCTGCTTCGGCCCCGGCTTGGCGTTCGTATACCAGAACGCCATGTCGACCGCTGGCTTCGAGAGGCCCGAGGGGGTCGTGTCGATCGTCGACGCGAACACCTGGTCGGCTGCACTGCACGGCGTGTGCGCGACCTGCGTGTCGAACGTGCAGTCGCCGGCCACGTGGGCCTGGAGGATGTTCGTGCCCGAGACGCCGATGCTCGTCGTCGGCACCGGCTGGTAGTAGATAGTCACCTGAATGTGGTCGATGGACGCCGTGCGGGCGGTGCCGGTGTCATCGTTGTCGACCTTGAGCCGGACTCCGAAGTTCGCGGCGTTGATCTGGGCCGGCGTCCAGGTCGTGCCCCAGAGGTCGCTCGAGCTGCCGTAATTCCGGGTGGAGTCTGAGGTGGGGTAGTAGCTGCTGACGGCGGCATGGTCGGTGCCGGCCGCGACGCCCGCCTTGAGCAGGAAGACGTCCTCGTCGTCCAGATCGCTGGAGGCACTCGCCATCCGCTCGATGTCGACCTCGATCCCGACGATAAATGCCGTCGCCGGGATCGCGAAACCGAAGCTGGTCGCGTCGAGGTTGTTGCTCTGCCCGTTGATGGGGACCAAATAGGTCGCCTTCGAGTTGTTGCTCGAGACGATGTTGCCGGGGGTCGTCCAGCTCGTGCCGGCGCCGGCGCCGGCCGAGTCGTTCACCGACCACGTTTCACGTGTCATCCTGACGTCGTCGCCGACCTCGACCGTCGTGGCCGCGCCGGTGACCTTCCCCGAGCCGACCAGGCACATGTCGCCGCGCGAGGCGATCGGCGTCGGGATCGTGACGTCCTCGATCGTCAGGCAGGTGGTCGTGCTGTCGTGATACATCCGGTTCCAGGCGCCGACCGAGGCGCCGGAGTTCAGGCCGTGAATCTGTGCCACCCGGGTGAGCGTCCGCGTCAGCGGGGCGCCACCGGTGGGGTTCGGGACCGAGCCGACCGACGTCACGGTCCACACGTAGGTGGTCGAGTTGTAGGTGCCCCAGTAGGTCACCGTGCCACCCCCCATCGAGAGGACGGTCGGGGAGCTCTGCGGGGGCAGCGTGCTCGCCGTCTTCGGGTCGACCACGTTGTTGAGGATCGAGAACGCGTTCGCGATCCCGGCCTCCGCGAGCGACTGGGCGCTGACGCGACCCTTCGAGATCTGCGCCGTGCGGCCACTGGAGCTCGAGTACTCGACGACCGTGACCACCATCGCGCTGGTCGAGGCCATCACCAGGATCGCGAGCGGCAGCGCCATGCCGCGCTCGGAGCGGAGCTTCAAGCGCCTCAGGAAGCGCATCGTCATGCCCGCACGCTGTTCCGGAGCACGAGGTCGTCCTGCAGTGTGTAGACACGCTCCGTCTTGGTCGGAGTGAGGTTGACGGGGAGCAAGGTGCCGACTTGCTTCAGCTCTTTGCTGCCGGCGATCGGCGCGGTGTAGCTGAAGGCGGTCTGAGTCGTCAGGTAGTCGGCGACCTTGCGGCCCGTGCCGCTGCAGGCGCCGCCGAGATAGCGCCAGAGCCCGTAGCGTCCGGCACCGTTCGCGACCGTGCACCAGGTGACGGTCGTGCCGCCACCCGAGGTGGGGCAGGCCGCGCTCATGCTCAGGGTCGTCGTCGGGTAGTACGCGACTCCGGCGATCGTGGCCGGCGTACCGGCCAGCGCGACGTTGTACGAGCAATGAGCGTCCTTACGGAGCTTGTCCAGCCCGAGCCGGGCCTCTGTCTGTGCCTGGAACCTGCGATTCATGTCAACCTCCGCATTTGTGCCTGAGACCATCAACGCCGCAATTCCTCCCATGACCGTCATCAAGATCGTCATGCTCGCCAGCGTCTCGATGAGCGTGAAGCCGCGCTCGCTGCGACGCAGCGCGCGCAGTCGTCCGGCGAGCCTCACTGCGCCCTCGCTTTGACCTCCGCGAGCGCGCGACGTGCGACCTGCTCGCTCTTGCCGCCGACGCCCCACAGCTTCTGGACGCGCGCGTCGACCTGGATCAGCGTCCGCAGCGCCTCGGAGCCGTCGTGCCAGCCGAAGCCGGCACCGGTGACGATCCAGTTGTGCTGGTAGAGCCAGTGGTTCACATTGCGCGGCGTGCGGGTCTTGTGCGACTCGAGCCATGTGCCGAGCTGCTTCGCGCGAGCCGTCAGCGCCATCTCGTCGAGAGGCTCCTTCGGCGCACCGGCCTCGGTGAAAGCGGGCTTACGGCTGACGGGCGCTACCGGCTTCGCCGTGGCCGCCTTGGGCTTCTGCTTGGCGGCCGTCGTCGCCGCGGGCTTCACGGCGGGCTTCGCGGCGGACTTCGGCTTCGCGGCGGGCTTCGCGAGTGTCGACTTCGCCGCGACGAGCTTGATCGGCCGGCCGTGGTACGGGGACGCGTTCTCCGGCAGTCCCTCCTGCTTGTAGGCGGAGTTGTGCGAGAGCTGCAGGCTGATGGTGGGTGCGCCGTTGGCGATCACATGGGTGCCGGGGGCAGGGCTCTGGACGGCGACGACGTTGGCCGCGTATCCCTGGACCGAACCGGTGATCTTCCAGGCGAAGCCGGCCTGCTCGAGCGCGCCCTTGGCAAAGACGTAGGCCTGCCGGCGCACGTCGGGAACGACCAGCGTGGGCTGCGCGACGGGCGCAGCCGCAGCCTGAACCGGCGTGGGCGCGTTCGAGGTCGCAGCCAGAGTGAGTGTTGCCGTGGCGAGCAGAGCCACGACAACGATCGCCGCGACTGTAGGCACGCGCGCAAAGATCCCCGCAGTCATACCGTCGTATTCGGCAGAGCGACGCGACAACTCAAGACCCCGTAAGCGTGAATTCGACGACCTCAATCGAGGGATCGTCCTGGGACGGAGCCTCGGCAAAGACCGGCCCCGGCATCGTGTTCGCCGGGGTGGTGGCGTCCTGCCAGGTGAACGCGATGCCCGCGTACTCCTGGAACCAGGGCATTTCCTGGGGATAGCGGGCGGGCTTGAGGCCGAGATGCAGGTGCGGGCCGGTCGAGTTGCCGGTCGAGCCCACGAGGCCGATCGACTGTCCCGCAGTCAGGAAGGTGCCGGGCTGCACGGCCGAGTCGCGGAAAGAGAGGTGGCAGTAGACCCAATCGAGACCGTCGAGCGTGCGGAGAGTGAGCCCCGTCCCGCAACTGGAGTCGTCCGCGAGCCCCTGCACGACCGCGTCGGCGAGCGAGTAGACGGGGGTTCCGAGCGGCGCCGCGATGTCGGCGGCGGGATAGTCGTGGTGGTAGTGGCCGACGGAGACGACGCCAGGGCCGCCCCCGACGGGGAAGACGTAGCCGTCGGCCCTGCTCGGCATTCCGAACATGTCCGCGGCCGCGGGGACGAACGATGCCGAGTGGGCTCCGGTCCGCGCGGTCTCGAGCGCGGCCTCCGCGAGGTCGAGCTCGGCGCGTAGGCGCTCGACCTCGGCCGTTGCAGCGTCCCGCTCCTGCTCCGCCTCGAATGCCTTCCTCTCGGCGACGAGCCGGTCGGAGAGCAGCAGCCCGAGGTCCTGCGCCTCGGTGCGCGCCTCGTCGATCGGCGCCTGGAGCTCGCTTTCGCGCCCCTCGGCGGCGCTGAGCGCCTCGCTGATCGATGCCGCCTGGGCCTGTGCCTCCTCGAGCGCGATCGCCAGGCGGTCAAGCGTGAAGACGGCGTCGCTCCCGGCGCCGCCGAACATCGCCGCGACGCTGAGAACGTTGTCGACATACCACTGCGCGTGGTTGTAGGAGAAGATCGCGCCGGAGACGTCGTTGCGGCCACCGGCCGCCGCGAGGTAGCGAGCCGCCGAATAGACGCCGTCGTCGGGGTTCCAGGGATCGGCGATGCCGTCGCCGTTGCCGTCGACGCCCCAGCGGAGCCAGGTGTCCGGCATGAACTGCATCCAGCCGACAGCACCGGCGGAGCTCGGCCCCATGTTGCGTCCGAAGTTGGACTCGATCTTGTTGATCGCCGCGAGCACCTGCCACGGAATCCCGTAGGCCGTGCCGGCGCCGAGCCAGAGCGCGCGTAGGTCGTCGTACGTCATCGCGCGCGACGGCAGGAACTGCGACTCGAAGGCAGCCGGCGGAAGCAGGATCGAGCCAGCCTCGTTCGGGGTCTCCGAGCTGGGGAGGGCGACCGGCGCGACCGGAGCATCCGGCACGACCGCGAACGTGTCTGCAGATGCGCTTCCCGCGCCCAGCGCGAGCACGAGCACCGCAACGGCGAGAATGCCGCGCATCAGGCCTGGGCCGGACGAACGACGCGCAACGCCGGAACCTCTTCCGCAACCGCAGCCGCCTCGACGGCAGCCTGCTCCTGCACGACCGTCGCGCTCTGGCGCTTCAGGGCGTGATCGAGCGCAACCATGAAGTCGTGGGCGTTCGACGAGGCGTTGGCCGCGACCTCGCGTTCGACCCGTCCCGCGAGGACATGGTCGATCAAGGCCTGCTGGAAGGTCTGCATCTCGAAGAAGCCGCCCTCGGCGACGGCGTCCGGGATCTCTTCGGTGCGCTCCTCGCGGATCAGGTCGGAGATGCGCGCGTTCATCAGCATCACCTCGACCGCAGCGACGCGGCCTCCGCCCTGGCGCGGCAGCAGGCGCTGGCTGACGACACCGCGGAGGACGCCGGCGAGGACCGAGCGGATCTGCTGTTGCTTGCCGGGAGGGAAGAACTCGATCATGCGGCCGACCGTCTCGGCGGCGTCGATCGTGTGCAACGTCGAGAAGACGAGGTGGCCGGACTCGGCCGCCTGCAGCGCGGTCTGCGCCGTCTCGGCGTCGCGCAGCTCGCCGATCAGGATCGTGTCGGGGTCCTGCCGGAGCACACGACGGAGAGCCTGGGCGAAGTTCTCGGTGTCGAGCCCCACCTCCCGCTGATTGACGATGCAGTTGCGGTCGGGGTGCAGGATCTCGATCGGATCCTCGATCGTGACGATGTGCTGGTGGCGCGTGCGGTTGATGTGATCGAGCATCGCCGCGAGGGTCGTCGTCTTGCCGGAGCCGGTCGCGCCCGTGACGAGGATCAGGCCGCGGTGCTCGTTCGCAAGCCGGCCGACGCCCGGCGGCAGGCTCAGCTGCTCGAAGCTCGGAACGTCGCGCGGGATCACACGGAACGCAAACGAGATCGCACCACGCTGCCGGAAGACGTTGACGCGGAAGCGAGGCAGCCCCTCGGCGGAGTAGGCGATGTCGAGGTCCCCGGTCTCGTGAAACTGCTTGAGGCGCTCTGGCGTGACGCGCGTCACCGTCTCGACCGCGGCGAGCAGGTTCTGCTCGTTCAGCGGCGGGCACTCGGCAAGCGGCGCGATCGAGCCGTCGCGACGCAGCATCGGCGGCTGGTCCAGCTTGAGGTGGATATCGCTGGCGCCGAGTTCCACGGCACGCCGGAGGAGGGAGTTCAGGTCCATAAAGAGAGTCGCAGCAGGAATCGGCAGGTTTGGTGCCGTGCTTTAGGCCGCAGGCCGGTCCAGCTCCGTCCGGTGGGATCGCTAGACCTCCGACCGTGACCCCGCCGCGAAAGTCCGCCCCACCGGCCGCCTGCACCGCCAGGAAGGCGTCGAGCCGCCGTCGCCTGGTGATCCGGACGAGCGGGCTCTCCGCGCGCCGCTCGAAGCGCTTCCGGTAGCGGAGGCAAGCTCGTCGCTAGAATGGCGCACCCTGCAGGGGTGCCCGAGCGGCCAAAGGGAGCGGGCTGTAAACCCGCCGGCTCAGCCTACGAAGGTTCGAATCCTTCCCCCTGCATTTCTTAGGGCGCAAGCGATCGGGATCTGCGGGAGCAGATCCCGATGCGCGCCAAGACCCCTGAAGGGTCGCTTCGCTCCCAAAAGCGCTCGCTGATCTTGCGTTGCGAGGGCGGCTAGACTGCGGCGGTCTTGCCCTCTTAGCTCAGTTGGTAGAGCACCTCCATGGTAAGGAGGGGGTCGACGGTTCGAGTCCGTCAGAGGGCTTCGAGAAGGGCCTGCACATAGCCCTTTTTATGCTTGCGCATCCACCGATCGTCGCTGCATGTTCCCACCGACCTGTCCCCAAGCTCTGTCCCCTGCGCTGCGGCGGCTCTTCGTTTTTGGCTTGAACAGAAGCCTTCGGCAACGCGAAGTACCTCCATACAACGGAGGGCCTCGCGCCGTACGGATATCGGCAGCACCCCAGAACCGCATGAGATCGCGCGAGGCTGGCCTCCGCGCGGCCGCCGCGGTCGATCGGCTATCGCTGGGAACAGGTCCTCGGGGCGATTTGCCTAGCGCAGCGCTTGCGCCTGAGTGGACGGTACACGCACTCGAGGTCAAAGGGAACGCTCCGCGCCGGCTCCATCCGCGCGTCAGCCGAGGCGCGCTCAGCCACTCAAACGACCCGAGCAATCCCGCCGCCGCAACCTTTGGCGGGCCGCGCTGACGAGCGACTACGAGAGCTTCATGCCAGTGCTGGGGGAGGAGCAGCCGCTCGAGTTGGAGGGAGCTTTCGAACGTCGCCCGCCAATCAGGTCACGCCGATGGGGCAGAAAACTACGCGCGCGCTACCGAGGCGCGACGTCCCAGCGCCAAATGCGGGAGAACCACAGAAGGATGCCCGGAGTGCGCGCTGAGGTCGAATCCGACGCGGCGGATCGCCTCCGACGTGGTCGAAACGTCTCGGATAGGAGAACATCATCCTCCAGGGACCTCGGCTCGAGACGGCCTACTACCTCAGCCCGAAACGCCTCCCACTCCCGATCCTCGGCCGTCAATTCCCGATGAACGCTCACGCTCGCTCCTTCACTTCTCGAGGGCCATACTACTGGCCGCTAACGTGTTATAGACCAATCCGGCCGCGCATGCACGCCTAGCCACGTCGGGCCAGCCCTTCCACGGCCCGCCGCGATGGAGCCAGCTCCCGATGTCACCGTGGGCCCATTTGTTCCGGAGTTCCACTGCCTTCATGAGCCGGCTCTCCCACTCGTTGCCGATTTGGGCGACAACGACAGCGTCGTCGACGAGCTTCCGATTCACCAGTTCGCGGACGGCGCCGATCGCCTCCCCCAGTCCAAGTAGTGGTTCCTTCGTCGAAGCGTCGAGCTCGATCATCCGCTGTCGCTTCTTCTTTGCCATCAATTCGATCGCGACCTCGTTTAAGACCGTATGCCAGCTCTCGCCGAATGCGGGTTGCAAGACGCCTGCGCGCAGTTGGGTCATCGCCACACGCTCAAGCTGTTGCAAGAAGCTCAGCTTCTCACCCAAGAGTTCCTCCTCCCGCGCAATCCGTGCCTCGCAGATGCCCAGAAAGTAGCGCTCGAACCGGCTATTCAACGCCTCCACGCGGAACTCCGAGAATACATCGACAATCTCCGTTTGCTCCTCGGGCGGAAGAGACCGAAGCATGGCGGCGTACTTATCGCCGACCAGGCGTCGAAGCCGATGGCCGTTCGTGCCCAGACCAGTACCGCGAGTGTTGAGGATGTCAACTTCAGGAGACTCAGGATTCGCAATGAGCAGAGTCATCCGATTCTCGATCCGCAGAGATCCGTAGAATCGGTCGGTCCATTCGTCGAGGTGAGGGTAGTCGTGGGCGGCGATAAGCCCCTCGACAAGACACTCTGCGTTATCGCCAAGGGCCGCGCCGACATAGAGAGACTTCAAGCGAACTTCCTTGAATTGTTCGGCTACCGCGGCGCGGATGTCGCTGATCTGCTCGCCCTTGCGGCCGAAGCTAACGCTGCTATAGAACTTGATGAGTGGAAAGTCTCGCGGCGAGAAAATTTCGCCCGGGGCGTAATAGTGAAGCAGTCGGGCGCCACGCAAGCGGTCGACGGCGCCGCGGACTTCAGCAGCGCTTCCCGTACCTTCCGCAAGAAGGACGATGTCCTTCTCGTGCGACGTGAGGTAGCGATCATCGGCCACGCCTGCGTGTGCACTCCAGTCGTCATAAAACGTTCGATGAACGTGAAAGTCGATCGCAGACACGATCTCAGCGGTCTCACCGGGATCGAGTTTTTCCTCAAGATCGCTCGCGCCCTCGGTGTTGGTCCACACCTTCAGCAGCGCGTCGTAGTACCCGTAGAGCTTGTAGACGCAATAGGACTTGACGCCCGCGCGCTCGCAGAGCCCTTCAAGTAAGCGCAACGGCTCAGTCGAAGAGTTCTCAAGCTTCAGGATGAAGAATCGGAGATCTTCGCCAAAGTACTTGTGCACAGTCGGGTCCCAGAGGAGCCTGGGTTCCGTATTGCGAAACGCCGAAAACGGACTGACGATCACAATGCCTTGTCGGCCGAGTACGTCAGATGGGCAATTTCCTCGAAGGCATTGTCATCCGCGACCCGCCCGGAGATGTGGAACGGCAAATGATCCAAGCCCGCGTCGTCGCCGAGGGCAGCTAGGGTCACGCACACGATTCCTCCAGGTGGAAGTTGAGCTTCGCTGTCTCCCCGCGAGAACAGGTAGAACGGCGCGCTCTCATCGAGCTCGAGTCTCAGCCCGAGAACAGGATCGAAGCCGTTATTGCTGATGGTTAGGTCGTAGCGCCCCTCGCCTGTCGGAGCGATCGTAAGTCCGAGCTGCAGCTGCATCAGCGATGACGGCAGCTCGACGGCAACCGAGGAGATCGCCCCCGCTTCTGACTGCCCTGCCGGTCGCGGTGCCTTTTGCCCGTAGGAAAAGTCGCCAGCGGTGTGCCAATCCTCACCGTCCATGTCGACCTCGCAACCAGCGTCGCGAAGACGCACTGCCAGTGCCTGCCGGTGACCAATGGTGCCGTCAAAACGCAATACATGTCTGCCGCCGACGTCGCTGAACGGTCGCAGCTTTCCAAACTCGACGAGTAGGGTCCGCTTATCGTCGCGTCCGAACGCCATCCCAGCCTCAAATAACACGTTCGGCCGCGCCTGTCCGGTAAGCATCGACTCCCACTCCGGATCGCCGTCAACGCGAAACTCGTCGCGCAACATCGTCACATCGTCAGGAGTGAACAAGACGATGACCGCCCTCGCTCCATCGAACGCTGCGTCGAGAATCTCGCCTACATACGGCGTCGCAGATCCGGTACGGGAAACCGCCTGCGACCACTCAAGCGGGCGCAGCCCTAACGACCTCAGGAAAGCAAACATCGCAACTCTCGCAGCGCGATCGCGACCGTGCACAACAAAAACAGACCGGGTGTCAGCGGAGTCGGCCACAGAGACTTCTCCTCTAACGCGCTCGCTCTCGCACGCACACCAACACTTGGACAATGGTCATCGGGACCGCGCATACTCTCGCGCATACAGTCAATCTGTCAAGTCGGCAGCCGCGGGCAACGGGAAACGACGAGCCTCCATCCTCGCCCAACACGACACGCCAGTACCAGATGCTCCTCCTGCACCGTTACAAACCCTCCCTGAAAGCTCTTCATCACGCAGGTGGCCTTCTTCAACTGCCAACCACCATCGCCCGGAGTGCCTCTGGGGACTGATTCTGGTGACAGGTTCTGGGCTCCTGAGGCTGTCTCAGGGCTTTCACGAGGACGGGCAAGACTAGGATCAATCGGCGCTCAGTGCAGGAAAAGGAGCCAGATCCGGGCGATCCCGGTGCCCGCTGCCACAGCTCCAATCCTCCATGGTAAGGAGGGGGTCGACGGTTCGAGTCCGTCAGAGGGCTCTAATGAAGGGGCCAGCAAATGGCCCTTTTCATGGTCTCCCAATCTACGGATAGACGCGCGAACCTGTCCCCAACACCCCGCAGGCGTCAGCGGTTCGGCTTGAACAGACGGTTGGCGCAGGACGGGGCACCCCCTTGGGTACAGAGGTGCTCCAGTTCCACGTCGTCGGCCGAGCCAAATTGGGGCGACCGTTGACTCTGGGGCGCGTCCTGTCGCGTCCCTTGGCGCACCGCGCAATTTTACGCTGCACTGCATAGCGAGGTGTCCTGCGTTGCCGGCTGTTCAGAGCAGAGCTTGGAGATGTCCGATCGCGCGGCGTTTTGGATCGAATCTGCGCTGAACCACGCGAGCGACCTGTGGGGTCAAAACAGCACCCCCGATTAGGCCGTAAATCGGCGCTATCGGTATGAGCGCCGCCCCGATCGCGACGGCGACTCCGATGCCGGCGATCGGGTTCTCATCAATGAACTTTAAGACCGATCGTCGTTCGTAGTTGTCAAGGTGGTCGCCGAGAAATGTGCGGCATGCTGCACTCACTCCCGCCCGTGATGACTCCGGACCAAGATCCTTCTCAAGGAACTCCTTGCAGGAAACGACAACACGGCGAACGTGGCTGAAGACCTCCTCGTCTCTTCGAAGCTTCACCAAGTGATCTATCGAGATACCTTCGGCACCACCGAACGGCAGGATGTCCATGGAGATCAGATCACTTGTTAGATCATTCGTGCCTTGATCCTCATCGAAGTAGAGATTGGCGGCCCAATCGAACATCGTGCGATTTGGAAACACTGGGTCCAGGTTCAAAATTCGCGAGTTCAGCCAGGCGCCAATCACCTCCGTATCGCTGAAGTACTCGAGACGAGAGTCAGCCGCTGCCTCCGCAATGCGGTCGCGGTAATTCGGGTCTTGAAGGATGTCGAGATTGGGCTCTAGCCCTACCGCGCGGGAGACCTGCGGATGCTCCTGAGGTCGCATCCTGAGCTTCTTGAGCGACGACTTCAGAGCGGGCGCGTCCCCACTGTAGGGGAAAGACGGAGTGACGAAGTAAGGCATGAAGACGAGCGCTCTCGACTCGATTAAGTCGCGCAACTCGATGAGGATGGGCAGCCACTCCTTCAACTTGCGGAGGCTGCTCTCAACCAGGGCGACCGTGTTTGGACGGCGTGGGGCCGCTACCGTTGCGCGGACCGGATCTCCAGGGCGCGGGCGACGTCGCTGAGCGACAGGAGTCCGGCGAGCCGGCCGGCCTCAAGCACGAGCCCGCGATGGACTGGGCTCTTGGTCGTTCCGCGAGCGCGTCCACGAGCTCCTCGTTCTCGGGGAGCCTTGGCACCTGCTCGAGCGGAATCATGCAGTCACGCACGGTGCGCGTCTCCCACTCGGCCCGCGGCACCTCCGCAACGCAACGGAATGGCAGTAGGCCAATGATCCTTCCGTTCTCGACGACGCTGCGGGAAGATGCCCGCCGCCAGCGTCCAGGTGATGAGCGCGAAGACGACCAGCCAGCTCCAGTTGATCCCGATCTGGATGCCGGCTCGCCGGTACCGATCCCGTTTTCATCGCCTGTGCGAGCTTAGGGTTCGAGCGACCGGTGAAGAGTGGCAGCCGCTTGGTCGGCGTCAGTGACGTCAGACGGCCCAGGGGTACGTCTCCGGGAGCTCGCCGGCCTCCCATTCGCTCGTCGGCTCGAGCGGCTCGACCGCATGCGTCTCGTCGAGGTGGATAACGGTGTCGAACTGGTCCGCGAGCCTGGCGCGGAAGTAATGCGAGATGCGCTCGGTGTCGGGCCGGTAGATGACCCCGATCGCACGCTCGAGCCGCGATCCCTCCAGCTGGTCCGGCTGGAGCACGAACCGTGGCACGGCGGTCTGGTGGAAGACCGATTCCCAGCTCCCCGCCAGAGCTGCGCGGACGCGCTTTCGTTGCGCCGGCGCTCCCCAGTCGGAGGCGGCGGTGACCGTGCCCTTGTAGGTTGTGAAGCCGATGTTGAGCGCCGAGTCGCCGTGGTGCTCGCGCACGAGCTCGCCGATGTTCAGCTCGCCTCGCTCGGCCATCTCCGTCGCCCGCGCATCGCCCACGTGCGAGTTGTGCGCCCAGACCGCGACGCTTGTGGGGCCCTGTCTCGGCTCGAGGTGGCTGACGAGCTCGTCGAGGGTCTCCGCCATGTGGCGGTCACGCAGGTTCCAGCTCGGCGCTCCTCCTCGGAACACGGCGCGGTAGTACTCTTCGGCGTTCACGACCAGACGCCCGTTCTGCTCGGCGTAGAAGCGCCGGTCCTCGTCGAGATGCCGCTCGCCTCCCGTGTCGGCGGCGAGCTGCCGGAGCTCGAGCAGCTGCTCGACGACCTCTTGCTCGCACGGCTCCGCGCTCCCGCTTGCGACTGCGTAGGCGTACACCTGCGGATCGACGCCGAAGTGGTCGAAGCACGAATAGCGCTGGCGCGCGCGCTCCGCCGCCTCGGGATCGATCTCCTCGAGGTAGGCGACGACCGCCTCCATCGAGGTGTAGAGGCTGTAGAGGTCGAGCCCGTAGAAGCCGACCTTGGGTGCGTCCGATGGCAGAGCGTCGTTCCAGCCGCGGAGCCAGGCGATGAAGTCGACCACCTGGGTGTTGCGCCACATCCAGGCCGGGAAGCGGCGGAAGTCCTCGAGCGCCTCCTCGGGACTCCCGTCGTCGCTCTCGCCGCGCACGTAGAGATTGACCCGGTAGGCATCGGGCCAGTCAGCCTCGGCGGCGACGGCCGTGAATCCTTGCTCGACGATCAGTCGCTTCGTGATCTCGGCGCGCTCGCGGTAGAACTCGTCCGTTCCGTGCGACGCCTCGCCGAGCAGCACGAACCGCTTGCCGGCGGTGCTTGCCAGCAGCTGACCGTAGTCGAGCGGCGTCGTCTCGTCAGCGATCGTCATCGCTTCCGCCCAAGTAATGGGCAAACCAGTCGGTCGCAAGCGAGGCGACCTGCTCGAGCGCACCGGGCTCCTCGAACAGGTGGGTTGCGCCGGGCACGATCTCGAGCCGGCTCTCCGGCGGCAGCAGCTCGAGCGCGCAGCGGTTCAGCTCGACGACGACCTCGTCGGCCCCGCCGACGATCAGGAGGGTGGGCGCGCGCACCTCCCGGAGCGCCGCGCCCGCGAGATCAGGCCGGCCGCCGCGCGAAACGACGGCGTCGACGTCGTCGAGTCGCTCCGCCGCGGCGACGAGCGCGGCAGCCGCCCCGGTGCTGGCGCCGAAGAGACCGATGCGAAGGGACCGGGCCGGGCCGGCGCGGAGCCATTCGATCGCTCCAAGGAGCCGGCGGGCGAGGAGGTCGATGTCGAAGCGGAGCTCACCGGTGAACCGATCGGCCTGCTCCTCGGCCGGCGTCAGCAAGTCGAGGAGCAGCGTGCCGAAGCCGGCCTGATTCAACGTGCCGGCGACCAGGCGGTTCCGCGGGCTGTGCCTGCTCGAGCCACTGCCGTGGGCGAAGAGGACGGTGCCGGCGGGATGCTCGGGGAGAACCAGATCGCCGGCGAGCACCGCGTCGCCCACTGCGACGCGCACGTCCGTCGCCGCGGCTCCGGGCTGGGCGCTCATTCCGGCTTCCCGACCTCGCCGGCCGCGCGCGCCAGGAGCTCGCGCACTTCGTCGTCGCTCGTCTGCGAGAAGTCGTCGTACCAGAGCCCCACTGCCCGGAACGGTTGCGGCGTCACCTCGCAGAGGATCTCGTCGACGACGTCCTCGAACTCCTGGCACGTCTCCGCAGACGCGACCGGGACGGCCACGACGATCCGCGCCGGATTCAGCTGGCGGACGGTGAGCGCCGCGGCTCGCATCGTCGAGCCCGTCGCCAGGCCGTCGTCGACGAGGATCACGGTCTTGCCCTCGAGCTGAGGCGGATTGCGGTTGCCGTTGTACGCGGCCGCGCGCCGCTCGAGCTCGCGCGCCTCGGCGGCGACCGCGCGCTGGAGCTGGGACTCGTCGATCCCAAGCGCTCGCACGAGCTGGTCGTCGAGCACCAGCAGGCCGCCGGTGGCGATTGCGCCCATCGCCAGCTCCTCGTGCCCCGGCACACCGACCTTCCGGACGAGCAGAAGGCCAAGTGGGGCACCGAGCTCCTTCGCGACCTCATAGCCCACAGGCACGCCGCCGCGAGGCAACGCGAGGACGACGACGTCGTCCCTGGCGGCGTACTTGCGCAGACGTTCAGCGAGCAGCCGCCCCGCTTGCTTCCGGTCACGGAAGCGTCTCGTCTCCACACCAAGGCGCTTCCCAACAGCGCGAGGGCTAAACGGCCGCCGAGCGGCGCGTCGGAGCCGGATTAGCCGGCGGCGTTATGGGTACCAGCGGTCCGACTTCGATACGAGGAGGAGAGCCGTGGACTCTGGACAGTTCTTGCGCCGTGTGCGGGAGTTGACCGGCTTCGACCGCGACCACGCGGAGCTCGTCGTGCGGGCGACCCTGGTGACCTTGAGCACCCGCATCTCGCCGGGGGAGGCCGACGATCTCGCGGCCCAGCTTCCGGACCCCCTGGCCGCCTGCCTGCCGCACGAGGCCGAGCCGTGCCGCTTCGATCCGGCCGAGTTCAAGCGCCGCGTCGCGCGCGTCGTGCCGCTGGCCAACGACCAAGCCGCGCCCGCGATCAAGGCCGTCTTCGCAGTGCTGAACGAAGCGGTCAGCGAAGGCGAGATGCGGCAAGTGCTGGCCCAGCTAGGCAGCGACTACGAGAGCCTGGTCGGGCTGCCGACCGGCCCCCGCGCCGCCGCCGCGCAGCTGCACTAGAACCGACGCCGGCCGGCCACCGCCTCGACAAGGCCGCGATGAACGCCAACGCCCACCAGCATCGTTTGCCGAGGTTCGGTGACGACTCCGACCTCAGTCAGCCAAACCGAGAGGGAACGTCGTACGCGCAGACGGTGTCAGGGGTCTATCGACGGCACGCAGGCGAAGGTCGCCTGGTACGACAAGCGAATGGAGGACTCGAACCGGCTCGTCGAGCTCACCCAGCGCGTGCTGGCGCCGGTACCCGCGCACGTGTGAACATTCGCTCATGCGGGCGATGGTGCTTGACGCTCCGAGGAGGAGGCTCCGGGAGGCCGAGGTTCTGCGCCCGGCGCTTCGTCCCGGTCAGGTGCGAATCCGAGTCGGCGCATGCGGTGTGTGCCGGACCGACCTCCATATCCGCGACGGCGAGTTGCGAGATCCCAAGGTGCCACTGATCCTGGGCCACCAGATCGTCGGGATCGTGGTGGAAGGAGATACGGCGCTCGCCGGGGGTGAGCGCGTCGGCGTCCCCTGGCTAGGGTGGACATGCGGCGAATGCAGCTATTGCCTCGCTGGACGGGAGAACCTGTGCGACCGCGCCCTCTTCACCGGTTACACCCTTGACGGCGGCTACGCCGAGGAGGTCGTGGCCGACGCCCGTTACTGCTTCCCGCTTCCCGAAGGGCCGCGCGACGAGGACCTCGCGCCCCTGCTCTGTGCGGGGCTCATCGGCTTTCGCGCGCTACGCGCCGCCGGCGACGGCGAGTGTCTCGGCCTGTACGGCTTCGGCGCCGCGGCGCACATCATCGCGCAGATCGCGATTCATGAAGGCCGCCGCGTCTTCGCGTTCACGCGGCAGGGCGACGACGACGCGCAGTCACTGGCGCGCACGCTCGGCGCCGAGTGGGCAGGAGCGGTCGGCCAACGGCCCGAGGAGCTCGATGCCGCAATCATCTTCGCACCTGCGGGAGAACTCGTCCCGGAGGCGCTTGCGGCGGTGCGCAAGGGCGGCAGCGTGGTGTGCGCCGGGATCCACATGACCGCGATTCCGTCCTTTCCCTACGAGTTGCTCTGGGGAGAGCGTGTCGTTCGGTCGGTAGCCAACCTGACGCGGGAGGACGGCCACCAGCTGTTCCGGGCTGTTCGCGCGCACCCAGTGAAGACGGCCGTAGAGGTGTTCCCGCTCTCGGCGGCCGAGGACGCACTCGATCGGCTGCGCCGCGGCGCCGTGCGCGGCGCAGCCGTGCTGGCCGTCTCGGATTAGCCGCCCGCCGCGGTGTAGTTGCAGGCGGCGTCGCGCAGGCCGCTCGACGCTGCGCAGAACTACTCATTGCACTTCAGCAACGCCGCGAAGCTGAGTGCTCGACCTTGATCGTCTCGAGAGCTGAGGATCTCGGTCGCTTCGCAGCTCGATTCGTCGTTCCTCTTCCGCGAGCACCCTCGCCGCGGGCCGTGGTCGCGTCAGCTCGATCCGGAGGTCGACGAAACCGTGGTCGTCGTCGGCGCGAGCGGGCTTCCGTCGATGAGACCGATGATCGCCTCGGCGATCGCCTCGGGCGTCGGAGGGCAGCCGGGGATGCGAAGGTCGACCGGGAGGATCGCTTCGACGGGCCCGATGAGGTCATCCGTGTTGCCGAGGAGGTTGCAGCCGAGCGCGCAGTCGCCGAGCGCCACGACCCGCCGCGGTTTGGGCATGGCGGCGTAGGCGATCAGAAGCGGCTCGCGCATGCGGCTCGTCACGGCACCTGCCACGAGAAGCACGTCGGCGTGGCGGGGGGAGGCGACTACGCCGAGGCCGAGGCGCTGCAGGTCGTAGTAGGGGCTCGCGAGTTGGGTGAGCTCATGCTCGCAGCCGTTGCACGAGCCCGCGTCGACGTGGCGGATAGCGAGGCTGCGACCTCGTCGCGGCTGCGGCAGACCGATGGTCTTGCGGAGCCGGCGAAGGTCGCGGAGCAGGGTCAGCATCAGCGATCCACGCAGGCGTAGCAGAGCTCGAAGCTCTTGTTGATCAACGGGAAGTCCGGGAGTAGGTTGTCGGTTGCGGCGTAGGCGACGACCGGCCAGTTCGCGTAGGAGCCGGTGCGAAGGCGCAGACGTTCGATCCGGTCGTCGCGGCGTTCGACGACGCAACTGGTGGCCCCGCGCGGGCTTTCGACCCTGCCGACGCCGATCGGATGCTCCTCTCCGCCGGCCTCGGCCACCGCGGGCCGGATCGGGCGCTCAAGCAGCCCGTCGAGGATTTCGAACGTCTGCCAGAGCTCGAGCGCACGCTGCTCGAGCCGCGCCTGCACGTCACCCGCCGCTCGCTCGGGGACGACGGCGGAGAAGCCCTCGTAGGAGAGGAGCGGGCTGTCCGCACGCAGATCCTGGGCGAGCCCGGCGGCACGGGCGCCAGGCCCGACGGCGCCCAACCGCTCGGCGTGAGTGGCGCTGACGACGCCGATGTCGGGGAGGCGATCCTGGAAGGAGGTATTGAAGAGGAGCTCGCGCCAGCCGCGACGTGCCGCTGCGTTGATGGAGGCAAGCTCCTCGCGCGCGACTTGGGTCTGTTCCTCGTCGAGCGCGAGCTCACTGCCGCCGACGCGGATCGTGTGGAAGAGGAAACGGTGTCCGGTCAGGACAACATTCAGCCGGCGTGCACGCTCCGTGAGCGCCGCGAAGCTGTTGTTGCCGGCGGCGAGACTTACGCCTGCGCAGATCGCGGCGATGTCGTTCAGGTGGCTCCACGCCCGCTCGAGCTCGAGCAGGATCGTGCGGGCGCGGCGGAGCTCGGCGGTCGGCGCCAGTCCGAGCGCCTCCTCGCAAGCACTCGCGTACGAGACGCCGTTCGCCACGTTGCACGCGGCGCAGGCACGCGAGACATAGGCGAGTCCCTCGTCGAAAGTCTTCCCTTCCGCGGCGCGCTCGAGGCCGCGGTGCTTGTAAAAGAGTTGTGCGTCGAGGTGGAGGATGCGGTCGCCGACGAGATGGAAGCGAAAGTGGCCCGACTCGATGATGCCGGCGTGGACCGGCCCGACGGCGAGCTGGTACACGTCGTCACCGCGAACCGGCACCCAGCGCTCTAGCGCCGGATCGTGGTTGACGAGCAGCCGCAGCGGTTCGTGGCCGGCGAAGCGGATCCCCTGTAGGTCGTGGGCCTCTCGCTCGTCCCAGCCGGCGGCGGGCGCGAGGTCGACGATCGAGGGGACGACTCCTCTCTCGGGGGCGACGGTCTCCAGACGGGTCGATCCATCCGGATCGGCGAGCAGCGTGCGGACGTGCGACCCGTCCGAGGTGGCATGCAGGCCGGCGAAGCGGGAGCCGCCGGCAAGTGCGGCGCCGACCCGCTCTCGGTAGGACTCAACGGCCGGGATCGTCATGACAGACCTCGCACGAGCGCGTCGACGAGATCCGAGCCGGGGAGCACGACGGCCGCGGCGACGAGGCTCAGCAGCAGGACGACGGAAACGCAGGTGAGTGCGGTCACGCCGCGCAGGCCGGCGATCGACCCCTGCCGGCGCGGAGGGCTGTCGCCGGCGGTGGTCTCGATCAGGGCGTGAGCGAGGCCGAGGAAGCCGAGTGCGAGCAGGAGCGCAGTGGCGCTTGCTGCCCAGGGGTGTCCGGCCTGGAAGCCGCCGGCGACGATCAGCACCTCGCTGACGAAGAGTGGCGAGGGCGGTAGGCCGGCGAGCGCGGCGAGGGAGATCCCCATCGTCGTCCCAAGCGCGGGCTTGCTGCGACCGATTCCCGTGACGGCATGCTCGCCTGCCAGAGGGTCGTGACTGAGAAGCGGCGTCGCCGCATAGAACCCGAGCGCCTTGGCGACGGCGTGAGCGACGATGTGGATGGCGACACCTGCAAGCGCGAGCGGTGTTCCGAATGCGATTCCGAGTGCGATCACGCCCATGTGCTCGAGGCTGGAGTAGGCAAGGAGCCGCTTCCAGGGCAGGGAGCGCCAGAGGAACGGCACCGCAACCGTAAGCGAAGCGAGACCGAAGACGATCAAGACGGTCTGCGCTGTGTGCTCCCCGACCACCGGCGCGAGCGCGTGCTGAGAACGCCATGCGACGAGGAGAACGGCTGGCAGGAGCGCGGCGGAAAGAAGCGCGGATACCGGTGGCGGTGCCTCCGAGTGCGCGTCGGGCAGCCAGTTGTGCACCGGCGCCCAGCCGATCTTCGCCGCAAGCCCTGCAAGCAGCAGCAGGTAGGCGATCAGGGCGGTCTCGCTCCCGCTGGAGTAGGTCGAGAGCGCCTGCCAGGAGAGACCGCCGAGCCCAGCAGTGGGAATGCCGGCCGCGAGCATCACGATCCCGAGCAACGCGACGCCGAGGCCGAGCGAAGTCAGGACGAGGTATTTCCAGCCCGCCTCGAGCGCGCGCGCGTGGCCGCTGAAGCCGACGAGCAGCGCAGACGCGGCAGTCGTCGCCTCGACGAGGAGCCAGGCTGCGCCCAGGTTGCCGACGAGAGGAACAGCGAGCAGGATCGCCCAGAAGAGGTAGAGAGTGGCGTAGTAGATCCTTTGCCTGCGCTCGGGCGACACGAGCGAGTCGGTGCCGGCGCCGAGGTAGGCCGGTGAGACGAGGACGCTCGCCAGGCCAACGACACCGATCACGCCGACGAGGAGCCCGCCGGCGACGTCGACGACCAGCCAGTCGCCGATCACCGGCTCGGCGGACGCATGCAGGGCGAGCACCGTCAGCGTCAGCGCAAGTGCCGCGGTCGGCAAGGCCGCCAAGCGGGCGAGCCCCTGAACCAGGCTGGTCGGAGCGAACAGGAGGAGCACGGTCGCGAGCGCCGGGAGGGCGATCAGGGCCAGCGCAGGGTATTCACGGCTAGTCACGCAGTGCCCTCAGGGCCGCGCTGTCGGCCGTGCCGAACGCCGCGAAGATCCGCTCGTAGAAGACGACCGCGACCACGGTGACGAGGATCAGATCGAGGGCGACGCCGAGCTCGATCGCGACCGAGGCACCGCCGGGCAGCTGCAGCGCTGCGAGCGCGAGCGCGTTCTCGACGAGGACGATGCCGATGATCTGGAACAGCGTCGCGCGCCGGAGCGCCGCCGTGGAAATGCCGAAGGCGACGAGCGCGAGCACCCCGCGCTCGGCATCGCGCGAGACGAGCCCGATCGCCGGCACGAGCCAGGTCAACGCCAGGGCAAAGGCGACGGCGACTCCAGCGCGGGCGAGCGGGGCCACTCGCGCCCGCACCGGTCGCACCGCTCGGGTGCGCGAGACGAGCAGGAGGAAGAGCCCGGCCAGGACAATCGCGCGAACCGCGAGCGCGCCGGCGGCGAGCACGTCGCCGCCGCTCTCCGCTTCGTCGAGCGCAACACCCACCAGGACGAGCGCTTGAGCGGTCACGAGCGCGACCGCTAGCGAGCGCCGACGGACGACGAGGACACCAAGCCCGAGCCCAACGAGGGTCCAGATCAGCGCCGAGCTCACGATGAGCTCACGAGCCAGGATGCGACTCCGAGCAGTGCCGCGGCTGCGCCTGCAGCGAGGAGCCGGGGCACGAGCAGGATGCGCATCTTCGCCACCAGCGTCTCGACGAGCGCGAGCGCCGCGCACAGCACGACGAGCACGACGGGCAAGACGGCGAACTGGAGCCACACGTCGCTGGGATGGGGCAGGAAGACCTGTGCGGCGAGTACGAGCACGAGCCAGTGACGCGCCGCGGCAGCCCATTGCAGGTAGGCGAGGTCGCGGCCTGCGTACTCGAGCAGCGGGCCTTCGTGGATCATGGTCAGCTCGAGGTGCGTGTCGGGGCTGTCGACCGGTTGCCGGCCTGTCTCGGCGACGGCGACGAGCGCAAAGGCGAGTGCGCCGAGCGCCAGCGCGGGGCTGGTCCAGACATCCGTGCCGGCCGTCGCTGCGACGACGCCGCGTAGATCGGCCGTTCCGGCGACGAGCGCCGCGACGGCGAGCGAGAGCACGAGCGTTGCCTCGACGAAGATCGACAGTGTGAGGTCACGGCTCGCGCCGATCAGCGAGAACCCGCTGCCGACATCCCAGGCAGCGGTGACAACGGCGAACCGCGCCAGAGCGAGCAGCCCGACGAGCAGAAGCGCGTCGTGGCCGATGCCCCAGCTCGGAGCAACGGCCGCCACAGGGACGACGAGAACGGCTGCCGTGACGGCCGCGCCGACGACCGCCGGAGCGAGGCGGTAGAGGACACTCGCTCCTTCAGGGGCAACGGTGCTCTTTCCCCACAGCCGCCGCAGCTCTCGGTAGGGCTGCAACGGAGTCGGCCCGCGCCGGCCCTGCAGCCGTGCCTTCCAGTGCTGCACGAACCCCGGCAGCAGCGGTGCAAGCGCGATGCCACCGACGATCTGGACCGCGCCCGCAACGGCCGTCGCACCGCTCATCCGATCCACCCCAGGCGCGCGACGGCGAGGAGCACGAGGACGAGCCCGGCGAGATAGACGACGTAGGTGCCGAGGCTTCCGCTCTGCAGCCGGCGCGCCTGGGCGGCGGCGGCGAGCGACACGCGCTCGAGCGGCGCGTAGAGGTGATCGTCGATCAACTGCGGCACGTGGCCGGAGTACGAGACCTCCTGTAGAACGCCGCCCTCGCTTCGCACCGTGATCTCCCGCTGCGGGCGCAGCACGAGCTCGAGCACGAGACGCAGCGGCTTGGTGAAGCCGGTGCTCGTCCAGAGCAGCGCAGGCTCGAGACGCTGGCCGGACGCCCAGGCCGGCGCGGGAGCCGCGCTTCGGTTCCCGCGCAGCAGCGACAGGACGCCCGTCAGTGCGACGAGCACGACCGCGATCCAGACCGCCGGGAGTGAGCCTGTGCCCGGAAGCTCGAGCCCAGGTTGGGTGGGCACGCCGGTCGACCAGGGCGCGAGCCCGACGAGAGGGCTGAAGAGCACACCGGGGACCACCCCAAGCACAACGCAGACGCCGGCGAGGACGACGAGTGCCGCTCGCATAGCCAGCGGCGCCTCTTTCGCCGCCGCAGCCCCTGTAGTCCGCGGCGGACCGAGTAACACCAGGCCGACGACCTTGACGAAGCAGAAGAGGGCAAGGGCGGCGGTCGCAGCGAGGGCTGCGAGGGCGATCGCGCCGGCGAGCCCGTCCCCGATGTGCCCGTAGGCGGCTACGTGCAGCAGCGCCTGCAGCGTCAGCCACTCGGAGGCGAAGCCGTTCAGCGGCGGCAGGCCGGCGATCGCCATCGCCCCGACCAGGAAGGCGCCCGCCGTCCAGGGCATCCGGCGCAGAAGGCCGCCGACCCGGTCGAGCTCGAGCGACCCCACGGCCCGCTCAAACGCCCCCGCGCCGAGAAAGAGCAGCGACTTGAAGACGGCGTGATTGAGGGTATGCAGGAGCGCAGCACCTAGTGCGAATGCGGCCCAGGCTTCGGCGCCGCGGGTGCGCAGGATCAGGCAGGCGCCGAGCCCGAGCACGATGATCCCGACGTTCTCGATCGAGTGCAGGGCCAGTAGCCGCTTGAGATCGTGCTGAAAGAGGGCATAGACGACACCGCCGACGGCGGAGAGCGCGCCAACCGCGAGCACGAGCACGCCGAACCAGACCGGGAGCACGCCGACCCACTCCACGAGCACGCGCACGAGCCCGTACAGCGCAACCTTGATCATCACGCCGCTCATCAGCGCAGAGACCGGGGCCGGCGCGATCGGATGGGCGCGCGGGAGCCAGACGTGGAGCGGCATCACGCCGGCCTTCGTCCCCATCCCCACGAGAGCGGCAAGCGCGATCGCGATCTGCAGCCCTGAACCGGAGCTGATCGCCGCCGCGCCGCCGAACGCGTCCGCGTCCGCAAGGAGCAGCACTGCCACCCAGGTGCCAACTCCTCCGAGGTGGGTGACCGCGAGGTAGTTGAACACCGTCTGCCGCGACAACCGGTCCGCACCGCGTGCGACGAGAATCACGGTGGCCGAGAGCAGTGTCATCAATTCCCAACCCGTGAGGAAGGTCAGAGGATCACGGGCGCAGACCACGAGCACGAGCACGAGGAAGAAACCCGCCGTGAGCGCAGAAGTTGCCCGTCCCCGCTGGCTGGGTTCCAGATACCGGAGCGAGAACACGAGCGCCGGTGCCGCGACCACGCCGAGCGTGCCCAAGAAGAAGCCGCTCAGCCCGTCAACGCCGACGCGCAGATCAAACGAGCTCGCGAAGTCCGCCCCGAGCGTGTCACCGGACCCGAGCGCCCAGAAACCGGCGACCCCAACTCCCGCCGCTCCCACCGCTTGCGTCCAGAGCCCGGAAACGAATGTGCGCCGGCCAAGCGCCAGGATCGCCCCGAACGCAACCGCGCCGAGCGCGGCAAGCAGGAGCGCGCCGATCACGGGGTCTCAAGCTCGTTCAAGATCGACTGTTGCTCAGAGAGCTGCCGCGTGATGATCCCGCGACCGGCTTCCAGCAAATCGAAGACCCGCTCGTCATCGACGCGGTAGTAGACACTCGTCCCCTCCCGCCGCGACTCAACGAGGCCGATCCGGCGTAACGCTGTGAGGTGCTGCGACGTGCCGCCCGAATCGAGCCCCAACTCCTTCTGGAGCGCGCCGACCGACCGCTCCTCGTCGCGCAACAGTTCGAGGATGCGGACGCGCGCGGGATGGCCGAGCACACGAAAGAGGTTCGCCTTCACGACATGGACGGCCTGAGTCGGCGGGGCCACCCGCCGACATTACTCAAAATCTTGGAAACTGTGCAGGTTTAAGGGCTAGGCCAGAACGAATAGTGATGCTGCGTGCTGCTCCGCGACTGGAGCGATCTCTCCGGGCTACCAGACAGCCCTGAGAACTCCCAGCTCAAGTACCGCCGACGCAATCGGGGGTCACCGTCACAATCGCCCAGTGGGTCCCTAACGTCGGCTCGCGCCGTGGGGGATACGAGACAGACCGCACCTGAGAGTTGTCTGTTTATCAAACTGACAACGCGCCCGCGGATACGAGACGGATACATCAGACTGAGTCCGCGCAGGCACGCGCGACACACCTGGAAGTGGCTCTTTGCAGGAAAACGTGACCGCGAGTGCACGGCCGTACCCGCCAGTACCTTGCGGAGGGCCTGCAAATGGCCCTTTTTGCGCCTGGACATCTGCCGATCGTCGCTGCATGCGGCCCACCGGCCTGTCCCCAAGAACTGTCCCCGGCGTTGCGGTGGCGCTTCGTTCTCGGGTTGAACAGAAGCCTGCGGCAACGCGGAGTACCTCCATCCAACAGAGGGTCTCGCGCTTCTGCCGGACTACGTCGAACAGCCCGGAACCTCGCCGCCTGAACCGCAGTAGGGTCTCGACGTGAGGGCGGAGAATCCCCGACGGGTCGGAGCGGTGCTGCCTTCGGACGAGCGGCCGATCCGCGCGGCCGAGGTGGTTGGTGCACTTTCGCTCGCGACCGACCTCGGCACCGGGCAGCCGCTCGAACACGCGCTGCGCACCGCGGTGCTCGCGGTCCGTCTCGGCGAACTGGCCGGAGCGTCGACGCAGGAGCTGGCGGACACGTATTACGTCGCACTCCTCCACGCTTCCGGGTGCACGTCGAACGGGCATGAGGCGTTGCAGCTGTACGGCGACGACATCGCGCACAGAGCCGCGTTCTTCCTCATCGACCCGACCAACCCCGCGGAGGTCCTGGCGTTCTACCGGTCCCACGTCGGCGTCGGCCACGCCTCGGAGGTCCGCGCCACGATGATCGAAGAGGCTATCGCCAACGCCGGCCCGAGAGCCCGTGAGGCGTTCGCGGCGATGTGTGAGGTGGCGCAGCGGTTCGCAGGGTGGCTCGACCTCGGCTCAAGCATCCAGACAGCGCTCGAATACGTCTTCGCGCGCTGGGATGGACGGGGATTCCCGGACGCCGGCGGCGACGCGATCCCGTTGCCGATGCGTCTCCTCCACGTGGCGCGGGACATCTCCCTCTTCCTCTCCGCCGCTGGCCCCGACGAGGCACGGGCCGTCGTCGAGCGTCGAGCGGGTACCGCGTACGAGCCTCGGCTCGCCGGGCTCGCCACGCGCAACTTCGCCGACCTCCTCGCCGAGCTGGACGAGACACGGATCTGGGAGCAGGCGCTGGAGCGCGAGCCGTTCCCACAGATCCTGATCGCGGGCGAAAAGGTCGATGCCGCCTTCATGGCCATCGCCGCGCTCACCGGTCTCAAGTCACCGTGGCTTCGCGAGCACTCGACGGGCGTCGCCGAGCTCGCGGAGGCCGCCGCCTGGCGCATGGGCTTCCCGGCGGCTTCCGTGACGCTCGTGCGCCGCGCCGCGCTCGCGCAGGACCTCGGTCGCGTCGGCGTCTCGAATGCGATCTGGGAGAAGCCCGGGCCGCTCGGGTTCGGAGAGTGGGAGCGGGTGCGACTCCACCCTCACTTCACGGAACGTGCCTTCGCCCAGTCGCAGGCGCTCGCTCCGATCGGGATCCTGGCCGGCACGCATCACGAACGCCTCGACGGCTCCGGCTACCACCGCGGGACCCGTGCGCCGGCACTCGATCAGGCCGCCCGAATCCTCGCCGCCGCCGACTGCTACGCGGCCATGCGCGAGCCGCGGCCGTACAGGCCGGCTCTCGACGCGCCGGCCGCAGAGGCGGATCTGCTGCGCGAGGCCACGGAGGGACGGCTCGACGCGGAAGCCGTCGACGCCGTGCTCAACGCCGGCGGCCACCGCGTGCGGCAGCGATCCCGCGAGCTGCCGGCCGGGCTGACCGGGCGCGAACTGGAGATCCTCCTCGTGCTCGTGCGGGGCAAGTCCAACCAAGAGATCGCCGACGATCTCCGCATCTCCGTCAAGACGGTCGGAAACCACGTTCAGCACTTCTACGAGAAGGCCGGCGTTCGCAGCCGCGCCGCGGCGACGCTGTGGGCCTTCGAGCACGACCTCGTTCGCACCGCATAGGGCATTCGCCCCATTCCGCCTGGGCGTCCGGAGTCGCACACTCGCTGCACCATCGGCGTCGACCTGCGGCGCCGAGAACGCAAGGAGGAGAGAGTTGATCCTGGCAACGACACAGGTCGAGGATTTCGATCGCTTCCTGAGCATCTTCTCGACCAAGGGCGCCGAGAAGCGAAGGCAGCACGGTTCCAAGGGCGCAACCGTCTTCCGCGATCCCAACGAGGAGGACCGGGTCTGGGTGATCTTCGACTGGGACGGGGAAGGCTGGCAGAACTTCGCCTCTGACACCGAGGTGCCGGCGATCATGCAGGAAGCCGGGCACAAAGGAAGGCCCCAGGTGGCGGAGCTCGGTGGCCGTTACGAGGCCTAGCGTGTCTCGCCGTGGCGGCGCCGAACAGGCGCGGCGCGGCCGCGAAGCTGCTGCACGCGGGGCCGGCGCCGCCGGCCACCGCGTGCAGCAACGACGCCTCGGGGTGGCAGCCGGACTGACCGAGCGCGAGCTGGAAGTCCTGCTCGTGCTCGTGCGCGGCGACTCGAACCGGGAGATCGGTGAGCGGCTCGGCATCGGTCAAGACCGTCGGACACGACGGCCAACACGTCTACAAGAAGGCCGGTGTCGGCAGTCGCGCCGCGGCGACGCTCTGGGCATTCGAGCACGAGCTCGTTCGCAACGGATAGACGTGAACCCCAAGGACAACGCGGTCTACCGGAACCTGGCCACGAGGCCGCGTTGCCGTCGGCGTCAACTTTGGTACGAGGCCGGAAAGCCAAAACACGTCGCCTTCGGAACGCATGTTTTCTTTCGCCCGAGAGCTCCCCAACAAGCAAATGCGCGGGCCTCTCAGTTCGACTCCAACGAGCCGCCCTGTACAAGAGCTTCCTCCGGGACGATGTCGATCCGAAGTCCGTCCAGGTAACCGCGTTTGCGGTCGCTGGCGACGGTCAGCCTCCCGTAGTGATCGGCGATCGCGTACCGATTGGCACCGAGGGTACTCGCCCCTGACCCGACTCATCGTGACGACCGCGCCCCGATGATTGATGCCACAGGTCAGGTGGTTTCGCCGGCGATGGCTCGGCGCTGAGTCAGGAGCGTTCGCCCTGGCGGACGTTGATGAAGACATAGGCAAAAAGCTATTAGTGCGGACGAATATCGGTGGTTAGGATGGCCAAACTGATCGACCCGTACGTACCGAAACGCTGCCGCTAGCAGCGCAGGGTCAGTGGAGGGCGCCGACGAGGGTGGTCCCCGGGAGCGTTGCATCCGCCTCCCGCGGCGCTGCCCGAAAGGAGACGGGAATGCACGCACGTGTCTCGAACCGGCTCGTCGCCCTCATCGCCACGAGTGCGGTGATCGTCGCGGCGCTGGCGGCCTCCGCGGGGAACGCGCGAACGACCAAGGCGCCTCCGCCGACGCCCGCGAGCTTCAAGTCCGTCCTCGACCAGGTCAAGGGCATGAAGCTCCCCGCTCGCCGAGCGAAGCTTGTCGAGCTCGCGAAGCAAGAAGGGGGCTTCACCTGGTACACGACGCTCTCCAGCACCGCGCTCGGCACCGTGCAGAAAGCGTGGGCGGCCCGCTTCCCCGACGTGAAGATGACCGTCTATCGCGCCGCGAGCGAAGACGTCACCGCGAAGCTCCTGGCTGAGATCCGCACCGGCAACGGCCAGGCGGACATCGTCGAGTGCAACGGCCCGAACATGTTCATCTTCCAGCACAAGCACAACGTGCTGATTCCCTACGGCACGTCGCCGTACCGGGCGGGGATCGTGCCGCGGTACCGCTTCGACACGTTCACGTCGAACCACGCCGACAGGTTCGTGGTCGCGTGGAACAAGACCCTCGTGCCCTCTCCGCCGCGAACGTTCGCCGAGCTCGGCACCGCCAAGTGGAAGGGGAAGCTGGCGGTGGAGGCCACCGACATCGACTGGTTCGGCGCCATGTACACGTATTTCACCGAGGTGCGCAAGCCGCGCATGACGACCAAGGCCGCCGATCAGCTGTTCAAGAACGTCATCGCCAACGGGCAACTCGTCAACGGGCACACGGCGGCGGCAAATCTCCTCGCTGCCGGCCAGATCCAGGTGCTCGTATCGAGCCACGCTCAGCCGATCGAGCAGCTCGCCGCCAGGGGAGCCCCCGTCACGTTCGGCCCGCCGATCGTCGCGCCCGTGATCGAGCGGCCTCAGGGTCTCGGCATCCCGTACACGATGACGCATCCCGCCGCAGCGCTACTCTTCTACGACTGGATGCTGAGCGACGAAGGCCAGCGGCTCGAGCTCGACACGGGGACGATTCCGACGAACCCGAAATTCAAGGACAGCGCCTTCTCGTCCAATCCGGCGATGGTGCAGATCGACCTCCGCACGCTCGTCAGCCGTTGGGGCTTCTGGACACAGAAGTTCAACTCCCTGATCGGGCAGTAAGGACGCCTCGTCACGTTCGCTGTGAGAGGCCGGCGCCCGCCGGCCTCTCTCGTTCTCAGCGGAAGACGAGACTCTTGACGATCAGCGGGACGACGTGCTGGTCGGGCAGCAGCGCGCCGAGGTCCACGTAGTCGAACTCACGGAGCTCCACCTCGTCGATGCAGACGATCGGCGCGCGCACGCCGAACTCGTCCCGCAACAGCCGGCCGACGATGTTGGCGACGTCGGCGTCGAGGACGACGAGCACCGGGTCGGACGATTCGCCTTTCCCTGCGAGCGCGTCCGCGAGCCCCTCGCACAGCGCTGCGAGCGATGGGTAGTCGGTGCCGTGCGGCCACTCGACGGCGAGAGCAGCGACATCGCCGTGATCCACGTCGAGCCGGGCAAGTGCGGCCCGCGTCGCCTCGGCCACGAGCTCCGCACTCGCGCTGACGAGCCCGCGCACCGCCGCGACGGGCACGTTCCGCACCGGCAGCACGTCGGGATGCGAGAGAAAGATCGTGTTCCCGCTGACCTGGATCGTGTACTGCGCGGCGCCGATACAGGTCGCGCGGATGCCCTCCGTCGGCGCCAGCACCTCCAGCTCCGCACAGCGGTTGACGAGCTCGCGGCCGAGTCTCGGCCCCAGGTCGCCGAACTCGCGCCGCTCGCGGCCGTAGACGTACTCCGACACGCCGCCGGAGAAGACGACCGTGCGGAACGGGCCCGCCGTCCGCAGGGCGTCCGTCATCCAGATCTCGGCGTCGTCCGTGTGGTAGCCGCCCGCGACTGCTTCGACGATCGTCGACGCGACCGCGGCCGCAACGGCATCGAGCCGGTCGCCCGCCGGCGCCGTACCGAGCGACGCGTCCCCGCCCGCCTCCGCCAGTAGGCGCAACCCGATCTCTTCCACCCGATGCAGCTGCCCGCGCCGGTCCCACGCGAGGATCCGCGCGCCGACGCGAAGCGCGGCGGTCTCCACCACGTGACCGTCACGACAGAGCGCGAGCTTCGTGCTGCCGCCGCCGACGTCGACGTTGAGGACCTCCTCGCCGCGCTCGAGCGAGAGCTGCGCCGCGCCCGAGCCATGCGCCGCGAGCATGCTCTCGAGGTGCGGGCCCGCAGAGGCGCACACGAACTTGCCGGCCTCGCGCGCGAACAGCTCGACGATCGCCGGCGCGTTCTCCTTGCGCGCCGCCTCCCCGGTCGTGATCACCGCGCCCGTGTCGATCTCGTCGCGGTCGAATCCCGCGCGAGCGTACGACTCGGCGACGAAGCGCTCGAGCGCCTCGGCATCCACCCGCTCGGGGCGCGAGTACGGCGTGAGGATGACCGGTGAGCGGTGCGTCACGTGCCGGTCGACGACCTCGTAGCGGCTCGAGAGGTGCCTGCCCTGCCGCTCGAGCGTGATGTCCGAGAAGAGGACGTGCGACGTCGAGGAGCCGATGTCGATTCCCACGCTTCGGAGACGCACGATCTCGCCGTGGGGTGCCTCCTGCGTCGCACCGACGGCGTGATGGTGGCTCACGCCGTCGGCAACGTCGTGCATCCCGGCCTCAGACGACGACCGGGAACTCGTCCATCCGCACCTCGACGCCGTTCGCCTCGGCGCGCTCGGTGAACGCGCGGTGCACGCGCGGGTCCTGGTCCTCGTACTCGATCTGGTTCCCGCCCTCGCGCACGCTCTTGTCCACGCCCTGGATATCGAGGTACTTCGAGAGCTTCCACTTCGCGCCCCCCCAGCGCACGGCGAGGTAGCGGCCCGGAGTCGTGCCCGTGTTGAAGTGCTGGTGCCACCAGTTGCCGGGCGGGACGAACATGCTCAGCGGCCCCCACGGGATGTCGACGAAGTCGTCTGCGCCCTCGGGCCACATCAGCGAGAAGCCCTCTCCGGCGAGGATGATCACGTGCGCCCCCGGGCCGTGCCGGTGCGCCTTCTTGTACGTGCCGACGGGGAACTCCGAGATGTGCGAGCAGAGCGTGTTGTTCGCGAACTCGAACATGACGTTGGTGCCGCCGGCGCCGCGCTCCTTCCATTCGTGCAGCTTGAAGTTGTAGGCGTCCGCGACGAAGTTGGTCTCCCACACGCGACCGGAGTGAAGCGTGCCGTCGCCGCCGAAGTAGTCGGACTCGCCGGCGAAGCGATCGACGAAGTCGAACGGGCAGTCGAAGACGAAGTCGAGGTTGTGGAAGAGGTTGATCAGGAGCGGCGCGGTGGTGACCCCGAGAAGCCGCGCAGGCTCACGGCCGGATCCGTTCTGGAACCGGTGGAAGCAGTTGACCGGCACGGCGAAGAGGCTGCCCTCCTGGAACTCGAACGTCTGCTTGGCGCCGGCGTGGTTCCAGACCTCGCACGTGCCGCGGCCGGAGAGCACGAAGAAGAACTCCTCGTAGATGTGCTTCTCGACCGCGCTCGAACGACCCGGCGGCAATTCGAGGATGAACGAGTCGTTCGTGTCCTCGGTGCCCTCTAGCCGGATGAAGGTTCCGAGGGCCTCCATGCGCGGCCAGTCGGCGACTTCGATCTCCTTCATCTCGTGGACGCCGTAGCCGGTGATCACCGGAATCCCCTGGGACTCGAGCCAGCGCTCGTACGCCGACTGCCGCCACTCGGCCGGCGTCTTCTCCTCCTGGGCCACCCGCTTCCCGTTCTCCGTCACGTTCGTCTCCTCTCGCGCGTCGTAGCTGGACGTTACCCAGTCGCTTCGCAGGCATCCATATGCATCTTCGGAGGCGTCAATAGCGACTTCTCGAGGTCGCCGAGGCCGCGCGCTCCAGCATTGGTGTGGCGCCGATCGCCAGGTCCGCGGCGGCCTCGGCATGGGTGCGAATCGTGTGGAGCAACGGCACCGCGGCCGAGCCGTCGTCGAGCAGGGCGTCGAGCTCGAGGTTCGCGACGACGACGGTTTGCGCACCGTCGGCCGCCAGACGCTCGACGATCTCGTGCAGCCTGCGGCTCGAGTCGGGGCTGACGACGCCGTGCATCACCTCGTCGAAGATGAACCCGTGGATCTCGGCGCGCTCGCCGTCAGCGGGAATCCGGACGTCCAGGCCGCCGGCCGCGAGTCGATCGCGGATGAACTCTTGCTCCATCGTCGACCGGCTCCCGAGCAAGCCGACGCGAACGACTTCGCGGTCCCGCAGTGCCCGCCCCGCGGCATCGGCGATGTGCAGCAGCGGGATGCCGACCCGGGCCTCGATCGCGGCGGACACTCGATGCATCGTGTTCGTGCAGAGGACAAGGAAGTCGGCTCCCCCACGCTCGACCGCAAGCGCCGCCTGCGTCAACAGCTCCCCGGCCTGGGTCCAGCTACCGGAGCGCTGGAGCGCGTCGATCTCGTGCGAGTCGACCGAGTACAGCACCGACGGCGGCGAGTGGAAGCCGCCGAGCCGCTCGCGCACGCGCTCGTTGATGAGCCGGTAGTAGACAGCCGAGGTCTCCCAGCTCATCCCGCCGACGAGGCCGACAGTCGCGATCGGGCCGGCGCGCGCGTCCTCAGATCCAGACATCGTCCGTCCAGCCGTCGAGGTCGTAGTCGGCGAGGCAGCGGGAGACGAGCGTCTGCATTTCCTCGAGGCGTCCGCGCCGCCGGTTGAAGTTGAGCGAGTCGATCCGCACCTGCTCGTGGTTGCCGCCGTAGTTGCGCTCGTAGAGCGTGTGCCGCGCGCCGAACTCGGTGCCGAGCGCGTCCCAGAGGAGCTTGAACAGCTTGATCCGCTCCTCGGCCGACCCCGTCGAGCCACGGTAGAAGCGGTCGATCAGCGGCCGCAGCTCCGGGTTCTGCAGGTCGCGGTTGCTCGACGGCGTCACGAGCGGACTGCCGCCGAGGACGTTGCCGGCGACCTCCTCGACCTTCGGCCACGCCATCGCCCCGAAGAGCCGCACGAGGACCGCGAACTCCCCTTTCGGCATCACCGTCCCACCCGGTCCCTCCTGCGGGTCGTGCGCGAGTGCGGCGGTCAGGGCCCACATGAGGTTGCCCCAGCCGACGAGCTCGCCCAGCTGGGCCTGCACGCCGCGGAAGCCCGCCGTGCCGTTCGCCTCGAGCGCCCGAGCGATCAGGCCGCACGCGAAGTCGAACTTGACGGCGAGTCGCGTGCCGGCCTGCAGCGTGTAGCGGTTCATGAAGCCGGATGCGGCGTAGAAGCCGGTCGCCTTCTCGACGTCGCGGTAGACGAGCACGTTCTCCCAGGGGATGAACGCGTCGTCGAAGATCACGACGGCGTCGTTCTCGTCGAAGCGGCTCGAGAGCGGGTTGTCCCACGGCGAGCCGGCGGACAGCTCATATGACCGCCGCGAGATCAGCTTCTTGCCGGGGGTGTCCATCGGCGCGATGAACACGAGCGCGTAGTCCTCCGCCTTCCCCGGCTCGAGCTGCACCGCGCTGTTCTGCGCGACGAACGTCGCATGCGTCAGCGCAGATCCCGTGGCGAGCATCTTCGCGCCGCTGACGACGATCCCGTCGTCCCGCTCCCGCACGACGTGCACGTAGACGTCCTCGACCTCGTGCACCGCCTTGTCCCGGTCGATGGGCGGGTTGATCAGGACGTGGTTGAGGAAGAGCGCCTGTTCGGCGTAGTGCCGGTACCACCGCTGCGCGTTCTCCTCGAACGGCGCGTAGAAGTCGGGGCTGGCGCCGAGCGTCGCCATGAACGACGCCTTGTAGTCGGGCGTGCGTCCCATGTAGCCGTAGGAGAGCCGCGACCACGCCGCGATCGCCTCGCGCGCGGCGACCAGCTCCTCCGACGAGTAGCTGGGCATGAAGAACTTGTGCGTCGTGATCCCGAGCCGGTCGACGCCGAGCAGCACGTCGCGCTGGTCCGGGTCGTGCAGGGCGTCGTAGAGGCGTGCCACGGAGCGGACGGCGTTCCGAAACGCCGGGTGGGTGGTCACATCCTCGACGCGCTCGCCGTCGATGTAGATCTCCCTGCCGTCGCGGAGCGTCTCGACGTACTGCTCGCCCGTCAGCGGGGCCGTGCGGGAGGGGGCGTTCATCCAGCGCCTCCGAACGCACGGCGATGCGCCGCGCGCGCGTGCTCGGTGTGCCTGTCGATGACGTGCCGTGCCTGCGCAAGATCGGCTCGGTCGTATGCGTCAACGAGGTCGCGGTGGTCCCCGAGCAGCTCGCTGCCCCCGGACGCAGGCTGCAGCGACCGGGCCAGGATGCCGGTCAGCCCGAGCCGGCGATACGCGTGCAGAAGCGCGTCGCTGCGCGCGAGGCCGACCAGGTGCGCATGGAAAGCGGCGTTCGCGGCCGCATAGCCGTGCACGTCCTCGAGCCGCCCGCCGGCGAAGAACGGCTCCGTCTCCTCCATCAACCGCCGCAGCTCGGCCAGCTCGCCGGCCGTCGCGCGTCCGACCCCGAGCTCCGCCGCGCCGACCTCGATTGCGCGCCGGCCTTGCAATGCGTCCTCAATTGTCGCGAGGTCCACGGGCGCGAGCACGAAGCCCTGCTCGGGGTCCCGCGTCACGAGGTCGTCGGCGACGAGGTGCGTGAGCGCGTGGTAGACGTGCCACGGCTCGGTGTGGAGCTCTGCCGTCAGCACGTCGACGTCGAGGGGCTCGCCCACGCAGTAGTCGCCACGCAGCACGCGGCGGCGCAGCTCCGCGGTGACCGCCTCGTCCTCCGCCAGGTCGAGCCTGCCGAACCGGCCGCGAAAGTAGGTGAGCGGCGATCCCTGCGCGGTGTCGGCGCCGACGACGTCGGCCAGGAAGACGGTGTGGCTACCACCGGTCACCTGCTCGGAAACGCGACACTCGATCCGCGCCAGCGCCGACACGAGCAACGGTGCTCCGGTCGCGCCTTCCTCGACGTCGACCCCGGCGAACTTGTCCTTGTTCGCGCGCGCGAACCGCTCCGCGAGCGCACCCTGGCTCTCGGTCAGGATGTTGACGGCGAAGGTGCCCCGCTCCGTGACCGCGGCACATGTCGGTGCGCGCCGGTTGATGCACACGACGAGCATCGGCGGATCGAGCGACAGCGACGCCACCGCGCTCGCGGTCATGCCGAAACGGCGGCCTCCGGCGACTGTCGTGATCACTGCGACCCCGGTCGCGAAATGGCCGATCGTCTCGCGGAAGGCGGCCCGATCGACGACTGCAACACTGACAGGCGATTCCGACACGCGGAAATAGTAATCTGTATAGAGGAACCATGCTCGAGGTCGCCCGCCCCGCCGCGTACCCGATCGGCTCGGTCGAGAAGGCCTTGCGCCTGCTGCTCTTGCTCGGCGCCCGCCCCGCGCTGAGAGTCTCGGAAGCGGCCGACGAGCTCGAGATCGCGCGCTCGACCGCGCACCGCTTGCTGACAACGCTCGAGCAGTACGCGTTCGCGCGCCAGGACGACGCCACCCGCGCCTACGTCGCCGGGCCGGCGCTGGCCGAGCTCAGCTTCGCCAGCGCAGGCCGCGAGCTGCGGCAGCTCGTCCGCCCGCACCTCGAGCAGCTCGCGCACGAGCTCGGCGAGACCGTGCACCTCGTGACGCTCGAGGGCTCGTCCGCACGCTTCCTCGAGTCGGTCGAGTGCAGCCACGCGCTCCGAGTCGGCTCGCGAGCCGGCGTGGCCATGCCCGCTCACTGCACGTCGGCGGGGAAAGCGCTGCTCGCCCAGCTCACAGTTCCGGAACTGCGAGCGGTCTTCGACGAGGGGGCACCGCTCGTGCAGATGACGCCCCGCTCGGCTGCAACGCTCGACGAGCTGGAAACGGAGCTCGACGCGGTCCGCGAGCGCGGCTACGCCACAAACCTCGGCGAGAGCGAGGACGGGATCGCGGCTGCGGCGGCTGCGATCCGATTCACGCCGTACGGCCACCGAGCGGCGATCAGCATCTCGGCGCCGTCGTCACGCGTCGACGCGCTGCGTCTCGCGGAGCTGGGCGCGGCGGTTGCTCAAGCTGCCACTTCGGTCCATGTCCACCGCAAGTAGGGGGTGTCTCATGCAGGGAATGCTCAGTCGGCGTGTGTGGCTTGGAGGAGCGGTCGTGCTGACCGCGACCGCCGTCCTCGGCGCCGCGACCGTGGGTATGTCGGCGCCGCGGAAAGCTCCGCCGCCGAGTCCGTTGAAGACCGTGCTCGCGCAGCTCAAGGGGCTGTCTCCGGCCGCGCGCGAGGCGAAGCTCTACAGCCTCGCGAAGGCCGAGGGCACCCTCGTCTGGTACACGTCGCTGGACACGCTGCTCGCGAAGCAGATCCAGGCCGCGTTCGAAGCGAAGTATCCGGGCGTCGCCGTCAACCTCGTCCGCGCCCCGAGCGAGACGCTCGACGCGCGAGTCCTCTCCGAGGCAACAGCCGGCACATCGGGCGCCGATGTGATCGAGACGAACGGCCCCGACATGTTCATCTTCCAGCACAAGGCCAACATCCTCGTGCCGTACCGTGCCTCGCCGTACGCCGCCGCGGTCCCGGCCCGCGTTCGGTACGACACGTTCACGGGCGACCGCTTCAACAACTACGTCGTCGCCTGGAACACGAACCTCGTCCCTTCGGGGCAGGAGCCGAAGTCGTGGGAGGAGCTCGCGACCTCGAAGTGGGCGGGAAAGATCTCGATCGAGGCCAACGACATCGACTGGTACGCCACGCTCTACCAGTACCTGGAGCAACAGCGGCTCGCCAAGCTCAAGCCCCAGCCGAAGACGAAGAACGCAATCGCGGCGGCGCGCGCGAAGATCGACGGTGAGCTCGACAGGTTCTTCGCGGCGATGGTCAAGAACTCGCAGATCGTCAGCGGGCACACGACACAGGCGAACCTGCTCGCAGCCGGCCAGTTCGCGATCTCCGTCACGACGTACGCCCACTACGTCGAAGCGCTCCAGGCGAAGCACGCACCGGTGGCGTTCAAGCCGTTCGTGCAGCCGGTCCTGCGCCGCGAGCAGGGAATCGGGATCGCCTACCGGCTCCAGCATCCGGCGGCTGCGCTGCTCTTCTACGACTGGGATCTGATGAAGAGCGGGGGTCAGAAGGCGCTCCTCGACGCGGGATCGGCGCCGACGCGCCCCGACATGCCCGACGCGCAGCTCCAGGGCGCGCGGCTCGTGCCAATCGACCTGCGCACGATCGTCTCGAACTGGGGCGCCTGGTCGAAGCGCTGGCAGAGCCTGATCCAGGGCTGAGGGCGAGGCGTGAGGCAGCCGAACGCTGACCAGGGGAAGCGGTGACCGCCACGCTGGCCGAGGCGGCCGTGCGCACGCGCGGGGAGGCGTTCCGCCGGCTGTTCTCGGCCCGCAACGCGATCGTCCTGCTCGTCGGGGCGCTGATCGCGTACCTCGCGCTCGTGCCGCTCGTCTTCCTGTTCTGGCAGACATTCGTCAGGTCGGGCCACCTCACGCTTGCGAACTTCCGCTCGGCCTACTCCTCGGTCGGGCTCGGTGCCATGCTCGCGAACTCGTTCGCGTTCGCGATCGGGTCGACGGTGCTCGCAGTCGTTCTCGGCACGGCGCTCGCGTACCTGATCGTCCGCACCGACATTCCCTTCAAGCCGCTGATGTACGCGGCGTCGCTGGTGCCGCTGATCATCCCCGGCGTGCTGCACACGATCGCGTGGATCTTCCTCGCGAGCCCGACGATCGGCATCCTCAACCGAAACGTGTTCGACCACGTGCCGGGGCTGCAGGGCCATCCGTTCAACATCTTCAGCATCCCCGGGATGATCCTGATCGAGGGGCTGCACCTGGCGCCGCTCGTCTTCCTGCTGATGGTGGCGTCGTTCCGCTCGATGGACCCCTCGCTCGAGGAGTCGGCGGTCATGAGCGGCGCGACGCTGCGGAGGGTCTTCTTCAAGATCACGCTTCCCCTGGCTCGGCCCGCCCTCTACGCCGGGATCCTGATCATGATGGTGCGCGGGCTCGAATCGTTCGAGGTTCCCGCCCTGGTCGGGCTGCCGAATCACATCTGGGTCTTCACCTCGCGGATCTGGACCGCGCTCAACGCGCTCGACCCCGACTACGGGCAGGCCGGAGCGGTCGCGATGTCGTTGCTCGTCCTGACCTCCCTCGGCATCTGGTGGCACAGCCGGCTCGCGAAACGCGCGCGCGCATTCCAGACCGTCACCGGCAAGGGCTACCGGCCTCGGCCGATGCCGCTCGGCGCGTGGAAGTGGCCCGCGACGGCGCTGATCTTCGTCTACTTCGTGGTCGCGGTCGTCCTGCCGATGCTGACGCTCGCCTACATGTCGACGCAGGAGTTCTACGCGCCGCCGACGCGCGAGACGCTCTCGCACATGAGCCTCGTCAACTACACACAGGTCCTCCACGACCCGTTCATCCGTACGACCGCGATCAACTCCGTGATTCTCGGGCTGGGCTCGGCGACCGCGGTGATGCTGTTCACGGCCGTGGCGGCATGGCTTGTCGTGCGCACGCAGCTGCCGGGCCGCTGGCTGATCGACAATCTCGCCTTCGCGCCTCTCGCCATCCCCGGCCTCGTCCTCGGCGTCGCGCTCCTCGATGTTTACCTGCGCGTCGACCTGCCGCTCGTCTCGATCTACGGAACGCTGTGGGTCCTGTTCATCGCGTACATGACCCGCTTCATGCCCTACGGCATGCGCTACGCGTCGACGTCGATGTTCCAGATCGCTCGTGAGCTCGAGGAGTCGGCCGCTACTTCGGGAGCCGGCTGGTTCCAGGCATTCCGCCGGATCGTGCTGCCACTGCTCGTGCCCGGGCTCGTGGCCGGCTGGATCTACATCTTCATCGTCTCGGTTCGCGAGCTCGGCGCGACCGTTGTCCTCTATTCGCCGGGCAAGGAGACGCTGGCGATCGCGATCTGGGAGAAGTACCGCGACGGCCTCTTCCCCGAGCTGGCGGCGCTCGGCGTGCTGATGATCCTGGCGCTCGTCGTCCTCGTGATGATCGCGGCGAAGCTCGGCGCGAAGGTCGGCATCCGCGAGGCCTGACGACGGGAGCCAAGTTCCAACGAGACAGAGGGAGGACGAGATGTCGGCTTCAACTGAGTCCACGCACTACCACGTTCAGAAGGAGCGCCGCGCGAGCTTCCTGGACGAGTGGCGCCGCCAGCGCCGAACGGGAGTGCTGAGCGCGAGCGACCTCGCCTTCCGCGAGCGCGAGCCCGGCGTCCGGATCGCGTACTACGCCGGCCTCGAGGAGGGCGCTCCGACACGCACCCTCGACGCAGGCGCGCACGAGCTCGACCCGGGCGCGACCACGACACCGCACCGCCACTCGTGGGACGCGCTCCTCTTCGTGCAGGAAGGGAGCGGGTGGTCGGAGATCGGCGGCCGGCGGATCGACTGGAAGCCGTGGGACACGATCCACCTGCCCGCGTGGGTGTGGCACCGACACGGCAACGACGGGACCAAGACGGCGCGGTACCTCAGCTTCTCGTCGCAGCCCTTGCTGGCGACGCTGAACCTCGCGCTGATCGAGGAGGCGCAGGACGGGGCGGATCTCTCCGAGCGACCGCGCTTCGCGCCGGCTCGCGCCGGCGACGACCCGTTCTCACGGCGGCTCACACGGCTCGCGGCGGCGCAAGCGGGGATACAGAACGCGCAGATCCACCTGCCCTACGACGACGTCGTGCTGCGCGACACCCCGCGCGGCTCGCGCACGGCGTTCCTCGCCGACGACTCGATCGGCTTCAAGACGAGCGGCTTGACGATCGCGATGTTCCAGATCCCGCCGGGGAAGGCGCAGACGATGCACCGTCATCCCGGCGAGGCGTTCCTCTACGTGATCGAAGGCAGCGGCCGCAGCTACATCGACGCCGAGCCGGAGGGTGGCAAGGAGTACCCGTGGAAGCCGGGCGACATGATCAACGTCGACCACTTCCTGTGGCACCAGCACAAGAACGACAGCACGGACGCCGCTCGCGTGATCCGCGTGCACATGTTCGCGAGCCTGCTCGAGACGATGCGAGCCCTCGCCGACCCGGTCGACCTCTTCAACGAGCGGCCCGAGGACCTCGCGCAGGCCTTCGACATCGCGAACTACGAGTGGCCGCCCGAGAACCGGCCCAGCTAGAGCGGCTTCCGCGCGACCACGAGCGCGGTATAGAACATCCGCCACGGCACAGCCGGCGCGTCGAACCCGGCGTCGGACAGCCACTCGACCTGATCCTCGGCGAGCGGGAACGGATAGTCGTGCCGGTGCGGCTTCTGCTCGACCTGTCGGCCGGCGAGGAACTCCTTGCGCAGCCGCCGCAGCACCTGCTCCCAGTCGCCGGGCATGCCGACGTGGTCGAGGTTCGCGACGAGCCCTCCCGGTGCGGTCTGCTCGTAGAGGCGCGCGTAGAGCGCGCGCAGCGTCTCGGACGAGAAGTGGTGCAACACACGGGAGCTGACCACGACGTCGGCGACGTCGAACTGGAGCTCGGTGAACTGCTCGAGGTCGCCGATGACGTACTCGACGCGGTCGCCGAAGCGCTCGAGCCGCTCGCGCGCGAGCTCCTGCATCGGCTGCGACGAGTCGATCCACGTGCCGCGCGCGGACGGGAACCGCTCGAGGAACAGCTCGAGATAGGGGCCGTGCCCGGCACCGAGGTCGACGACGTGGGAGACGTCGATGCCGGCGTCGGCGGCGATGCCGACCGTCAGCCGGCGCGGGAACTCGAGGATGTCCGCGATGACGTCGTCGCCGACCCACTCGGCGACGTACTCGCGGGAGTGCCAGGAACCGAGGTCACTGGACATGCCGGCAGTGTACGTCGAACCGATCCAGCCGCCCGTGCGAACCTCTGTCGACGTACTCACCAAGGAGGTGCGAGATGGCAGTCGCGATTGAGCTGGTCTTTCGCGGAGCGACCCTCGATCAGTACGACGAGGTGGTCGAACGGATGGGATTCACGCCGGGCGGACCTGGTGCTCCGCGCGGGCTCTTTCACTGGGTCACCAAGACAGACGACGGGATTCGAGTCGTCGACGTCTGGGAGACGATGGAGGACTTCCAGAGCTTCGCGGAAGAGCAGATCGGGCCGCAGACGGCCGCGGCCGGCATCACCGAGCAGCCCGAGCTGACGACCTACGACGTGCACAACTACTTCACTGCAGGGTAGGTAGGACGCCCGTCGCCGGGCGTAAGCCTTACGCCTCCTGAAGCTGCGCCATCAGGCCGGCGAGATCCACGATGCCCCAGTGCTCGGCGACGCGGCCGTCCTCATAGCGAACGAAGTCCATGACGCGGATCGTCGCGGGCTTCCCCGTCGGCGGCGTCCCGAAGAACTCGCCGGTGTGCGTGCCGGTGAACGTCTTGTAGGTCGCCACCAGGTCGCCCTCGGCGATCATGTGGACAACAGCGGCGTCGTGGTCGGGGAAGCCCTGCCGGATCGCGCCGAGGATCGCCCGCACCCCCTCCGCCCCGCCGGGCAGACCCGGTGACAGCGAGTGGTCGGTGATGTCGGGCCGGACGAAGTCCTCGACCCGGTCGAGTTGGCCCTCGTGCTGCAGCACCTGCACGAACTGCCGCTGGCGCTCACTGTTCTCCTGCGCGACCGACTGGGACAGACCGTTGCTCATGATCGGCTCCTTTCAGGGTGTCGCGGAAGATTGTCAACCTCCTTGCCTAGTTTGTCAAGTATCTTTCATACATGAGCTTCGACTCCGCCTCGGTGCGCGCCCGGCGCGAGCAGATGCTGCTCCGGCTGCTCTTCCGCGCCACGCACACGATGAACGCCGAGCTGACTCGCCGCGTCCGAGCGCGAGGCTGGACGGCGTTCAAGCCGACCTTCACCACGCTGCTCAGCCATCTGGACACCGACGGGACGACAATCTCGACGCTGGCGGCACGGATCGGCACCTCTCGGCAGGCGGTCAGTCAGCTCGCGCGCGCGATCGAGGAGGCGGGATTGATCGAGCGCATGCCCCATCCGACGGACGGGCGCAGCGTCGTCGTCCGCCACACGGACGCCGGGCGCCGCATCCTGCTCGACGCGCTCGACGTCATGTCGGCGATCGAGGCGGAGTACGCGGGCCGCGCCGGCGAGGCCGAGGTGGGCGAGCTGAAAGGCCTCCTGGCCCACCTGCTCGGCGAGATCGACCCCGCCGGCGCATTCCATCCCGACGAGCAACGCTCCCCTGGAGCCGTCCCGAACTAGATTGTGTTATCGCTAGCCGAATGATCTACGGCGGCATCGAGGCGGGAGGAACGAAGTGGGTGTGCGCGATCGGCACCGGTCCGGACGATCTACGCGACATCGTCACCTTCCCGACCACCACGCCCGACGAGACGGTCGCGCGAGCAGTCGACTTCTTCGCGCACCACGGCTCGGTCGCTGCGGTCGGCGTCGGCTCCTTCGGGCCCATCGACATCCGTCCCGGCTCACCCACGTGGGGCCACATCACGACGACGCCGAAGCCGGGCTGGGCCAATACGGACGTCGCACCGGCGCTCGCAAAGACGCTCGACGTTCCCGTCGCCTTCGACACGGACGTCAACGCCGCCGCGCTCGGTGAGCACCGCTGGGGCGCCGCGCTCGGACTCGACACCTTCTGCTACCTCACCGTCGGCACGGGAATCGGCGGCGGCGGCATGGCCAACGGCCGGCTGATGCACGGGCTGCTGCACCCCGAGCTGGGGCACATGCTCGTCCCCCACGACCGCGAGCGCGACCCGTTCGACGGCGTCTGCCCCTACCACGGCGACTGCCTCGAGGGTCTCGCGTCCGGCGAGGCGATTCGCGCCCGCTCGAGCCGGGCCGGCCAGGAGGCCGACGAGCAGATCTGGCAGCTCGAAGCGCACTACCTCGCGCTCGGCCTCGTCAACGTGATCTACACGCTCTCACCCCAGCGAATCGTGCTCGGGGGCGGCGTCATGAAGCAGCCCCAACTCCTGCCGCTCGTCCGCGAGCAGCTTCGCGAGCTGCTCGCGGGCTACGTGAGCGCACCCGAGCTCGACGGAGGGCTCGACGGGTACCTCGTCGCCCCCGCCCTCGGCGACCGCGCCGGCGTGCTCGGCTCGCTCGAGCTCGCGCGCGGCCTCGTTTGATCAGATCCAGATGAAGGCGATGCTCAGCGCGAGGAGGACTGCGAGCGCCACGCTGAGCGTCCGTTGTACGAGGTCGTCTGTGGAGACTCGATGGAGGGCGGTCCCGCCGACGGCCCAGAGGGCTGCGGTGGGGAGGACGACGATCATCATCACGAGGACGACGAGCGCGCTTCCGACCGCGACCGGCAGCCCGTCCGGCCGGAAGGTGCCGATCGCGGCGAGCGCGAAGAGCCACGCCTTTGGGTTGAGGAACTGGAACGTGACCGCCTGGTGGAGGCGAAGCGGTCGCGCGATCTGAGCTCTCCGGATGGCGTGGCCTCCGGCGAGCTGGACGGCGAGGAAGAGCAAGTAGGCAGAGCCGACGAGCTTCAGGGTGAGCTCGACCTCGGGAACTGCCGTCACCAGGAAGCCGATTCCCGCCGCGACGGCAACCGCGAGCGAGCCGATGCCGATCGAGGTGCCGAGAATCTGAGGAACGGTGGGGCGGAACCCGAACTGGAATCCCGACGCCCACAGGAGCACGTTGTTCGGTCCGGGCGTGCCCGAGCTGACGAGCGCGAAGACCACGAGAGCCTCGATGTCTCTCACCATGCCCGGGGCTCCATGGACTCGAGTACACGGCACGGGCCCGGCCACGTCTTGTACGTTCTTTGCGTGTCGCGCGTGCGCTCTCGTGAGCACGTTCGCGCGTGGAGGCCGTCCGTACCCGGCGTCAGAGAGGTCTTCCACGCCCAGTTCCTCGAGCACGCCTATCCACCCCACACCCACGACACCTGGACGCTCTTCGTCGTCGACGAGGGAGAGATCCGCTATGACCTCGACCGGCGTCATCAGGGCGCACGCCGATCAACGGTCAGCGTGCTCCCCCCGCACGTCGTTCACGACGGGCGGGCGGCCACCGCCCGTGGGTACCGAAAGCGCGTGATCTATCTCGAGACGAGCGTGCTCGGCGAGCACCTCATCGGGCGGGCCGTCGATCAGCCCTTCATCGAGGACATTCGGCTACGTCGCACTCTCGACACGCTCCACGAGCTCCTTCGACGTCCGGACGACGCTCTCGAGGCGGAGACTCGCCTCGCCTTCGTCGCGGAGCGACTGCGGGAGCACCTGACCGACCAGGCGGAAGACCGTCAGCTGTACAAGAGCAGCGACCTGGCCGAGCGCCTGCGCGACCTCCTCGACACCTGTACCTTCAAGACGATGACGCTTGCCGCTGCGGCAGAGTTGCTCGCGGCGAATCCCACGCACCTCGTTCGCTCTTTCACCCAGACATTCGGGATCGCGCCGCACGCCTATGTGCTGAGCAGGCGGATCGAGGCCGCACGACTGCGTCTCCTCGAGGGCGAGCCGATCGCCCGCGTTGCCGCGAGCGTCGGGTTCTTCGACCAGTCGCACCTCACCCGTCATTTCAAGCGCCACGTCGGCACGACACCGGGACGTTATGCCCCTGACCGCCGATGAGATTCTCCACACAGGCAGGTCTATTGAATGACAGCGGCGGACACGAGCACCTCCGCCGGACGCGGACGACCCGGTGCCGGTGCCGGTGCCGGTGCCGAGCATGGGGCTGGTTCGTGATCTGCAAGGACACGCAGGGGAACGAGTTCGGCCTCTGGCAGAACGACACCTCGGCCCCGGCCCCGACCTCGTAAAGCGCATCGGCGGCGGGCGGCGTCCCACCCGGGGCGCCGCCTGCCGTTGCTTCTACGGTTTCACGGAGGCGATGTAGCCGCGCACATCACCCGCGGGCTCGGCATAGGCCTCGCCGAGCGACTCCTCCATCGCAGCCATGTACGCCCGGGCCCACGGCGGAACGTCGTAGTCGATCGCATTCAGGAACTCGAACGTCGCCGCCAGGCGGATGTCGGCAATCGACGGAGCGTCGCCACCGATGAACCGCTTGCCGTCCAGGAAGAACGCGCGATAGACATCGATCGGCTCGGCCAGCGCTGTCGCGGCCGCCTGCTGCGCCGCTGCCTTCATGTTGTCGTCCGCCTCGGATGTCCCGACCTCGCCCGGATACTGGGCGAAGCCGAGCGCGGGATAGGTGGCCCGCGTGAGCAGCGGATAAAGCGTGCCGATCAGGTAGAACATCGCGCTGTCGATCATCGCCCGCTGGGCCGGGTCCTTCGGATAGAAGTGGTCGAGATCGTGCTTGTTGCAGAGGTACTGCATGATCGCGCAGCTCTCCCACATCGAGCCCCTGGGCAGCCCCTCCTCTTCGATCATCGGCGTCAGGTGGGCAGGGTCCTTCTGCAGGAACTCGGGCGTCTGAGTCTGGCCCCACACGTCGACCTCTTCGAAGTCGAGCTTCGCGGCCCGCACGAAGATGCGGACGGTGAGGTTGTTGACGCTCGGCTTCAGGATGTTGAGCGTGATGTCAGCCATCTGATCCTCCCGGTCTAGTGTTCGACGAGCTTCGACTTGTATTCGCTGCGCCGCAGGGTCCCCCACGGCACGAGATCGATGTGGGTCTGGACGACGAGGACGTTGCGCAATCTGTCACGAATCGCTTCCGCGAGGGCTGCGTCGCCCGTCGAGTCCCGCGCAAGCTCGACGCTCACGGGCAGCGGCGGTTCCTGCTTGACCCCCGGTGCCTTGGGCTTGACGAGGATGTGGCCGCTGACCTTGGGCTCGAATGCGCTCACCACCTCACGCACAGCCGAGGGGAAGACGTTGACGCCGCGGACGATCAGCATGTCGTCGGTCCGTCCGATGCAACGGATGCGCGGGCCCGTGCGGCCGCAGCCGCAGGGGCTCGTCCGGAGGTGAACGTGATCGCGCGTGCGGAAGCGCAGGAGCGGCGCGGCGCGATGCTGAAGATGTGTCAGCACGAGCTCGCCGGTGGCGTCGTCGCCCAGCTCGACCGCGACACCCGTCTCCGGATCGATCAGCTCGGCGTGAACGAAGCCGCGCGCTCCCAGGTGCATGCCGCTCTGCTCTTCGCACTCCCCCCAGAGCGACACGCCGATGTCGCCGATGCCCATCGCCTCGGTGACCCTGGCGCCCCAGCCCTCTTCGAGCTTCGCACGGAAGGCCGGCTCGCCACCGCCGGGCTCGCCTGCCACCAGCACGCGCTCGACGCTCGACCCAGCGAGATCGACGTCCCGCTGCGCCGCCCATTCGATCAGATAGGCGGCGTAGGAGGGCGTGAGGATCGCCGCTTCGGGCCTGAGCGACTCGACCGCCGTCATCAGACGCTCGGTGTTGCCGGTGCCGACCGGGATGTGGCACAGGCCGATGCGGTCGAAGGCCTCGATCGCGGCGCCCGCCACGAACGGCCCGGCGTTGTAGGAAGAAATCGCGCGCTGGCCTGCGGACACGCCGGAGGCCGAATAGCTGCGCGCCGAGCCCGTCACCCAGTTGTCGAGATCGCTCGCCGTGAGGGGGATGTAGCTCGGTGTCCCGGTGGTGCCGCTCGTCGAGTAGATCCGGACGATCTCGAACGGCTCGGCGCAGAGATGTCCACCGATCGGATTGTCGGCGGTGCACGTCGCCCGGATCTCGCGCTTCTCCGTGAGCGGCAACTGCGCGATGTCCGCCAGGCCGCCGGCCGCCCCGGCAGAGGCGAATCCCGCCGCTGCCAGCTTCTCGCGATAGAAGGCCGAGCGGTCGAAGAGGTACGCGAGTTGAGTGCGATAGGAAGCCCCGTCAAGGGCGAGTTGCTCGGCCCACGGGCTGGCCTCGACCTCAGGCGCGAGCATCAACCCCGGCCATCCTCCGGCTGTCGCTCGTACTCGATCGCCTCCTCAGCCCGCGCCGCCAGGAGGAAGCCGACGGGGTGCTGCTGCTCTTCAGCGAGGTGAGCGAGCAGGCCGGCCGTGCGCGCGAGGAGCGGAATGGCCTTCACGGTGGTCGGCGCAAAGCCCAGGTCGAGCAGCACCGCCGCGATGGGCATCGAGACGTTCATCGTCAGCGGCTTCCCCCAGGTCCCGGCCACGGCATCGCGGAGGTGACGCGCGAGCAGCATGTGAGGCCCGCTCACCCCGCGATCGTCCGCGAGCTCGAGAATCCGCTCGGCTCGCGGGTCGAGCGGCCTGTGCACCGGATGGCCGAATCCCGGCATCTTGCCGCCGGAGGTGTGGATCGCACTTGCCATCTCGGCCGCAACCTCAGCGGGCGCGCCGCCGGCGAGCACCTTCTCCTGAGCTTCCCGGAGGAGTACCGCGCACGATTCGGACGTGCCGAGGATCACCGGGCCGGCGCCCAGGATCCCGGCGGCAAGGGCACCCTGCAACGATCCGGGGTCGGCAGCAAGCGTCATCCGTGCTGCGACGTTGGTCGGCATCATCCCGTGCTCGGCGATGCTGATCAGGAGCAGATCGAGGAAGTAGCGCTGGTCAGCGGTCGGCTCGCGTCCGGTCAGCAGCAGGTGGAAGTACTCGGTGAAGCTCAACCTGCCCATCAGGTCGCCGGTGAGGTCATGCCCCCGCACCTCGACCCTGTCGGGATAGGCCTGGCAGATGTGGCTTACTGGGGGCCCGGCCCTACCGATCTGCACCCCGGCGACGCTACGCATCGCACACGCGACCGTCAAGGGCGATCGAACTCGGATGGAAGATCGGTCGCCTCGCGCTCGTCTTGAGGTGAAGGTCGACGGCGGGCTCTGCGGCCCCGCTCACCAAACGGAGGGTTTTCCATGAGCGAACAGGCTGCAGTCGCCAACGCACCGACGAGGGGCGCGACCCGTCGGGTCGTCTCGAACAATCCGAACGCATCGATGGCTCTGGGCTCCGGCTCCGGACTCGCTCCGCTCGTCATCTGGCTCGTCGGGCTGAACGGAACCGCGATACCACCCGAGGTCGGCGCGGCGATCGGCGGCCTCATGGCCGCGGTCTTTCTCTTCGTCGGCCGGCGTGGGATCAAGGGCGCGTTCGTCGGAGTCTGGCGAGGCGACCAGTAGCGGCAGGAGACACGAGATCGAAGTCGCTAGATGCTTGCCCGGTCGTCGCCTTGCACGTCCATCCGGTGCCGCCAGTACAGCGCGCACATCTTCCCAAACGGCACTCGGTCGGGCGCCATGTGGTTTTGCCCTTGAGTGCGGTAGGTGTCGTGTGCATCGTCGAGACGGCTCTCGAGCTCACGCCGGCAATCGGCGACGGTCTGGCCGTTGAACAGCGGTGAGAGCCCCTCGACCACGGCATCGCCGATCGGGTCCGGCCACTCCTCGGGCCAACTGACTTCGTCGAGCCACCCGAGGTAGCTCTGTACGGGGACGGAATGGATCTTGTCCGTCGCCGCCTTGCCCAGGCCGTCGCTCGACCAACACGCGACGGCGATGACGATGCGGTCTGGAGTCCCGGTCAGATTGACTTCGTCAGCGAGAACCACCTTCTTCCTGAGCAGCCCTGCAGGAACGATGAGCGCGTCCTTGTCACCATGCCCGAAGTACATGACGTGCTGATGGTGCGACAGCTGCGCATCGACCTTCGCCCACGACTTCGAGCTGTGGATGTCGATCTGAGTCGGAAACCGTCTTTCGAGCTCGTCGGCCCAGGCGGCGGACTGGCGTGACGAGCGGTCGTCGCGCGGCGTGATGACGAGAACCGTCAGAGCGCCTCGTACTCGTTGGCGAGCTCCGAGAGGATCTCGTCGAGATCTTCTCCGTGCTGCACGCTCACTGCGACGAGGTTGACGACGTGGCTCCAGGCGCGGCTCGGCGGTTCTCCCGTGTCAGGTGGAAAAGCCCGTGCGATCACGTCCGGCGGCAAGAAGATGTGCGCCGGTGACTCGTCGAGAAGATCTTGCGGGCTCAATGCCGAGCCGTCGAGGAAACGCAGAACGGGCTCGCTCGGATCCTCCTGGCGCTCGGCCCACGCGTAGAGCGCGGTGACCACCCTGTCCCGCGTCGCGATGTCGAGTTCCTGGAAGGGGTCAGCCACATTGCACCGTGAAGCCAAACAGCGTTACAGTCGGCAGATCGAGCGTACCAACCAACCCGAAGTGCGTCTATGAGCGCGTGGGGCGTCGGGCGTCAGAGCGGGGCTGGCACGCTCGCTCCCGGTTCGCCAGTCAAGGCGTTCGTGGACCGAGTTGTGCAGTGGATCCCGGCCGACGTGATCGCCATCTACACGGTCGGGATCACGACGCTCCGGACTCAGACCCCAGATCCGAACCCAAGCCTGATCTGGCTGATCGTCAGCGGCGCATTGGCGTTCGGTCTCGTCCTCCTTGCCGCCCTCACAACACGTAAGAAGGTGAAGTCCCGTGACTGGGTCCTGGCCTGCCTGGCTGTGGTGGCGTTCGGAATCTGGTCGCTCGCAATTCCCGACTCGGGGTGGTACTCGATCGACTGGTTGGCGAACAACCCTGGGTGGGTCGCACTCATCGCTGCCGTGGGCGGGCTCATATTCGGCGCCGTGGCGGACCTTCTCGCACCGGATTGAGGATGGAAACGAAGGGGGTCGGGCACCGCCGAGCTCACTCCGGTGCCGGCACGGTCAACGCGATCTCGGCCCCTCCGGCTGCACCGTTCGAGGCGGTGGCGGTGCCGCCGTGTGCGTCTGCAATCGCGGCCACGATCGCGAGACCGAGCCCGGTTCCGGCTGGTGAGCCATCAGCGCGGCTGAATCGTGCGAAGGCGAGGTCGAGGAACTGCGGCGGGAACCCGGGCCCCTGATCGCTGACGTGCATCGTCAGCCCGCCGGGACCGTTGCCCGCTTCGAGTCGAACGGTGCCGGCGCCGTGGCGTAGCGCGTTCTCGACGAGGTTGGCGAGGGCCTGCTCGAACCGGCGACGGTCGACGAGCGCGACCAGGTCACCCGGAGCCGCAACTTCGATCGTGCGGCCGGCATCGGCTGCCCGGCGGCGAAAGCGGGTTGCGATCGAGTCGAGCAGCTCTGCGACCGGGACGCGCGTGCGGCGGAGTGGCAGCTTCCCGGAGTCGATGCTCGCGAGGAGCAGCAGATCGTCGGCCAGCTGGGCGAGCCGATCGGTCTCCTCGCCGGCTGAGCGAAGCGCGGCCGCGAGCGCGGGTGCAGAGTCGGGCTCGTCGAGGGCCAGCTCGATCTCGGTCTTCAGCAGGGCGAGTGGGGTCCGCAGCTCGTGGCTGGCGTTCGAGACGAGCGCGCGTTCGCGTTCCAGTGCGGCCTCGAGGCGCGCAAGCATGTCGTTCAGCCTGCCGCCGAGACGCGAGATCTCGTCGTCGGCTCGCGAAACGGGCAGGCGCCGTCCCGGACTGGCCGCCGAGACGGTCGCAGCGCGTTCGCCCATTTGCTCGACCGGACGCAACGCAGCCGCGGCAAGGAGATAGGACGCCACGGAGGCAAGCAGCAGCGCAATCGGCCCGCCGACGAGAAGCTGGCGCTCGAGATCCGCGAGCGCGTCGGCCCGTGGCTCGAGTGTCGCACCGACGATGACGACGAGCCGCGCGTCCTGCGCTGCGACCGGGACCGCCAGCAGGCGCACGTGCTCGTCGCCGATCGTCCGCTCGAAGAAGGTCTGGCCTCGACGCGCTCGCGCGAGCTGGTTGCCGGTGAGCAAAGGCTGGTCGCCCAGTCCCGGCGTCGAGTCGGACACGGTTCCCTGCGGCCCGACGACCTGGGCGAAGCCATTGTCCGCCCCGCGCAGGCCCCCCGCTTCGCGAAGGCCGGAGTCCGCCTGCTGGACGAGAGCGGCGACGTCCGCGGCACGACCTCGGAGGCCCTGGTCGATCGTGCGGTCGAGGGCGGACCCGACGCGGACGTAGAGGAAGAGACCGACCGCCGCGAGCACGAGGCCCATGGCGAGCACGAAGGCGAGCGTGAGCCGGACTCGGATCGGCATGCGGCTCATCGCGAATCGTCCTTTCGAAGCCGGTAGCCCGAGCCGCGGACGGTCGCGAGCGAGCTCGCGCCGAACGGGCGGTCGATCTTGTCGCGGAGGTAGTTGACGTACACGGCGATCACGTTCGAGCGGTTGTCGTAGCCCATGTCCCACGCCTGCTCGAGCAGATGGTCGCGCGAGAGCACCTCGCCCGGGCGTCGCATGAACGCCTCCAGCAGCGCGAACTCCTTCGCGGTCAGCTCGATCTCGGTCGTCCCACGCCAGACCTGCTTCGTCGCGGGGTCGAGGCGGAGGTCGCCGACATCGAGGACGGTCGGCCGCTCGACCGCGCCGCGCCGGACGATCGCGCGCAGACGGGCGAGCAGCTCGGCAAACGAGAACGGCTTCGTCAGGTAGTCGTCGGCCCCGACGTCGAGTCCCGCGATCCGATCCTCGATTGAATCGCGGGCGGTCAACATCAGGACCGGCGTCCAGCGACCCTGCTCACGCAGCGCGGCGAGGGTCTCGAAGCCGTCCATCCCCGGCAGCATCACGTCGAGCACGATCGCGTCGTACTCGGCCGCGCCTGTCATCCAGACCGCGTCCTCTCCTGTGCGGGCGACGTCCACAGCGTCGCCGTTCTTGCGAAAGCCGCGCAGCAGCAGGCCGGCCATCTTGAGCTGATCTTCGACGACGAGAACCTTCATCTCGCCGCGAATGGTCTCAGCCCATCATTAGAAACGGATTAGAGGCAGATGAGCCTCTTATCTCTAACGGTCGGCTAATCGGGCCTCCCTACCGTCCGCCACGCATGTCCGTATCGCAATCGACAGAAAGGAGAAACGAACATGCGTAAGCGACTGACCAAGGTAGGGGCGGCAATCGCAGCGCTCGCAGCACTCGCTGTCGGCGGCTCCGCGCTCGCTTCGGCAGCAGGGGGCGGCTCGCAGCCGGCGAAGGCGCCGGCCGTGGTTCAGAAGGCCACTCCCAAGGCCGAGGCCCCGGCGAAAGAGCCTGCCGAGAAGGCCGACGGCGCCGCCGACACCGACTCGATCCAGGACGAGAACGGCAAGGACGACGCGTCCGAGCCGGCCGGGAACGAGACGGCAGAGCGGGCCGAGAGCGGCTCCGAGGTACCCGGCGACGACGGTCCGGGCGGCCACGCCGACGAGCCGGGCAACCCGAACGCCGACACCCAGCAGGAGGGTGAGAACTAGTCCCGCCCCTGCTCGTCGGCTCGCATCGAACGCCGAGGCCCCGGTATCTCCCGGGGTCTCGGCGTTGTGCGTCTGCTGACGGCGATAGCGTCTACGGGCACAGTGCCCACTCCGGCCAAGCAACAGGAGCGATTGCGCGGCCTGGTCGACGCCGGCATCGCGCTCAGCTCAGAGCTGTCGCTCGACGATCTGCTGCTGAAGCTGGCCGAAACGGCCGCCGCCCTGACGGGCGCCCAGTACGCCGCGCTCGGCGTGATCGATCCCTCGGGAACGGGGCTCGAGCGCTTCGTGCACACGGGCATCGACGCCGAGACGGTGGCGAAGATCGGTGACCTCCCACGCGGCCGCGGCATTCTCGGCGCACTGATCACCGACGCGCGCTCGCTACGACTGGAGTCGATCAGCGACGACCCACGCTCGGTCGGCTTCCCGCCGAATCATCCGCCGATGCGCGGCTTTCTCGGCGTGCCGATCCTGCTCCGCGGCCGGGCCTTCGGCAATCTCTACCTGGCCGAAACGGAGTCGGGGTCGTTCACCCCGGAGGACGAGGAGCTCGTCGAGACGCTCGCGAGCCAGGCGGCGGTGGCGATCGAGAACGCGCGCCTGTACGAGGCGGCGACGTCCTGGTCGGAGCAGCTCGAAGCGCTGAACGAAGTCGGGACGGCGCTGGCGAGCGAGATCGAGCTCGCACCCCTGCTCGAGCTGATCGCCCGCCGCCTGCGCGCACTGATCGGGGCACGGCTCGTGACGATCGCGCTGCCCGCGGGCGACGGGACGCTACGGGTCGAGGCAGCCGACGGCGACCGCGCCGGCGAGATCGCCGGCATGCAGCTCGAGCAAGCAGGATCGAAGAGCGGCCGGGTGCTGGAGCGGCGCCGCGCAGAGCGCGTCGACTCGCTCCTCGACGATCCCGAGGTTGACCAGGAGGCGGCCCGTCGGCTCGGCGCCCGCAGCGGCCTCTACGTCCCGCTCGTCGCCGCCGGAAGGCCGATCGGCTTGATCGTCGCCCACGACAGGGAAGGCACCGACCCGGGCTTCACCGATGCCGACTTGCGCCTGGCCGAGACCTTTGCTCCACGCGCCGCGATCGCAGTCGATCTGTCCGCACGCGTCGCCGGCGACGCGCTGCGCCGGGTCGTCGAAGCGCAGGAGCTCGAGCGGCGCCGGCTGGCACGGGAGCTGCACGACCAGACCGGGCAGGAGCTGACCTCGGTGCTCCTCGGCCTGAATGCGGTCGAGGAGGCCGGGAATGACGAGGAGCGCGCGGACGCCCTGGCGGCGGTTCGCGAGCAGGTGGTCGAGACGCTGCACGACGTCCGCCGACTCGCCGTCGAGCTGCGGCCGAAAGCCCTCGACGACTTCGGCCTGGTCGCGGCGCTCGAGCATCTGCGCGACACGTTCTCGGAGCAGACCGGAATGCGGGTCGACCTGGAGGCCGGCGTCGGCGACCGGCTGCCGAGCGACGTCGAGACCGCGCTGTACCGGATCGTGCAGGAGGCGCTGACGAACATCGTCAAGCACGCGCAGGCGAGCGTGGTCAGCATCGTCCTCGCTCGCAGCGGCAGCGCGATCACCGCTGTGATCGAGGACAACGGCCTCGGTTTCACGCCCGGCGACGGGGGCGACGGTCTGGGCCTGCTCGGGATGGGCGAGCGGCTGGCGCTTCTCGGCGGCAAGCTGAAGATCGAGTCGAGTCCGGACGCCGGCGCCACGATCGTGGCCGAGGTACCGCTGCGATGAGCGAGCCGATCCGCGTCCTGATCGTCGACGACCACGCTGTCGTCCGAGCAGGGCTCCGCAAGGTGCTCGAGTCGGAGCCCGACATCGAGGTCGTCGGCGAGGCCGGAGACGCCCGGAGCGCCGTCTTCCAGACACGTGCCACCAAGCCCGACGTGATCCTGATGGATGTGGTGATGCCCGGGAAGACCGGCATCGAGGTCATCCCGGACGTTCTCCACGATGCGCCGGACGCGAAGGTCTTGATCCTCTCGATGCAGGACGACCCCCACTACGTGCGCGAGGCATTCGCCGCCGGTGCTTCCGGCTACGTGCTGAAGGAGGCGGTGGACACGGACGTTGTCGCAGCGATCCGCGACGTCGCCGGCGGTGGGAGCTACGTGCATCCGGCGCTCGGCGCGCGGATGCTCGCCGCCGACGCCGAGGAGCGCAAGCGCGCCGAGGAGGATCCGCTCTCCGACCGGGAGCGCGAAGTGCTCCGGCTCCTGGCGCTCGGGCACACGAACCAGGAGATCGCGGCGCAGCTCTACATCTCGGTGCGCACGGCCGAGACCCACCGCGCGCACATCATGCAGAAGCTCAGGATCACCACCCGCGCCGAGCTCGTCCGCTACGCGCTCGAGCAGGGGATGCTGGAGTCGGAGAGCGATTAACGCCCTCTCCGCTACCAGGTCTTGGCTCGAGCAGCGAGCTCCGGGCGCTGCACACGGACGCGGGCGTCGACGACGACGCAGCTGTCCGGGAGCGCTAGCACCGGGTTGAGGTCGAGCTCGGCGACGGCAGGGATGTCCTCGCCCAGGCGGGCGAGCCGCAGAAGCAGGTCGGCGAGCGCCGCGCCGTCCGTGGCCGGCGCGCCGCGGAAGCCGCGCACGAGCCTTCCGGCCTTGCCGCCTTCGACGAGCTCTTCTGCATCGCGGTCGGTGAGCGGCGCGATCCTGAAAGCGGCTTCGCCGATGAGCTCGGCGAAGACGCCGCCGGGACCGAAGCCGACCAGCGGCCCGAAGACGGGGTCCTGGACGACGCCGGCCAGGAGCTCGGCGCCGTTCGGGATCATCGGCTGGACGATCACCGGCCCGCCGATCCTGTCGGCTGCGGCTCGCACAGCCTCGCCGTCCGGGAGATCGAGGGCGATGCCGTCGAGCTCGGTCTTGTGCGCGCCGGCAACCGCCGTCTTGACGACCACCGGAAAGCCGAGCTGCTCGGCTGCGGCGACGGCCTCGTCGGCGCTGCCGGCGAGGCGCTCGGGCACGAGCGGCAGGCCGTAGGCGAGCAGGAGCTCACGCGTGTCGGCCGGAGTCAGCCAGGCATCGTTGCCACCGTCGAGCGCACGCTCGACGACGCGCTCGGCAGCGTCGCGGTCGATCCTCTCGAGGACCGGAACGAAGCCGTGAGGCTGGCGGAGCCACTCGGCTCGCTCGGCGATGCGTCCAAGCGCCCGCGCCGCCGACTCCGGGTAGGGGAAGGCGGCGACGTGTGTCCCCTCGCGCCGAAGCGCTCCCGGGATGCCGTCCGCGTTCAGCACCACTGCGAGGACGGGCTTGCCGCTTGCGGCTTGGGCGGTCGCGCCGTCGATTGCCTCCGCCACCTCGTCGGCAGTTGCGGTTACCGTGGGGACGAACAGGACGATGACGGCGTCAACCTGTGCGTCTTCCAGGAGGAGCGGCAATGCCGACGCATAGGTCTTCGCGGTGGCGCCGCCGAGCATGTCGACAGGGTTCTCGAAGCCGGCCTCCGGGGACAGAAGCTCGGAGAGCGCCGACCGTGTCTCGTCACCGAAGTCGGGCAGGTTCAGGCCTGCCGCTTCGCAGGCGTCGGCGCAGAGGATCCCGAGCCCGCCCGCATTGGTCAGCACTGCGACGCGGCGGCCTTTCGGCTCCGGCTGGCCGGCGAGCAGCGCCGCAACGTCGACCAGCTCCTCGAGCGAGGAAGCGCGAATCACGCCGGCCTGGTGGAAGAGCGCGTTGACCGCCGCCTCAGAGCCGGCCAGCGCGGCCGTGTGCGAGGCCGCGGCCCGCTGGCCGCTTGCGGTCGTTCCGCTCTTGAGCGCCAGGATCGGCTTCGTCCGGGCGACACGGCGGGCGAGGCGCCCGAAGCGGCGCGGGTTGCCGAACGACTCGACGTACATCAGCACGACCTCGGTCGCATCGTCGTCTTCCCACCACTCGAGGAGGTCGTTGGTGGAGACGTCGGCCTTGTTGCCGATCGACACGAACGCCGACAGACCGAGGCCGCGCGACTCGGCCGCCTCGAGCAGGGCCAGGCCGAGGGCGCCGCTCTGCGACGAGAAGCCGATGTTGCCGGCGGGTGCGGAGCGAGCGGCGAAGGTCGCGTTGAGACTCGGCCCCGCGACGGCGATGCCGAGGCAGTTGGGTCCGATCAGCCGCGCACCGTAGGAACGGACGAGCGCGAGCAACTGCTCCTGCCGCTCCAGGCCTTCGCTGCCGATCTCGGCGAAACCGGCCGAGATCACGACGAGCGCACGGACGCCCTTGCGCAGCGCCTGTTCCGCCGCGCCGATGACCGCCGCGCCCGGCAGGGTGATCACGGCAAGATCGACCGCATCGGGGATCTCGCCGATCGTGCTGTACGCGCGGACGCCGGCCACCGGCTCACCGTCGCGGTTGACAGGGTGGACGGCGCCGGCGAAGTCGCCCTCGAGGATGTTGCGGAAGAGCTCGCCGCCGATCGAGCCCCGTCGCTTGGAGGCGCCGATGACGGCGACGCTCTGAGGCAGGAAGAACGGCCTGAGCGAGGCGACGACGGCCTCGTGGTCGCGGGCCTCGACCTGCTCGCGGTAGACCTCGGTCGCCGCGATCGGGAACTGCACCTCCACCTCGCCGCTCTCACGCTCGCGGGTCAGCTCGAAGCCTGCCGATTCGAAGACGCCGAGCATCGCGCGGTTGTCCGGCAGCACGAGTGCAACGAAGCGCTCGATGCCGACCTCGGCCGCCCGGGCCGCGAGCTGCTCGAGCAGGCGCGTGCCGACGCCGCGGCCCTGATGCTCGTCGGCGACGGCGAAGGCCGCCTCGGCGAGCTTGCGGTCGCGCAGGCGGACGTAGTTGGCGACGGCGACGACTCGCTCCCCGTCCTCGTCGACGAGCGCGCCCAAGAGCACCCCTCGCTCTTGCCAGTCCGGCTCGACGAGCGACTCGACGAGACGCGGCCCCAGCGCCGGCAGGCCGTGATAGCGCAGGTAGAGGCTCCGCTGTGACAGCGCGGTGAAGAAGGCCAGCAAGGCGCCGGCATCGCCACTCGTGGGCGGGCGAAGGCGCAGCGTGTGGCCGTCGCGGAGGATGACGTCGGCGTGTTCGATTGCAACCATCAAGTCACCCTAGGCCGTGCCTCGCCGAGCCGGAGGCGCAGGAGGGCCAGGGCGACAATCGTGGCCGTGAGAGCATCGCTCGCGAGACACCACTCGCAGGTCGCGCCGATCACGACCAACTGGATGTAGAGCAGATAGGCGCTGAAGAGAAGAGCCGCGAGTGCGAGCGTTGCTTGACTCAGGCGCGCCCACTCGCCGCGGGCGAGTGCCGCCAGGAACAGGCCGAGGAACCCGACCAGACCGAGCGCCGCGACCGGCACACCCAGCACCTCGGCGTAGGCCGAGCTCTGAACGGTCTCGCAGCCGCCGGTCGAGCAGACGAGAGCGCCACCGGCCTGGCGGACGTAGAGCAGGTAGGCGGTGACCGCCGCACCCACGGCGGCGATCACGGCGCTTGCGAGCCGGACCGTGTGCTCACTCATCCGGCGAGCACCGCCTCGATCGCGGGGCGGATGCCGTCGGGCCCGAGCGAGCTGATCTCGACGAGCTCGAGACGACCGCCGGTCCGCCCGATCTGGAAGGCGGGAGTGCTGTGCACGCCGGCGCGCCCGGCGGCAGCGACTCCGCGCTTCAGCTCCGGCTCGACCGAGCTCTCCCAGCGTGCGGAGAGGAGCTTCTCGCCGTCGAGACCGCGGACCCCCGAGGCGATCTCACGGACGAGCTCGTCCGTGACCCAGCCGGAGTTCTCCGCGCCCTGGCGTGCGTAGAGGCCATGGACGACGTCCCATAGGTGATCGTCGTGACCCGCGGCGATCGCCGTGCGGAGGGCTTTGTCGGAGTCGGCGCCGATGAAGGCAAGGCCGTGGAACACGATCCTGAGCTTGCCGGCCTCGACGTACTCGGCGACGAGGACCGGCAGAGTCTCGCGCGACCACTGCGCGCAGTAGGGGCACTGCAGGTCGGCATACTCGACGAGCGTCACGGGCGCGACGGACGAGCCGAGGACCACGCCTCGCTGCTCGATCCCGGCGAAGGGCGGGTCGACTGCCGGAGCGAGCTCACCGGTCTGAGTCTGCTCCGCGCCGACCTGGCTTGCGCCGATGAGAGCCGCAGCGAGCGCCGCCCCGACCACGATCACGACGGCGAATCTCCAGCGGTTGTTCGCGAGCCTCGTCATCAGTGGGACATCGTTCCCTTCGGATTGCCGACCTTGAGCAGCCCGACCTGGCCGAGATCGACGTGGGCGAAGGCGTGGCTGACGAATGGATAGAGGCCCTCGTCGTCGATCTTGACGTCGAACACGCCTCCCCCACCCGCGGGGACGACGACCGTCTGCACGCCTACCTGCGGTGGGCTGGTCATGTCGCTGTTCACCCAGGCCCGGTCGAGGATCGCGCCGACGACGTGGAAGTTGGTGTCGAGCGTCGGGCCGGCGGCGACCACGTAGAAGCGTGTCGTCTCACCGGGCTTGGCAGTCAGCGGATGGTTGACGTACTGGTTCGCGTAGCCGTTGAACGTCGTCCAGTCCGGGCTCATCGAGCGCGCCTTTGCCATGTCGAGCGAGGCTGGCTCCTTGATCCCGTCGCCGTTCAGGTACCACTCGCTGGCGACCAGCACGTACTCGTTGTCGACCGGCGGCAGCCCGGCCTTCGGCTGGACGACGATGGCGCCGTACATGCCGTTGGCGATGTGGGCCAGCACCGGCTTGGTGCCGCAGTGGTACATGAAGACGCCCGGGTCGGAGGCCTTGAAGCGGAAGGTGAAGGACTCGCCCGGCGCGACGTCCCTGAATGCCTTGTTCGGCGCGATGCGGGCTGCGTGGAAGTCGATCGAGTGGGGGATCGCGCCACCGTTGGTGAGCGTCATCTCGACGGTCTGGCCCTCGCGAACGTGCACGACCGGGCCGGGGGCGCCGTGGCCGTCGAAGGCCCAGGTGTTGTACTTGACACCAGGGGCGATCTCGACCGTGATGTCCTTGAGGGTCATGTGCACCTTGACGAGGTCGCCGGCAGGGAGCGGCGGCAGCGCCGCGTCGTATGGCTTGTGCGCGGCCGCGAGCTCGGCCGCGTTCTCGGGAACGACGCCGGCAAAGCTGTTCAGCGGCAGCGCGACGTTGTGATTCGTCGCGTGGTCGTGCACGGAGGTCGCCGCAGCCGGCTTGACGGCGACATCACGCGACTTGCGGGCATCGGCCCACATCAGAAGCGAGAAGAACCCGACAACGGCAACAAGGATCCCCAGTAGGAGCGCAGTGACCTTTAGGAACGCCTGTGACTCGATCTCCGGGGGGCGGCGGTGCGAAGAGGCGGGATGTGAAGCCATGTCGGTGCGTCTCCTTCGAGTGGTTGTCGTTCTCAGGGCTGCTTGGACTTGGCGAAGACGACGAGCACGCTGAGCTGCTCGTAGCCGACGAAGCGGTGGTCGGCCCCGGCAGGCACGAAGACCGCTCGGCCTTCCTCGAGCTCCACGGTTTCGCCTTCGAGCTCGAGCACGCCGCTTCCCTCGAGGACGACGTAGAGCTCGTCGTCCTCGTGAGGTTGCTGACGGTCGGGCTCGGGCGCGACCAGCACATAGACGCCGAGCTCGAGGCCGGGCGAGGCGTGCACGATCTCGTAGCCGCCCTCACCGGCCGCCAGGCGGCGGCGGACGTTCTCGAAGTCGAGGCTGGCGGGCATTGCTCCTCCTTGCAGAAACGTCGAGGGCGGCCGGTGCCGCCCTCGACTAGGGGCACGTGGTGAGGGATCTAGAGGATTGCGGTCGCGGGCTTGGGGGCGACTTCCTTCTCCCCACGCTTCACGAGCACCGACTCGCGACGGCTGAGCGCTCCGCCCAGGGCCAACACGATGAAGCCGATGCCGCTGAGCAGGAGGGCAATGCCGACGACGATGCCGAAGAGCGCCATCTGCTCGGCCATGTAGCTCATGTTCAGCGCGGTCGAGAGTGCGGTCGCCGTGACCCAGGTGTTGCGGGCCCCGTTCGAGACCGGGCTCCCCTTCTCGTCCTTCAGTGCCGCGGCCTCGTCACTCGTGCCGGCCGGGCTCTTCGGGTCGGCAGCTGAGACGAAACGTCCCATCTCCGCGTACGCCAGGCCGTCGGACGCCTCGAGCGCGTGCCCGTGCATCACCTGGGCGAATGCCCGTGCCTGGGCACCGGTCCGGAGCGGCTGCTCGGCCCACTGGGACGCGAACTTCGCGACCACCGGGTCGTCAGCGGCGCCGAAGACGATCTGCTCCTGCTTGAGGCTGTCGCGGACCGTCGCGCGGCCGTTGATGCCCATGGAGATCGCCGCGATGCCGAAGACCACCAGCACCAGTCCTGCAACCATCCCGCCGATTTCAAAGAGCTTCCTCATGTCGTGCCTCCCTTGGTTCGATGTGTGACCTGAACGTAGATCTGGAGCGGCGCCCTGATATCCGGGGCGGAGCGCACACCCGCTGCGGGTTATCCGCAGGCTTTCTGCGGCCCGGTTAGCTCGGCCAAGCGCTCGACGAGCTCCTGGACGATCGGGGCGCCCTGCCCGGCGTCGGCGACGAGGTAGTCGCCGTCGGGCCGCTGGACGACCAGAGCGGGCCGGCCATCGAGCCGGTCGGCGCCTCGGCTGCCGATCCGCAGGCCCTGAAGGCCCCGGTAGCCGAACTGGCGGTTGACCGGAGGCTCGTCGACGCCGGACCGGCGCCCGTCGAGAAGGAGCGTACGCGGGCCGAGCGACAGGCGCCCGATGAAGGTCTGCCCGTCAGGTTCGCGCCACTTGACTGCGTAGGTCTTCACTGTCCTCGGAGCCTAGGAGCGCGACCGCTGGCGGCCATCGTGGCGCCACGCAGCCTTGCTGCGGGAAAGCCGCAGACCTTCGGCACACTTGCGGCATGGCGCAGCCGCTCGGACACATCAGCCGGGAGACCCTTCTCGAGAAGATCGACAGCGGCGACGAGTTCGTGCTCGTCGACGCGCTCTCGCCGATCTCCTACGCGAGGTCGCATCTGCCGGGCGCGATCAATCTGCCGCCCAAGTCGGTGGACGGACGAGCCCAGCGGCGGATCCCGGACCGCAGCACCGAGGTGATCGTCTACTGCTCGGATGCGAATTGCGACAGCTCTGTGATCGTCGCGAACGAGCTGATCGAGCTCGGCTACGAGAATGTCCGCCACTACGCCGACGGCAAGACCGACTGGGTCGCGGCCGGGCTCCCGCTCGAGGGCGGCCGGGGCTAGGCGGCCGGCTCGGGAGCGTGGCGCACGCGCTCGCGCGCGTCCGCGAAGCGAATCGCCTCGTAGGCGATCAGGCCGACGCAGAGGGTGGTGACTGCTGCGAGCGTCCCGAGCGCAGGCAGCTCGACGGCGGCGGGCACGAGCGCGAGCAGGAGCACGGTCACGACGAGCCGTTGCTTGTTCAGGGACTGGACGTTGCGGAGCCGGAAGAGGATGTGGGCTGCGAGGTACATCGCCACGCCACCGCACAGGGCAACCGCCGGCACGAGCTTCAACGGCTCGCCCACGTCGCCCAGCGTCTTCTTCACACCGACCGCGAAGAGGACGATCCCGGCGACCATCGGCAGGTGGAGATAGCTGTAGGAGTCGCGCGCCATCGCGAGCTGCGCGTCGCCGGTCGTCTCGCGGAGCCTGCGCTCGGCCACGATCGCGACGACGTCGAAGTACGCCCACCACATGGCCGCCGCGACCGCCAGCCCGAGCAGCGCGGCGACGATCGAGCCCGCGTCGAGCGTGTGGCTCGCACCGAGCCCTAGCGCGATGATCGACTCGCCGAGGGCGATGATCACGATCAGTGAGTGCCGTTCGGCGAAGTGCCCGGCCGCCAGCCGCCAACCCCTGCCGCCGCCGATGTATGCCCCGAGCAGGTCGATGACCAGGGCAATCGCCCAGACCGTGACCTGCACCCTGCCGTCGAGCGTCGCTGCGACGAAGAGGAGCGTGACGCCGGTCCCGGTGCCCGCGGCAAGGCGCGCCACGGCGCCGAGCAGGTCGCGATCTCCACGGCCCGCGACCGCGTACAGCACCAGGTGCGCGATCCGGACCATCCCGTACGCGCAGGCAAAGAGGAACGCGTCGTCGCCGAAGACGTCCGGCACCGCCAGGGAGGCGATCAGCATGGCCCCCATAGCCCCGAACATCGCGATCCGGACGACACCCTCCTCGGGGTCGATCGTGTTCGTGAGCCAGGCGTACGCGGCCCAGGCCCACCAGAGCACGCCCAGCACGAGGAGGCCCTTCGCGACTCCGGCCCAGGTCGGGTCCTCGGCGATGAGTCCGGTGACCTGCGTGATCGCGAACACGAAGATCAGGTCGAAGAAGAGCTCGAGCGGGGTGACGCGCTCCTCCGCGCCCGCGGCGTCCCTCGTCTGGACAGGCACGGCACAAGACTATCCTCGAGCATGCGCGTGATCCGAGCAGCGGCGTGGGCGGCGGCGCTGAGCGGCGCTCCTTCGACGCTGCACGCCCTCGTGACCGGCCGCGATCCGCTCGAGGCCGTGGTCGCCGCGGGCTCGATCCTGCTGCCCGGCGAGACGAGGCGCGGGCGGCTGCTCGCCGCGGCGGTCCCCGTCCATCTCGCCCTCTCGCTCGGCTGGGCGCTCGTACTCGAGCGCGCGGGCGTACGGGGCGCAGCGCGCGGCGCGCTCGCGGGGCTCGCAATCGGCGCGCTCGATCTCGGCGCCGGCGCGCGGGTCTTCGCACGGGTCCGGGCGTTGCCACTTCTGCCGCAACTCGCAGACCACGCCGCCTTCGGCGCGGTCGCCGCGCATGTATTGGCTAGAGACGAACCGGGGCGAGCACGACCGTGATCGAGCCGCGCTTTGCTCCCGGCGCCAGCACGTAGCGCGTCACCAGCACCTCGTGGTCGCGCGCGAGGATCCGCAGGTGGATGTGGGGCGGCCGCCCCCCGTACGAGATCGGGCGCGGGCCTTCGAAGCGGAAGTGTCCCGCACGGTCGGTGACGACGGTGGCGCTCCCGGCGCGGGTGTACTCGCCACGCCGGTTCGACTGCCAGAGATGAACGCGAGCGCCGGCAATCGGGCGGCAGTCGACCGAGAGCACCGTGCCGGTGAGCACGTGGCCGGTGCCGATCTTCGCCCGCCGCGGCGGCGCCCCGCGTCCGAACGGCCCAGCGCCGTCGGACAGCGTCGGTTCGCACACCTTCGCAGCCGGAATCGACGCGCCGGCGCCGGCGCCGATCAGGGCGACCGCCACGAGAACGCAGCCGACTGCGACGAGCCGTCTCACACCCCGCAGGTCTACCAGATGCTGGACGAGGCGCCTAGTCCGTCGCGGCGTCGCCCGGGCGTGGCTCGAGCACGCCCGACTCGGGCACGCCGACGGGCACCGGCGCGAGCGGACGAAGGTAGAGCCGGTCATAGAGCAGCGCCGCGACCGCCGCGCCGGCGCCCGGCCCGATGATGTAGACCCAGAAATCGCTCCAGACGTTCTGCACGAGCTCCGGGCCGAGCGCGCGGGCCGGGTTCATCGCCGCACCCGTCAGCGGGCCGGCGGCGAGGATGTCGATCGTGATCGTGAGCCCGATCGCGAGGCCCGCGATCGACTTGAACGCGCCGCCGGGGTCGACGGCCGTGGCGAAGATCACCCAGACGAGCAGGAAGGTCAGGATCGCCTCGAGCAGCAGGCCGGACCCGGAGCCGATCGATGCGTTCAGGACGGGCACGCCGGCGTCCAGGTTCGCCTGGTCGGGGAAGGTCGCGCGCAGCGCGAGCGCTCCGAGCAGCGCCCCGCTGAGCTGCGCGACCCAGTAGACAGCCGCGAGCGACGGTGCGATCCGGCGCGTGACGAGGAAGCCGAAGGTGACGGCGGGGTTGAAGTGGCCGCCCGAGATGTGGCCGACGGCGGAGACCATGATCGCGATCGCGAGGCCATGAGCGAGCGCGACCCCGAGGAGCCCGCTCGACGCGAAGACGATCGACCCCATGCCGACGAAGATCAGCGTGAACGTGCCGATGAGCTCCGCAATGCCGCGGCGAAGAGGGTCGAACTCCACGCCACCAGGCTACGGACGGAATCGGACGGAACATGAACGCGCGCGGTTCGCTACCGTGGAGACATGGCAGCCGATACACGCTCGGAGAATGCCCAGATCGCCAGCTGCCCGCACTGCCGAAAGCCGTTTGCGGCCGAGCTCATCGCAGGCGGCGTCGAGCGCCACCGCGGCTTCAAGTGCCCGCACTGCAGGCTCTTCGTCCCGGAGAGCCGGGCCGCCGAAGACGCACCGATCAGCCGCGACCGCGACTGATCGTCACATGCAGTTCTTGAGCGCCTGAGCCTCGGGCAGGCCCTCGAGCTTCTTGAGCGTGTTGTTCTCGATCTGACGGATCCGCTCGCGCGTGACGCCGAACGCCCGTCCGACCTCCTCGAGCGTGTAGGGCTGCGCGCCGGAGAGCCCGAAGCGGAGCTCGATCACCTTCCGCTCGCGCTCCGGCAGCGCCATCAGCGCGTGCTCGACGTCCTCGCGGCGTAGCGAAAGTGAGGCGGTGTCGAACGGCGACTCGGCCGAGTCGTCCGGGACGAAGTCGCCGAGCGAGCTTTCCTCTTCCTCGCCGATTGGCTTCTCGAGCGAGACCGGCAGCTGCGCCATGCGCAGGATCTCCCGCACCTCGTCGGTCGTGATCTCGAGCTCCTCGGCGATCTCCTCGGGCCTGGGCTCGCGCCCGAGCCGCTGCACGAGCTGACGCTCGATGTGCACGACCTTGTTCAGCTTCTCGACCATGTGCACGGGAATCCGGATCGTGCGCGCCTTGTCCGCGATCGCGCGCGTGACTGCCTGCCGGATCCACCAGGTTGCGTACGTCGAGAACTTGAAGCCCTTGCGGTAGTCGAACTTCTCGACCGCGCGGATCAGCCCCAGCGACCCCTCCTGGATCAGATCGAGGAAGCTCAAACCGCGGCCCAGATAGCCTTTCGCGATCGAGACGACGAGGCGCAGGTTCGCCTCGATCATCTGCGTCTTCGCGCTCATGTCGCCGCGCTCGATCCGCTTTGCCAGGTAGACCTCCTGGTCGGCGGTCAGCAGCGGCACCTTGCCGATTTCGCGCAGGTAGAGCCGCAGCGAGTCGAGGGAGGGCTCGACTGAGAGGTCGAGCTTCGGGCCCTTCTCCTCCTCGGCCAGGGCGGGCTGCTCGTGCGGGGGATGCTTGTGCTGCTCGCCTTCGACCAGCTCGATCGAATGGTCGATGAGGTACGTGTAGAAGTCTTCGACTTGCTCCTTGGAGAGGTCTACGTCCTCGAGCCCCGCGACGATCTCGTCATAGGTGAGGAAGCCCTTGTTCGTTCCGTCCTGAACAAGCTTGTGAAGCTCTTCGACGTCCGGGAGGGAGATGTCGACTGTGAGCAATGGACCTCTCTTTCGCGCTAGGTGGACGGAGCCCCAGGAACGCAAAGAGCCGGTTCGAATTTCCCCCGGCTCGCCTCTCGGCGCTCGGGAACTTAACAGCTATCCACAGGCATGTGAAGAGTTTTTTCACAGGAGGTTTCGGCGGGTTAGCCGGCTCGAAGCTCGCCGACGACCTCGTCCCGACTGTTCCGAATCGGGACCGGGCCGAACGAGGATCCGTCGAGCCCGAGACGGTCGAGGAAGAGACCGGTCGCCGGTCGCAGCGCTCGCTGGCCGCCGTCCTCGACCTTGAGGGCGATGCCGA
>JAWVCW010000022.1:0-129539 GCA_033857955.1 Gaiellaceae bacterium | reverse complement strand
CGAGAGGCTGGCAGAGGCCGAGTTCGCAACCGGCCTCGGCGATGCGCTGGTCATCGGCGGCGCCACGATCGAGCAGTTGCCGTGCGAGCTCGCGGTGATGGACTTCTCCTTCATGGGCGGTTCCATGGGCTCGGTCACGGGTGAGAAGTTCGCCCGCGCGTGCGAGAGCGCCGCGTCCGCGGGCGTGCCGCTGATCTCGGTGTCCGCGTCAGGAGGGGCCCGCATGCAGGAGGGGATCCTCGCCCTGATGCAGCTGCCGAAGACCGTCGTTGCGGTCGAGGAGCTGCACGAGGCGGGGTGTGCGCTGATCTCGGTGATGGCGCACCCGACGACCGGCGGCCTGCTCGCGAGCTTCGCAAGCCTCGGCGACGTCCTGCTCGCAGAGCCGGGTGCGTTGATGTCGTTCGCAGGCCCCCGCGTCGTCGCCCAGACGACCCGCGAAAAGCTGCCGGACGACTTCGGTCTCGCCGAGTCGAATCTCCGCTTCGGTCACGTCGACGCGATCGTCGCGCGTCCCGAGCTGCGACCCACGCTTGCACGGCTGCTTCGCCTCTTCGGAGAGGAGTAGGGTGGCCCGTGATGCAGAGATCAGGCTCCGGGATCGGTTGAGCAAGCTAGGCGGACTGGACCTTCTGCGCGGCGCCCGTCTTTCGGGCGAGCTCGAGCGACTCAAACGCCAGCTCGACCGGATCGAGGCCGAGCCGACCGATGAGGAGATCTGGACAAAGGTCGAGCTGGCCCGGCACGAGGATCGGCCGTACACGCTCGACTACGTCGAGCGGATCCTGGACGACTGGTTCGAGCTGCACGGCGACCGCGGGCGCGCCGACGACCCGGCGCTCGTGGCCGGGATCGGCAAGCTCGAGGGCCGGACGATCGCGCTGATCGGCCATCAGAAGGGTCGCGACATCAAGGAGCGGTCGAAGCGGAACTTCGGCATGGCCTACCCGGAGGGCTACCGGAAGGCGATGCGCGTCATGGAGCTGGCCGACCGCCATCGGTTTCCCGTCGTGACTCTCGTTGACACGCCGGGCGCGTATCCGGGCATCGCGGCGGAGCAACACGGCCAGGGTGGCGCGATCGCCCGCTCGCAGGCCAGGATGGCGCGCCTCCGTGTGCCCACCGTGGCGTGCGTGATCGGCGAGGGGGGCTCGGGCGGCGCCGTGGCGATTGCGCTTGCCGACCGCGTCCTGATGCAGGAGAACGCGATCTACTCGGTCATCTCACCGGAGGGCTGTGCGGCGATTCTCTGGCGCGACGCCGGGGAGAAGCGCAAGGCCGCCGCCGCGTTCAAGCCGGATGCCGCCCATTGCTTCGAGCTCGGCGTGATCGACGGCATCATTCCGGAGCCGGTCGGCGGGGCGCACGAGAACCCCGACGAGGCGGCCCGTTTGCTCGGTGCGGCGGTCGCAGACGCGCTCGAGGAGCTCGAGGACGTGCCCCAGGACGAGCTCCGTGCCAAACGGCGCGCGAAGTTCCGTTCGATGGGCGTGCTCGCCTGATCGATCAGGCTTTCCACAGCTTCCACAGGCTTTTCCCCTGTTCCGAATGTGGGTGGAAAAGCACTCCGATACGAGTTGAGGCCGGCAATGACCGGCCTCAACCGACCCTCGCTTGCAGGAGAAGGCGGTGTGCGCGTTCGTCGCGCCACTCGTTGGGGTGCTCGTTCGTCACGGTTGTGACACATCTGTCAACAGTGTTGTGAATCACACGAGCCGGGATAAGAGCTGGGCATGGCCTCGCTGAAGGACTACGAGCGCAAGCGTTCACCTGACAAGACCCCTGAGCCATTCGGAAAGGGCCGTCGGAGCAAGGATCCGATCTTCGTCGTCCAGCGCCACGATGCGCGGCGGCTGCACTACGACTTCAGGCTCGAGCGCGACGGCGCGCTGGCCAGCTGGGCCGTGCCGAAGGGCGTTCCCCTCGAGCCCGGCCAGCAGCATCTCGCGGTCCACGTGGAGGACCACCCGCTCTCCTACGCAACCTTCGCGGGCGAGATCCCGGCCGGCAACTACGGCGCCGGCACAGTCGAGATCTGGGATCACGGCACCTACGAGCTCGTGGAGGAGAAGCCGAACGGCGGGCTAACCGTGCGTCTGCACGGCGAGAAGCTGAACGGGCTCTGGACGCTCGTGCCGGCGAAGCTCGGCGGCGATCCGAAGAACTGGCTGATCGTCAAGAAGAAGGAGGACGAGGCCGCCACGCGGACGCCGCGCAGCTACCGGCCGATGCTGGCGACACTGGCCGACGAGGTGCCGTCCGGCCCGGAGTGGCTGCACGAGGTGAAGTGGGACGGCTATCGCGCGATCGTCACGATCGTGGGCGGCGACGCCGAGCTGACGAGCCGGAACGGCAACTCCCTGACCACCCGCTTCCAATCGGTTGCGCGGGCGGTCGTGCAGGCGGTGAAGACCCCCGATTGCGTTCTCGACGGGGAGGTCTGCGCTCTCGACGAGCGGGGCCGGGCGAGCTTCTCGGCGATGCAGCAGGGCTCGGTCCCGCTCGTCCTCTACGTCTTCGACATGCTCGAGGTCGAGGGCCAGCCGTTGATCGACCTTGCCCTGACCGAGCGGCGCGAGCGACTCGTCAGCCTCCTCGACAGGCGCAACAAGACCGTGCGGCTCTCGGATGCCTTCGACGACGGCCGGGCGCTCTACGACGCTGTCGTCGAGCAGGGGCTCGAGGGGGTCGTGAGCAAGAAGGCCGACTCGCGCTACACGCCGGGCAAGCGCAGCCGTGACTGGTTGAAGGTGAAGACGCAGGGCCGCCAGGAGTTCGTGATCGTGGGCTACACGAAGGGGCAGGGCCGGCGCGCGAGCGGCTTCGGGTCGCTCGTGCTTGCAGTCAACGAGGGCGGGGAGTGGCGCTGGGTGGGCAACGTCGGCACGGGGTTCGACGAGGCCGAGATCAAGCGCCTGCTCGCTCTGCTGAAGCCCTTGCGCCGTGAGACGTCGCCGTTCGCCGAGGTGCCGAAAATGCCGAAGGTGCGCAAGGGCGACGTCGTCTGGGTGGAGCCGAGGCTCGTGGCAGAGGTCCGCTTCGCGGAGTGGACGCACGACGGCCGCCTGCGGGCGCCGGTCTACCAGGGATTGCGCGAGGACAAGGAGGCGGAGGAAGTGCACCGGGAACGCGAGGCAATCGGGCCGGAGATCCGGAAGGGCAGGCGTGTGCTCAAGCTCTCGAACCTCGACAAGCTCTTCTGGCCGGAGGAGGGCATCACGAAGGGCGACCTGCTGGCCTACTACCGGGACGTGGCGCCGGCGATCCTGCCGCACCTGCGCGACCGGCCGTTCACGATGAAGCGCTATCCGGACGGCTGGAAGGGCAAGTTCTTCTTCCAGAAGGACGCGCCGAAGCACATGCCCGAATGGATCCCGACGCGCCCGTTCGAGGCCTCGACGAGGGACCGGCCACCGCAGCGCCGCGTGATCGAGTTCCCGCTCGTGAACGACGAGCTCGCCCTGCTCTGGATGGTGAATATGGGCTGCATCGACATGAACACCTGGTACTCGCGGGTCGACAAGCCGTCACGGCCCGACTGGGTGCTCTTCGACCTCGACCCGTCTCCGGACGTCGGCTTCCCCGAGACGATCCACGTCGCGCTCCTGATCAAGGAGACGCTCGACCTGCTCGGGCTCGAGTCGTTCCCGAAGACGAGTGGGTCGGAGGGGATCCACATCCTCGTTCCGATCGCGCGGCGCCACACGTACGCGCAGACGCGCGAGTTCTCGGAGATCGTCGCCGGCGCGATCGCGCGGGCACATCCGGGCCTCGCGACGACCGAATGGACGAAGGCGAAGCGCCGCGGCGTCCTGATCGACTCGAACCAGAACGGCGAAGGGAAGACGATCGCATCGGTCTACTCGGTGAGGCCGAAGGCGGGCGCGCCCGTCTCGACGCCGCTGCGCTGGGAGGAAGTGAACGAGTCGCTCGACCCGGCCGCGTTTACGATGGACGCGGTGCTCGACCGGGTCGCGAGCGAGGGCGAGCTCTTCGAGGGCGTGCTGACGACGAAGCAGTCGCTCTCGGAAGCCTTGCGCTCGCTTCGCTAGCCGGCGGCGGCCGGGTGCAGATCCTCGGCCGTGCGACGGTGCAGGAGCGCCTTGGCGCCTACGACCACCAGCCCTCCGGCGAGCCCTGCGATCGCGCCTTCCGCGATCACCTGCTGGAAGACGTGCCACGAGAACGTGGACTCGATCGTCCAGGCGCACGGCCCGGGGTTGAGCGAGAGCGGGGTGACACAGCCTCCGGCAGTCGGGCCGCCGACGACGCCGAGCCAGCCGAAGCAGCCGGCGACGAACGACGCACCGAGCGCGCCGACAAGACCGCCGCGCCACGCTCCCGCTGCGCCGGCAACGAGCTGGATGAGGATCGCGAGCGCGACCATCGAGACGTAGAACGACAACAGCGTGGCGTCCAGCGCCCGCGTCTCGGCGCTGGCGCCGTAATGCATGCCGAGACGGACGACAGCGGCCAGGACGAGAAACGCGAAGCCGGCGGCCGCGCCGATCAGAAGCGGTTGGAACGCACGGATGCTCAGGCTGGGTGTCTTCAGCTCGCCGCCGGGATCCAGGAACGCCCAGGATGTGTCCGCAGGTCGGCGGCGCACGAACACGGCCGCGAGCGGAAAGAGCGATAGCAGCGCAAGCACCGGCACGAAATACGGCTTCTGGACGACGAACAGCAGCTCGCCGTCCATCACGTACTGCCAGACGCGGACCGGGACCGTCCAGACCTGGGCGTCGACGGACGCGTGCTGAGCCTCCGAGCCGAGCCGCGAGAACGCGAGGGCGGAACGCAGATCTCGGACGGCGTAGAACACCCCGATGAAGACGGTCGTCGCCGACGCGGCGACCAGGAGACCAGCCGCCTCCACGGCGCGGGAGCGTCGGCCGCCGAGGGCACGAAGCCAGAGCGACGCGCAGGTCCTGAGCCAGGCGAGGAGGAGCACCACTCCGCCGACGAGCACGGCAGCCCAGAGGAACCCGTCGAGATTCGTCAGGTCACGCACCAGCGTGTTCCGGACGACGACGACGCCTTCGAGGGCGAGCTCCGGACCGAGCACGAGGCCGGCGGCAAAGGCGAGCCCGTCGATCCAGGGCGATGCGGGCTCGCGACCCTCGGCGAGAGCGGCGAACGCTTCGCGCCAGATGCCGACGCCGACGACACCGACTGCGAGGGGGGTGATCGCAAGCGCCGCAAAGAAGCTGAGGTCAAAGGGCTCGGTGACGATGGTCGAGAGCAGCTGGGTCACGTTTCCGTAGGCGATCGTCGCGGTCAGCCCAGCGGCGAAAGCAGCCACTGCACCGAGTGGGAAGAGCGGCCGCGGGTCGTCGACCGCTGCGAGCCTGCGCTCCGGGGCAGGGTGGACGCGCCTCACGCGTCCCAGCAACCCCGTGGCCGGGCGGGGCAGCTCTGCGAGCACGCGTCGCAACGCGCCGTCCGGCCCGTCGGGAACGGAGGCGCGGAGGTCCGCGTAGACCTCACGTGAGCGGAGGACCGCATTGCGGGTCAGGTAGACGAGCGCTGCGAGGAGGACGAGCCGCCACGTGACGCTCCAGATCAGGAGCTTGCCCTCATCGAGGAGAGTGAGCGCGAACGGCAGCACGGCGACGAGCAGGAAGGCGTACCAGGTGGCAAGCGTGAAGTAGGTGATTCCGACATCGCGGTTGCGGATGTGCGCGAGCTCATGGCGGACGATCGCGCGGAAAGCGGGGGGATCGGTCGCTTGCTTGACGAGCAGGCCACCCGTGAGCGCGACCGAGTAGCGGCCCGGATGGCCGAAGGCGAGGCCGCCGGGCGAGGGGTCGAGCGGGTTCCAGAGCAGCCGCGGCGCGCGGATCCCCTGCTCGCGTGACAGCTCCTGGACGGCCTGGATCGCCGCCGGGGCATCCTCTGCCGTCAGCGGCCGCAGGTGCCGCCTGCGCGTGATCCACATCGGGATCCCGAGCATGATCGCGGCGGCGGTGAGCAGCAATGCCGCTGTCCCGCCGAGCATCCATCCCACCTGATAGCCGTAGAGGTCGGAGACACACGCGGTGAACGCCTTCGATGCGTCACTGAACTGGCCGTTGGTTGTCGCATTGGATGCCGAGAACTGGAGACATGCACGGGCCCCGGCAATTTGCTCGGTGGGACTGCGGCGCGTGATGGCGATCCATTGCCAGACATAGAGGTTTGCGCCCACCACCGCAGTGATGAGGACGCCGAAGCGGAACGCCGTGTCGGACGGGAACGCGAACGGATTCAGGCGGGGGCGGCGCTCCGGCTCCGCCGCCTGGGAGCTCATGCCGTCGCGAGGCTGCCGACGAGGGAGTCTGCGAGCAGCGTCGCGCGCTCGTCGGAGAGCTTGAGCGCGCGGCCCTTCTCGATCGCGAAGGCGCGTACCTGCTCGAGCTGCTCGTCCGTGAGCTCGGCCGCCGGCTCTGCGTCGCTCTCGCCGCCGTCCCGGTGCACGAGCTTCGCGATCATCCGGTCGATCGCGCCTTCGCCCTCTGCGGCCGCTCGCTCGCGCAGCTGCTGGCCGAGGAAGCCGATCACGTCCTTTGCCACCTGCAGCACGACCGGCGTCATCAGCATCATCGCCGCGTCGACGCCGAAGCCGAGCATCGCCTCCTTCCCGCCGCCCCGCTGGAGAGCCTGCGGGTCGGCGAAGTACGCCTCACTCGTCGGGCGGAAGAGCGGCAGCTCTTCGGGCGCAGCCTTCTCGACGGTCGCGCGCGCCAACGCGGCGACGAGTTCGTCGTTCTGAGCCGCGCTCACCGCGCGACTCCTCTGGCCGCAGCAACGGATTGAATGCGCATGCGCGTCCCCCTCGTCGCCTGGTCTCGACGATAGCGAGTTACAGGCCGAAGTCCAACCTCATTCGAGTCGGTGGGGGTGCCCGAGCCCCGAGAGCTCGGCCATGTCGCGGCGGAAGAAGAGCGAGGTGGTCCAGTCGACGACGACGCGAAGCTTGCGCGACAGCAGCGGCAGTTGGAAGAGGTGATAGCTGCGGGTGACGAACCAGCCGGGGAAACCACGGATACGTATTCCGAGCACGTCCGCAATCCCCTTGTAGCGGCCGAGCGTCGCTACCTGGCCGAGCATCCGGTAGGCGTACGGGCGCGGCTCGCCGGTCAGGTTCCTCGCGAGCGCGCGCGCCTGCCGGAGCGCATGCTGGCAGGTCGGCGGATCGACGCGGCCAGGCGTGGCCCCGTTCGGCACGGCCGCGCCGTCGCCGAGCGCCCAGAGCCGCTCGTGTCCCTCGACCTGCAGGAGCGGGTCGACGCGGACGCGTCCGCGGTCGTCGAGCGGGACGCCGAGTTGCCCCAGCATCGGATTCGCCTTCACCCCGGCCGTCCACACGAGCGTGTGCGTTGCGATCCGCTCCCCGTTCGACAGGAGAGCGTCGTGGTCGGTGAGCTCCTCGAGTGTGGTCGAGACGTGGATCTCGACGCCGCGCCCGGCGAGCTCCCGCGCGGCGTACTCGCCCAGCCTCATCGGGATCTCGGGCAGGATCTTCGGCGCCGCGTCGACGAGGACCCAACGCTGCCGCACGTCGCGCAGGCGCGGGTAGTAGCGCATTGCGTCGACGACGAGGTCGGAAAGCTCCGCGAGCGCCTCGACACCGGCGTAGCCGGCGCCGACGAAGACGAACGACAGGTGCAGCTCCCGCTGCGCGGGATCGCGCTCGGCGTCTGCGGCCTCGAGCTCTCGCAGGACGTGGTTGCGGAGATGGATCGCGTCGGCGAGGTCCTTGAAGCCGAGGGCGTGCTCGGCGAGGCCGGGTACCGGGAGCGTCCGAGCCACTGCGCCGAGTGCGAGCACGAGGTGATCCCAGCCAAGGTCGAACGAGCCTGCCTCCGGAGTCTCGACGTGCGCCAGCCGCTGCTGTGCGTCGATCGCCGTCACGCGGCCGAGCAGCAGCTCGGCGTGCGGGCACATCTGGCGCAGCGGCACGACGACGTGGCGCGGCTCGAGCGTGCCGGACGCAGCCTCGGGGAGCAGTGGCGTGTAGAGCATGAAGTTCTCCGGGCTGACGATCGTCGCGCCGCGCCGGCCGAGCAGCCGCGCGACGTAGCCGCCGGCGAAGCCGCCGCCCGCAACGAGCACCCCGCCACGTGCATTTCGCATCGCCGCCATCGACGATTCCTACCACGCGAACGCTTCGGAATTGACAAATCTTATTCCTGTCATTAGAAATCCCATCACAACTTAGTCAGTAGACAAACTCGAAGAGGAGTTTCAGATGCGCCGTAGATCCATTGCACTGCTCGCCGTTTTCGTCACGGCGGCCGTCGCCTCCGTGGCCGGAGCGTCGACCAAGGACGTCAAGCTGTCTCTCGTTGCGTACTCGACCCCGCGCGAGGCCTACAGCAAGCTGATCCCCGCCTTCCAGAAGTCCCCGGGCGGGAACGGCGTCACCTTCAGCCAGTCCTACGCGGCGTCCGGCGACCAGGCGCGTGCGGTCAAGGCGGGCCTGGGCGCCGACATCGTCGCCCTGTCGCTCGCGCCCGACGTCGACGAGCTCGTCGCCGCCGGGCTGGTCGACTCCAAGTGGAGCAAGCAGTCGTACAAGGGGATGGTCACCAACTCGCTCGTCGTCTTCGTCGTCCGGGACGGGAATCCGAAGAAGATCAAGAGCTGGAACGACCTGGTTCGCCCGGGCGTGCAGGTCGTGACGCCCAACCCGTTCACCTCGGGCGGCGCTCGCTGGAACGTGATGGCGGCCTACGGCGCGCAGCGCAAGCTGGGCAAGACGGACAAGCAGGCGCAGGACTACCTGCTCAGGCTCTTCAAGAACGTCGTCTCGCAGGACAAGAGCGCGCGCGACTCGCTGCAGACGTTCAACGCCGGCCGCGGCGACGTGCTGCTGGCGTACGAGAACGAAGCGCTCTTCGCCCGCGCGAGCGGGCAGGGCTCGCCGTTCGTGATCCCGCGGTCGACGATCCTGATCGAAAACCCGATCGCGATCCTGAAGACGAGCGAGCACAAGCAGGAGGCGAATGCGTTCCTGCGCTTCCTGCGCACGCCCGACGCCCAGAAGACCTTCGCCGAGAGCGGCTACCGGCCGGTCAACAAGGCGATCGCGAAGCAGTTCACCTCGAAGTTCCCGGCCCGGCCGGGTCAGTTCACGATCGACCAGCTCGGGCTCGGGGGCTGGGACAAGGTGCAGAAGCGCTTCTTCGATCCGAACACGGGCATCCTGGCCCGGATCGAGAGGCAGGTCGGAGGTGTCACCGGCTGAGCGTCACCGTAGGTCAGCTAGATTGACGGCTCTTATGCCTTCAATTAGCTTTCCCTATTCATGAGCTCGGCTGCAAGCGCATCGCCCAGACCGTTTCGGATGCAGGGAGAGACGGCCTCGGCGGCCCTCTCTCTCGGCTTGACGACCACCTATCTGTCGCTGATCGTGGCCCTGCCGATCGCTGCCCTGCTCTTCGAGTCGACGAACATCGGCGCGCGGGGCTTCTGGGACGTCGTCTCGAGCCCGGAAGCGGTCGCAGCCCTCAAGCTGACCCTGTGGACGTCGATCGCCGTCGCGCTGATCAACGCCGTCCTCGGCACGATCACGGCCTGGGTGCTCGTGCGCGACTCGTTCCGGGGCAAGGCGCTCGTGAACGCCGTGATCGACCTGCCCTTCGCGCTGCCGACGATCGTGGCGGGCCTGACTCTGCTGGCGCTCTACGGCCCCCGCTCGCCGGTCGGCATCAACGTCGCGTTCACGCAGGTGGCGATCATCCTGGCGATGCTCTTCGTCACGCTCCCGTTCGTCGTGCGGACGGTGCAGCCCGTGTTGCTCGAGCTCGATCAGGAGATGGAGCAGGCCGCCAAGTCGCTTGGCGCGACCGAGCTGCAGACCTTCAGGCGCGTGGTCTTCCCGAACATCCTCCCCGGCATCCTCTCCGGCGTCGCGCTCGCCTTCGCCAAGGCGGTGGGCGAGTTCGGCTCACTGGTGATCATCACCGGGAACCTGCCCTACAAGACCGAGGTCTCCTCCGTCTTCATCTTCAGCCGGATCGAGAGCGGCGATCGGGCGGGGGCGGCGGCGGTCGCCGTCATCCTGCTCGCGATCTCCTTCGCGCTCCTGCTCGCGATCGGGGTCGTCAGGCACTACACGACGAGGCACGACCGTGGCTAACGCTCTCCGCCGGTTCGGGCTCCGCGGGATCGCGTTCGCGTATCTCGCGGCGATCCTGATCGGCCCGCTCGCGGTCGTCTTCTACCGCACGTTCGAGAACGGCTTCGGCGCCGCATGGGACGCGCTCTCCTCGCCCGAGACGGTCAACGCCTTCAAGTTGACGCTGATCATCACTGCGATCGCGGTCCCTGCGAACACGGTCTTCGGGATCGCTTGTGCACTCGCGATCGTGCGTCGCAAGTTTCCCGGCAAGGGGATCGTGAACGCGTTCGTCGATCTTCCGCTCGCGCTCTCGCCCGTCGTCGTGGGGCTCTCGCTGTACCTACTCTACGGCCGCGACGGCTGGTTCGGCAGCTGGCTCACCGACCACGGCATCCAGGTGCTCTTCGCACTCCCGTCGATGGTGATCGCGACGATCTTCGTCTCGCTCCCGTTCGTCGCCCGCGAGGTCGTGCCGACCCTGCGCGAGATCGGCGACGAGCAGGAGCAGGCCGCCCGCACGCTCGGGGCCTCGTCCTGGCAGACCTTCCGACGCATCACGCTGCCTGCGATCCGCTGGGCCGTGATCTACGGCGTCATTCTGACGACGGCCCGCAGCCTGGGTGAGTACGGCGCCGTGGCCGTCGTCTCCGGCCACCTGCAAGGCCAGACGGAGACCGCGACACTGCGCGTGGAAGAGCGCTACCAGTCGCTCGACCTCGCCGGCGCCTATTCGATCTCGATCGTGCTCGCGCTGCTCGCCGTGCTCGTGCTCGTGGCGATGACAGTGATCAGACCCAAGGAGGAGGCCGTCTAGTGTCCATCGTCGTCAAGGGCGTCTCGAAGCGCTTCAACGACTTTCCCGCGCTCGACGACGTCTCGCTCGACGTCGAGACCGGCTCGCTGACCGCGCTCCTCGGCCCGAGCGGGAGCGGCAAGTCAACGTTGCTCCGAGTGATCGCCGGGCTCGAGCAGCCGGACGAGGGCGAGGTCGTCATCTTCGGCGACGACGCGACCGGGCTCGCGCCGCAGAAGCGCGGGGTCGGCTTCGTCTTCCAGCATTACGCCGCGTTCAAGCACATGACGGTGTACGACAACATCGCGTTTGGCCTGACGATCCGCAAGCGGCCCAAGGCCGAAATCGAGAGCCGTGTCGGCGAGCTGCTCGAGCTCGTCCAGCTGAAGCCGTTCGCCCATCGCTACCCGGCGCAGCTCTCAGGCGGCCAGCGGCAGCGCATGGCTCTCGCCCGCGCGCTCGCGGTCGAGCCGAAGGTGCTGCTGCTCGACGAGCCGTTCGGTGCCCTCGACGCGCGCGTGCGTGCCGAGCTGCGCGAGTGGCTGCGCCGCCTGCACGAGGAGGTGCACGTGACCACGGTCTTCGTCACCCACGATCAGGAGGAGGCCATGCAGGTCGCCGACCGCATCGCCGTCATGAACAAGGGCCGGATCGAGCAGGTCGGCGGCCCACGCGACCTGTACGAGCATCCCGAGACCGAGTTCGTGATGAGCTTCGTCGGGCCTGTCAACCGCGTCGGCGACACCTGGGTGCGGCCACACGATCTGGAGCTCTCCGCCGAGCCCTCCGACGGCGCCGACGAGGCGATGATCGAGCGGATCGTCCATCTCGGCTTCGAGGTGCGGGTCGAGCTGACGCGGGCGGACGGCGAGAAGCTCTGGGCGCAGGTGACGAGGGACCGGTGCGAGGAGCTCGAGCTCGAAGAGGGCCAGATCGTCTACCTGCGGCCGCAGCACGAGCGCGTCTTCAGCGCGGCGACGTAGACCTCTCGACGAGGTCGGCGAGAGATGTTTCCTCGAGCACGCCGCGCATGCTCGTGCGGAGCTCGATCCACACCTCCTGGAGCGCCGTCGCCGCCCCCGTGTAGCTGACGTCCTCCGGCCGGCTGCCGCGGACGCTGGCGATCGGCCCCTCGAGCGCCCGCACCACGTCGGCCAGGCTGATCTCCGCAGCCGGCCGTCCGAGCCAATAGCCCCCGTCAGCCCCGCGCCGGCTCGCGACGAGCTCCGAGCGGCGCAGCTCGAGCAGGATGTTCTCCAGGAAGTTGAGCGGGATCTCCTGAGCGTTCGCGAGCTGCTCGCCCTTCACCGGCTGCCCCGGCGGTGCCGCGGCAAGCTCTGCGAGCGCGCGGAGCGCGTAGTCCACCTTCGCCGAGACTCTCATGTGCTGATTCTCTAGCTTCGGACGGGTGCTTCGGTGTCCCAGGCGGTACAGATCGACGTGACGTGACGGTGGTCGGTGCCGCAGCAGCCGCCGAGGACGTTCACGCGCGGCAGCTTTTCTCTCAGCGCGGCGTGCCGTTCAGCCAGATCGGCCGGGTCGCCGTCGTCCAGCTCGGTCGCCTCGTCCAGCTCGGCGTGGCTTTTTGTGGAAGCGTTCGCGCGGAGACCGCGAATTCGGTCGATCCACGGCGCTCCCGGCTCGAGGGCGTCCTCGAAGTGCGTCGGGTGAGCGCAGTTGATCATGTAGTACGCAGGGCCCGAGCTTGTCTCCTGGTCCACTTGCTGGATTGCCTCCCCGAGCTCCTGCCCGTTCGGAAGCCTTCCATCCGTCTCGACCGTGAACGAGATTACGACCGGCAGCCCGTTCTCGATGGCGGCGCGGGTGACCCCAATTGCCTCCTCTGCGTAGGTCATCGTGAGGACGGTGACCATGTCTGCCGCGGTGTCGGCGAAGGTCGCGATCTGCGTCGAGTGGTAGCGCTGCGCCTCGTCGGGGGTGAGCGTCGTTTCCGGGCTGTAGCCGTCACTCTGTGGCCCGATGTTGCCGCTGATCACGATCGCGTGCCCGGACGCGTTCTCCTCTCGGATCTCCTCCATCAGCGCGATCGCCTTGCGGTTGAAAGAGTCGAGCTCGTCGAGCGAATAGCCGATCTCCGCGGCCCAGTCCGGGTTCGCGCGCCACGTCGGGCTATCGAGGATGAGGCCGATGCCGCGTTCGCGGGCGAGGGCCGCGTAGGGCGCGTAGTAGAGGCGGAGCTGCTCGGTACCTTCGTCGTCCGCGAGCAGGGGGAACGCTGCAAATGCGGGCAGCTCGAGCCCGCGGTGGAAGATGAGTGTCGTCTCCAGGCCGCCGTCGGTGATGAAAAGGCCGCCATCGAGTTGAGGCAGGCGCTGCCGGTACATGCGGCGACGCTACCAAACCCTCCTAGACCGTCACGTCCTCGAGCCGACGTTCGAGGAAGGCGCGGTCGGCAGCGTTCATCTCGAGTGCGAGCGCTGCGCGGTAGGCGTCGGCGGCCTCGGGGTGCCGTTCGAGCCTGCGCAGCAGGTCGGCGCGAGCCGCGTGGAGCAGGTGGTATTCCGGCAGGTCGATCCGGCCGATGAGCTCGAGCCCGAACTCCGGCCCATGCGCCATGGCGACGGCGACAGCGCGGTTCAGCTCGACGATCGGCGTCGGCTCGAGCAGCGCGAGCTCGTCGTAGAGCGCCGCGATCTGCGGCCAGTCCGTCTCGCCCTCCTCGACGTGTAGCGCCACGATTGCTGCCTGCAGCTGGTAGCTCCCCGGTTGCCGGTGGGAGAGGGCGCGGTCGAGCACGCGCGTTCCTTCGGCAATCCGCTCGGGGCTCCAACGGGAGCGGTCCTGGTCCTCGAGCAGGACGATCGAGCCATCGGGTGCCGTGCGCGCGTCGCGCCTCGCGTCGTGCAGAAGCATCAGCGCGAGCAATCCGAGCGCCTCGGGCTCGTCCGGCATCAGCACGGCCAGGAGCTTCCCGAGCCTGATCGCCTCGTCGCAGAGTGACGCGCGGACGGGCTCCTCGCCGCCTGTCGCCGAGTATCCCTCGTTGAACACCAGATAGAGGACGGCCAGGACCGAGCGAAGCCGCTCGGGTAGCACGTGATCCGGCGGCACGCGGAAAGGGATACCGGCGCCGCGCACCTTTCGCTTTGCGCGCACGAGCCGTTGCGCCATCGCCGGCTCGGCGACGAGGAACGCTCTCGCAATCTCAGTCGTCGTCAGGCCTGCGACCTCGCGCAGTGTCAATGCGACCCGAGCGTCGGCCCCGAGCGCCGGGTGGCAGCAGGTGAAGACGAGCGCGAGCCGGTCGTCGGGGATCGAGCTCACGTCGTCCTCGTCGCCGGCAAGCGACTCCAGGCGCGCCAGCAGCTCGGCCTTGCGGGTGAACGCCTGCTCACGGCGGAGCCGGTCGATGGCGCGGTTTCGAGCCGTAGTGATGATCCACGCGCCCGGGTTCCGGGGCGTTCCATCTCGGGGCCAGCGCTCGAGCGCGGTCGCGAACGCGTCCTGGACAGCGTCCTCGGCGCGATCGAGATCGCCGAGGACGCGTGTGAGGATGGCGACGGCACGGCCCCATTCCTCCTTGAAGACCGCGCCGATCTCCGTCAATGCTCGATCACGGGCCTGAGCTCGACGGACGCGCGGAAGACGACCGGGATCCGGGCTGCGATCGAGATCGCCTCGTCGAGGTCGTCGGCCTCGAGCAGCATGACACCGCCGATCTGCTCCTTGGTCTCGGCAAAGGGCCCGTCGGTGACGATCGTCTCGCCGTCTCGGACGCGCACGGTCTTGGCCGTCTTCGGGCTGTCGAGCTCGGCGCCGAAGCCGAGCTTGCCGGCCTGGCCGAGCTCGCTGAAGAGCGCCTCCCACTTCGGGACCTCTTCCGCGCGGGCGGTCGCCGCCTCCTCGGGGCTCATCTGCTCCCAGGCGACGATGTCGTCGGCGTTGCTCGTCAGCAGGGCCGCGTACTTCATGCTCCCTCACCTCCGTCGACGTGAACCGGCCGGACTTCGACCGCTCCGTGCCTGGCGGCCGGGATCTTGGCCGCCCATCCGCACGCCTCGTCGATCGAGTCGCACTCGAAGACGTAGTAGCCGCCGAGGACCTCCTTCGACTCGACGAAGGGGCCGTCGGTGACGAGCGTCTCGTCGTTACGGACGCGGACGGTCGTCGCGGTGGCCACCGAGTCGAGCTCGTTGCCGCCCGCTGTCACGTCTGCGTTGGAGAGGGCCATGTACTCGCCCATCTCGCTCTCCCGCTGCTCCGGCGAGAGCGTCCCCCAGCGGGACTCGTCGCCGTAGATCAATGCCAGGTACTGCATCCGTTCCTCCTCTCGAACCTCGATTTCACCACGTAGACGAATGGAGTGTGAGGAAATCGACAGAGGGAACGAAAGCTGCTCATGTTCGAGCCCAAGGAGCTCAAGGGAGGCCGCGTCAAGGTCTACGGCTGCTCGCCCGGGTGCCTACTCGTCTCGCTCGTTCTCTCCCTCTTCCTGACGCTGGCCGTCAACGGCTGCATCCACCTGGGCGGCTAGTCGCCGAACGTCAGCGGTGAATCGCTGGTCTTCCCGGTGCGCAGATCGACCGTAAATCGCTCGCCTCTCCCGCCAAAGAAGCCTGAGCAGGCGATCACGTCGTCTTCCACTCCTTCGATCGCCAGATCGTCCAGCGCCAGCCGCGCCGACCTCCAAAGCAATCCGCTCCGGTCATACGCATGGAGATTGGTCCAATCCGCGAAGAGAACGATTCCGGCTTCGGCGACGACGTACTGCTGCTGGAGCATCGGGCCTCCGTCGATGAGCGTCAGCCGTGATGGATCGGATGAGCTCACGACGTACGCCCCGCCACCTCCCAGGAAGCAAAGCGATTCCTCGTCGGGCCAGCCGATGAGCGTCCCGACGATGTTCGCGCCAGCTTCCGCGAAGAAGATGCCCGTCCACGGCGAGCCTGCGGCAGGACGCACCTCCACGATCGGTGCCGCGGCAAGCTCCTGCTGAGGGTCAACAGGGCAGCCGGCGGGCAGCTCGAAGACCGCCATTCCTGCTTCCCGAGGGATGCGGTCGTGGAAGACGAGCTCGTAGCGGGCGGGAAACATGAAGACCAGCTCGGGCTTCAAGAGGCAAGCATTCTCTGGAGCAATGTGTACGCGCCGCCCTTGTCCAGATACTCATTCAGGTTGCCGCACTTCGGGCTCTGGACACAGGACGGGCAGCCCTCGACGCACGGGCAGCCTGAGAGCATCTTCGCGGTGTCCTCGACCCAGCCTTCGAAGCGCTCGAAGCCGCGCTCGGTGATCCCGACGCCGCCCGCGTGGCCGTCGTAGACGAAGATCGTCGGCAGCCCGGTCTGATGGTGGATGTTCGTCGAGAGGCCGCCGATGTCCCAGCGGTCGCACATCGCCCAGAGAGGCAGGAGCGCGATCAGGGAGTGCTCGGCAGCGTGGAGCGAGGAGAGCAGCTTCGGCATCTCCTCGAGCTCGGCGAGCTGTGCGACGGTGGGCGAGAACCAGATCGCCTCCGTCTCGAAGCTCGTCTCCGGCAGATCGAGCGGAACGGTCTCGATCGTGTCGCCGCCGCTGATCGTCTTGCGCTCGTAGGCGATCACCCGCTCGGTGACCGAGAGCCGGCCGAAGACGAGCTCGAGCCCCAGTCGGCTCTCCGTGCGCAGGGGCTCGACGATCGACGTCTGCGTCTCGACCTTCGCCTGCGTGTACCAGTCGACGTTGGCGCGGCTGACGAGAGCGGCTCGCGCGTCGACGTCCAGTCGCTTGACGAGGTACTGTTCACCGAGGTGGAGGTAGACGGCGCCGTCGTGGATCGTTCCGTAGGCGCGCGAGCGCTCGACGACCCCGAGCACCGCCCCGGTCTCCTCGTCCACGACGGTGAACGAGTCGAGCTCGCCTGAGCGCAGGAGCACGCGCGCCGCCGGGTAGTCCTTGCCCGCCCAGACCCAACCGGCGTCCGTCCGCTTCAGCTCGGGCAACACCGCCGCTCGCTCGAGGGCCTCGGGGCCGAGCGTCTGAGCATCCGCTTCGTCGATCGGACCCTCGAAGGCGGCCGCGAGGACGTGGCCGTCGAGCACCCGCGGGTTCGCGTGGTCGAGGATTGCCGCCTCGACTGTCCGGCCGAGCAGCGTCTCGGGCTCGCGCATGAAGTACTGGTCGAGCGCATCGTCGCTCGCGACGAGCACTGCGAGGCCCGGGCTGCGGCGTCCGGCACGGCCCCATTGCTGCCGGAGTGACGACACGGTGCCCGGGAAGCCGACCGAGATCGCGCAGTCGAGCGTGCCGATGTCGATCCCGAGCTCGAGCGCGTTCGTCGCGCAGACCCCGAGCAGCTCGCCGGACATCAGGCGCTGCTCGATCTCGCGCCGCTGGGACGGGGTGTAGCCGCCCCGGTACGGGGCAAGCCTGGCCGCGACCTTCGGCGGGACGCGATCGGTCGCGTAGCGGTGGATCAGCTCCACCCCCTTGCGGCTCTTCGTGAAGCAGATCGTCCGCAGCCCTTGCTCGACGAAGGTCGCGAGCAAGCGGGAGGCGTCGCCGAGCGAGCTTGCACGCACGCCGAGCTCGGCGTCGATCAACTCCGGGTTCCAGAGCGCGATCGTCCGCTCGGTCCGCGGCGCCGCGTCGCTGTCGACCACCGTCGCCGCCTCGCCGAGAAGCGACTCGGCCAGCTGCGCCGCGTTCGCGATCGTCGCCGAGGCGAGGACGAACTGCGGCTCCGAGTCGTAGGCGCGGGCGAGCCGACGGAGACGGCGGAGCACGTTTCCGACGTGCGATCCGAACACCCCGCGGTAGATGTGCGCCTCGTCGACGACGACGTAGCGGAGATTCGCGAGCACGTCGCCCCAGCGGTCGTGGTGCGGGAGCATGCCGACGTGGAGCATGTCCGGGTTGGTCAGGATCACGTTTGCCCACTTGCGGATCTGCCAACGCCGCTCGGTCTCGGTGTCGCCGTCGTAGATCGCCGGCTTGACGCCCTTGACCCCGAACTCGCCAAGTGCGCGCGCCTGGTCCTGCGCGAGCGCCTTCGTCGGGTAGAGGTAGAGCGCCCGGCTCTTGGGGTCGCGGGCGAGCAGGTCGAGCACGGGCAGGTTGAACGCCAGGCTCTTCCCGCTCGCCGTGCTCGTCGTCACGATCACGTTGCGGCCGGCGCGGAGCGCCTCCCACGTCTCGGCCTGATGCGTGTAGAGCCCGGTGATCCCCTGCGCGACGAGCGACGACGCGACGTGCGGGTCGAGGTCGTTCGGAAACTGCTCGGTCCGTCCGCCCCGCGCGGGCTCGACCGAAAGGTGCGCGAGCTCTGCTCCCTCGAGAAGCTCCAGCCAGGAAGAGGCGACGACACTCACAACCCCTACGCTAGCCTTCGACCTACCGGGGTGCCCTGATCGGGCTGAGATCACACCCGCAGAACCTGATCCGGTTAGGACCGGCGAAGGGAGAGCATGACCGTTCCACGTGTGCTGACGATCGCGACGTCCGACTCGGGCGGCGGCGCGGGCATCCAGGCCGATCTGAAGGCCTTTGCCGCGGCGGGCTGCCACGGGACGAGCGCCGTCGTCGCACTGACGGCGCAGAACACGACCGCAGTGACGGCGGTGCACGAGCTGCCCCCCGACTTCATCCGCGCGCAGCTTGACGCGGTCTTCGGCGACATCGGCGTCGACGCGGTCAAGACGGGGATGCTCTTCTCGCGCACGATCATCGAGACGGTGGCCGAGTTCCTCGAACGACATCCCGTCCCGCTCGTCGTCGACCCGGTGCTGATCGCGAGCTCCGGCGCGCAGCTCCTGCAGGACGATGCCGTCGAAACGCTGATCCGCCGCCTCTTTCCGCTGGCCGTCGTGGTCACCCCGAACCTGCCGGAGGCGGAGACGCTGACGGGAATGCGGGGCGCGACGCGGCGCGAGCTCACGGAGCGTCTCGTCGCGCTCGGCGCCGCTGCGGCGCTCGTCACCGGCGGCCACGAGGAACCGCCGGTCGACCACCTCTTCGACGGAGAGACCCACATCGAGTTGCCCGTCGAGCGCCATGACATCCCCGCAACGCACGGCGCCGGCTGTACGCACTCGGCCACGCTCGCAGCTCTGCTCGCGCGGGGCCTTTCGCTCGCGGACGCAGCACGAGGCGCGTCCGAGGCGGCGTCGGCCGCAGTCCGGAACGGCCTGGTCGAGATCGGCGACGGCGACGGCCCCGTAGACGTCCTCAACGTGAAAGGAAGAGCATGACCATCGACCCCGGCGCCACGATCGGCGTCATCCGCGAACGGAAGCCGCTCGTCCACAACATCACGAACTACGTCGTGATGAACGAGACGGCGAACGCGATTCTCGCGCTCGGCGCGCTGCCTGTGATGGCCCATGCAAAGGACGAGGTGCGAGAGATGGTCGGGCTCGCCGGCGCGCTCGTGCTGAACATCGGCACGCTCTCCGAGGCCTGGATCGAGGCGATGCTGCTGGCCGGGACGGCGGCGAACGAAAGAGGCGTTCCCGTCGTGCTCGACCCGGTCGGCGTCGGCGCGACGGCGTATCGAACCACCACGGCACGGCGCATCCTTGACGCCGTCGACGTCGCCGTCCTGCGCGGCAACGCGGGAGAGGTAGCGACGCTTGTCGGCGTCGAGGCGGAGGTGCGAGGGGTCGAGTCGGTCGGAGCCGCCGGCGATCCCACCGACCTCGCCCGGGAGGCGGCCCGCACGCTCGGCCTGGTCGCGTCGGTCACGGGGCCCGTCGATCACGTCTCCGACGGCGAGCGGTCGGCGGCCGTGGCGAACGGCCACGCACTCCTCGCCTCGATCACCGGCACCGGCTGCATGTCGACGGCGATCACCGGCTGCTTTCTCGCGGCCAAGGATGATCCGTTCGAGGCGGCAGTCGAAGCGCTCGTCGCCTTCGGCGTCGCCGGCGAAGATGCCGCTCTGGACGCGAAGGGCCCGGGCAGCTTCCACGTGAACCTCTACGACGCGCTGGCGGCCCTCGACCCCGTCACCCTGTCCGAACGAGCCAAGGTGCACGTGGGATGAGAGCTTGTGTTTCAGAAACACAAGCTCACTTCGGCCACGCAACCATGCGGGTCGGGGGGACCTTGTGTTTCAGAAACACAAGGTACGGTCGGACGTGAGGGTGCACGCGATCGTGGCCGACGAGGAGACGGGTCGGCGGGCCGCGGCCGGTGGAGCGACCGTCGTCCAGCTGCGGCTGAAGGGGGTGCCCACCGAGGAGGTCGTCGCGCTCGGACGGGCGCTCGCCGGGCTCGACGCCGAGCTCGTCGTCAACGACGACCTCGACGCGGCGCTCGGGCTCGGTTGTGGGGTGCACCTCGGCCAGGGCGACGCCGGGATCGAGCGAGCACGCGAGGCTGGGATCCCGCTCGGGATCTCGGTGACGAAGCGGCGCGAGGCGGCGGTGGCGGAGTTCTCGGGCGCGACCTATCTCGGCGCCGGGCCGATCTGGGAGACACCGTCGAAGCCCGACGCGGGCCCGGCGATCGGGCTCGAGGGGCTGCGCGACATCTGCCTTTCGGTTTCGATCCCTGTTGTCGCGATCGGTGGGATCGACGCGTCGAACGCCGCCGCGTGCATTCGTGCCGGAGCGGCAGGGGTGGCCGTGATCCGCGCGGTTGCGGAGATCGAAGCACTGCGGGCAGCGGTCGATGAAGCTCGCTGACGCGGGCGAGCTCGGTCTCCTGCGAGAGCTCGAGGCGCGGGGGCTGATCGTGGGCACCGAGCACGACGCAGCCGAGTTGGCCGGGGGGCTCGTCATCACCCAGGACGCGCTGGTCGAAGGCGTCCACTTCCTCCTCGACCGGCTCTCGTGGCACGAGCTCGGCTTCCGGGCGGCGGCGGTGAACATCAGCGACCTCTCGGCGTCCGCGGCCCGGCCCGAGGCGCTGTTCGTCACGCTGGCGCTGAGGGGCGACGCCGACGTCGAGCACGTCGTCGAACTCTACGAGGGCCTAACCGAGACGGGCATTCCGGTGCGTGGAGGCGACACGACCCGCGCAGACCAGGTCGTCGTGAGCGTGACCGCGCTCGGGCGGTCCCAGCGGGTTCCCGGCCGCACCGGCGCCGGGCCGGGAGACGCGATCGTCGTCACAGGGCCGCTCGGGGCAGCGGCTGCGGCGTTCCGCGAGGGCCGGTTGGCCCGCCCACCGGTACGGACACTGGAGGGCCTGCGGCTGGGTGCCGTGGCGACGGCGATGCTCGACATCTCGGACGGAATCGCGGTCGACTCGCGGCACATCGCCCGGCGCTCGGGCTGCCGTCTCGTCATCGACCTGGACGCCGTGCCGCGCGCCGGCGAGCTCGACGACCTCGGCTTCGGTGAGGACTTCGAGTTGCTCGCCACGGTCCCGAGCGAAGCGCTGTCGCTCGGCTTCCCCGTGATCGGTCGCTGCGAGGAAGGGGAGGGCGTCGTTCTGCTGCACGACCGCGAGCCGTACGACCTACCCGGTTACGAGCACTTCAGGACGGGCTGAGCCAGGCCGCCCATGCGCGTTCGTAGTGCGAACGCGGCCGCGCGCCCACGACTGTCGCCCTCGGTTCGCCGTCCTCGAACAGGATCACGGTGGGCAGCGACAGAACGCCGTAGCGCGAGGGCATGCCGATGTGCTCGTCGATGTTCAGCCGGACGAGGCCGAGCCCGTGGTCGGCGGCGATCGCCTCGAGTACCGGCGCGATCGCATCGCACGGCTTGCACCAGGGCGCCCAGAAGTCGACGATCGTCCGTCCATCCGCCTGCAGCACCTCCTCCTCGAAGGTGGCGTCCGTCACCTCTCTCACAGCGTTCCTCTGAGTGCCGCCAGACGGATCAGCGGCACCTTCCAGATCGCTTCGAGCACGATCGTCCGCGACATCTTCGAGCCGCCGACCTGGCGGTCGACGAAGCGGATCGGCACCTCCTGGACGCGGAACCCCTTGCGGAGCGCACGGTAGGTCAGCTCGATCTGGAACGCGTAGCCGCGCGAGTGAATCGCGTTCAGGTCGATGGCCTCGAGTACGGCGCGCCGGATGCACTTGAAGCCGCCGGTGAGGTCGCGCACGGGGACACCGAGCACGATCCGGGCATAGAGCGAACCACCTGCGGAGATCAGACGTCGCACCGCGTTCCAGTTCTCCACCCCGCCACCTGGCACGTAGCGCGAGCCGAGCACGACGTCAGCCGTCTCGGCCGCCTCGAGCAGCCGCGGCACATCGGCCGGGTCGTGCGAGAAGTCGCAGTCCATCTCGACGATCAGCTCCGCGCCCGCGTCGAGCGCGCGTCGAAACCCAGCGAGGTACGCCGGCCCCAGGCCCTCCTTCCGCTCGCGGTGGAGCACGTCGACGTAGCCGAGCTCCGACGCGAGCTCGTCCGCGCGGCGGCCGGTTCCGTCGGGCGAGTTGTCGTCGATCACGAGCACGCGGTCCCCGGGACCGAGCACCTCGCCGAGGGCACGCAGCATCGGCTCGATGTTCTCGCGCTCGTTGTAGGTCGGGAGACAGACACAGGCCCTCACCTCCGTATCATCGCTATCGGTGGCTGCCACTCTGCCGAGAAACGACGTGCTCGCCGACCAGCTGGAGTTGCTGGCCGACCTGAGCGAGCTCGAGGGCGAGGACTCATTCCGAGTGCTGGCCTATCGCCGCGCCGCGACGCGGATTCGCGAGACGGGCGGGCCGGTCGCTCAGCTCGCCCTCGAGGGGAAGGCGAAGAGCCTCTCCGGGATCGGCAAGACGATCGAGGACAAGATCGTCCAGGTCGTCGAGCTGGGTGAGATGGAGGCGCTGACCAAGCGCAAGACGCTCGTGCCGGAAGAAGTCGTCAAGTTCATGCGGCTGCCGGGGCTCGGCCCGAAGACGGCGCGCCGGATCTGGAAGGAGCTCGGCGTCACGACGCTCGCAGAGCTGAAGGAGGCGGCCGAGCAGGAGCGGCTGCGCTCGCTGGCCGGGCTCGGCGCGAAGAGCGAGGAGAAGATCCTGAAGGCCCTCGCGGAGGAGCCGAAGGACCCACGTGAGTCGCGGCGGCTGCTCGGCAGCGGGCTGCCTGTGCTGCTCGAGCTCGTGGAGGAGCTGCGAGCGCATCCGGCCGCGGTGAAGGTCTCCGACGCGGGCTCCGCGCGACGGCGGCGCGAGACGTTCCGAGACCTCGACGTGATTGCGACCTCGACCGACCCGCCCGCTCTGATCGACCACTTCACGTCGCGTGCGAACGTCGCCGACGTCGTCGCGAAGGGGGACACGAAGGCGACCGTGATCACGAACGACGGCCTCCGCCTCGACCTCCGCGTCGTGCCGCCGGAGTCGTACGGGAACCTGCTGCAGCACTTCACCGGCTCGAAGGACCACAACGTCGCGCTGCGCGAGGACGCAGTCCGACGCGGCTTCTCCGTCTCCGAGTACTCGGTCACGAACACCGAGACCGGGGAGGAGTTCACGGCGGCCGGCGAGGAGGAGCTCTACGCACACCTCGGCTACGCGTACATCCCGCCGGAGCTGCGCGAGAACGGCGGCGAGCTCGAAGCCGCCCGGAACGGCACGCTGCCGAAGCTCGTCGAGCGCTCCGACCTCCGCGGCGACCTGCACTGCCACTCGACGTGGTCGGACGGCAAGGCGACGATCGAGGAGATGGCCGTCGCGGCCCAGGCGCTCGGCCACGAGTACCTGGCGCTCTGCGACCACTCGCACCGGCTGCGCGACGGCCGGCTCGAGCACCAGTGGGAGGAGATCGACGCACTCAACGCGCGCCTCGCTCCCTTCAGGATCCTGAAGGGGATCGAGGTCAACATCCGCACGAACGGCGAGGTCGACGTCGCGGACGAGTTGCTCGCGCCGCTCGACTGGGTAATGGCGTCGGTTCACGCGAGCTTCGACAACGATCCGACCGGCCGCGTTCTTGCGGCGATGGAGAACCCGCACGTCGACTGCATCGGCCACCCGACCAGCCGCCGGATCGGCAAGCGCACGCCTTCCGGGATCGAGGTCGAGAAGATCGTGGCGGGTGCGCTCGCGACGGGCACGTTCCTGGAGATCAACTCGCAGCCGGACCGGCTCGATCTCCGGGACGCCAACGCGCGGCTTGCGGGCGAGGCCGGGCTGAAGCTCGTGATCTCGAGCGACGCCCATTCGGCGAACGCACTCCGCTATGTCGACCTTGGCGTCGCCCAGGCGAGGCGTGCATGGCTGACGAAGGAGCAGATCGTCAACACGCGTCCCTGGACGGCGATCGAGGAGCTGCGCAAGTGAGCTTCCGCGAGGACGGCGCCGCAGCGGTCGACTGGGTCGCGTCCTACCTCGAGCGGGTGCGCGAGTTTCCGGTGCTCGCACAGGTCGAGCCTGGCGACGTCCGCTCGCGCCTGCCCGCAAGGCCGCCGGAGACTGCCGAGCCGTTCGCGAACGTGCTGCGCGACCTCGACGAGATCCTGCTGCCTGCGGTCACCCACTGGCAGAGCCCGCGCTTCTTCGCCTACTTCGCGAATACCGGCTCGGAGCCGGGCGTGCTGGCGGAGCTGCTCAGCGCCGGGCTGAACCAGGTCGGGATCCTCTGGCGCACCTCGCCGGCGCTGCAGGAGCTCGAGGAATTGACCCTCGACTGGCTCGCGCAGCTGCTCGGGCTGCCCGACGGCCTCCACGGCCACATCGAGGACACCGCTTCGACGTGCACGATGGCCGCACTCGCCGCCGCGCGGCAGGCGAAGCCGGGCGCGCGGGTCGTCGTCGCCTCCGAGCACGCGCACTCGTCGGTCGCGAAGGCTTGTCGGCTGCTCGAACTCGAGGCACGCCTGACCCCGGTTGACGATGCGTTCCGGCTACGTCCGGACGCGCTCGACCTTGCGGACGCGTGCGCGGTCGTGGCGACGATCGGGACGACCTCGACGAGCTCCGTCGATCCGGTGGAGGCGATCGCGGACCGTGCCGAGGCCGCCGGCGTCTGGCTCCACGTCGACGCGGCCTACGCCGGCTCCGCGGCGGTGTGCCCGGAGCTGCGCGGGCACTTCGCCGGCTGGGAGCGCGCCGATTCGGTTGTCGTCAACCCGCATAAGTGGCTGCTCACGCCCATGGACTGCTCGACGCTCTGGACACGGCGGCCCGATGACCTCCGTGCGGCCTTCAGCCTCGTGCCGGAGTACCTCCGGGTCAGAGAGGAGGTGACGAGCCTGTCGGAGTACAGCCCGGTGCTCGGCCGGCGCTTCCGCGCGCTCAAGCTCTGGGCCGTGCTGCGCTGCTACGGCCGCGCAGGGTTGCAGGAGCGGATCCGGGAGGCGATCCGCCTGGCCGGGATCTTCGAGGAGTGGGTGCGCGACGAGCCGGGCTGGGAGCTGATGGCGCCGCGGCCCTTCTCGCTCGTCTGCTTTCGCCGCGACGGCTCCGACGAGGAGAACGAGGCGCTGCTCGAGCGCGTCAACGCGACGGGCGAGATCTTCATCTCGCACACGAAGCTGAACGGGCGCTACTCCTTGCGGCTCGCGGTCGGCAACGCGCGCACGACGGAGGACGACGTGCGGCTCGCCTGGGACGTGCTCAGGCGGGAAGCGGCTCGCCCGTAGCCGGGCGCGGCCCGAACGCGTCGATCAGCCGGTCAAGCACGTCGGAATCGCCTTCGATCCGGACGCCGTCGGTCTGCCGGCTGACGACGAGGTGGTAGAAGCCAATTGCGTCGCTCTCGACGAGGACGTCGGGATCGTCGACGAGCCCCGGACGCGCGACGCCGTCGACGAGCGAGGCCTCCTCTTCGCCGATCCGGAAGGCGAGCCGGCCGGCCGGCGAGACCGGTGAAAGCGACAGGTCGAGCGCAGTGACGAGCCAGCCCGGATGGAGAGCGTCGAGGGGAGGCGGGCCCATCAGCCGCGCGCCGAAGCGCGCCAGCTCGTGCAGCACGGGACGAAGCTCTCGGCCCGTGGCCGTCAGCTCGTACACGGTGGACGCCGCGGGCGGCGGCAGCTTGTGCTTCTCGACCAAGCCTGCGGCCTCGAGCTCCTTCAGGCGCAGCGCGAGGATGTTCGTTCCGATCCCGTGCAGTCGGTCGACGAGGTCGGTGTACCGCTTCGGCCCGTGCATCAGCTCGCGAATGACGAGCAGCGTCCAGCGCTCGCCCACGAGGCTGAGCGAACAGGCGATCGGGCAGTACTGGTCGTAGCGCTTGCTCATACGGGCATCGTACCCATTACTTCACATTCTGCAACATGAACTTGCGAAAAGCAAGGGATCTCTGTATATTCGCAAGCACCGACGACTCCGAACAGAGAAGGAACACGAACACATGGTCACCTCTCCCCGCTTGAAGTGGTTCGGACTGGCGCTTCTCGGTGCCGTCCAGTTCATGGTCGTGCTCGACATCGCGATCGTGAACGTCGCTCTTCCCTCGATCCAGAAGGATCTCGAGTTCTCGCAGGCCAACCTGCAGTGGGTGATCTCCGCCTACGCGCTCGTCTTCGGCGGCTTCTTGCTGCTCGGCGGGCGAACCGCCGACCTGCTGGGCCGCCGGCGCATCTTCATGATCGGCCTGGTCGCGTTCGCGATCGGCTCGCTCCTCTGCGGGCTCGCGTGGTCCGAGGGCTCCCTGATCGGCGCTCGCGCGCTCCAGGGCCTCGGCGCCGCGACGATCTCACCCGCTGCACTGGCAATCCTGATGACCACCTTCCGCGAAGGCCGGGAGCGGAACATCGCCCTCGGCGTCTGGGGCGCGGTCGGCGGCTTCGGCGCTGCAGCGGGCGTGCTCCTCGGCGGCGTCCTGACCGACGCCCTGTCGTGGGAGTGGATCTTCTTCGTCAACATCCCGGTCGCGCTCGTGGCCCTCGGCCTCGCCCCCGCCCTGCTCGGAGAGAGCAAGGACACGCGCATCAAGACGTTCGACGCACTCGGCGCGATCCTCGTCACCTCAGGCCTCACCACGCTCGTGCTCGGCATCACCCAGGGCCACTCGTGGGGCTGGAGCTCGGGCCGCAGCATCGGCGTCTTCGTCCTGTCGGCGGCTCTCCTGGCAGGCTTCGTCGCCTGGGAGAACCGCGTCGCCGAGCCGCTGATGCGGTTCGGGATCCTACGCACGAAGACCGTGCTCGGCGCGAACGTCGCCGGCTTCATCCTCGGCACGGCGCTCTTCTCGATGTTCCTGATGCTGACGCTGTACATGCAGCAGGTGCTCGGATACTCGGCGATGAAGACGGGCGTCGCGTACCTCGCGGTCGCGGGCACGTCGATCATCTGGGCGAACGTCGCCGCGATGCTCGTGAACCGCGCCGGCGTCCGGCCGCTGATCGCCAGCGGCATGGCGATCCTGACCGTCGGCCTGCTCATCTTCACGCAGGTCTCGGTCGACGGGTCGTACGCCAGGAACCTGCTGCCGGGCTTCCTGATCGTCGCGCTCGGGATGGCGCTCTGCTTCGTCCCGATCTCGATCGCGGCGCTCGCGGGCGTCAAGCAGGCCGAGGCGGGCATCGCCTCCGGGCTGATCAACACCTCGCAGCAGATCGGCGGCGCGGTCGGGATCGCTCTCCTCTCGACGATCGCGATCACGCACACGGAGAACGAGGTCGCGGCGGGCACGGCCGTGCCTCAGGCGATGACGTCGGGCTTCCAGCTCGCCTTCTGGGTCGGAGCCGGAATCGCCCTCGCCGGCGTGGTCGCTGCGCTGACGCTGATCCGCCAGGAAGAGATCGCAGTCGCGCCGGAGACGGTGCCGGCGCTCGAGGGCGCCTAGGCCTGACAAGCCGGGGCGGGGGCGGACTATCGCTCCCGCCCCGAGGCATGCCTGGTTGACAACGTCCGAGCCGTAGTGCGAGGCTTGGGCCATGCGGGTGGAAGCGGTTTCATGGCGCTGAGCGGCAGCGCTCCCGACAACGACCCGAGCCCGCCGACGATCTCGGACGTCGCTGCGCGCGCGGGCGTCGGCATGGCGACGGTCTCCCGCGTCTTCAACGGGCACCCGAACGTCGCGGCTCCGACCCGCGAGCGCGTGCTCGCCGCGATCAGCGAGCTGAACTACCGGCCGAGCTCGGTCGCGCGGAACCTCTCCCTGCGGCGCACATTCGTGATCGGGGTCGTCGTCCCGTTCTTCACGAACCCATCCGCCGTCGAGCGGCTGCGCGGAATCGTCTCCGGCCTCGAGGCGTCGCCCTACGACCTAGCGCTGTTCGACGTCGAGTCTCCCGATCGCGAGCGTCGTGCGTTCGACACGTTCGGGCGCGGCGACCGGGCCGACGGGCTGCTCGTGGTCTCGCTCGTCCCGCCCGATGTCGAGCTCGTCCGCCTCGGGCAGGCGAAGATCCCGTGCGTTCTCATCGACGCGCCTCACTCGGCCCTTCCGACCGTCCTGTCCGACGATGTCGCAGGCGGCGAGCTTGCCACCCGCCACCTGCTCGAGCTCGGCCATCGCCGGATTGCCTTCATCGGAGACAAGCCGCCGGACCGCTTCCGGTTCCACTCGACTCGCGACCGAACCGAGGGCTACGTCCGCGCTCTCACGCAGGCCGGGCTCGCGGTGCGTCCCGAGTACGTGCGCGAAGGAACGCAGAGCACCGATCAGGCGCGGAGCATCGCGGAGGGACTCTTGCGTCTACCCGAGCCACCCACCGCGATCTTCGCCGCCTCGGACACGCAGGCGCTCGGCGCGCTCGAGGCTGCGCAGGCAATGGGCGTGCGCGTGCCCGAGGCGCTCTCCGTCGTCGGTTTCGACGACGTCGAGGCTGCGTCCTACGTCGGGCTCACCACCGTGCGCCAGCCGTTGTTCGAGAGCGGTCGGCGTGGCGTCGAGCTGTTGCTCCAGGCGCTGGCGGGCGAGCGACTGGACGCCCACTCCGAGACGCTGCCGCTCGAGCTCGTCGTCCGGAGGACGACAGGGCCGCCCCTCGCCAAACCCTCCTAGTCCTCTCGGACATGCACGGCGCCGTCCTTCACGTCGGCCGTCCAGGTCGTTCCCAGCGCTGGGATGCCCGCGAGTCGAAGCGTGTCGAGCCAGTCCGGCAGCCCGGGGGCTGTCGAGACGAGACGGCGGTTCCTCACGTCGGGCTCGAGCCCGAGTAGCAGCCGCAGGAGGAGGACGACCGTTCCCGCCGCCCAGGCCTGCGGCTTGGATGCGGTCGGGTAGATGATCGGATGCGGCGCGTCCTCGCGCGAGAAGCCGGCGAACACCTCCGGCAGCTGGTAGTCGAAGAACGAAGCCGCCTCGAGCAGCGATCGCGTGATCTGCAGCGCCTCGTCCCGTCTTCCGCAGCGCGCCAGCCCCCAGGCGATCAGCGAGTTGTCGTGTGGCCAGACCGTGCCGTCGTGGTAGGCGAGCGGGTTGTAGCCCGCGTCGTCGGAGGCCATCGTCCGGACGCCCCAGCCGGACCAGAGCGTCGGCCCGAAGAGCTGCCTGGCGACTGCGCCGACGCGTTCCTCGGGCACGATGCCGCTCCAGAGCAGGTGCCCGACGTTGGACGTCAACGCGTTCACCGGCCGCTTCTCGCCGTCGAGAGCGAGTGCGTAGGTCCACCCGCCGGGACGCTCGCACCAGAACGAGTCGTCGAACCGGGCTTGCAAGCCGGTCGCTTCTGCGTCCAGCCGTGTGGCGAGCGCGGCGTCCTTCCACACCTCGCGCGCCAGCTCGGCCAGCCGCTGCTTGGCGTCGTACACGTACCCCTGCACCTCGGCGGCCGCGATCGGAGCGCGAGCCTGCGTGCCGTCGTGGAAGAGCTGCGAGTCGTGCGAGTCCTTCCAGGTCTGGTTCTCCAGCCCGTGCGGGACGCGGCGCTCGTACTCGACGAACCCGTCCCCGTCCGAGTCTCCGTAGTCATCGATCCATGCGAGCGCACGTAGGGCGGGCTCGCGCAGCTCTTCCACGAGCGCGTCGTCGCCGGTCCACCGCCACACCTCCGAGAGCAGGACGAGAAAGAGCGGCGTCGCGTCGACGGTGCCGTAGTAGCGGGCGAAGAACGCGCTCGCTCCCTTGCCCGACCGTAGCTCGTGCACGATCTTGCCCGGCTCGGCATCGATCGAGGGGTCGTCTTCGGTCGCCTGTAGCCGCGCCAGCTCCCGCAGCGCGGTCCGCGCGAGGTCCGGCCCGAGCAGCAGCGTCTGCAGGCTCGCGATGATCGTGTCGCGCCCGAACACGGTCATGAACCATGGCAGCCCGGCCGCGATCAGCTCCCCGTTGCCGGCGGCACGCAATCGCAGCGCAGCGAGATCGTCGATCGAACGGTCATAGGAGCGCTGCAACGTCGGCAGGCTGGCGTGCAACGTCGGCACCGTGTGTCGCCAGGCGCTCAGGGAAGCCTCGACTCGCCGCGCCTCGGCCGGTAGCTGCCCGACGACGGCGTCGGCGTCGGCGGCGTCCAGGCCCGGCGCGATCTGCAACGCGAGCTCCCATTCGGCGCGCGGAGCGAGGGAGAGGTGAAAGCTGAGGCCGCTCTCCGTTCGCTCACCGGGCTGCGAGAAGGTGATCGCTGTGACGAGGTCCGAGGCCGTGTCGGCGAAGCGCAGGCTGCGACCGTCGCCGTCGTACCCGGCGGGGGCAGGGCCCGGGAGCGGAGCCGCGTCGATCGAGGAGCCGAGGCTGAAGTCGTGCCGCTTGACGGCGAAGATGTCCGCGAAGTCCGCCGCGAGCTCGAGCTGCACGTCCAGCTCGACGTGGCGCCGTCCAAGGTTGCGGACGACGATCTGCTCCTCGATCCCTGTCGAGACTCGCCGCCTGCGGACGATCGCCAGCTCGTCCTGCTCCAGCGCGCCGACGAGCGGGTTCCGGCTGAAGAAGGAGGCCATGTGCGGATCGCCGCGTTTTCCCGTCAGGAGCAGAGGCCGGGCTCCGTTGACGAGCAGGACGAAGCGCGAGAGAAAGCGTGTGTCGTGGGCGAACAGGCCGGCTGGGGGCTCGTCGACGTCACCCCTGTCGTCGGCGATGCAGAACGTCGATCCGGCGAGAATTGTGAGTGGCACGGCGCGCGAGCATAGCTAGCTCCAGTGTCGTGGCGCGAAAACGTTGCGGCAGAAATTGCTTTCTTTCGAACGGGATGATTAACTCCGCGACGGTGTTTCGTGGAACCGGTTCCACGGCGCCGCATATTTCTTCTAGGAGGGGTAGATGAAACATCACCGCCCGCTCGCTATCGCCGTGGTCGCAGGCCTGCTCGTACTGGCCGGCGTCGGGGCAAGCACCACCCAGGGGAAGACGGCGGCCCCGGCCGCCACGAAGGCTTCCGGCACAATCACGCTTTCCGGCTGGGCGTCGTCGCCCACGGAGACGAAGCTGCTCAAAGAGGTGATCCGAGGCTTCCAGAAGACCTTCCCGAGCATCAAGGTCGACTACGCCCCGATCTCCGGCGACTATCCGGCGGCGATGCTGGCGAAGTTCGCCGCGCGGACGCCGCCCGACGTCTTCTACGTCGACTCGAACGTGGCACCGGACTGGATCAAGCAGCGCTTGCTCGAGCCGCTCGATAGCTTCGTCTCCCAGAGCAAGCTCAAGACGGAAAGGTTCTATCCGTCGCTCCTGAACGGCTTCAAGGGCCCGGACAAGAAGCTCTACGGCTTCCCGAAGGACTGGTCGCCGCTCGCGATGCAGACCAACAACGCGCTCTTCAAGAGCTCGGGCGTGGCGGTGCCGAAGACGTGGGCCGAGCTGAGCGCGGCGGCCAAGAAGCTGAAGGTGCCGGGCGGCCGGGCGATCTGCCTGTCGCCGAGCTGGGACCGCCTGCTCGCGTTCGTCTACCAGAACGGCGGAACGTTCCTGAACGCTGCGAAGACCAAATCGACCGTCAACACGCCGGCGGTCGCCGCGGCCGTCAACTTCTACGTCGGCCTGATCAAGAGCGGCGTCGCAGGGACGCCGGCGCAGCTCGGCGTCGGCTGGTGCGGCGAGGCGCTCGGCAAGGAGAAGGCCGCGATCGTGTTCGAGGGCAACTGGGTCGTGCCGTTCATGGCCGACACCTTCCCGAACGTCGGGTTCACGAACAACAAGATGGTGCGGGGCAAGCAGGACGGCAACCTCGCCTTCACCGTCTCGTACTCGATGGCTCGCGACTCGAAGAACAAGCCGGCTGCGTGGCAGCTGATCCGCTACCTGGTCGGCCAGCCGGGCATGAAGACGTGGACGTCGAAGGGGCTTGCGCTGCCCTCACGGAGTGACGTCAAGCCCGCCGCGGGCCGCGCTTCCTTCATCGCCGCGGCTCCGGCCGCTCGCCCGTGGCAGTTCGCGCCGGCGTTCACGAAGGTGATGGACGTCGCGAACAACGAGCTCACGGCAGTGCTGGAGGGCAAGCAGACCATCTCCGGCATGCTGAAGAAGATCGAGCAGACGGCGAACGACGCTCTGTAGACCGTTCGTTCCGTCCTCCTCCCCCGTGCGCCTGACGCGCGGGGGAGGAGGATCTTTCCCGACACGTTGAGCGAGGCGCCTGTGGCGGTGACGGCGAAACGACAGACTCTCGGCAGCGCCCGCATCCGCGAGGCGCTCGTCGGCTACGCGTTCGTCGCGGTGCCGATGGGTCTCTTCCTCACGTTCTTCATCTACCCGCTCGTCTACTCGTTCTACATCAGCCGCTTCGACTGGGGGGTCTTCGGGAAGATCGAGACGCTCGGCTGGGGGAACTACAACGAGCTGTGGCATGACGAGATCTTCTGGCGGGCGATCAAGAACACGCTCATGTACACGGCGGTCGTCGTACCGGCCGAGATGGCGCTCGCGCTGGCGCTGGCCGTGGTCGTGAACGCCGGCATCCGGGGCAAGGCCTTCTTCCGGTCGGCCTTCTACTTCCCCTCGCTCGCGTCCTCGGCGGCGATCACCGCAATCGCGGTCTACATCCTCTCCGCCGACGGGCTGCTGAACGCGATGCTCGGCGGTCAGCGAGCCTGGTTTGCGGACTCCGACACGGCGCTCTGGTCGATCGCCGGGCTGAACGCCTGGACGACCTCGGGAACGCTGATGCTGTTCTACCTCGCCGCACTGCAGGCGATCCCGACCGACGTCTACGAGGCGGCCGCGATGGACGGTGCCAACACCTGGCGGACGTTCTGGAAGATCACGTTTCCGCTGCTGAAGCCCGGCCACTTCTTCGTCGCCGTCGTCTCCGTGATCGGGGCGCTCCAGCTCTTCGACCAGTCGTTCTTCGTCTCCAAGGGCTCCGGCGGGCCGAACTACTCGACCCTATCGGCGGTCCTCTACCTCTACCGGACCGCGATCGCCGACGTCCGGTTCGGCTACGCCGCCGCGATCGGGATCGCGCTCTTCGTGCTCATCTTCACCGTGACGCTGATCCAGCGCCTGCTGTTCGGCAAGGCGGAGACGGCCTGATGGCGATCGACGTCGCCCCGGTCGACGCCGTCGACCGCTCGATTCCGGCGCGCACGCCGGCCGAGCGCGCTCGACGGATCCTCACCTACGTGCTCCTGTTTGCGATCGCGGCGCTCTTCGCCATCCCCTTTCTCTGGACGATCTCGACCTCCCTGAAGACCTTGCCGGAGACGACGGGATTCGACCTGCTGCCGAACCACCCGAGCCTGCGCGCCTACCGCGAGGTGCTGACGGAGTTCGACTTCTTTCGCTACGCCGCCAACAGCTTCTTCCTTGCAGGGGTGATCACGCTGGCGAACCTGATCCTCTGCTCGATCGGCGGGTACGCCTTCGCGCGGCTCCGGTTCCCCGGACGGGAGCTCCTGTTCATGCTCGTCCTGGCGACGTTGATGATTCCCGATCAGCTCCGGCTCGTGCCGGTGTTCCTGCTGCTCAGCGGCTGGGGGCTGGTCGGGTCGTTCAAGGGCTACATGCTGATCAAGCTCGTGCTGGCGTCCAACCTCTTCTTCATGCGCCAGTACTTTCTGACGATCCCGAAGGACTTCGAGGAAGCGGCGAAGCTCGACAACGCCGGGCACTTCAAGACCTTCTGGAAGGTGATGCTTCCGCTCACCGGGCCGGCCCTGGCTGCGATCACGATCCTCACGTTCCAGGGGATCTGGAACGAGTTCTTCTGGCCGCTGATCCTGCTCGGATTCGGCGATCCGGACCACTACACCGTCCAGCTCGGAATCGCGCAGTTCAGCTTCCAGTACCAGACGCTCTGGCCGCAGCTGATGGCGGCGAGCGTGATCGCGATCCTGCCGATCGTGATCATCTTCGTCTTCTTCCAGCGATATTTCGTCGCCGGCGTCGTCGCGAGCGGGGTCAAAGGATGAACGTCGGGGCGGCGTTGCGCCAGGCGCTGCGCGACCTCTACGAGCAGTCCTGGCGGCTCGTGGTCCTGAACAGCATCCTGTCGGCGGCCGTACTCGGAGTGCTCGTCCTCGGGAGCTATGCCCCGATCGCGCTCGTGCTCGGGATCGGCCTTGGCCCGCTGGTGGCCGCGCTGATGCACTGCGCCGTCTCACTCGTCCGGGACGAGGAGCTGCGGCTCGCGTGCGCGGTCGAGGGCGTGCGGCTGCACTGGCGGCGCGGGCTCGAGCTCGCCGCGCTCACCGGCGTCGTCGTGCTGGCCGGGGTCGTGGCAGTGCGCACCTACGGTGCCTCCGGCACCTTCACCTGGCCGCTCGCGTTCGTCGTCGCGTACCTGCTCGCACTCTTCCTCGTCTTCCAGCTCCTCCTCTGGCCACTCGCCGTCGCGGAGCGAGATCGCTCGCTGCGGCGGTTGCTCGCGGATGCCGGGGCCTCGCTCCTCCGTCGGCCGGGTGCGTCCGTCGCGCTCGCCCTCTGGCTGCTCGTGATCAATGCTCTCGGCGCGGCTGCGGCGGTCCTGCCGCTCCTCACCGTGACCATTGCCTATTCGTTCGTCGCGGCCGCGCGCTTCGCGCTGCCGCCCAAACTCGAGGAGGGTCGGCCCTGATGGCAAGCGTTACCTTCGAGAACGTCTCCAAGCGTTTCGATACGAACGTTGTCGTCAACGATCTCTCGCTCGAGATCGCCGACGGCGAGTTCCTCGTGTTGGTCGGACCGTCGGGCTGCGGCAAGAGCACTGCGCTCCGCATGCTCGCGGGACTCGAGGACGTCACAAGCGGCCGCGTTTTGATCGGCGACCGCGTCGTCAACAACGTCGCCCCCGGCGCCCGCGACCTCGCGATGGTGTTCCAGTCCTACGCGCTCTACCCGCACATGACGGTGTACGACAACCTCGCGTTCGGGCTGCGCAACCAGAAGCTCGAGAAGGACGAGATCGGCAGGCGCGTGACGAATGCCGCCGAGATCCTCGACCTGAGCGAACTCATCAAGCGCAAGCCGAAGCAGCTCTCCGGCGGGCAGCGCCAGCGCGTCGCCCTCGGCCGGGCGATCGTGCGCGAGCCGGCTGCGTTCCTGATGGACGAGCCGCTCTCGAACCTCGATGCGGCGCTGCGTGTCCAGACGCGCGCCGAGATCCTGAAGCTCCAGCGGCGCCTTTCGACGACGACGATCTACGTCACGCACGACCAGGTCGAGGCGATGACGATGGGCGACCGGATCGCCGTGATGAAGCTCGGCGTGCTGCAGCAGATCGGGACGCCAGAGGAGCTCTATACGCGCCCGACGAACGTCTTCGTGGCCCGCTTCATCGGCTCGCCTTCGATGAACCTCGTCCCCGCCGGCCTGATCGAGGGCGCCGGTTCGTCCGGCATGCTCGCCGGTTTTCGTCCCGAGCACGTCGAGCCGCTGAACGGGAGCGCCGACGGCGCGCGCTTCGACGCCCTGATCGAGGTCGTCGAGTACCTCGGCGACGAGCAACTCGTCCACCTGCGGCTCGAGGACACGCCGCTGCTCGCCAAGCTCGACATCGAGCAGCGCGTGGCCACGGGCGAGCAGAGGACGTTCAGGATCCCGCCGGGAAAGCTGCACCTGTTCGACGCCGAGACCGAGCAGGCGCTCACGACCTAGCGGAGGGGTCCTGCTGGTCGGGATCGCGCGGATCGTCCGGTCCGCGGTCCCGCCAGACGAGGTAGCGGTTGATCATCGAGACCTTGGCCCCCTCGGAATACGCGGTCTTCGCGTAGAAGTTCACGAGCCGGCCAGCGAAGTGGGCCACGACCAGGAGGACCACGGCAGGGATCACGATCCACAAGAGATCTCCCATGGACTCGAGGTTACAACGAGCGGAGGAGCTCGAGCATCGCCGCCGGCCCGTCGATCACGATGTCGGCGGCCTCGCGCAGCTCTGCCGGGCCTTCCGGAGAGGCGACGGCGACCTTGACGCCGAGCTCGAGCGCCCGCAGGGCGTTGAACGCGTCCAGGTCGGTCGAGTCGTCGCCGGCATAGAGCGCCCGCCCGAGGCCGCGCTCGCCCAGCAGGTGCGTGACGGCCGTGCCCTTGTGGACGTCGATCGGCGGCCGCAGCTCCAGCACCTTCCGGCCGAAGCGTGCGACGAGGCCTTCGTGGCGCGCCCGCGTCGCGACCGCCTCGAGCATCTTCAGCGCCTCTTTCTCGCTCTCGGCTCGCCGGTAGTGAAAGGTCACCGTCAGCGGCTTGCGCTCGACGTCCTCCCAATCGATCGTCGCGGCGAAGCTCTGCAGGCGGTCGCTCCAGGCTGGAGCCTCCGGCGCCAGCTCGAGCCCGTGCTCGCCGACGTAGACGAGCTCGTCGAGGCCGACGACTCGCCGCGCATCGGCGCTCGAGCGCCCGCTGATGCAGGCCACGAGCGCGTAGCGGCCGTTCAGACGCCGGAGTTCGAGCCGTGTCTCCTCCGGCACAGCCGACTCGTGCGGAACGTCGACGATCGGCGCCAGGACCCCGTCGACGTCGAGCAGGATGGCCGTCTCCTCCGGGGCCTCGGCGATGCGCGTGAGCAGAGAGTCGCCGTTCACCGCCCCTAGGATACGAGCGGTGTCGCTGAAGCTCGTCCTCATCGGCCTCGTCGCGGGCCTGTTCAGCGCCGTCTTCGGCGTTGGCGGCGGCATTGTGATTGTGCCGCTTCTGATCCTCCTCGTGGGCTTCGAGGGTCGCCTCGCGACCGGGACCTCGCTGGCGGCGATCGGGCTCACCGCCCTCGCCGGCACGATCCTCTACGCGTTCGAGGGTCACGTCGAAGTCGGGTATGCGGCACTCGTCGGACTGCCCGCCGCCGCCGGCGCTGTTGCGGGCACCGCCGTCCAGCAGCGCGTCTCCGCGCGTGCTCTGACGCTCGCGTTCGCGGTGCTGCTCGCGACGATTGCGACCTGGCTGCTCATAGGATGAGCGCCGCCACGGTCCTGCTCGCGATCTTGCTCGGATTCACGGCGGGCGTACTTGCGGGATTCTTCGGCGTCGGCGGCGGGATCCTCTTCGTGCCGACGCTCGTTGCCCTCGGGCTCTCCCAACTCGATGCCGAGGCGACCTCGCTCCTCGCGATCCTGCCGACGGTCGCCGCCGGAACCTGGCGTCAGCGGCGCTACGGGAACGTTCGCTGGCGGACGGCGCTCGTGCTCGGAGTCTCCTCGATCGCAGGGGCGGCAGCCGGGGTCCAGGTCGCCACCGCGCTGCCCGAGGACACGCTCCGGCGGCTCTTCGCCGTCTTCTTGCTGTCCGTCGCCGCGCAACTCGCATGGCGTGCACGACGGCCAGCCCCGTATTCTTCGTCTGAATGACCGAGCACGAAGAGATCTGGCTCCCGCTCGTCGACGAGCCGATCGGAGGCATCGTCGCGCAAATCCAGGCCGACGACCCCGAGATCGAGCGCCTCGCCGGCTCGCCGCGGCGCATCCTCGCCTTCAGGACGTTCGCCTACATCAGGGTCGGCGTGAAGCTCGGCGAGCTGCTCGTCGAGAGCGACCTGCCGCCGTACGACGGCACCGACACGTGGGTCGAGCTGCTCCTGCGCGATCCCGCGAACCGAGCAGCGATCGCGCAGGAGGTCCGGGCGGTCGCCGAGGAGATCGCTGCAGACCCGCGCTACGGCGAAGACGAGCCGCTCGGGCCGGACGAGGAGGCCCGCGCGCGCTTTCGCGAGTTCGCGCGGAAGCTCGAGAGCTAAGACCTCAGTCGAAAACCTCAGCACCGTCCCGGGATATCCGGATAATGGGCGCGTGTCTCTCCGGTTGCTCGCGCTCTTCGTCCTCGCCTGCTCCCTCGCCGCCGTCGGGGCGAGTAGCGGCAGGACTGCCAAGGCGTCTGTCGTGTCGGCCGGGTCACTTGGAGTGCGGGTCACCGTCCCGGGTCAGCCGGACGCGATTGCGGGAGGCGCGACCGCTCCGGGCTCCGTCACGACCGGCGCTGCGGACACGTTCCTGGTCCCCGCGGACGGGTCCGCCGTCAGGACGGGAGCGCTGTCCTCCAGCGCCTCCGCGCAGGGAGAGGCCGCTCAGGCGGTGAGCGACGTGCTCGGGATCTCCCTCTTCAACGGTGAGCTCACCGCCGACAGCGTGGCCGCCCGAGCGAAGGCGTCGCCGACCGCGTTCGATGCGGCCGGATCGGCCGTGACGAACCTCGTCGTCCTGGGCCAGGGAGTGACGCCGGCGCCGAACCAGCGCTTTCCGCTCGGCGACTGGGGTTACGCGACGACCCTGGAGTTGACGACCGAGGCGCCGGTCGCGGACGGCACGCGCAACGCTCGCGCGGTGGTGACTGCGCTGCACGTGGTACTCCTCGCGGATCACGGCGGCCTCCCCGCCGGCACGGACATCCTCATCGGCCATGCGGAGGCAGCGGCCTCGACACCCGTCACGACGCCGCCTCCGGCAACCACTCCTCAGTCCGCCAAGCCGGGGAAACCGGGTCGGCCGGCGGGCGTGCCGCCGAAGAAGAAGCCGCTGCCGAAGCCGCCGGAGGCGGGGACGCTGCCGGGCAAGGTCTTCAAGCTGCCGCCCACCGACGTCTCGGCGCCGCTTTCGCCCTCGGGCTACGTCTTCCCCGTCTACGGCCCGTCGTCGTTCACAGACACCTTCGGTGCGCCGCGAGCCGGAGTCGGCTGGCATCACGGCGAGGACATCTTCGCCCCGCTCGGCGCGCCGCTCCTCGCGGTTGCCGACGGCACCGTCTTCTCCGTCGGCTGGAACGAGCTCGGCGGGTACCGGTTCTGGCTGCGCGACCGCCAGGGGAACCAGTTCTACTACGCCCACCTGTCCGCCTTCTCGCCGCTCGCGGTGGACGGGAACGAGGTTCGCGCCGGCGCGGTGATCGGCTTCCTCGGCAACACCGGGGACGCGCAGGGCACTCCCTACCACCTGCACTTCGAGATTCACCCTGTCGGCCTACTGCCGATGGGCTACGACGGCGTCGTCAACGCCTTCCCGTACCTGAGCGCCTGGCGCCGGCTCGAAGACGTCTCGTTCGCCGCCGGTCGCGGCTGGGCGCCGCCGGTTCCTCCGAGCGCGACCGCACCAAGGCCGGGAGCGCTGCTGCTCGGCTCGACCGACATCTCGAGCGCGAGCGGCCTCGAGCCGGGATCGCTCGAGCGGGCGCTCGTCGCCCCGGTGTCATCCGAAGGCGACGGCGCCCTGATCCGATCCGGCTAGGACTTCTCTACGCGGCCGGCTCCGACGGCGGCGGCGAGTAGGAGTAGTCGTCCGAGCTCTCGCCGGTGATCTTCTCCATCAGCCACTGCCGCGTTTGCGGCCCGGTCATCGGGTTGAACAGGATCCCGGCGGTGATGCCGGCGAGCAGGAGCGCCGTGTTGCGGGCGCCGTGGTCCTCCTTGCCCTGGATCCGGCTCGCGGCGGTGCGCAACTCCTCGACCGCCTTCTTGAGGTTGTCCTGGACGTCCTTGTCGGTCGCCGCGCGCACGGCGGTTCCCGTGAGGTTGCGGTTTCCGAGCAGCTCGGCGTACACGTCCCGGGCAGCGCTGAACGCTTCCTTCAGGTTGTCGTGGAGCGCGTCGTCGTGCAGCGCACGGTCGACGTACGGCCGCATCGTGTCGGCCGTGTCGTAGAGCTTCTCCTTCGTCTTGGCCATCCGGCCCTTCCTTTCGGTTTCTCGTGGTCGTCGGCTTGATTCTTGCCGCGAAGCGATCCTTGCAAACTGCCGTCAGTCGCGGGAGGCCGCCGCCTGTCGCTCGAGCGAGGTGTGCCGGGGACGCCAGGCCCGGCCCTTCGGAGTGAAGGCCTCGTCCAGGACCTCCTCGACGTGGTCGACGAGCACGAACTCGAGCTCCCGCCTCGTCTCGGCCGGGAGGTCGTCGAGGTCGTGCACGTTCTCGAGGGGAAGGATCACCCGCTTCAGGCCCGCCCGCTGCGCGGCGAGCACCTTCTCGCGCACGCCGCCGATGGGCAGCACCTGCCCGGTCAGCGTGATCTCGCCCGTCATGCCGACGTCGTCGGCGACCGGGATGCCGCGTACGAGTGACGCGAGCGCCGTCGCCATCGTCACGCCGGCCGACGGTCCGTCCTTCGGCACCGCTCCCGCAGGCACGTGGATGTGGACGTCATGTTCGGCGAACCACTCGGGGGCCAGGCCCAGCTCATCCGTGTGCGAGCGCACCCAGGACAGCGCAGCCTGCGCCGACTCCTGCATCACCTCGCCCAGCTGCCCCGTGATCGTCAGCTTTCCTTTCCCCGGGTAGGCGGTCGCCTCGATGAAGAGCACGTCGCCGCCGACCTCGGTATAGGCGAGACCGGTTGCGACCCCCGGATCGGCCGTCCGCTTGCGCACGTCACCCGAGAAGCGCCGCGGCCCGAGCCACTCGCGCGCGCGCTCGTCGTCGACCTTGATCTTCTCCGTGTGTCCGGTCGCGACGAGCGTCGCCGCCTTGCGGCAGAGCGCCGCGATCTGCCGCTCCAGGCCGCGGACGCCGGCCTCGCGCGTGTACTCGGCGATCACGAGCCGGAGCACGCGGTCCGGGATCGCGAGCTGTGCGCGCTTCAGCCCGTGCGCCTTCAGCTGCTTCGGGACGAGGTAGCGCTTCGCGATTCCGAGCTTCTCCTCGTGCGTGTAGCCGGAGAGCTGGATCACGTCCATCCGGTCGAGGAGCGGCCCGCGGATCGTGTCGAGGGTGTTCGCGGTGCAGATGAACAGGACCTTCGAGAGGTCGAACGGGAGGTCCAGGTAGTGGTCGCGGAAGCTCGAGTGCTGCTCGGGATCGAGCACTTCGAGCATCGCCGACGCCGGATCGCCGCGGAAGTCGGAGCCCATCTTGTCGATCTCGTCGATCAGGAAGACGGGGTTGGCCGACTCGGCGTCGCGGATCGCCCGGACGATCGTGCCCGGCATTGCGCCGATGTACGTGCGCCGGTGGCCGCGGATCTCCGACTCGTCGCGGACGCCGCCGACCGAGATGCGCGCGAACTTTCTCCCGAGAGCGCGCGCGATCGACTGGCCGAGCGACGTCTTGCCCACTCCGGGTGGCCCGACGAAGCAGAGAATCGGCCCGGAGAGGTCGTTCTTCAGCTTCGAGACCGCGAGGTACTCGATGATCCGCTCCTTCACCTTCTCGAGGTCGAAGTGATCCTCGTCGAGGATCTGGCGCGCGTGTTGGAGGTCGAGGTCGTCCTCCGTGAACTCGTCCCACGGCAGCGAGATGATCCAGTCGAGGTACGTGCGGATGACACCGTACTCGGCTGCGGCCGGCGGCAGCTTCTCGAGCCGCGAAAGCTCGCGCAGGGCCGCTTTCAGCACGTGCTCCGGCAGGCTCTTCTCCTCGATCAGGCCGCGTAGCTCGTTGATCTCGGCCTGCTGCTCGTCGCCCTCTCCCAGCTCGTCGTGGATCGCCTTCAGCTGCTGCCGGAGGAAGAACTCGCGCTGGCCCTTGTCGATCTCGCTCGCGACCTGCGACTGGATCTTCGAGCCGAGCTCCGACATCTCGACCTCGCGGCTGAGGATCAGCGAGACCGCGCGCAGCCGCTCCTCGACGTCGACCATCTCGAGCAGCTCCTGTCGCTCGTCGGTCTTCAGGCGAAGAGTCGACGCGATCAGGTGGCAGAGCGCGCTCGGATCGTCCACGTTCGCGGCCGCGAGCTGGAGCTCCTCGGGCAGGTACGGCGTCATGCCGATGATGTGGGCGAACTGCTGCTGGACGTTCCGCGTCAGCGCCTCGACCTCGGGCGAGTCAGGGAGGATGTCCGGCAGTTCCTCGAGGTCGGCGACGAGGTACGGATCCTCCTGCTGCGGCTCGACGAGGCGGACGCGGTGGAGCCCCTGGACGAGGATGCGCAGTGTCCCGTCGGGGACTTTGATCATCTTGTGGACCACCGCGACCGTCCCGACCGAGTACAGATCGTCCCACCCCGGCGGATCCGCCTCGGTGTTGCGCACCGTGATCAGCGCGAGCATTCGCTCGCCCGAGACGACGTCGTCGATCAGCTTGATCGAGCGCTCCTGGCCGACGGCGAGCGGTGTCATCGACTCCGGGAAGACCACCGTCTCCTTCAGCGGCAGGACCGGCAGCCGCAGCCGCTCCGTGCCCTCGGTGGGCGCTTTCTCGCTCATCCGTTCCTGCGGACGACGATCGCGACGGTTCGCCCGCGCGGGGGCCGCTTTGCGACCGGCAGCGTGATGCGCAGCATCCCGGCCTCGTAGGTCGCAGACGCCGAAGCAGCCGCGACATCGTGGCCGAGCGGGACGTGACGCTCGAAGTGCCCGTACTCGATCTCGGCTTGCTGGAAGACCTGACCGCCGATCCGCGGGCGATCGCGATTGCCGGAGATCCTCAGCGCCTGCCCTTCGACCACGATCTCGATCGAGCCGGGATCGACGCCCGCGAGCTCCACCACGAGATTCAACTGGTGCGGCTCGTCCGTGACGAAGCAGTCGACCGCGGGCCGGAACCCGCGCCGAAGCCCGGCGAAGCGGGGCACCTGCCAAAGGTCGGCGAAGAGCTCTTCGATCTCACCTTGCAGGCGGTCGATGTCTCGCCGCGCCATGTCCTCACACTACCCCGCTGCGTAGGATTCAGACATGACGCTGATCCGTCGGATCCTCAAGGCGATGGTCGCCGCACTCGCTTTCGCGACGTATGTCTGGTTCGCGGCCGTGCGCTATGCACCACTTGTGAAGGCGCGCAAGCAGCGTCGCCGCGCATCGTTTACAAGATCCTGATGTGTCGGGATAGAGGGGGCCGGGAACTGGCCCTCGATGCGCCTCCTGCTCGCAGCCGTGGTCTCGTGCACCCTGCTCGGCCTCGTCGCCCCCGCGGCGCAGGCCTCCAGCGACGTGCGCTACGGCATCCAGGACGATTCCTGGCTCGTTCACGGCGCCGGCACGCTCGACGACCGGCTGGATCGGCTGGAGAGCCTCGGCGTGGACATCGTCCGCTTCAACCTCCACTGGGACCGCATCGAGCCGGTGCGGGGCGAGCAGAGCTGGGAGGACAGCGACCTCGTCCTGAACGGGTTGCACGACCGCGGCATCCCCGCGGTCGTCGGCCTCGTCGGCTCGCCACGCTGGGCGAACGGCGGCAGGACTCCGAACTTCGCGCCGGGCGCGGCTGCGTTCGCCGAGTTCGCGCGGACGGCGGCGAGCCGCTACAGCTGGGTCAACCAGTGGCTCGTCTGGAACGAGCCGAACCAGGCACGCTGGCTCCGGCCGACGACGCCGGCCGTGTACGTCCGCCAGATCCTGAACCCGGCCTACAAGGCGATCCACGCGGTCAATCCGCGTGCGAAGGTCGGAGGCGGCGTCACCGCTCCGCGCGGCTCGACAGCCGGAGTCTCGCCGGTCGCGTGGATCCGCGGCATGCGCAGTGCGGGCGCACGGCTCGACGCCTACGCGCACCACCCCTATCCGTCGACCAGCCGCGAGACGCCGTTTCCCAGCGGTGCCTGCAAGTACTGCACGACGATCACGATGGCCACGGTCGAGCGGCTGCTCTCGGAGGTCAGCCGCGCGTTCGGGCCTAAGCGGATCTGGCTGACCGAGTACGGCTACCAGACCGGCGCCTACGGCGTCACGCAGCAGCGGCAGGCCGAGCTGATCGGCCAGGCGGGCCTGCGCGTGCACAAGCTGCCGCGGGTGGACATGCTGATCCACTACCTCGTGAAGGACGAGCCCGAGGCGGCGCGCTTCCAGAGCGGCCTGTTCCAGAACTCGGGCCGTCCGAAGCTCGCGGCGCTCGCCTTCCCGTTCCCGATCGCGCAGGCCGGCCGCAGCGGCGGCACCCTCGTCCTCTGGGGTCAGATTCGGCCTCGTTCGGGCCCGCAGACCTACCGTGTGCAGGTCCGCACGGGCGGCGCGTGGCGCTTCAGCGGTGGGTTTCGCAAGACGAGCGCACGCGGCTTCTTCAGCGTCGCCGTCGCCGCCGAGCCTGGCGCCCGCGTGCGGATCTTCTCGCCGCAGGACGCGGCCTACAGCATCACGATCCGCGCTCGCTGAACCCCTGCGGCTAGGTTCCGAGCCATGCACGCGCCTCCTGTTCTTCGCGGCGGCGTCGGCGCGCGCTACGCGGGCCTCGTCTTCGGGCTCTTCCTCTGCGCCGCCGGGGTCGTCGGCCTGCTCGAGTCCAGGCTGGGCCTGTCGCCGTGGGACGTGCTGCATCAGGGGCTCGCGCAGCACTCTCCATTGAGCTTCGGGACGGCGAACGTCGCGGTCGGCCTGGTCGTGCTGGTGCTGTCGTGGCGCCTCGGAGCTCGAATCGGACCGGGAACGGTCGCGAACGCGATTCTGATCGGCCTCTTCATCGCGGTGCTCGTGCGCGTCCCGGCCGTGGACGCCCTCTCGGAGGAAGGGCTCGCAGTGCGGACCGTCCTCCTCGTTGCGGGCATCGGGCTCGTCGCCGTCGGCTCGGCCTTCTACCTCGGGGCGGCGTTCGGGGCCGGCCCGCGCGACTCGCTGATGCTCGTGCTCGCTCTCCGTACGGGCTGGCGGATCGGCCTCGTGCGGACGCTGCTCGAGTCGAGCGTCGTTGTTGTGGGCGCCCTCCTCGGAGGCACGATCGGGGTCGGAACGATTGCGTTTGCCCTCCTGATCGGCCCCGCGCTCGAGGCGTCGTTCTGGCTGCTCGTCCGTACACCGCTGGCTGGCCCCGCAGTAGCATCGGCCCCGGCATGAAGGCAAAGGGACTCATTGCGGCCGGCGGCGAGGCGACGCGGCTGGGCGAGCTGACGCGCGTCGTCAACAAGCACCTGCTGCCGGTCGGCGGGTGGCCGATGATCTATTACCCGCTGCAGCTGCTGCAGCTCGCGGGCGTCCGGGAGGTGATGATCGTCACCGGCCAGGGCCACGCGGGCCAGCTGATCGACCTGCTCGGAAACGGGCAGATGAGCAACCGGGGAGCCTCCACCCCCCTCTTCGACCTCGATCTCACCTACAAGGTGCAGGTCGAGGCCGGTGGGATCGCGCAGGTCGTCGGCATGGCCGAGAGCTTCGCGGGCGACGACGACCTGATCGTCTGCCTCGGTGACAACATCTTCGAGTATGCGGAGGCGGACGCCATCCGTTCCTTCGTGGAGGGCGACGACGGGGCGGCGGTCTTCGTCAAGGAGGTTCCCGACCCGGAGCGGTTCGGGGTCGTCGTCTACGGCGAGGACGGGCGTGTGGTGGACGTGGTCGAGAAGGCAGGCGTCGTCGACCTCCGCTACCCCGCGCCGCCGTCGAACGACGCCGTGGTCGGGCTGTACGGCTACTCACCCGACGTCTTCGCGGTGATCCGAGGGCTCACGCCGTCCTCGCGCGGCGAGCTCGAGATCACGGACGTCAACCGCCATTACGCCGAGCAGGGCACCCTCGCGTGCCATCGTGTCCGGGGCTGGTGGGAGGACGCGGGCACGCAGGAGTCGCTGCCGGAGATCGGCGCGCTGATCGGCCGCACCGGCGTAAACAAGGTCGAGCAGTGATCGACGGCCTGCTGCGGATCCCGCTCCAGCGCTTCGAGGACGAGCGGGGCTGGTTCATGGAGCTCCGGCGCGAGAGCGCACTGCCGAAGCAGACGAAGCAGACCAACCTCTCCTTCTCCCGCCGTGGCGTGATCCGGGGCCTCCACTATCACGAGCGGGGCCAGGACGATCTCTTCGTCTGCATGCAGGGGATGGCGCGCGTCGTCGTCCTCGACCGCGAGACCGGCGAGACCTTCACCGAGGACATCGGCGACGAGAACCCGGTCGCGATCTACATCCCCGGCCGAAACGCCCACGGCTTCGAGTCGCTCACCGATCTCTTCTTCTGCTACCACGTGACGGAGGAGTACGACCCCGCCAACCCCGACGAGCAGGGCCTCTGCTGGGCCGATCCGCGCGTCAAGCACCTGTGGAGCACGGACTCGCCGATCCTCTCGCCGCGCGACCTGGCCGCGTGTATCTGATCACGGGCGCCGGCGGCCAGCTCGGCCGCGCGCTGACGGAGGAGTTCGCCGGGGACGAGGTCGTCGCGCTCTCCCACGCCGACTGGGACGTCTCGCTGCCGCCGCCCCCGGGGATCGGCCAGCCGGACCTCGTCCTCCACGCCGCTGCGTGGACGAACGTCGACGGGGCAGAGGACGACCCGCAGGGTGCGGCCGCGGTCAATGTCGGCGGCACCGCAAACGCCGCCTCGCTCGGTGCCCCGCTCGTCTACTACTCGACGGACTACGTGTTCGACGGGAAGAAGCGCGAGCCGTACGTCGAGTCCGACGGTCCGAGCCCGCACTCTGCCTACGGCCGCTCGAAGCTGCACGGCGAGGCCGCGGCGGGCGCGCAGGCGTGGATCGTACGCTCGTCGTGGCTCTTCGGCCCGACGGGCAACAACTTCGTCCGCACGATGCTCCGGCTCGGGGCCGAGCGGGACGAGGTCGCGGTGGTCGACGACCAGCGGGGCTCGCCGACCTTCGTCGGCCACCTCGCCGCCGCCACGCGCCAGCTGCTGGACCTCCCGTTCGGTCTCTATCACGTTGCTGCCGAGGGAGATGTGACCTGGGCCGGGTTCGCCGAGGCGATCTACGAAGAGGCAGGCCTCGACACGCGTGTTCGCCGCATCACGACCGAGGAGCTCGGCCGGCCTGCGCCGCGGCCCGCGTACTCGGTTCTGCGCAGCGAGAAGGGCGCACCGACGCTGCCGCACTGGCGTGACGGGTTGCGAGAGGCGCTCTCTGCCATCCACGCGGCGCCGCAGAGCGAATAACAGGCGATGGCGGACTACTCCTTCCTGACGACGTGGATCCTCGACGCGCCGCGCGAAGCGGTCTGGGACGCGATCTACGAGATCGAGAGCTGGCCTGCCTGGTGGCCGGGCGTCAAGCAGGTGGAGAAGCTCGAGTCCGGGAGCGGCAACGGCGGCGTCGGCGCGCTCTACCGCCACGAGTGGCGGAGCGTGATCCCGTATCCGGTGCGCTTCGAGACCCGGATCACCCGGGTCGAGCTCCCGCATCTGATCGAAGCCGATGCCGACGGCGAGCTCGCCGGGACCGGACGCTGGCGCTTCTTCGAAGGGCGGGAGACGGCCGTGACCTACGAATGGAACGTACGGACGACGCGGTCGTGGATGAACCTCATCGGGCCGGTCGCGCGCCCTGTTTTTCGGTGGAACCACCACGCGGTCATGCACCAGGGCGGCCAAGGTCTAGCCAATTTGCTGAGGGCGCGGCTCCTCGCAGTCACGTAGCCTTTCCTCGATGCGCGTACTCGTCACGGGCGGGGCCGGGTTCATCGGCTCCCACTTCGCCAAGCGGTTGCTGGCCGCGGGTGACGACGTGCGGGTTCTCGACAAGCTCACGTACTCGGGCAACCCCGCGAACCTCGAGGGGACCGGGATCGAGCTCGTGGTCGGCGATATCTGCGACCCGGAGGCCGTCGCGGAAGCGGCCGCCGGCTGGGACGCGATCGTCAACTTCGCAGCCGAGACGCACGTCGACCGGTCGATCCTCGGCGCCACCGACTTCGGCCGGACGGAGTTCTTCGGGACCCAGGTCCTGCTCGAGGAGGTGCGGCGCGGCGGCGCCCGCTTCGTCCAGGTGTCGACGGACGAGGTGTACGGCGACCTTGCCGCCGGCGGCTCCTCGGTGGAGACCGACCCGATCAAGCCTTCGAGCCCGTACAGCGTCGCGAAGGCCGCCGGCGACCTGCACATCCCGGCGTATGCGCGGACGTTCGGCGTCAACGCCTCGATCACCCGCGGTTCGAACACCTACGGGCCGAACCAGTACCCGGAGAAGCTGATCCCGCTGATGACGACAAATGCCTTGGAGGGGAAGCCGCTGCCGGTCTACGGCGACGGGAAGCAGATCCGCGACTGGCTCTGGGTCGAGGACCACTGCGCCGGGATCGAGACGGTCCTGCGGGAGGGCGCTCCGGGCGAGGTCTACAACGTCGGCGGCCGCGACGAGCTCGAGAACGTGGAGGTCGTCGGCCACATCCTGAGGCTCACCGGGGCCGACGAATCGCTGATCCGCCACGTCGAGGACCGCGCGGGGCACGACCGGCGCTATTCGCTCGACACCAGCAAGCTGCGCGGGCTCGGCTGGGCGCCGCAGAAGACGTTCGAGGAAGGGATCTCCGAGACGGTCGCCTGGTACGTCGCGAACCGCAGCTGGTGGGAGCCGATCAAGTCCGGTGAATACCGGGCCTACTACGAGAAGCAGTACGCCGCCAGGCTCGCGTCCGTGGCCGGCGACGACTCCGGCCGGGCGTAGCCCGGCCGGCGCGCCGCCTCGCGCCGCTGGCGGCCCGCGGCTCTCCGAGTCCGTACGTCCGTACTGTCCTCTCCGGCCGCGCACCACCAGCGACGCGCCACGAAACGCGAGCAAGCTCGCTGCCTCCTAGCCGTCGCCGTCTCCCCGCTCGTCGCAGTTCTTCCTCGCCTCGCGGCGCAGTCTGCTGATCTCCTTGCGCCCGCCCTGAACCGCCTCCGAGCGGTCGAGCAGCTCGACCACACCGTCGCACCGGCCGAGCGCGAGCCGAGTGAACGCGAGGTTGTAGCTCGCATACGCCTCTGCGGTCTCCCCGCTTCCGGCCATCCCGGCGACTGCCTGCTCGAGCAGCGGCAGAGCCGCCTCGTAGTTGCCGGCGCGCATCAGCTCGAAGCCCTGGTCGTTCAGCTCCGACGGGTTGCCGGACGGGGCGGTCGTCGTCGGCGCCGTCGTCGGGGCTGCTTCGGTGGTCACGGTCTGCACGACCGTCCTCGCGGGCAGCGTGACCGTTTCCTTCACTGTCTGCGGAGCGGTCGTCGCGGTTTCCTTTGTGTCGTCCCCCGCGAGCAGGGCCGCGGCGAGGACGCCGGCGACCAGCAGCAGAGCGCCGAGCGCGATCAGCGGCACCGCCCAGCGGCGTTCGCGGCGCTGCGCGACGGGGGCCAGCGCAGCGACCGCCGTCCCGCCCGCAGCGTCGTCGAGCGCGTCGCGGAGCGCGTGGACGAGGTCGGCTGCCGAGTCGTAGCGGTGCTCGGGCTCCTTGGCGAGCCCGCGGGCGAGCGCGTCGTCCACCTGCGGCGGCAGCTCGGGATTGAGGCTCGAGGCCGGCGGGATCGGCGCGCTCACATGTGCCATCGCCTCGGCGGTGGAGGATTCGCGCTCGAACGGCCTCGTGCCCGTGAGCAGCTCGAAGGCGACGACTGCGAGCGCGTAGCGGTCGCTTGCGGGCGTCGCCTTCTCGCCGCGAGCCTGCTCCGGAGCGAGGTAGCCCGCTGTGCCGACGACGGTGCCCACCTCGGTGAGCGAGCCGAGACCGACCGCGCTGGCGACGCCGAAGTCGGCAACCTTGACCCGGCCGTCGTCGTCCAGCAGCAGGTTGGCCGGCTTGACGTCGCGGTGGACGATTCCGTTCGCGTGCGCCGCGTCGAGCGCGGCCGCTGCCTGGCCGAGCCATTCGAGCGATCGTCCGACGGGTTGCGCTCCATCGCGGGCGAGCCGATCGGCGAGCGACCCGCCCGCGAGGTACTCCATCACGATGTAGGGGTGGTCGTCGTGCTCGCCGACGTCGAAGATCGTCACCGTGCTCGGTGCGTTCGAGAGCCGCGCCGCGGCCAGCGCTTCGCGCGTGAAGCGCGCCCGGATCGATTCGTCGTCGGCGAAACGGTCGGCGAGTACCTTGATCGCGACGATGCGCGCGAGATCGGCGTCCTCGGCGCGATAGATCTCTCCCATCCCGCCTCGGGCGATCCGCTCCGCGTTCCGGTATCTGGGTGGCAGATGGCTGTTGCTCACGGTGAACCGACTCCCCACGCTACCCAGGGTGGAAACGCCGCGCATGACTTGAAGGTTCGGTAAGGAACCCGGAAATCCGCAGATCTTCCGCTAGCCTCAGCTGCGGAGGTCAACGATGCGGCGGCTGCTTCTCGCTCTCACCGGTCTCGTTCTCGCGCTCGCGGCCTCCGCGTCCGCGGGTCCCCGTGCGCCCGCACCGGTGAAGCCCCCGGCGGTGACCGCGACGACGTTCGTCGTCAGCGGCCGCGGCTGGGGCCACGGTGTCGGCATGAGCCAGTACGGGGCGCTCGGCTTCGCGAACGACGGCTGGACGTACGACCAGATCCTCGCCCATTACTACGTTGGGGCTGAGCTCGGGCCTGCGCCGGTCGCCCGCGTTCGCGTGCTCGTCGGCGAGGCGAAGGGGGCGGTGACGGTGCGCTCCAAGGTCCCGTTCCGCGTCCGCGACGTGTTCGGGAAGACCTACCCGCTCGCGCCCGGCCAGATCGTGCTCGGACCGAAGCTGTGGGTGACCGTGAACGGCGCGCCGACGGAGCTCGCGGGGCCGATCGTCTTCCTCCCGGGCACCGAGCCCCTCGCGCTCGACCGTGCCTACCGCGGCCAGATCGAGGTAGACGTGACGGGCCAGAAGCTCGACGCCATCAACATCCTCGGCCTCGAGCAGTACCTACAGGGGGTCGTGGCGCAGGAGATGCCGAGTGCGTGGCCCGACGAGGCGCTGAAGGCTCAAGCGGTGGCAGCGCGCTCGTACGCGCTCTCGCACCGGCTCAGCGGCAAGAGCTTCGATCTTTACGCCGACGTTCGCAGCCAGGTCTACGGCGGCATCGCCGGCGAGAACACTCGCACGACAGCCGCGGTTCTGGCGACGAAGGGCGAAGTGCTCCTCTGGGAAGGGAAGCCGATCGACGCCCTCTTCCACTCGACTTCAGGTGGGAGAACGGTGGACGCGATGGAGGTCTTCGGGAAGCCGGTTCCCTATCTCGTCTCGGTCGACGATCCGCACAGCGACCTCTCGCCGGTCAATCGGTGGGGCCCGACGCCGGTTCCCGAGACGACGATCCGAAAGGGCCTGAAGCTGCGCGCCCCCCTGACCGCGCTCAAGCTCACTCGTGCTCCCTCCGGCCGAGTGGCGAGCGTCGACGTGGCGACGGCGGCCGGCACTGCGACGGTGACCGGGGCCGTGCTCCGCTCGGCGGCGGGCCTGCGCTCGACCTGGATCACCCAGCTGGCGACGCTCTCGCTCACACGGCCTGGCGGGCCCGCGCTCTACGGCAGGCAGCTGGGGCTGACCGGGAAGGCAACCGGCGTGAAAGGAGCGGTGCTGTCGCAGCGAATCGACGGCGTCTGGACACAGGTCGCCGGCCCCGGCGCGACGTTCGCCGTCAAGGTGAAGTTGCTCGCGCCCGCGAGCTTCCGGATCTCGGCGGGTGCGCTGGCCGGCCCCGTGCTGAAGGTGCCGGTCGCGCCGGTCGTCACCGCGCGCACCGCCGCCGCGGCGACTGTGTCCGGGACCGTGAAGCCGCTCGGGCCTGGCGCGACGGTAGAGATCCAGCTCGAGAGCGAGCAGGGCTGGGGGACGACGGCGCAGACCACGACGGGACCGAACGGCGAGTACACGGTTTCCGTGCCCGAGCCGGGGCTGTACAGAGTTCGCGTTGCCCCTGCGCAGGGGTTCGCAGAGGGATTTTCGGGACAGATCGAGCTGCGGTGAAGCGTTTGCTGCTCGTGGTGGTCGCGGCAGCGCTCTTTGCGCCTGCGGCGGATGCCGCGCGCTACGCGGTCGGAGTGAAGACGACTGCCGACCTCCCTCGGCTACTCGCTGCGCTCCCGCAGGCCGAGAGCCTCGCCCCGGTTCCTGCCGCCGTCGTCGAGCGGGCCACCGCGCCGCGGCTTGCCGACCTACCCGGCGCCACCTACGTCGAGCGACTCGGTTTTCGCCGGCTCGCGTTTGTCCCCAACGACCCGCTCGCCGTCAAGCAGTGGCACCTCGGCGTCACGCGTGCGTTCGACTACTGGGATTCGAGCGCGCTCGCGCTCGCGCTGCCGCCAGTCCGAGTTGCCGTGATCGACTCGGGCATCGATGCAGCCCACCCCGAGCTCGCGGACAAGATCGTGGAGACGAAGAGCTTCGTCGGCGGATCCGCAGCCGTGGACCGCGAAGGGCACGGCACCTTCGTGGCGGGGCTGATCGCGGCAGCGGTGGACAACGCTGCCGGAATCGCCGGGATGGCCCCGTCGGCGCAGCTGCTCATCGGCAAGGTGGTCGTCGGCGGTGACATCATCGACGTCGAGGCCGAGGCGAAGGCGATCCGATGGGCGGTTCTGAACGGCGCGCGCGTGATCAACCTGAGCCTCGGCGGCCTGCGCGACCCGCGCGACCGGGACCGCGACACCTTCTCGCCGCTCGAGGCGGCCGCCGTCGGCTACGCCCACGGCAAGGGCGTCGTCGTGGTCGCAGCGGTGGGGAATGCGGAGCAGGGGGCGACCGAGCCGTGGCCGTTCGCGAGCTACCCGGCCGCGCTGCCGCATGTCCTCGGGGTCAGCGCCCTCGCTCGCGACGGCTCCGTCCCGATGTTCTCGAACCGGGACAAGATCTACAACGACATCGCAGCCCCGGGGGCGGGAATCATCTCGACGATGCCGCTGGAGCTGACCGCGCCTTTCAAGGAGTGTCTCGATCAGGGCTACTCGAGCTGCGGGCCGGAGGAGTGGCGAAAGGGCGAGGGAACCTCCTTCGCGGCTCCGCAGGTGTCCGCCGCCGCCGCGGTCCTCCTCGCAGTGCGTCCCAAGCTGCGCCCCGAGCAGGTGACCGCGCTGCTGACCGAGACCGCCCGGGACGTGAACGCGGCGACAGGCTGCCGCGCGTGCCCGCCGCGCCGCGACGCTTTCACCGGCTGGGGCCGGCTCGACGTCACCGCGGCGCTGCGCCAGCTCGCCGGCGTGATTCCTCCGCCAGACGCGTTCGAGCCGAACGACGATGCCGGCGCGGACGCCGTGCAGCTGTGGGGCCGGATCAGGCGGATCCAGGCGACTCTCGACTTCTGGGACGACCAGAGCGACGTCTATGCGATTCGCCTTCGTCGCGGCCAGCCCGTCTACGTCAGCCTGCGGGGGCCGGCGGGCACCGACACGAACCTGATCCTCTGGCAGCCCGGGACGAAGCACGTCGACGATCTGTCGTCGTTGCGGCTCGTTGCGCGCCAGTCTGCTCGCCCCGGCCCGCGTGAGTTCCTCTCCTACAGAGCGACCGAGACCGGCACGTACTACGTCCAGGTGAAGCTCGGCTCGCGGGGCGCCGGCAAGTACAAGCTCGCGATCGTCAAGGCATAACCACGCCGCCTACTGGTTCTCGAGCAGCTCCTCGTCGGGCACGTCGCGGAGCCGGCGGGCCGGGTTCCCGACCATCAGGGCCCGCGGAGGGACGTCCTTGGTCACGACCGCGCCCGCGCCGATGAACGCTTCCTCGCCGATCTCGATCCCGGGGCAGAGGATGGCGCCGCCTCCGACGCGGGCGCCGCGCCGGATCGTGGGACCCTTGACGTTCCCGAAGCGCTTCTCGGTCCGGCCCATGTAGTTGTCGTTCGTCGTCACGACGCAGGGGGCGATGAAGACGTGCTCCTCGAGCGTCGAGTAGGCGGTGATGTAGGCGTCGGCCTGGATCTTCGTCATCGCCCCGATCGTCGTGTCGTTCTCGACGTACGAGCCGCGTCCCAACACGACGTCGTCCCCGATCTCGACTCGCTCACGCACGCACGACTGGTCGCCGAGGATCACGCGCGCGCCGATCTGCGAGCCCGCGAAGACGATCGCGCCGGTGGAGACGATCGTGCCGTCGCCGATCACGGCCGGCGCGAGCGGCTCGCGCTTGGCGGTCGAGCGCGGCGACAGCGTCGGCTGCTTGCCGACGACCGCGCCCTCGAGCACCTTGACGTTCTCGCCGAGCACCGTCCCTTCGTACACGGTTGCGGTGGGGTGGATGTCAGGCACGGAGCGATTCCGTCAAGCGGTCGAGCGCCCGAACGACCATCGCGCCGTCCTCCGCGACCTTCCGTCGGTCGCCTTCACCGGCGATCAGCGTCAGAAACGCCTCGCACTCGAGCCGCAGCGGCTCCGAGGTGTCGATCTTCGGGATGTGGATGTCGCCCGTGCGCGTCTGCCATTCGCCGTAGCCGGCCGAGCGCTGCCAGGGGCCCTTCTCGTACACGGTCACCTTCCGCTCGAGCTCCATGTCGTCGAACACGACCATCCGCTCGCGCCCGACGACCGTCATCCGCCGCATCTTGTGCGGGTCGAGCCAGGAGAGATGCATGTGCGCGATCTTTCCGGAGGGGAAGCGGAGGTAGCAGAAGACGACGTCCTCGACGCCTTCCGTGAGGAAGTCGCGGCCGTGGGCCACCGCCTCGACGGGGTCCTCGCCGATGAGCCACAGGATCACGGAGAGGTCATGGACGCCGAGCGACCAGAGCGCGTTCTCGTTCGTGCGCACGATCCCGAGGTTCTGGCGATTCGTGTAGACACAGAGGACGTCGCCCAGCTCGCCCGAGTCGACGAGCTCCTTCAGCTTCACGACGCCGGGGTGGTAGAGGAGCAGGTGGCCCGGCATCAGGACGAGGTCGCGCTCGGCTGCGAGCCTGACGAGCTCGCTCATCTCGGAGCCCTTCATCGCCGGCGGCTTCTCGACGAGCACGTGCTTGCCCGCCTCCAGCGCCTGCTTGGCGAGCGCGTAGTGCGTGGGGACGGGAGTCGCGATCACGACCGCGTCGAGCTCGGGATCGGCGAGCATCTCGGCGTAGTCGGCGGTCACGCGGGCACGCGGGTAGCGGGCTGCGAACGTTGCCCGGTGCCCCTCGTCGAGATCGCAGAGCCACGCTAGGTCGGCGAGGTGGTCGAAGTTCCTCGCCAGGTTCGGGCCCCAGTACCCGAGCCCGACCAGGCCGACGCGCGTCACAGCTTCCAGACTCGGTCGCTCGTGCGGCCTTTCTCACCGGTCGCGTTGCGGAAGTCGACGATCACGGCGCCTCCGTCGACGAGCGCCTCGTAGTCGATCCCCTTGTGGTCGGTCACGATCGCGACACAGTCGAACTCGTCCGGCTCGAGCGGCACCGAGGCGAGATCGAAGTCGTGCAGCTCGGGGACGTGCTCGTCGTGGTAGGAGACGAGGGCGCCCGCGGTCTGGAGCAGCGCGATCAGCTTCAGGGCGGGACTCTCCCGCATGTCACTGATCCCGGGCTTGTATGCGACTCCCAGCACGAGGATCTTCGAGCCGGAGAGCGACCGCTGCTTACCGTGGTTGAGCGCCTGCGAGATCAGCGAGCGGCAGTACCACGGCATGTTCTCGTTCACCTTGCCGGCGAGCTCGATGAACTCGGTATAGAACTCGTATTCGCGCGCCTTCCACGTGAGATAGAACGGGTCGATCGGGATGCAGTGCCCGCCGAGACCGGGGCCGGGCTTGAAGCTCATGAACCCGAACGGCTTGGTCGCAGCCGCGTCGACGACCTCCCAGAAGTCGATCTTCATCCGTTCGCAAAGCTGGGCCAGCTCGTTGACGAGCGCGATGTTGACGGCGCGGAAGATGTTCTCCAACAGCTTCGTCAGCTCGGCCGACTCCGGTGAGGTGACACGGTGCACGGTGTCGACCGCCGAGCCGTACAGCTCCGCCGCGCGCTCGGTGCAAGCCTCCGTCAGTCCGCCGACCACTTTCGGCACGTTCTTCGTCGTCCAGTCCTCGCGGCCGGGGTCGACGCGCTCAGGCGAGAAGGCGAGATTGAAGTCCTCGCCGACCTTGAGCCCGGAGGCCTCGAGCCGCGGCAGGATCTCCTCACGAGTCGTGCCGGGATAGGTCGTCGACTCGAGCACGACCAGATGGCCCTTCCGCAGGCGCTGCGCGATCTCCTCCGTGGCCCCGTTCACGATCGAGAGATCCGGCTCGCGTTGCTTCGAGAGCGGCGTCGGCAGGGCGATCAGGATCGCGTCGGCGTCGCGCAGCTCGTCGTAGTCCGTCGTGGCGCGCAGCCCGTGGTCGTCTACCAGCCGCTTCAGTGTCGCGGAGGGGACGTCCTCGATGTAGCTCTCGCCGCGGTTCAGCATCGCCACGCGCTCGGCGTCGCGATCGACGAGAAGCACGCTGCGGCCCGCCTCGGCGAACACCTGGGCAAGCGGGACACCGACGTAGCCGGCCCCGACGATGGCAACGTCGGTCATCGGCGCGGAATCGTACAGAGAGGGGGTCGACCTCGGCGGGGCCGAACGTGTTGCGCCATCTGGCTACTATCCTTCGCCGCGGGGCCGTTAGCTCAGCTGGTAGAGCAGGGGACTCTTAATCCCAAGGTCGCAGGTTCGATCCCTGCACGGCCCATGCTTGTGGCGCAGGGCCGGAAATCCGCAGGAGCGGATTCCCGGCCGCGGAAGACCCCTTGAAGCTACGTGGGGTCGGGATCGGGGCTCGCTCAGCGGGAGCTGGTGTGCTTAGGGCACGAAGGCCCAACGGGGGCTGCTTGCGGGGCTCGCTGAATGCGGCCCGCTGAGTTTTTGGCGCGAAGGCATTATTCGAGCGGATGGATCGATTGAGCCAGCCTCAGAGCGGCACCGCGCAGCCCGCAGACGTTCCCGCTTCGCCGGAGGAGCTGGCATCGATCCTCCGCAACGTCGCCGACGGGATCACCGCCCAGGGCCCGGACGGCCGGCTCGTCTTCGCGAACGACGCGGCGGCGCGGCTCTGCGGATTGGAGTCGAGCGAGGAGCTGCTCCGGCTCTCGGGGCCGGAGCTGCTCGAACGGTTCGAGATCATCGGTGAGGACGGCGAGCCGCTGCCGGTCGTGCGGCTGCCGAACCGGCTCGCGTTCGTCGAGCGGGCGCCGCAGGAGGGTGTCCTCGGCTATCGCATCCTTCCGGGGGGCGAGGAGCGATGGTCGATCGTCCGCTCGACGCCGCTGCTGACGAGCGCGGGTGACGTGCACCTCGTGATCAACGTCTTCCACGACATCACGGAGGAGCGGAGCGCCGAGGCGCGGATCCGTTTCCTGGCCGAGGCGAGCACCCTCCTGTCCGCCTCGCTCGACTACGAGGCCACGCTTGCCGACCTGGGACGCCTGCTCGTCCCGCGAATCGCCGACTACTGCATCGTCGACACCATCGTCGAGGACGAAGCAAGCCTCCGGCAGGTCGTCATCTCGCACCGAGACCCCGAGCGCGAAGTGCTGCTGCGTGAGCTGCGGCGCCGCTACCCGCCGGAGGACAACGAGTCGCATCCCGTCTCGGAGGTGCTCGCGAGCGGGAAGCCGGTCCTGATCGAGGACGCGCGCGGCGAGGCGCTCGCCCACGCGGCTGTCGACGACGAGCATCTCGCGCTCTATCACGCACTCGACGCGATGTCGTACATCGTCGTACCGCTCGAGACGCGAGGACGGTTGCTCGGGACGATCTCGCTCGGGACGGGCGAGTCCGGACGCCGATTCGGGACGACCGACCTCGAGCTCGCGCACGAGATTGCGCGGCGCGCTGCGCTTGCGATCGACAACGCACGCCTCTTCGGAGCCGCGCAGGAGTCCTATGCGCAACTCGACACATTGCTCGTCTCTGCCCCGGTCGGGATCGGCTTCTGGGATCGCGAGCTGCGCTTCGTCCGCGTCAACGACGCGCTCGCCGCGGTCAACCGGATGACGCCGGAGGAGCATGTGGGCCGAACGCTCGAGGAGGTGATCCCGAACCTTGCGCCCACCCTCATGCCGCTTTACCGAAAGGTGCTCGAGTCGGGTGAGCCGCTCGTCCACACCGAATCCACGGCCGACGACGCACTGATCATCGGCGAGCGGCGTCACTGGCTCTCCAGCTACTACCCGGTGCGCACTGCCGAGGGCGAGGTGATCGGCGTCGGCGCCGTGATCATGGAGGTCACCGATCGGCGGCGCGCGGACGATCGTCTGCGGCTGCTGGCGGAGGCCGGCGAGCTCTTCTCGAGCTCGCTCGACCGTGACGAGATCGCGGCACGGATCGCACAGGTGGCCGTGCCCCGGCTTGCGAACTCCTGCAACGTCTACGTCGCCTCGGACGATTCGCTCGTGCGCGTCGCCTGTGTCAACAACGATCCCGAGCTGCAGCCGCTCCTCGAGGCGCTGCCGTCCACCTTTGCGCTCACCGGCGAGGGCACCGGATTGCTCGCGCACGCTTTCCGGTCGACCGAGGCCGTCCTGCTCAGCACCGTCTCCCTGGAGTACTACGAGGAGCTCGCTCGTTTCGGAGCCAACCCGGCGAGCTTCGAGGCCATCGGCACTCGCTCGCTGATGCTCGTCCCGATCGTCGCGCGCGGCCAGTCGCTCGGCCTGCTGACCCTTGGCTCGCGCCAGGAGAACCGCTTCGAGGAGCCCGACCTCGACCTCGCGAAGGAGCTGGCCCGCCGCGCCGCCGTGGCGATGGACAACGCGCGGCTCGTCGGCGAGCTGCAGCGCCGCGCCCAGGCCGCTCAGGCGCTCGAGTTCGTCGGCGACGGTGTCTTTCTCGTCGACCGGGACGGCATCGTGCGGCTCTGGAACCCTGCGGCCGAGCGCATCACCGGCCTGGCGGAGCGTGCGGTCGCGGGAAGGCGGGCCGCTGACGTGCTCGAAGGGTGGCCGCTCGCTCAGGCCACCGAGCGGGTGCAGTCGTTCCCGCTCATCGGGCTCAGAGGCGAGCTCTGGCTCTCGCTCACCGCTGCCGACTTTCCGCAGGGCACCGTGTACGCGTTCCGGGACCTGACCGAGGAGCGGGCCGTCGAGCAGCTGAAGAGCGATTTCGTCTCCACCGTCTCGCACGAGCTGCGCACGCCGCTGGCCGCCATCTACGGCGCGGCGATGACGTTGCGGCGCGACGACGTCTCGTTGAGCGTCGACCAGGAGGAGGGGATGCTCGAGGTGATTTCCGGCGAGTCCGAGCGGCTCGCGCGGATCGTCAACGACATCCTGCTGGCAAGCCGGCTCGACTCGGGCGCCGAAGAGGTCTTGATCGGGCGCACGGACGCGACGGAGCTCGCCCGTGCTGTCCTCGCCGCCGCCGAGACGCACCTGCCTCCCGACATCGAGCTCGTGCTGGCCGCCCCCGAGTCCGCCTTGCACGTCCAGGCGGACGCCGACGGCCTGCGGCAGGTGCTGGTGAACCTGGTCGAAAACGCCGTCAAGTATTCGCCGGGCGGCGGCCGCGTCGAGCTGGAGATCACGTCGGAGGCCGGGCGCGCCCGCTTCGCCGTCCGCGATCGAGGGCTCGGAATCCCGGCGTCTGAGCACGAGCGGATCTTCGAGAAGTTTTTCCGTCTCGACCCGAACCTCTCGCGTGGCGTCGGCGGGACGGGGCTCGGCCTCTACATCTCGCGCGAGATCGTGTGGCGGATGGGCGGCAGGCTGCGCGTCGAGTCGGAGCCGGGCCGCGGCTCGACCTTCATGTTCGAGCTGCCGTTGGCGTGACGCGGACACTCAGCGTCACGTTCAGCTTGCTGCTCGCGGTGGGGGCGTTCCTCTGGCTTGTGTCCTGGGAGCCGTGGAAGTCACGCGAGCGCGAGCGCGAGCTCGCGTGGCTTGTGGGCTACGCGGCGTGGAGCGATCGGATCGACGCCGGTCTTTCCGGCGGCGACTACTTGCCCGGCGCAAATTGCGAGCGGGCCTACAGGAACGAGGTCGGCGATCCGCCGTCTCGGCTCGTGCCGGCGGCGAGGATCGCCCTGGACGGCTGCAGGCGGCTTCGGTTCTCCATCGCCGGCTCGGAGCTGGGAGACGGCAGCGTGAACTGGTACGACGTGCGCGGGTTGGTCCTCACAGACCTGACCGACCGGAGGATGCGAGTCTCGAGGCCTGAGCGGTCGCCAGAACTCGCGGCTCGGGCAACGCCGCTCGCCGGCCGGCACCCCGAGGTGCTGTGCTGGTCGAGCATCGACTGGGAGCAGCTGAGCGAAGAGTGGAGCCTGGTCCAGGTGAACGAGCTCTATCCGATCGGATTCGCGGATCAGGCGGGTGGGCGCATCCACCTGGCGCCGCAGATCTGCGAGCCACTTCGTCGCTTCTTCGGCACCGACTACGCGCCGAACCTCAATACCGAGAGCTTCGACCTCGCCGTTGCGCTCGTGACGCTCGCGCACGAGGCTGAGCATCTGCGCAGCCCGAGGGCGAGTGAGGCGGAGGTGGAGTGCGTGGCGATCCAGCGGGTGCGCGATCTCGTCCGCGCTGACGGCCGGCCACGTTCCTACGAGAACCTGATGGCCGGACTCGCCTGGGACGTGGGCTATCCGGACATGCCTCCGGCGTACCGGACCGGGCAGTGTCACGACGGGAGCGCGCTGGATGTCCGGCCCGAGACCTCCGTGTGGCCCTAGTAGTAACGAGAAGAGGCGGCCCTAGAGCCGCCTCTCACGTGAGAACTCAGGGCCGCGAAGCGACCCCTTCAGGCATCTTGCGCGGCGAACTAGTAGCGCGGGCCGTCCTCGACGTAGGTGGTCCTGCGCCGTTCGCCGGCGAAGCCGCCCCACGACGACCAGAAGATCATCGAGAGCACAAGGCCGAGGGCCCCGACGACCATCAGGATGACGCCGATCGTGTTGAGCTCGAGACCTGAGACCGTGGCGTTCACGGCCCAGGTGAGGATCGCCCCGATGGCGATCAGAAAGATGCTCACTCCAAGACCCATTCTTCGTCCTCCTCGTTGGGGAGTTGGTGATTCGTGATACCCCGATGCCGGGGCCACGTAACTAACGTTGGGTGCGTCGGATCGGTTACGGCGTGATGTAGGCTCGCCGCGGTGCGCAGGGGCTCGATTGTCCGCATCTCGATCTACGGCGTCCTCGCGGGAATCCTGGCGTCGCTGGTCGCCGTGCTCGTGCCGTGGCTGCCGACGTCCGCCTCCGAGGAGATGGACCGGATCGAGTTCACGTTCTGGTTCACCACGGTCATCTGCATCGCCGTCTTTGCCGTCGTGGCGGCGGCCATCGTGTACTCGGTGCTCAACTTCCGCGTGCAGCCCGAGGACGACTCGGACGGGCCGCCGATCCACGGTCATACGGGCCTCGAGATCGTCTGGACGGCGATCCCGGCCGTGCTCGTGACCGCGATCTCGATCGTCAGCGCAATCGTGCTCGCGAAGAACGATGACGCCGGCCCGAACCCGCTCCGGATCGCGGTAACCGCACAGCAGTTCGCGTGGAAGTTCGAGTACCCCGGCCAGAGCAAGGTCACCTCAGGCGAGCTCGTGCTCCCCGTCGGCCAGGCGGTCAAGCTGACGCTGCACTCGCTCGACGTGATCCACTCGTTCTGGGTGCCGGAGTTCGGTCAGAAGTCCGACGCCGTTCCGGGAATCGAAACCACGCTCGTGATCACGCCGAACCGGACGGGGGAGTTCGCGCTGATGTGTACGGAGCTCTGCGGGCTCGGACACTCCACGATGCGAGCCCATGTCCGCGTGGTGGAGCGCGCCGCATACGAGAAGTTCCTGGCGACCGCTTCGGGCGGAGCCGGGGGCGACCAGAACTCCGGCGAGGCGATCTTCAAGTCCGCGGGCTGCGGAGCCTGTCACACGTTCACCCCCGCTGGGACCAACGCACAGGTCGGACCGAGTCTGGACGCGATCAAGCCCGAGGGTGGGAAGCCGCTCGAGGAGTTCATCCGTGAGTCGATCGTCGATCCGAATGCGGTCGTGACAGCGGGCTATCAACCCGACGTGATGCCGAACACCTTCGGCAAAACGCTCTCGGACGAGCAGTTGAACGCGCTCGTGCAGTATCTGGTCGACGGACAGAAGGGGAGTTAGTGACCGAGGTCGTCCACACGCACGAGGCCCACCACGCGCCGGCACCGCCGCGGCGCGGCCTGCAGCACCTGACGCAGCCGGGGTTCGTCCGGGCGGCCTGGGTGACCCCGCTGTTCTGGGCGATCGGCACCGGGCTTGTCGTCTTCTTCCGCTGGCTCGGGCACTACGAGCCGACCTGGGACTGGGCGGTGATTACCGTCGTCGCCTTCCTGACGACGTCGCCGATCGGCTTCCTCACCGGAATCGGAGCCTTCGACTACTGGCTCTACTACATCTCGGGACGCCCGACGCGCGTGGACGACCACGCGAGCCACGGGGCCTACAGCTGGCGCGACTACTTCAAGGTCAACACCGACCACAAGGTGATCGGCGTCCAGTACCTCGTAACGACGTTCTTCTTCTTCATCGCGGGTGGGCTGATGGCGATGATCTTCCGCGCCGAGCTCGCCAACCCGGACATGCAATACGTCGATACGCAGACCTTCAACGGGCTCGTGTCCGAGCACGCGGCCCTGATGATCTTCCTGTTCATCATTCCCGCGTTCGCCGGCCTCGCGAACTTCGCCGTGCCGCTGATGCTCGGTGCGCCTGACATGGCGTTCCCGCGACTGAACGCGCTCTCCTTCTGGCTGCTCCCGATCGCGGGGATCATGTTCCTCTGCGCCTTCCTCGCGCCGGGCGGCGCCTTCGCCACCGGCTGGACGAGCTACGCACCGCTTGCCTCGGAGCAGCCGCTCGGCCAGGTGTTCTTCAACATGGGCGTCCAGTGGGCGGGGGCCTCGTCGATCATGACCGCGCTCAACTTCCTGGTCACGATCATCACGATGCGTGCGCCGGGGATGACCTTCTGGCGGATGCCGCTGCTCGTGTGGGCGAACTTCACGACCTCGCTTCTCGTTGTGATCGCGACGCCGTTCATCGCCGGCTCCCAGTTCTTCGTGATGTTCGACCGGATCATGCACACGAACTTCTTCAACGTCGCCGAGGGCGGGTACACGCTCGGCTACCAGCACATCTTCTGGTTCTACTCGCATCCGGCCGTCTACATCATGATGCTGCCCGGCTTCGGGATCATCTCCGAGGTCCTCGCCGTGATGAGCCGCAAGCCGGTCTTCGGGTATCGGCTGATGGCGCTCTCGCTGATGGCGATCCTCGTGCTGGGCTTCTCGGTCTGGGCGCACCACATGTTCGTGGCCGGCTTGGCGCCGTGGCTACGCGTTCCGATGATGGTCACGTCGATGATCATCGCGGTCCCCACCGGGATCAAGATCTTCTCCTGGCTGGCGACGATGTGGGAGGGGAAGCTCCATTTCCGAACGCCGATGCTCTTCGCGCTCGGCTTCCTCTCGATGTTCGTGCTCGGCGGCCTCTCGGGGATCTTCCTGGCCTCGGTGCCGATCGACATCGCCTCCTCGGATACCTACTTCATCGTCGCCCACATCCACTACGTGCTCTTCGGCGGCTCGGTCTTCACCATCTTCGCCGGGATCTATTACTGGTTCCCGAAGATGACGGGCCGGATGTACAACGAACGGCTGGGGAAGCTCCACTTCTGGCTCACGTTCATCGGCTTCAACGGCACGTTCTTCCCGATGCACTGGGTGGGGCTGCAGGGGATGCCGCGCCGGGTGGCCGACTACTCGGCCGAATTCGGGAACTGGAACCTGGTGATCTCGATGTTCTCGTTCCTGCTCGGCGCGTCCACGATCGTCTTCCTCTACAACATGATCACCAGCTGGACGCGCGGCCCGATCGCGCCGTCGAACCCGTGGAACGCGCTGACGCTCGAGTGGCAGGTGAGCTCGCCGCCGCCGGTCTTCAACTTCGACGAGATCCCGCAAGTCGTCGGCAGCCCCTACGAGTACGGCGTCCCGGGCGCCAAGCACGCGGTGCTGAACGGAGGCGTCGGTGCGACCGGCGAGAGGGCCGCCGGTGAGGAGGAGGTCGTACGGTGAGCGACCCGCGAAAGATCCTCGTCGTCGCGAACGAGACGCTGACGGGCGACGAGCTGCTCGACGCCGTGCGGAAGCGCGTAGAGGGAACCGCTGCGCTCGTCCTCGTGATCGCCCCGGTGAATGCGCCCAGTGAGGGGTACGTGGTGTACGAGAACACGCGTCGAGCCGCAGCGGGCCGGCGACTCGACCGGACGCTTCAGCGGTTCCGTGAGGCCGGAATCCCCGCCTCGGGGCATGTCGTCGACAACGACCCGCTCACCGCGGTCAAGGACACGATTGCGATGGAGGAGCCCGACGAGCTCGTCGTCTCCACCCATCCCGAAGCCAAATCCGGGTGGCGGCGTCGCAACCTGGTCGACGAGATCCGGAAGGCGGCCGGCGATCGTCCGGTCGAGCACGTGGTCTCGGACGTCGCTTCGCGGACGGGCGCGCAGAACATCCTCGTCGTCGCGAACGAAACGTTGCTCGGTGCACCGCTGCTCGATCGGATTCGCGAGAAGGCGCGCGCAGGCGGCGAGGAGATGAGCTTCTTGATCGTCTCGCCGCAGAGCGATCCCGACCAGGGCTCGCATCCGGATGCCGACCGCCGGCTGCGCCAGGTGCTCGCCCAGCTGCGGTCGGAGGGCATCGAGGCGCACGGCCAGGTCGCGCATCCCGATCCATTCACCGCGGCCATGCACGCCGTCCGGGACGAGAGCATCGACGCGATCCTCGTCTCGACCTTCCCGGAGCAGCGTGGATCGTGGCTGCGCCGCGACCTGATCGGCCGGCTCACGAGCGAGGCGAAGGTGCCGGTCGAACATGTCGTCGTCGACCCGTCGGAGGTGGGCGTGTGAGCGCGCACGCCGACGCCCCCCATCACGGCCCCCCGATCGCGAACAGGAGCTCGCGGATCGAGGCGACCGTCCTTGGCATGTTTCTCTTCATCGCCTCCGAGGCGATGCTGTTCGGCGCCTTCTTCACGGCGTACTTCTTCGTCCGAGTCGTCAATCCGGACGCTCAACCGTGGCCGCTCGAGCCGTTTCACCTGCCCGTGTTCGTCGCGGGCATGAACACGCTCGTGCTGCTCACGTCGAGCTTCACGATGCACTGGGCGCTCCAGTCGATCAAGCGGGGCAACCGCGCCGGCCTGCAGGCGGGCCTCGTGCTCACGCTCCTGATGGGCCTGGCGTTCCTGCTGACGCAGATGCTCGAGTACGCGCGCATCGGCTTCAACCCGTCAGACGGGGCGTTCGGGACGATCTTCTTCGGGCTCACCGGCCTGCACGGGGCGCACGTCTTCGTCGGGCTGACGCTGCTCTCGGTCGCGACCGTGCGCTCGTTCCGCGGGCACTACACCCCCGAGCACCACCACGGCGTCGAGATCCCGGGAATCTACTGGCACTTCGTCGACGTAATGTGGATCGTGGTGTACGCGACGATCTATCTCCTCTAGCTACCTTCCCTGGCGATGGCCCGCAACCCCTTCCGCAGCGAAGCCGAGGCCTACCGCTTCCTGCTGCTGACGGTCGGATACTTCGCGCTGATCGTGGCCGCGGCGGCGGTCGCGACCTGGCTCGGCTTGGTCGTCTTCGTCGGTCTGACCGCGGCCGCCGCCTGGTTCTGGATGCGTTCGCGGTCGAACGAGCCGGCGCTCAAGCCGTCGGTACCGCAGGTGGGGACCGAGGGCGAGCGCCGGATTCTCGTGATCGCGAACGAGACCGTCGGCGGCGACGAGCTGCTCTCGATCCTGCGCCACAAGGCCGAGGGCGTTCAGGAGCAGATCCTCGTGGTCTGCCCGGCCCTGAACTCGCAGGTGCGGCACTGGGCCTCGGACGAGGACGGAGCTCGCGCTGCCGCGCAGGAGCGGCTCGATGCAAGCCTCGCGCAGCTTCGGCGGGACGGTGTCCAGGCGCAGGGCGAGGTCGGAGACGGCGACCCGCTGCAGGCGATCGAGGACGCCCTGCGCACGTTCGGCGCCGACGAGATCGTGATCTCCACCCACCCTGAGGGCCGCTCGAACTGGCTCGAGCGCAACGTCGTCGGAGCTGCACGAGACCGCTTCGACGTCCCGATCACGCACGTCGTCGTCGATCTGGGCGCCTGACGACGCCGTTTCCGGCCATGCCCGGGGTCAGACCCCGTCGTGTCCCGAAGGCCCACTACCCGCGGCACACCTGCGCCGGTACGTTCGACGGGTGCCACGCCCTCTCCGCGTCCACGTCCCGAACGGTGTTTTCCACGTCACCCAGCGGGCGACGGGCCACGAGATCCTCTTCGTCGATTCGACGGACCACGTGACGTTCGATCGACTTCTCGAGATCGCAGCGAAGCGTGCCAGGTGGCAGCTGCACGGGTACTGCCACATGTCGAACCACGTCCATTTGCTCGTCCAGACTCCTGAGCCGACGCTGCCGCTCGGCATGCAGTTCCTTGCGTCGCAGTACGTCCAGGAGTTCAACCTCCGCCACGGCCGGCGAGGTGCGCTGGTTCAGGGTCGGTACAAGGCCGGCCTCGTCGAGACGACGGAGCATTACCTGTCCTGCCTGCAGTACTTCGCCCTGAATCCGGTGGCGGCGGGCCTCTGCGACAGGCCCGAGGACTGGCCGTGGAGCAGCTACTCGGGCATCGAGCGACTCCTCCAGGGTGAGCTCGACATGAACTTCGCGTAGCTGTGCGGAGACCCGTCTGTTTCGGGCATGACGGGGTCTGACCCCGGGCATGGCCGGTTCGGCCGGGGCCTACTTGCCGGCGTTCTTGGAGACGTAGTCGGCGACGGCTGCGATCTGCTCTGCCGAGTAGGAGTCCTTGAAGGAGGGCATCACGCCCTTGCCGTTCGTGACACGGTCGATCACGAGCTCCTTCGACGGCTTCGCGTCGTCGAGGTTCGGGCCGACCGTCCCGCTCGCGCCCGCAGCCTTGAGCGTGTGGCAGCCGCCGCAGCCGGCCTCGGCGAAGATCGCCTTTCCGTCCGCCGGCGCGCCCTTGCCGCCGCCCGCGACCTCTCCGGGCTGCGCCCGCACCGGCATCGCCGCGACCGACGCCACGTACGCTGCGACCGAGTCCGCATCCTCGCCGGTGACGATGTCGGCGGGCATCCCAGGGGCACCGGTCGACGGGTGTTCCACTGGATACGCGATCTGGCCGCGGACGACGGACTCGATCGTCCTGTCCCCGAGACCGTCCGCGCGCGACTGGCGAAAGGCGTCGTCGAGGTTCGGTCCGACCGCACCCTGTGTGCCCGCGTCCGCCAGCGTGTGGCACGCGCTGCACTTCTCCTTGAACAGCTCCTTGCCGCGGGTCGTGTCGCCGGCCCCCGCCTCGGGGAGACCGGTGGTGCCGCACCCGGTCGCGGCCAGGGCCGCGATCAGAACCGCGCAGGCACCGGCCAGCCCGCGCAACCGCACGCTAGGCGGCAGATCCCGTGCCGAGGGCAGCGTCGAGCGTCGGGTGGATCGCGAAGACGCGATCAAGGCCGGTGATCTCGAAGATCTTCGTGATGTTTCGGTCGCTGCAGACGAGCGAGAGCTGTCCGTCGTTTGTCCGTAGTCGCTTCACGCCACCAACGAGCACCCCGAGTGTGGTCGAGTCGATGAACGTCGTGTTGCTGAGGTCGACGATCACGTCGCGGGCTCCCTGATCGATCACTTCGAGCAGCTGCTGCTTGAACTCCGGGGCCGTGTAGAGGTCGACCTCGCCCGTGAGGGAGATCACGTACTGGCCCTCGCTCAGCTTTTCGGTCTTGACGTCGAAGTTCATCTGATGTGTGCCCCCGGTGATCGTCTACAGGATGCGGTTCTCTTCCCTGTCGCTGGTGAGTCTAACCAGATGAAGGCTGGGCCTGCGCTGACTTCAGCTGCGCGATCTGCTGCTTCACGATCCCCGCACTCGGGTCGTCCGGCGCCAGCTTCAGGAACTTCTGGTACGCGGCGATCGCCCTGGGGTAGTCGCCGCTCTGCTGGGCGGCCTGGGCCAGCTCCAGCTGAATGTTGGGGTCGTTCGGCGCCACGGCGACGAGCTTCTCGTACGTGGCCTCCGCTGCCTGGAACGACCTCTGTGCCTTCGCGTAGGCCTCGCTGACGGCCTGGCTCGCCTGGGTCGAGATTGCCTGGTCGATCGGATCGGGTGGGAGCGTCTTGCCGTCGCCGAGGTCGAGTGGCGAGCTGAAGGTGGAGCCGAAGGTGACGTAGCTCGAGCGCAGCTGAGCTTCCTGCGCGTCCTGCGCGAACGTGCTGCCCTGTCCGAGGTGGAGGCCGGCCAGCTCGCGCAACGCGTCCTGATCCTTCGGCTTGAGCTCGACATAGCGTGTGAGCGCGACGATCGCCGGGTCCGTTTGGCCGTTCTCCTGGAGCGCTGTCGCGAGGTCTCGCTGGGCCTGCGCGCTGTTCGGGTTCTTCTCAACCTGCTTGCGTGCGTCTGACAGGGAGACGTTCCCGCTCGTAGGGTTGCCACCGTCCCGGAGGAGCTCGCCGATGCCTCCGCCTGAGCCTGAGCCACCGACGTTGAAGATCACGAATCCGACGAGGAACGAGAGGGCGAGGAACACGAACACCCACTTGGCATGGGTGCGGATCCGCGTGAAGAAGAGCGTGTCCTCTAGGGCTGCGAGGTCGCTGTCACGGCGGGCGGTGTCTCGCCGGCGTGCGCCGGAGCCAGCATTCGACTTCGCGCTGCGGACGCGGCGTCGATCAGCTCGTGCCACTTGAATCCTCCTCTCTCGTATCGTGCCTCGCCGTCGACGAGGGTAGCCAGGACGCGTTCAGGCGCGCCACCGTAGACGACGGCGGCTGCCGGATCCTCCCATGGTAGATACGGCGAGCCGGAGAGGGACAGGATGGCCACGTCCGCCCGCTTTCCCGGCACGAGCGACCCGATCTCGGCTTCGAGCCCGAGAGCGCGTGCGCCGCCGATCGTGGCGAGCTCCAGCGCCTCGGTCGCGGAGAGCGCGTCGGCGCGCTCGCTGTGGGCGCGAGCGGCCGAGATCACCGCCCGAAGCTCCTCGAACACGTCGTGCGAGGGCACGGAGGAGACGCCGTCCGTGCCGATGCCGACCCGAAGGCCTGCGGCACGCAGGTCGGCCAGCGGTGCGATCCCGCAGCCGAGGTGCGCGTTCGAGCGCGGGCAGTGGACCACCGCGACGTCGTGCTGGGCGAGCAGGTCGATCTCCTCGGAGTCGACCTTGACGCAGTGCGCCGCGACGATGCGCGGGTCGAGCAGGCCTGCGGCCGCAAGCCGCCGGATCCCGCTCTGCCCATCCGGGTCGACGAGCAGCGCCTCGACCGGCTGCATGGGTCCTTCGCCGCGAACCAGCCAGTCGAGCTCGTCCTGACTCTCGTTGAAGTGCGTCATGACCGGCACGTCGAGTGCCAGGCAGGCCGCGTACACCTCGGTCGAGCAGGTGTACGGAGCGTGCGGCGACACGCCGATCCGGACACGATCGGAGACGGCGGAGAAGACGTATGCGGCCTTCTCCTCGAACCGCTTCATCGCCTCGGCCGGGTCGCGGCCGAAGACCTCGAGGTACACGATCGCGCGCAGGCCGAGCTCGGCGCAGGCGTGCGCGGCCGCTCCGGTGAAGGCCGCGTCGCCGACGGTCGTGATCCCGGATGCGAGGCACTGCGCGGCGCCGAGTCTCGCGATCGCCTCCATCTGAGGACGGTCGATGCGCGCCTTCCGCTCGATGTGCCTCGCGAGCCACGGTGCAAACGAGAGCCCGTCTCCGAAGCCCGCATAGACTGCGTACTCGAGGTGCGAGTGGGCGTTGACGATCCCGGGGAGGATCGCCGCCTCGGCGAAGTGGTCGCCTGCGCCCAGCTCGGCGATCGTCCCGACCGCGGCGATGCGCCCGTTCTCGATTGCCACCGCGCCGTTCTCGACCGGCGCTCCCTCGACGGGGAGCACCCAGTCCGCGGAGATGACCCTCACTCGACCGCCCAGCGCGAGGGCTCGTCCACGAGGTTCCAGCGCTTCTCCATCACGCTCGCCAGCCAGATCGAGAGCTCGAAGAGGAAGAGCAGCGGGAAGAACTCCAACGCGAGCGAGACAGGGTCGACTGTGGGGAGGAGGATTGCGAAGACGAGCATCGCCGCGATCCCCATCCGCCGGTTGCGGCGGAGCTTCGCCGCCGTGAGGACGCGCAGTCGCACGAGTGCCAGGATGAAGATGGGCATCTGGAAGGCGAGCCCGGTCGCAAGCATCGTCAGCGTCACGAACGAGAAGTAGTAGCTCGCCCGGATCTGGACCTGGAAGATGTCGTCGTTGAAGTTGGTCAGGAAGGTGAGCGCACGCGGCATCACGACGAAGTACGAGAACGCGACGCCGGTGGCGAAGAGCACGGTCGAGAACGTGGCGAAGACGGCCACGGTCCTCTGGACGCTCGTCTCGATCGCCGGCGCGAGGAACGCCCAGAGCTGATAGAGCAGGACCGGCAACGCCACGGCTACCGCGACTGCGAGGCTGACCTTGACAGCAGTCGTGAACGGCTCGATCACGCCGAGCGTGACCAGCTGTTTGTCGTCGGGCAAGGGCTTGCTCAGCCACTTGATCAGCCGCCCCTGGAACGCGAAAGCCACCGCGAACGCCGGCGCCAGCGTCAACAGGCTGATCAGGAGCCGGGTACGCAGCTCACCGAGGTGCTCGACGAGCGTCGCTTCCTCGCCGTGCTCGAGGCGCCGCGGCAGACGCTTCAGTGCCATTCGCCGCCGGGGCTAGGAGACTTCGCGCTCGCGCGCTTGCTGCTGCGCGACCGGGTGCTCGTCGGCGGGCGGGAGCTCCTCCGCGAGCCGATGGTGTATCGCATCGTCATCGTCGTCCTTGCCCGAGATCGAGTCCTTGAACTCGCGCATCCCCTTGCCGAGCGAGCGACCCATCTCGGGCAGGCGCTTCGGGCCGAAGATGATCAGCAGGGCGACGAGGAGGATGACGAGCTCGGTGACGCCGATTCCGAAGGGCATGACCCTCACCTTACCACCGTTTGTGCAGCGTCGACCTCGGGGAGGCTGGGACGGTGAAGAGGCGGGTCGCACAGCAGGTGATTGTCGTTTCCGGGGCGTCGAGCGGGATCGGGCGGGCCGTTCGCGCGCCGCCGGCGCCCGCGGCGCGAACGTCGTCGTCTCCGCGCGCAAACGCCGAGGCGCTCGACAACGCCGTCCGCGAGCTCGAAGCCGCCGGCGGCCAGGGGCTGGCGGTCGTCGGTGACGCGACGGGCCAGATCGACGCGGAGAGCCTCTGCGCGCGGGCCGTCGAGCGCTTCGGCCGGATCGACACGTTCGCGGCGACGGTGATGGGCCAAAACCGGTCGCCTCGCCCGACAACCTGTGGGAGACGATTCCCGGCGACCCGGGCACTTCGGCGACGTCCCGCGCCCGACGAGCGTCTGGCCGGAGAGGCGCCTCCGGCCAGGTAAGGTGGGGTCGATAGCCGCCTCGGCCGTTCCCGCTGTGGCTGCCGTGATCGGCTACCATAGGGGCACGAAGCGGCGCGCAATACCGCTCTAATCCTGGGAAAGAGGGATCACAAGCTTGGCCTTTCTGGAGATAAAGAACCTTCATGTCGCGCTCGAAGACGGAACCGAGATCGTCACGGGGGTCGACCTCGACGTCGACCTGAACGAGAAGCACGCGATCATGGGCCCGAACGGCTCGGGCAAGTCCACTCTGGCCTACGCCCTCATGGGTCACCCGGCCTACGAGATCACCGAGGGCGAGATCCTGCTCGACGGCGAGAGCATCGTCAACGCCGGCGCCGACGAGCGCGCGCAGAAGGGTCTCTTCCTCGCCTTCCAGTACCCGCACGCGATCCCCGGCGTCACGGTCACCAACTTCCTGCGGAGCGCGATCAACGCGATCCGCAAGGCGAAGAACGGCGGCAAGGACGATCCGATCGCCGTCAAGCACTTCCGGACCGAGATCCTCGCCGCGATGGAGCGGCTGAAGGTGCCGCGCGAGCTCGCGTCCCGCTACCTGAACGACGGCTTTTCCGGCGGCGAGAAGAAGCGCGTCGAGATCCTGCAGATGGCGCTTCTGCAGCCGAAGATCGCGATCCTCGACGAAACCGACTCGGGCCTCGACATCGACGCTCTGCGCATCGTCGCGAACGGTGTCAACGAGCTCGTGAGCGCCGAGATGGGCGCGCTCGTGATCACCCACTACCAGCGCATCCTGAACTACGTCACCCCGGACCACGTGCACGTCTTCGTCGGCGGCAAGATCGTCGAGAGCGGCGGGCCCGAGCTTGCCCAGCGCCTCGAGGCCGAGGGGTACGATGCGTGGCTGCCGAAGGAAGCGGGGGTCGCAGCGTGAGCACGTCCGAGACCGACGTCGTCAAGGGGATCCGCTCCGAGTATCAGTACGGCTTCTCCAACTCGGACGAGGCGGAGAACTACTTCTTCAAGTCGGGCCGCGGCCTCTCGCACGAGCTCGTCGAGGCGATCTCCGAGCACAAGAAGGAGCCCGACTGGATGCGGAAGTTCCGGCACAAGAGCCTGGACTACTTCCTGGCTCGCCCCCTCCCGACCTGGGGCGGCAACGTCGCCGAGATCGACTTCGACAACATCTACTACTACATCAAGCCGACCGAGAAGCAGGCCTCGAAGTGGGAGGACCTGCCGGCCGACATCCTCGACACCTGGGACAAGCTCGGCATCCCCGAGGCGGAGAAGAAGTACCTCGCCGGGGTCGGTGCCCAGTACGAGTCGGAGGTCGTCTACCACAAGCTGCAGGCCGACCTCGAGGCGCAGGGCGTGCTCTTCCTCGACATGGACTCCGGCCTGCGCGAGCACGAGGACATCGTCAAGCAGTACCTGGGGACGATCATCCCCCAGAACGACAACAAGTTCGCGGCGCTGAACTCGGCCGTCTGGTCGGGCGGCTCGTTCATCTACGTGCCGCCGGGCGTCCGGATCGAGCTGCCGCTCCAGGCCTACTTCCGCATCAACGCGGAGAACATGGGCCAGTTCGAGCGCACGCTGATCATCGTCGACGAGGACGCGTACGTGCACTACGTCGAGGGCTGCACGGCCCCGATCTACTCCTCGGACTCGCTCCACTCGGCCGTCGTCGAGATCATCGTCAAGCCGCGCGGACGCTGTCGCTACACGACGATCCAGAACTGGTCGAACAATGTCTTCAACCTCGTCACCAAGCGTGCCGTGGCCTACGAGGACGCGACGATGGAATGGGTCGACGGCAACCTCGGCTCGAAGCTGACGATGAAGTACCCCGCGATCTGGCTGATGGGCGAAAGAGCTCACGGCGAGGTGCTTTCGATCGCGTTCGCCGGCAAGGGCCAGCACCAGGACGCGGGCGGCAAGGTCGTCCACGTTGCTCCCAAGACGACGTCCGTGATCACGTCGAAGTCGATCTCGAAGAACGGCGGCCGCGCCGGCTACCGCGGCCTGCTCGAGGTCGCGAAGGGCGCCGTCGGCGCGAAGTCCAAGGTCGTCTGCGACGCGCTCATCCTCGACGACGAGTCGCGCTCGGACACCTATCCGTACATCCGCGTCGACGAGAACGACGTCGACCTCGGGCACGAAGCGACCGTCTCGAAGATCGGCGAGGAGCAGCTCTTCTACCTCATGTCGCGCGGGCTCTCCGAGTCCGAGGCGAGCGCGATGATCGTGTCGGGCTTCGTCGAGCCGATCACCAAGGAGCTCCCGCTCGAGTACGCCGTCGAGCTGAACAGACTGATCCAGCTCCAGATGGAGGGGTCGGTAGGGTGATCGACGCCCAGCGCGTCGACTTCGTCTGTGTTCCCACACGAGACCGCGAGCGGGCCGCCCAGTTCTACGGCGAGACGCTCGGGCTCGAGCGGAACCCGAACTCGTCCGACCCGTGGATCGAGTTCGAGACCGGCAACCTGACAATCGCCCTGCTGCCGCACGAGTTCATGGGCACGAGCGAGTTCACGCCGAACAGCGGCCCGATCGCGCTCCGCGTTGCGGACGTGGGCGAGGCGCGGCGGAAGCTCGAGGACGCCGGCGTGCAGTTCCAGATGGACACGATCGACTCGGGCGTCTGCCACATCGCCGGGTTCTCGGATCCGGACGGGAACAACCTGATGCTCCACAGCCGCTACGCGCCATACGCCGACGGCACGACCCCGTAGTCCGATGACGCGCACCGACCTGCTCGAGCGCTACCGCGCGCTGCCGCTGCCCACGACGAGCGACGAGTCGTGGCGCTTCACCGACCTGAAGGGGTTCGACCCGGAGAGCTTCTCGGCGAACGGCGCGACCGAGGTCGCCGCCGCGCCGGCACTGCTCGAGCTCGAGGCGGCTGGCGTCGTCCGTGTCTCGGAGACTGGGTTGGAGATCGACCGGGCTCCGGAAGGGATCCGCTTCGAGCCGCTCGAGGATCACCCGCGGCTCGGCGAGCTGGTCGGCTCCGACGAGAAGTTCGCGGCCCACAACGCGGCCGAGTGGAAGCACGGCTTGCTCGTGCAGGTCCCGAAGGACATCGTGCTCGAGCAGCCGCTGATGATCCGGGTCGTCAACTCGGTCGAAGGCGGCTCGCTCTTCTGGCGGCTGCTGATCGTCGCGGAGCCGGGCAGCCGCTTCTCGGTGATCGAGGAATATGCGTCGACGACGCCCGAGCTCGCCGGTTACGTGAACGCGGCTGTCGAGATCTTCGTCGCCGACGGCGCCCGGGTCGAGTACGTCTCGGTGCAGAACGTCTCGCGGGAGACCTGGCACTTCGGGACGCACCACGCGCGCGTCGAGCGCGATGCCGAGCTCGACTGGGTTGCGGCCGGCTTCGGCTCCAAGAAGGGCAAGATCCGGATCCAGAACGACCTCGCCGGCCAGGGCGCGACCTCACGCGTGACCGGCGCGTACTTCGCGGACGGCAACCAGCACCTCGACTACGACACCTTCCAGGAGCACATCGCCCCGAATACGACGAGCGACTTCGCCTTCAAGGGCGCGCTCCATGACGAGTCGAGCGCGGTCTGGCGCGGAATGATCCGCGTCGAGGAGGACGCGCAGAAGACGAACGCCTATCAGGAGAATCGAAATCTGCTCCTCTCCAAGAAGGCGCATGCGGACTCGATCCCCGGCCTCGAGATCCTGGCGAACGACGTGCGCTGCACGCACGGTGCGACGCTCGGGCAGGTCGATCGCGAGCAGCTCTTCTACCTCATGGCCCGCGGGCTCTCGCGTGGAGAGGCCGAGAGGATGATCGTGCGCGGCTTCTTCCAGGACGTGCTCGACCGGATCGAGCTGGCGCCGGTGCGCGAAGCGCTCGGTGCCGCGCTCGAAGCCCGTATCCCGCAGGCCTAGATCCGCTCTGCGATGATCGGCGGGTGCACGAACGCGTGTGCGCCGTTGTGCTGGGGGCCCTCGCCCTCGCGGCCGGCGGGGATTCCGCTGGCGATTCCGCTGTGGGTTCTGCTGGGGAGCCTGGCGGGCGGATTGCGTTCGCGCGGGACGTGGGCTTTCAGTCCGAGCTGTTCTCGGTATTGCCCGACGGCACCGGCCTCCGCCGCCTGACCCGGAACCGAGTGGAGGACAGCGATCCGAAGTGGTCGCCGGAGGGCCGCCGGTTGCTGTCGGACAGCATCACCGGCATCGTGATCCGCGACGCGCGCGGCAAGGTGCTGCGGCGCCTGCCGCGGACGTTCGGCACGGAGCCGAGGTGGTCGCGCGACGGTCGCAGGATCGCCTACCTCGAGTTTCAGTGCGACGATCCGGACGAGAGGGGCGGCCCGGTCTGCGCCGACCTCTGGATCGTCCGCTCCGATGGCACAGCCCGCCGCCGGCTGGTGAAGGCCAACGTCGACGTAACGCAGGACACGGACGGGCGCTACGCGTGGGCTCCCAAGGGCCGCCGGCTCGTCTACGCCGCCTTCGATCCGACCGCGTTGCTGATCGTGAACGTCGCCGATGGCGCCAAGCGCACCCTGCGCGGGACGCGGCGCGTCGGCGCCCGGCAGCCGAGCTGGTCGCCGGACGGCCGCCTGATCGCGTTCCTCCGGCAGAGAGCGCCGTACGGCGGCTCCGACATCTACGTCGTCGCTCCGGACGGAACGGGGCTGCGCCGGCTCGTTCGCACCCGCGGCGTCCTCGAGACGCCGAGGTGGTCGCCCGACGGCCACAGCATCGCCTACTTCCGCCTCATCAATGACTCGCCGGGTCAGGAGCAGTGGGCGGTCGTGGTCGCCGACGCAGACGGTGGCCGGCCCCGCCGGCTCGGCGTCACCCACACCTGGGACTGGCTCGACTGGTCGCCCGACTCGAAGGGCGTCCTCTGGGTCGACTTCTTCGACATCTACGACGCGCGCGCCGACGGTCGCGGGCGCCCGCGTCTCGTCGCGAGGGACGGAGAGACGCCGGACTGGGGCTAGCTGAGTGGGATCTCGGCGTGCACTCGCGTGCCGCTTCCAGGCGTGCTCTCGACCGCGAACGTCCCGTCGAGCGCGGCGAGCCGGTCGGCGAGTCCGCGAAGCCCCGTCCCGCCGGACGCGTCCGCGCCGCCGACGCCGTCATCCTCGACGTCGATGCAGAGGTGGTCGCCGGTGGCTGCGATGCGCACGGTCGCCTTCGACGCCTGCGCGTACTTCGCGACGTTCGTGAGCGCCTCTGCCACCACGTAGTACGCAGTCGCCTCGACAGGCTCCGTGTACCGCTCGGCCGGGAGCTCGAGCTCGACCGTCAGTGGCGCCCGGTCGGCGACCATCCGGACCGCCGCGGCGAGTCCGCGCTTCGTCAAGGCCACGGGGTGGATGCCGCGGGCGAGCTCGCGGAGGTCCTGCAGCGCGCCGGTCAGCTCGTCGATCAGGCCGTCGAGCAGCCGCTCGAGCTCGGCGTCGCCCTCGGCCTTCGTCTTCGCCGCGCGAAGAGACAGCAACAGCACGACGAGCCGCTGCTGCGCGCCGTCGTGGAGGTTGCGCTCGAGGCGCCGCCGTGCGTCGTCGGCGGCCGCGACGATCCTGCTGCGTGACGTCCGCACCTCCTCGGCGTGCAGCTTTCGCCCCGTGATGTCCGTGCCGCAGATCAGGTAGACCGGGCCGCTCTCGATCATCGGCAGCGTCGTGCACGACCAGGCGACGTGAACGAAACCGCCGTCTTTCGTCACCCAGCGCCCGTCGCGGTCGACCACGGTGCCGCCTGCGATCGCCTCCGCTATCGCCTCGCGTACGGCCTCGGCGTCGTCTACGGGCACGTATCGCTCCCAGAAGAGGTCGCCGCCGGTCTCGCTGGGGTCGTAGCCGAGAGTCCGCTCGAAGGCGATGTTCGTTGCGGCCGGCCGGACGCGGCCGTCGGCGTCGACGAGGCAGAGGAGGCTTGGCGCGTGGTTTGCGATCGCATTCAGCAGCTCGCGCTCGCGCTCGAGCTCGGCTGTGCGCGCGCTCAGCTCGGCGATGCCTGGCTCGTTCCGACGCGTGACCACGTGCCAATCGTACGCCGGGAATGGAGGAGGGTTTGACTAGCCGAGCCAGCGGCGGCGCTTCGGCCTCGTTCCCGCGTCTTCCCCGAGCACGCGTTCTGCCTCGACGAGGTCGTCCGACTCGAGCGTCGTGACCTCATCGCGTCCGAGCTCCTCCAGCGCCCGGCCCTCGAGCCTTGCGAGCCGGAGCGCCTGCCTGTTCAGCGCCTGCTCGAAGATCGTGCGGGCGTAGCGTGCGTTTCCGAAGCCCTCGCCGCGCGCCGCGCCGGCGAAGATCCGCTCCAGGGCAGCGTCCGCTCCGGCCCCGAGCTCGTACTCGTGCTCTGCGGCGAGCCGGCGGGTGATCTCGAGTAGGTCGAGGGTCGAATAGTCAGGGAACGAGATCTCCCGCGCGAAACGCGAGCGAAGCCCCGGATTCGAGTCGAGGAACGCGCGCATCAGCCGCGGGTAGCCGGCGACGATCACGACAAGCCGGTGGCGGAGGTCCTCCATCCGCTTGAGGATCGTCTCGACGGCTTCCGACCCGAAGTCGAGCCGGCCGTCGCCGCCGCCGGGTGTGAGGGCGTAGGCCTCGTCGATGAAGAGGACGCCGTCGAGCGCGCGGCGGATCGCCCGGTCGGTCTTGATCGCGGTCTGGCCGACGTACTGACCCACGAGCGAGGCGCGGTCGACCTCGACGAGATGTCCCTTCTCGAGGAGCCCCATCGCCCCGTACATCTCGGCAAGGAGGCGGGCGACCGTCGTCTTCCCGGTGCCGGGGTTCCCGAGGAAGACGAGGTGCTGGCTCGTCGCGACTTCGGGGAGATCGTGCTCCTTGCGGCGGGCCTGCACTTGCAGGAAGGCGATGAGCGCGTGGACCTGCTCCTTGACCGTCTCGAGGCCGACAAGCCCGTCGAGCTCGGCCTGGAGCTCGGCGAGCGGGCGCGGCTCGGGGCGCGTGCCGAACCGGTCGGAGAGGAACTCCTCGACCTCGGGTCCGGCCGTCCGCCGCAGCTGGTCGCCGAGGTTCCTGATCGTGCCGCGGAGCTCGTCGAGTGGGTTCACGCGGGGCAAGGTAGCGCTAGGCGCTTTCGCGCTGTCGCCAGGCGAGCATCAGCACCTCGCTCAGAGCGACAGCGGCCAGGAAGATCACCGCAGGCAGCGGGTGGCCTGCCGCTGCGAGCGCCGCCCCGGCGGCGCCGAACAGGAGCAGCTCGACCGCGAGACGCGCGGGATCGGGTAGCCGCCGCTTTGCCTTGGGTGCGATCCAGAGGCCCCAGACGACGGCACCGGCGAGCGGAGCCGCGATGCCGAGCACGACGTGCTGCGAGAACCCCCAGATCCCGAGTGCGACGAGCAGGCAGAGCTCGAGCACGAAGCGCAGCCCGAGGTTGAGCGGCTTCAACGCTCCTCGAGCCTGCGTTGCAGCTCGGCCACCTGCTGCTCGAGGCGTGCCACGCGCTCGTCGAGTCCCGGCGGCGCGGGCTCGGCCGGGGCGGGCGCAACCGCCTCCCCCGCATCGTCCTGGCCTCCGAGCAGCTGGACGTAGCGGTCCTGGCTCTGCCCGGGCCTGCGCGGCAGGCGCTCGACGAGCTCCTGCTCGGCCAGGGCGTCGAGCGCCTTCTGGACGTCCTCGAGCGAGGGGTACGGGTAGAGCCGCTCGACTCGCTGCTTCAGCTCGCCCGGTGTCTGCGGTCCGCGCAGCATGAGCACCGCCAGGAGGGCGATCTGCGACGGCACGCGTCCGAGCGCGCCATCGAGCAGATGCCGGTACTTGGCGACGCGGCTGCCGGGGCCGCTTGCGAGCCGCACCCAGCCGCGGCGTGAGAGTTTGTCGATCGCCGCCCGAATCGTCGCCTCGTCGTAGTCGACGACCGGCTCCCGATTCGTCGCCTGGTTGCACGCCAGCCGAAGCCCGTTCAGGGAGAGCGGGTACTGGTCGGGCGTCGTTCGCTGCTTCTCGATCAGGCTGCCGAGCACCCGGATCTCGACGGGATCTGCGTCCATGCCCGAACGCTACCGAGGCGCCCCGGCGAAGGGGCACCTCGGTACCTGTCCGGGATCACCTCGGGCGTAGCTGGGATCGTGCGCTGCGCGAGCTGCCGGCCCATCGGCCCGAGGGTGGAAATCCGCTGTCCGTGGAGTTGATCCTGCGTCCGTCGCGAGGATGACCTCGCGTCGTCCGGAGGAGGCCTGCTAGCGTCGGGCTTCGGCCGTGGCCAGACGCTGTCGGAGCGGCTGTGAGCCGATCGAGAGCGCGATTCCGGCGGCTGCGAGTGCAGCGACGGCGCTGAGCGCGAACGTGATCGTGAACGCCGACTCGGCGGGGATCGAACTGCCGCCGATCGTCTGCGCCGTCAGGAGGGCGGCCGCGACCTGGCCGCCGATCACCGATCCGACCATGCGGACGACGGTGTTCATCCCGCTCGCGACGCCCATCTCGCGCGCATCGACGTTGTCGGCGATCAGGGCGGCCATCGCAGCGAACGCCGCTCCCACGCCGATGCCGAGCAGGGCACTGGCGATGAGCACGGGCAACGGGTCGCCGTGCGCGGTCGCGAAGAGGAGTGCCGCGACGCTCACGGTCAGCATCCCGCCTGCGAGCGGCCACTTCGAGCCGAGGTGGCGCCCGATCGTCCCCGCCAGGGGTCCCGCAAAGAGCATGGCGATCGAGCTGGGGAGCAGGTACAGGCCGGCCTTCGTCGCGCTCGCGCCGAACCCGTAGCCGTGCTCGGACGACGTCTCCACGAAGGTCGGTAGGAGCACGAAGCAGCTGAAGAGCGCGAAGCCCGAGATCATCGTCGCGATGTTCGTCAGCAGCACCGGGCGGTGCGCGAGCATCCTCATGTCGACCATCGGCGAGCTCGAGCGCAGCTCGACCATGCCCCAGAGGAGAAAGAACGCCGCCGCGACGACGACCAGTCCGAGCAGGCGCGGCGAGGTCCAACCCCAGGATTCGCCCTCGGTCAACGCCACCATCAGCGAGAGCAAGCCGCCGGAGAGCAGGAGGGCGCCGGGGATGTCGACGCGAGAGGGAGAGCGGATCGGCGACTCGGGCACGTACCGGTGCACGAGCGCGATCGAGAGGGCGACGGGGATCGAGCCGAGCAGGAAGAGCAGGCGCCACGAGAAGTGGTCGACGATCACGCCGGAGAGCACGATTCCGAACCCGCCGCCGACGCCGAACACGGCCGACAGCAGGCCGATCCCGACCTTGACTTTCTCGGGCGGGAACTCGTCGCGGATGATCGCGAAGCTGAGGGGGAAGAGCGCACCGCCCGCGCCCGAAACCACGCGAAATCCGATCAGCGACCAGATGTCCCAGGCGAAGGAAGCCGCGAGGCAACCGGCGAGGAAGAGCCCCAGACTGACGAGCAGCATCCGCTCCTTGCCGAACTGGTCGCCCAGCTTGCCGAGGATCGGGGTTGCCACAGCAGCCGAGACCAGGAACCCGGTCAGCACCCACGTCGTCCATGCCGTGCTGGCGCCGAACTCTTGCTGGAAGGTCGAGAGCGCCGGAAAGACCATCGTCTGCTGCAGCGCGAACGCGGTGCCAGCGAGCGTCAGGATCGCGAGCGTGAAGTTGTGGTGCTGCCGCTTCGCTTCCACTACACGCGCACGAGGGGCTTGTACTTGATCCGGTGCGGTTCGAGCGCCTCGGCGCCGCGGGTCTCTTTCACCCAGTCGGCGTACTCCTCGTAGCTGCCCTCGAACCACGTCACCTGGCTCTCGCCCTCGAACGCGAGAATGTGCGTCGCGATCCGGTCGAGGAACCAGCGATCATGGCTGATCACGACGGCGCAGCCGGCAAAGTCGAGCAGCGCCTCCTCGAGCGCGCGCAGCGTGTCGACGTCGAGGTCGTTGGTCGGCTCGTCGAGGAGGAGCACGTTGCCGCCGCTGCGGAGCAGCTTCGCGAGGTGGACGCGGTTTCGCTCGCCGCCCGAGAGATCGCTCACTCGCTTCTGCTGGTCGGAGCCCCTGAAGTTGAACCAGGAGACGTACTGGCGCGAGTTGACCTCCTTCTTGCCGAGCTCGATGATGTCCTGGTTGCCGGAGATCTCCTTCCAGACGGTGTTCTCGGGCGTCAGGTCGGCGCGTGCCTGGTCGACGTAGGCGAGCTCGACCGTGTCGCCGATCCGGAGGCTGCCGCTGTCGGGCTGCTCCTCGCCCGCGATCATCCGGAAGAGCGTCGTCTTGCCGGCGCCGTTCGGTCCGATCACGCCGACGATCCCGCCGGGCGGGAGCGAGAAGGTCATGTCCTCCACGAGCAGCCGGTCACCGAAGCCCTTCGCAACGTGGTCGGCGTCCACGACGACGTCCCCGAGCCGCGGGCCGGCGGGGATGTGGATCTCGACCTTGTCGAGCTTCACGTTCTGTTCGTCCGCGAGCAGCTTCTCGTAGGAGGTCACGCGGGCCTTCGCCTTCGCGTGCCGCGCCCTCGGGCTCATCCGCACCCACTCGAGCTCGCGCGCCAGCGTACGCCGCCGCGCAGACTCCGTCTTCTCCTCGACCGCGAGCCGGGCCTGCTTCTGCTCGAGCCAGGAGGAGTAGTTGCCCTCGAACGGGAGTCCCTTGCCACGGTCGAGCTCGAGGATCCAGCCGGCGACGTTGTCGAGGAAGTAGCGATCGTGGGTGACGGCGACGACGGTGCCCTTGTACTGCTCGAGGAAGCGCTCGAGCCAGGCGACCGACTCCGCGTCGAGATGGTTCGTCGGCTCGTCGAGGAGCAGCAGGTCGGGCGAGGAGAGCAGCAGCCGCGCGAGTGCGACGCGGCGGCGCTCGCCGCCCGACAGCGTCGTCACGTCGCGGTCGCCCTCCGGCAGACGCAGTGCATCCATCGCCCGGTCCAGGGTCGCGTCGAGGCTCCAGGCATCCGCCCGGTCGATCTGCTCCTGCACCTTCGCCTGTTCGGCGAGCAGCGCGTCGAAGTCCGCGTCCGGCTCGGCGAACTGCGCGGAGATCGTGTTGAAGCGGTCGAGCAGGTCGCGTAGCTCGCGCACGCCGTCCTCGACGTTCTCGCGCACGTTCTTCTCGGGATCGAGCTCCGGTTCCTGGGCGAGCATGCCGACCGTGGCGTTCGGAGCGAGCTCTGCGATGCCGTTCGACGGCTCCTCCAGGCCGGCCATGATCTTCAGCAGCGTCGACTTGCCGGCCCCGTTCGGGCCGAGCACGCCGATCTTCGCGCCGGGCAGGAACGAGAGCGAGATGTTCGCCAGCACCTGCCGGTCGGAGCCGTAGAACTTGTTGGCTCTGTACATCGTGTAGACGTAGTCGCTCACCGTCCAGGCACCATAGCCATAGGCTGCCGGGGTGACGGCTCGGACCTTCGAGGACTTTGCGGCCGGCCAGGTGTTCGAGCTCGGCAGCCGCACCGTGAGCGAGGACGACATCGTCGCCTTTGCGCGCGAGTGGGACCCGCAACCGTTCCACGTCGACCCCGAGGCGGCCAAGGACTCCGTCTTCGGCGGCCTGATCGCGAGCGGCTGGCACACCGGCGCGATGTGGATGCGGCTCTACGTCGACTCGTTCCTTGGGGCTGCATCCGGTCAGGGATCGACAGGGGTCGAGGAGCTTCGCTGGCTCTCGCCCGTGCGTCCCGGAAACACGCTCAGCGGGCGCCTGACGGTGCTCGAGGTCACGCCTTCCGAGCGGCGGCCGGACCGCGGCACCGTCCGCATCCGCGGCGAGATGCTGAATCAGGACGGCGTGGTCGTGATGTCGATGGTCTCGCGCGGCCACTTCGGGCGGCGGAGCCCTCAGTAGGCTTCGTTTTATGAGCGAGCTCGGCCTCTTTCCGCTCGGGATCGTGCTGCTGCCGACGGAGCAGATCCCGCTGCACATCTTCGAGGACCGCTACCAGGAGCTGATCGGCGAGTGTCTCGACCTGGAGCAGGAGTTCGGGCTGATCTATGCCGACGGCGAGGGACTTCGCGACATCGGTACGCGAGCAGCCGTCACCGAGGTGCTCGACCGCTTCGACGACGGGCGTCTGAACATCGTCGCCGAGGGCGGAGAGCGGTTCCGCCTACTGGAGCTGACCGACGGGCGATCGTTCCAGACAGCGCTGGTCGAGCCCGTCGAGGACGAGGACGACGCGGCGGACCCGAAGGAGTCCGCGCATGCCATCGAGCTCTTTCACCGGCTCGTCGAGCTGACGGGCGCAGAGGTCGAGGAGCCGAGTCTCGCCGCCGAGCAGCTCTCGTTCGAGCTCGCGGGCCGCTTCGAGTTCGCGCCCGAGCTGAAGCAGAAGCTGCTCCAGCTCACGTCGGAGCGGCAGCGCATGCACCTGCTGGCGGAGATCCTCGCCGGAGCTGCGGTGGCCGTCGAGCGCGAGCGCGACATCGCCAACCGAGCGCAAGGAAACGGCAAGGTCGACCCCCGCGGCTAGGCAAGGAGCGCCAGTACCATGACCCCATGGCGGTAACGGCCCCGGCAAAGCTCGACGTGCAGCGCATCCGCGCCGACTTCGCGTACCTCGAGGATCTCGTCAACGGCAAGCCGGTCGCCTACCTCGACTCGGCCGCGTCCACCCAGAAGCCGCGCCAGGTGCTCGACGCGCTGCGCGACTTCTACGAGCACAGCTACGCGAACGTGCACCGCGGCGTCTACCGGCTCGCCGAGCGGGCGACCGAGGGCTACGAGGGCGCGCGGGAGAAGGTGCGCGGCTTCCTGAATGCGCCTGCGGCGCGCGAGGTCGTCTTCACGCGCAGCGCCACCGAGGCGATCAACCTCGTCGCCTACGCCTGGGGAATGGACAACCTCGGCCCCGGCGACGTGGTCGTGATCACCGAGCTCGAGCACCACTCGAACTTCGTCCCGTGGCAGTTCGTCGCCAACCGGACCGGTGCGAGCTTCAAGCACATCCCGATCGACGATGCGGGCGAGCTGCAGCTGGACGCGCTCGACGGAATTGCGGCTTCAGGGAACGTGAAGGTCGTCGCCAACAACCTCGTCTCCAACGCGCTGGGCACGATCAACCCGGTCGAGAAGCTCGCTGCCTGGGCGCACGAGCAGGGCGCGATCATGGTCGTCGATGCTGCCCAGGCCGCGCCGCACCGCCCGATCGACGTGCGGGCACTCGGCTGCGACTTCATCGCGATCTCGTCCCACAAGCTCTGCGGCCCGAGCGGCGTGGGCGCGCTGTGGGGCAAGCCGGAGTTGCTGGAGAAGATGCAGCCGTTCAATCTGGGCGGCGAGATGATCCGCTCGGTCGCGCTCGACCGGACGAGTTGGAACGAGCTGCCGTACAAGTTCGAGGCCGGCACGCCCGCGATCGCGGAGGCGTACGGTTTCGGCGCCGCGATCGACTACCTGAGCGAGATCGGCCTCCCCGCGATCGAGTCGCACGAGCACGAGCTGACCGTGTACGCGCTCGAGCGCCTTGCCGAGCTCGACTGGATCCGCGTCTTCGGCCCGCCCGCCGACAGGCGCGCCGGCATCGTCTCCTTCGAGGTCGAGGGCATCCACCCGCACGACGTGGCTCAGATTCTCGACTGGGAGGGCGTCGCGGTGCGCGCCGGGCACCACTGCACGCAGCCGCTGATGTCGCGCCTCGGCGTCTCGGCGACGACCCGTGCGAGCTTCTACCTCTACACGATCCCCGAGGAGATCGACCGCCTGATCGACGGCCTGCACAAGGTCAAGAAGAATCTGGGCTGATGTCAGAGTTCGATCAGCTGTACAGGGAGGTCATCCTCGATCACTACAAGAACCCGCGCGGGCACGGGCTGCTCGACGCGCCCGACGCGCAGGCCGAGGGGCAGAACCCGCTCTGCGGCGACGAGATCACGGTGTCGCTCCGCTTCGACGGCGAAACGATCGCGGACGTCGGCTTCGAGGGTCGGGGGTGCGCGATCTCGCAGGCGGCGACCTCGATGCTGACTGAGATCGTCGTCGGCAAGAGCGCCGATGAGGTGGCGCGGATGCCGAAGGAAGAGTTGCTCGAGGAGATCGGGATCCCGCTGACGCCGGTGCGGCTCAAGTGCGCGATCCTCGGCCTCGGCGTGCTCAAGGTCGCGCTGCACAAGTCGAAGGGGACGCCGCTCCCCGACGAGTGGACGCAGGGCGACGACCTGACGATCGCCTAGTGCCCACCGTCGACGTCTGCCCCGAGGCAGAGCTCCCGCCCGGGCACGTGAAGATCGTCTGGTCGGGCCCGATCGCGATCGGCGTCTACAACTGCAACGGCAGTCTCTACGCGATCGAGGACCGCTGCTCGCACGACGACGGCCCGCTCTGCGAGGGCGAGTGGGAGGTCGACGAGTGCATCGCGATCTGCCCGCGCCACGGCGCACGCTTCGACATCACGACGGGCGCTGCACTCACCCTCCCAGCGTTCCAGCCGGTCGACACCTTCCCCGTTCGGGTCGAGGACGGCTGGGTACGCGTCGAGCTAGAGGGTTGAAATCCGTCCTCCGTTCGGATTGGTATTGTGGGGCTATCCGCGGAAAGGAGGTGGTCCGGCAGTGGAGATTTCCAGTACGGGCAGTGGAGGTGCTAGTCGGTAGGGGCGTGTCCCTTGGACCTGCAAGGGGAACCGCCTAGCCCGCGTTGGGGACTCGCGCTTCGCGCCGCTGAGAGATCAGCCGGAAGCGTCCCTACCAATACAGGCTAGTACCGAGGACCGAGGGGCCGCGAGAGCGGCCCCTCGTCATTGGCGCATCGCGCAAGACCCCTGAAGGGTCGCTTCGCTCCCGAGCTCATGCCGGAACGTCGTCGTGCTCAAGTGCTCTTGCCGACGGCGCGGCGCAGCTGCTCGTCCAGCGGCACGAGCGGGAGGCCGAACGTGTCGACGGCGTCCGGGTTCGAGACGACGTTGTCGCCGGCGGCGAGCATCGTCAGCTGGTCGCGCGTGACCGGCGGCTTGGGCAGCCTCTCGAGCACGGCAGCCTGGGCGCGCATCAGGCCGAACGGCAGGTGGATCGACGGGCGGCGGGCGCCGAGCGCGTTCTTGAGGAGCCGCCAGAACTCGTTCCAGGTGACGATGTCCGGTCCGCCGAGCTCGAAGGTCCGGTTCGCCGCCGCCGGCTTGTCGACGCCGGCGGCGAAGTACGCGGCAACGTCCTCGATCCAGATGGGCTGAATCCGTTGCGTGCCGGGCCCGACGATCGGCGTGACGGGTGAGAGCTTCGCGATTCGCGAGAACTGCTGCAGCGCGCCGCCGCCGGGGCCGAAGACGAAGCTCGGGCGAAAGATCACATGCTCGAGCCCGGCGCCCTTCACGGTCTGCTCCATCTCCCACTTCGCGTGGTAGTAGGGCACGAGATCCTTCGTGCGCTCGTCCACGCCGAGCGCGGACATGAGCACGAACCGCTGCACGCCGGCGTCCTTCGCCGCGGCGACGAGCGCACGCGTTCCCTGCTCCATCACCCGCTCGAACTCTGCGGGCCGGCCGGTGAGGATCGCGACGAGGTGCACGACGACGTCCTGGCCTTCGGCGGCGCGCCTGAGGCTCTCAGGATCGGTCACGTCGCCCTGGACGGCGTCCTGGCCGGGGAGCCCGCCGCTTCGCCCCGGCTCGCGCTCCAGCACACTCACCGTGTGCCCCGCGTCGACGAGGGCACGGACGACGCTCGGGCCGACGAAGCCCGTTCCGCCCGTGACGAGGATCCTCATGACTCGAAGTTCTTCCAGTAGCGGCTCGGCGTCGGGCCTTTTTGCCCCTGGTACTTCGATCCGAGCCCGCCGGAGCCGTAGGGCTTCCCTGCCGGCTCGGTCAGCTGCACGAACGAGAGCTGCCCGATCTTCATCCCGAAGTAGATCGTGATCGGAAGGTTGGCGACGTTCGAGAGCTCGAGCGTCACGTGCCCGTCCCAGCCTGGGTCGATGAACCCCGCGGTCGAGTGGATCAGGAGACCGAGCCGCCCGAGCGAGCTCTTTCCCTCGAGCCTCGCGACGAGGTCGTCCGGCAGCTTCACGCGCTCGAGCGTCGAGCCGAGCACGAACTCACCCGGGTGGAGGATGAACGCCGTCTCGTCGTCGATCTCGACGAGCTCGGTCAGCCCTTCCTGCTCCTGCTTGACGTCGATGAACGGGTAGCGGGAGTTGCGGAAGACCCGGAAATAGCGGTCGACGCGCACGTCGACGCTGGATGGCTGCATCAGCGAGTCGTCGTACGGCTCGATCTCGATCCGTCCTTCGCCGAGCAGGCGCCTGATCGTCAGATCGGAGAGGACCACCCGCCGATTCTACGGTCCGTTGCGGAGACAACGTTTTCCACATACTGTTCCGACCCCGTGTCGATGCTGTTCGAGCAGATGGAGCCGAACGAGCGCTTCCGTGCGCGGCGTGAGGCCGCGCGCCGGAGACGCAGGCGGCGCCGCGCGATCCTGGTCGGTCTCCTGCTCGGTGTGACGGCCACCATGGCCGCCGGCGCGCGGTTCGTGATCGGCGACGATGCGGCGACAAACGCCCCGTCGGCTGCGGCGAGAAGCGAGCCCGTCGCGGCGAAGCCGAAACCGAAGGCAGTGCTGCCGACCCCGCGCGCGCTCCCGAAGGAGGTCCGCGGGATCCACGTGACGATGGCGCTCGCCTCGCTGGACGGGAAGCTCGCGGAATATCTCAAGCTCGTCGACGAGGGCCTGAACACGATCGAGCTCGACATCAAGGACGAAAACGGCGAGATCGGGTTCCGCCCGTCCTCCGTGCCGCTGGCGCGGGAGGTCAACGCTGCGAAGCCGTACTACAAGCCGCGCGAGGCGGCTCGGCTCGCGCACCGGCAGGGCGTCTACCTGATCGGGCGCGTCGTCACGTTCGAGGATCCGCTCCTCTCGGCCGGCCGACCGGAGCTCGCGATCAAGAACGCCGACGGCTCCGTGTGGCGAAACCAGGCGGGGCTCGGCTGGACGAACCCCTACGACAAGCGCGTGTGGGACTACAACGTCTCGATCGCCGAGGTCGCGGCGCGCGCCGGCTTCGACGAGATCCAGTTCGACTACGTCCGCTTCCCGACCGACGGCGACGTCCAGTCGATCGTCTATCCGGGCAAGACCAAGACGCCCCCGGGCTGGGTGATCGCGGAGTTCGTCCACTACGCGACGAAGCGCCTGAAGCCGCTCGGCGTCCGCGTCTCGACGGACTTGTTCGGGCTCGCGGCCACGCGCGACCTCGGCATCGGCCAGGTTCCGCGCCGGCTCGCGAAGTACGTCGACGCGATCTACCCGATGGTCTACCCGTCCCACTTCGGCCCCGGCGAGTACGGGCTCGAGGATCCGAACGGCGCGCCCGGTGCCACCGTCGAGTGGTCACTCTCCGACTTCCGGCAGGAGCTGAAGAAGGGAAAGGCCGAGCTGATCCCGTGGCTCCAGGACTTCTCGTACGGGCGGACGTACGGCTTCGCCGATGTGAAGGCGCAGATCGAAGCTGCCCGGCTCATGGGCGCTCGTGGGTACCTCCTCTGGAACCCGCTCGGCATCTACACGCCCGGAGCCCTGGCGCCGGCGTAAAAGAGCGTTACACTCCGCACAAGGCATTGGCGATCGGTGACGTCATGAGAACGCGGGTGGTCACGGTGAGCACCGGCGATTCGGCGCGGATAGCGGTGCTCCGCATGCTCGAGGAAGGCGTCGGCTCGGTCGCGGTCTGCGAGGACGGCAGGCTCGTCGGCATCTTCACCGAACGGGACGTGCTCGGTCTCGCGGGCGATGGCACCGATCTGGATGAGGTCCGGATCGGCGACGTGATGACGCGTGAGCCGCTCACTGTCGATGCCGGCGTCGCCGTGCTCGATGCCGCCCGGCTGATGGGCGAGCGGCGGATCCGGCACCTGCCGGTCGTCGAGGGCGAGCTCCTGCTCGGGATGGTCGGGATTCGCGACGTCCTCGGCAGCCTCGTCGAGCGGCTCTGGCAATCGAAGGATTCCGACGCGCACGAGACCGCCCGCTCGCTCTTCAAGAACTAACTTCTCGAGAACTAGGGCGCGAGGCGCTCCCGCCGCCAGACGCCGTCGCCGCGCTCGTAGCGGACACGGTCGTGCAGCCGGTTGTCGGCGTGCTGCCAGAACTCGTAGGCGTCCGGCTCGAGTCGGACGCCGCCCCAGTGCGGCGGCAGCGGCACCTCGTCACCCGGAAAGCGGGTCTCGACGTCGGCGTACAGGTGCTCGAGGTCGTCCCGGCTCGTGAGCGGGCGGCTCTGCGGTGAGGCCCACGCGGCGAGACGGCTTCCGAGCGGCCGTGTGTCGAAATAGGCCTTGGACTCCTCGACCGGGATTCGGTCCACCCGTCCTTCGACGCGCACCTGGCGGCCGAGCGGTTGCCAGTGGAACAGCAGCGCCGCCTGCGGGTTCGCCTCCAGCTCGCCGCCCTTGCGGCTCTCGTAGTGCGTGAAGAAGGTGAGACCCCGCTCGTCCGCGCTCTTCAGCAGCACCATCCGCGCTGAGGGCCGGCCGTCGAGAGTTGCGGTGGCGAGCGCCATCGCTTCGGGCGCTGGCAGACCTGCGTCGCGCGCTTCCGCGAACCAGCGCTCGAACTGTCTCAGCGGGTCGGGATCGAGGTCGTGTTCGTCCATCGCAGCGAGAGTATTCGCCTGGCCGACGCGGCCGATCGGTGAGCTAGTGTGGATCCGTGGCGACGACGAAGACCATCGACATCCGAACGGCGATTCCCGGGCCCCGCTCCGCGGCGATCCTCGAGCGCAAGACGCGCGTGATCGCGAACGCGAAGACGATCACCCTGCCGATCGTGGCCCAGGAGGGCCGCGGCGCCACGCTCACCGACGTCGACGGCAACGTCTTCATCGACTTCACCGGCGGCGTCGGCTGCCTCAACGTGGGCCATGCGCACCCGCGCGTCCTCGAGGCCGCGACCGAGCAGATGGCTCGCTTCGTGCACACGGACTTCACCGTCGTCCCGTACGAGTCGTACATCGAGCTCGCCGAGCGGCTGCTGGAGCGGGCGCCGTTCCGTGGGCCCGCCAAGGCCGCGTTCTTCAACGCCGGCACCGAGGCGGTCGAGAACGCCGTCAAGTTTGCGCGCCTCTACACGAAGCGTCCTGCCGTGATCGCCTTCGAAGGCGCTTTTCACGGCCGCACCCTGCTCTCGATGACACTGACCTCGCGCCCGCACCCGTACAAGCTCGGCATGGGCCCGCTGGCGCCCGAGGTCTACCGCGCGCCGTTCCCGCAGGACTACCGCGGGCCGGACGCCGAGACCGCGCTCGCCGAGTTGCGCCAGTTGTTCCTCACGGGCGTCGCCGCCGAGCAGGTTGCGGCGATCATCGTCGAGCCGGTGCAGGGCGAGGGCGGCTTCCTGCCGGCGCCGCAGGCGTTCATGGAAGGGCTGCGCGCGATCTGCGACCAGCACGGGATCTGTCTGATCGCCGACGAGGTGCAGACCGGCTTCGGGCGCACGGGCAAGCTGTTCGCGATCGAGCACTACGGGATCGAGCCCGACCTGATCACGGTCGCGAAGTCGATCGCCGGCGGCTTCCCGCTCTCGGGCGTGCTCGGCAAGGCGGAGATCCTCGATGCCGCCCACGACGGCGCCGTCGGTGGAACCTTCGTCGGCAACCCGGTCGCGCTCGCGGCCGCGCTCGCGGTTCTCGACGTGATCGACGAGGAGGGGCTGATCGAGCGCGCCTCGGCCCTCGGCGAGACGATGCGGGCACGGATGCTCGCCTGGCAGGAGCAGTTTCCGGCCATCGGGGAGGTCCGCGGGCTCGGTGCGATGCTCGCGATCGAGCTGGTCGAGGACCGTGCGACGAAGCAGCCGGCGCCGAAGCTTGCCCAGGCCGTGATCACTGCGGCGATGGAGCGCGGCCTGCTGCTGCTCAAGGCAGGCGTGCACGGGAATGTGATCCGCGTCCTCTCGCCGCTCGTGCTCACGGACGCCGAGCTGGACGAGGCGCTTGCGGTCTGGGAAGACGCGCTCGCGCACACGCTCTCATAGTAGGAGGGCTTGGCGAAACATCGGCTGAGCCGCCGGGGCCGCGCTGCTCGCCCCGAGGCCGCGTCCTCAGTCGCGCCGACTGCAAGCGCTTTCGGCGCTCCCTGCGTCCTTGCCTCGGAACGAGCATCGCACCCCGGCGACGAGCGACGTTCCGCCAATCCCGCCTAGTTCGGTTTTCGGCGCTGGGGGAACGGTAGTTTGGTGCCAGTGCGGGAACAAACCATCGCGGGTCGGTACGAGCTCAAGCACGTCCTCGGCACCGGGGGGATGTCGAGCGTCTACTGCGCGTTCGACACGCTGCTCGAGCGCAACGTTGCGCTGAAGATCCTGCACGACCAGTACGGCGGCGACGAGGAGTACGTCGAGCGCTTCCGCCGCGAGGCGCGCTCGGTGGCGCAGCTCTCGCACCCGAACATCGTCACGGTGATCGATCGGGGCGAGGAGGAGGGGAAGCAGTTCATCGTGTTCGAGATCGTCGAGGGCGAGAACCTCAAGGAGCTCGTCGAGCGCGGCGGACCGCTGCCCGTTCGGCGCGCGCTCGAGCTCGGGCTGGAAGTCGGCCGGGCGCTCGCCTTCGCTCACGGCCAGGGACTCGTCCATCGCGACGTCAAGCCGCAGAACGTGCTGCTGGACGGCGACGGCCGCGCCAAGGTGACCGACTTCGGAATCGCCCGAACGCTCGACGCCGTGGGCCAGACGGAAACGGGCACCGTCCTCGGCACGAGCCACTACATCGCGCCGGAGCAGGCTCGCGGCGAGCGCATCGACGCGCAGACGGACGTCTACTCGTTCGGGGTCGTCCTGTACGAGCTGCTCACCGGCGAGGTGCCGTACCCGGGCGACAACTTCCTCACCGTGGCGATGAAGCACGTCAACGAGCCCGTCCCGAGCCCTCTCGACCATCGTCCAGACACGCCGTTGCGCCTCGCTTCGCTGATCGAGAGCTGCATGGCGAAGCTTCCGGCCGACCGTCCCGCCTCGATGGACGTCGTCGTTGTAGAGCTCGAAGCCTGTCTCGCCGAGCTGGACGCCAAGGACGGCGGTGAGGGGACGATGATCATGAAGCGGCCCAAGCCGGCGAAGGCCAGGCCGGCCAGGCCCAAGCCCGCGCGAGCGCCGAAGCAGCGGCGGCAGCGCTCGAGTGGCTTCGGCTTCCCCGTGCTGCCCGCTCTCGTCGGGCTGCTGTTGCTCGCCGCCGTAGCGGGCGGGATCTATCTGGCGACCCGCGGGGGGAACCCCGGCTCGGCAGCGGGTAGTGGTGCTGTGACGCTCAGCGGCGTCGGCGCCTACGACCCCGACGGTGGCGACGGCGAGCACGACGACCTGGCCGCGCTCGCGACCGACGGCGATCCGGGCACGTTCTGGCGCACCTCCACCTACCGCTCGCAGCTGAGTGCCTTCAAGTCGGGTGTCGGGCTCGTGCTCGAGGCGTCGAGAAAGCCCGCGCAGATCGCCCTCACGACGGATACTCCGGGCTTCACCGCCGAGATTCGGGCGGGCGATTCACCGCAGGGCCCCTTCGAGACCGTCAGCCCGGGCAAGCTCGTCGGGCCGACCACGACCTGGGAGGTCGGCGGGCCTGACCGGCGCTACTACGTGATCTGGATCACCCAACTCGTCGGGAGCGCCCATGTCAACGAGGTGAAAGCCAGCTAGGAACCCGTCACAATGCGCACGTGGAGGCCGCCGAGCGCAAGCTGGCCACCGTGCTCTTCGCCGACCTCGTCGGTTCGACGGCGCTCGGGGAGCAGGAGGATCCGGAACGGACACGCGCGCTGCTCGAGCGCTTCTACGACGCGATGGCCGAGGAGATCGGCCGTGCGGGCGGGACGGTCGAGAAGTTCGCCGGCGACGCTGTCATGGCCGTCTTCGGTGTCCCCGAGGCGCACGAGGATCACGCCGAGCGGGCGCTGCACGCGGCGCTCGCGATGCAGCGGCGCTTGGAGTCGCTCTTCGACGGGAGGCTCGCGCTTCGGATCGGCGTGAACACCGGCGAGGTCGTCGCCGGGCGCGCACGGGAGGGCAGCTCGTTTGTCACCGGCGACGCGGTCAACGTCGCGGCTCGCCTCGAGCAGGCGGCCGAGCCGGGTGCGATCGTCGTCGGGTCGCGGACCGCCGAGGCCGTCCGCGGAGCGTTCGAGCTCGGCGCCGCCTTCGAGGTCGATGCAAAGGGGAAAGCCGAGCCGGTGTCGGCGCAGCGCCTCGTCCGGGCGCTCACGCTGATGCGGCCGCGCGGCGTCCGCGGCGGCGCGCGAGCCTTCGTCGGCCGGGACACCGAGATCGAGCTTCTGCGGGCGACCTACCGCCACGCGGTCGAGCAGGCAGAGCCTCACCTCGTGACGCTGATGGGCGACGCGGGCGTCGGCAAGACGACGCTCGTGCGGGAGCTCTGGCGCTGGCTCGCGGACGAGCAGCCGCAGCCGCTTCAGCGCACGGGGCGCTGCCTCGCCTACGGCCACGTCACCTACTGGGCGCTCGGCGAGATCCTCAGAGAGCAGCTCGGCATCCTCGAGAGCGACTCGCACGAGGCGGCAACGCAGCGTCTCGGCGAGCGGGAGATCCTCGGGCTCGCACTCGGCCTCGACGTGGCGGGCGACCTGCATCCGCTTGCCGTCCGCGACCGCCTGCACGAGGCCTGGGTCGACTTTTTGACGGAGCTGGCGAGTGAGACGCCCACGGTCGTGCTCGTGGAGGATCTGCACTGGGCGGAGGACCCGCTGCTCGACCTCCTCGATCGGGTCTCCCGCGACGTGCGCGGGCCGCTGCTTCTGATCGGTACGGCCCGCCCGGAGCTGCTCGATCGCCGTCCAGCGTGGGGTGGCGGCCGACGCAACGCGTCGCTCGTCTGGCTCGACGCGTTGTCCGCCGTCGAGTCGGCCGCGATGCTGGACGAGCTCGTGCCCGAGACACTGCCCGCGGAGACGAGCCGGGCACTCGTCGAGCGCGCCGAAGGCAACCCGTTCTTCCTCGAGGAGCTCCTGACGGCGTACATCGAAACCGGGGCCGTCCCGGACGAGCTGCCGGACTCGGTTCAGGCCATCCTGTCGGCTCGCATCGACCGGCTCGCCGCCGCAGACAAGGCGGCACTGCAGGCAGCGTCGGTCATCGGCCGCGTCTTCTGGACAGCGCCGACACGCGAGCTCGCCGGGGGCGACTCCGCCGACTGGGCGGTGCTGGAGGACCGGGACTTCGTGCGCCGGCGGTCGGGATCGTCGATCGTGGACGAAGCGGAGTACGCGTTCAAGCACGCGCTGACGCGCGAGGTCGTGTACGCGAGCGTCCCGAAGGCCCGGCGGGCAAGGCTGCACGCCGGCTTCGCCACGTGGCTCGAGCGGACGGGCGGGGGGCGCGACGAGGATGCCGCGCTGCTTGCTCATCACTATGCGCAGGCCGCGAGCCCGGAGGACGCCGACCTCGCCTGGACGGACGCAGACGACGAGCTCGAGCTCCTCCGCGCCCGCGCCGTCGGCTGGCTGCGGCGGGCGGCCGACCTCGCGCTCAGGCGCTACGACCTCGACGAGGCGCTCGTCGACCTCCACCGCGCGCTCGAGCTCTGCGATCCTGCCGAGCGGTTCGCCCTCTGGCGGGAGATCGGCCGTGCGAGCGCCCTGAAGTTCGACGGCGAGCGCTTCTGGTTCGCAATGAAGCGGGCGATCGCGCTCGCCGAGGATCCTCAGGTGCGGGCGGAGCTGCTCGGCGACCTCGCCTTCCAGACGGCGGTTCGCTCCGGCATGTGGCCGCGCCGCCCGGACCACGACGAGGTCGAGGGCTGGATCGAGCAAGCACTCGCCCTGGCAGAGCCGAAGAGCGCAGACCGAGCCCGTGCCTTGATTGCCCGTGGCTACTGGAATCCGTCGGAAGAGCGAGCCGCGGCCCGCGAGGGGAGTGCGCTCGCCGAGCACTCGGGCGACACCCTGCTGCGGTCCTACGCCTGGGGCGCCCGGGGCTCGGCTGCGTTCGCCGCGCGTGAGTTCGAGGAGTCATTCGACTGGGCGCTGCGGCGGGTCGACCTGATTCCCGAGATTGCCGACCCCGACCACCACACCGAGATCTACGAAGAGCTGATCCCGCCGTGCGCGCTGCTCGGCCGCTTCCGCGAAGCGCTGCGGATGGTGGGCACGCACGCCGCTCTGTCGCAGCGGCTGACGCCGCACCACCGGATCCACTCGATCGCGATGGAGCTCGAGGTGAAGGAGCTGATGGGGGAGTGGGAGTCGATCCGAGACCGAACGCCGTTCGTCGAGCGGTCGGTGGCGGAGAACCTGCGCACACCCTGCATCCGCAACTCGCGCTCGCTCCTCGTCGAGGCGGTCGCGCATGCCTACGGCGGCGAGCCCGAGGAAGCGCGCCGGCTCGAAGAACGTGGCCTCGAGCTCGCGGCCGAGGGCTTTGGCTTCCGGCTCTTCGGCCCGCAGGTCCGGCTCGCGCTGCTCCGCGACGAGCTCGACCTCGTCGAGGAGATGCTCGACGAGAACGTCGCCCGCCGCGGCCACGACTGGATGGTCACCTCGGCGACGGTGACGACGCGGCTCGACGGGCTCGTCGCGCTTGGCCGGCGCGACGCGGTCGAGGAGGAAGCAGGACCCCTCGCCTCGGCGCGCTCCGTCCTGCGGCCGTTCGCTCTCCGCGCGCTCGGAATCGTGCGCGAGGACGAGACGATGCTGCGGGACTCACTCGCGCGATTCGAGGAGCTGGGCCTCGGCTGGCACGCCGATGAGACGAGGAAGCTAGTACTGCAGGCTTGAGCGCCGCTCGTGCCGCTCGAGCGCGAGCTGGATCAGGCGGTCGAGCAGCTCCGCGTACGGGATACCGGATGCTTCGAACAGCCGCGCGTAGACGCTCGTGGCGGTGAAGCCGGGGATCGTGTTGATCTCGTTTACGATCACCTCCCCGTTCTCGCGCACGAAGAAGTCGACCCGGGCCATCCCCTCGCACTCGGTCGCGATGAACGAGTCCACGGCGAGCTCCTGGACCCGAGCTGCGATCTCGTCCGGGATCCGGGCCGGGACGATGATGTCGGAGCCGCCGGTGTCGTATTTCGCCGCGTAGTCGTACCACTCGCCGAGCGGGACGATCTCGCCGACGACTGACGCGACCGGTGCCGGACTCAGGTTGCCGAGCACCCCGCACTCCACCTCGGTTCCGGCGACGAACTCCTCGACGAGCACCTTCTCGTCGTGCCGGCGTGCGAGCGCGACCGCCTCCTCCAGCTCCGCCTCGTCGTGGGCCTTCGAGATCCCGACTGACGAGCCGAGCCGAGCCGGCTTGACGAAGACCGGATAGCCGAAGGGATTCACGATCTCGTCGCCGAGCCGAAGGGTGGCGTTCCGGGCGACCGGAATGCCGCGATCGCGGAGCACGGCCTTGAACAGGTCCTTGTCCATGCAGAGCGCCGAGGCCGCGACGCCGGCCCCGACGTAGGGCACGTTCGCGAGCTCCAGCAAGCCCTGCACGGTGCCGTCCTCGCCGAAGGGGCCGTGCAGGATCGGCAGGACGACGTCGACCGAGCCGATCGCTGCCGCGGGCTTCGAGTCCGCGAGAACGGGGAGACTTTGTGTTACAGGAACACTTTCTCCGTCGAGCGCGCCCTGCTCCTGGCCCGACCCGAGCGTCCAGCGGCCGTCCCGGCCGATCGCGATCGTCGTCGTCTCGTACCGCTCCGGATCGAGCGCCTCCAGGACCGAGCGGGCCGAGGCGAGTGAGATCTCGTGCTCGCTGGAGCGCCCACCGGCGACGATGGCGACTCTGATCCGGTCGGTCACGGAATGGTCGTCGTCGTGGTGGTGTCGGTCGATTGCTCGAAGCGGCCGACCACGATCACCACTGTCGTGCCCTGCTCGGCGTCGGTGCCGCCCTCGGGGTCCTGCGAGAGCACTTTCCCGTCGTTGAACTGATCGTTGACGATCTCCTCGACCACCTGCGCCTGGAACCCTGACTGCTGCAGCTGCGCGAGCGCGTCCGCCTCGGTCTGGCTCGTGACGTCCGGGACCTGGGAGGTCTGCGGGCCGCTCGATACCTGGAGAGTGACGACGGAGCCCTTGCTCTGCTGCGTACCGGCGGACGGATTCTGCCCGACGACGGTTCCGGCAGGCGCGGGGTCGTCCACATCCTCGCGTGCGACGCCGAAGCCGATGCCCTGGAGCTGGGACTGGGCGGTCTCGAACGCGGTCCCGATCACGTTCGGAACCGGGATCGGCTTCGGCCCCTTCGAGACGTTGACGCGCACGGTTGAGCCCTCGATCAACTGCGTGCCCGCCTTCGGAGCGGTCGCGAGCACCGTGTTGACAGGCTGGAGGGAGTTGATCGGAACCACGTTGGCCTTCAGCCCGGCGCTCACGAGCTCCGAGACGGCCTGGTCCCTGCTCTGGCCGACCACGTTCGGCACGTCGACCTTCCTGGGCCCGGTCGAGACGATGATCGTGACGAAGTTGCCGCGATCCGTCTTGTCGCCCGGCTGCGGGTCCTGCTCGTAGACGACGCCTTCCTTCACGTCGGCGTTGTCATGACGCTCGACCAGCTCCTTCAGCCCCGCTTCGCGGATGTTGGCGACAGCAAGACGCTCAGGCACGCCCTTGACGTCGGGCACGGCGACCGGCTTCGCCGCGGTGAGCTGATCCTGCAGCGCCTCGTAGGCGAACCAGCCGCCGACGAGGCCGCCCGCGATCAGCACGAGCGCGAGCAGCCACGGCCAGAACGCGCGCCGCCGCGGCGGCTCGTCGTACTCGTAGTAGCGGCCTGGCGTGTAGGTCGTGCTCGTGGCCGCGGCGGGGCCGACTGTCGTCGGCGACTCGCCGGGGTCTGTCCGCGAGAGCACCGAGGTCGCCGCCTCGGCCGTCTCGGCGGAGACGCCGATCCCGCGCGCGATCCGCTCCAGGTCGGAGTCCATCTCCTCCGCCGAGTGGTAGCGGTCGCCGGGATCCTTCGCGAGCGCCCGCAGGACGACGTAGTCGAGGTCGCGCGGCACCTCGGGCCGGTGGGCAGAGGGGGCGACGGGCGCCTGCGAGAGGTGCTTCATCGCGATCTCGACCGGTGTCTCGCCGGTGAACGGCACCGAGCCCGTGAGCAGCTCGTAGAGCACGATCCCGGTCGAGTAGAGGTCGGAGGTCTGGTCGACCGGGGCGCCCCGGGCCTGCTCGGGCGAGAGGTACTGCGCCGTGCCGATGATCGACCCGGCCTCGGTCATCTGGCTCGCTGCGCCGGCGCGCGCGATGCCGAAGTCCATCACCTTCACCCGTCCCTCGCCGTCCACGATCACGTTGTGCGGCTTGATGTCCCGGTGGACGATCCCGTTCCGGTGGGCGAAGCGGAGCGCCGACAGGATCTGGCGCGTGTAGTCGATCGCGATCCCCAGCGGCGAGGGGCCGCGGGCGACGAGCAGCTCCTTGAGGGTCCGCCCCTCGACGTGCTCCATCGCGATGTAGTACGTCCCTTCCGAGTCGCCGCGGTCGTAGATCGAGACGATGCTCGGATGCGACAGCCCGGCGGCGTTCTGCGCCTCGCGGCGGAAGCGCTCCACGAACTGCTCATCGCGGGCGTGGCGGTCGTCGAGGATCTTGATCGCCACCCGCCGGCCGAGCTCCTGGTCCGCCGCGAGATAGACGTTCGCCATCCCACCCGAGCCCAGCTTCCGGATGATCAGATAGCGCCCGTCGAAGAGCGTGTCGATGAGGGGATCGCCTGCGGCCATAGCGGTTCAGGTTAGGAGTTCGCCTTCACCCCCAAGAGCGCCTGCAAGACCTCGCGGGCGACCGGGGCTGCCGTCTCGCCGCCGGTCGAGTTCTGCTGCTCGACGACGACCGCAATGGCGATGTCAGGCCGGTTGCGGCCGGCGAAGCTGATGAACCAGGTCGTGTTCAGGCCTGCGATGCCGGTCTCCGCAGTGCCCGTCTTGCCGCCGACCGTGACGCCCGGGATCTGCGCGGCTGTGCCGGTACCGCCCTCGACGACGGTCTTCATCATCGTCGCCACCTCCTGGGCTGTCTCGGGCTTGATCGCCCGGCCGAGAGACTCCTTCTTCGTGCGCACGACGGTCGAGCCGTCGGGAGCGACGATGCGCTCGACGACGTAGGGGCGCATGACGACGCCGTTGTTCGCGATCGTCGCTGCGAGCATCGCCATCTGCAGCGGTGTCACGAGCAGGCGCTCCTGGCCGAATGCGAACCGGCCGGGATCGACGTCTGTGTCCTCCTTCGGATCGAAGAGCTTCGTCCCCTGGTAGAGGCCACTCGGCGCGCGCTCGTTCGACGGAGTTTCGAGCGGCGGCGTCGAGTAGAAGCCGAAGCGCTTTGCGTAGTCGACGAGCACCTTTGCGCCCAGCTCCTTGCCGATGTTGCAGAAGACCGAGTTGACCGAGTACTTCAGCGCCGTCGCGAGGTCGAGGCGGCCGAACGGCCGCGAGGTGTCGTAGTTGTTGACCCGCTTCCCGTAGACCTCGCAGTAGCCGGGGTCGACGAAGCTCGAAGTGGGCTTGAACCGGCCCGAGTCGATCGCGGCGGAGGCGGTCAGCACCTTGAACGTCGACCCGGGCGCGTAGAGGCCGGCGGTTGCGCGGTTGAGGAGCGCATCCGGGCGCTTGCAGTCGGCGCGCACACCCGTCACACGGTCGAAGTGCCCCTCGACGAGATTCGGGTCGTAGGTCGGGGACGACGCCATCGCGAGCACCTTGCCGGTGGACACCTCGAGCACGACAACGGCGCCGCAGCGGCTTCCGAGGGCGTTGAGCGCGGCACGCTGGCCTTTCGGGTCGAGCGTGAGCACGAGGTCGTTGCCCTTGATCGTCGCCCCCTTGAGCCGGTCGAGCGTCGTGTCGAGAACGGTCGAGAGGTTCGCGTTCTGGCCCGTCAGGTAGTCGTTCATCGACCGCTCGAGCCCGGTGCGGAAGCGCGACTGGGTCGAGTAGCCGTGCACGTGGGCCGCGAGCCCGCGCTGCGGGTACTCGCGGAAGTACAGGGTCCGCCCGCCGACCTTCTTCGCCCGGTTGATGGCGAAGTTGAAGCCCCGCGACCTGATGTCCCCGCGCTCGATCGTGAACTGCGCGACGCGCTCGATCTGGTTGTCCTGGCGGTCGGCGAGATCGCCGGCGGCCCACGCCTGCCAGTAGGTGGTGGCGACGACGAGCGCGACGATCAGGCCGACGCCTGTCAGGGCGAGCCGCGTGATCTGCCTGTTCACGACACCCCCCTGGCCTGCGCGTTCGCGCGGTTGGAGACGAGCAGGAGCAGCGCGAGCAGGATGAAGTTCGCGACGACGCTGGAGCCGCCGTAGGAGACGAGCGGGAGCGTGATTCCCGTCAGCGGAATCACGCGCAGGACGCCTCCGACGATGATGAAGGTCTGCAGCGCGAAGCCGAACGTGAGCCCGGCGGCGAGCAGCTTCGAGAAGCCGTCCCCGGCCTGGAGCGCGACGCGGAACCCGCGCGCGACGAAGAGCATGAAGACGAGCAGCAGCCCAGCGGCGCCGACGAGGCCGAGCTCCTGCGCGATTGCGGAGTAGATGAAGTCCGTGTTGAGGTACGGGATGATCGGGTCACCGGCCGTCGTCGTGAACGTCCCCTTGCCGAGCCCGGTTCCTCCGAAGCCCCCGTTGCCGATCGAATAGAGGCTCTTCACGAGCTGGAACGAGCCGCAGTCCTGCCGGAGCGCGAGGCCCCCGGTCTGCGCGCAGAAGACGGGATCCTCAGTCCACGGGTTGAGCCAGATCGTGACGCGGTCCCGGATGTGGCCGACGTACTGGTAGACCAGAGCCGAACCGCCGAGGAAGAGCACGAGGCCGGCGGCGGCGTAGGCGGCGCGCCCGGTCGCGACGTAGAGCATCGCGAGGAAGATCCCGAACTGGAGCAGTGCGCTTCCGAGATCGTTCGTCTGCACGAGCACGAGCATCGCGGCGCCCCAGATCACGAGCAGTGGCCCGAAGTCCTTCAGCCGCCCCTGCGCGAGCACCTCGCGCTTGTCGCGCAGGTAGCCGGCCAGGAAGACGATGAGGAAGATCTTGGCGAGCTCGCCGGGCTGGAATTGGAACGAGCCCACCTTCACCCAGAGGCGAGCGCCGTTGATCGTCTGCCCGACGCCCGGAAGCGCGGGCAACATCATCAGGAGGATCGACCCGATCCCGAACAGGTACTTGTACGACTCGAGCTCGCGGAAGTCGCGGCGCAGCAGGATGAGCGTGAGCGCGAAGAGCCCGACGCCGATCACCACCCACAGGCTCTGCCGGAACGCGTCGTCGGGGTTGAGCCGGTAGATCATGGTCACCCCGATCGCGGACAGCAGCGCTGCGAGCGGCAGCAGGACCGGATCCGCCCAGGGCACCGTGTAGCGCGCCACGAGGTGCGCGGTGAGGTAGAGCGCGAAGAAGATGCCCGCGTAGGTGAGCGAGCCCGAGTCGACGAGCGACGAGCGGGCGATGTACACGCTTGCAAAGCCGATCGCCGTGAGGAGGCCCACGGCGATCAGATTCAGCAACTCACGGTTTCGGAGGCTCAGCGCGAGAGCCCCCAGGCGGCGAGCACGACGAGCGCGACGATCAGGACGAGGAGCAGTACGAGCGGGAAGACCCGGCGTCGCGGCTTCGGACGGCTCGGCTGTTGCGCCTCCACTCGCTGCAGGTGCTCCTCCACCATGGCCGCCGGGATCACCGCCGTGTCGACGACCGGGACGGGATCGAGGCCCGAGAGCGTGTCCTCGTCGTCCTCGACTGCCTCGGGCTCCACCGCCGCGGGCATCTGCGCCGTGTGCTCGACCTCGCCCGCCGCTCCGATCTGGAAGAGCACGACGGTGATGTTGTCCTCGCCACCGCCGGCGTTCGCCGCCTCGATCAGCGCGCGCGCCGCCACCTCGAGATCGTCACTCCCATCGAGCAGGGAGAAGATCTCGTCCGCAGAGACCATGTCCGTCAGCCCGTCCGAGCAGAGGAGGTAGAGGTCGTCGGGGCGGGCCTCGACCGTGAACGTGTCGACGTCGACGTCCGGCTCGGTGCCGAGCGCCCGGGTGATCACCGAGCGCTGCGGGTGTGACTCCGCCTCCTCGGGCGAGAGCTTGCCGCTGCGAACCAGCTCGCCGACGAGGGAGTGGTCGTCCGTCAGCTGCTCGAGGCGGCCCTCACGGACGCGGTAGGCGCGTGAGTCGCCGACGTGGCCGAAGGCGATCGTGCCGCCCGAGCTGTCCAGGAGCGCCACGGTCATCGTCGTGCCCATTCCGGATGTGGCCGCGTCCTCGTTCGAGCGCTGGAAGACGCGGCGGTTGGCCTCCTGGATGAGCGACGCGACCCGGGCTTCGCCGCGCTCGTCGCCCGCGCCCTCTTCGAGTACCGCGGCCGCCAACCCGGAGGCCACCTCACCGGCCTGAGCCCCGCCCATCCCGTCGGCGACGGCGAAGAGCGGCGGCGCGCAGACGAAAGCGTCCTCGTTTCGCAGCCGGCGCCGGCCGGTGTCGGAGACGACTGCAGAGCGGCCCACCATCAAACGTCCACCCGGAAATCGGTCTGGCCGACGCGCACCACGTCGCCCTTCGACAATCGCCGCGGCGTCGTGACCCGCGCGCCGTTGACGAAGGTGCCGTTCGTCGAGCCGATGTCCTCGACCCAGAGACCGTCGCGCTTCGACTCGAAGCGCGCATGCTGAGCGGAGGCGAACTCGTCGCCGTCGAGCGGGATCTCGTTCTGGCCGCCACGGCCGATCGCCACCGGGAGCGAGTCGACCGGCACCTCCTCGCCGGCGTCGAGCGCGGGGCTCTTGATCACGATCAACCTGGCGCGGGTCACAGACGCGAGGCCGAGGCTCGTCGCGTTTGTGGGCCGCATGAGCACGCTCTCCTGCGCCGACTGCATGCCCGGGGCCGTGCGGAAGTCGCGGCTCGCACTGCGCACGATCCGCCAGATGAAGAGGTAGAGCAGGACGATGAAGGCGATCTTCAGCGCAAGCAACGCCTCGTCGACAGCGATGTTCACGGGCTGCCCGTCTTCCCGAACACGAGCTCCGTGGCGCCGAGCGTGATCGTGTCGCCCTCCGAGAGCTTGGCCCGCTGCACGCGCTTGCCGTTCAGCTCGGTCCCGTTCGTCGAGTCCAGGTCGACGAGCCACCACGTCGATCCCTCGCGGCGCAGCTCGGCGTGCCTGCGCGAGACGTTCGCGTCCTGGACCTGCACGTCGCAGTCCTTCGAGCGGCCGAGCACGGCCTTGGCGCCCTCGATCGCGTAGCTCCGCCCGTTCATCGTGAGCGAGAACGCGTCCTCCGGCAGCCCCAGCTCGGCCGCAGAGGCGGCCTCGGTCGGCTGCGGCGGCTTCGCCTTGTAGATCATCGTCGCGCCCGGCTCGACCTGGGCGGCGGGCTCGTCGAGCTGCGGGCCGCGCTTGCCTTCGGGCTGCACCATCCGTGTCGCAATCCCGAACTCGCCGATCGAGAGATCGGCATCCGTCTTCATCAGCACGTTCGGCGCCGTCAGCATCGCGTAGCTCTCGCGCCGGGCATGCTCGACGAGGTAGTCCTGCAGCTCCCCGATCAGGGAGCCCTCGTAGCCGGTGAACTGCTCTCGGTCGGCCTCGGACAGGTAGACCGAGTACTCGTTCGGCACATACACGCGCGAGACCGAGATCGTCCGGTGCTCGTCCATCTCCTTCGCCAGCTTGCGTGCGAGCTCGACCGGCTGCACGTGCGTCCGGAAGGCACGGCCGAACATCCCCTCGAAGAGGCCTTCGATCTTCTGTTCGATGCTGCGGAGGACACTCATGCGGACACGGAGGGGTTCCCCCCGCGCGGAACTCTAATGCTCGGCTCTAAGGCCGAGACCGAGGCATGTGAGCCAGATGGCGATAACAAGCGGCAACGCCGGCGCTGTCGGCACGGCGAGAACGGTGACAGCGAGCGCTCCTGCCCCGAGGCCGGCGATGCGCCACGGCGTGCGGGCGTACGGGACTGCGACAGCAATGGCGGCGAGGGCGAGGGCGCCGAGCGGGAGGGCTGCCGGGACGGAGGCGGCGACGGCAATCGTTGCCTGCACCACACTCTCCGCTCCGGCAACGTCGAGCTCTTTGGGAGTGCCCTGCCCGAACGGGAGCTCCGTTCCCCGAAGCCCGGCGACGAGTGCCGCCGCGGCGACTGCCGCGACCGCCTGCGCTCCGCGGCGGACATGGCCTCGAACCGGCTGCACGGCGAGCGGCACGAGCGCGATCAGCCCGAAGGCGGCGAGCAGCGGGCCGGCCAGGAACGTGAGCCCGGCACGAGCGTCTCCCCACGAAAGCGCGAGCCAGCCGAGCGCGATCGCGCTGTAGAGGAGCGCGAGCCCGAGCGCGACGTTTCCGAGCGGCAACACCGGCGCGGCCAGCGCCAGCGCAAGGCCGGCGCGAGGGACGCGAAGGGCGAGAGCCCCGGCCGCAAGCGCGAATGCGGGCGCCCAGAAGCCGGGGAAGAAGGGCAGCATCGTCGCTCCGGCGAGCGTGGCTGCTGACGCCGCGGCCGCCGGCAGCCCTCGCGCGGCGAGCGAGTCGCGCGTGATGTCGACGTGCACTCTCTGGGGGACGCGCCGGCGCTCGCCGAGCGCGCTGCGAAGCTCCTTGGCAAGTGCGGCCGCCGACGGCCGCTTCCCCGGGTCGTTCGCGAGCGCGTGACCGATCGCACTGAGAAGCCGGTTGGGCAGATCCGGCCGCTCGGCCAGGAGCGACGGTGCTCCCGTCTCGATCGATCCAGCCATCCGCTGCAACGGCACGCCCCAGAACGGGTGCTTGCCGGCGAGCGCCTCCCAGAGCAGGATCCCGACGCCCCAGATGTCGCTGGCAGGGCAGGCCTCCTCCCCGCGCAGGCGCTCCGGCGAGATGTACGCGAGCGTGCCCGGCACGTCACCGACCGCGGTCAGCGTCTCCGCCTCGTCGAACTGCGCGAGCCCGAAGTCGAGCAGGCGCACCGAGATGCCGTCGCCCTCGGCCAGCAGCACGTTCGAGGGCTTGACGTCGCGGTGGACGATGCCGCGTCCGTGCGCGTGTGCGAGCCCGTCGAGGATCTGGGCGGCCGCCTCGACCGCCTGGCCGTCGCGCAGCTCTCCGGAGCGCATCGCCTCGCGCAGCGTGCGGCCACCGACGTACTCGTAGGCGATGTAGACGTGGCCGGAATCAGAGCCGAAGCCGTACGCGCGCAGGCAGCGCTCGTGCCGCAGGCGCGACGCCGCCTCGGCCTCGCGTTCGGCGCGATGTGCCGCTTTGCCCTCGCGCGCGATGATCTTCAGCGCGACCTCGAGCCCGGTTCGCTCGTCGCGCGCAAGCCAGACGGAGCCCGATCCACCGCTCCCCAGTGGCCGCAACGGGCGATAGCGGTCGAGGACGAGCTCCTGACGCGGGAGCGCTTGTGCAGCGGAAGACACGGCTTCAGCTGGGTTGGCCGCCGCAGGACCGATTCCTTCACGGCCTTCACGGCCGAACCGATCGTTACAGTGGCCCAGTTCCACACTATTCGACCCCTGTTTCTTCGATCCGTAGAACCCATTTGCGATGAGCGACCGCGAGCCTGATATCGAGTTCGACTTCTTCGAGGAGCCCGAGACCCAGGAGGCCTCCGGTCGAAGCGACCGCACATTGCGCCGCCCACTGGGTCGTGGCGGCCGCGGCCCTCGTGCGCCGCGCGGGCCGATCCGCCCGCGCACAGGCTTCACACCCCTCCTGCGCCTGCTCGGCCTGATCGCGTTCGCGATCCTGATCGTCGTCCTGCTGCTGCTCTGGGGGCAGAGCTGCCAGGAGAGCAAGAAGCGCGATGCCTACGGCAACTACATGACGGACATCTCTGCCGTCGCACGCGATTCGGAGCGGGTCGGCCGAGAGCTGAGCGATACGTTGACGACACCGGGGATCAAGCCGGCCGACTTGCAGAAGCAGCTCAGCGGCCTTGTGCGGCAGCAGGAGATCGGGACGACGCGGGCAAAGGGCCTCGATGCGCCGGGCCCGCTCCGCGCCGCGCACGATGCGGCGATCGAGGCGCTCCAGTTTCGCGTCGACGGGCTCGCCGGCTTGGCCGAGGCGTTCCAGCGGACGCAGGGCTCGAAGGACGCCGCCGCAGCGGGCGCGCTGCTTGCCTCCCAGGCCGAGCGGCTGGTGGCGAGCGACGTGGTGTGGGACGACCTCTTCAAGAAGACGGCGGTGAGCGTGCTCCAGCAGGAGAAGGTGACCGGCGTCGAGGTCCCCGACTCGAACTTCGTCCAGACGCCGGATCTTGCGAGCACGCGCTCGATGGTGCCGATCTGGGAGCGGATCAACGGCTCCGCGGCCTCGGGTACCGGCACCACGACCGGGCTGCACGGCACCAACATCGAGTCGGTCAAGGTCATCCCGGGCGGGCAGGCCCTGTCGGCGTCGGCGGAGAACACGGTCGAGGCGTCCACCGACCTGGCGTTCGCCGTTGCGATCGCGAACTCCGGCGACAGCCAGGAGGTCAAGATCGACGTGACGCTGACGATCCAGCAGAGCCCGACCCCGATCGTGAAGAAGCAGACGATCGACATCATCAACCCGGGCGAGACGAAGACCGTCGTCTTCCGCGACTTCCCCTCGGTCGACTTCGGCGAGCGCCGGATCATGCGCATCGACGTCGATCCGGTGCCCGGCGAGACGAATACCGGCAACAACTCGGCCGAGTACCCGGTCATCTTCTCGCTCGGCGCGTAAGTGGCCCACTGATGTCTCTCGAGCTCGCTGTGGCGATCGCCGCCGTCGCGGCGGCCGCGATCGCGCTCGGAGCCTGCGCGTGGCTCTGGGTGCGCGTCCGGCGGTTACGCGTGGCCCAGCGCGTGCTGCTCGGGGGTGGACGCTCCGACCTGGTCGACTTCGCCGTCTCTCTCCAGGGCCGGATCGACGACCTGCACCGTGCGGTCGACGAGATCGCAGCCGGGCTCTCGCGCGTCGATCGCCGGGTCGACGGCTCGCTGACGAACACGGCCGTCATCCGCTACGACGCCTACGCGGGCACCGGGGGCCACCAGTCGGCATCGTTCGCGTTTCTCGACTCGAACCGGACGGGCACGGTCGTCACTGCGATCCAGGGACGGGACTACGCCCGGCTCTACGTGAAGGAGCTCGACCGCGGCAAGGCGCCGATCGCGCTTTCCCCCGAAGAGTTGGAAGCAGTAGAGCGCGCGATGGCCAGATAAAGCCGAAAACAGCCTTCACGCTGGTAGTCTTCAGTTGAGTTGCAACAGGTTCTCGTCCTGAACGCGAGTTACGAACCGCTCAACGTCTGTTCGGTGCGGCGTGCCCACGTGCTCGTGTGGAAAGGGAAGGCGGAAGTGCTCGAAAGCCTTCCGAAGGGCCTCCGCTCCGCGACCGACACGTTCGTCTGGCCGCACGTGATCAGGCTCGTCAAATACGTCCGTGTGCCACGTGCGATCCAGCGCAAGATCTCGCGGCGCGCGCTCTTCGCGCGCGACGGCTGGCGTTGCGTCTACTGCGGCGCCTCGAGCGGGCGGCTGACGCTCGACCACGTGGTGCCTCGCTCGAAGGGCGGGGAGTCGATCTGGGAGAACGTCGTCACCGCCTGCGCGCCGTGCAACCTGCGCAAGGGCGACCGCTTGCTCGAGGAGTCCGGTCTCCACTTGAAGCGGGCGCCGAGGCCGCCGGCGCCGGTCCTCTTCATCCACCTCGCGACTCCCACGATTCCCCTTGTCTGGCAGCAGTACCTACCCGGCGCGGCGACGGCGGCGTAGGTCGTGGCCTTCACGTGCGAGGTCTGTGGGAAGGCGCACGCCGGCGAGACGCGCGACATCCGCATGGGCCTGCCGCAGCCGATCTTCCTGCTCGACGAGGAGGAGCGTGAGCGGCGCGCCCGGGTAGGCGACGACTCCGCCGTCCTGCAGGGCACGCACGGGGACCGCTTCTTCGTTCGAGCCTTGCTGGAGCTCCCGATCGAGGGCGAGGAGGGCTATTTCGGCTACGGCTGCTGGATCGAAGCGAGCCCGGCCGACTTCGCGGCGCTCGGCGAGCTCTGGGACGACGAGGAGGGCTGGCGAAGCGAGCCCTTCGCGGGCACGCTGGCGAACGAGCTCAGCCCCTATGCGTTCACCGAGGGACTACCGGTGCGCATCCGGCTGCGAGACGTCCAGCTCTTGCCGCTCGTCGAGCTCGAGGACGGTGAGCACGAGCTCGTCCGCGCCCAGCGGTACGGGATCTCGTCGCACCGCGCCCACCAGCTCGCTGAGACCGTCGCCTAACCGCGTTCCACGGGGCCGAGCCCGTACCACTCGCTGAAGGAACCCGGATAGAGCCGTGCATCGGTGCGTCCCGCGAGGTGCAGCTCGTGGAGGACGACGCAGGCGGTCACGCCCGAGCCGCAGTAGACGACGACGTCGCCCGCGTCGAGCAGGTCCCGCGGTAGCGGTGACTCGTCCTCGAAGAAGCGGTTGCGCGCGCCGGGAATCCGTCCGGCGACCGGATCGATCGGCTCGACCTCGCCGCGCCACCGCTCGGGCGCGCGGGCGTCGACGAGGGTGAGGCCCGGATCGCCGAGCCGCTCGAGCAGCTCCGGTGAGCGGGCGATGTCGTCCGTCCGCGGGCGCGGGACGAACTCGGCGCGCTCGATCCGCTCGTGATCCGACCGTAGAGGACCATGCCAGGCTCCGAGCGGGATCACGGCGGCGGCGTCATGCCCGAAGTGCCGCAGCAGCCACCAGAGGCGCGCAGCCCAGCCAGTCCCGCCGTCGTAGGCCACGACGAGCGTCCGCGGCCCGATGCCGGCGGCCGAAGCCCAGGCAGCGAACGCCTCGGCGGTCGGAAGCGGATGCCGGCCGCCCCCGTCCGTGCCGGTGAGATCGTCGTCCGGGTCGGCGCGCGCGGCGCCGGGTACGTGGCCGGCGAGATAGGCGTCGCGCGAACGGCAATCGACGAACCGATAATCCACGAGCCAAGACTAGCGCGTGCATGAAATGCAGAAGTTGTGCATACTATGCAGCATGAGCAGAACGGCAGTGGTGGCCTTTTCAGGTGGGCTCGACACGAGCTGCATCGTCAGCTGGCTGAAAGAGGACTGGTACGGCTTCGACGAGGTCGTGGCCGTCCTCGTGGACGTGGGCCAGGAGTTCGACCTCGAGGCCTCGATCGAGCGTGCCCGCGCGGCCGGTGCGGACGACGTCGTGCTCGTCGACCGGAAGGCGGCGTTCGCGGAGGAGCAGTGCGCCCGGGCGATCAAGACGAACGCGCTCTACGAGGGCAAGTATCCGCTCGTCTCCGCGCTCTCGCGGCCGGTGATCGCCCAGGCAGTCGCGGAGATCGCCACCGAGCTCGGCGCCGAGGCCGCCGTGCACGGCTGCACCGGCAAGGGCAACGACCAGCTGCGCTTCGAGCTCTCGTTCAAGGCGACCGACCCGGGGCTGAACGTGATCGCACCGCTGCGCGACCGGATCTGGACGCGCGACGAGGAGATCGAGTACGCCCTCGCCCACGGGATCCCCGTCGCCGCGACGCAGGCCTCGCCGTTCTCGATCGACGAGAACCTGTTCGGCCGCGCGATCGAGGCGGGAGCCCTCGAGGATCCCTGGGCCGCGCCCCCGGAGGAGCCCTACGCACTCACCGCCGATCCTGCGACCGCGCCCGAGCCGGTCGAGGTCACGATTCGCTTCGAGGCTGGAGTCCCGGTCGCCCTCGATGGCGAAGAGTTGTCGCTCGCCGAGCTGATCGCGCAGCTGAACTCGCTCGCCGGCCCGTACGGGATCGGGCGGATCGACATGATCGAGAACCGGGCAGTTGGGATCAAGAGCCGCGAGGTGTACGAGGCGCCCGCCGCCATCGTGCTGATCCAGGCCCACTCGGCGCTCGAGGATGTGGTGCTGACGAAGGACGAGGCGCGGATCAAGCGCGGCCTGGAGCAGCGCTGGACCGAGCTCGTCTACGAAGGTCTCTGGTTCAGTCCGGCGCGCGAGGCGATCGACGCCTTCGTGGACAAGACGCAGGAGCTCGTCGAGGGGGACGTGCGCGTCGAGCTTCGGCCCAATGCCGCGGTCGTCACCGGCCGCCGCTCGCCGCACATGCTCTACGCCGAGACGCTGGCGTCGTACGGCACCGGCGAGACGTTCCCGCACGCAGCGGCCGAGGGGTTCATCAAGATCTCCTCGCTGGAGGTGGAGCTCGCGGCCGCCCGCGCGCGGGCGAAGACCGAAGCATGACGCTCTGGGGCGGCCGCGTCGGCCGCCCGCTCGACCCGGCCGTGAGCTCGTTCCTCCGCGCCGACGACGCGGAGCTCCTGCCGTACGACTGCGAGGCGACGGCCGTGCACGCGCGGCGGCTGCACGCGGCGAGCCTGCTGGACGACGAGGAGCTCGCCGACGCCGAGGCGCGGCTACTCGAGATCGCCAGTGGCACGGTCTCACTGAGTCCGGAGGACGAGGACGTCCACAGCGCGATCGAGCGGCTGCTCGGCGAGGTCGGGCGGAAGATCCATGCCGGCAGGTCCCGCAACGATCAGGTGGCGGCCGCATTTCGCCTCTATGTCCTCGATGCGTGCGGCGAAGCCCGCGCCGGCATCGCTGCTCTGGCCGGAGCCGTGCTCGACCGGGCTGAGGCGGAGGCAGAGAGCCCGATGCCGGGCTACACCCATCTGCAGCGCGCGCAGCCCGTGACCGTCGGCCATCACCTGCTCGCATGGGTGGAGATGCTGGAGCGCGACCTGAGGCGGTTTGCAGCGGCGGCCGAGGCCGCATCGGAGAGCCCGCTTGGCGCCGGTGCGCTCGCAGGCTCGACGCTGCCGTTGCCCGCGCCCGAGCGGCAGCTCCGCAACTCGCTCGACGCCGTCGCCGACCGAGACTTCGCGCTCGACTACCTCTACGCTGCCGCGACCTGCTTCGTCCACCTCTCGCGGATCGGCGAGGAGCTCGTGCTCTGGACGACGGCCGAGTTCGGCTTCGCCTCGCTCCCCGAGGGGGTGGCGACCGGCTCCTCGATGATGCCGCAGAAGCTGAACCCGGACGTGGCCGAGCTCGTGCGCGGCAAGGCGGGCACGGCGATCGGCCGGTTGACCGGCCTGCTCGCGACGGTCAAGGGGCTCCCGCTCGCCTACAACCGCGACCTGCAGGAGGACAAGCCGCCGGTCTTCGCGGCTCGTGCCGACGTCCGCGGCGCGCTCGGTGCGCTGACGGCGCTCGTCGGCGGGCTCGAGCTCGACCGAGAACGGCTCGCGGCCGCCGCCTCTGATCCGCTCCTGCTCGCGACCGACGCGGCGGAGGCGCTCGTGCGGGGAGGCATGTCGTTCCGCGATGCGCACGAGCGGGTAGCGGGCGCGGTGCGCGACGGCACGTTCGAGGCGCCGGAGCCCGCTCCGCGCGCTGCGCCGGGGCCGGGCGGTGTCCGCGAGGCGATCGCCGACGCCCGCACTCGGCTCGCACCCCTCGTCTGAGGATTTCGATCCTTGTGCGCTTGACAACGAGCGCCGAGAGGCATATGTTCGCCGGAACATCGTTCGGTAATGTCGAATGATGTTCCGAGCAATGAACTGAGCAACGTCCCGCTCGGCAACCCGCGGAACGGCCCGCGCGACTTCCGCTCCGGGCCGGAAGGAGGTCGTAGCGCCCATGGAAGAGCACTCTCTCGGGCAGAAGCTGGCTGCGGAGCTCATCGGCACCGCCCTGCTCGTCTTCGTCGGCGCGGGCTCGGTGCCCGCGATGATCCTGCTCACGAGCGAGGCGTCGCCGTTTTCCGGTGCGGAGGTCGGGATGGTCGCACTCGCGTTCGGGCTGATCGTGACCGCGATGGTCTACACGGTCGGCAAGGTGTCGGGCTGCCACATCAATCCGGCTGTGACGTTCGCGCTCGCGGCGACGAAGCGCTTTCCGTGGAGCGGTGTGCCTGCCTACTGGGCTGCGCAGGTGGCAGGCGGGATCGCCGGTGCGCTCGCGATCTGGGCGTCGTTCGGCAGCCGTGTCTTCGACTTCGGTGCCGGCTTCGGCGTCGTCGACTTCAACCACGCCGTCACGAGCTGGGGCTCGGCGATGTTCGTCGAGGCCCTTGGGACTGCGATCCTGATGTTCGCGATCCTCGGCATCGTCGACACGCGCTCGCCCGAGGGCTGGGCCGGGCTCGTCATCGGCCTCACCGTCGTCGCGATCATCATCACCGTCGGCCCGCTCACGAACGCCTCGATCAACCCGGCCCGCGCACTCGGGCCGCTGCTCGTCTCGGACCTGAACGGGTCGTTCCACAACTGGACAGAGCAGCTCCTCGCGTACATCCCGGCCAACCTGGGTGGTGCTGCGATTGCAGCCTTCGCCTACGACTGGATCGCGACGCCCCGGATCGTCCAGGCCCCGATTCGGGCAGCCGTGACTGAGCCCGACCGGGCCGACGCGTACGAGACCCCTGCCCACGTTTAGGAAGAGAGGACGAGATGAGCAGCACGGATGTCGCGACTGTCAAGAAGTTCCTCAACAACCCGGACGACCTCGTCCCCGAGTCGCTCGCCGGGCTCGAGGCCGCACACTCCGATCTCCTGACCGTCGATCTGGAGCAGCAGATCGTCGTCCGCAAGGGAGCGCCGGTGAGCGGCAAGGTCGCCCTGGTCTCCGGTGGCGGAAGCGGGCACGAGCCGCTGCACGGCGGCTTCGTCGGGGTCGGCATGCTCGACGCCGCCTGCCCCGGAGCAGTCTTCACGTCGCCCGTGCCGGACCAGATGCTCGCAGCGACGAAGGCCGTCGACGGCGGCGCGGGCGTCGTGCACATCGTCAAGAACTACACCGGCGACGTGCTCAACTTCCGCATGGCGGCCGAGCTGGCAGAGGACGAGGGGATCCAGGTCGAGTCGGTGCTCACAAACGACGACGTCGCCGTCGAGGACAGCCTCTACACGGCGGGCCGCCGAGGCGTCGGTGTCACCGTCCTCCTCGAGAAGATCGCCGGCGCAAAGGCAGAGGCAGGCGGGACGCTCGCCGAGGTCGCCGCGATCGCACGCAAGGTGAACGCGCAGGGGCGGAGCTTCGGCGTCGCCCTCACGTCCTGCGCCACGCCCACGTCCAACGGCCCGATCTTCGAGATCGGACCCGACGAGATGGAGTTCGGCGTCGGGATCCACGGCGAGCCCGGCCGCAAGCGGGACCGCGTCAAGCCTGCGGCAGAGATCGTCGAGCAGATGACGGCGGCGATCCTCACGGACCTCGATCCGCCCTCGGGCTCGAACGTGCTCGCGTTCGTGAACGGGCTCGGCGGCACGCCGCTGATCGAGCTCTACGTCGTCTATCACGAGCTGACGAAGCAACTCGAGAAGCACGGGCTCACCGCGACGCGCAACCTCGTCGGCAACTACATCACGAGCCTCGAGATGGCCGGCGTGTCGATCACCCTGCTCGCGCTCGACGACGAGCTGACTGCCCTGTGGGATGCTCCGGTGCACACGCCGGCGCTGCGTTGGGGCGTCTAGCGGGATGGAAGGAGGAGCGAGCGTGGATGCTGGCACGGTGAGAAGCTGGCTTGCCGCCTCAGCGGCGGCGATCAGCGAGCAGCGCGATTACCTGACCCAACTCGACGCCGCGATCGGCGATGCCGACCACGGCGCGAACATGGACCGGGGCTTCGCCGCCGTCGTCGAGCGGCTCGACGGCGAGGCGTCGTCGGAGCCGCCGGGCAAGCTGCTGCTAACCGCCGGGTCCACGCTCGTCTCCACGGTCGGCGGCGCGAGCGGCCCGCTCTGGGGTACGGCGCTCAGGCGGGCCGGTCGCGTACTCGGCGAGGCCGACCAGTTCGGTCCGGAGGAGCTCGTGGCGGCGCTCGACGCGGCTCTTGCCGGCGTCGTCGACCTCGGCGCCGCGAGCGAGGGCGAGAAGACCATGGTCGACGCGCTTGCTCCGGCGGTGAGGGTGTTGCGCGAGCAGGTCGAGACCGGCGCCGGCCTCGCCGACGCGCTCGCTGCTGCCCGCGAGGCGGGGGAGGAGGGAATGCGCGCGACCGTGCCGCTCCAGGCACGCAAGGGGCGCGCGTCGTACCTCGGCGAGCGTTCGATCGGCCATCAGGACCCGGGCGCGACCTCGACAGTGCTGATCCTCGCAGCGCTCGAGCGTTCGGCCGCTGCGGACATCTGATGGCACGAACTGTGCTCCACGGCCTGGGTGCTTCTCCCGGGGTCGCCGTCGGGCGCGCCATCGTCGTCCGCGAGGTGGAAGCGAGCGGCGCGCCACCCGACCAGGCCGTTGCCCTCGCCGCGCTCGAGCAGGCGGCGGCGGAGCTCGGCCGCGCAGCCGCAGGGCTCCGCAACGCAGGCTTGGCCGATGAGGCGGAGATCCTGGAGGCGAACCGCCTGATGGCCGAGGATCCCTCCCTGGCGGCGAGCGTGCGCGAGCTGGCTGCGCGGCTGGCGCCGGCCGAAGCGCTTCGCGAAGCCGCAGAGGGGTTCGCCGGGGTGCTCGCAGCGCTGCCCGACCCGGTCCTTGCCGGGCGAGCCTCGGACGTGCGCGAGCTTGGACGCCGCGCGGCACGAATCGCCGACGGGTCGGCAGCGCAGCCGCTGGCAGAGGCGGACTCGATCCTCCTCGCACGCGACCTCGGGCCGGCGGAGATCGCGGAACTGGAGCTGGGAGAGGGCCGCATCGTCGCCGTCGCGCTGATTGAAGGCTCGGCGACGGCGCACGCCGCGATCGTTGCACGCTCGCTCGGCTTGCCGATGGCGGTCGCGTTCGGGACCGATCTCGCTGCGATCGCAGAGGGCACTGTTCTCGTCCTCGATGGGGAGCAGGGGGTCGTGTCGGTCGATCCGGGGCACGTGGAGCTCGAGGAGGCCCAAGAGACCTTGCGCCAGGGCTCGCGGCGCCGCCGGGCGCTCGCTGGTCTGCGCGGCCTGCCGACTGAGACACTCGACGGGCGGCGGATCGTGCTTCTCTGCAATGCCGCGTCACTGCCCGAGATCGACGCGGGGCTCGCCGCCGGGGCCGCCGGCGTCGGTCTCCTGCGCACGGAGCTCGCGTTCCTCGAGGCGCCGGCGTGGCCGACCGAGCAGCAGCATCGCGCGGTGCTCGAGCCGCTGCTTGCCGCGCTCCGTGGCCGTGTGGCGACGGTACGAACCCTCGACTTCGGGGGTGACAAGACGCCGCCCTTCCTCGATCGGACTCCCGAACGTGGCCTCGCCCTGACGCTCGCGGAGCCAGACGCGCTCGCAGCGCAGCTGCGCGCGATCTCCCAGGCGGGCGCCGACGCACGCCTCCGGATCCTCCTACCGCTCGTCGAGTCCGGGCAGCAGGTTCGCGCCGTGCGGTCGCTGCTGCAGGACTCGCTCGGTGAGGAGCAGCCGTTCGAGCTCGGAGCGATGATCGAGACACCAGAAGGCGTGCGTCGCGCCACGGAGATCGCGCTCGAGGCGCAGTTCCTCTCGATCGGCACGAACGACCTCGTCTCGAGCACCCTCGGGCTTCATCGCGACCTGCCGCTTGCGTCGGCGGAGACGGCGGCCGATCCTGCGGTGCTCGCGCACGTTGTGTCGGTCGTCGCGGCTGCGCACGAAAGTGGGATCACGGTCGAGGTCTGTGGCGAGGCCGCCGGCGTCCCCGAGCTCGTCGTGCTCTTCGTCGGGCTCGGCGTCGACGAGCTCAGCGTCGCGCCGGCGCGCGTCGATCTCGTTCGCGGGGTTGTCCGGGCGCTCTCCGCGGAGCGCTCCGGAGCGCTCGCCCGCGATGCACTCGCCGCTCCTTCTGCCGCAGCGGCGCTAGAACTCGTTCGCTCAGGTGAGGCCGGAGACGAGCTCCGAGAGGCGCTCGAGGGCCTCGGCGGCGTCCGCGCCCGAGGCTGAGATGACGAGCTCGGTGCCGCCGGTGGCGCCGAGCCCGAGGATGTCGAGGATGCTCTTTGCGTTCGCGCTGCGCCCGTTCGCTTCCACGCGGATCTCGGCAACCGCTCGTGCCGCCTCGCGGACGAACGCGCCCGCCGGGCGCGCGTGCAGCGCGACGTTCTCAGGCAGCCGGACGAGCGCCGCGACCTCAGAGCTTGCGGGCATGTCTCGCCTCCTCCGCCGCTCGCAGCACCCCGTCCGCGTCGTCGCCGGTCGAGGCCGTGACCCCGGCCGCGATCGCGCCCTCGACGAGCGGCGCGTCGGCGACGCGGAGGCGCCCGCGCTCATCGTCTTCCAGCTCGCCGAGCGCAGCTTTTACGGCCAGCACGCTGCTGCCGAGGTCCATCAACACGACCGAGCCCGGGCCTCGCGCGCCGCGCCGCAGCGCCTCGAGCACGCGCCCGCCGTCGGTGCCGAGCGTCTCGCCGGGGCCTCCCCCGACCGGCTCGATCTGGACGTCGGGCCCGGAGACCTGCCCGACCAGGTCGGCCAGGCCCTCTGCAAGCGGCGCGCTGTGAGAGACGATGACGAGTCCGACGAACCCGTTGTCCGACATGCCGGCATTCTACAATGTCGAACACCATTCGACAATGAGGACCTGATGATCCAGTCAGTCGATCGCGCGATTCGCATCTTGAAGGCCCTCTCGGGCGGTACCGGCCGCCTCGGCGTCAGCGAGCTCTCGGTCCGCCTGGGGCTGGCCAAGGGCACGGTGCACGGGCTTCTGCGCACGCTCCAGGCTCATGACCTCGTCGAGCAGCACGCGGACAGCGACAAGTATCAGCTCGGGCCCGAGCTTCTGAATCTCAGCAACCGCTACCTCGACCTGAACGAGTTGCGCTCGCGGTCGCTTGCGTGGTCGGAGCTGCTGGCGCTGCGCACCCAGGAAGCAGTTCGGGTCGCCGTCCTCCACGGCAACGGCGCGCTCGTCGTCCACCACGTGTTCCGGCCCGACTCCACCCTCCAGATCCTGGAGGTCGGCTCGGTGCTGCCCTTGCACGCGACGGCGCTCGGAAAGGCCGCACTCGCCTACTTGGACGACGAGGTCGTCGAGGGGTTGCTCGTGACCGAGCTGCCCCGATTGACGGGACACACGCTGACGGGGCCCGCTGCGGTCCGGCGAGAGCTCGAGTTCGTGCTCGCACGCGGGTTCGCGCGCGAGCGCGAGGAGGCGATTCTGGGCGAAGGCGGGATCGCGGCGGCCATCTTCGCCCGCAGCGGCGAGCCGGTAGGCGCGATCGGGATCGCCGGGCCGCGCGCTCGCATCCTCCGCGGCGGCCGCGAGCCGGAGCTTGCCACGCACGTGATCGAGGCTGCTCGCGGAGTGTCGCGCGATCTCGGCGCTCCGCGCTGGCCCGCGCGATCCTGACCACCATCGTGTGACGCAGCCGCCTCCGGCGGCGTATCCACGGTATGAACACACGAATCCTCCTCATCGCAGCACCACTCGTCGTCGCCCTCGGGCTCGCCGCCGTCACGCTTCCGGGGACCGCCTCGAGCGCGGCTGCGGAGGCCGGCGGCATCACCGTCCAGGGCACGGCATCCGTCACGTCCGTCCCGGATCGCGCCGAGCTCTCGTTCGGCGTCGAGAGCAAGGGCGCAAGCGCCCGCGCGGCGCTCTCGGCGAATGCGGCCGAGATGCGGCGCGTGATCGCGGCGCTCAAGGCCGCGGGCGCGACCGACGTGAAGACCCAGTCCGTCTCCCTCTCGCCGCAGTACAACGACAAGTCCGAGGCCCAGGGCTTCGTCGCCACGAACACGGTCTCGGCGACGATCAAGGAGCTCGCGAAGGCGGGCGCCGTGATCGACGCTGCCGTCAACGCGGGCGCGAACCAGGTGTACGGCCCGTCGCTCTCCCGCGGCGACCAGGACGAGCTCTACCGCCAGGCCCTCAAGGCGGCGGTCGGCAACGCCCGCGCGAATGCGCAGGCGCTCGCCTCCGCAGCGAATGTCTCCCTCGGTCGCGTGACCGCGATCGTGGAAGGCGGCGGCGCCCCGCAGCCGCTGCCGTACGCCGCCGCCGACAAGGCGATGGCGGCCGACTCGACGCCGATCGAGCCCGGGACGCAACAGACGACCGCGAACGTGACTGTCACCTTCTCGGTCTCCTGACCTGACTGTAGAGGTCGGAAGCGGGGGGAGGCGCGTTCGGTGCCTCCCCCCGCTTCGTTTGCGGGCCTAACCTGTGGTGGGCTCGAACGCCGTCGCCTGAGGCTCGAGCGCGCTCGCTTGCACGGAGGTGGCCGCCGCACGCGGGCTGTGAGCGACGCCCAGGTGCCCGTGCGTGTCGGTGCCATAACCGCCGGGAACCGGGATGTAGAACTCGGGATAGCCCCACATGCCGTGCTCGGAGACGTCCAGCCCTGCGGTCTCCACGTCCTCGTCGGTGCGGATCCCGATCGTGACCTTGAAGAGCCAGAGGATGCCGAACGACGCGGCGAACGTGAACGCGCCGACCGCCGCCAGACCCAGCACCTGGATGCCGAGCTGGTGCAGCCCGCCGCCGTAGAACAGACCGCCCTTGCCGGTCGCGAGCTTCTCCGACAGCGACGGCACGGTGAAGAAGCCGAGCGAGAGGGTGCCCCAGATTCCCGCCATGCCGTGCGCGGAGAGCGCGCCGACCGGATCGTCGATGCCGATCCGCTCGACGAAGAGGACGCCGAAGACGACGATCGCGCCGGCCACGAGGCCGATCAGGATCGCGGCCCAGGGAGCGACGAACGCGCAGGCGGCGGTGATCGCGACGAGCGCCGCGATGGCGCCGTTCAGCATCATCGAGAGGTCGGGCTTCTTGATCACGAGCCACGAGGTGACGACCGCGCCGATGACGCCGGCCGCCGCCGCGAGGTTCGTGTTCAGCGCGACGTAGGCGAAGAAGCCGACGCCGCCGAAGTCGACGCTGAGCGTCGAGCCCGGGTTGAAGCCGAACCAGCCGAACCACAGGATGATCACGCCGAGCGTCGTGAACGCCATGTTGTGGCCGGGAATGGCGTTCGGCTTTCCGTCCGCCGCGAACTTGCCGATCCGCGGCCCGAGTAGCAGCGCTCCCGCGAGGCCGGCGAGCGCGCCCTGGTAGTGCACGACGGTCGAGCCGGCGAAGTCCTGCATGCCGTGTGCGAACAGCCAGCCGTCGGGACTCCAGATCCAGTGCGAGACGAGCGAGTAGATCAGCGTGTAGGCGACGCCGAACGCGAAGTAGACCCAGAGCCGCGTCCGTTCCGCCATGGCGCCCCACACGATCGCGAGCGAGACGGCGCAGAAGACGACCTCGAAGAGATACCCCGCAGCTGCCGGGATCGCCGAGAACCAGCTGAACGGTGCCGCCCCGATCGTCAGCAGCTCGTCGACGGACGGCAGGAAGCCGGAGCCGCCCCACAGCCCGTTGCCGCCGTCTCCGAAGGCGATGCCGAAGCCGACGACGTAGTAGACGAGCGAGGCGATCGCGAGGATCAGGACGTTCTTCGCGGCGATGTGGCCGACGTTCTTCATCCGCGTCAGCCCGGCTTCCAGGAAGGCGAAGCCCGCCTGCATGAACATCACGAGGATCGCGGCCAGGACGACCCAGATCGTGCTCGTGGCGAATGCCAGTTCCTTTGTCGTCATGCGACCTCGACCTCCTCGAGCTTCGCGCCCGTGCGGTTGTGTGTGACGTCGAACACAGGCGTCGTCCAGACGATCCCGTCGCCCGACTCGTGACCGGTACGCGCGGCGTCGACGATGGCCTCGACGACGCCGGCGGCGATCTCGTCCTTCACGACGAAGAAGAGGTACGCCTTGGGCAGGAACCTCGACTCGAAGATCCGGCCGCGGTACTCGTGCGTGATCCCGCGCTGGCGGCCGTGGCCGACCGCCTCGATCACGGTGACGCCGACGTGCCCGGTGTGCTCCTCGACGGCGTCCATCACCGTCTCCACACGGTCGCGCACGACGATCGCTTCGACCTTGGTCATGAAGCCTCCTAGCAGTCGTAGTAGAGGGAGAACTCGGCCGGATGGGGGCGGAGCCGGACGACGTCGACCTCGTTCTCGCGCTTCCAGTCGATCCAGGTCCTGACCAGGTCCTCGGTGAAGACGCCGCCGCGGAGCAGGAACTCGTGATCCGCCTCGAGCGCGTCGAGCGACTCCGCCAGGGAGCCGGGAACCTGGGGCACGTCGTGGCCGGCTTCCTCGAAGAGGTCGTAGTCGGCGGGAGCCCCCGGGTCGAAGCCGCGCTGGATCCCGTCGAGGCCCGCCATCAGCATCGCAGAGAACGCGAGGTACGGGTTCGCCGCCGCGTCGGGGCAGCGGAACTCGATCCGTTTCGCCTTCGGCGAGTCGGAGTACATCGGGATCCGGATGCAGGCCGAGCGGTTGCGCTGCGAGTAGACGAGGTTGACCGGCGCCTCGTAGCCGGGCACGAGCCTGCGGTACGAGTTCGTCGTGGGCGCGCAGAAGGCGAGCAGTGCCGGCGCGTGCGCGAGCAGGCCGCCGACGTACGAGCGCGCGAGCTCCGACAGGCCCGCGTAGCCGGAGGTGTCCGCCATCAGCGGTGCGCCTTCCTTCCAGAGGGACTGGTGGCAGTGCATCCCCGAGCCGTTGTCGCCGAAGACCGGCTTCGGCATGAACGTCACCGACTTGCCGTGCGCCCGGGCCACGTTCTTGACCACGTACTTGTAGGTCATGACCTGGTCGGCCATCCGGGTCAGGCTCTGGAAGCGGAGGTCGATCTCGCACTGGCCGCCGGACGCCACCTCGTGGTGGTGGAACTCGCACGGAATCCCGAGCCGCTCGAGCGTCAGCACCATCGCCGTGCGCAGGTCGTGCAGCGAGTCGTGCGGCGCCGTCGGAAAGTAGCCCTCCTTCGGCCGCGAGGTGTAGCCGAGGCCGGGCTTGCCGGAGTTCCAGAAGCCCTCGGCCGAGTCGACCGAGTAGTGCGAGGCGTTGGGGCCGAGGTCGTAGCTGACCTCGTCGAAGACGAAGAACTCGCACTCGGGGCCGACGAAGCACGTGTCTGCGATCCCGGTCGAGCGGAGGTACTCCTCTGCGCGCTTCGCGACGAGACGCGGATCGCGCGAGTACCCCTCCATCGTGATCGGGTCGACGATCTCGCACACGAGCGAGAGCGTCGGCGCCTCGGTCGCGGGATCGAGGATCGCGGAGGTCGGATCGGGCATCAGCAGCATGTCCGACTCGGAGATCCCCTGCCAGCCGCGGATCGAGGAGCCGTCGAAGCCGAGGCCCTCGTCGAATGCGTCCGCGCCGAAGGCCCGCAGCGGCAGCGTCATGTGCTGCCATGTCCCCAGCAGGTCGCAGAACTTGAGGTCGACCATCGAGACGCGCGCCTCGGCCGCCCACTCGAGTGCCTCGCGGGCGTCGGGCAGCGTCTCGCCCCCGTTCATCAGGTAGTGCTTCGAATCGAGCTCCGACATCGTCCTGCCTCCTCCGTTGGACCACAAAAAAAGCGCCCGCAGCGGAAAGCTGCGAGGCGCCATCGCCTTGAGGCAAGCATGTGCCTCGGCCCCGCCTTCTGCGGCGGAACCTGGGCCCACCGTAGCAGCGCCGGTGGATGAATGGCAAGCGAAATCCGGTTGGCGCGATGCGGGGGCCGCTGGTATCCTCGCCCCGATGAGACTCCTCTTCCACGTCTAGGACACCCGTTGCCGCGGCCCGCCGTAGTGCGGGCGTCGTGTGCTTGTGGTCCTTGAAGTATTCGTGTGAGTCGAAGGGGTAGGAATGAGCGAGTTAATCGAGTTGCACCGTGTGACGCCTGCCGTCGACGTGCGGGATCTCCGCAAGGTGTTCTCGCGCCGGGACAAGAAGGCAGGCCGGTTCGCGCGCAAGAAGCGCGTGGTCCTGCACGGCATCACGTTCACGATGCAGCGCGGCGAGTGCGTGGCGATCCTGGGGCAGAACGGCTCGGGCAAGTCGACGCTGGTCCGGCTGCTCTCCACGCTGCTCTTCAACGACGGCGGCAGCGCGCACGTCTTCGGCCACGACGTCTTCGCCAACCCGCGGCCGGTGCGCAGGCTCGTCAACCGCGTCTCGGTCGAGGCCAGCTTCTTCAAGAAGATGTCGGCGGGCGAGAACCTCCACTACGCGGCCCGCTTCTACGGCATGGGCCCCAGCGAGACCCGGGTCAAGATTCCGGAGATCCTCGGCAAGGTCGGCTTTCCGGTCGACCGTCGAACCGAGCCGATGGAGAACCTGTCCCGCGGCATGCAGCAGAAGGTCGCGCTCGCGCGTGCCCTCCTCACCTCGCCGGTGCTCCTCCTGCTCGACGAGCCGACGACCGGGCTCGACCCGCGCTCCAAGCTCGAGGTGCAGGAGTTCATCCGTGACGTGAGGCGCACGCACGACTCGACGATCCTGCTCTGCACGCACGATCTCGCCGAGGCGGAGGCGCTCGCGGACCGGGTCGGGATCCTCGATCGTGGCGAGCTCCTCTTCCTGGAGACCGTGCCGGAGATCCTCGAGCGCTTCGAGGTCGAGACGCTTGAGCAGGCCTTCTTCGCGGCCACGGGCCGCGCGTTCGAGGCGGAAGTGGACGAGGACGACGAGGACCGGGAGGTGTTCGCATGAGAGCTGCTGCATCCACTCTTCGTGCCGAGCTGATCGGGCTCGGCGGTGTTGTCGAGCGCAACGTCTATCTGACCCGCCGCTACATCTGGTGGGACGTCGCCTTCATGATCTGGACGATCGCGAACACGCTCACGATCGTCTTCATCGCGAAGGGGATCGAGGCGACGGGCGGTCAGATCGACGTCAACCGCGCGACGACGACGCTGCTGATCGGCGCCGTCGTGTGGGCGTACCTCGGGATCCTGTTCGAGTTCATGACCGAGACGGTGGCCTGGGAGCGCTGGGAGGGGACGATCGAGTACACCTTCATGGCGCCCCTGTCCCGCGCCATGCACCTCGCGGGCGCGGGCTTCTTCGCCGTGCTCTACGGGCTGATCCGGGCGATCATCCTCTTCATCGTCGTCGCGTCGTTCGTCGACCTGCAGATGCCGAACGCAGACTTCCTGGCCGCGTTCGTCGTGCTCGTCGTGGCGTCGCTCTCGTTCATCGGGATCGGGATCATGACCGCGGTGCTGCCGCTGATCTCGCCCGAGAAGGGCGCGCAGCTGGGGTTCGTGGCGCAGGGGATGCTGCTCGTCGTCTCGGGCGTCTACTACCCGGTCGACGTGCTGCCGCAGTGGATGCAGTGGATCTCCGTCATCTCGCCGGCGACGTATGCGCTCGACGGGATCCGGGGCGCGATCCTGAACGGCGCGGGCCTTTCGACGATGTGGGACGAGATCTGGCCGCTGCTCCTGATCGGGGTCGTCTCGGCGCCGATCGGGCTCTGGGTCTTCCGCCGCGGCGAGATGTACGCGAAGAAGCACGGCAAATTGAAGCGGAGCGGGTAGTGCGTTAGACTCGCCGAGGTTTTCGAGGCGCCGGGGCCTCAGGCGGTCTTTTCGCCTGGGGCCCTTTGCATTTCGGCAGTTCTTGACAAGGAGGAAAGACGGCATGGGGATGATCGAGAGCAAGCACCGGGCGACGTCCGACCCGGAGTCGCGCAAGCAGGTGCTGAAGGAGATCGAGAAGCTGAAGGTCGAGTACGTCCTCTTCTGGTTCACCGATCTCGAGGGGCACCTGAAGAGCTTCGCGATCACACCGAGTGAGCTCGAGGCCGCACTCGATGACGGGATGGGCTTCGACGGCTCGTCGATTACGGGCTTCAACGCGATCGAGGAGTCGGACATGGTCGCAATCCCGGACCCCGAGACCTTCCGGATCATGCCGGCGCGGCCCGGTGAGACCGTCGTCGGCCGGATGATCTGCGACGTCGTCACTCCGGACGGGAAGCCGTACGAGGGCGACCCGCGCTACATGCTTCGCAAGGCACTCGAGCGGATGCAGTCCCTGGGCTTCGACACGTTCAACATCGGGCCCGAGCTCGAGTACTTCCTCTTCAAGGACAACAAGGGGACGGAGACGCTCGACGAGGGCGGCTACTTCGCGATGACCGCGCTCGACGCCGCTACCGACCTCCGGAACGAGACGATTCAGGCGCTCGAGAGCGTCGGCATTCCGATCGAGTACCACCACCACGAGGTGGCGCCTTCGCAGCACGAGATCGACATGCGCTACGCCCCCGCGCTCGAGATGGCCGATGCGACGATCACCTACCGGCTGATCGTGAAGGAGGTCGCCGCCAAGAACGGCGTCTACGCGACCTTCATGCCGAAGCCGCTCTTCGGCGAGAACGGGTCGGGCATGCACACCCACATGTCGCTCTTCACCGACGGCAGGAACCAGTTCTTCGACGGCAATGATCAGCATCACCTCTCGCCGACGGCGAAGGCCTTCATCGCCGGCCTACTCCGCCACGCGCGCGAGCTCTCCGCGGTGTTCGCCCAGTGGGTCAACTCCTACAAGCGGCTGGTGCCGGGTTTCGAGGCGCCGGTCTACGTCGCCTGGTCGCAGCGGAACCGCTCGGCCCTGATCAGGATCCCGCTCTACAAGCCGGGCTCGGAACAGGCGACGCGCGCCGAGATCCGCTGTCCCGACCCGGCCTGCAACCCGTACCTCACCTTTGCCGCCCTCCTACACGCCGGGCTCGAGGGGATCGAGCAGGGCTACGAGCTCGAGGAGCCGATGGACTCGAACCTCTACCACCTCTCCGCCGCGGAGCGTCAGGAGCGCGGGATCGAGGCACTTCCCGGCACGCTCGGCGAGGCGGTCGAGGCGCTCGCAGAGTCGGAGCTGATGCGGAAGGCGCTCGGCGATCACATCCACGAGCGGTACGTCGAGATCAAGCGCAAGGAGTGGGACGAGTACCGGATCCAGCTGACGAAATGGGAGCTGGACCGATACCTCGCCGTGCTTTAGCCCAGTCGTTCCTGGACTAGACACGTCGCTTCCCGAAGGCGCATACTGGTCGAAGGGCTGCGGCGCAAGGCGAGCGCCGCGACCTCAACTGACGGCCGATCGCGGGCTCCCTCACAGGAGCCCGTGGTCGTTCCGTGGGGAACCCCAGGGTTCCCCCACGAGCCCCCTCCTTCTTCGTTGCTTCGCCTGTTGCGTTGCGGGGCTGCGCGGAGATGAACTCCGCTCCGCCCGAGATAGGGAGCGACCGATGCGGCGCTTGCGCCTGGCTTCGCTCGCGCGGAAGAGCGGCGTGGGTTAGAGGAACTTGCGGATCGACTCGCGCAGGACGCTGAGGCCGATCACGCGGGAGCCTTCGTCGATCTCGCCGATCGCCTCGGCCGGCACGATTCGGCGGCCGCGAAGGAAGCCCGAGCGGACGGCAAGTGCGTCGGGCACGTCGGGCTGGCTGCCGTACATGGGCGACTCGACGCGGCCGATCACGCGGCCACGGACGTCCGCAACGAGAAAGCCTTTGACGCTGCGGAGGTCGAGTTCGATCGCGCTCATCTGGATGAGAACCTATTCCCGGTGTTTGAAGTTTCTCCCATGACTTCGGTAAGAAGTTTGTTAAGGCTGTCGGACGGCCTCGGCCTCCCGCTTCACGTGCTCGAGCACGCGGCGATGGATCCGGTGGATCAGCTCGTCGGACCACTGCTGCCAGTAAGGGGCCGGCCACATCCTGTTCTCGTACCAGGTTGTGCCTTCGAGTAGCGTCCGTCCGCCAGGCAGCGGGCGTAGCCGGAATTGGCCGCGCCGCGAGCGAAGGAACCCGTCCAGGTGCGGCGGATGGATCGCGCCCCAGGGAGAGAGCTCGCGCATCGGGGCCGGCTGGGAGGCGACGGAGAACGCGAGCAGGCGCGGCTCCTCCCACCGCGTGATCGGCTCGACGAAGTCGCCGGTCGAGAAGCGGCAGCGCCGAATCGCGCCGACGCCGCGGCCCTCGATGACCGCGGTCTGCGGGTACGCGATGCCGGTCCGGAACACCAGCTCGTCCGGCGGCGGCAACTCGGAGAACGAGACGACGTGCTGCCAGACGACGTGCGGCGGCGCGTCGATGACGACGGTCGTGCGCACCGCGGCCAGGTCGGGCGTCGGCCCCGTAGCGGCCTCAGCGCCGAGCAGCAGCGGCAGCGCGAGGATCGCGACGGAGTAGGCGCGGCTCGCGCCGACGCGTGGTCCGCGCCGCTGAAGCCCGTAGCCGACGACCCCGCCGAGGGTCGCGACGGCAGCCGCGAGTGGTGCGGCCATCGCAATGCAGAGCACGCCTTCGATTGCGAGCCCCACGAGGAGTGCGCTTGCGAGCCCCACCGACATCAGCGCGACGCCGACGCAGCCTGGGAGCGACCGTGGCTCGTGGTAGCCGTACACGGTCGACGAGAGCAGGCCGCTCAGGAAGGGGATGCCGACGAAGAGGCCCCAGCCGTAGGTCTCGAGGACGACGGTGCCGAGCAAGGTGAGCGCCACCGCCAGGACCGCCGTGAGCACGAGACCGGTCGCGGCGCTCGCCCACGGGCCGCGGGGGAGGAGGCGCTCCAACCGGCTGTCGGCATGGCCGATCTCGGCCGCGTCCGCCGTGGACGAGGGCACGGCGCAGAGCACGAGAAAGAGCAGCAGGTTCAGAAACGGGACGAAGAACAGCAGCACGAGCCATGCGGGCAGGCCGGCGTCTCGCAGTCGGCGCAGCGTCAGCGCGACGCCGGCCCAGACGAACGGCACCGCCACCGCGGCGAGTGTCGCGTAGAGGGAGACGTCGCCCCGCCCGAGGTCTCGCAACGGGGCGCCACTCGGGATCCAGTACTCGACTGGATCCCAGTACTTGCCGTGCAGTCCGGCGATCGCGCGATCGATGTTGATCTTGACGAGCGCGAGAATCGCGCCTGTCACCGCGTAGCGGCTGCGCGCCAGCTTCCCGCGCGGCAGAAAGAGGCCGGTGATCGTGCTACGTTTGATCAAGTGATTAAAGAGTATTTTGAGCGACTGGTCAAATGAGCGCCGGCACGCGCACGCGGATCCTCGAGGCGACGCTCGCGACGCTGAAGGAAAAGGGGCTGGCCGGAGCAAGCACGCGCGCGATCGCGGCCACCGGCAGCTTCAATCCGGCGCTGATCTTCTACTACTTCGGCAGCTTGAACGAGCTCCTGCTCGCTGCGCTGGCGCAATCGAGCGGCGAGCGGCTCGACCGCTACCGGGCCGCTGTCGAAGACGCCGAGCGGATCGACGAGCTCGTGGCGGTGCTCGGCCGGATCTATCGCGAAGACCTCGCCAGCGGGCACATCCGCGTCGTCTCGGAGCTCGTCGCCGGGAGTGTGTCCCACCCGGAGCTCGGGCCCCGGGTCATCGAGCTCATGGAGCCCTGGATCGAGCTGGCAGAGAGGGCGATCGAGCGCTCGCTCGCCGGCTCTCCAATCCTCGAGCTTGCATCTCCGCGGCGCCTCGCCCACGTCGCGGTCACCTTCTACCTCGGAGCGAACCTGGTCTCGCAGCTCGCCCCGGAGAGCGAGGATCTCGCCGGGCTGCTCGACGACGCCGCGCGCTTCGCTCCGGCCCTAGACGCGGCCTTGCGCGGCTGACACGCACCTACACTCTGACGGTGGACGCGTCTAGCCGCCACCTCCGACTGCTGACCGAGACAATCGCGGCGGTCAACTCGACGCTCGACCTGGAGGAGGTGCTTGCGCTCGTCGCGAGCAAGGTCGCCGACGCGCTTGAAGCCGACGCCTGCTTCGTCTATCTCTACGACGAGCGCGCGGACGAGCTCGTCCTGCGGGCGACGCACGGAACGGCGGTCGACGAGATGACGCGGCGCCCGCGGCTGCATCTCGGCGAAGGGATCACCGGGACCGCCGCGGCGGAGCGGGCCCCGATCGCGATCGCCTCGTCCGCGCATCTCGACTCGCGCTTCAAGCAGTTCCCGAACCTGCCCGAGGACGAATACGAGTCGATTCTCGCGGTGCCGATCCTGGCGCGCGAGAAGATGGAGGGCGCGCTGAACGTGCGCACGCGCGCTGCCCGCGACTACACCGAGGCCGAGATAGACCTCCTCGTCGCAATCGCGTCTCAGGTGGCGCAGACGATCGAGCATGCGAAGCTCTACGCCCACGCCCAGCGGCGCGTGCACGAGCTCGAGGCGCTCGCACAGATCTCGGAGGCCGTCTCGGAGTCGCTCTACCTGGAGGAGTCGCTCGAGGCGATCGTGAAGACGACGATCACCGCGATGGGAGCGACCGGCGCCGCGTTGGTGCTCGAGGACGGCAAGATCGCGTGGCCGGAGGGTCGTGCGGGCACGCACGCGCTGCGACTGCCGCTGAAGTGGAAGCGCCGTCAGATCGGCGAGCTCGTCTGCGACCGCGACACGCGGTTCACCGAAGAGGATCGCGCGCTCCTCGAGGCGATCGCGCACCACGCCGCCGTCGCCCTCGAGCACGGGCGCGCGGTGATGCGCGGCGTTCTCGCCCAGGAGATCCACCACCGGGTCAAGAACAACCTCCAGACCGTGGCGTCGCTGCTCCGCCTGCAAGCGCGCGCCAGCGAGGTCGACCCACGTCGTGCGCTGACGGACTCGGTCAACCGGATCCTGGCGATCGCCGCCGTGCACGAGGTGTTGACCGAGCATCGCGAGGACGACGTCGATCTGGCAGAGCTGATCGAGCGTCTGCGCGCGATGCTCGTGCAGGGTCTCGTCGTCGGGAAGGAGGTCGAGGCGGACCTCGAGTCGGTCTCGCTCGCCGGCCACCGCGCCACGGCGCTCGCCCTCGTCTTCAGCGAGCTCTTCCAGAACGCGCTCGAGCATGGCGGCGCGACCGTCCGGATCGAGCTGGCTCAGCGGAACGGCGGCGTGTCGCTCGCGATCGCAGACGACGGCGGCGGGATCGCGGCAGGCGACGGCGAGAGCACCGGCCTCTCGATCGTGCGGGCACTCGTGCGCGACGAGCTGCAAGGCACGTTGAGGCTGACGAGCGACTCAGGGCTGCGTGCCGAGGTGGTCTTTCCCGCATGAAGATCCTGATTGCGGAGGACGAGACGATCATCCGGATGGACCTGCGCTCGCTGCTCGAGGCGGCGGGGTTCGAGGTCTGTGCCGAGGCACGCGACGGCGAGGAGGCAGTCGAGCTGGCGAGGTCCGAGCAGCCCGACCTTGCAGTGCTGGACGTCAAGATGCCGCGGCTCGACGGGATCGAGGCGGCGCGCCGGATTCTCGAGGAGCGGCCGATCCCGATCGTGATGGTGACCGCCTACGGCGAGCGGGAGCTCGTCGCCCGGGCGGTCGAGGCCGGCGTCTTCGGCTACCTCGTGAAGCCGTTCCGGGAAACCGATCTGCTGCCGGCGATCGAGACGGCCCGCGCACGGCACGATGAGCTCCAGGCGCTGCGCGAGGAGGCCGAGTCGCTCGCCGACGCGCTCGCTGCACGCAAGGTGATCGAGCGCGCGAAGGGCCTGCTGATGACCAAGGAGGGCCTCTCCGAGCAGGACGCTTTCGCCCGTCTGCGCAAGGCAAGCCAGGTCTCAGGACGGCCACTCAAGGTTGTCGCAGAAGCCGTCGTCGCAACGCTGGACCCGTCTTGAGCGAGCACCCGAACGCGGCGATCGTCCGCGCCGGTTTCGAGCGCTTCGCCAGGGGTGACGTGTCGGGGCTCGTCGGGCTCTTCGCGGAGGACGGCGTCTGGCACGTGCCCGGCGCGAACGCGATGGCCGGCGAGTACCGGGGCCGCGAGGAGATCCTCGCGTTCCTCCGCCGCACGGCAGAGCTGACCGCGGGCACCTATCGCGCCGACCTGCTCTGGGTGGTCGCGGACGAGGCCCACACCGTGGCGGTCTACCGAGCCCGCGGCGAACGGGAGGGGCGGGCGTCGCTCGACATCGAGCAAGCCCTCCTCGTCGAGCTGCGCGACGGCTTCTGGGTCGACGTGCATGCCCAGCCGCTCGAACAGCCGGCGTTCGACGCCTTCTGGGCCTAGCGGTACTAGGACGCGTCTCCTTCGGTGGCCCACGGGACGAGTCGAAAAACAGATGAGAGAACTCGTCTCACCCGTTTCCGCGAGGGCCTCGGTCAGCTGCCGACGTAGTCCGCGAGGTGCTGGCCGGTGAGGGTGGAGCGGGCGGCGACGAGGTCGGCGGGCGTGCCCTCGAAGACGATCCGGCCGCCGTCGTGGCCGGCGCCGGGGCCGAGGTCGATGATCCAGTCGGCGTGCGCCATGACCGCCTGGTGGTGCGCGATGACGACGACCGACTTGCCGGAGTCGACGA
>JAWVCW010000021.1:0-61436 GCA_033857955.1 Gaiellaceae bacterium | reverse complement strand
CCCGACCGGATCACGTTCATCGTCGACCGGAACCTGAACTACACGAACATCTGCGTCACCGACTGCGACTTCTGCGCCTTCTACCGCAGCCCCGGCGACCGCAACGAGGGCTACCTGCTGCCGAAGCCGGTGATCTTCAAGAAGATCGAGGAGACGCTCGCGATCGGCGGCACGGGCGTGCTGATGCAAGGCGGTCACCACCCGGATCTCGCGATCGACTACTACGAGGATCTCTTCAGCTCGATCAAGCAGCGCTACACGATCCACCTGCACGCGCTCTCGCCGCCGGAGATCCAGCACATCGCGCGGCGCTCGAAGCTCACCGTCTGGGAGACGCTCTCGCGGCTGCGCGACTCCGGCCTCGATTCGGTCCCCGGCGGCGGTGGCGAGATCCTCGTCGACCGCGTGCGCGAGATCATCGCGCCGAAGAAGACCAAGTCCTCCGAGTGGCTCGACGTGATGCGCCACGCGCACAAGCTCGGCATGTCGACGACCGCGACGATGATGTACGGCCACGTCGAGACGGTCGAGGAGCGAGTCGAGCACATGCGCCGGATCCGCGAGCTCCAGGACGAGACCCGCGGCTTCCGTGCGTTCATCTCCTGGACCTTCCAGCGCGACGGCAACCGCCTCGACGACGTCGTGCGCGACGAGGACCGGCCGACCTCGTTCGACTACCTGCTGACGCAGGCGGTCTCGCGCATCTACCTCGACAACGTCGACCACATCCAGAGCTCGTGGGTGACGCAGGGCCTCAAGATCGGGCAGGTCGCGCTGGGATTCGGAGCCGACGACATGGGCTCTGTGATGATCGAGGAGAACGTCGTCTCGGCCGCCGGCACGAGCTACCGAACGTCGACCGAGGAGCTCGTCCACCTGATCCGCGCGCTCGGCAAGATCCCGGTGCAGCGCGACACGCTCTACCGCGAGGTCAAGGTCTTCTAGCGCCCCGTCGGAGCGCGAGCAGGGCAAGCACGCTTGCCGTCGCACCGGCCGCCACGATCACGAGCGCGACGGTCCACCCGCGGCCATGGTCGCCGTTCCCCCCTGGGCGCTTGGCCGCTTCGATGCGATCGATCAGCCCGACCAGCGCCGGCACTGCTCCTTCGCGGTTGTAGACGGCCTGGCTTTCGCGGACGAGAGCTCCGAGCAGCTGCCCGCCGACGTCGGTGCTCGTCGCCCCCAGGTCGCCGCCAAGGAGCGCAACGACCGTCCCGGGGCGAGCCAGATGAGCCTCGATCTCACGCGCCGCTCCCACGGCGCTCAGCGAGAAGTCGACGGGGAGGATCGCCACCGAGATGCGGGTGCTGCGATCGAGACGCCGACTGATGGCAGCCGCCTGCTGCTCGGAGACGGGGCCCGACGGGTCGACCGAGATCGGGCCCTGGCGCAGCGCCACGAGCGCCTTGGCGATCGCGGGACCTGAATCGTGGGCGTGGGCTGCGCCGGCCACGGCGAGCGCGAGGAGGACGCAAAGCGCCGAGGCCGAGCGGATCATCGGCGCAGCCTAGGCGACGACGGCGAGCTCGACCGCGTGCTCGTTACGCACGTTGACGAGCGTTTCGACCACGTCGGCGTCGAACTGCGTGCCCGCGCAACGGCGAAGCTCGTCGAGGGCCGCCTCGGGAGAGCGTGCTGCGCGGTAGGGCAACTCGGAAGTCATCGCCACGAACGCCGCGCAGGTCCCGATGATGCGCGCGCCGAGCGGGATGTTCTCGCCCGCCAGCTGGTCGGGATAGCCCTCGCCGTCCATTCGCTCGTGTGTCGAGCGCACGAGCCTCGACACCTTGGCCAGCGCGGGGGCCGACGAGAGGATCCGCTCGCCGATGAGCGGGTGGCGACGGACGAACTGCCACTCCTCCTCGCTGAGTGGCCCCGGCTTGAGCAGGATCGAGTCCGGGATTGCCAGCTTGCCGACCTCGTGCAGCTCGGCGGCGAGCGCCACGTCGGCGACCTCGTCGTCCGACATCCCGAGGCCGACGCCGACCGCGCGCACGAGCTCGACGAGCCCGCTGAGGTGACCCTGCAGCCGGGCATCGCGCTCGTAGAGGACGCGCAGCAGGACGTCGCGGCTCTGGCGGCCGGCGGACGCGCGTCGTCCGTCCTTCTCGTCGTACATCCGCCCGTCCACGATGCGGAGTGCCTCGGCGACGCTCGCGGCTTCCTCCGGGAGCGCGACGGTGCCGTAGGAGGCCGTGATCCGGAATCCCTCTCCGTGCTCCTCGAGCGACGTCGCCGCGGCGGCCGCGAAGGCTTCGCGGCGGGCCGAACCCACTGTTGCGAGGACGCAGAACTCATCGCCTCCGATGCGGTAGACCTCGCCCTCGGCTACCACGGCGTTGGTCAGCTTCTCCGCGATCCTGGCGAGGAGCGCGTCGCCGGCGGGATGGCCGAACGTGTCGTTGTACGCCTTGAACCCGTCGAGGTCGAGCAGCATCAGGACCCCCGTCGTCTTGGCGTCGAGCGCCGCGCCGAGGTCGATCATCAGCTTGCGCCTGTTGCCCACGTCCGTGAGGGCATCCGTCTGCGCTTCGATGCGGGTCGCCGCGAGGAGCTGCATCTTCTCGCGGAACGTGAAGGCCATCCGCGCGACCACCGCCAGCATCGAGGTCGCCGCGAGGACGACGGCCGGCGTGTTCAGCGGCTGGAACTGTCCGTAGACGAGGATCGCGAGCGAGGTCAGTCCGAAGACGGCAGGCAGCGCAAGCACCCGGGCGCCCTCGGCCTTGACGTCGCCGAGCCGGCCGGCGGGCTGCCAGGAAGCTGCGGCGAGGAAGAGCATCGCGAGCGGCCAGCCGGCGTCCAGCAGCTTGATGCTGTGGGTCGAGCCGACGGTTGCCTGGTAGAGAACGCCGCTGTCTGCAAGCGCGAGTGAGGCCGTGCCGGCCAGGATGCATACCCAGGTCCGGTCGAGCCGCCAGCCGGTGATCGCCAGGACGGCGACGACCAGGCCGAGCAGCAGCGCATCCGCCAGCGGGTACGCGACGTTCATCGCGGCGGTCAGTGGCGAGCCGCCGGTGCTCTCAACGACCGCGCCGAAGAGGACGGCAGCGCCCACCGCGGCGACCGCAAGCGCGGCGAGCGCCGCGTCGAGCCAGAGGCTCCGCTCGAAGTGCGCTGTTCTTGCGCGCACGAGCAGGCCGATGCCGGCGTAGAGGATGGGGTAGGAGACGAGCCAGAGCCAGTCGGTCACCGTCGGCGGAGCGACCTTCGAGTCCAGGAGGAAGAGCGTGTAGTAGAAGTCGCCCGCCGCCCAGAGGAGCAGCGTCGCGCCGAGACAGCGCCAGGCCGTCCGCTCTCTCCCGCGCTGGTTGGGCGAGGTCAGGCAGACGAATGCCGCGCCGACGAGCAGGATGTTGTAGAGCCATCTGACGATGTCCGACGTTCCGGCCGGCTCCACGATGAGCAGCACGAGATAGACCGCGAAGAGGGAAGAGAGGCCGAGAAGAAGCCACCTGCCCCGGGTTCCGGGCAAGGATCGGTTTGCGGGTCGCGTCACTTTCTCCATTCGTCTGCGTCGAGGTCGGAATCGCTCGACAAGGTGGATATCGTCCCCTGCGAACGGAATACATCCCCCCCGTCCGGGTGATTGCCGTAGCCGTCCGACGGGCCGGGCCCGCCCAGATGATGCGAGCGGGGTCCCCTGATGCAGGTGACGGGCATCCACGTTTCGGGCGATCAATGCCCCCAAAAGGGGGACGCGAGCCTCACCCCGATGTTCGTGACTGTGGATTCAGCTCTTCTTGGACTGCGGTTCCAGGAGAGAACCCACAGCGGCTGGGCTCTCATATGACATTCCCGAAAATCAATCGTTCGCTCGCTTTGCGCGCTGTCCTCGTGGCCGGGGTCATGGGCGCCATCGGCGGCGTCACTCTGGCCAGCGCGGCGAGCTCGGGCTCGAGCCCGGAGGCAGGCCGTGCTCCGCGCAGCGTTGCCCTCGTCAAGGCTCACCAGTACACGGCGCAACCGCGGCCGAAGCACGATACGAAGGGCGAGCGTGGCTTGCCCGGCGAGCCGGGGCCGCGCGGCCCGGAGGGACCGGCCGGTCAGCCCGGTCAGACAGGCTCGGCGGGACCGCAAGGCGTACCCGGACGCATGGGCCTTCCCGGTCCGACCGGCCGACAGGGGTTGGTCGGCGCAGACGGCGTTCAGGGCGAGCCCGGCGCGCGTGGCCCGGCAGGACTCGTGGGCGACGCTGGGCGGGCAGGCGTCGATGGCGCGGAGGGCCCGCGCGGGCTGACAGGCCCCCAGGGCTTGACCGGACCGCAGGGAACCCAGGGACCTCAGGGCGCCGTTGGCGCGCAGGGTCCGACAGGGTCGACCGGTGCCCAGGGTCTCATTGGATTGCAGGGCGCACAGGGCCTCATCGGCCCGCAGGGTGCGCAGGGCGCGGACGGACCGCAGGGTCCGGTCGGGCCGCAAGGCGTGGACGGGCCGCAGGGCCCGCAGGGGCTGACGGGTCCGCAGGGGGCTGCCGGCGCTGTCGGTGCTCAGGGAGCGACCGGAGCGACAGGAGCGACAGGAGCGACAGGAGCTGTTGGACCACAGGGCACCACGGGAGCCACCGGCGCGCAGGGCGCGACCGGCGCGACCGGCCCTCCCGGCCCGCAGGGCCCCCAGGGTCTCACCGGCGCGCAGGGGCCGGCCGGTGCGAACGGTGCCGCCGGTACGACCGGAGCGCAGGGCTCGAGCGGAGCGCAGGGGCCACAGGGTCCGCAGGGTGTCGCAGGGCCGCAAGGACTGACCGGCGCGCAGGGGCCACAGGGAACAGCGGGCGCGCAGGGTCTCACGGGACCGCAGGGGCCCGCCGGCCCGGCCGGGCCTGCTGGACCAGCCGGAGCCATTGGGCCCGCGGGCCCCGCAGGGTCGAACGGCACGAACGGCACGAACGGCGCGACCGGAGCTGTGGGGCCACAGGGCCCGGCAGGGCCGCAGGGCGCCACCGGACCGGCGGGGGTGTCGAGTGCGCGTGAGGTCTATCGGGACGGCAGCGTGGTGCTCGCGACGACAGACGTGACCGTGGCCACGATGACGAGCGTCGTCCCGGGCGCGTACGCGATCTCGGCGAAGACGATCATCGACACCACTCAGGCCAACACGAACTGGATTGTGGAGTGCACGCTCGACGCGGGTGGTGGCATGACCGACACCTCCGAGTTCGAGTTCGACGTCGAGCCCGACTACGTGGACCTGGACGTCGAGCACCGCGCGACGCTGAGCATGGAAGTCACGCGGGTCTTTGCGGCGACGGGGTCGATCGTGCTCCGCTGCCAGAGCACCGACCCGGCCAACGCGATGATGACGAAGATCACCGCGATCAAGGTGGACACCGTCACGCACGAGGCAGTCACGGGATGACCACCCGACTCATGAAAATGAGCGCCGTTGCCGACATCAGCTCTGTGGAGAAGACACGAAAGCCGACGAGGCCGGCTGCCAAGCCCGCGGCGACCCGCAAGCGCGCACCGGCGAAGCCCGCCGCCGAGGCCACCCTGGCGCCGCCGGTAGAGCTCACGGCGCCGGCAGAGCTGACGCCGCCCGCAGAGTCGACGCCGCCGGCAGAGTCGAGGCGCCCGCGTGTCAGTCGCGGCCGTCGCCGTCGCCGGCTTGCGCTCGCGTCCGTAACACTCGTCGTCTTCGTCGCGGCTTCCGCCGCAGCAGCGTTCTTCTTCCTGCGGGGAGACGACCAGAGCCAGGCCGCAGCCTCCGTCGGGATCTCCCCCGCGAACCTGGCGTCGTTTGCGAGCTCGCACAACGGCCCTGTCTACTGGGCAGGCCCCATGACTTCACGCAAGCTCGAGCTCACGACCACGAGCGCCGGGACGTTTGTCAGGTATCTGCCGCTGAGCGCGGCCGTCGGCAACTCCGAGCGAGCGATCACCGTCGCCACGTATCCGCTGCGCAAGGCGTACGAGACCGCGGCGGCCCGCTCGAAGAACCTGCAGATGCTGTCCCGCAAGACTGCCGGCGGCGGTGTCGCCGTGTGGAGCCGAACTCGCCCGACGAGCGTCTACCTGGCGTTCCCGGGCGTCCCGCAGCTGATCGAGGTCTACGCGCCGAACGCCGCCGAGGCTCGTACGCTCGCCCTTTCCGGGCGCATCCGCCCCGTTCGCTAGCGCCTGTACGGATTCCGTTAACCCGTCCGGGCGTCGCCGAGCCTTCGGCTAGCCTCAGTCGGGGTCATGTTGCGCACACTTTTCATTGCAGGGATTCTTGCCCTGATCGTCGTGATGCCCGCCCCGGCGCAGACAACGCTGATGCCCGGCGTCACGTACGAGCGTTCCGTCCAGTTCACGCCGCACGGTCCCGTCGCGATGCACGTCGTCGTCGGCCCGCGTCCGACCGGTCTCTACGCGCTTCGCCCGGTGCTCTCGAACGAGACGATCCTCGGAGTCGAGAAGGTCACGTCGATGCAGAAACGGCTCGCGGCCACCGCCACGATGGTGGGCATCAACGGCGACTTCTACGCTCCCGACACCGGACGGCCGAGCGGCGTCCTGATGCGTGACGGCGTCGTCGACAGCCCTCCCTCCGGCGACCGGTCGAGCGTCGGCCTCTCGCCCGAGGGGTCGATCGACATCCGGCGGGTCGAGTTCTTCGGCACCTGGCGCGGCCTCGGTCAGCGGCGGACGCTCACCGACCTGAACCAGGCGCCGAAGCAGAACGGCATCTCACTCTTCACTCCCAGCTACGGCGCCACGACTCCGGCTCAGGCCGGGGTCACCGAGGCGGTCATCCATCCGTTCCCGCCGGCGACGCCGAACACCGACCTGACCGGCCCTATCGTCCAGGTCGCCGGCGTCGGCGGCTCGGCCATCCCGCCGGACGGCGCCGTGCTCGTCGCTCGTGGCACCGCCGCACAGCGGCTCGCCGAGGAGGCTCCGGTCGGCTCCCTCGTCACGCTCCGCATGATCTTCCGGCCCGAGTGGACGGGATTCCCGAACGCGGTCGGCGGCGGACCCGTGATCGTGCGGGACGGCGGCCCGGTCTTCCGGGCCAACGAGGCGTTTTCGTCCTACCAGCTCGGGCCGCGTCATCCCCGAACGGCGGTCGGCCAGCTCCCCGACGGGAGGATCGTGATGGTCGTCGTGGACGGCCGCCGCCCCGGCTACAGCGTCGGAATGACGAACTTCGAGCTCGCGCAGGCGCTCGTACGCCTGGGCGCGGTGAGCGCATCGGCCCTGGATGGAGGCGGATCCTCGACGCTCGCCTTCAACGGCACCCTGCTGAGCCGCCCTTCGAACGGCGAGCCGCCGGTCTCGAACTCGCTGCAGCTCATGTACTACGGCGTCTACGCGCCGGCTCCCGATCCGGTCATCTCGCCGAACGGCGACGGGGTCGGCGAGCGCCAGCGTGCGCTCTCGTACAAGGTGGTGCATCCCTCGAACGTGACCGCGACGCTCGTCGCTCCGGACGGCCTGCCGGCGTTCACGGAGACGGTCATCCGCGAGCCGGGGACGTACCCGGTCGCCTTCCCGCCGGCACCGGCGGATCCGACGCTCCCGCCCGCGGCACCCGCTGAGGGCCGCTGGCGGCTCGACGTCTCGGCGACCGACGACGTCGGCCAGACCTCGACCACCAGCCAGTCGTTCACGGTCAACTCGACGCTCGGCTTCGCAAAGCTCTCTCGCCGGTCGCTCGTCGTCCGTGCTCGTGGCAAGCAGGTCATTCAGGCCGGCGTCACGCTCACGCGGCCCGCGCGCGTGCTCGCCACTGTCGAGACCGCTTCCGGCGTGCGCGTCGCCGCGATCGCGCTGCGGCGCCTCGAGGCCGGCCGCTTCGTCGCGCGCTGGAAGGGCACGACCGCCGGCGGCAGGTCGTTCGCGTACGGGGGCCTCTACAAGATCCGGTTCCTCGCGACGAACGAGCTCGGGGCGGTTGAGCTCACGACGCAGAACTTCCGTGTGATTCGCGCGGCTCCGCTGCCGAAGAAGAAGCCGAAGCCACCCGTCTCGTCCGGGTAGAGTCGCGGCCGTGCCCGTTGCTTCGATCCTCGGTGGGATCACCGATGCTCTCACCACCGTGGTCGGCGACTACGGCTTCTACGCGGTCTTCCTGCTCATGGCCGTCGACGCGGTGCTGCCTGCGGCCAGCGAGGCGGTGATGGTGTACGGCGGTGCCGTCGCCGCCGGCGCGTTCGCGGGTCAGAGCATCGTCATCTTCGGCTGGGAGCTCCAGCCCGGGCTTCCCGCGTACCTCGCCGTTGCCTCCGCCGGCACGGTCGGTTACACGGTCGGTTCGATCGGAGGCTGGTGGATCGGCGTCCACGGGGGCCGTCCGTTCCTCGAGCGCCACGGCCGCTGGCTCCACCTGAAGGAGGCGAACCTGGAGAAGGCGGAGCGCTGGTTCGAGCGCTGGGAGGACTGGGCCGTCTTCCTGGGCCGGATCACGCCCGTCGTTCGCTCGTTCGTGTCGATCCCGGCCGGAGTCTTTCGCGCCCCCTTTCGCCGCTACACCGTCCTGACGCTGATCGGCTCCGCGATCTGGTGCTTCGGCCTCGCGGGCGTCGGCTGGGCGCTCGGGAGCCGGTGGGAGGAGTTCCACCGCTTCTTCAAGTACGTCGACTACTTGATCGTCGCCTCGATCGTCGCAGGGATCGCCGTGCTGGCCTGGAAGCTCTCTCGTCGGCGCGGAGCCCAGGCGGACGCTCGCTAGACTGGCGTGCCGTGAAGATCCCTCTCGTCGACGTCAAGGCTCAGTACGAGCCGCTCATTCCCGAGTTGAAGCAGGCGTTCGCGGACGTGCTCGAGAGCGGGAAGTTCGTCTTCGGCCCGAACGTCACGGCCTTCGAGCGCGAGGCGGCCGAGTTCCTCGCTGTGCCCGAGACGATCGGGGTCGCGAACGGGACGGACGCGATCGTCCTCGTCCTCGACGCGCTCGGCGTCGGGCGCGGCGACGAGGTCATTTGCCCGGCGTTCACGTTCTACGCGAGCGCAGAGGCGATTGCGCGCCGCGAGGCGACACCCGTGTTCGTGGACATCGATCCGGTCACGCTCAACCTCGATCCGGCCGACGTGGAGCGGAAGCTCACCCCGCGCACGAAGGCGATCCTCCCGGTCCACCTCTTCGGCCGCCCTGCTCCGCTCGACGAGCTCACCGGCTTCGGCCTGCCGATCGTGGAGGACGCCGCACAGGCGTTCGGCTCGCCCGACGTCGCCGGCACCGGGATCGCCTCGACGTTCAGCTTCTATCCGACGAAGAACCTTTTCGGCCTCGGTGACGGCGGCCTCGTCGCCGTGCGAGATTCCGAGCTCGCGGAGCGCATCCGGATGCTTCGCTTCCACGGCTCGAAGGCGAAGAAGACGTTCGAGTTCATCGGCTACAACTCCCGGCTCGACGAGATCCAGGCCGCTGCGCTAAGGATCTTCCTGCGTGAGCTGGACGGTTGGACGGCCGCGCGCCGTGAGGCCGCAGCGCGCTACGCGGAGCTCGGGCTGGGCGAGCTCTGCGAGATCCCGGTCGACGAGCCCGGCCATGTGTACCACCTCTTCGTCTGCCGCTCGCCCGAGCGCGACCGAATCCGGGCCGCGCTGACCGAGGCGGAGATCGGAAACGCCGAGTACTACCTGCCGCCACTTCACTTGCAACCGGCGCTCCGGTACCTCGGCTACGAGGAGGGCGCGCTGCCCGAGACGGAGCGCGCCGCGCGCGAGAACTTCTCGGTGCCGCTCTGGGCCGGCATCACGGCCGAGCAGCAGGAGCGCGTCGTCGACGTCGTTCGCGCGGCCGCCGGTGTAGCGTCCGCCCGGTGAGATCTCCTCACGTTCCTGGTGCGTTCCTCGCGGTTTGCAACCGGAGAGGACAGTACGGGCGTACGGACTCGGAGAGTCGCGGGCCGCGAGGGGCGCAAGCCTTGCGGTGGAGGCCGGCTCCGCCGGCCGCGACCGGAAGGCGGTCAGGGCCGTGAGGAGCCCCTTCAATCGGCATCGGTTCCCGCAGCTTGCCGCGGATCTGGTGATCGTCGTCGCGGCCTGGTATCTCGCCTTCCGGCTGCGCTTCGACACCGACCTTCCCGTCTACTACGAGCGCTACGTCAGCTGGGAGATCCTCGGCCTCGTCGCGGCGATCAAGCTCGGCATCTTCGCGCTCTCCGGGTTCTACAACCGCTGGTGGCGCTACGTCTCGACCCGTGACATGTGGGGAGCGGCCCGTGGCGTCCTGGCCGCGTCGTTCGTCACCTTCCTGATCTTCAGCTTCTTCGAGGTCCACGTCGCCGCGGTGCCGCGCACGGTGTGGATCATCGACGGCCTGCTCACGCTCGCATTCGTCGCCGGCTCGCGGATGCTCGTGCGCACGATCATCGAGCGCCCGCAGAGCCGGTCGATCGTCGCGCGCGGCAAGGAGGTGATCGTGGTCGGGGCCGGTGACGCAGCGCAGCTGATGCTGAAGGAGATGCTGCGGACGCCCGCCCTCGGCTACACGCCCATCGGCTTGATCGACGACGATCCGCGCAAGAAGAACCTGCGCCTGCACGGCATCCGCGTGGTCGGCACGACCGACGAGCTGCCGCACATCCTCCGCGACCGCCGTCCGGACGAGCTCCTGATCGCGATCCCCTCGGCTTCCGGCGAGGCGCGTCAGCGGATCGTCGACATCGCGAGCGCGGAAGGCGTCGTGATGAAGACGCTGCCGGGCCTGCACGAGCTGATCGCCGGCGATCTCGACCTCGCCGGCCAGATCCGCCCGGTCGAGGTCGAGGACGTGCTCGGACGCGAGCCCGTCGAGGTGGACATCGACGCGATCGCGGGCTATCTCTCGGGCGAGACTGTGCTCGTCACGGGCGCGGGCGGCTCGATTGGCGCCGAGCTCTGCCGCCAGATCTCCAGGGTAGGCCCGGCACGGCTCGTGCTCGTCGATCACTCCGAGCCTGCGCTGTTCGAGATCGAGCGGGAGCTCGTCGACGAGCGCGGCTTCCCGGCCGCTCTGCCCGTGCTGGCGGACGTCAAGAACCGGGCCAAGATGCGCCAGGTCTTCGAGGCGTACCGTCCTTCGGTCGTGTTCCACGCGGCGGCGTACAAGCACGTGCCGCTGATCGAGTCGAACCCCGTCGAGGCGGTGCGCAACAACACGCTCGCGACGCGCACGATCGCCGAGATCGCCGTCGAGTTCGGCGCCGACCGCTTCGTCCTCATCTCCACCGACAAGGCCGTCAACCCGAAGACGGTGATGGGACAGTCGAAGGCGCTGTGCGAGTGGATCGTGGAGGCGTTCGGGCATCGCAACGACGTCTCGACGCGCTTCGTCGCCGTCCGCTTCGGCAACGTGCTCGGCTCCTCTGGCTCGGTGATTCCGATCTTTCGCCGCCAGATCGCGAAGGGCGGCCCGCTGACGCTCACGCACCCGGAGATGACGCGTTACTTCATGACGATCCCGGAGGCAGTCCAGCTCGTCGTCCAGGCCGGCGCGATCGGCGGGCGCGGCCGTGTCTTCGTGCTCGACATGGGCGAGCCCGTCTCGATCCTCGAGCTCGCACGGAAGATGATCCGCCTCTCCGGCAAGGAGCCCGAGCGCGACATCCGGATCGACGTCGTCGGCGCCCGGCCGGGCGAGAAGCTGCACGAGGAGCTCTGGACGGACGACGATCACGTGACCCCGAGCGAGCACCCCGCGATCATGCAGCTCGATCGCCCGCCGATCGATTCGGCCTGGCTGGAGGCGGAGCTGCAGGAGCTGGAGCGGCTCGTCGAGGGCGGCGAGACACTCGAGCTCGTCGGCCGTCTCGCCGCGATCGCGCGCGCGCCGAGGCGGCTCGGTGAGCTGGAGGCGGACGCCGCGGCAACCGCGACGCCCGCCTCCGAGACGGTCTGACCGCTACCGGCTAGGCGCCGGGAATGCGGATCAGGACCAGCTGCCCGCCCTCTCGCTTGAACGTGTAGTCAGGGCCTGCCGGCGCAACGTCGTCGTTGCCCGGGGCCTTTTCCACCCACAACGTGTGGGCCTGGATGTTGACCAGGAACGTGTCGCGGCCGAAGACGGACGAAGCGTCCACGACGCCGGTCGACTCCCACGCGCCGAGCCTGCCGGCCGGGGCCGAGTCGACGTCGGTCGGCCCTTCGTCGGCGGACTGATCCACGCGTGCCGCGACGCTGATCACGCCGGTCGCGAAGCGGTAGTGCATCAGCCGCGCGGTGGTCGCGTCCACGTCGCCGGGGTTGAACTGCTGGCTCGAGCCGGGGTCCTCGGTCACGAGAAGCCCGTTCAGAGTCGACTCGAGGTTGTCTGGCTGGTGGATCGCGCCGGGGCTCTTGACCGGACTCGTGTCGCCGTCGATGAGGATCGAGAGCGATGTCACCTTCGTCGGGTCGTGCGGGTCGAGCACCATCTTCCAGATCCGGCCGTTCGTCGACCGGCCCTGCTGCGGCGCCCCTGCGGTGCCGCGGCCGGAGTCGGCGAGGTAGACGACGTTCTTCATCCCCGGCCGCTTGTCGTAGGCCATGTCCTCGATCCGCGTGAACTGGAAGGCGTCGTTGAGATCGCTCCAGTGCTCGAGCACCCACTGGGGCCCGTCGATCCCGACGCCGTTGGAGGTCTGCCAGCCGGTGTTCGGAGGCGGCGGATAGCCGGCATCCGCCGCCATCATCTCCGTGCCGTCCGCGTTGCGGCCGGTGGCGATGTTCTTCGGCACCTTCACGAAGTGACCCTGGATGACCTGCGTCGAGCCGGGCGCGAGATCGTCGTAGTCGTTGAAGCCGGGCGTGTCCGAGACGAATGCCCAGAGGTCTCCCTTGTCCTTCCACACCGCCTTCGAGTCCTTCGCGATGTAGCTGTAGACCTGTGACTGGGCCGGAACGTTCACGAACGCGTCGTCCCCCGTGAGAAGGACGGGATGGCCGTAGCCCGGCACCGCAAGACTGTTCTCGTGGTTGAGCCGGCCCATGCCCCAGATCGGCTTGCTCTTGTCCTTCCTAGGGTCGTAGGCGACGACGACGCCGATCTGCCGCGCGTCAGCCGCGCCGATCGTGGCCGGAAACGCCTTCCCTTCGCGCTTGACCCAGTCGATTCCCTCCTCGTTCGTGAAGAGGAGCGGCCTGTCGAAGCCGTTCTCCTTGGTGGCGAGGAAGTTCGAGCAGAAGCGCTGGTAGTTCTGGGCGCCCTCGATCGCCAGCTCGCCCGACAGGATCCCCGCCGTCTCGCCGTTGAGCACGAGGTGGCTCAGCTGCGAGTTGTCGAAGTCGTTCTGCGAGTTCGCCTCCGTCGGAGCGGCAGGCGTGTACGGGAACGGGACGAGCGACGTCTCGTGGTTGACGTAGAGGTCGACAGTCTCCTTGTCGTCCCGCCTGCCGTCGTGCTTCCGGCTGTCGCCCTTCTTGTCGTCGCCCCACCTGTCGTCGTCCTTCTTGCCCTTCGTCTGGAACGAGATCCCGTCCGGGATCGACTCGAACCGGTAGCCGCCCGCGAGCGTGTCGCCCACGGTGATCAGCGGCGTGACGGTCGAGCCCGGCACTACGGGTGCGAGCATCGATGGCTTTGTCGTCTTGAAGCCGCTGCCCTTCTTGTCGTGCGTGCCGCCGGCGATAGCGCCGGTCGTGAGCACGGCCCCAGCGGCCGCGAGCGCAAGCACGGTCAGCCCTCTGCGTATACCTCTCATGCCTATCCCCTCCCCGAGATCGGTCTGAAATGTGTCTGAAATGTGAACGTCGCTCGGGGTCTTACCACCTCACGCCGCCGCGGTCTAGTTGGAACCGGCCTCCAGGAGGAGGTCGAGCAGGAGTCGCGGATCTCGCCGGATACGCTCGCCACCGGTATCGCGCTTTCGTGGCTCGAGCTCGTCGGGCGATGCGAGCGGGCGCAGTCGGCCCTCTTGGATCAGCTGCTCGTCCACCGCCCCGAGCCGGCCGGCGAACGTCGTGTAGACGGGCACGCCGAGCGCCACCGCCTCCCTGTTCATCGTTCCTCCGGCCGAGACGACGAGATCCGCGAGCGCGATCAGACTCTGTGCGTCGACGGCGTGCCCCGGCAGGTGCAACGAGGGGAGACCCAAGGCGCGAATCGCTCGACGCTGCTCGCCGGTGCGCGGGAGCACGACGGCGTGCACCGTGTCGTCGCGTCCGAGCCGCTCGAGCACGCCGGCGAAGAGGGGGCTGCCGTGCCGGTGGTAGAGGGACACCTCGGGTGGAGTGCGCACGATCACGAGAACCTTCGCCGGGTCGACGCCGTCGAGGACTCCCGGGTCGGGCTCGAAGTCCGCGAGGTAGTACTCCTCCTTGATCCCCGGGTAGCGAACGAGCTTCGGCGGTCGCGCACCGAAGCGGGCGAGATGCTCGGCGGGGACCGACTCGGGGAAGACGACGCGTGTTGCGGCGCGCAGCCCGAGCTGGTGCTGGAGCGTCGCGTACTCGTAGTCGTGCGCGGTGGCGCTCGGGATCCCGAGGCTGCGCGCGGCCAGCGTCAGCTCGTGTGAGCCGTGCGCCAGCGCGATGTCGTACCGGCGCGGCCTTGCGAAGCGCCGGAGCGCGGGCAGCCTGCCGGCGAGCGCTCGCGCCTTTCCGAGCACGCCGGCACCGCCGTGACGAGGCCCGATCACGTGGTGACCGATCCCGTGCAGCTCGAGCAGCTCGAGCGTCTGGGCGTACTCCCGCGTCGTCACCTCGACCGCGTGCCCTTCGGCCTGCAGCAGACGTATCAGCGGACGGAAGAACAGCACGTGCGGGGAGTTCGTGATGTCGATCCAGACCCGCATCCGAAGCCAGTCTATGAACGCCCGCACGCCGTCGCCGGTTAGGGAGAGCCAGTCGGCCAGTGCACAATCACTCCGCGACGGCTGGAAGCCCAACCCTCTGCGCGTCCGACACATTGAAGATGGCGGCGTGGGTCTTCGGTCGCTGGATGAGGGGTACGCGAACCTTCTTCTTGAGCGATGCGACTTGGGCGCGCGTGCGATCGGGATTGCTCGCACGAGCTTCCTCGAGCAGGTCACACGTTCGCAGAAGCTCTGACCGGGCCTGTTGAACCATTGGAGCGCTTACGTCACTCAAAAGCGCCGCGTGAATCGGGTACGTGGCCGGAGCGTCCTGGACCTTCTCAGTCGCATCGTCGACGGCTGCGATCATGTCCTTCGCCGCCACAAGAGAGCCGTCCGGGAACCGGAACTGCGGGTCGATGGGACCGAGATCGCTTGCGGGCCCCATGAGAATCCAGTGAGCTCCGAGAGCGAGCAAAGTCCCGGCGCTTAGATGGATATCCCGGTCGGGACGGTTGTCGTAGATCAGCTCTTCGAATGGTGTGACGCTGTACGGGAGGATCGCGTCAATCATCACGATGAGGCGACAGTCGTAGAGGGACTCATAGTCCCCGATCAGCTGTTGCCGCTCATAGCGCGATCCGCCTGCTGGGCGTGGAAGAGCGGCGACTGAATAGGTAGGCCGAACGGAGGGTTCGTGGCCATGACCGCGGCGGTCTAGCGGCTCGTAAATGAGTGACGGAAGCCGGCCGGCCCCCCCTTGCGGGCTTCCTTCGCGGACTCCCGAGCGTCGATCGCCTCAGCGATTTTCTCCGCCCAGCCTGGCGGCGCCTGCGTTCCCCGCGGGGGCTTAAGGGAAGATTGGGGCAGGTTGATAGGGCGAGGGGAACGCCGCCGAGCCATGCCCTCACTTTAGGCGACGAACATGACGGGCTCTATCTATAAGCTTTCCTAATGCATCTACTCTGTGAAGTTGAAAAGGGGGGCTAGGGATTTAGCTTGGGGGTTTGCCAAGTACGTGATCCCAAGATCTATGGACACGCGTCAACTTGCCGCGTTCGTCGCCGTCGTCGAGCGCCGCAGCTTTTCGCAAGCCGCCGAGCGGCTGGGCGTCACGCAGCCGGCCGTCTCGCTGCAGGTGCGAGCGCTCGAGAAGCGGCTCGGCACGCAGCTGCTCGACCGCTCCGGCCGTCGAGTCGAGCCGACCGAGGCGGGCCTGCGCCTCTACCGGGGCGCGCAGCGGCTGCTCTCGCTCGAGGAGCAGCTGCTCGACGAGCTCGCCGGTGAAGGCGAGGGCGAGCTGGGTGGCGAGCTCCAGCTCGGAGCGTCGACCGGTCCGGCCGCGATCGTCGTGCCGCTCCTGCTGTGCGAATTCCAGCGCGTTCACCCCGGCGTAAAGATCTCGCTGACCGTCTCGGACACGCAATCCGTGGTCGAGCGCGTCGCCGCCCGGGAGCTCGAGCTCGGCATCGTCGGCGCCGCCCGCAGGCATCGCTCCGTCCGCTTCGAGCCTTTCTTCGACGATGAGGTGATCCTGGCCTGTCCGCCCAGCCATCCATTCGCCGGCCGCACCGTCTCGCTCGAAGAGCTGCGCGGCGAAAACCTGATCGTGATGCAGGAGGGCGCCGGGGTCCGCCAGATCGTCGAGGACGAGCTGCGCGCGATCGGGACGCGCCTGCGCGACCTCGACGTGCGCCTCGAGCTCGGCCTGCAGGAGTCGGTGCGCAGCGCCGTCCAGGCGGGGTACGGCGTGGCGTTCATCTCGCGCTCGGCCGTCGAGCCCGAGCTCGCCACGGGGGCGCTGACCTCGGCGAAGGTCGAAGGGCTCGACGCCAAGCGGGAGATCTCGCTGGTTCGCGCCGCCGGGCGCACCGCGACGCGGGCCGCCGAGGCCTTCGTCGAGTTCGCGCGCGGCGAGCTCGCCCAATGATCGTCCGTTGGGGCCTCGATCAGCTCGCGCCGCTCGCGGGCGAGCGTCCGCTCGTCGTCTCGAGCCCTCGCTGGCGCCACGTTCTCGACGCGGCGGACCGCTGGGAAGAGGTGCCTTCTCATCGGATCGTGGTGCCGGAAGGCGTCGACACGATCGTCGCCGTCGGCGGCGGCAGCGCGATCGACACCGCCAAGGCGGCATCCGCCGCGACCGGCCTGCCGCTCGTCTCGGTTCCGACGACGTACTCGGGAGCGGAGTGGACGGAGTTCTTCGGCGTGCGCGATCCCAACCGACTGATGCGTGGCGGCGGCGCCGGGGCGCGGCCGCACGCGATCGTCTACGAGCCGGAGCTCACGCTCGACCTCCCGCGGGCCGAGACGGTCGGCACCGCGCTGAACGCCCTCGCGCACTGCGCCGAGGCGCTCTACGTCGAGGGACACAACGCCGAGGCCGATGCCGAGGCGCTGGAGGGAGCGCGGCTGATCGGCGAGTGGCTGCCGCCCGTTCTCGAGCGCCCCGGCGACCTCGAGGCGCGCACCGAGCTCCTGCGCGGCGCCTGTCATGCGGGTGCCGCGCTGAGCATGTCCTTCCTCGCCCTCGGCCATGCGCTGGCACAGGGGCTCGGCGGCCGCTACGGGGCGCCGCACGGGGCGCTGAACGCTCTGACGCTGCCGCCGGCGCTTCGCTTCAACGAGCTCGTTGCCGCCGAGGCGATCGCGCGCTTCGGCGCTGCGCTGGGGACCGAAGACCCGCCCGCGCGGGTCGAGGAGCTCGCGCGCCTCGGCGGCTTCGAGCGCCTGCGCGACCTCGACATCCCGGGTGACGAGCTGGCGGAGGTCGCAGCTGCCGTCGTCGAGCGCGCGGGCGCGAAGGCGAATCCCCGTCCGGCCACGCCCGCCGAGATCGAGGAGCTCCTACGCTCGATCTGGTAGCTCGGCGGACGCTCACTGTCGAGCGCCCGCCGAAGCTGAATCGGTCGCGACTACGAAATGGTCTGGTAGGTGAAGGTTCCGCCCCGACTGACGTTCATCCAGATCCGGGGCATCCTCTCCTCGACGCAACCTTGCGTCCGCGCGACCTTCACGCCGACCTTTTGGGTGGTCACCTCGGCGTTGTACGAGGAGCTCGGACAACGCTCGAAGCGGGCCTGAGAGATGACGCTGACGAGGGAGCCCGTCACGGTGGCGTAGCTGGGCTTTCCAGGTTGGCCATCGACGAGGAATTCGGTCTCGCCTCTCCAGAACCAATGATCCCTCTGCCCACTCGGGAACCGCTCGATCAGCGTGACGCTCGTGATCTTCGAGGCGTTCCAGCACCATTGGATCCTGACTGTCCAGCGCCAGATCACCTCCAGGGTTAGCGGATTCAACCATGGCCTTCGCTGGCCGAAACGTTCGACCCAGCCTGTCGCGCAGTACGTCAGAACCAAGCCGGTCCCGAGACCAGACGGGCTCTCGACCGTGCTCGCCACGCGAGTCACGGCCCCCTGACCCGTGACGGTTTGCATACTCGTCGTTGCGAGGTAGCACTGGTTGTCGTTGCTCGGCGTCGCAGGGCAGTTGTCTGCAGCGTCCGGCCAGCTGTCGCCGTCGGCATCCGGTGAGGAGGCTTCCTGCGTGTCGCTGCCGTTCACGCAGCCTCCATCCGCGGGCCAGTCGGCCTTGCCGTCGCCGTCGTTGTCAGAACCGTCGCTGCACTGGGTCAGCACGTTGTACTCGCTGTTGTCGGGACCCTCGGTGCAGCCGGGATCGGTCGGCCAGTCGATCTTGCCGTCGCCGTCGTCGTCGAACCCGTTCTCGCACTGCGGCAGCGGCGGCGGCTGCCCGAGGTTGAACTCGTCGTTGTCGCTCAAGCTCGTGCAGCCGGGGTCAGTCGGGTAGTCGATCCTCGCGTCGCCGTCGTTGTCCAGGCGATCGTTGCACTGAGCCGTCGCCGGAGGCGGCGGTTGCGGCGGTGCGTTGTACTCGTCGTTGTCGGCGCTGTCGAGGCAACCTGGGTCCGCGGGCCAGTCGATCTTGCCGTCGCCGTCGTCGTCGATGCCGTTCTCACACTTCGGCAGCTGCGGAGGAGGCGGCGGCGGTGGGTTGGACTCGTCGTTGTCGCTCGTGCTCGTGCAGCCCGGGTCGTTCGGGTAGTCGATCTTCCCGTCGCCGTCGTTGTCGGCGCCGTCCTTGCACTGAGCTGGTGGAGGCGGCGGTTGCGGCGGCGCGTTGTACTCGTCGTGGTCGCTCGTGCTCGTGCAGCCCGGGTCGTTCGGGTAGTCGACCTTGCCATCGCCGTCGTTGTCGGCGCCGTCCGTGCACTGAGTCGGCGGAGGCGGTGGCGAGTTGTATTCGTCGTTGTCGGCGCCGTCGAAGCAGCCCGGATCGGCCGGCCAGTCGATCTTGCCGTCGCCGTCGTCGTCGGCGCCGTTCTCGCACTTCGGCAGTTGAGGAGGAGGCGGGGGCGGTGGTGGGGGCGGCGGTGGTGGCGGGGGAGCGGCGTTGTACTCCTCGTTGTCCACCCAGTCGTTGCAGCCGGGATCCGGCCCGTAGTCCACGAGGCCGTCGCCATCGTTGTCGAGACCGTCCTCGCACTGCGGAATGCCGACCGCATGAGCGGGTGAGAGCGAAGCACCCGCGCCGAACATCGCGATCGCCAGAGCGACCAACACCGCCATGGCCAAACGGAACAGCACTAGAAATGCTGGCCGCTTGTGCTGGAGAATGCGTTCCATGATCCTCCTCGTAAGGGCTCGAAGGTGGCAAGTCCTAACGCGGAACGGCAAGCGCGCGGTAAATGGCGAGTAACACAAACGGCGCGGCCCTCCAGCCGGGGGCGCTCGAGTACGGCCTCCTCGGGCCGCTCCAGGTGAGCAGAGACGGCGTTCCGCTCCCGCTCGGGGGTTCCAGGCAGCGTGGCCTCCTCGCCTACTTGCTGCTGCACGCCAACCGCTCCGTGCGCACGGAGGATCTCGTCGCGGGGCTCTGGCGCGATCCGCCGGCCAGCTGCCGGAAGATCGTGCAGATCTCCGTCTCCCAGCTCCGGCGCTCGATCGGCGACCACCAGTTGGCGACTGAAGCCCACGGCTACCGGCTCACTGCAGATCCGATGGCGATCGACCTGCACCGGTTCGGGTCGCTCGCGACTCACGGCCGGGAGGCGCTGGGCCGCGGCGACGCGGCAGCGGCCGCGGACTACCTGACCCGGGCGCTCGCACTCTGGCGTGGCCCGGCGTTTGCCGATCTCGACGAGGAGCCCTTCGTGGCTGCCGAGCGGAACCAACTCACAGAGATGAGGCTCGCTGCGATCGAAGACCGGATCGATGCCGAGCTGGCACTGGGACGCGAGCACGCCCTGATCGGAGAGCTGGAAGGGCTCGTCGCTGCTGAGCCCCTGCGGGAGCGTCCGCGAGGACAGCTGATGATGGCTCTGTACCGAGCAGGCCGGCAGCCCGAAGCGCTCCGGGTGTATCAGAACGCACGCACGGCGCTCCTCGAGCACGCCGGCATCGAGCCCGGACCCAAGCTGAAGCTGCTCGAGCGGGCGATTCTCAGACAGGATGACTCGCTGCAACCTGCCGCGACGACGGTCCACCGAACCGAGCTGCCCTCGCCGCCAAATCGGTTGATCGGCCGCGAGCAAGAGCTTCAGCAGGTCTGCGCGGCGCTCCGGCGGAACGACGTTCGCCTGCTGACCATCACCGGCCCGGGAGGTGTGGGGAAGACGCGCGTTGCGATCGAGGCGGCGCGGCTGCTGGCGCCCGACCTCACCGGCGGTGCGACGTTCGTGCCGCTCGACGCTGTGGTGGATCCCGCACTCATCGTCGGCGCAATCCACCGCGCACTCGGCGAACGGACCGGTACCGGCGACGATCTGCCCGCGCTCGGCGCTCGCTTGAGCGGCGCGTCGACCCTGCTCGTCCTCGACAGCTTCGAGCATCTGACCGCCGCCTCGACGCTGCTCGCCGAGCTGGTGGGGATGGCGCCGATGCTCAAGCTCCTCGTCACCAGCCGCGTCTCGCTGAGACTGTCCTGCGAGCACGAGCTGGCTGTCGGGCCTCTTCCGGTTCCCCGCCGGAACGAGAGTGACCCGGCGGCGCTCGCCGTCGCAACGGCGGTCGAGCTGTTCCTGGAACGCGCACGCGCAGTTCGGCCCGAGCTCACGCTCGACGGAACGACCTCTGCCGCCGTCGCCGAGATCTGCCGCCGCCTCGACGGCCTGCCGCTCTCGATCGAGCTGGCTGCCGCCCGAACCAGGTTCCTCGCTCCTCCGGCACTGCTGGCCCGCCTCGGCCGGCGTCTCGACTTGCTTGTCGCCGGCCCGCTCGATGCGCCCGCCCGGCACCGTACGCTCAGAGCGACAGTCGAGTGGAGCTACCAACTCCTCTCACCAGCCGAGCAACAGTTGTTTGCCCGGCTTGGAGTGTTCGTCGGCGGTTGTGAGCTGGAGGCGGCCGAGGCGGTCTGCAGTGATTCAGCGGACGTGCTCGCGACGCTCGAGGGGCTTGCGGGCCACAGTCTCGTCCGTCGGGAGGGAGGTCCGCACACCCGCATCGCGATGCTGGACACGCTGCGCGAGTTCGCTCTCGACCTGCTCGAGTCGACCGGCGAGGCGGAGAGTGTGCGGGCGCGTCACGCTGAGTGGTACCTCGACTGGGCTGAGGGCGCGGAACCGGAGCTGATCGGCCCGCAGCAGGGCGCCTGGCTGCGCCGGCTCGAAAACGACCACGCCAACCTGGTCGCTGCGCTGACGTGGTTCGACCAGGCCGGGGACGGGCCGCGACTGCTGCGCCTCGCCTCTGCCCTCTGGCGGTACTGGCGCACAAGTGGCTACTTCACCGAGGCCAGGCACTGGCTAACCCGCGGGATCTCGACGCCAGGCACGTCATCGCCGATCGTCCGTGCCAACGCGTTACGACATGCGGCGAACTTCGCTCGGCAGCAACTGGACGCCGTCGCCGCGGCCCGGCTCGCCGCCGAGGCGCTCGTAATCGCGCGGATGACAAACGACGTGCCCACTCTCGCGGGCGCCCTCGCGACCGCCGGCAACGTGACTGTCTGGACGGGCGATCTCGTGGGCGCTCACGCCATGTACCAGGAGTTGCTGGACGTTGCGACCTCGGCGGGCTTCGAGCGTGGTCGCGCGAACGCAACGATCAACCTCGGCTCGCTCGCTCTGCTCGAAGGCGAACCACGCCGGGCCGCACGAATCTGCGCCGAGGCGGTGGCGCTGGCATCCGAGCTGGGAGACGTCGAGACGAAGGCAGTTTCGCTCTTCAATCTCGGGTGCGCGCACCTCGAGGCTGGGGAAGCGCAGTTGGCCGCGCGCGCGTTCGCAAACAGCACACGGCTCTGCCTCGACGGTGGCTTCCGTGAGCACCTTGCGTATTGCCTGGTTGGAGTGGCCGCGGTGGCAGAGCGCGGGGGTGACGTCCACGGAGCCGGGGCGCTTCTCGGAGCCGCCGACGCCATGCTGGAGAAGATGGGCGCAGCACTCGCGCCTTACGAGCGCCTGCTGCACTCGCGAACGACGTCGGCCGTGAGAGCCACGCTCGCCGAAGACGCCGATCGCGTCTGGTCGGAGGGTCGGCAGCGCCTGCCGGAGCAGACTCTCGAGGCGGCGCTCGCCCGCCTGTGATCTGTCGTCAGCAGGTGCCCTGAGCGACGGTGCCGCCCGGGCCTGCGAGGAAGTACGTCTGCGTCTTCTGGAACTCGACGCAGTACGAGGTCTCGTCGGCACGCACGAGGCGGACGAGCGGGAACTTGTCGAAGTCGAGCGTGTCGGCGTAGGTGCCGCTGACGACGTGCACCTGGGATAGCTGGCCGGAGACGATCGCCAGCGTGTACTGCGCGCTTGCGAGCTCCGCCCGCGCCTCGGCCCGCGAGACATTCGCGACCGGGTTCAGGTCATTCATGCGCGCCTTGCCGACGAACACGTATCCGGACGCCCCGAGGACGGCGAGAATGGAAAGGAATCCGAACACCCGGGACATGATCCGAATCATCGGCAGCGTGGGCGAATGACTTGAAGGAATAAGGAGCACTAATGCAACGCATTAGCTCATAGGGTATTCTGAAATTGTGACCGGCTCGCAATCCTTCGACGTGCTCGTGATCGGCAGCGGGGCCTCCGGCCTCGCCGCGGCGGTCTCCGCCGAGCGTGCCGGCGCGCGCGTGGGGCTGGCGACGAAGGGCTCGATCCAGGCCTGCAACTCCGCGAAGGCGCAAGGCGGTATCCAGGCCTCGTTCGGCGACGACGACTCGCCGGAGCAGCACGCCGCGGACATCTTCAAGAGCTCCCACGAGAGCGCAGACATGCGGCTCGTCGAGATCCTCACCGGCGACGCTCGCAGCGCCATCCACTGGCTCGAGGAGCTCGGGGTCGAGTTCACCAGGAACAGTGCCAACGGCGGCCCTTCGGGCCGACATGGCGGCTATCGCCTCGCCCGCTGCGGCGGCGCGAGTGCCAAGCGGCTCCTCCAGGTCGGCGACCGCACAGGCCACGCGATCACGAAGGGGCTCCGCGACGCGTTCGAAGCCGGCAGCGGCACGCTCCTCGCGAAGAGCCCGCTGACCGCGCTCGAACAGCGCAGCAACGGCTGGCATGCGACCTGCGGCGAGCACGAGCTCGACGCCGCGACCGTCGTCCTCGCTGCCGGCGGCCGCTGCTTCAAGGTGGCGCAGGAGCGCGGCGAGCTCTCGACGAACCATCCGAACGCGACCGGCGAGGTAACGCGGATCGCGCTCGGGGTGGGCGCGGAGGCGCGTGATCTCGACGAGCTCCAGTACCACCCGAACGGCGGCGCGTGGCCGGAGACGATGCAGGGCTACTCGATCCCAGAGACGACGCGCGCCTACGGCGCCGTGCTGCTGAACGCCGACGGCGAGGAGTTCACCGACTCGCTCGGGCCGCGCGACGTGGTCAGCCAGGCGATCTTCGACGAGGTCGCGAAAGGCAAGGGCGTCGAGACCGAGGACGGCCGCCCGGCCGTGTACCTCGATACGACGCGGATCTCGCAGGCGGACGCCGAGGTGTCGCTCCCGTACATGCTGCGGCGTTACCGGGCCGCAGGCATCGATCCGCTGCAGGAAAAGATCTTCACGTATCCCGTCCTCCACTACCAGAACGGCGGCCTCACGATCGACACCGACTCGCAGACGACCATCGAGGGTCTCTACGCGTGCGGCGAGATCGCAGGCGGCACGCACGGCCGCAATCGCATGATGGGCAACTCCCTTCTGGAATGCTGTGTCTTCGGCCGCCGCGCCGGCAAGGCCGCCGCAGAGAGAGCGAGCGCATGAGCATTGCCACCACCACCGATCTCCAGCACGCTGTCGAGGATGCCGCCGCGCACCTCTACGTCTGGGCTCTCAAGGACATCCCGCAGGACCTCCGCGACGCGCTCGCGGCCGCCCTGGACAGCGAGACTTCGGTCACGGGGCAGCGCGTGCTCCAGACCATCCACCGGAACGTGAACATCGCGGACGACGAGAAGAACCTCGTCTGCCAGGACACGGGTATCGCCGTCTACACGTGCCGCGTCGGCGAGCACTTCCCGCTCCATCCTGCGCGGATCTACGAAGCGCTGCGCGACGGCACCGCACGCGCGACCGTCGAGCATCCGCTCCGGTCGAATGCGGTGCACACGATCACGCGCGAGAACACCGGCCCGAACATCGGTTACCGCCTGCCGATCGTGCACTGGGAGTTCATCGACGACTGGGACGGGCTCGACGTCAAGTGCGTCCCGAAGGGCTCCGGCTCCGAGAACATGAGCTTCCTCAAGATGTGCGTCCCCGCCGACGGCGTGAAAGGGATCAAGCTGTTCGTGCTCGTGTCGATCGTCGGCGCCGGCGGCAAGCCGTGTCCGCCCGGGATCGTCGGCGTCGGCATCGGCGGCACCGCCGACTATGCGATGTACCTCGCCAAGGAGGCGATCACGCGGCCGGTCGGCACCCGCAACTCCGATCCGATCGTCGCCGAGCTCGAGGACGAGCTGTGCGGGCTCCTGAACGAGACCGGGATCGGCCCGATGGGCCTCGGCGGTGACGTGACCGTGCTCCAGTGCCACATCGAGCACGCCGACACGCACATGACGCTGAACCCGGTCGCCGTCAACTACCAGTGCTGGGCGGCGCGCCGCGCCTCCGTGCACGTCGCGGCCGGCGGCTCCGTCGAATTCGATCGGGAGTTTTGATGGCGCACCACACAGTCACCTTCCCGGTCACCGACCCGCAGGAGATCCTGAAGCTGCGGGCGGGCGACGAGGTCACCGTCCAGGGCCACATCATCGGCATCCGCGACCGGACGCAAATCCGGATCTTCGACCAGGGTGTCGAGCCCCCGATGGACCTCTCGGGCGCGTTCCTGCTGCACACCGCACCGGGCGTCCGCAAGCTGGACAACGGGCGCTACGAGAAGGTCTGCATCGGCACGACGACGAGCGCGCGGATGGTCCGCTTCACCGAGCCGCTGGGCGCGCAGTACGGCGTCCGCGCCATCTGCGGCAAGGGTGGGCTCCCGGACGAGGCGATCGAGCCGATGCAGCGGCTCGGGATGGTCTACTTCGCGATCGTCGGCGGCGCCGCCGCGCTCGAGACGACTCAGATCGAGGAGATCGAGGAGGTGCTCTGGGAGGAGCTGATGCCCGAGTGCCTCTGGAAGTTCCGGGTCAAGGACTTCGGGCCACTCATCGTCGGGATCGACGCGCACGGCAACTCTCTCTTCCACGACGTCCAGGAGAGCGCGCAGGAGAAGCTCAAGGAGATCTTTGCCCGGCTTTGATCTCGGCCTGCCGCCGCGCACGGCCGGGCTGACGCACGTGATCGACAAGGGCCTCGGTCCGCGCGGCTGGGAGGACGTGCTCGAGGTCTCCGGGCACCTGATCGACGTGGTCAAGCTCGGCTGGGGCACGTCCTACGTGACGAAGAGCCTCGAACGGAAGCTGGCCGTGCTGAAGGACAAGCCGGTGGTGATCGGCGGAACCTTCTTCGAGGTCGTCTATGCGAAGGACCGACTCGAGGAGTACAAGCTGTGGCTCAACGGGCTCGGCCTGACGCACGTCGAGATCTCCGACGGGACAGTGGACATCCCGCGTGACCGGAAGCTCGAGCTGATTGCGGACTTCGCCCGCGACTTCACCGTCCTCTCCGAGGTCGGCTCGAAGGATTCGTCCGTCGAGTACGGCGCCGACGAATGGAAGCGCTGGCTGCAGGAGGAGCTCGACGCCGGCGCCTGGAAGGTGATCACCGAGGCGCGCGAGGGCGGTACGGCGGGGATCTTCGATGCGGGCGGCGGCATGCGCACCGAGCTGATCGGTGAGATCGCGGACGCGGTCGGCGTCGAGCACGTGATCTTCGAGGCGCCGTCGAAGGCCGCCCAGGCGTGGTTTGTGAAGCAGTTCGGCCCCGAGGTCAACCTCGGCAACATCCCGCCGGAGGAAGTGATCCCGCTCGAGACGCTGCGGCTCGGCCTCCGTGGCGACACGCTCAAGGAGATCCTGCTCGCAGACGACCGGGCACCCGCGACGCAGCCGTAAGCAGAGCTTGTGTCCCTGTAACACAAGCGCCATAGGCTTGATCCAGCGCGTCGGAAGCGGTTAGTAGCTCAGTAACACAAAGTTAAGCCGCGCTGTAACGAATCGCCTCCTCACTGGTCAGAAGCCTCGACCCCGCACTTCCGCGGCTGGGCCCGCAAGTAACGGACTAGCCGCGCGCGTCGAGCAGGGCCAGGCCGCTGTCGGTCAGGGCGACGGCTTCGCGTCCGGCGGTGACGAGGCCTGCGGTCACGGCGTCGTCCCACACCGCATAGCGCGGGCAGTTGCTCTTCCAGGCGTCGACGACGTCCTCGTAGGTGCGCGTCCGGGACGTGACCCACGTCAGCAGCTCGAGCGTGGAGGCTGTGATCTCCATGCCCAAAGCATACGCTGGCCCGGTGCGCTCGCTGACCTGGGACGAGGTACGTTCGCGGCGGCTTGCCCGGAGCCACCTGCACGAGCGGGCCCCGGCCGAGCGGCTCGTCGAGGTCGTCCGCGAGGTCGGCGGCATCCACGCGCAGGTGATGGGCTCGGCAGAGCTCCAGCTCGCGGCTCGGGTCGACGGGATCACCCAGGAGGACGTCCGCGAGGCGCTCTGGGAGCGGCGCGAGCTCGCGAAAACCTGGACTCTCCGCGGAACGCTGCATCTCCACCCTTCTCATGAGTTGAGGCTGTGGACGGCGGCCCGCCGGGCCGTGGTCGGCCCGGCCGACTACGCGTCGGATTCACTCGAGAACGTCGCGCAGGTCGTGGCGGCGATCGGGGCTGTCGTGCGTGGGCGGACGTTGACGCGCGAGCAGCTTGCGGACGCGGTCGTGGAGCGCGTCGGACCGGCCCCACGCGAGAAACTCGCGTCCGGGTGGGGGTTCTATCTCGGCGGCGCCGCTGCGGCGGACGAGCTCATGTTCGGCCCCCCGCAAGGCCAGAGGGTGACGTTTGTTCACCCTCAGGACTGGCTCGGTCCCCAGCGCGCGTGGGAGCCGCGCGAAGCGCTACGCGAGGTCGCACGCCGCTATGCCGAGACGTATGGGCCCGTCACGTACCGGGAGTTTCGGGAGTGGTTCACGTCCCGTCACCTGACGGCGGCGGCCGCGCGCGAGCTCTTCGGGTCGATCGAGATACCCGATCCCGAGCCCGTGGAGCCGCGCCCGAGCGTCCGCCTACTGCCGGAATACGACGTCTACGTGATGGGCTTCCGCGAGCGCGACCAGCTCGTGCCGCCCGCCGTGAGGGAGCAGGTTGCCGCCCACGGCAAGGGTCGGTACGAGGGACCGGCGGGCACGCTCTTCCTCCTCGTCGACGGCGTCTGCGCCGGGATCTGGAGCAGGAAGAAGCGCGCGCGGCGGATCGAGCTGTGCGTCGTGCCAGCGCGGAAGCTGATCCGCGACGAGAAGGCCGGCGTCGAAGCCGAGGCGGAGCGGATCGGCGCCTTCCTCGGCCTCGAGCCGGCCTTGTCGATCGCGTGAACGGAACGCGACACCGCGGTTTCTCATCACTTTCTCAGCCATCTCTGGTTTGCTACCGCCATGGCTCGGATCAAGCGGCTGCTTGCGGCTGGAAGCGCCGGGAACGAACAGCTGACAGCGATGGTGGCCGCCGTCTTACTCTTGCTGCTCGCGATCGAGACGGCAACACTGCTACAGCTCAGATCGCTCCTGAGCGTGCACGCCTTCGTCGGGATGCTTCTGATCCCCGTCGTGGCGCTGAAGCTCGCGAGCTCGGGGTGGCGCATGCTCGGCTACTACCGCCGAGGTGAGGAGTATGTGCGGCGCGGCCCGCCCCACGTGCTGCTGCGCGTCCTCGTCGCTCCGGTGCTTCTTCTCTCGACCCTCGTGCTCTTCGCGACGGGGGTCGCGCTGCTCGTTCTCGGTCAGACAGAGGGGACCGTTGTCGGCCTGCACCAGGCAAGCTTCATCGTCTGGGCCGGCGCCATAGGCCTCCATGTGCTGGCGCACGCCCTGAAGCTGCCGGGCGTGTTGCGGGCAAGGATTCCGGGATCCGCTCTCCGTTTCGCTCTCGTCGCCGGTGCGCTGGCAGGCGGAGCACTGCTCGCGATTGCGACGCTGCCGGCGGCCGACCGGCTCCAGGATCGCGCGACAGCCCACGTCGGCTTCGACGAACACTAGACCGCAGGTCGCCGCTGCTACATTGGCTGCAGCGATCGCCTCTGACGGCGACGCGATAGGTCTTCGTTGGCCCTCGGCTCGCCGCCGAGGGCTTTTTGTTTTTAGAGACGTTTTTAGAGACAAGGGAGCTTGAACATGACAGCCGGCGCACCAGCCAGGATCCTGACCGTCGAGGACGATCCGATCGTCAGGGCCGACCTACGCCTGATCCTCGAGGATCACGGCTTCGATGTCTGCGCCGCCGCTCGGGACGGCGTCGAGGCGGTCGAGCTCGCGCGCGAGCACCGGCCCGACCTGATTCTGATCGACCTCAACCTGCCCCAGCTCGACGGCGTGGAGGCGACCCGCCGCATTCTGGACGAGCGCGAGGTGCCGATCGTCGCTCTGACCGGCTACGTCGCCGGTGACTCGATCCAGCGCGCGGTCGAGGCGGGTGCCGTCGACCATGTCACGAAGCCGTTCAGCGAGGCGGGCCTCGTCGAGACGCTGCGGGACGTTCTCGCGTCCCGGAAGCTCGAGTTGGAGCGAGAGGCCGAGCATCACTCCATCCGCGTCGTGATCGAGTCGATGTTGCGCGAGCATCGCACCGAGGAGGAGATCCTCGCCGTCGTCCACAGCATGACCGGCGAGTCGGCGCCGCCCGGCGAGCTCTCGGCTGCGCTTCGCCGTGTCGTGGCTCGGCTTCGCGGCCTGTTCTCGGCGCCGTCGGAGCAGAGGAAGGAACCATGACGTCATCGGAAAGCGGGAGAAGCTCGAGAGCTTGGAGGGAGGGGTCCGGACGACATCGCCTTCGTCGGAGAGCAAGACGGTAGGGACACGCGGTGCGGGACGTGCGGCTCCTTCCTCTTCTCTGGTGTCCGGGACCGCGCATTTGTGCATGTCGGGATGGGGTCGCTGGTCGATCCTCCTAGCATCCGTCCGACTGAGCACATCTTCGTCGGCTCCAAGGCCCCGTGGTCCGAGATCACCGACGACCTGCCGCAATTCGACGTCCGGCGCACGAGCGCCGATCGTGCCGGCGCCCGTCCGAGCGGCTGCAGCTACAACCAACCCATCCCGTTGCCCTTGGGTGGTGGCCTGAACCGGCCAGGGTCGAGTTGGCTGAGTATCTCCGCAACCCGCTCGGCAAGGTTGCGTTCGGCGGTCACCGCGACGATCCCGTCCCCGAACCGCCTTTCGTCGCTCCCGCGCTCAGCCGCAAGGACGGCCCACTGTCAGCTCCGCGATCTGGACGCGGGCGGAAGGCTTCAGCGCTCGCCTTCGCCGAGCAGCGCTCGTGCAGCTTCGAGATCCGACTCGTGGACGAGGATCTCACGCGGGCCGGAAGCCGTGAAGTCCTCGAGCGGCGAGTCGATCGCCTCGGTGTCGCGGTAACCACACTCGATCCCGGCCGAGCGCAGGAGACCGCATACGACCTCAGCCTCGGGCTCGCCGGAAACGACCTTCAAGACGACCGCATCCTCCATGGCGGCAGGGTACACCGCCCCCCTGCTAGCCCGAGGCGGAGACGATCATCCCGGCGCCGACGGTGTCGTTCGTCGTCTCGTCGATCAGGATGAACGCGCCGGTCGTGCGGTTCTCTGTGTACGGGTCGACGGCGAGCGGCTCGGAGAGGCGCAGCCGCACCCGGGCGATGTCGTTCAGCTCGAGCCGCGCCGGCCCGGGCTGGTCTTCGAGCGTGTGGATGTCGACGACCGAGACGAGCTCGTCGACGACCGCGCGGACCGTGCGCGTCGTGTGCTTGATCGCGAGCTTCGTCCGCGGCTCGAGCGGTTTCTCGGCCATCCAGCAGACCGTCGCTTCGAGCTCGCGCGCGACGGTCGGGGCCTGCTCGGGGTCGGCGAGCATGTCGCCGCGGGAGACGTCGAGGTCGTCGGCCAGGCGGATTGTCACGGACATGCCCGGCACCGCCGCGTCGAGCGGCTCGTCGGCGGTCTCGACCGACGCGACCGAGGTCAACCGCCCCGAAGGGAGGACGACGACGTCGTCACCGGCTTGCCAGACGCCGCCGGCGACCTGCCCGGCGTAGCCGCGGAAGTCATGGTGCTCCTCCGAGATCGGCCGGATCACCCACTGGACGGGGAAGCGGCGGTGGTCGAGATCTCGGTCGCCGGCGATCTCGACGGTCTCGAGGTGCTCGAGCAGCGTCGGGCCGTCGTGCCAGGGCATCCCCTCGCCGCGTTCGACGACGTTGTCCCCCTGGAGCGCCGACATCGGGATCACGTGGACGTCGCGTAGGCCGAGGCGCTCGCTCGTCTCCCGCAGTTCCTGTTCGATCTCGCGGAAGCGCCGCTCGGAGAAGCCTGCGAGGTCCATCTTGTTCACGGCCACGACGACATGGGGGATGCCGAGGATCGCCGCCAGGTACGAGTGGCGGCGCGTCTGCTCGATCACGCCCTTGCGCGCGTCGACGAGGATGATCGCGACGTCCGCGGTCGAGGCGCCCGTGACCATGTTTCGCGTGTACTGGACGTGGCCCGGCGCGTCGGCGAGCTGGAAGCGGCGGCGCGGCGTGACGAAGGAACGGTAGGCGACGTCGATCGTGATCCCCTGCTCGCGCTCGGCGCGGAGGCCGTCGGTGAGCAGCGCCAGGTTGACGTACCCGTCGCCGCGGCGCTTCGAGGTCTCCTCGATGTGCTCGAGCTGGTCGGCGAGGATCTGCTTCGTGTCGAAGAGCAGCCGGCCGATCAGCGTCGACTTGCCGTCGTCGACGGAGCCCGCGGTCACGAGCCGCAGGAGCTCGGTCTGCATCAGTTGCTCAGAAGTAGCCAACGCGCTTCCTGTCCTCCATCGCCGCTTCGCTGGCGCGATCGTCGGCGCGGGTCTCGCCGCGCTCCGTGATGCGGGTCGCCGCGATCTCCGTGACCACGTCCTCGAGCGACTTCGCGTCCGACGCGACCGCGCCCGTGCAGCTCATGTCGCCGACCGTGCGGAAGCGGACCGAGACGGTGAAGGGATCCTCGCCGTCCATGCGCTCGACGAAGTCGCTGACCGCGTAGAGCATCCCATCGCGGCGAAAGACCTCGCGCTCGTGGGCGAAGTAGATCGACGGCAGCTCGAGCTTCTCGCGGGCGATGTACTGCCAGACGTCGAGCTCCGTCCAGTTCGAGATCGGGAAGACCCGGACGTGCTCGCCACGGCGGACTCGCGCGTTGTAGAGGTTCCACAGCTCCGGCCGCTGCGCGCGCGGGTTCCACTGGCCGAAGTCGTCCCGGAAGCTGAAGATCCGCTCCTTGGCACGCGCGCGCTCCTCGTCGCGGCGCGCGCCGCCGATCGCAGCGTCGAAGCGGTGCTCCTCGATCGCGTCGAGCAGCGTCGTCGTCTGGAGCTGGTTCCGGGATGCGCGCGGGCCCGTCTCCTCGACCACTCGTCCCGTGTCGATCGACTCCTGCACCGAGGCGATGATCAGCGTCTCGCCGAGCTCGGCCACGCGACGGTCGCGGTATTCGATCACCTCCGGGAAGTTGTGGCCCGTGTCGACGTGCATCACGGGGAACGGGAACTTGCCGGGCCGGAACGCCTTCTCCGCGAGGCGCAGGAGCACGATCGAGTCCTTGCCGCCCGAGAAGAGCAGCACGGGCCGCTCGAGCTCGGCCGCGAGCTCGCGCATGATGTGAATGGCCTCCGCCTCGAGCTCGTCCAGGTGGGAGAGGTGGACGGGCGCCCCAATCATCGCGGCAGAGTCACGGCGTGTGCAGGCCGCACTCGGTCCGGCCGCTCTCGGCCCAGCGGCCTTCGCGGCCGGCGCCCGGGCGCGTCGAATGGGTGTCGCCAATGGATGCGTAGCCGCGGTCGTGCAACGGGTTGTAGGGGAGCCCACGTTCCCGGATGTACGTCCAGCAGTCGTCGTCGCTCCAGTCGGCGAGCGGGTTCGCCTTCCAGATCTCGCGCGCGACGTCCCAGCCGAGTTTCGGCGCGTTCGCGCGAGTCGGCGACTGCTCGCGGCGGATGCCGGTGATCCAGCAGTCGAGGTCTTCGAGCGCGCGGACGAGCGGCTCGACCTTGGCGACCGCGAGGTAGAGGTCGGGCTTGCGCTCCCAGAGCTTCTCGCCGTGAGTCGCCGTCAGTTCCTCGGCGCTCGGGCCCTCGAACACCTCGATCTTCGTGTCGTACCGCCGCTCGACCTCGCGCCAGAGCTCATAGGTCTCCGGGAAGAGGTAGTGGGTGTCGATCGCGAAGACGCGCCCCTTCGGATCGGCCGCGAGCAGCATGTCGAGCAGAACGGCCTCCTCCTTCTGGAACGAGCAGGCGAGCGACACGCGGTCGCCGAAACGGGCGACCATCTCGCCGATCAACGCCTCGGCGGAGAGCTCCTCGGAGCGTGCGGCGAGCGCCGCGACCTCATCGTGGGAGGTGGTCGTCATCGGGGCGGATCGTACCAGCGCACGGGGACGACCGTATAATTGCTACTAATCTCAGGAATAAAGTCTACGGAATTGGTGGGGATAACTCGATGCGCTCGACCATGTGCTCATTCGTCATTGCAAGCCTCGTTCTGGCGGGCTGCGGCGGCTCGGCGTCGGACGATGCAGCGCCGGAGGGCGCGGCCGGCGGCTCCGTCCGCCTGGTCGCCTACTCGACACCGCGCGAGGCGTACGCCAAGCTGATCGACCTCTACACGTCCGGCTCGGGCAAGGGCGTCGACTTCGACCAGTCCTATGGAGCCTCCGGCGAGCAGAGCCGTGCCGTGGAGGCGGGCCTGCGGGCCGACGTCGTCGCCTTCTCGCTCGAGCCGGACATGGCCCGCCTCGTCGAGCCCGGCATCGTCCCCGCCAACTGGAATGCGGGCGACCACAAGGGCATGGTCACCGATTCCGTCGTCGTCTTCGTGGTGCGCGAGGGCAACCCGGACGGCATCCGCGGCTGGAACGATCTCGTCAGGAAGGGCGTCGAGGTCGTGACTCCGAACCCGTTCACGTCCGGCGGCGCCCGTTGGAACGTAATGGCCGCCTACGGCGCGCAGCTCGAGCAGGGCAAGACGAAGGAGCAGGCGCGCAACTACCTCCGTGACCTCTTCCGCAACGTGTCGGTCCAGGACAAGAGCGCGCGCGAGTCGCTGACGACGTTTGCGGCCGGCAAGGGCGACGTCTTGATTGCGTACGAGAACGAGGCGATCTTCGCCAAGCGCCAGGGGCAGCCCTTCGAGTACGTCGTGCCGGACGAGACGATCCTGATCGAGAACCCGGTTGCTGCAACGAAGGATGCCTCCGACGCGGGACGCGCGTTCGTCGATTTCCTCTTCACCGACGAGGCGCAAAAGGTCTACGGCGACGAGGGGTACCGTCCGGTCTCGAAGTCCGTGCTCGATACGTTCGACTTCCCGACGCCACCCTCGCTCTTCACGATCGCGGACGTCGGCGGCTGGGACAACGTGCAGTCGGAGTTCTTCGACCGCGAGACGGGCTTCATGGCGAAGGTGCAGAAGGAGATCGGCCAGCCGACCGAGTAGTGACGGCTACAGAGAGCGCGAGCTCGGAGCCGGCTGCGGGGGCAGCGGGCAGGAGGCGAACCTCCTGCCGGTGAGCCGGTAGCCGGCCTTGTACGCCTCGCAGCCGGCGCAGAAGCCGGTGCTGGCCGCGAGGAGCGCGAGTGCGGCTACGAGGGCACCGAGCACGGTGCCCGCCCCGTCCCAGCCGGCGACGAACGCGAGGCCGGCAGCACTCAAAAAGACGGCGCCGACGAGGTTCGCGAAACGAGGCGGTCGCGCGTCCTCGAGCGGCCCCTCGCCGAAGCGCGGCTGGACGAGCTCGAAGTAGACGACGCACGGCAGGCACCAGCGGCGGCCCAGCGTGAGCCCGACGATCAGCTGGAGCGCGAGTACCGCAAGGAGCCACCACGGGCCGACGGTGACCGCGACGAGCGACCCGATTCCGATCACCGCCTGGTTGAAGCGCGGCCCGCGCGCGTCGATCACCGAGGTGTCGCGATAAGGGTCCGCAATGCGTGTCATTCCTCCACGCTAGCCGAGCGGCTCGAGCTCGCGCAGGTAGCGGGCGAGGAGCGGGTTCACGATCCTCCACCGGCGCGGGCCGGAGCTCTCGACGAGCCCGGCGTCGTGGAGCGACTTCACCGCCCGGTAGCTCTCGCTGGCATTCAAGCCGGCGTGCGGAGCGTCACCGGCGGCGATCCGACGCGCGACCACGAGCGCCAGCTTGTGCAGACGGCGGATCTGCTCCACGGACTGCTCGTTGACCGGGCGGTCGCCTTCGAAGGCCCCGTCGTACCCTTGCTGCACGAGAACGAGGTCGATCGTGCGGGTGTCGAGCATGATCGACGTCAGGTGCGTGCGCTGGGCGATCAGCATGGTTGCGCGCGGATGCTGCTCGCCGAGCTCGACGATCCGCTCGACCGCCCCTGCCTCGAGCGTGCAGCCGTCGGCCTCGAACCGGTCCTGCAGCCCCTCGTGCCATGCGTCGAGCGCGATCGGCCGTAGGTCGTAGAACGACCCGAACTGGCTGAAGGCACGGCTGCTCGGACCGAAGAGCTCGCGGAGCAGGTGCTCGACGCTGCCCGCGAACAGGTAGCTGCACTCGTCCGAGCGCTGGAAGATCGACCGCATCCTCTTGGTGATCTCGTCCGGCTCTCCGTACGGCTTGCGCGGGTTCGCCACCTCCTGGAACTCGTCGAAGAAGACGATTGCGTGCTTGCCGTCCGCCTTGGCGATCCGGTTCGGCAGCTCCAGCGCGTACTCCAGGTACCTACCGGGGTCGCGGTCGGCGAGGCCGGGCCGGAAGGCGATCTCGATCTCCTCCCCCAGCTCCGCCTGAGCCTTGAGCGTCAGCGTCCGCTCGGCCACCTCGCCGGCGAACCGGCCGGCTCGTCGCGTCGCGTGCACCAGCCGCTTGAGCGGCGGGCGGTTCGCGACCGCCTTGGCGACGAGCGTCTCGGCGAGCTGGGCCGCGGTCGGGATCCGGAAGAGATCGACGCCGACCGTGTACAAGCCGTGACGCTGAGCCCGCAGCAGCGCCGCGTCGCAGACGCTCGTCTTCCCCGTCCGGCGAGCACCGGCGACCACGACGTTCGCGCCGCCCTCGAGCATCGTCACGATGTTCCGGACGTCCGCATCTCGCCCGATCATCTGGCTTGCGGGCAGCGGGCGATCCGTCGGGAAGAGATCGCCGCTGCGCTGACGCTCCACCTTCGGCAGTCTACCGAAGACGTAGAAGATCTCTACAGCTGGAGTAGAAACGAGAGGTTCTACATCATTCGTAGAAATCATCTGCAAGAAATGTAGAGTCGAGACGCGGTAGGCCGACGAGCGCCGCGGGCGTGCTCGCTACGCTGGAACGCATCGCCCGCTTCGCTCCCAGACGGCGCACGCTCGTGCTCGGCGTCCTCGTACTTCTCGTTGCCGCCCTCGGCGCTGCGGTCGGTTACTACTTCTACGAAGGTCGATCCCGCGCGATCACTGGCTCCTCCACCGAGGAGTTCGTCCCGACCGAGAACCCGGCCGACACGACGACTGTGCCCCCGATCACCACCCAGCCGGGGCCGAAGCCGCGCCCGTCTCTCGACGCGCAGTGGCCCACGTACGGCCGTGACGTCCAGCGAACGCACGTCTCCCCGGCGAAGCACCATCCGCCCTACCGTCGCGTCTGGATGCTCCGGGCGCGGCACTACATCGAGTTTCCGCCCGCTGTCGCCTACGACAAGGTCTTCGTCGCGCAACAGCGCGGGCTCTTCTTCGCCCTCAACGCCGAGACGGGCAAGCAACTCTGGACCAAGAACTTCCATCGCTGCGCTGCAGCTTCGCCGACGGTCTGGCGGGGCGTGGTCTACCAGGTGTTGATGCACGAGCTCCCATGCCGGAAGAACCAGGCGGGCGCGACCGGCATGTTGATCGCGATGAACGCGCGGACCGGGCGCGAGCTCTGGAGCTTCCGGCCCGGAGCGATCGAATCCTCGCCGCTGATCGTCAACGGCATCATCTATTTCGGCTCGTGGGACCGCAACGTCTACGCGATCGACGTCAGGACGAAGAAGGTCAAGTGGCGCTTTCGCACCGACGACAAGGTCGTCGCCGGCCCCGCGTACGCCCACGGCACGATCTACGTGCCCACGAACAGCGGACATCTCTACGCGATCGATGCGCGGACGGGACGGCAGCGCTGGCGCAACGCGTCGTTCTCGCGCTTCGGCCGTCGCGAATACTTCTACGCGACGCCCACCGTCGCCTACGGCCGGGTGTTCATCGGCAACGCCGACGGCTACGTCTACTCCTACGGGGCGAAGAGCGGCAAGCTCATCTGGGCGCAGCGCGCGGGCACCTACGTCTACACAGCCGCCGCGGTGTGGCGCCAGACGGTCTACGTCGGGACGTGGGACGGCTGGGTCGTCGCCTTCGACGCAGCCACCGGCAAGACGCGGTGGCGGCACGACTCACCCGGTGGCGTGTCCGGCGCGCCGACCGTGATGGACGGGCTCCTCTACTACTCGACGCTCGGGGGGTTCGGGGGCAGGCACAAGCGGCGAGTCGAGCCCGGCGCCAACCAGACCTTCGCCCTCGACGCCCTGACCGGGAAGCGCGTCTGGAGCTTCCCCGACGGAGCTTACTCGCCCATCGTGGCGGATCGTGATCGGGTCTATCTCGTGGGCCGCACACGCGTCTACGGCCTCGAGGACAAACGCCCGCCGGTCAAGCCGGCGACGACCGCAAAGCGAAAGCGTCGCCTCGCAACGCGATAGCGTCCGCGAGGTGCAGCGCCACGCGCCGACCGCGATCGTCCTCGCGCTGCTCGTCGCGACTGCGCTGGCTTTCGTCACCACTCAGCGCCAGAAGCTGGAGCCGAGCCCCGTCGGGCGGATCGTGATCGACCGCACCCTGTCTCCCGCGTGCGCGTGTGACAAGAGCGCTGCGACGATCCGGATCGGGCTGAGGCGCACAGACACGGTGACGCTCGAGCTCATCTCGAGTGCGGATCGCTCCGTCCGAACGCTCGTCGACCGCCGGCGCTACCGTGCCCGCAGCGTGGTGACGGTCAAGTGGGACGGCCGAGACAACCGTGGCCGGATCGTCCCCGACGGGTCGTACCGGCCTCGGCTCACGCTCGAGAGCGGCGCGCGTAGCTTCGTGCTGCAGAACCCCATCCGTCTCGATACCCGCGCGCCCAAGATCACGGTGACGAACGTCTCGACGAAGGTCTTCTCACCGGACGGCGACGGCAGAAACGATCGCGTCGTCGTGAGCTACAGGGTCGACGAGCCGGCGCACGGCATTCTTCGCGTCGACGGCGTGCGCCACGTCTACACCAAGTTCAAGCGGCCCGAGGGCGCGCTGGAGTGGAGCGGGAAGCTGAAGGGCCGCGCGCTCAAGACCGGCCCCCACCGCCTCGTCGCGGCGGCGGAGGACGAGGCGGGGAACGTCGGCAAGGCCCGGGAAATCTTCGTCACCATTCGCTACATCGAGCTCGCTCGGACCACCATCCCGGTTTTGGCGCAGACGCGCTTCGGCGTCCGCGTGACGACCGATGCGAAGACCTTTCGCTGGCGCTTCGCGGGCCGGACAGGCGTCGCCCGGCCGGGGTTGCTCATCCTGCGTGCCCCGCAGCCGGGGCGGTACATGCTCTTCGTCGAGGCGAACAAGCACGGAGCTCGCGCGCGGGTCGTCGTGCGTCCGCGTCAGGCCGTTTCGCGCTCAGCCGCCGCGAGGAGGTAGGCGACGGCGATGCCCGCGAGCGGCCAGACCAGATAGGACGTCTGGAAGACACGCCCGAGGAAGAGCAGCAGGAGCATCGAGATGGAGAATCCGGCCGCCGCGCTCCAGAGCGCTCGAGAGCGGAGCTGGCCCCAGAGGAGCCAGGCGGTCACCGGGGCCCAGACGAGGACGGCGAGCAGCGCGAACGGATACGGGTCGAAGCGGTCGTCGATGACGCCGGCCCGGACGAGGAGCGCCGACAGCCCGTAGCCGACGATCCGGTAGGTCCCCGCGCCGTAGGCGACCGTGTCGTCCCACAGAGCGGCTGGATCGGCGATGAGGAACGGGAGGGCTCCGGCGAGGAGCACGCCGCCGAACGCCGCGCCCGCGCGGACGGCAGTTGATCGCGACCCGTCCCGGACGACGAGCAGCACGGCCAGGAACGGCAGCGCCACGAGCGCAAACTGCTTGAGCAGCACGGCAGCACCGAGGAGGACTGCGGCCCAGACCCAGCGGGACCGGGCGGCCAGAGCAAAGGCGAGCACGAGGCAGAGGACGCTCGGCGCGTCCGCAGTCCCGAACCACGCCGCCTTGATCACGAGTGGGTTGGCGGCGAGCGCTGCGCCGAGCGCGAGCCGCCATGCGAACGGGGCCGGGAAGAACAGTGCGGCCGGGAGCAGCGCGAGCGTGGCGAGCAGCACAAGCAGCCGGTAGTCGTCGAAAGGAGACGGAAGCAGGCGCCATGCGGCTGCCGTCAGCACGGTGCCTGGGAAATACGCGAAGTGGTCGAGCGCGACCTGCCGCCTGCCGCCTTCGCCTGCCGCCGGATACCAGCGCTCGAGGCCGCTGCCGCGGTAGTCGTGGCCGTACGGGTTGTCGCCGTGGAGAACGAGGTCGCCCGCGATCTCGATCTGGTACGTGGAGTCGTTCACGTGATACCAGGGGGCCGTGGCGTCGCGGAGCCCGACCTGGAGCAGGACAGCGGGGACGACCAGCAGCGAAACGACGACGGCGCACAGCGCGACCGCCCAGCCGCGCCGCCAGCTATCCGCACGCCAGGCAATGGCGCCCGCGAGCGCGACGACGAGCGCCGCGATCATCGCGGCTGTCCGGGGAACGTCGGGATCCCATTTCTCGTCGGCCGCCCGGACGATCGGCCCAAGCAGGCCGTGGGGCTCCACGCTGGCGGGAGCGAAGGGCCAGGCGCCGGATCCCAGGTCGGGCAGGGCAACCACCGTGAGTACGCCGAGCGTGCCGAGCAGCGCCCAGGCGGCCGGCCTGGGGATCGCCATCAGGTGAGGGCCGGTTCTGGGGACGGAGCGATTGTCGCAACCTCCTCGGCCGGCTGGTCGCGCGAGACGAGATAGCCGGCCGCGATCGCGAGCACGAGCCAGGTGATCGGATCTTCGAAGAAGCCGCTGTAGAAAAGCGCGTGCACGAACAGCGCGAGCAGCGCCGCAGCGAGGGTGAGCCCGAGCGCGGGGTCTCGCCGCCGCACCGCCTCGATCAGGAATGCGGCAGCGACGAGCAGCGCGGCATAGGCGAGGAGCCCGATCACGCCAAGCTCTGCAGCGACGGTCACCGGCGTCGCGTGTGAGACGAAGTTCGGCTTCGGCCCGGAGCGCGCCGACAGCTGCTGGCTCGCAAGCGGTTGCGAGCCGATGCCGACGCCCGCAATCGGATGCTCGGCGAAGACGCGCGCGGTGAGCACGACGCGGCGTGACCGATCGCTCGTCGCTCTTCGCACCGAGGTGTCGAGCGCCTCGTGAACGACAAGACCGGTGCCGACGAGCACGAGCACCGTCGTCGCGGCCGCCACCGCCTTCCTCGCGCCGCGGGTGCCCGCGATCGCGCTGACGGCAAGCACGGCGGCGAAGAGCGCCGCGAGACTGGACTGCGAGTAGGAGAAGTAGAGACCGGTCCAGAGCACTGCGATCAGGGCGACCGCCGGGAGTGTCGGGATGCGACGCAGCCACACGGCGACCACGACCACCACGATTCCGAGCACCACGTGCCGGCCGTAGAGGCTGGGGTCGCGGAAGAGCGAGGTGACGCGGAAGATGGGCGCGTACGTGTTCGCCACCTCGAGATTCGGGGCGAAGAAGAGCAGTTCGTGTGTGAGCGCCTGCCAGATCCCGATCACGGCGAAGAGCGTGGCGAGCGCAACCGCGATCACGGCGAGCGCGCGTGGCAGCCAGGGCGGAAAGGGTGCTCGAGCGACGACTGCCACGAGAGCCGTGAAGGGGAGTAGGAAGAACGCGAGCGTCGTGGTCCCGGCCTCGAGATCGCGCGTCCAGAGGAGCGACAAGGCCGCAAAGGCCGTGAACGCCGCCGCCGGCAGCGCGGCGATCGGCGGCAGCGCCGGAACGTCCTGGTCGCGCACGGCGCGAACGATCAGGGCCAGGCAGGCGGCTCCGAGGACGCCGTAGAGCGGGAGGAGCCGTCCAAGCTCGCCGCTGTCCCCGACCGAGAGGAAGAAGCGCGCGTTGGGGTCGACGTCGAGGGGCAGCCGGAAGGGAGCCGCGGCGAGCACGAGCGGCGTGACCGCGGCCGGCCAGCGCAGGAAGGCGGCGACCCCGAGCGCGAGCAGCACGAGGCCTGCAGCGCCGGCAGCGAGCTTGACCGGCTCGACAGCGAGGTTCGTTCCTCCGTCCCCCGAGAGCGACCAGACGAGACCTGCCTCTGCGAGGCCAAGCAGTGCGAAGCCGGCGAGGAGCGGGGACCGTGTGCGAGCCAGCAGCACGAGCACGGCGCCGAGTGCCCCAAGCACGGCCGCAAGTTGGGCGGTGTCAGCATGGTTCATCGAAAGGTGCGGTACGAGGGGAGCCTAACCGTGATACCACTCCCCGCGATGATCGAGGCCTGGAAGCGCGTGCTCGTGCTTGCGCCGCACACAGACGACGGCGAGTTCGGTTGCGGGGGCACCATGGCTCGCCTCGTCGAGTCGGGCGTCGAGGTTCACTATCACGCCTTCTCGATCGCAACTCGCTCGCTGCCCGAGGGGTTCGCGCCGGACACGCTTGCGCGCGAGGTGCGCGAGGCCACCGGTGAGCTCGGGATCCCGGAGTCGCACCTCGCCGTCCACGACTTCGACGTGCGCACGTTCCCGGAGCACCGGCAGGACATCCTCGAGCTGCTGGTCTCGCTGTGGGAGGAGCTGAAGCCGGACGCGGTCTTCCAGCCGTCGCACCACGACGTGCACCAGGACCACCAGACGATCGCGCAGGAAGGCCTGCGCGCATTCAAGCGGACGACGGTGCTCGGCTACGAGATCCCCTGGAACAACTTCGACTTCTCGTACGGCGCCTACGTCGCGCTCGAGCAGCGGCACCTGGAGAAGAAGGTCGCCGCGCTCGCGAAGTACGCCTCGCAGCAGCATCGCCGCTACGCCAATCCGGAGTACGTCTGGAACCTCGCGCGCGTGCACGGGATCAACGTGAACCGCGACTACGCCGAGGTCTTCCAGGTCTACCGGATCGTGGCCTAGTCGAGACGGCGAGGCCTTGTTCGATGAGCGGCGGATCCGGCGCGACAGCGAGGGGCGTCTACGGCTCGACCTGGACAAGATCGAGATCAACGCGCTCCGGCTAGAAACGGCGATGTGTCGCGGCCGCTGCGAGCGGCTCGACCAACTCGTGCTTCGCGGTATCGACCAGGGCTGGCTTACGAAAGAGGAGAGGGAGACAGCGCTCTGGTTTCCCAGGGCGGACGCATGAGCGAGCAGACGACGGGGGCGCACAACTGGCGGCCTCACCCGGACCCGGCGGGCCGACCTGCCGCGTAATCGTCTCTCCAAGCTCCTCGACGGCACGCACCTCCGGCGCCGGTGGCTCCGTCCGAGGATCACGGGTATCGTCGCGGGCCGTGGATGCCGTGCAGAACGAGCCGGATCGTCGCGCCAAGCAGATTGCGCGCGACGAGTACTACATGCGTCTCGCCGATGCCGTCGAGACCGGGGCCGATTGTCTCGGCACGAAGGTCGGAGCGGTCATCGTGCTGGAGGATCGGGTCATCTCGACCGGTTACAACGGTACGCCCTCCGGGTTCGCGAATTGCAAGGACGGCGGCTGCGTCCGCTGCAAGGACCGCTGGCACGAGAAGCAGGGCAATCAGCATCTGATGTCGGATGAAGCACACAAGGCGGGTCAGGCGCTCGATCGCTGCGTCTGCGTTCACGCCGAGCAGAACGCCTTCATCACCGCCGCCCGGTTCGGGATTCGTGTCGACCGCGGCGTTCTCTACACGACTCAGAGCCCGTGCTTCAGCTGCCTCAAGGAGTCGGTGCAGGCGGGTATCACCCGGATCGTCTATCACCAGTGGTACAAGGCGTCCTACAGTCCTCGGATCGCACAGCAGTACCGCGATCTTTACGAACACCTGACGGAGGGTGATCCGACGAGGTTCGAGGCGCTCGGCGGTGGGCGCCCCCAGGTCGAGACCGATGGACAGATGGACTCCGACGCGGCGACCGAGGGCGAGGAGGCGGTCGAGCTGGAGCCGCCGAGCGAGGAGAGCTAGCTCGGAAAGATCCGCAGGACGAGGAGCGCGCCGTCGGAGTGCCAGCCGTGCGCCCATGTCTCGGCCGACACGTCGGCGATCTCACCAAGCCGCGCCTCGGCTTCGTCTGCGTCAGCAAGAGACGTTGCAGCGATCTCGACGTAGTCCTGTCCCGTTGCCGCCTCTGTGCCAGAGTCGGTGATCAGGACGTTGACGAGCCCGCCCAAGCTGTCGCGCACACGCTGCTCAAGCTCGGGCCGACGTCGAGCGCGGTCGAGACTCTCGCGAGCGACGTAGTCGTCGACGAACTCGGCTGGGGTGGTCGGGCAGACATCGATCGCGAGTGCGCCGTCGTGCTTGCGCCAGCCGTGTGCCCAGTCGTCGGCGTCGAGCCCGCTGACGGCGGCAAGATCTTCAGCAACCTGGTCAGCGGCATCGAGGGATTGCGCGATGACTGTCACTGCCGATGCGTCCGAGCCCGTGGCCGGAACCGCCCTTGCGTGACGATGGGTGAGGTGCTGAGTGACAAATGCGGCGTGTGCCGCCGACTCGAACTCAGTCCCAGCATGCGAAACCGTTCGCGGAGCGACCGCTACCGCCATTGGCCCGCCTTGCGCTTCATGCCCTCCGCGTCCCATGTTTCGACACTACGAGCCGTTCGAGAGCGCTGCGCGTATTTCGCCTCCATCGAGTCCGACAGTGTGTCGAGTCAGCCGGACGGAGCAGCCTCTGTTTCTTCCGCCCAAAGGCATGTCCATCGCGTGCGCGGCGACGGGCTCCGCTAGGCCGCGATCAACGCTGCCGCCAGCATGAAGCATCCGAACGTGCCGAGGATCGGCGCGACGACGAGCATTACGAATGTCGCATAGAGCGCGACGGACAGCCGTGTTCCGGCAACCGCCAACCACTCGGTGATCGCCAGCAACCACCCGGCCGCGCCGAGGCGATCGCGGCGCACGCGCCGAAGTCGACGCCATGTGCCCCGGACGTACCAGCGCAATGCTCGTGAGACGAGAGGCAGGTAGAAGTAGAGCCCGACGGCCACGAGCGTCGCAGCGATCGCCCCGACGACCGTCAGCCAAACGGCGGGATCAGTCTGGGCGCCTGCCCCGGCCGACGCGATAGCCAAGGTCACGGACGCGACCCTCTTCGCTGCAGCCGCTGTCGAACGAACCGATCGGCGCGCGCGACGGCGTCATACACCCGGTCGGTTAGCCGCCCGAGCCTGACGTCTCGCTGCCGCTGACGACTCGCCCTATCCGCACGCTCTTCGTGGGCGGCGGCGTGCTCGCCGAGCGGCGAGAAGAACGCGTCCTCGCCCACGGCGACGAGTTGTGTCGAGTAGGGGCAGTTGTCATTGCAACCGCGCGTCTCTAGATCGATCCTGCCCGTCTTGAAGTTGTAGTGCTGACTGCCGATGTCAGCGACCCCGCCCGGCGCCGTGACCATCTGTAGCAGCTGCATCACCTCCAGTGACGAAGCGGCAAGGCCGAACCCGAAGACGTTCTCGTTGCTGCGAAGCGGGTGGTCTGCGGGGAGAGTTTCGATATATGTCGGGTCGTCGAGGTCGCCCTGTCGCTCCAGCGTCACATCGGCCGGGTTGAACTGGCCGAGGCACTCCAAACAGCGGCGACCGGGCGCGGCGACATGTGCCTTCCAGTCGGCTGAGCGGAGGCGGCCGTCCTTGACGCGGACGCGAATCCCACCGTCGACAACAGGGGTGAGGTGCGCGTAAGCAGCGAGGTTCAAGACAGCGCGTGGCCAGGGACGATCCACGCAAGAGAAGAGGACGTCGCATTCGAGCGCGACACGAAATCCCTCCTCCTCGACGACGCTCCACTCATGCGCTTCGATGCGCGGATGCGAGGCAGTCGCGTGCCGAAGAAGGGCGCGCCGTGCCGTCTCAACCTTGCTTCTTGACAGTTCGGCGTCGCGCTCGGTCGCGTTTAGGAGACGGTCGAGGTTCACCGTCTTGACGGTGTCGAAGTCGATCAGCGTCACGCGCTCGACCCCGCTTCGCACGAGCGCCTCGGCGACGATCGCGCCGACGTTGCCGAGACCTACGACGCCGACATGAAGGCGGGCGAGGTCTGCCTGCGTCTCTTCGCCCCAGGCGGAGATCGTGCGTGACAACGCCTCGCGAAAGCTCGGGCGCGGCCGCAGTTCCGGGTGGAACGACGGCCGCAGCTGCTCACCAACGACGCGGACGCTCTCGCAGTCGCGACGCGCGTAGTCGCCGCGTCCGACGCGCTCCCAGAAGCGAGCGCTCCAGAACTCGTCCCCGGAGAGGGTCAATCCAAGCAGCGGCAGCCCCGTCATCGCGAGGGCGCGCGGTGCGTAGAGCTGCTCTGTTTCGCGGTCGTCGCGGCTCATCTCCTGCCAGCGGCGGGAGCTGCGACCGTGGCTGTGCAGGAAGGCGAGACCAGCACCCTCGGCAAGCGCCAAGCCGAGCGCGCGTTCGAAGTAGGCGGCGCTCACCGATGCGTTCCCGTGCACCTTCCGCTCGCCGTCGCGCGGGAGGATCGGTGAGGAGACGAGCCCGGTGAAACGCGTGGCCCCCTGGCTCGGTCGGTATAGCGCGAAGCAGACATCCTCGTCCCGTCTGTGCTGCAGCAAGTGCGCGACGAGGGCTGAGTTGGTGTCTGATGCGAGCGCGGCGCTGTGGCTCATGCGGCTTCAGCCTGATCGCCGTCGTCAGCGGCCACCTCGATCTCGCCGAAGAGCGTCAGCAGGTGGCGAAGGTAGGCCTTCGCGCTGCGATCGGTGTTCGGCCAGGCGTGGTACGGGCGGCTCCAGTACTCCCAAACGCCCTCGGCGTCGGCCAGTCCGCGATCATGCGCGGTGTGCACGGCGTCCCAAGGGCGGCCGAGCCCGGTCGCACCGTTGATCGGGAGCAGGCGTGGTGAGACGAACGGCCCGCTTGGCGGGCTCATCGGCCAGTCGCCGGGCACTTGGAGCGCGATCTTGACGATGTCGCCACTGTGCTTTCCGACCGGCACCTCGTAGTCGAAGACGACGAACTGTTCGTGCCGCACCTCCGGCTCGTAGCCGAGGGCGCGGAGCTGCGCCACGAAGTTTTCGATCTGCGCGTTCATCTACGAGACCGTCGTGTCGCCGATCGGCACGCTGATGAACTCGTCGTGCTTGTGTAGCTTGACCAGCGTCGAGCCCTTGTCCTTGAAGGATGTCTGGCTCCGTCCCTCCTTCTTGACAAGGTAGTTCTGCGCGGGATCCAGTCCCGCGAGGCCGAGAATCTGGTCGGCTGTCATCTCCTTCTCGGTCGCCGTGTACGGCTCGCCGTCGATCGAGATTTCAATTCCCTTCTTCTTGTCCTCGTTCTTGGAGCCCTCAACAGCGTTACTCATGGTCACGTGCCTTTCTCGTCGAATGCCGCAGGCAGGCCGCCTGCGGATAGTGCGAGCCGATCAGCGGATCGTCACGCGGTAGGCGTAGCCACACCCGCACGAGCACCGAATCGTGGTCGTCCCGCGTGAGGTGACTGTCCGCTGGTTCTTGCGACCCCGCGGGCAGACGAACACCACCAGCTGCCTGATCATGAGTTCACCTCCTCCTGACGTGATGCCAGCCCCGCGTCTAGCGACCGCTCCGGTGCGGCACCCGCTTCGCAAGTAGGCTGTAGCTCGAATGGCCGAGAGACCACTGCCGTTGCGTTACAATACGTAACGTGTCTCATGACGTAAACAGTAACAGAACGTCACGACAGCATGAAGGGCCGCCGCTCGCGCAGATGGTCGGCGAGCGCATTCGACTCGCACGTGAGTCCGTCCGGCTGTCCCAGGGACAGGTCGCAGAGGCCCTCAAGCGATCGCGCTCCTCAATATCCCTGTGGGAATCGGGCGAACGCGTCCCCGGCATTGACGATCTTCTTGACCTCGCCCACGTGCTGAACCGGCCCATCAGCTTCTTCCTCCCAGACGAGCGTCAGCGCCCCGACCGCGATCGTGAGGTCGCGGCGCTGACGCTACGCTCGGTTGCCGCACAGCTGTCGGGTGCAAAGGTCGGACCGGAGATCCAACACGCGGTCGCCGAAGCCGAGGCGGTTCCGACCCCGCCGGTTGTATTCCTGCCAAGGTCGCGAGAGCCGATTGAGGCGGCACAAGAGGTGCTCTCCGCCCTGGGAATGACGGAGCCCGAGGTCGATATCGACAAAGCCGCGCTGCTGCTAGGGGCGCGAGTCATACCGCATCGCTATTCAACTGACGCGCTTTCCGGCTTTCTCCTCTACCTCTCTGACGGACCCGTGATCAGCACGAACAGCGGGCAATCTCGCGGGCGCCAGAGGTTCACGCTCGCCCATGAGCTAGGGCACCTCATCCTTGGTCATCACGCCGATTACCACCTGGATCTCACGTCGAGCGTCAGCGCGGGTGACCCTCCCGGATACGACTGGAAGCACGAGAGAGCCGCGAATACCTTCGCCGCAAACGTCTTGATGCCAGCCGGGTTGATAAGGCAGGACTGGGCGGAAGAGGGAGCGACCGCACCACGCCTTGCGAAGCGCTACGGGGTTAGCCAAGAGGCGATTGGGATTCGCCTAGCGTCGCTCGGGCTCGCCTAGCGCGACCAGATCGTCTCGATGACCTCGTCTCCACGCCTCCGTTCGACATGCATTACGAAGTCGCGTACGTCGGGTACCGCGTAAGGGATGACCAGCTCGACGACCGCGTCGAAGCGGTCACGCCCCTTGCGCCGCCACTCTTCATACGAATACTCAGCGGCTGGTCGGAACGTGTCTCGCCCGCGCGCTGGGGGCTTATAAGCGGTTGTTCCCGTGTTGTAGGGCGCGAGCAGGATCGACTCGCGGTAGCGATCGACGAGCTGCGAGGTGTCGAGCGTGAGCACGTCATGTTCGAGTGCCCTGTACGGCCGAGCGTTCACAAGCCGCTCTAGTCGGCTCTCGGTCAGCCAGAAGAAGACGTATCCGTTCAACAGTTCGTACCACTGCCGCGGAGTCATGTCGATCAGGCAGGCCTCTAGGCGGCTCTCGATCATAGGCTTCTGGTCCCGAATTACCGCTTCACCATGCTCGGGATGAGTGATCGAAGTCATCGTGCCTCGCCTCCGCGACTCGATCGCCTGGCGCTGCGATGGTTCGACATCGAAGAGGTCGAGTAGAGCGGTCGTGCTGAGAAGACCATGTCGTTCGATTGATGACCAGCTTCCAGCCTCTGCCATGTGAAAGAGGCGTGGGTGGGTCGTCACAAGCAGATCAACATCCATTGACCGGCTACCAGGCGCGACGGTCGATGATGCTTCGCGGGTGAAAGCGGGTCGAGATGAGGCTCACTGGAGCACCGGCGACTCGTTCCACTTCGTCTATGAATCGGATGGTCTCGTCTTCGAGCTGCTCGAATCGGCGCGCTCGCTCGTTCGCAGCAGAGAGGTAATCGACAAACGTGAGCGCGATGTCGGTTGGACCGTTGATGACGGATGCCTTACGTAGCAGTGCCCAATCAAACTCCGACACGCGTCGCAGGTTGCCGGACACGGAACCCTTTTCGACGGATGTCAGCTGCTCGACTGGACGTCCAGCCCTCTGCGCCACGTCTTTCCAGCTCACTTCCTGGGCCATTGGTCCCGACGTGCCACCCGTCGGGCTCTGGACACGGATCGGGAGCGTGCGACACACCATCACCACCTTGCGGACTGACGTTGGCGGGAGCCCGGCTTCCGAGAGGCATCCGGCCGCCGTCGTGTCGCGTGACGTGACGTATGGGTAGTTCCCGTGGAAGAGGCTAAGCGCTGTTCCCTGTGTTCCTTCGAGAAGAATGCTGCCGCCCGTGGCGAGCGCTTGTTCTAAGACCTCGGACACGGGCCGCACATATGGGCGGAGGGCGAGGCTGTCCCGGGCGAGCTTGACGTCGTCACGCCGCTCGATCCGACGAACGGTGGCTGCTCCGCCACCCTGTCCGGTCGAACCGATGCCCTCCTTCAGGCGTCGCTCGCGGGTCTTGTCACCTTTGGTGATCAGCATGGTTTGCGGGTCAATCACGAGCCGATCTACTTCGACGCCGCACTCGGCAACCTCCGTTAGGAGAATGTCGATGTCAATCACGGCGCCTGGGCCAATCACTAGCTTCGCGGAGCTTGCGAGCGTGCCTGAGGGAAGCAGCCGATGCGTGTAGACAGAGCCGTCGGGCCAAATGACTTGGTGCCCCGCGTTCGGCCCACCGACTCGCATCAGGATGTCGTACGCGGGGGCGATGTGATACGCGAGGTGGCCCTTTCCTTCGCTCCCGTACTGGCCGCCGACAATCACATCAACGAAAGCGCCCGTATCCCGACTCGTTAGCCCGAGATGCGTTGCCGCCCGAACAACGACGTCCTCGGCGGTGCAGTGCGCAGTGTCGATCACCACATCCGCCTCGGGGGCGAGTCTTTCGATCGTCGCCTCGGTTCGGTTGATCCGAACCTCGGCATACGAGGCAAGTTCAGTCACGTCAGCGCGCGTCGCGCGCTTCCTGTAGCGCTCGGCGAGTTCCTCTTCGGGCGCCGTGAGGTGCACGTGCACCACTTGGCGGCCAAATCCATTCCGGAGAGCTTCGATCTGTTCGATTCGACGCACTGAGTCGATCAGGATGACGGTGTCCTCTGGCAGGTCAGCAGCTTCATGGACTGTCGCGTCGGCAACCCAGGAGCCGTTCGTCTCGCGATCGAGCCGATCCCCTAGTCGCTGAAGCTGAGCGCGCGTCGGGCGGTCGCGCGAGCGTGATTGGGCGACCAAAATGTCCTTGGTGTGTATGGGATGGACGCCAAAACGCCGAGCCAAGCGATCGGCAAGCGTGCTCTTGCCAGATGAGACCGCACCGGATAGGACGACGACGAGTTTTGGCACATGCGCTACTTCAGGAGCGTGAGAAGAGTTTCCTGCCGTTGGGGGATGGGTTTGCCCCGAGGCGTATAGAGCGTCACCGACACGCCTCTTGCAATCAGCGCATCGTCGATCAACTCTGCAATGACCTCCCACTGCCCGCCAGCCCCACCCGTTCCAATCCGCGGCATATGGGTTGTGGCACCGCTTTCCAGCGCCACATCGGCTACACCTTCCAGGCACTGGCGCAATGCCTCGTACCGAATTCGCGGCCTCGCTGATGGGCGGTAACCTCGCTGCGCAATCATCGTCGCGACAGCGAGGTCAGCGCTGATGGCGACGACGTGTACACGCCCGAGCGTCAGGTGCGCCGGGTCCTCGCGAGCCCAGTCGCGGAACGATGCCTGCGTTTCCGGGTAGCGCCGCCGCAGACTCTTGGCGAACTCGCCGCCCCAGTTTGGTGTCTGATCGTTCACTAGGTGGACGATCAGCTTCGCGCCCTCACCTTGCGGCACAGTTGCATCGCCCACGACCTCGGTGATTCCGGGGCGCCGCTCTCCCGCAATGTGGGGCAGCAGCAATCCCAGAACCCGCGGTAGTCGCTGGCCGGGGAAAGGAGGTGCGCCGACGCACTGAGCACCGATCGGCGCGGTGTGCTGGGTCAGGGACCAATCACGCTTTGCGGTGTAGCCGACGGCTGTGCAGTCGCCGAGCACCGACTCCGCGGGAATCGTCATACCTCGACGCAGAGTTGGCGCCCAGCCAGACGGAGAAGATACGACGTAGTCGATCCGAAACGGTGAGGCGAGGTCGTTGCCGTCGAGTCGGGAGGCGGCGAACACTGCACCTTCACGTCTCGTCAGCTTGATCACACGCAGCAAGAGTGCCTCGGTCGAGACGTCGAACCGCTTGCGATAGTCCATTAGCGCCTCAATCTGGAGCGGCTCCGACTCCAAGTCGGGAAAGCTCCCGATTGGCATGACAAGCTCCGCCGCCGCGACATCACACAGCAGCTCTAGCTGCCATTCGTCGGGCTTCGCTCGGGGGCCTGACCTGTGACGCACGAAGTCCGGGTAGTCAGGAAAGAACGTGTGCGCCAGCTCGTGCGCGATGCTGAACCGCACTCGTCCTTTCGGACGGCTTGGATTGAATTCGATCTTCGGTCCGGACTCGTCGACTATGAGGCGCGCGTCATGCAGGTCTTGCCGAGCAACGACCGGGATGCCTCTGCGCGCCGCAAGTTCGAACGGATCGAATGGCGGCCCGTCCCAACCTTCCTCGATGGCCTCGAACACGAGCGTGCGAGCCGTCTGAACGACCGCCTCCATCGGGTCGCGACCGTCGGCGAAGGCTACAACCGAACGATTCGTCCAGTACCGCTTGTCGGTACGTTGAGCAGGCGACATTGCCGCCATGTTCGCATCTAAGGCGGAGGTCCCGGGCTCGGCGGTGCCTAGGCCAGAAGGGCTTTGATGTTCGGCGGTCGGTACGACGGGCCTTTGAGCCGCTTCCCATCCGCGCCGATGATCGGCTGTCCGTCGGGTCCGAGCTTGCTCATGTTCGACTCGTGTACCTCCCCGAAGACACCATCCATCGGGATGCCGTAGGCGACGGCGGTGCCGAACACGACATACAGGAGATCTGCGAGGCCGTCAGCGATATCGACGAGGTCCTCAGCACGCATCGCTTCGAGCAGCTCGTGCAGCTCTTCGGTCATCAGCGCTTCGCGCGAGCGACGGAGGTCGTCGTCGACGCGGGCTCTCGGCGAGTCGGGTGCCGCGATCCCGAACGTGTTGTGGAAGTCGCGGACACAAGCGAGGTAGTCAACCCCCGGCCGATGGCGAAGGCGCACGGCGGCATCGTATCGCTTCAGGCGGACGCGTATTTACCAAACCGTCGTGCTGTCAGATGTCGGCTCTAGCCTGTGCGCATGCCTGATCCCCGCCGTAACCGTCCCGCGGACCGTTAGCACCGTGGCCGATCGCTTCGCGGCGAGCGAGGCCGACGCTCGTGCTCGGTTCGAAAAGTGGCACCACACAGACCCGCTTCCGGATGTCGACCCGGCGCTCCTGAATTCTGCTGATATCGCTGATTACGTAGCCGCTACAGGGCTCATCTATCCGTTCGACGAGACCGCTCTGAAGCCAGCCTCATATCCGATGGCGCTCGGCGGGAAGGTGCTCTGTTGGGACAACAAGACGCGTGAGCGTCGGGTCGTAACGCTCAAGCCAGGGGACGAGTTTGAGCTTCAGCCAAACGCGATCGCATTCGTGACACTGGCACCTCTTCTGCAGTTGCCGGACTACCTCGCGCTTCGCTTCAACCTCCGAATCCAGAACGTCTACCGCGGGCTACTGCTGGGGACGGGGCCTTTGATCGATCCGGGCTTCGTGGGGTATCTGTCGTTTCCACTCCACAACCTCACGACCAACCCGTACCACTTCAGCGCGGGCGAGAAGGTCATCTGGGTGGAGTTCACGAAGCTCAGTCGCAACGAGTCGTTCGCCGGAGATACCTCGTCGGCACCTGCGAGATCTGGCTCTTACCGTCACTACGCCGCCGCCAGCGGCCGGGACGACGTTGAGGACTATGTCCGAGAAGCGTTGAGTTCAACTTCCTCGCGCCATGTCTGGAGTTCCATCTCTGAGGCACTGAACGAAGCCAAAACAGCCGTTCGTCGGGCGACGTTGGTCAATGTCGGCGGTGGGATCGCGCTTGGCGCGATTGGGGTGTCCATCCTCGGCGTCGCGGGGGTGTTGTTTTGGAATCAATGGGACTTGCCGCGGAAGGGCGATGTCCAACGGAACGAACGGGCGATAGTCCAACTGCGCGACGAAGTTGCTGATCTGCGCTCGCAGATCCGGCTCTTGGAGGCCCAGAGGGCAAGTGCCGAGAAGAAGCCCTGACCCTCAACGCGTGTCCCCTCGATCTAGCGACCTAGCCCACCTGGGCACCAGCGGTCGCCGAGGCCCAATCCGCCGAGGCGACCTCGCAAGCCGCCCTCCATCGGTCGCCTTCGGGCACGTCTGGAACGAGGAGGTCGGTGATCCGCTTCTCGGCGGCCAGCCGGAGCCGTAGGCCGCGGGAGCGAGCCCGGTTCAGCCGGTTCTGGCGCCAGCGCATGTAGGCGGTCGAGGAAGGGACGCGTCCGAGGGACTCTGCCGCCTGGCGAAGCGAGGCGATCGCTTCGTCGCGCGTGTAGGCGTGCTCCTGCGTCTTGCCTGGAGGTGAGGCAGGCCAGGGGAGACCTCCTTCTGTCCAGCGGCCGTCGTCGAGCAGGCTCCAGGCGGCGTAGCAGGCGCGCTTCCAGCTCCCGTAGCGCTCGACGAGTCGCGCCGAAAGCGGCGCTGTACTGCCTGTGTCGTTCGCCTGCCGCTCGTCGTAGAGCTTCCTCTCGGTCAGTGGCAGCTGCTCCGGGGGCTGGGGCCGCTCAGTGAGGAGCTGTGCGAGGAGCCCTAGCTCAGCGACACGCCTCACACGGGCGTGACCGGGGGCGTGCAGCTTCCCATGCAGGAGGGAGGCCACCTCCGCGAGTGCTGCCGCCGGGGCCGCGAGAATCATCGCCTGTACGACTCGCAATGGATCGGGTTCATTCGCCTGGGCCAATGTCTCCTCCTAGTTGTGTGTCGCGGGCTTTGGTGTCGCGGGCGCGCCCGACCCGCGGCCGGATCCGCTTCGGGTCGATCTCGTATCCGGGGATCGCTTCGAGACAAGCGCGCTGCCAGCCGCCGAAACGCACCCCGATCGTGATCGAGCATGGGAGGTGTGGGATCTCGTCGGCTGCGACGATCCGCTCGATCTCTCGCTTGCGCCAGGTTCCATATGCCTCGGCCGTGAAGGGAAGCCCGATCGCCGCCCACGCTTGGCGGAGCACTTCGAGACAGGTCTCGTTCTCGAAGCTCTTGCGCCGTCCGCGCCGATTGCTCGCGGTCGCCTTGCCGCCCAGCGGTTCCAGCCCCGCCTTGACGAGCGCTTCGTCCCACGACTTCTTCCCCTTACGGATGGTCTCCACCGTCGGCAGTGCTCGCAAGACGCCCTGAGCAGCGAATGAGGTCTGCAGCTCGCGACGTCCGCGCGTGTACTCGCTCACTCGTGGCGCCCGGTCGAGCCCAAGGTGTCGCCGCACCTCATGGATCGCGTCGGCGCACTCGCTGTCGTTGTACTCGTGCGTTGACGGGATGACTCGCTCGATGGCATCCCGGTGTGCCTGATTTCGATCGATCACTCCGGCAGCGACAAGCACCGCGAGATAGCCGCCGAAGCGCTCGAAAGGCTTCGAGGAGCGTGGACGTTTCGGCGAGACGCCGGAATCGTTCCACTTCGCCGCCCAGGCCAGATACTCGCTGAAAAAGGGGCGCCGACCAATCGCTGCGGCGCAGTCGCGAACAGCGGCGTCCAGGGCCGACTCCTCGAATGCGCCCGCGGTTGGCAGTTCGCTGAAGTCCCCATCCGAGAGTGACGGAAGGAGCGCCCGCGTCAGACACTCACTCCAGCCGCCGCCGAGCCAGACGCGGAGATTCGACTCCGGCGGCAGGTCGATCTCCGGGAGAAGCTCGCGAACTTGGCGGTACTCCTTCACGGACGGGGGAGTGGCCAAGAAGGTCGAACACTTGGTGGAGCGCAGCGATGCCCTTCCTCACTCTCTGCAGAGGAGTTTTCGGCGCGGTCGAAGCCATCGCGAGCGCGGTTGCAAGCTCGCGGAGCACCTCGTGCTTCAGAGGCTCAGAGAGGGCTTCTATGGCAGCCCAGACGACGTCCGCTTCTGGATGCTCGAAGCGACGGAGGCGGGAATCTTCGCGAGTCCGGAACACACGATCAACGTACGACCACCAACTGCAAGGGCGCCAGGTTTCTCGTGAGCGTCGGCCTAGCGAGCCGCTCTCAAGCCGGGCCGACCCGCCCTTCGGGAACCGCTTGAACAAGCCGTTCCGGGATACCGGTCACGAGTTTTCGGGCTGCACCCTCCGTCTGGCCGGGCAGCTCTCACGAATACTTTCCCGAGGCCCACGCAAACGGCTATTTCAGGGGTCTGAGGAATTCGTCATCAGACCGCCGTCGCCGCCGCCGCCCGCGTCCTCCGCGGTCGGCGTCTGCGGCAGCGCGCGGTAGGTGACGTAGACGAGCGGTGTGCCCGGCTCGCGCTCCTCCTCCGGCTTGCGGCGCGCGCGCAGCCAGCGCACGACGAACTCGGACAGCTCGTCGACCTCCTCGCGCGTCGCGTAGACCATCCAGCCGCCGATGAACGCCGCCTCGCGCCACTCGTCGCTGTGCTCGTCCCCGCCGCGGGCGTGCATGTACCGGCGGATCGCATCCTCGTCCCGCCCGAGCATCGTGCTCTCGAGCTGCGCAACAGCGGCGTCGTATTCGGGATCCTCGGCCGGCGCCGAAGAGATCAGGCCCACGCGACTGGGCTCGCGCGTCCACCAGCGCTCTCGGCCCTTCCGGCGCTCGAGGTCCTCCACGATCAGCCCGGCCGCGGCCAACGCCCTCAGGTGGTAGCTCGTGGCGCCGCTCGACTCGCCCAGCTCTCGGGCCAGCATCGACGCGGTTGCCGGCCCGTCATGGAGCGATTCCAGCATCCGCAACCGCAGCGGGTGAGCGAGCGCCCGTACCTCGCGAGCGCCGAGGGAGCGGGAGGGAAAGAGCGACGGTTTCACGGCGGGGACCATAAACCGCCCCGCCGCCAAGGGTTTAGGGCTGTCTAACTTTCGCTAGGATTTAGCCGTGCCTAAATTTACACGTCGGCGCCTGCTCGCAGGCGCTGCTCCAATCGTCGCAGCGCCGGTGCTCGCCAAGCTCGCATTCGACGGCGACGCCGAGGCAGCGCAGCGCACGTTGCACGGACACGTGCACGGCCAGCCGGCGATGGGGCACGCAGCGCTGATCGGGGGGAACGCGCCCGCTGTCGGCGGGCCGAACGACCTCGACGAGCTCCTCTATCCGCCCCCGGCTCTCCCACACCAGCCCGGACGCGTCCGCGAGTACGAGATGCGCGCGCTCGACAAGGAGATCGAGATCGCACCGGGCGTCTTCTTCCCCGCGTGGACCTACAACGGCACCGTCCCCGGCCCCGTGATCCGGGCAACCCAGGACGACCTGCTGCGAGTCCACTTCGTCAACGCCGGCTCACATGCGCACTCGATCCACTTCCACGGCATTCACCCGGCCAACATGGACGGGGTGTTCGAGGTCGTGCGCTCGGGCGAGGAGTTCGTCTACGAGTTTCCTGCCAAGCCGGCTGGACTGCACCTCTATCACTGCCACACCATGCCGCTGAAGAAGCACATCCATAAAGGGCTCTACGGCGCCTTCATCATCGATCCGAAGGAGCCTCGCCCGCCGGCGCAGGAGCTCGTGATGGTGATGAACGGCTTCGACACCGACGGCGACGGAGCCAACAACTTCTACACCGTCAACGGCCGGAGCTTCTATTACACGAAGTACCCGATCACCGTCCGCCGTTCCAAGACGGTGCGGATCTACCTGGCGAACCTGACCGAGTTCGACCTGATCAACTCCTTCCACCTGCACGGCGAGTTCTTCCGCCACCAGCCGACCGGGACGGGCGACCACTGGGAGTACACGGACACGGTCATGCAGTGCCAGGGGCAGCGCGGCGTGATCGAGATCGACTTCACGAACACCGGCAGGTTCATGTTCCATGCGCATCAGTCGGAGTTCACCGACCTCGGCTGGATGGCGTTCTTCAACGTGGTCGAGTGATGGAGGCGAAGGCGGCGCGGCGCGGCGAGCTCTCGTGGCGGCTCTGGGCGCTCGTTCCGATCGTCCTGCTCGCGGTCGCAGTCGGGGGCTACGTGGCCTCAGGGTCGTCGCTTGCCGGCCTGATCGGAACGAACCCACCGCAGCCTGACCTGTTCGACGTCCGCCGGGTCGAGTTCAAGCCGGGCGAGATCCACGTTCGCGTGACGAACCCGCAGCAGGACGACCTGACGATCGCCTCCGTCACGGTCGACGACGCGATTGTGCCGTACAGCCTCGACGGCTCCCGCATACTCGGACGGCTGCGCTCCAGCACGGTCGTGATCCCGTACGACTGGGTCCAGGGAGACCCGATCTCGGTTGGGGTGACGAGCTCCTCGGGGATCGAGACGGTGAAGGAGGTCCCCGCTGCGACCGAGACGCCCGGGGTCAGCGGCGGCGGTTTTCTCGGCTACGGGATCATCGGCTTCCTCGTCGGGGTGCTGCCGGTCGCGCTCGGCCTCCTCTGGCTGCCCTCGTTGCGCCGGGTCAAGCAGCACTGGCTGACCGTGTTCATGGCCCTCACCGCGGGGCTGCTCTCGTTTCTCGGCGTCGAGGCGCTGTTCGAGGCGTTCCAGCTCCAGGGAGCGCTGCCGGGAGCGTTTGGAGGACCGGGGCTCGTTCTGCTCGGGGTGGCGACGAGCTTCCTGACGATGACGTTCATCTCCGGCCGCTTCTCGGCCAATGCCAACGGGGTCCTCGGCGGCGTCGCACTCGCCACCCTGGTCGCGATCGGGATCGGGCTGCACAACTTCGGCGAGGGCCTGGCGATCGGAACCTCCTTTGCGTTCGGACAGCTCACCCTCGGCTCGTTCCTGATCGTCGGCTTCATGATCCACAACGTGACGGAAGGTCTGGGGATCGCGGCCCCGGCGGCCGATGGCGGCGCGACCCTCTCCGTCCCGCGCCTCGTGGTACTGACCCTCGTTGCCGGGGCTCCGGCGATCCTCGGCGCCTGGACCGGCGGATTCATCGCGAACGACGTGCTCGCGGTGCTGTTCTTCGGAGCGGCGGCCGGCGCGGCGTTCGAGGTCGTTGCCGAAGTCGTTCGCTACGTCGGGCGCCGGGACTCGGCCGACCTCCGTTCGGGCTATGCGGTTGGCGGCTTCCTCGCCGGGATCGCGATCATGTACGTGACAGGGCTCCTCGCAGCCTGATCCGCTCCTCAGGCAGCAAGAAGCCGAGCAGCACGAGCGCGATGGGATATGCCAGCGTCAGGCCGATTGCCACGGCCAGACCGCCGATCTGCTTCCCGACCAGCAGCAGAGCCACCGCGGCAACAGCCGCAGTCAGCACGCGGCGCCACTGGTACGGCGTCGGGAAGACGCGCTGCGCGTACCAGGTCATCGCGACGAACATGACCCCGTAGGCGACGACTGTGGCGACCGCGGCGCCCATCATCCCGTAGGGCGGGATCAGGATCAGGTTCAGTCCGATGTTGACCACAGCGGCAACGCCTGTGATCGCCCAGTTGAACTGTGTCCGCTTGGCGCGACCAACGCCGATCGCCATCACGATGTACGCGGCGTAGGCCGCGCCCCCGAAGGCCAGCGGCGCGACGACCCTCTGCCCTGCGTAGAACTCAGGCTGCGTCAGCAGTCGAACGAGCCACGGCGCGAGCAGTCCCAGCGCGAGGGCGAGCCAGGAGGCGACGACGACGAGATACGTGAGCACGAAGGCGTAGGTCCGCTTCGCCTCGTCGTCGTCCTCGATCGAGTAGGCGAACGCCGGCCACGCCATGCGGAATGCCGTCAGCAGGAGCACCATCGCCGAGGCGATCCGGACTCCGATCTCGTAGAGGCCGACCTCTTGGAGGCTCGCGAGGTGGACGAGGAAGAAGCGGTCGCTGAAGTTGACGACGATCAGCGCCAGGGCCGCGGGGACGAGCGGGACGCCGAAGCGGTTCATCTCGCGGAGCAGCGGGCGCGAGAACTGGAGCCCGAGCTGAGAGCGATGGACGGCGAGGAGGGCCAGATAGACGACGAGGGTGCCGGCGAAGTTGCCGACGATCACGCCGAGGGCACCCTTCTCCCAGACAACGACGAGGAGCACCGTCACAGCGATCGTGACCGCGATGTTCGCCAGACTCGCGAGCACGAACGCCGTCGACCGCTCCTCGGCGCGGAACAGCGACGTCAGCTGCTCGTAGTTCATCTGCGCCCAGATACCCACGAAGCCGGCGCGCACGAGGTTCGCGTCGCCGAGGCCGAGCAGGTCGGCGATCGGCTCGGCGAGCAGGACGCCGATCGCGAGCCCGATCGTCGCGTTCGCCATCGTGAACCAGAACGAGGTGCGGACGACGAGGAGCCGGTGCGCCGCGTCCTTGGAGTCGAAGTAGAAGCGGAAGAAGGCCGACGAGATGCCGAACCGCAGGATCGTGACGAGTACCGCGGAGAGAGCGACGACGATTCCGACGGCGCCGAGGTCCTCGCGGTCGAGGTAGCGCGTGTAGATCGGCAGCAGAAACACCGCGATCACGCGCGAGACGATCCCGCCGAGCCCGTAGACCGCCGAGTGCTTGCCCAGGCGGCGCATCTGCACGGCGAGCGAGCTCATCTAGAGACGAGCGTAGAGGGCGAGCAGGCGGTCGGTCACGGTCTCGACGTCGTGCACGCGCTCGACGTAGGCGCGCGATGCGGCGCCGAGCTCGCGGCGCCGCGCGGCGTCGGCGACCAGTGGGCGCAGGGTTTCGCGCAGCGTCTCGGCGGTGGCGGAGACGATCGGCAAGCGAGTTCCGAACGCCTCCTCTGTCTGTCGGACCGCCTCCTCGTGCAGGAAGGTGACGACCGGCTTCCCCAGGGCCATCGCCTCGATCGCGAAGAGCCCGTACCAGCCGGCGTTCAGCTGGTCGACGACGATGTCGGCGGCGCGGTAGCGCTCGAACGCCTCGTCGTGATGGAGGCCCTCGACGAGCTCGAGGTCGGCGTCCAGACCTTCCACGGCGGCGATCACGTGCTCGCTGCCCTTCCTCCGGCGGGAGGAGGGTGCGTGCACGATCAGAGGACGGTCGCGCTCGGACGGAGGTACCGGCGCGATCGCGGCGAGCTCGATCCCGGGCGGGATCACCTCGGCCTCGGGCACCCAGCGGATTGCGTCGTAGCTGCCGACGACCTCGACGTCCGCTTTCTTGCCGTAGGCGAGCTCCGCCGGGCTCTTCCCGCGGATATCCGAGCCGAGGTAGTGCATGACCGACTTCTTCCGCGCCGCCCGCAGGATCGGAAACTGCAGCGATTGCGGCACGAGTGTCAGCCCGAAGTGGAAGTGGAAGATGTCGGTGCGGGGCAGCAGCCGCGCGAGCGCCGCCCACTGCCGGGCCTGCCGACGTAGTAACAGACTGTTACTTGGGATCTCGAGCGACTCGTCGGCTTCCGGATGGAGCTTGTAGCGCTCGAACACCACGAGCCGGGCATCGACCCCTCGACGCCGGAGCGCCTGCGCGTTCGTCCACGGAACGCCCGCCGTGTTGACCGGGCAGAGCGTGACCCGGAGCGGTCGTTCACCCACGCGCGTGCGCGCGGGAGTGGACGACCGGGCCGTCGAAATCGATCTGGTCGAAGTAGCGCAGGCTCGCCCGACCGGGCCGGATGCGCGACCGCAGCGCCCCGAGCTCGTCGTCCGAGATCTCACCGAGCGCGCGCTTCACCCCGAGGTACGGGAGGTTCAGGTCCTCCTGGTAGACGATCGTCGAGATCCGCGGATTGATCTCGATCACGTGCTCGCCGACGAGCTGGATGTTGAAGAACCATTCGATCGCGAGCTCCTCGACGAGCTTGTCCGCCGTCTCCATCAGCACTTCGTCCTCGAGCGTGACGAAGTACATCGCGAGCCCGGCGCGCATCGCCTCCCGCGTCTTCGGATGGCCGAGGACAACGCGCTTGCCGTCCGCGATCCCGTCGATCGTCCGCTCGCCGCCGGTCGCGAGCTCCATCACGAGCAGGTCGGGGCCGCCTTCCTCCGGCAGCAGCTCGACCGCCTCCTCGAGGCGCATCGCAACGGCGCCCGGCCGCTCGCGCAGCAGCTGGTGGGAGCGATCCACGGTCGGATCGAGGACGCGGAAGCCGCGCGAGCCGGAGGAGAAGACGGGCTTGAAGCAGACGGGGCGGTCCGGGTAACCCAGCTCGCGCGCGGCGGCCTCGACCTCCCGAGCCCCGTTCACGCGGCGGAAATCGGGGCCCTTCACACCCAGCCGCTGTAGCAGCGCGTACGTCTCGGCCTTGTCGTTCGAGCGGTGGATCGTGTCGGGCGACGAGACGAGCACCGGCACCGGGAAACGGTCGCGGTGCGCCGCAAGCCCTTCGAGGTCGAACGAGGACTGCGGCAGGACGACGTCTACGCCCTCGCGCTCGACGACGTCGAGCACCGCGTCGGCGAACCGCGGATCCGACCCGGCGGGCACGAGATGGAACGCATCGCAAAGGTGACGGCCGACCGATCGCTCGCTCAGGTCGGTGCCGACGAGGCGCACGGTCCGCTCGCCGTTCGCGCGCAGGCCCTTCAAGAGAGCGGCGGTGCCGGGCGCGCCGGAGGCGCTGACGAGCACGGTGATCGGATTCAGGTCAGCCATCGCCCCAGTTCGCCGCGGTTGTCCTCAAGCCACCGCATATTCGCCGTGAATCGCTCAGCGCTCCCCTCGTCCCACATCTCGCGCCAGCCGGCGCGCCGCTCGATCCCGCCCCAAATCCGGTGAGCCTCGTAGCCGAGCTGGCGACGCCGTACCACTTCATCGAGCAGTCCTTCTCGCTCGTGTGCCTCCAGCCCGTACGAGTCGCACAGCAGGCGAAGGCGCTCGCCTCTGCGATCGGTCGGGAGACCCCACTCCTCGGCGATCGAGTCGAGGATCAGCGGAGCCCAGTACGACGCGGCTCGTGCGACATCGGCGAGCCGTGGTGCCGGCTTCGCCAGGTCCCAGTCGATCAGGACGGCCGGGAGGCCGTCGCGGAAAACGATGTTCGTCCAGAAGAGATCGTCGTGGCAGATCACCTCTCCGGTGGCTTCCTCGCCGGGAAAGTGCTGCCATTGCGCATCGGGAGGCGGCTCGAAGCCGCTTTGGGCCTCGTGCATCCGGCGGAGGAGGAGCCCGAGCTCCCAGACGACTTGGTCGTCGGCGGGCACCGGCGCAAGTGCCGGTTGGCCTTCGGCGAAGGCGAGGATCTCGCGTCCCTGCTCGTCGATGCCGAGGAAACGTGGCGCGCCGTCGAAGCCGACGCGCTCGAAGTGCCGGAGCAGTGCGTGGACCGCGGGGCTCCACGGTCCCGTCTCTCGGCGAACCGTATCGCCGACCTTGACGACCATCGTCACGTCACCGCCGTGGAGCACCTCCTCCGTCACGAGAGATCGATCCGGTCGGCGGCGAGCTGGTCGAGACGTCGCTCTTTCTCCTCCTCGAGCATCGCGCGCATCGTCTCGCCCATGCGTGTGCCTGGGTAGACCCAGATCTCCGGATGCGTCAGCAGCTGCAGCC
>JAWVCW010000020.1:0-73657 GCA_033857955.1 Gaiellaceae bacterium | reverse complement strand
CGAGCACCTGCGCGGTGACGAGTGATGCGGTGCCGAGCGTGAAGCTCACGGTCATCGAGTCGGCGCTGCCGTCAGCGTTCGGCGTGATCACGCTCGGCGTGGTCGCGAGGTTCGTCAGCGACAGCGTAGGTGCGGGCACGGGCCGCCCGATGCCGATCGTGCCGGTCGCAGGCCGCGCGCCCGGCGAGTCGATCGTCCAGGTGAACGACCCCTTCCCCGCGACGAGCGAGTTCCACGTCCAGTTGATCGCCGTGCCCGTTCCACTCCCGGAGGCGACGGTCCTGCCGAGCTGGTCGACGACGGTCACCGTCCAGGGGAGCGAAGAGCTGAGCCGGGCCTGAATGCGGATCGGGCCGCCGGCCGCGCCGGTGACCGACGGCGAGTACAGCTTCGGCAGCCCCGTCAGCGACACGCGCTTCGCGATCCCGGGCAGCAGGACGTACGTGCCGGTCCCCGGGCATTCGCTCGGGCCCGTGTCACGGTGGCCGGAGATCGCGCGCAGGATGACGTTCTTGCCCGACCTGAACTTTGCGTTCCCACCGGAGGTGTAGACGACGGTCGAGAGCGGGTCGACGTGCGCGACGTCGAGCCGCCAGGCGAGCAGGTCGACGAGCGCGGTCTGCTGCGCCTTCGGCGGTGTTGCGTGCGCGTAGTTGCCGATCAGCGCCACGCCGAACGTGCCGGTGTTGAAGCCCTCGGAATGGGCGCCGATCACGTTCTTCTCGATCCCACCGCCGCGGCCTTCGTAGACGTTCCCGAAACGGTCGACCAAAAAGTTGTAGCCGATGTCGTTCCAGCCGTTCCCCTTCACGTGGTAGAGCTCGATCGCCCGCACGATCGAGGGTGACTGGGCCGCCGTGTAGCCGTTGGCACCGGCTGTGTGATGCACGAGCGCGAGCCTGATCGCCGGCGCGAAAGACGGCGTGCTGCGCCTGATCCTCTCGTCCGCGTTCCAGCCGCTGCGGGGGACGATCGCCGGCGCGCCCGCTTTCTGGAGCGTTCGCGCGGGCACCCCTGCGGGTGGGCTCCAGACGAAGTACGCGCGCAAGCGGGTGACCTTGCCCCGCAGGCGATATTCGATCCGGTCGGACGCTCCGACCCACCACGGGTTCCCGAGCCGCCAGCTGCTCAGGCGGGCCCGCTCGTCTGTGCCCGCGTCAGGCCGGTCCTCCGCCTCGGGCGCGGCGTCCACCCAGCTGCTCCAGCGGCCCGCGAGCGAGCGCGTCCTGAACTGGACGGTTCCGGCCCCGCGCCAGTGCAGCCCGACGAGGTTGAACTGCGCTGTCGGCTTGCCCGCGGTGAGGGAGCGCTGCGCGCGCAGCGGCACGTCGCGAGACACGATCGTCGCGTCCTCCGCGGCGGCCGGAGCGGGCAGCGCGAGGGCAAGACCTATGAGAAGGAGGAGTCGTCTGGGCACAGCGTCAGGGAAAGGGTGGCGACTTCCCCCTTCGCCGACAAGAGCTGCGACCCTCGTTTGACCGAATCCTTACAGCTCCCGGGGCGCCTAGTGGCCTACGGTCATGCGCTCTTCCGACGCCGGGTGGAAGATGTGCGCCTCTTCGGCCTGCGGTCGCAGGTGAACGCGCTCTCCCTGAGCCGGGACGCGGCGGGCGTCTCCTCGCGCCACCAGCCTCGTCTCGACCCCTCCGACCTCCGCGGTACAGAAGACGTACGCGTCCGCGCCGAGCTCCTCGACGACCTGAACCGTCGCCGGCACTCCCTCGGCCGCGAGCTCGAGCGCCTCGGGACGGAGCCCGACGACGACGCTCGGCCAGCCGCCGCCGGCAGCCTCGCTCGGAAGCTCGATCGAGACGCCGCCGAAAGAGACGGAGCCGTTCGAGCCGACCGGGATCACGCAGAGGTTCATCGCCGGCGAGCCGATGAAGCCGGCGACGAAGGTGTTGACGGGCCGGTCGTAGAGCTCCCGCGGCGCGGCGCACTGCTGCAGCTTGCCGCCGGCAAGGACGGCGACCCGGTGCCCCAGCGTCATCGCCTCGGACTGGTCGTGCGTGACGTAGACCGTCGTCACCCCGAGGCGCGCCTGCAGGGCCGCGATGTCGGCGCGCATCTGCACGCGAAGCTTCGCGTCGAGGTTCGAGAGCGGCTCGTCCATCAGGAAGACGCTCGGCTCGCGAACGATCGCGCGGCCCATCGCCACCCGCTGCCGCTGGCCGCCCGAGAGCTGGCCCGGCTTGCGCTCGAGATACTCCGTCAGCCCGAGCAGCTCGGCCACCTCGCGAACGCGTCGCTCGCGCTCCGCCTTCTTGACATGGGCGATCTTGAGCGGGAAGGCCATGTTCGCCTCCACCGTCAGGTACGGGTAGAGCGCGTAGTTCTGAAAGACCATCGCGACATCGCGCTTCTTCGGCGGCACGTCCGTGACGTCGCGGCCCCCGATCAGGACGGAGCCATAGTCGACCTCCTCCAGGCCCGCAAGCATGCGCAGGGCGGTCGTCTTGCCGGACCCCGACGGGCCGACGAGGACGACGAACTCGCCGTCGGCGATCCTCAGGTCGAGCGCGTTCACGGCAGGCACCTGCGTGCCCGGGTAGGTCCGTGTCGCCTGCTCGAAGCGGACATCAGCCATCTACAGCCGTCCTCGTGGTCGGTGTGGTGTCTGTCCCGGTGAGCTCGCGGCGGAGCCGCTCCAGCGCCTCTGGCGGCGCTGCCAGCTCGTCGAGGCCCAGCAGGGCCGCGCCGACGACCGGCGCTGAGGCGGCGGGGCGGACGGTGATGTGCGGGCCGACCTGGGCAAGGCCGGCTGCGATCCTGCCGAGCACCGGCCCGTCAGCCGACTGCAGCAGCCCGCCGCCGAGGACGACCTCGACCGGCTCCTGCGTCAGGTCGAGGCGGGTGAGCGCGGCGCGCGCGAGGGCGACGACCTCGTCGGCGAGCCGGCTGACGATGCTCGCCGCGACCGCATCGTCGGCCGCCTCGGCGAAGACGAGCCGCGGCAGCTCGATCACGCGGCGCCGGACGATCTTCTGGTTGTGGATCGCCTCGGCCAGCTCGAGGGGGCTCGAGACGCCGAAGTGCGCCGGCACGGAGTGCTCGAGGCTCGTCCTCGGGCCGCGGCCGTCCTCACTCCGGGCGGCGGCCGAGACCGCGGCCATCCCGACGTCGTAGCCACCGCCCCAGTCACCCGTGATCTCGCCGAGCGCGGGGAAGCGGACCTGGCGGCCGTCGGGCGCGACGCCGACGCAGTTGATCCCGGCGCCGCAGACGACCGCGACGCCCCAGCGGCGCTCGGTGCCGGCGCGCAGAACGGCGAAGGTGTCGTTGCCGACGGAAACCCGGTTCGCCCAGCCGCGCTTGCTCACGACCGCGTGCAGGGCGTCCTCCTCGCTGGGGAAGTCGACACCGGCCATGCGGAGGACACCGACCTCGGCGACCGGGCCGTTTCGGCGCTCCAGGCCCGCCTGCTCGACCGCGTCGTTGAAGAGCCGCTCGAGCACGTCGAGGCAGCCGGCAAGGCCGAGGTGGTGCGGCGAGCTGAGCGGGCCGCGCACGGCCGAGAGCACGTGGCCGTCGAGGCCGACGAGCGCGAGGTCTGTCTTCGAGTTGCCACCGTCGACGGCGAGGACGATCGGCGACGTCATGCAATCGCCTCCCTGCCGGGCTGTGGCAGCCGCTGCCACTCCGCCGCGAGGAGGCTCTCGACGAGCTCCTCGTTGAGCGGATGCTGGCCGATGAGCGGATGCGCGAGCAGCGCCTTGCGCGCCGTCGCGACGTCCCTGGTGACAGCGGCCCTCGCCGCCAGCCGCTCGTAGGCGGCAACGTGCTGCGTCAGGCCGAGCAGCTCGGGCGCGAGGGGCTCCTGCGGCAGCGGGACGAGACGTGCGCCCTCGACGCGGGCCGGCACCTCGACCACGTCGTCGTCGACGAGGCCGGCGAGGGTCCCGTCGTTGCGCATGTCCACCTCGTGCACGGCGCCGTCGCCGGTGACGAGCGATGTCACGAGCCCGGTCGCCGCCTCGCTGTAGAAGGCGCCGCCACGTTGCTCGAGCAGCGCCGGCTTCTCGTTCAGAGCCGGATCGCGGTAGAGCTCGAGCAAGCCGCGCTCGATCTCGGCCACAACCTCCGCGCGCGGCGTTTCCTCGAGCTGGCCCGCGAGGACCGCGTCGTGCCGGTAGAAGTACTGAAGGTAGGAGGAAGGGACGACGCCGAGCTCTTCGAGCAGGTGCCGCGGCAGTGCAGCCTGCTCCGCAATCGCGTCTCCGTGCGAGGCCATCAGCTCGGGAAGCACGTCGCGTCCGTTCAGGTGTACCGCCCGGATCCAGGTCAGGTGGTTGAGGCCGACCTGATCGACGACAACCTGTTGCGGCTCCACGCCCAGGTGGCGTGCGAACGCGCGCTGGAAGCCGATCGCGACGTTGCAGAGGCCGACGGCACGGTGCCCTGCGTCGAGCAGCGAGCGCGTGACGATCCCGACCGGGTTCGTGAAGTCGACGATCCACGCGTCGGGCGAGGAGAGCTCGCGCACGCGCTCGGCGATCTCGAGCACCACCGGCACAGTCCGGAGCGCCTTCGCGAAGCCGCCGGCGCCGGTCGTCTCCTGCCCGATGCACCCGCAGAGGAGCGGCACGGTCTCGTCGGAGAGCCGCGCTTGCTGGCCGCCGACACGGATCTGGAGCAGCACGAAGTCGGCGCCCTCGAGCGCGCGATCGAGGTCGCCGGTCACCAGGAGCTCACCGTCGTAGCCCTGGCGCTCGAGCATCCGCGCGGCGAGGCCGCCCACCACGTCGCGCCGCTCCTCGTCGATGTCGTGCAGGACGAGCTCGCGCACGTCGATCTTGTCGCGCTCGCGCGAGAGACCCGAGACGAGCTCGGGCGTGTAGGTCGACCCCCCACCGACGACAGCGATCTTCATCCCTTGACCCCCGTCAAGGTCACGCCCTCGACGAAGGCGCGCTGCGCGAGGAAGAAGAGGACGATCACGGGCGCCATCACGACGATCGTCGCCGCCATGACGAGGTTCCACTGCACCTGGTGCAGCGACCGGAACTGCGAGAGACCGATCGAGACGACCCACTTGTCCGGGTTCTCGCCGACGTAGAGCAGCGGCAGGAAGAAGTCGTTGAAGCAGTAGAGAACAGAGAAGAGCGCGACGGCCGCGATCGCCGGCTTCGCGAGCCGCACCACCACCGTGGTCAGGATCCGGAACTCGCCGCAGCCGTCGACGCGAGCCGCGTCGAGGTACTCCTCCGGGATCGTGAGGAAGAACTGGCGCAGGAGGAAGATCGCGAACGCGTCGCCGAGCCAGACCGGGATGATCAGCGGCCAGAGCGTGCCGACCAGACCGAGCTTCGCCCACATCACGTAGAGCGGCACCACAGCGACCTGCGGCGGCAGCATCAGCGCGACCAGGACGACCATGAAGACGGCGTCCCGGCCCTTCCAGCGCAGCCGTGAGAGCGCGTAGGCCACGGGGATGCTCGAGAGAACGACGCCGAGAGTTGCGAGCCCGGCGTAGATCATCGTGTTCACCGTCCACCTCCACAGCGGCGAGCGGTGGAAGACCTCGACGAAGTTGCCCCACTCGAACGACTTCGGCCAGAGCTCCGGCGAGAGCGCCTGGCTCGAGGTCATCAAGGCCGTGAGCGTCATGAAGATCACGGGCGCGAGGAACGCGAGCGCGGCGGCGATCAGGAGGCTGTGCTCAGCGACCGCGATCAGAAACCGCCGGCGGCGAACCTGGCGCGGCAGCTTCCGGCGCTCGAAGGGTGCGGTGACGACGGCGTCGCTCACCGAACCGCGCCCGAGTAGTGCACCCAGCGGCGCGAGTTGCGGACGATCAGGAGCGTCACGCCGAACGAGACGGCAAGGAGCAGCATCGCCAGAGCCGAGGCGTAGCCCATGTTGAAGAAGCGGAAGCCGTGGTAGTAGAGGAGGATCGGGTAGAAGAGGGTCGAGCCCTCCGGATAGCCCTGCTCGAGCGTGCTCACCGTCCCGGCCTGTGAGGCCTGTCCGGCCGCGATCGCCGCTGCGACGTAGGCCTGCGTGAAGTACTGGAGCGCCTGGATCACGCCCAGCACGACGGCGAACAGGATCACCGGGCTGATCGTCGGCAGCGTCACGTAGCGAAGCCGACGAACTGCGCCGGCCCCGTCGAGCTCCGCCGACTCGTGCAGGTGGCGCGGCACGTCGAGGATCGCGGCGAGGAAGATCACCATGATGTTGCCGACGCCCCACATCGCGAGCAGCGTCAGCGAAGGCTTCGACCAGCCGGGCTCGTTGAACCAGAGCGGCCCCTCGATCCCGATCTTGTCGAGCAGGATGTTGACCGGGCCCGTTGCGGGGTTGAGCAGGTAGACGAAGCCGAGCGCCGCAGCCACGGGCGGCGCCAGCGCCGGCAGGTAGAAGATCGTCCGGAAGATGCCGACGCCCAGCTTCGCGCGGGTCAGCATCACTGCGATCCCGAAGGCGAACAGCACCTGCAGCGGCACGGCGATCGCGATCAGCCAGAGCGTGTTGCGCACGGCCGTCCCGACCTCGGGGTCCTCCTTGAAGAGGTAGCGGTAGTTCGCGAGCCCCACCCAGCGCGGCGGGTTGAGCAGGTCGTACGAGTGGAGCGAGAGGTAGGCGCTGTAGACGAGCGGGTACGCGATGAAGAGGCAGAAGCCGACGAGCCAGGGGCTCATGAAGGCGAGGACGAGGCCGCGCCGCCTCCACGCCGCCTTCCTCCTGGCTCGCCGGCGGTCGACCGCCGGGGATGCCGGGGCGGATCGCGCCCCGGCTACCGGCGTAGACGTCACGGCACGCCGCCGCCCGACTGTCTCAGCTTGGCGTCGATCTGCTTGTCCACGTCCTGCAGGCCCTTCTGGAGAGCGCTCACCTTGCCGGCCTGCCACTTCGCGAGGAAGTTCGCGAACGTGTCGAGGTACGCCGAACCGGCCGTCGTGATCGGCACGGTCTGCGAGTTCGAGTTGGCGAAGATCTTCGTGAAGGTCGCGAAGTTCGGGTCCGGCTTCAGCTCCTTCGACGTCGCCGACGAGCGGGTCGAGGGCACGTTGCGGATTCCGTTCGAGAACTGCGCGAGCGCGTGGTCGTCCGTCGTCATGTACTTGACGAACTTCCAGGCCTCGTCCCGGTTCTTGCCGTTCTTCGGGATGCCGATGATCGTGCCGTTGACGTAGCCCGAGCCGTAGCGGCTCGAGACGGACGCGTCGACCGGCATCGGGGCCGTGCCGTACTTGAGCTCGGGATGCTCCGCGGCGATGAACGCGACCCGCCACTCGCCGTCCATCATCATCGCGAGCTTGCCGGTCTCGAACGCGTGCGAGGCGGAGAACTCGTCGCCCGCGCCGGCGTTCCACTTGACCAGGTTCTTGTGGCCGTAGTAGTCGACGAGGCTCTTCTGCCAGCGCAGCAGCTTCTGCCAACCCGGGTCCTTGCCGAGACTGGACTTGCCGTCCTTGTCGAACCACTTGCCGTTCACGGACGGCTGATAGGCGCCGGCCGTGTTCTGGTAGAACCCGAAGAAGGGGTTGTAGCCGACGACCTTCAGCGACCCGTCGCTATTGCGCTTCGTCAGCTTCTTGGCGTACGTCGTCAGCTCGGCGAGCGTCTTCGGCGGCCCCTTGAGGCCGGCAGCCGCGAACATCGCCTTGTTGTAGTAGAAGCCGTAGACGTCGGCGAGCAGCGGCAGCGCGCACCGCTTGCCGTTGTATTGCGTGTAGTAGCGGGTCGCCGCCGGGAACTGGTTCATGTCGACCTTGTCGCGCTTGAGATAGGGCGCGAGGTCGATCCAGCCGCCGGACGGGCAATAGATGCCGACGTTCGCGGACGTGAACGAGCTGACGACGTCCGGGGCATTCCCGCCGCGCAGAGCGGCGATGATCTTGTCGTCGTTGATCCCGCCGACGACCTTGACCGTGACGGCCGCGTTCTTCCTGTCGTATTCGGCCGCGACCTTCTTGAACTCGCTCAGCTCCCGGGCGCTCCATCCGACCCACACCGTCAGCGTCGTGGCGGCCGAGCCCGCCTTCGCAGCGGGTGCGGTCGACGCCGCATCCTGCGACACGGCCGCGACGGCGACCGTGGCGAGCGCGAGCGCCGCGAGCAGGACGACTGTCGTCGCCGTGCGTTTCATCTGAGCCCTCCTCTGGAGTGTCCGGACGTCATCGCGTCCCCATCCCTCCCAGCCCGCGACGATCATCTGCAGGCAGGTTAGTTAACTTTCCGAACTCGACTGTGAACTTCTGACTCCAAAAAGTCAAGTTTACTGGGGATCGTCCTGCCAAACGAGTAAGGTTCTTGACCAGATGCCCCGAGCCGCCGCCATCCCCCCGCTGCTCAAGGATCTGAACGAGCGCACCGTGCTCGAGACGATCCGCGCCGGCGCGCCGATCTCCCGCGCCGAGATCTCGCGCCGCGCCGGCATCTCGAAGCCGACCGTCTCGCTCGCGCTGCAGTCGCTGCTCGAGGCGGGCCTCGTGCAGGAGACAGAGCCCGACCCGGGCCGGCCGACCTACGGCGCCGTCTTCTTCGACCTCGTCCCCGAGGCCGCGCTCGTGCTCGGTCTCGACCTCGGCGCCCGTTTCCTTCGTGGCGCGATCTGCGATCTTCGCGGCGAGATTCGGGCCCGCCAGGACATCGAGCTCGACGGAGCCGACGCCGACCGTGCGATCGAAGCCATCGGCGTCCTCCGCGATTCCCTCGCCGAGTCGAGTGGGCTGCCCGCGAATCTGATCGACGGGGCGGTCGTCGGCGTTCCCGGCGTCGTCGACGCGGACACGGGTCAACTCCGGCTCGCGACGAACGTCGCCGGCCTCGAAGGACGCCACTGGGGCGACGACATCCGGGACCGGCTCGGTCTCCCGGTCGCCGTCGAGAACGACATCAACCTCGCGGCCGTCGGCGAGCGGTGGCAGGGGGTCGCACGTGGGGTCGAGGACTTCGTCTTCCTCTCGGTCGGCACCGGGCTCGGCGCCGGGCTCATCCTCCGCGGCGAGCTGCACCGCGGCCGCCACGGCGCAGCAGGCGAAGTCGACCTGGTCGCCGCAGGCCGCGCGGAAGAGATCGACCCATGCGCCGCCGCCGTGTCCGAGCTCGCGGCGCGGCTCGTCGCCGAGAACGGCGTCGCGACGACCCTGCAGCCGCCGTTCGACGTCCGCAGCATCTTTGCGGCCGCGCGCGCCGGCGACGACGTCGCGCGGCAGGTCGTCGACGAGGAGGCACGCCGGATCGCCCTTCATCTCGCGCCGGTCGCGGCGGTGACGGACATCGCGCTCGTCGTCCTCGGCGGCGGCATCGGTGCCAACGCAGACCTCCTCCTCGGCCCGACTCGAGAGCTCCTCTCCCGCTGGCTACCGTATCCCCCTCGCATCGAGGTGTCGAGCCTCGGCGACGCTGCGGTTCTCACCGGTGCACTCGCAGTCGGGCTGCGCGCCGCTCTGGACAATTCCTTCCAGAACCGCGTCCGCGCGTAGACTTTCCGGTGCCGTGGACTATCGCCTCTCGCGAGGTCTGATTGCCCTCGCGGCACTGGCCGCGGCAGCTGCGTTCTCGGGCTCGACCGCCGCCGCCACGCCGCCGCGGGTCCTTGTCGCCGAGTTCGAGAACGACGTCAACCCAGTGACGCAGGAGTACCTGACCGACGCGATCGACCGAGGCGAGAAGGAAGGCTACGCGGCGGTGGTGATCGAGATAGACACCCCGGGCGGGCTCGGCTCCTCGATGCGCGCGATCGTGAAAGCCATCCTCGCGGCGAAGGTCCCGGTCCTCGTCTACGTCGCGCCGCCGGGTGCGAGCGCCGACTCGGCCGGGGCGGTCATCGGCATGGCCGCCGACGTGCTCGCGATGGCGCCGCAGACGAACATCGGCTCGTCGACCCCGGTCTCTGTCGGCGGCGGGGACATTTCGAAGGACCTGCGGCGCAAGGTCGTGAACGACGCGGCCGCCTACATCGGCGAGCTTGCGCGCGAACACGACCGCAACGTCGAGGTTGCGCGGCGAATGGTGACGGTGGCCACCAACCTCGGCGCCCGCGAGGCGCTGCAGAAGAACGTCGTCGACGTCGTCGCGAAGGACTACCCGGACCTGTTCCGGCAGATAGACGGCATGACGGTGAGGGCGAAGGGGCTGACGATCGCGACCCCGCCGGGCACGAGCGTCGAACGGATCCAGATGTCGGGCTGGAAGCGCATCCTCGACCTGCTGATCGACCCCAACATCATCGCCCTGATGCTCTCGATCGGCCTGATCGGGATCGTCGTCGAGCTCTGGAACCCGGGTCTCATCTTCCCCGGTACGGTCGGCGCGATCTCGCTGATCGTCGGCCTCTACGGGCTTCAGGTGCTCCCGGTCTCGATCGCCGGCCTGCTGCTGATGCTGCTCGCGGCCGCCTTCTTCGTGGCCGAGGCCTTCATCGTCTCGCACGGCGCGCTCTCCGTTGCCGGCGCGGTCACCTTCGTGATCGGCGCGCTGATGCTGTTCGACCCTGCCGGCGACGCGTACCAGGTCTCCCTCCCGGTCGCGCTCGCAATCTCCGGCACGCTGGTGCTCCTGTTCGGCTTTGCGCTGACGAAGGCCGCGCAGGCGCGGCGGATGCCCGCCGCGGTCGGTGCGCACCGTCTCGTGGGTGAGCCCGGCCAGGTCCGTGGCGAAGGCCTCGTCTTCGTCGATGGCGAGCTCTGGCACGCACGCACCACCGACGGCGCGCCGCTCGAGCCCGGCGAGCGCGTCGTGGTCGAGGCGGTCGACCCCGAAGGGCTCCACCTCCTCGTAGGATCACCTCAGCCCGCTCCCGCCCTCCCGGCCGAAAGGACGTAGACGTGTCCGTCGCATTGATCGCAATCGCAGCAATCGCCCTCCTCTTCCTGATGTTCCTGTTCGCTGCGATCAAGGTTGCACGCGAATACGAGCGCGGCGTGATCTTCAGGCTCGGCCGGCTCCTCCCGGAGCCGAAGGGCCCAGGCCTCTTCGTGCTCATCCCGATCATCGACCGGATGGTGAAGGTCGACCTGCGCACGATCACCCTCAACGTGCCCCCGCAGGAGGTGATCACGAAGGACAACGTTCCGGTGCGCGTGAACGCGGTCGCCTACTTCCGGATCGTCGAGCCGAAGAACGCGATCGTACAGATCGAGAACTTCATGGTCGCGACGTCCCAGATCTCGCAGACGACGCTCCGTTCGGTCCTCGGCCAGCACATGCTCGACGAACTGCTCTCCGAGCGGGACAAGATCAACGCAATCCTGCAGAACATCATCGACGAGGCGACCTCGCCCTGGGGCGTGAAGGTCTCGATCGTCGAGGTGAAGGACGTCGAGATTCCTGCCGGCATGCAGCGCGCAATGGCGCGCCAGGCCGAGGCCGAGCGTGAGCGGCGCGCCAAGATCATCGCGGCCGAGGGCGAGTTCCAGGCCTCCCAGAAGCTCGCGGACGCCGCCGACGTGATGGCGAAGTCGCCGATGGCCCTGCAGTTGCGCTACCTCCAGACGCTGCTCGAGATCGGTGCCACGAACGCGACGACGATCGTCTTCCCGGCGCCGATCGACATGCTCACCGCCTTCATGGGGAAGGCAACGGGGAGCGGCGGAACGATCGAGAGCTAGTGCACCATCGGCTGGGCATCCCATTGCCGTCGCCGCTCCAACAACACGAAAGTCAGTAGCTCGTGATGCGCTAGCGCGAGTGCTGACCGAAGCACGCCGTACGACTCGGGATCCAGTCCGTCGTGCGCGAAAACCTGATCGATGTCTCGGACGATCCGTAGACCGCGCGGCGAGCGTGTCTCGTGCTAGCCGAGCGGGGCGTTCGCAGTGCGGAATCGGCGAGCGGCTTCGATCGCGGCGCCGAGATTCAGGCCCTTGTCCTTTGCTTGCTTGATCAGCATCACCGTCTCGAGCGCGTCGATGTCGTAGATCCGCTGCTTCTTGCCCTTGGTCGGGATTTGCGCCTTGTTCGTCCAGTAGTCGAGCTGCATCTTCGAGATGCCGGCGATCTGGCAGACCTGGCCGAGGTAGAGCTCGATCTTGTCCAGATGCTCCGACAGGTTCACTGGCTCGAGAATGTTTACTTGTGTGTTGTAAGCCATGCTGATCCCTTTATCGGCCTGTACGAAGCGCCCTCCAGAGGAAGATATACACGGTTTTTCCGCGTTTGGGAAGGGGCTACAGCAGAAAAGGTGAGGATTCTTGAGGCTACGAGTCGTCGGCGTCGTCGTCCGGCGAAACGGCAGGGAAGCCGTCCTCGTCGAAGTCCGGCTCGTTCAACGGCTCGATCCCGGCCTCGACCGCAGCATCCGCCGAAGCCTCGACCGTCGAGTCGGAGCCCTCGCTCTCGACCACAGGCGCGAGGCTCGAAACGCGCTCGTCGTCGCCCCGGAGGCGCATCACGATCACGCCCTGCGTCGAACGGCCGAGCCGTTTGACGTCCTCGACGGGCATCCGGATGACGGTGCCGCTAGTCGAGATCAGCATCACCGCGTAGCCGTCGCGCACGACCCGGGCGCCGGCGAGCTTTCCCTTGGCGTCGGTCAGCTGGACCGTCTTCACGCCGAGCCCGCCGCGGCCCTTGACCGGGTACTCGTGCAGAGGCGTTCGCTTGCCGTAGCCGTTCTCGGTCACCACGAGGAGGTCGGCGTCGTCCTCGGCGACGTTCACCTCGATCACCTCGTCGCCGCTACGGAGGTTCATGCCGCGGACGCCCGATGCATCGCGGCCCATGGCCCGCACGTCGGACTCGTGGAACCGAATGGCCTGGCCGCCGCGCGAGACCATCAGGATGTCGTCGTCGCCGTCGGAGAGCCGGACGCCGATCAGCTCGTCGTCCTCGCGCATCTTGATCGCGATGATTCCGTCCGCCTTCAGCGGCGTGTTGTAGGCCAGGAACTCGGTCTTCTTGACGACGCCCTTCTTGGTCGCGAAGACGAGGTACTTCGACTCCTTGTAGTCGCGCGTCGCGATCACCGCGCGCACCGACTCGTCCTGGCGGAACGGGAGGAGATTGACGATCGCGCGGCCCTTCGACTGACGGGACCCGAGCGGCAGCTCGTGCACCTTGAGCCGGTAGACCTTGCCCACCGAGGTGAAGAAGAGGACGTAGTCGTGCGTCGAGGCGACGAAGAGGTGCTCGATGTAGTCGTCGTCCTTGAGGTCCATCCCCATCACGCCGACGCCGCCGCGGCGCTGCTCGCGGTAGGAGGTCACCGGCAGGCGCTTGATGTAGCCCGAGCGCGTGATCGCGATCACCATGTCCTCCTCCGCGATCATGTCCTCGAGGGAGAACTCGCCTTCGGCGGCGATGATCTCGGTGCGCCGATCGTCCGACTTGCCGTAGATCGTCTTGATCTCGAGCAGCTCCTCGCGGATCAGTGCGTCGATCCGAGCCGGGTCGCCGAGGATCGAACGGAGCTCGGCGATTCGCTCCTGGAGGTCGGCGTACTCGTCCTCGACCCGCTTGCGCTCGAGTCCGGTGAGAGCGCGGAGCCGCAAGTCGAGGATCGCCGTGGCCTGGATCTCGGAGAGCGAGAACTGCGACATCAGCTCCTCGCGCGCCGCGTCGGTGTCGTCGGCGCCGCGGATGACCCGGATCACCTCGTCCAGATTGTCGAGCGCGATCAGATAGCCGGCGAGGACGTGCGCCCGGTCTTCGGCCTTGCGCAGGTCGTACTTCGAGCGGCGCGTGACGATCACGCGCTGGAAGTCGAGGTAGTGCGTGATGAGCTCGAGCAGCGAGAGCGTCTTCGGCACGTTGTCGACGAGCGCAACGGCGTTGTAGCCGAACGTCGCCTGCAGCCCGGTGTGCTTGTAGAGCTTGTTGAGCACGACCTGCGGGATCGCGTCGCGCTTGAGCTCGATCTGGATGCGCATGCCGGTGCGGTCCGAGTGGTCCGCGAGGTCCGACACCTCCGTGATCACCTTGTCCTGAACGAGATCGGCGATCTTCTTGATCACGCCCGTCTCGCCGCCCTTCTTGGTTCCGTACGGCAGCTCGGTGACGATGATCGCGGTCTTGCCGCCGCGCAGCTCCTCGATGTGGGCGCGCGCGCGCATCACGATCCGGCCGCGGCCGGTCCGGTAGGCGTCGCGGATTCCCTGCCTGCCGACGATGATCGAGCCGGTCGGAAAGTCCGGGCCCTTGACGTGCTTCATCAGGTCGTCGGCGTTCGCAGGGGTATCAGTGGAGTGCTTGTCGATCAGCTCTATGATCGCGTCGACGATCTCACCCAGCCGGTGCGGGGGCATGTTCGTCGCCATGCCGACGGCGATGCCGGCCGAGCCGTTGACAAGCAGGTTCGGGAAGCGTGAGGGCAGCACGGACGGCTGCTTGCGCGACTCGTCGTAGTTCGGCTCGAAATCGACCGTGTCCGAGTCGATGTCGCGCAGCATCTCGGTCGCGATCTTCGAAAGGCGTGCTTCCGTGTAGCGCATCGCGGCCGGCGGGTCGTCGTCGATCGAGCCGAAGTTGCCCTGCCCGTCGACGAGCGGGTAGCGCAGCGAGAACGGCTGCGCCATCCGCACGAGCGTGTCGTAGATCGAGGCGTCGCCGTGCGGGTGGTACTTGCCCATCACGTCACCGACGGTTGCGGCGGACTTCTTGTACGGCCGGTTCGGCTGCAGGCCCGCCTCGTGCATGCCGTAGAGGACACGCCGGTGCACCGGCTTCAAACCGTCGCGGACGTCGGGCAGCGCGCGCCCGACGATTACGCTCATCGCATAGTCGAGATAGCTCGAACGCATCTCCTGCTCGAGTTCGCGCGACTCGATCCGGCCGCCGCCGAGTGGTTCGTTCGTCAGATCGGTCACTTATACGTCCAGGAAGCGCACGTCACGTGCGTTTTCTTCGATGAAGGCTCTGCGCGGCTCGACCTGGTCACCCATCAGCGTCGAGAAGATCCGGTCGGCGGCAGAGGCGTCCTCGACGTCGACACGGATCAGCAGGCGGCGTGCCGGGTCCATCGTCGTCTCCCAGAGCTGCTCCTCGTTCATCTCGCCGAGGCCCTTGAAGCGCGAGAGCTGGAGTCCCTCCTTCGCCAGCTCGAGCGCCTCGTGCCGGAGCGACCCGAAGGTCTCGGCGTCGCGCTTCTTCTTGCCGGCTGCGAGCGTGAACGGCGGCTGTCCGACGATGTCGATCAGCTTCGCGTACGCGCGGCGCAGGTTCGCGTAGACCGGCGATGCCAGCAGCTCGGCCGGCACGGTGATGTGGGTCGCGGAGCTCGTCTCGGTCTCGACGACCTTGACCTCGAGCGTCCCCTCGGCCTGGCCGAGGATGCTGAGCGCGTACCCGTTGTCCACGGTCGCGTCGATCGCCTTGCCGAGCTCGACGATCGAGAAGGTGTCGTTCTCAACGATCCGGTGCGTGATCACGAAGTCGGCCGCGGGGGCGCCGAAGTCGGCACGCAGCCGGGCGAGCCAGCCCTCGAACTCCGACAGCGCGCGTACGAAGCGGCCCCAGCGGGCCTCGGTCAGCTTCACAGCCTCGCCGATGCGCGAGGCGATCTCCAGGTCGCCGACGCGTTCGCGAACGAGCAGCTCCTCGAGCTGCGCGTCCTTCTCGAAGTAGTACTCCTGGTTGCCGAGCTTCACCTTGTAGAGCGGCGGCACGGCGATGTAGATGTGGCCGCGCTCGATCAGCTCCGGCATCTGCCGGTACAGGAACGTCAGGATCAAGGTCCGGATGTGCGAGCCGTCGACATCGGCGTCCGTCATCACGATCACGCGGTGATAGCGCAGCTTCGAGATGTCGAACTCGTCGCCGAGGCTGGTGCCGATGGCCGTGATCATGGCCTGGATCTCGTTGTTGGAGAGGACCTTGTTGATCCGGTTCTTCTCCGAGTTGATGATCTTCCCGCGCAGCGGCAGGATCGCCTGGTAGGTGCGGTCGCGGCCCATCTTGGCCGAGCCGCCGGCGGAGTCGCCCTCGACGATGAACAGCTCGGCGGACTCCGGATCCTTGATCGAGCAGTCCGCGAGCTTGCCCGGAAGCGACATGCTCTCAAGCGCGCTCTTGCGGCGGGTCAGTTCGCGCGCCTTCCGCGCCGCCTGCCGGGCCCGCGACGCCGAGATGGCCTTCATGATGATCTGGCGCGCGTCCTGCGGGTTCTCCTCCATGAACTCGGCCAGCTTCTGGTTGACGGTCTGCTCGACGAGGCCGGCGACCGCCGGGTTGCCGAGCTTCGTCTTCGTCTGGCCCTCGAACTGCGGGTTCGCAAGCTTGACCGAGATGACGGCCGCCAGCCCCTCGCGCACGTCCTCGCCCTCGAGGTTGTCCTCTTTCTCCTTCAGCAGGCCCTTGTCGCGCGCATACTTGTTGAGCGTGCGCGTGAGGGCCGAGCGGAAGCCCTGGAGATGGGTGCCGCCCTCGTGCGTGTTGATGTTGTTGGCGAACGAGTAGACCGAGTCGACGTACGACGTGTTCCACTGCATCGCGACCTCGACGTGGCCGGCTTCGGTTTCGCCCTCGAAGAAGACGATGTGCTTGTGGACGGGATCCTTCGCGTCGTTCACGTAGGCGACGAAGTCCTTGATACCGCCCTCGGCGTAGAACTCGTGCCGGTCCTCGCCCTCGCGCTCGTCGACGAGCACGATCCGGAGGCCGCGAGTCAGGAACGACGTCTCGCGCAGCCGCTGGACGAGGGTGGGCGTCGAGAAGTCGACCTCCTCGAAGATCCCTCCGTCGGGCAGGAAGGAGATCGTCGTGCCGCTCTCGCCCTTGTCGACCTTCCCGACGACCTCGACGTCTGCCAGTGGGACGCCGCGCTCGAACTCCTGCCGGTAGAGCTTTCCATCGCGGCGCACCTCGGCCACGAGGCGCTCCGAGAGCGCATTCACGACCGACAGGCCGACGCCGTGCAGGCCGCCGGAGACCTTGTAGCCGTCGCCGCCGAACTTCCCGCCGGCATGCAGCTTCGTCAGCACGACCGTCATCGCCGAGAGTCCCTGGTCCTCGATCAGGTCCACGGGAATGCCCCGGCCGCGGTCGACGACGGTGACCGAGTTGTCCGGATGGAGGGTCACCTCGACGAAGTCGTTGTGTCCCGCGAGCGCCTCGTCGACAGCGTTGTCGACGACCTCGTAGACGAGGTGGTGGAGGCCGCGCGGGCCGGTCGAGCCGATGTACATCCCGGGTCGGAGCCGGACGGGCTCGAGACCCTCCAGAACGGTGATGTCTTTTGCGGTATATGCGGTTTCAGCCATCAAAAAAGCCCTGCAAATAAGCACCTTGCGGGCTGGTACTAGTGTATCAGAAACCGCGGTCGGAGCGGGCCCGAGCGAGGCTCGCCGCGGCGGCTCGCGCGACCAGTTCGCGAAGCTCCTCGTCCTCGATCGTGGCGGCAAGCACGGACGCCTCGGCCCGGTCCTCTGGACCGATCTCGGGCGGTGCCGGCGCACGGTCCTCCGGGGCATCGGCAACGGGGTCCGGGATGGGACCCGGAGCAAAGCGCAGCGCCGGTGGGGCAGACTCGCCGAGCTCGTTGCGGAGCTGCTCGAGGATCGTCCGGGCGAGGCTCCCGAGCTCGAACGCCCAGGTCGCCGAGGCGGTGTTCACATGCAGCGTGCCGTCCCGGGCGAGACGCGCCGGGCAGGCGTTCCGCGCCACCGTCTCGCCGACCGCGGCCGTCCAGACCCGCACGATCGCGGTCATGTCGCCGTCCATCGTCCCGAAGCGGCCGAGCTCCCGGCGGATCTGGCGGTCGAGGCGGTCCATCAGCGCACGCTCACGCTCCCGGGAGTCACCTCCAGGAGCTGCGCCGGCTCGAGCGGCAGCGCCTCGGCGCCGGTCGCGGTCACGATCACCTGGCCGGCCCGACTGATCCGCTCCGCGAGCGCCAGCCGTCGGGTCGCGTCGAGCTCGGAGAGGACGTCGTCGAGGAGGACGAGCGGCGGCGTGCCCCGCTGCTCGGCGATCACCTCGGCTTCGGCGAGCAGGAGCGAGAGCACCGCCAGCCGCTGCTCGCCCTGGGACCCGAAGGTCCGAAGCTCACGTTCTTGCGAGCGGATGGTGACGTCGTCGAGATGCGGGCCGAGGCCGGTGACGCCTCGTTCCAGGTCTCGCTCGAGTCGCGCCTCGAGCGCGGCCACAGTCGGCGGGTCGCCCGTGTAGTCGAGCGCCGCGCCGGGCAGGCCAAGCTCCGCCGCGCGTTCGCCGAAGGCCGGTGAGACCAGCCCGATCGCCTCGCGGCGAGAGGCGACCAGTGAGGCGCCGAGCGCGGCGACCTGCTCGGTCCACGGAGCGACAGCGTCACGGGTCGAAGCGCCGAACGCTACCCGCCGCAGAGCGGCGTTCCGCTGCCCGACCGCAGCGGCGTACTCGAGCGGGAGCGCCGACCGGCTCGGCAGGAGGCGGCTCAGCGTCCGGTCGAAGTAGGCGCGGCGAGCGGCGGGTCCTCCCTTGACGACCGCGAGCCTGTCGGGAGTGAAGACGAGTGTCGCGACCTCGCCGCGGAGTTGCTCGGCCGAGCGCAGCGGCGCCCCGTTCAGCTTCGCGCGCTTCCCGGCCGGCTGGTGCAACGTCACCTCCAGCTCGACCGGCCGGCCGTCTCTGTCGCCTGCCAGCGCGATCCGCGCCCCTGACGCACCGAACCGGACGAGCTGCTGATCGGCGCGCGTTCGCGGCGAGAAGCCTTGCGTGCCGACATGCAGCGACTCGAGCAGGTTCGTCTTGCCGGCACCGTTCGCGCCGGTGACGAGGACGATCCCGGGCTCCAGTGCGAGCTCGAGCCGTTCGTAGGAGCGGAAGTCGCGGAGGGTGACCGTGCGAACGATCAGCTAGCCGGCCAACCTGATCGGCATGATCAGGTAGGTGAAGTCGCCGGCCGCGTCCTCGAGGATTGCCGGCCGCAGCGGATTGATCAGTTTCACCTTCACGTCATCGCCGACGATCGAGTCGACCCCGTCGCGCAGGAACTCGGCGTTGAAGCCGATCACGAACTCCTCGCCCGAGTACGCGGCGGGCATGGTCTCGTGCGTCTCGCCGACGTCCTGGGTCTGCGCGGACACGGTGAGCTCGCCCTCGGCGAGGCGCAGGCGAAGCGGTGAGTTTCGGAGGGCGAGGACCGAGGCGCGGCGCACGACATCTGCGAGCTCGGCCTTCGGAAGCGTCAGCTCGACCTCGAACGCGTCCGGGAGCAGCTGCCGGTAGTTCGGGAACTGGCCGTCGATGCGGCGCGTCGTCAGCCAGGCGTCGCCGGTGCCGAAGACGACGTGGTTCTCGTGCACGCCGAGCTCGACGGTCTCCCCGCCGGCGAGGCGCGTGAGCTCCGTGAGCGCGCGGGCTGGAATGATCGCTTCGAGATCCGGGGCCGCTTGACCCAGCTCCGTTTCCTTCACCGACAGGCGGTACGAGTCTGTCGCAACCATCACGAGCTTGCCGCCCTCAAAGCGGACGAGGATGCCGGTCAGCACGGGACGTGACTCGTCACGCGATGCCGACCTGGCGACTCGGTCGACCGTCTCGAGCAGCGCCTCGCGCTCGATCGAGTGCAGCTGCGCGTCGATCGCCGGCAGGCGCGGAAAGTCCTCGGCGTTGAAGACGTTCAGCCGGGAGCTGTACGAGCCGGAGACGATCTGGACCGTGCCTTCCGCCGGCCGGTATTCGATCGTCACCTCGCTCTCGGGCAGCAGGCGCGCGAGCTCGACGAGCGGCTTGCCGGGGATGACGACCGCGCCGTCGCCGTCAACCTGCGCCTCGAGCGTGGTCCGCAGAGAGAGCTCCATGTCGGTGGCAGCGAGCGTGATCGTGCCGGCCTCGGCGGAGAGCAGGATTCCGGAGAGCACCTGAACGGTGCCGCGAGTCGAGACTGCACGCGAGACGATGCCGAGCTTGGCGACGAGCTCGTCGCGAGCAACGTCGAGCTTCATCCCGGTACCTGCGCTCACTCCGGCCACGACCTCATTCTCTGCCACCACGGCTCCCGCTGCTTCTAGTTCCATAATTCTTTAAATCCTCTCGTAGCAGTCATAAGGAGTGTGGACACTGGGGAAGACGGCATGATCCCGCACGAGAGCGTGCTTTGCCCGGTGGGTCCAGGCGGTGCAGAACGCGACGGAGCTAACAGGCTCAAGCGGCTTTTGTTGGATTTCCACAGAATCAGCCGGCTTGCTTGATCCGTGCAGTGAGCTCCTGCACAAGGTTGTACACAGAGCGATCCTCTCGAATCATGCCCTCGATCTTCGCGTTCGCGTGCATCACCGTCGTGTGGTCGCGGCCGCCGAACTCCTTGCCGATCTTCGGCAGCGACGAGTCCGTGAGGGCGCGCGAGAGGTACATCGCGACTTGCCGCGGGTAGGCGATCGACTGGGATCGCTTGGCGCTACAGAGCTCGTTCACCGTCATCCCAAAGCGCTCGGAGACGGTCTCCTGGATTCGACGGATCGAGATCTCGACGGGCTGGCCCTGCGGGAAGACGTCCTTGAGCACGTCCTCGGCGAGCTCGACCGTCATCGGCCGGCCGGTCAGCGAGGAGAACGCGACGACCCGCGTGAGTGCGCCCTCGAGCTCGCGGATGTTCGTCGTCACCCGCTCGGCGACATAGGTCAGCACATCGGGGTCGGGCACGTGGATCCGGTCGGTCTTCTCCTTCTTGCGCAGGATCGCGATTCGCGTCTCGAGGTCGGGCGGCTGGATGTCCGTGATCAGGCCCCACTCGAAGCGCGAGCGCAGGCGCTCCTCGAGCGTTGCGATCTCCTTCGGCGGCCGATCCGACGAGATCACGATCTGCCGGCCGGCTTCGTAGAGCGAGTTGAAGGTGTGGAAGAACTCCTCCTGGATCCGCTCCTTGCCCTCGAAGAACTGCACGTCGTCGACGAGGAGGACGTCATAGGTGCGGTAGCGCTGCTTGAAGCCCTCGATGCGCTTGTCGCGAAGCGAGTTGATGAAGTCGTTCATGAACGTCTCGCTCGTGACGTAGCGTGCGGTCAGACCGTTGCCGTGCTCCCCGACGTACTGGCCGACCGCCTGCAGCAGGTGCGTTTTGCCGAGCCCGGTGCCGCCGTAGATGAAGAGCGGGTTGTAGGCCTGGGCCGGCGCCTCCGCGACCGCGAGCGCCGCTGCATGCGCGAACCGGTTCGAGGAGCCGATGACGAACAGGTCGAACGTGTACTTGAGGCTCATCGCGCCGCTCGCCGCAGGCTCCGAAGGCCGGGTCACGGGCCGCTCGAGCGGCGTGCCGTCCGAGACCGGCTCGGAGTGCGCCATGTCGTCGCGAACGGTCAGGTGGATGCGGCGCTCATGCCCCGTCGCATCCTTGACTGCAGCACGGATCAGGCCGAGAAAGTGACCTTCGATCCACTCGCGCGTGAAGTCGTTCGGAACGGCGAGCGCAAAGGCGTCGTCGGTGAGCGACGCGCCGGCTGCATCGCCGAACCACGTACCGAACGTCGCCTCGTTGAGCGCACCTCTGAGCCGACTCGATACCTCGTCCCACAGACTCTCCGCAGTCAGCTCGATTTGGTGCTCCACGCGGCGCCCGGCCCCCCTCTTTGCATGTCGAGAGCGGCGAGCATAGCAGCGTCTACAGGCGCTCTCAACACGCGTCACGGATCGGAAATAGTGCTGATTTGCAGGGGTTTATTAACGTCCACACAACAATCCACAGGTGTGGAAAACCTGTGGGTGAACGTCCTCGACGGTGGCGGTTTGCGGCCCTTTCGCCATCGACGCCTCGCTGTGGATAACCGGCTTCGAGCGGCTCATCTATACTTCCGCTCCCCGCCGCCCGGCGGCTTCGTTTTTCGACCGGAGAGACCTCTTGAAGCGCACCTACCAGCCCAACGTCCGACGGCGCAAGCGCAAGCACGGCTTCCGTGCACGCATGGCCACTCGGGCCGGGCAGGCGATTCTCAAGCGTCGCAGGGCCAAGGGCCGCAAGCGGCTCTCCGCCTGAGCCCGCGGGTCTATCCTCACAACGTGCAACGCAGGAACCGCCTGTCGCGTTCTCGGGACTTCGACGCTGTCTATCGCAGCGGCCGGTCGGCCTCGACGCGGTTTCTCGTCCTGTACTGGTTCCCGCGCGAGGCGGGTGAGACCGACGAGCCGAGGCTCGGCCTCGCAGTGCCGAAGTCCGTCGGGAACGCCGTCGTTCGCAGCCGCGTCAAGCGGCAGCTGCGCGAGACGTGGACCGAGCTCTCGGGCCGCGCGCGTCCCGGCCACGACTACGTGCTCGTTGCGCGACCCGGTCTGGCCGAGCCGGCGGACACACGCGGACACGCCTGGCTCGCCGAGCGCGTGACCGAGGTGCTCGACAAGGCGGCGGCATGAAGTATCTCGGCCCGAAGTACGTCGGCATTGCGCTCGTCTACGCGTGGCGCTACACGTTCGGCCTGCTGACGCCTCCCGGCACCTGCAAGTACCACCCGAGCTGCTCGCAGTACGCGCTCGACGCGCTGCGTGCCCACGGCCTGGTGAAGGGCTCGGCGAAGGCGGCTTGGCGGCTGCTTCGCTGCAATCCGTGGAGCCACGGGGGAGTGGACTACGCGTGATCGTCGCGAGCATCCTCCAGCCGCTCGAAGACCTGATGTCGTGGGCGCTCGTCCATCTCCATGCCATCACCGGCTCGTGGTCGTGGTCGATCGTCGCGCTGACGATCATCGTGCGGATGCTCCTCGTGCCGCTCACGGTCCGCCAGATCCACTCGATGCAGAACCTGCAGGCGCACGCGCCGGAGATGAAGGCGATCCAGCAGCGCTGGAAGGGCGACCGCCAGCGGATGAACCAGGAGATGATGGCCTTCTACAAGGAAAACCAGATCAACCCGGCCGCCTCGTGCGTGCCGATGCTGGCGCAGTTCCCGGTCTTCATCTCGCTCTTCTTCGTGCTCCGCGACTTCGAGAAGGACCTGATTGCGCAGCACGGCGCGGCGGGGCTCGACTGGCTCGGCCTGATCACGATCACCCAGGATACGAAGGTCGGGTGGGGCCCGCTGCTGATCGTCCTCTACGCGGCGAGCCAGCTGACCTCTTCGTATCTGATGTCGCAGAACATGCAGCCCGCGCAGCGCGCGATGCTGCTGATCCTTCCGATTGCCTTCATTCCGTTCGTGCTCAGGTTCCCGTCCGGCCTGATGCTCTACTGGCTGACGACGAACCTGTGGACGACCGGGCAGGGGCTGATCACACGCAGGCTGACGCCGAAACCGGCGCCGCCTCAGAAGCGGAGCTCGCGCACGCCACCGAAAGAGGCCGCGCCGGCGGAGCCCGAATCGGCCAGCGCCACTTCCGCCAAGGAGCCGAGCGCCGCGCCGCCGCGCGTGCGCAAGGTGAAGCGGAAGAAGGGTGGCTCGAGACGATGAGCGAGATCTCGGTCGAGATGACCGGCGAGACCGTGGGCGAGGCGAAGTGGGCCGCGGTGCGCGAGCTCGAGCGGATGCGTCCGGGCCTGGACAAGGCGGCAGTTCGGTTTCAGGTCGTGACCGAAGGCGAGCGCGGCCTGCTCGGCGTCGGCTACGAGCCGGCGCGTGTCGTGGCCAGCGTCGACGAAGAGGCAGCGCCGGCGCGCGAGCCCCTGGAGCCGGCTCCCCGCGAGGGAGAGAGCGACGACGCGGCTCGTCTCCGCGAGGTGGTCGAGCGGATCGCGCACGAGATCGGCGTCCAGTGCACGGTCGAGATCGAGGAGCGCGAAGACGAGATCCGCGTCGTGTGCGACGGCCACGACCTCGGCATGCTGATCGGGCGCCACGGCCAGACGATCGACGCGATCCAGTATCTCGCGAACGCGATCCTCTTCCGGGGCCGGTACGACGAACGCAAGCCCGTGATCGTCGACGCTGCCGGGTACCGCGACCGGCGCCAGGCGACTCTCGACGCCCTCGCGCTTCGTCTGGCCGAGCAGGCAGCGGCCACCGGGCAGCGCGTCGAGCTGGAGCCGATGACCGCGGTCGAGCGGAAGATCGTGCACGAGAAGCTCAAGGACGATCCCGAGGTCGAGACCGCCAGCGAGGGGACGGAGCCGAACCGCTACGTCGTCATCCTCCCGCGCAACGTCTCTGTCTGACGTTCTCGAGCGCTGGCTTGCGGCCGTCCTCGAGACGCCGGGGCTGACCGGCCTGAAGGACCCGTCCGAGGCGCGCCGCGTGCTCCTGGACGACGCGCTGGCCGGGCTCGAGCTCGTCCGCCGCTTCGAGGGGCCGATCGTGGACGTCGGCAGCGGGGGCGGCACACCGGGGATCCCGCTCGCGGCGGCGTTGCCGGACCGCCAGGTGACGCTGCTCGAGGCCGAGCGCCGGAAGACGGAGTTCCTGCAGGGTTGGACAGAGGAGCTTCCGAACCTCGACGTCGTCTGGGGCCGTGCGGAGGAGCAACCGACGGAGGCGTACGGGGTCGCGGTCGCCAAGGCGCTCGCGCAGCCGCCCGTGGCGGCCGAGTGGTGCTTGCCGCTCGTGGAGGAGGGCGGCGCCGTGATCCTCTGGGTCGGACCGTCGGCGGACGTGGATGCGGTTTCCCGCACCGCGGAGAGAGTCGGCGGTGAGCTCGAGGAGTCTCCGCCCCGGTTCTTCGTGCTCCGTAAGACCGGCCCGACGCCTCCCGGCTTCCCGCGTCGCGCCGGAATGGCGAAGAAGCGGCCGCTCGCCTAGCCCGGCGGCGGAAGGGCGTTCCGGAGCCGCATGCCGCTGAACTCGAGCGTCGACGCCGCGACGTCGTTCCAGAGCGGCCAGAGGTTCGGCAGGACTCGCAATTCGATCTCGCCGCGCTCGTGACAGATGACGAGGTCGCCGAGCGGCTGCACCTCGACTGGCTCGACCGTCGCACGCGATACCCAGTAGCCGCCCACCTCCGGGTGCGGCTCGAAGGAGGGCTCGGGCAGTCGGTAGGTAAACACCTCAGTCGCGCGCATCCGCTCGAGCCAGCCCTCCTCGATCGCGTGCACGCGAGTCGAGCCACCGAGGAGTCGCACGGCGTCGTCGGGGGTGGTCGAGGCATCGGCCCAGAACGTCCCGCGCGGGCACTGACGGGGGAACCAGTAGAGGGGCAGGTGACGCGTGTCGATTGCCCACACGAGCGGCTCGCGCTCCTCGGCCGTCTCGCTCACATGTGGCTCGAACCGCTCGATTTCGGCGTTCTCGCTGACGTGCCAGAGCGCGTGTGGACCTTCGTTTGCGTAGGGAGGAGCCGCGTCACGCACCGGCGGAGGATAGTCCGAGGCCCTCTCTAGACTCGACGTGTGGCCGGCAAGATCATCGCACTGGCGAACCAGAAGGGCGGCGTCGGCAAGACGACGACCGCCATCAACCTCGCAGCCTGCCTGGCGGAGGCCGGAGAGCTGGCGTTGCTCATCGACCTCGATCCGCAGGCGAACGCAACCTCCGGGCTTGGTGAGATGGCAAACGGCGTCTCGAGCTTCGACCTTCTGGACGGCGCTCAGGTCGCGGAGATCGCCCGTCCGACCCGTTTCCAGAACCTCGAGCTCGTCCCGGCCAAGCCCGATCTAGCCGGCGCCGCGGTCGAGCTCTCGCGGCACGCCGACGGCGAGCGCTATCTGCAGAGCTCGCTGGCGGGCGCGCGCGATCGCTACTCGTTCGTCTTCCTCGACTGCCCGCCCTCGTTCGGCACGCTGACCGTGAACGCGCTCGCGGCCGCCGACAGCGTGATCGTTCCGGTGCAGGCGGAGTACTACGCGCTCGAGGGCCTCTCCCAGCTGCTCGGCTCGATCGAGCTCGTGAAGACTCGCCTGAACCCGAAGCTCGGGCTCGCCGGGATCCTGCTCACGATGGTCGACGGCCGCACGCGGCTGGCCGCCGACGTCGAGGCTGAGGTCCGGCGGCACTTCGGCGACCTCGTCTTCACGACGACCGTGCCGCGCTCGGTCCGCCTCGCCGAGGCGCCGAGCCACGGCCTCCCTGCGATCGCGTACGACCGGCGCTCCTCCGGCGCCGAGGCGTACTGGAAGGTGGCGATGGAGCTTGTCGAGCGGAGCTAACGCACGTCGTGGCCTGGGCCGCGGTCTGGAAGTCCTGATCGGCGGCGCCCAGACGGGCGGATCGCAGCTTGCGCAGCTGCCGGTGGACGCGATCCATGCCAACCCACGCCAGCCGCGCCGGCGCTTCGAGCCCGAGGCGACGTCGGGCCTCGCGAGCTCGATCAAGCAGCAGGGCCTGCTGCAGCCCGTCGTCGTCCGGCCCCGGCAGGCGGGGGGCTACGAGCTGATCGCCGGCGAGCGGCGCTGGCGCGCCGCACGCGAAGCGGGCCTCGACTCGCTTCCCGCGCTCGTGCGGGAGGCCGACGATCGCGACTCGCTGTTGCTCGCCCTCGTCGAGAACGTTGCCCGCGAGCAGCTCTCGCCGGTTGAGGAGGCGCGTGCCTACGCCTCGCTCGTGGACGAGTTCGAGCTCTCGCTGGGCGAGGTCGCCGACCGGGTCGGTCGCTCGAAGCCTTCCGTCTCGAACCGGCTGCGCCTGCTCGAGCTGCCCGAGGAGGTGCTCTGGATGGTCGCCCGCGGCGAGCTGACCGAAGGCCACGCTCGCGCCGTCCTCGCGTTGCCCGACCACGACGCGCGCAAGAAGCTCGCGAAGCGGATCGCGCGCGAGGGGATGTCGGTGCGGGCCGCCGAGAGGGCGGCGCAGGACGGTGGCGCCGCGCGCAAGCCGAGAGCCGCGACGAAGATCGATCCGGCGCTGGCGGAGCGTGCCCGGGACGCTGCCGCGCGGCTCACCGGGCTCCCGGTGCGGGTCAGCGCCGGCAAGCTCGAGATCCATTTCGGCGAAGGCCTGCGGCTCGAAGAGCTCGTCGAAGTGCTCGAAAGCTTGTAGCTAGAATCCGCCTCCGCGGGCGATTAGCTCAGTTGGTTAGAGCGCCGCTCTGATAAGGCGGAGGTCCCTGGTTCGAATCCAGGATCGCCCACTCCCGTCCCTGGCCGCGGCCCCTACACCGGCAGAGCCTGCCTCCGGTGCCGCTCTCAGGAAGCGGGAGTTGCGTGACGCGAGGGCTTCAGTGGAAGTGGTGCGTGCGGCGGACGTAGTCCTCCACCGCGAGGAGGAAGTTCGCGTCGCCGGCGATCTCGGCGATCGTGCCCTTCGTCATCTCGTCGAGCTCGTCGTCGTGGCTCAGGCTCCTGATGAAGGGTCCGAGCGTGCCCGCTTGCGACATCGCCGCCATCCGCAGGCAGAGCCGCTTCGTGTGCTCGTCCTGCGTCACAGCCTCGAGCGACTCGATGTCGTGGAGCCAGAGGTCGACCATGCTGACTCAACGGCGTGGTCACGCGGCGGGATACGGGCAGCCTCGAATCAGGGATCGCGCGGAGCGTTGATGCCGCCGACACCATTCCCGGCACCCGCGGCGGGTGCTGCGGCGCATGCGAATCGGAGACTCGGTCACCTATCAGGGAAGACGCTACGTCCTACGTGGCCTCGACCCGATGGGTATTCCGGACCGGTGTGCCGACATCGAGGACGTCGAGACGAGTGAGGTGATCCGCGTCCCCGTCTCCGAGCTCGTCCCCGGCTGAGATTCGTCGGTGCGGGGGGTGGCTACACTGAGTGGGAGGCCTCTGACGATGCGAGAGATGGTCATCTACGGCGTCAGCTTCGACATGGTCGGCAAGCAGCCGATCGTGCTTCTGAAGACGGCCGACGGCAACAGGTTCCTGCCGATCTGGATCGGCCATCCCGAGGCGGCCGCGATCCTCGTCAAGCTTCAGAACGCAGCGCCGGCGCGCCCGATGACGCACGACCTGCTGAACGACGTGCTCGGTCAGCTCGACGCCGAGGTCGTCTCGATCGCGGTCACCGAGATGCGCGAGAACACCTACTACGCGCAGATCACGCTGCGCCAGAACGGGTCGGAGATCGAGATCGACTCCCGCCCGTCCGACGCGATTGCGCTGGCCGTCCGCGCCGGCGCGAAGATCTTCGTGGCCGACGAGGTGATCGACGAGTCGGGCGTGGAGTTCGAGGGCGATGCGTCGGACGACGAGATCGCAGCGGCCGCGGGCGTGCCGCCTCTCGCCGAGCTCGACCCGGACGAGTTCCGTGCGTTTCTCGACTCCGTCTCCCCGGACGAGTTCGCGGCGGACCCCGACGACAGCTAGCCCGCTTCGTCCCGGCCGAGCTCGCGCTTCGTCAGGTCGAGCAGCGTCGTGTAGAGCTCCTGCAGCCCCTCCGCCGAGAGCGGCCCCTGGTTCGCGTCCGCGAGGTACTGGAGCAACCACGCCTCGCGCGCCGGGTCGAGGAAGTCGACCCCGAGCTCGTCCTTGACCCGCTTCAGCCGCGCGACCAGCTCGAGCCGTGCGTTCACCGCCCCGACGATCTTGACGTCGTTGTCCGTGAGCTCCTGGCGGATCTGCGTGATCCGCGGATCGGTGGCGTCCGAGCCCGACATGGTCAGAGGTACACGATCACAGTCGTGCCGTAGCCGTTGGCGTCGAAGAGCGCCGGCGCGATCCACATCGGCACGCGAACGCAGCCATGAGACGCGGGAAACGCGGGCACGGACGGGTAGCCGTGGATCGCGAAGCCGCCCTTGAAGTACATCGGGTACCAGAGCACCCAGTCCCAGCCGCCGACCTTGCGATAGACCTGCCAGCTGCCGAGCGGCGTGTTGCCGGTCGCGCCCGTCGAGACGTGGACGACCTTCGTCACGATGCCGGCGCGCACGACCATCAGCACCTGTCGGGTCTTGTCGACCTCGATGTGGTCACCGCCGCTGTAGGCCCTGGGCACGCTGGCGCGCGCCAGCCGGCGCCAGAGCCATGGCTCGACGCGGCCGGTGCGGGGGAGTCCGTTGACCTTCTGGAACGCGAGCACCGCTTCGAAGGTGTCGGTTCCGTAGTAGCCGTCGACTCCTTGCAGGGCATAGTGGAGCTCCGCCAGCCGCCGCTCCAGCGCGAGGACACTGCCGCCGCGCGAGCCCGGCGCGAGAGCCGGCAGGACAACCTGCGCGGTGACCACCTTGCGCACCGGCGCGTAGCCGGGGCGAGGCCGGGACACGAGCTCGATGCGTACGGTCCCGGGCTTTCCGGTCGGAAGCTTCACGACACCGTGACGGGCGAGCACTCGGTGGCCGTTCAGGAAGACGCGGACGGAGATCGATCCGGCCCGGGCGGGAACGAGCCGCGGGCGTAGGGTCAGCGCCGAGCCGACGAGTGCCGTGCCGAGCAGGGGCGCCTCGATCGTCGGGCGGAGCCGGACCAGCCGCTCGGACGATCGCGCCGCTCCGAAGCGTGCGTGGTAAGGCCCCGGGAGGCGTAGCAGCAGACGCGCACGGAAGCGCCCGTTCGCGCCGACGCGGGCGGAGGTGACGTAGGTCGTGCCGCGGTAGATCTGGACGGGGGCGCCTCTGACGGCGGGCCGCAGGGAGCCTGCGAAGATGGCGGCCCCTCCGTAGTCGGCGCTCGCCGGCGCCGCGAGCCCGAGCGTGCGGCCCGAGGCCGCCACGGTCACCTGCGCCTGTGAGACCTCGCCTGCGGCGTTCGTCGCGGTGACGGTTGCGGTGAATCTGCCCAGGCCATAGAGATGGGTGGCGACCGGTCCCTCGGCTGAAGCGCCGTCGCCGAGCGTCCACGAGTACGAAGCGGCGTCACCTGCCGCGGCGAGCGTCACGCGGAGTGGCGCCACGCCGGCTGCCGGGGTCGCCGTGGCGGTGACCGAGGGCGGCGCAGCATGAGCAGAAGCCGTGAAGGCGAGACCGGCGAGCAGGACGATCGCGCCGCGCACCAGCCGAGAATAGCGATGCGTCAGGTCGTGACTGCCAAGATCAGCCCCGTCGCGTTGAATGCGCAGTGGACGAGGATGCACGGATAGATGCTCCCGGTCTTCAGCCGGAGGAGGGCCGTCACTAGGCCGAAGAAGACGAGGGCGGCGAGTGCCAGCAGCAGCCCGTGGCCCAGGCCGAAGGTGACGGCGGTCACGAGCACTGCCACCGCGGGGCCGTACCGAGCGAGGAGCGTCATGCCGGCGCCCCGGTACATGAGCTCCTCGACGATCGGCCCGACGACCGCGACCGCCACGAAGTTTGCCGCGTAGGCGCCGGCCCGGCTCGCGTCCCATCGATCAGGCGTGAGCCCCTGCTCCTGGCCTGCGTCGAGCGCCCAGATGATGAACGCGGCGCCCGCAAAGATCGCGATGTACGAGAGGAGCGCGAGCCAGAGCGCCTTCGACCACGACGTGGGCGGGTGGAGCGCGAAGAACTCTCTGGCCGGCAGCCCGTGTGAGATCCAGAGCAGGATCAGGAAGAGAACGCCGTAGATCACGATGCCGCTGACCGCCGTGTCGTACCGGTAGAGGGCGTCGTGCGGAGGGTCCCCTCCGAGCAGGCGGCCTCCGTACCCCAGGATGATCAGGAAAAGGACGAGCCCGGCCCAGGCGGCGATCCGCCAGCCTTCCCGTTCCTGCTCGGCGTGCGGCATCTCCACGAAGCTGCGGATGATAGGGACGAGCGCGCGCCTGTCGAATCCCGCAGTCATGGAGTCGTGGCAGCGCCTGCTCGTGATCGGGATCGTGCTCGCTACGGCGATCCTCTCCGCTCGGTTGATCGACCGGCGGATCATGGGCGGCGACCGCTCGCCGGAGGCGTTGACCCGCTACCGGGTTCTCCGTCGCACAGTCTCGGTCGCGATCGTGACCATGGGCGTGCTCTCCGCGCTCCTCGTGATCCCCCAGGTTCGAGCCGTGGCCGGCGGCCTGCTCGCTTCCTCGGCGATTCTCGGCCTGATCATCGGCTTCGCCTCGCAGCGCACGCTCGGGAACTTCGTGGCCGGGCTGATGATCGCGACGACTCAGCCGCTGCGGCTGGGCGACTGGGTCGAGGTTGCGGGCGTGGAAGGGTCGGTGGAGGAAATCGGCCTGATGTACACGTTCATTCGCACCGAGGACAACGCCAGGCTCGTGATCCCGAACGAGAAGCTGGCCTCGGATACGATTCTCAACTCCACGATCCGCAGCGCAGCGAAGTACGCCGAGGTCACAGTGCAGGTTCCCCTTTCAGCCGATCTTCGCTCGCTCGTCGAGGCGCTTCGCGAGGAGGTGCCCGGTGAGCGAGACGAGGTCTTCGTCAGCTCGCTCGACGGGTCGCCGACCCTGACGCTGCGGGCGTGGACCGAGAGCGAACAGGCCGCCGAGCAACTCGAGCACGACCTCCGCCTGCGCGTGCACGGGCGGCTGCGCGAGCTCGGGATCTACGCATGAGCCCTCCGCGCGGGGGACGCGGCGCCGACGACGAGATCTACGCGCGCCGCCGCCGGAAGCGAAAGCGGGCGGTGCGCAAGCAGCACCGCCGCCGCGCGGTCGTGTTCGCCGTCGTCGCAGTCTTCGGGCTCCTCTTCGTCGTTGCGGGCGCTGCTGTCACCGGCGTCGCGAGCTTCGGCTCGACCTGTGACCTGAATGCTCTGCGGCCGGTCTCGATCGGCGAGAACTCCTTCATCTACGCGGCGAACAACTCGATCCTCGGCGCGATCCCCGCGGAACGGAACCGCCAGCCGGTGCCACTCTCGAAGATCAGCCCCTGGATGCCGAAGGCGACGGTCGCGATCGAGGACCGGCGCTTCTACGTGCACGGGGGGATCGACGTCGAGGGCATCGCGCGCGCGGTCTGGAAGAACGTGAATGCCGGGCAGGTCGTCGAGGGTGGCTCGACGATCACGCAGCAGCTCGTGCGCAACCTCTACATCGGGCGTGAGCGCACCGTCGAGCGGAAGCTGAAAGAGGCGTGCCTGGCGATCAAGCTGCACGACGCCTGGTCGAAGCAGCGCATCCTCGCGACCTACATGAACCAGATCTACTACGGCAACCTCGCGTACGGGATCGAGGCGGCGGCGCAGACGTACTACTCCAAGAGCGCGGACGCGCTGACGCTCCCCGAGGCCGCGCTCCTCGCCGGGTTGCCGCAGCTCCCGAGCGCGTACGACCCCTTCAACCGCCCCGAGATTGCCACGGCCCGCCGCAACCGCGTCCTCCAGGCGATGCTCAACGAGGGCTACATCAAGCGCGACCAGTACGACTGGGCCCTGAACCAGGGGCTCCGCCTGAAGGCGGGCAAGCTCTACACCACGATCCGCGAGCCGTACTTCTTCAGCTACGTCCGCGACCAGCTGATCTCGGAATACGGCGCCGCAACGGTGCGCAGCGGCGGGCTCAAGGTCTACACGACGATCGACCCCCGCTTCCAGCGCGCCGCCCGGAAGTCGATCAAGGAGACGCTCTACAACCGCGACGACCCGGCCGCCGCAGTGATCTCGATCAACCCCAAGAACGGTTCCATTCGAGCGATGACGGCCGTCACGCCCGGAAACAGCAAGAACCAGTTCAACCTGCTCTCGCAGGCGCGGCGGCAGTCCGGTTCGACCTTCAAGACCTTCGTGCTCACGGCAGCGGTCGAGAAGGGCATCAATCCCGCGACGACGACCTATCTGTCGGCACCGTTCTACTACCGGCCCGATCCAAACGGGAACTGTGACGACGGCACCTGGTGGTGCCCGCAGACCTACGACCACAGCTACACCGGCTGGACGACGATCGAGAGGGCCACGCTCCGTTCCGACAACACGGTCTACGCCCAGCTGACGCTCGACGTGACACCGGAGGCCGTTGCGAGGATGGCGCAGAGGCTGGGTGTGCGCTCGCGGCTCGACGTCGACGGCGCCTACGTCCCGTCGATCGGTCTCGGCGCGATGGATGTCTCGCCGCTCGACATGGCCTCGGCATACGCGACCCTCGCGGCCGGCGGGATCTACTCCGAGCCGATGGCGATCCGCAAGGTCGTCCTTCCTGACGGCGAGGACACGAGCGCGGGCTGGGGCAAGCCGAAGCGCAAGCGCGTGATCTCGGACGGGGTTGCCGACACGGTCACGCGGATCCTCGAGCAGAACATCCGCTACGGCACCGGCGTCGCCGCGTACTACGGCCAGCCGGCGGCCGGGAAGACGGGCACGACCGAGGAATGGTCCGACGCCTGGTTCTGTGGCTACACGCCTCGGCTCGAAACGACGGTCTGGGTCGGCTACCCGAAGGGCAAGATCCCGATGACGAGCGTGCACGGGATCCCCGTCACCGGCGGGAGCTTTCCGGCGCAGATCTGGCATCTCTTCATGAGCTCCGCCATCGGCCAGCTCGAGCCCGTGGACTTCCCCGAGCCGAAGGATGTGCCCGAGTGGAAGGACTTCGAGCGCGGCCAGTACGCCCGCTCGTTCGGCTACTACCGGGATCCCAACTACGTCGCACCCCAGACGACGACGGCGGAGACGACGAGCGCGGACACGACGCCGATGGCGCCGCCCGCGAACAAACCGGCGCCGCCTCCGCGGAAGCCTCCGGTGAAGACCGCCCCGCCGGCTCCCCCGCCGACGACGACTGCTCCGGCTCCGCCGCCGCCGACCGAGGCACCGCCGCCTCCGACCGAGCCCGAGAACCAAACGCCCTGACCGGGCGACGGCCACGCGGGGCCCTGCTCGCAGCGGCCGCCGTCGCCCTGCTCGTCGCAGGCTGCGTCGCGTGCGCGTGGGTCGAGAGAGCTCCGATCGTCCCCGCCGACGCGGGCCGGGCGGACGGTGGCCGGCTTGGGATTCTCTTCCTCGCACTGCTTGTCACAGCGTTCGCGACCTACCTCGGCGCTCTGCTGCTCGCACGGCGCAGACCCCCGGTGCTCCGCGCAGTGCTCGTCGCGGCGGTCGTGATCCAGCTGCTCCCCCTTGCCGGGCCGCTGCTCCTCTCGACCGACGCCTGGGCCTACTGGGAGTACGGCCGGATCGCGGCTGTGCACGACGGCAATCCCTACGTCGACACACCGAGCGAGTTTCCCGACGACCCGGCGTATGACGACGCCGGGGCGGCTTGGCGCGAGACGACGTCGGTGTACGGGCCGGCCTTCACGCTCCTGACGGAGGTCGTCGCGCTCGTCTCCGGCTCGTCGAGTGCAGCGGCCGCGTGGATCTTCAAGACGCTGGCTGCGCTCGCGGTTCTCGCCTGCGTCATGCTCGCAGCGAGGCTCGCGCGAGACCGCCCGTACGCCGCGGCACTCGTCGGCTGGAACCCTCTCCTCGCGATCCACTTCGCAGGCGGCGGCCACAACGACTCGCTGTTCGTGGCGCTCACGCTCGGTGCGCTCGTGCTCGCTGCCACCGGCCGCAGGGGACTCGCCGGCGCGGCCTGGGCGGTTGCCGTCCTGATCAAGTGGATTCCGCTCGTCTTCTTCGCGCTCCGCGTCATCGAGGCGCGAACTGCCCGCCGGCGGGTCAGCCACGCGGGCTTCGCCGCCGCCGCGATCCTCGTGCTCGCGCTCGCCACGTGGCGCTACGGCTTCGACTGGCTGCGGGCGATCGGCCCGCTCGCCCGGAACGCCGAGAGCCAGACGAGCTATGCGCTGCCGCACCGGCTCGAACAGCTCGGCGTCCCCCATGCGGTCGCGCTCGGCCTCGCGGTAGCGGCGCTTGCGGCCGGCCTCGCCTGGCTCGTGCGCGAGGCGTGGCGCGGACGCACGCGCTTGGGGCTGGCAGGTTGCCTGTTGCTCGCGACCACGCCCTACCTCACGCCCTGGTACGCAATCTGGGCGCTGCCCCTTGCGGCCGCCGAGGAGGATCGTCGCGCGCAGCTGCTCGCGCTCGGGTTCTGCGCCTACCTGCTGCCGCAGACCATCCCGCTCTAGCGGTGCCTGAAGACGAGTACGCCGTCCTGGACGAACACAGGCCGCCAGCCCGGGTCGCGCCGGAGCTTCGCCAGCGCGGCCTTCGAGCGCCCGGGCTTCAGGCTGTCGAGGAACGTGAGTCGCTGCTCGTCGACGACGACCCACCTCGCTTCGCGCAGGAGCGGGAAGCTGAAGATCCGCCGCCGGTCGGAGAGGTGCGCGCCCAGGGTGTTCGTCGCGCTGACGGGCACGCCGGCGGGGACGACCGCGAGCGCGCGCCGTGCCGCTGCGTCGCGTTCGTCGGCAGCGAGGTTGACACGACCCAGCGGGCCGAGCAGGAGCATCCCGGCGAGCGCCATCGCGACGGCGAAGTAGGCGAGCCGAGGCCCCAGCCGGGCCGCGCCGAAGATCGTCGCGGCAAAGAGCGCGGGCACTGCCACAGCGGCGTAGTGCGTCTTCACCGACGTCTGCGTGAGCGTCGAAGAGAGCAGGTTGAGTCCGATCTCCGGCGCGGCGGCCAGTGCCGCGAGCGGTGCGGCGAGCGGCAGGAACGCGAGCGGGAACAGCAGCGCGGCGAGGTAGCTGAGGTCGCGGCCGTCGAGCGAGGGCGAGTCGTACCGGCTCTCGAACGCCGACGATCCAGCAGGCGCGAAGTGAGGCACGATGACGAGCGTTGCGAGCAGCGCTGCGGCGCCCCCCAGGACGGCGATCGCGACGCCCCTGCGCGGTGAACGGTACCGGACGGCGTACCAGACGCCCATCGCAGCGACGGCGAGGCCGACGTGCTCCTTCGCCGCGATCGCCGCCGCGGCCAGTAGAGCGAAGGACCAGAGGTGTCTCTCGTCGAGATGCCACCAGGCGTACAGCAGCAGCGGGCACGCGAGCGCCACCGGATGGAAGTCGCTGAGAGTCAGCCACTGCACCGGCGGGTAGAGCAGATAGGCAATGGCGAGCGCAGCGGCCGGCGCATCCGAGTCCAGGTGCTTGCGGGCGAGCCAGTAGATCGGGATCGCGCCTGCGGCAACGGCGATCGCCTGCACGACGAGCAGCAACTCGGGATCCGGCCACAGCCACCAGAGTGGTGCGAGCGCGGCCAGGATCGGATCGAAGTGCGAGCCGAGCCGGGAGATCTGCTCTCCGTGGACGTCGGTGACGGAGAGGAAGTCGCCGTTCGCAGTCGACCAGACGGCCTGCGTCATGTTCCCGAGGTCGAAGCGCCCGCTCTCGAACGCGCGGTGCCGAAGGACGGCCGCCGTGCCGAAGACGCCCGCAAAGGCGGCCGCTGCGAGCCAGACGGCGGCGACGGGCATCAACGGCCGGCGAGGCGTTCGACGACGCCACGCCACCGCTCGCCGAGCACCCGCTCGCTCGCCTGCGCACGGTAGGCGGCGAGGCCGCCCGCGCCGATGGTCAGCGCGAGCTCCGGCTCGCCTGCGAGGCGCCTCACGGCCGCGACCAGAGCCTCGGGATCGCCCGGCGGCACGAGCAGCGCGCTCTCGCCGTCTCGGAGTAGCTCGCGCGCGGCCGGTGTGTCGGCGGTGACGAGAGGTGTTCCGCACGCGAGCGCCTGGAAGGCCTTGTTCGGGATGACACGGCTTGCCTTGGCCGAGGTTCCGAAGACTCCGAGCGCGCAGCCCGCGCGCTGGATCTCCTCCGGCAGCCGCTCGTAGTCCATCCACTCGACCCATTCGACGTTCGGCGGCCGTTGGAGCAGGAGCGCGTCGAGCTGACCATTGCCGACGATTCGGAAGGGGATCTCGGGAGCAAGCCGCGCAGCCGCGAGGATCGTCTCGAGCCCGTGCAGCGGGATCAGCTTGCCGACGAAGAGTGCGTGGAAGCGTCCCGGCGGCTGCCAGCCGGGTTGAAAGAGCCGCTCCTCGGCGCCGACGAAGCAGACTGCCAGGCGTTCGCGGGGCAGGTCTGCGAGCCCGGCGAGATGTCGCGCGTTCTGCTCCGTGTCTGCGACGACGAGGTCCGCGTGCCGGAGCGCGATCCGGTCGACGCGGCGCAGCACGCGGGCCGCGGCCGACTCGGGTGCGAAGCGGCGGCGATCCTCGACGAGCGTCTCGTGGAGGGACACGAGCGGGTTGAAGATCACCGGCCTGCCGCGTGCGACGCGCTTGGCGGCGGGCAGATCGAAGTGGCCGGGATAGCCCACGATCATCGCGTCGAAGACCTCACGGCGTCTGTCGCGCAGAAGCCGCGCCTCGGCGAGCCCGAGTCGCGCCGCGGCCTCGATCCCGAGCGACCAATTGTGCCGTTGGCGCTCCCACACGCTCGCGTGCCACTCGACGACGTCGACCCCGGCGCCGCGAAGGCACGAGATCACCTGCGCGTTCCGCGGGTAGTCGCGCTCATACGTGCCGAAGTAGAGAACCCTCAAGCTCAGCGCAGGATCTCGTCCACGTGCAGCTCGGTCGTCCGGCCGCCGCCGGTGCGCTCCTCGTGGTGGCTGGCGATCAGCTCGCTGACGAGCCCGAGTGAGAGGAGCTGCACGCCGACCACGACGAGCAGGACGCCGAGCGTCAGCAGCGGGCGGTGGCCGATCGCCTCGCCCGTCAGCTTGAGCGCCGTGAGGTAGAGGAGGACGATCGTGCCGACGGCGCCGAGCAGCAGTCCGAGCCCGCCGAAGAGATGCAGCGGCCGGTGCCGGTAGCGGCCCATGAAGGTCACCGTCAGCAGGTCGAGGAAGCCGCGCACGTACCGCTCCATGCCGTACCGCGAGCGGCCGTGCTCGCGTGGCCTGTGGTTCACCGGCAGCTCTGCGACGCGAAACCCACGGTAGTGCGCGAGCACCGGGATGAAGCGATGGAGCTCGCCGTAGACGGGCATGCCCCTCACGACCTCCGCGCGGAAGGCCTTCAGTCCGCAGTTCAGATCGTGCAAGCGGACGCCCGAGAGACGCCCCGTCACGCCGTTGAAGATTCGCGACGGAATGCGCCGGGTCAGCGGATCGCGGCGCTTCGTCTTCCAGCCGGAGACGAGGTCGAATCCCTCCTCGAGCTTTGCGAGCAGGCGCGGGATCTCGGCCGGGTCGTCCTGGAGATCGCCGTCGATCGTGACGACGATGTCGCCCTGCGCCTCCTCGAAGCCCGCCTGTAGCGCGGCCGCCTTGCCGAAGTTGCGGCGAAGCCGAACGACGCGCACGTTCTCGTGTGCCGCATGCAGGCGCGTCAGCGCAGCAAAGGTTCCGTCCGTGGAGCCGTCGTCGACGAAGACGGCCTCCCAGGGCTCGTCGAGCTGCCCGAGCGCCGACGTGAGCTCGTCGTGCAGGAGGGCGACGCTGCGCTCTTCGTCGTGTACCGGAACGATCACCGAGATCACGCCCGTTAGCGTATGTGCCCGATGCCCCCGTTGCTGTCGATCGAGGAAGCGCTCGCGCGTGTCCTGGCGCGGGCCCGGCCGCTCGAGCCCGAGCCTGTTCCGCTGGCCGAGGCCGCGGGCCGCGTTCTCGCGCAGGACGTCGCGTCGCTCATCGACTTGCCGCCGTTTCCGAGCTCCGCAATGGACGGTTTTGCGATCAGGGCGGCGGACGTCCCGGGAGAATTGCCGATCGTCTTCCGGATCGCCGCCGGGCTGCCCGCCGAGCGGCCGCTCGAAGCTGGCGAGGCGATGGAGATCTCTACCGGCGGCACGGTTCCGGAAGGAGCCGACGCCGTTGTCCCGATCGAAAACGTTGTCGCGATAGACAACCGCGTGCACGTACCCGAGGCGGTTGCGACGGGAGCGCACATACGGCCGATCGGAGGAGACGTGCGCGCCGGAGACGCACTACTCGCTGCCGGGACCGTGCTCGGCGCCGCGCAGGTCGGGGCGCTTGCCGCCGCAGGGATCGCGGAGGTCTCGTGCGCCAGGCGACCGAGGGTTGTGGTGTTGAGCACGGGCACGGAGCTGCGCCCGCCGGGAGAGCCGCTCGACCCGGGTCAGATCTACGAGTCGAACGGCCCGATGCTCGTGGCAGCCTTCGAGGCCGCCGGCGCTCGGGTCGATCGGATCGGCCCGGTCGCCGACGACGAGGAGGAGCACCGCCGCGCACTGGAGTGGGGGCTCGAGGCCGATGTCCTCGTCAGCTCCGGCGGCGTGTCGGTCGGACCGCACGATCTCGTCCGCCGGATCCTGGCCGAACTCGGCGCCGAGGAGGACTTCTGGGGGGTCGCCGTCCGGCCCGGCAAACCGATTGCGTTCGCCACGCGCGGCTCAACCCTCGTCTTCGGTCTGCCGGGCAACCCCGTCTCGGCGCTCGTCGCAGTCGAGCTCTTCGTCCGGCCGGTGTTGCGGGCGCTCCAGGGAGATCCGAGTCCGGGTCCGGTCTACGAAACCGCCCGTCTCGCGGCCTCGGTGCGGCGAAACGCCACGCGGGACGAGCTCGTGCGCGCGCGCAGGGCCCGTGACGGCGACGAGTTCGTGCTCGACCCGGTGACCGGCCAGGAGTCGCACATGATCGCGCGCGCCGCCGGAGCGGACGCCCTCGTGCTCGTGCCCGCCGGCGAGGGTGAGCTCGCAGCGGGCGAGGCCGCCCGCTATCTCCGGCTGAGCTAGGCTCGAGGAGCCAAAGGAGGCACGATGCGAGACTGGATCGTCATTCTGATCCTCTACGTTGTCGTTCTCGGACTCTTCCGGGGGCTCGGCGGCTTCGCCCGAGCCGGTGAAGCGCTCCGGCAGTGGGGTGAGCGCAGCGGGACTGCCCGAATGACGACGAACTCGACCAGCTAGCCCGGGCCTGACCGCTTCCGGCCGCCGGGCTAGGACTCCCCCTGCTCCGGCCACTCCCCCGGTCCGTACTTCGTGATGCGCGCCGGATAGGGCTCGTCGTCGGGCCAGAGCCGGACGGTGGCACGGTTCCCGGCGACCGCCTCGACTCGCCACACCTCGGTGCCCACCCAGCGAACTGCGTCACCGACGACCAGTGCGTCGTCGAACGTCCCCGTGTGTGCGAAGCAGATCTCGTAGTCCGGCAAGGTGCCTCCCGCTGCCGATGCCGCCTCAGGCGGGCGAGCGTAACAGTCAGCCTTCCAGCGCGTCGGCATCCCCGGGCGTTGCACGGCGGGAGAACAGAGCGCCGAACGACTTGTGGGGCCCGCCGAGCTTGGTGTCGGAATAGGGAGCGTACCGGCCTGCGGTGAGAGCCGTCAGCTGGGCGCCGACGGCGAGCCAGACAAGGCCAAGGAGTACGGCGATCCAGGGGACATACCCGTTCGCGACGAGGGAGAGCAGGTACCAGGGCGCCTCGAGGCCGAGGTCGAAGCGGGTCGAGAAGGAGAGCGTGAGGATCAGCGGCCCGGTGAAGCCGATTGCGAGGAGGGCGAAGCGCGCGACCGGGTGTGCGGCATGGGCCTGCGGCAGCCAGAGCCAGGCATAGAGCGACGGCAGCAGATAGATCAACGAGAACGGGTTCGTTGCGACCACCACCAGCGCGGTGAGCCCAAGCGCGAGCAACGCGACGGTGTGGCCGGCGATTACCTCTTCGAGGCGCGCCGGCCGGCGGGGAATCAGCCGCTCCCGGGCGACGAGCCAGCCCACCAGCAGCAGGATGCCGAGCAGGCCCAGCACCACCGGTGAGGGCTGATAGAGACCGCGGTCCGCCGGCAGAGGCCGCGGCTCGCCGTTCGGGAAGGCTCCGAGCCTTGCGGCGACGAAGAGCAGCAGCCCGGCGTAGCCCCAGAAGAGGAGACGACTGCGCAGGCTGCGTGCGGCGGGCCCGAGACGGACGCGCCGGCGCCTGCAGCGGGCGAAGAGATCGATCGCTCCGATCGCGAACGGCAGCAGCGCCGTCAGAAGGGCGAGCTCGATCGTCCAGCCGCGCACGAACCGCGCGCCGAGGTAGACGTAGCTCGTCGTCCCCTGCGCGAGCTCGAGCCCGGCGTCGAGTGACCCGACGAGGTTCTGGGTGGCGCGGCCGAGCTCTCCCAGCCGCGCGGCGTTGAGCGAGTCGTCTGCGAAGGTCTCCGAGGGCCGTTCCGGAACGGTTGTGAGGGTCAGCGCCGGAATGCCGCGGGCGACGAACGGGCCCTGCTCCCCGAACGTGAACGGAAAGCCGAGGTCGAGCAACTGGCGCAGGGCCGATGCGCGCTTCGGTTCCTGGCCGGACTGCTCGAGCACGCGAACCGCCGCCGTGCGCACGAGCGCGGTCGCCGGCGAGCGAGCCGTGTCTCCGGCGATCAGCAGGCGCGGTGAGCCGGAACCGGCGATCGCGTCGAGGCTAATCACCGCCAGGGCGTCCGCGCGATAGGGGGAATGCTCCGCGAACCGGGCCGCGCCGAGGGCGCCGAAGGCGCCGCCGTCTGTCGAGACGAAGACGATCGTGTGCGACGGCCGTGTTTGCACCGCCGAGCCGGACGCAGGCGCAAACGCGCGTGCCAGCTCGATCAGCGCCGCCGTTCCCGAGGCGTTGTCGTTCGCGCCGCGGCCCTCACCGTTGTTGTCGCGGTGTGCGGTGATCACGATTGCGCGCTGTGAGTCGCCACGCACGACCGCGGCGATGTTCTGGAGCTCGACTCGCCCGCGGCCGGGGATGCGCGCCTGGAAACGGTCCGTCTGCAGCTCGAGGCGGTAGAGGGTCAGCTGATCCGAGACCCAGCCGGCGGCGCCGAGGCTCCCGGCCGATCCTGGCCCTCGATCCGGGTAGTCCCGGGCGAGCTCGCGTGCGAGCTGCTCGGCGGTCGTCGCGTCGAATGCGGGCGGCAGCGTCGGCGCGGGGAGCGGCTGGGGCCGGCCGACGGTGAAGGCTGCGAGAAGCAGTGGCAGCGCCACGAACAACCACGTCCCGCGCACCATGCGGGCGTTGATCGGCCGCTCGACGGGGCTGCGGCGTGGGCGCACGTAGCGAGCGCGCGCTCGTCTGGGCGGCGCCATGGCACAAACCAGTGTAGGGAAGGCCGCGGTCGCCTCTAACCTAGGCGCATGGCGGATCCCCCCACGATCCTCCTCGTCGACGACGAGGACTCCGTGCAGAAGCTCCTGACCTATCCGCTCGAGCGCGACGGGTTCCGCGTCGTCCACGCCCTGGACGGCGAGGAGGCGCTTGCGAAGTTCTCCGAGGAGGACATCGACCTCGTGGTGCTGGACCTGATGCTGCCGAAGCTCGATGGACTCGAGGTGTGCAAGCGGCTGCGCTCGGAGAGCTCGGTGCCGATCATCATGCTGACGGCTCGCGACGACGAGCTGGACAAGGTTCTCGGGCTGGAGCTCGGTGCGGACGACTACATCACCAAGCCGTTCTCGATCCGGGAGTTCCGGAGTCGTGTGCGAGCCCTCCTGCGCCGCGCCAGCGCGCCTCGGCCCGGTGAGCGCGAGGACGAGGAGGTGATCGCGGTGGGCGAAGTGCGGATCGACGTCCCTCGCCGGACGGTCGAGGTGCGCGGCGAGGAGGTGCAGCTCACGTTCGTCGAGTTCGAGCTTCTGCGCACACTCACATCGGCACCGGGCCGCGTCTTCTCGCGCCGGCAGCTGCTCGAGAAGCTCCGGGGCGGCGCCGACTACCGCGAGCCTCGCACGATCGACGTGCACGTCCGGCATCTGCGCGAGAAGATCGAGCGGAACCCACACGACCCGGAGCTGATCCTGACCGTGCGCGGCGTCGGCTACCGCTTCCGCGAGCAGTAGGCGCGGATGCGGCGCCCTTTGATCAAAGGCATCCGTCTTCGGCTCTCGCTGGCACTCGTTCTCGTGGTTACGGGCGTGCTCGGCGTCGTGTACCTGATCGTGGTGCCGTCACTCGAGGCGGAGCTCGTGAACGCGAAACTCGACCAGCTCGAGGAAGACGCCAGGACGGTCGCCCTGAATTACCAGACCAACCGCGGCGAAGACCAGGACTTCGCCGCGCAGGCGTCGACGCTCTTTTCAGCCCGTGTCGTCATCTATACGAAGCTGGAGCGCATCGTCCTGATCCATGGGGACTCGAGCACGACGGACTCCCGCGACGTCGAGCGCGACCCGATCGCGCTCCGGGCTGCCGCGACCGGGAAGCTGCAGCGGGGAACTGTCGAGCGCGACGGGCGGCTGTTTGCAGAGGTCGCGCTACCGGCCGGCGAGGGCGCGGTGGTGTTGCTCAGCGACTCGCTCGCAGATCCGCTCGCGAGCCTCCATCTGATCGAACGGCGGCTTCTCATCGCGGGCGTGATCGGGCTCCTGTTCGCGATCGTGGCCGGTTATGCCCTGGCGACGGTGCACGCACGCCGGATCAGGCGGCTCGAGCGCGCGGCCGAGCGGATCGCCGGCGGCGCCTTCGACGAGCCGGTGGTGGACACGGGTCACGACGAGCTGGGCGAGCTCGCCGCCGCGTTCGAGCGGATGCGCGTCCGCCTCGAAAAGCTCGATCGTGCGCGCCGCGAGTTCATCGCGAACGCGTCCCACGAGCTGCGCACCCCGCTCTTCTCGCTGGCCGGCTTTCTGGAGCTGATGGCTGACGAGGATCTCGACGAGGCGACCCGGCAGGAGTTCCTGGAGACGATGCGGGAGCAGGTGGACCGGCTGGCGAAGCTCGCCACCGACCTGCTCGACCTCTCGCGTCTCGACGCGGGCCGGATGCGCGTCGAGCACGAGCCGGTCGACCTCGCCGCGGTCGCACAGCTCGTGGCGGAGGAGTTCGGCGCTGTCGCCGAGCGAACGGATCACACGCTCGAGGTCGTCGTCGAAGGACGTCCGATCGCGCGTGCCGACGAGCTGCGGGTGCTCCAGGTCTGCCGCGCGCTCGTCGACAACGCGCTGGTGCATACGCCGCCGGGCTCGAAGGTGACGCTGCGGACGTACGCCGACCGAGAGCACGCCTACCTGGAGGTCGAGGACGATGGTCCCGGCGTTCCCGCGGAGCACGTCCCGCACGTCTTCGACCGCTTCTACCGTGCGGAGGGCGGTGTCGCCTCGGGGAGCGGTCTCGGGCTGGCGATCGCCCGCGAGCTCGTGACGTTCATGGACGGCGAGGTCGAACTCGAATCGGAGCCCGGCCGGACGGTGGTTCGGGTCGTGCTGGGGGCTGCGCCGACCTCTGTGGCTGCAGCGCCGGTGGGCGAGCGCGTTTCCACGTGAAAACGGGCGTCGCTACCCTGGGGCCCATGCGATCCACCGCCCTTGCCGTCGTCGCGCTCGTGGCAGCCGCCCTCGGCGCGGCGGCCGTCCTGGTCGTGGGCTCCTTGACCGGCTGGATCGGCGCTGGGGAGGAGGTGCGCACCGTGGTTGTCTCGACTGCAGCAGCCGACACCGGGCCGGCCCCGGCAGGCTCGCCGTCCGCACCGCTCATCGGCAACAGCTTCCAACCGGCGAAGATCTACGCCAGCCGCTCGGGCGGCGTCGTCACGATCTATTCGTTCTTCAAGGACGGCCAGCGCTCCCAGGGCTCCGGCTTCGTGGTCTCGGACGAGGGTCATGTGCTCACGAACTCGCACGTCGTCACGGATGCAGGCCAGGGCACGGCTGTTCACGGCGCTTCCCGCGTCTACGTCGTCTTCGCCGACGGCGACCGCATTCCCGGCAAGATCGTCGGCTGGGACCTGTTCGACGACACCGGTCTGATCAAGGTCGATCCGCGCGACCACGCGGTCGCCCCGGTCCCACTCGGCGACTCGAGCCGCGTGGTCGTGGGAGAGCCCGTCGCTGCGATCGGAAGCCCGTTCGGAGAGGAAAGCTCGCTCGCCGTCGGGGTCGTCTCGGCGACCAACCGCTCGATCCAGTCCCTGACCTCGGCCTACGACGTCTCGGGGGCGATCCAGATCGACGCGCCGATCAACCACGGGAACTCCGGCGGCCCGTTGCTCGACGCGCGCGGCCGGGTGATCGGGATCAACGCCCAGATCCGCTCCGACTCCGGCAACGCGGAGGGCGTCGGCTTTGCGATCCCCATCAACTCTGCGCGCCGTTCGATGGAGCAGTTGATCAGCACCGGCAAAGTTGCGTACGCCTACGTCGGTGTCACCACTCAGGATGTGACGCCGGCCGTAGCCCGTCGCTTCGACCTCGGCGCACAGAGAGGCGCGTTGATTCAGTCGGTCGTCGACGGCGCGCCTGCCGCCGCCGCCGGGCTGCGCGGTGGGAGCGACGTCAAGGCCTTCAACGGTATCTCGATCAGCCTGGGCGGCGACCTGATCGTTTCCTTCGCGGGTGAGCGTGTCGAGCGTGCCGCCGACATTGCTTCCATCGTCACCAACCGGCTGCGGCCCGGCCAGATCGTGCCCGTCACTGTTGTCCGTCGTGGCACCGGCAAGCGCGAGACCGTCCGCCTGCGGTTGATCGAGCGGCCGTTGAATCCCGCGGGGTAGCGTTTAGACGTCGCCAACCCGGGTATGAAGCCTAGGTAGAACTTGCGAGACTTCGAGAGCTTTCGGTAGAACACGAGGAATGGGGAGCATGAGCGAGCAGAACGCCGTCCCGCGGGACGATGCCGACGGGGGCAGGCTGGTTCGTCTGACGATCCCGGCCAAGCCGGAATACATCACGCTGTCCCGCCTCGCCCTCTCGGGGCTCTCGCGTGTCCGCGCGCTGCCCGACGACACGCTGGCCGATCTCAAGCTCGCTCTCACCGAGGCGTGCTCGAACTCGGTCCGGCACGCTTACGGCGAGGACGAGGGTCACGTCGACATCAGCTTCGAGCTGCGCGACGACCGGCTGATCGTCGAAGTCGCCGACGACGGCTCCGGCTTCGAGCCGGACGTGGCCGGCTCGAACGGCGACGACGAGCTCTCGGAAGGCGGTCTCGGGATCGCGATCATCCGCTCGATCGCCGACGAGGTCGAAATCGGCGGCGGCCCCGGCGGCCGCGGTTCGCGCCTCAGGTTCGTAAAGCTGCTCTAGGCTCCTGCCGTGCAGGCGCGGCGGAAGCTGATCGTGGTCTCCAACCGCGGCCCGATCGGGTACGCCCGCGAGGGCGGAGAGCGCATCACCCGGCGCGGCGCGGGTGGGCTCGTGACGGCGCTCGCGCCGCTCGTCTCGCATCACGACGTCACTTGGATTGCGAGCGCGCTCTCGGACGAGGATCGCGTCGTGGCAGCCGAGGGACCCGTCGAGGTGACGGCAGCCGGCGGCTCACGCTATCGCCTGCGACTCGTCGCGCACGAGCCCGCTGCGTACGACAGCTACTACAACGTCGTCGCCAATCCCGCGCTCTGGTTCGTCCAGCACGGGTTGTGGGACCTCAAGCACGAGCCCGAGCGCGACCTCCGCCCGGCCTGGGACGAGGGATATGCCACGGTCAACGGCGCCTTCGCCGACGCGGTCGTCGAGGAGCTGGAGCGCGACCCGGGCACCGCGGTCTTCTTCCACGACTATCACCTGTACCTGGCGCCGAGCCTCGTGCGTGAACGGCTGCCGGACGCGGTGATCGCACATTTCACGCACATCCCGTGGGTCGAGCGGGAAGGCTGGTCGGTGCTGCCCGACGAGATCGTCGGCGAGATCCACGGGAGCCTGCTCTGCTGCGACGTCGTCGGGTTCCACACCAACCGCTGGCGGAATGCGTTTCTCGCCACGTGCAGCCGGCTTGGCCTCGATGTCGGTCAGACGCTCGTGACTGCTCATCCCATCTCGATCGATCCGGGCGAGTTCACGGCGCTCGCGGCAAGTCCGCCCGTGCTCGAGCGGGAGCGCGACCTCCTCTCGACGCGACCGGAGACGATGATTCTCCGCGTCGACCGCACCGACCCGGCGAAGAACGTCCCGCGTGGCCTCCAGGCGTTTGCGCTCCTGCTGGAGCGCCGTCCCGAGTTGCGCGGCCGTGTGGGCATGCTCGCGCTGCTCGATCCGTCACGGCAGGAAATCCCCGAGTACATCGACGAGCGCAGCCGAATCGAGGACGCGGCTGCGGCGGTCGAGGAACGCTTCCCGGGAGCGCTGCGGCTGCGGATCGCCGACGACTTCCTCCAGTCGATCGCCGCCTACAAGCAGTTCGACGTCCTGCTGGTGAACGCAGTGATGGACGGCCTCAATCTCGTCGCGAAGGAGGCGCCGTACGTGAACGAGCGCGGCGGAGTCGTTGTCTTATCCGTAAACGCCGGTGCGTACGAGGAGATCGGGGCCTGGACCGTGCCCGTCGAACCGCTCGACGTGGAAGGCCAGGCGGACGCGCTCGAGACTGCGCTCGCGCTGCCGGAGGAGGAGCGCCGCTCGCGGCTGGCGGCGATCAGGGAGCAGATCCGCCGGCACGACCTCGCCCGCTGGATCGACGCGCAGCTGTCCGACCTCGACCGCGCCAGTACGATGCGCCGGCGATGAAGGACCTCTCGCACGTCGACGAGTCCGGGGCAGTGCGCATGGTCGACGTCGGCTCGAAGCCGATGTCCCGGCGCCGGGCCGTCGCGAGCGCGTTCGTCCGGATGGCGCCGGAGACCGTGCAGCGGCTAGGCGACCTGCCGAAGGGCGACGCGCTGACAACCGCGCAGCTGGCGGGGATCATGGCCGCGAAGAAGACGAGCGATCTGATCCCCCTCTGCCATCCCCTGCCGCTCTCGCTCGTCGACGTGTCGCTGGCCGTGGTGGGGGACGGGGTCGAGATCACGGCGATCGCAGAGACCACTGCGCAGACCGGCGTCGAGATGGAGGCGCTGGTCGCCGCGTCCGTCGCCGCCTTGACCGTCTACGACATGGCGAAGGCGATCGACAAGGGGATGGTCGTCACCGAGATCAAGCTGGTCGAGAAGACCAAGGCCGAGGTATGAGAACGGCGGTTCTGACCGTCTCCGACGGAGTCGTCGCCGGGACGCGCGAGGACACGAGCGGCGACATCCTGGCCGGCCTGCTCGAGGCGGACGGCTACGAGGTCGAGCGCCTGGTCGTGCCAGACGAGGCCGGCGAGATCGCGGCGGCGATCGCCTCGCTCGCCGAGAGCGCGGCGCTCGTGCTCACGACCGGAGGCACCGGCGTCGCGCCGCGCGACGTGACGCCCGAGGCGACGCGATCGGTGATCGACCGCGAAGCGCCCGGAATCGCCGAGGCGATCCGCGCCGACTCGCTCCAGAAGACCCCGCATGCCCTGCTCTCACGTGGAGTCGCCGGCATGCACGGGCGGTCGCTCGTCGTCAACCTGCCCGGGTCGCCCGGCGGCTGCCGCGACGGGTTCGCGGTGTTGCAGCCCGCGCTCGCGCACGCCCTCGGCCTGCTGGCAGGCGCCGAAACGACCCACAAACAGACGTGATGAGCGCGACCGCTGTCTCCCTGCCCCGTCGGTTCGCCTCGCTCGTGAAGCTCGAGCACACCGTCTTTGCGCTCCCGTTCGCGTACGTCGGCATGCTGCTCGCGCTCGGCGACGTGCCCGCGGCGGGTGACTGGGTCTGGGTCACCGTCGCGATGGTCGGCGCGCGGACGCTCGCCATGGGCCTGAATCGCCTGATCGACGCGGAGGGGGATGCCCGAAACCCGCGCACCGCAGGGCGCGAGCTGCCGGCCGGCACGCTCTCTCGCGTCCAGGTCGCGGCGTTGTGCGCGCTCGCCCTCGCCGTCTTCCTCGCCGCGGTGTTCCAGCTCGACCCGCTCGTGCGCTGGCTCTGGCCGGTGCCCGTGGCGCTCTTCGTCGTGTACCCCTACCTGAAGCGCGTCACGTGGCTCTGCCACCTGTGGCTCGGCGCGTCGCTCGGGCTCGCGCCGGTCGGGGCGTGGGCGGCGGTTACCGGCGATCTGCCGTGGCAGGCCTGGTCCCTCGGCGGCGCGGTCGCGCTCTGGGTTGCCGGGTTCGACCTCTTCTACTCGCTCTTCGACCTGGAGCACGACCGGGCCGAAGGGCTGCAGTCGTGGGCGACCCGCTTCGGCGAGCTCGGTGTCTTCCGTGGCGCGCGGCTCTTTCACGTCGGCACGGTCGCCCTGCTCGCGGCCGCCGGCCTCGGGCTCGAGGTCGGCCCGCCCTACTGGCTCGGAGTGGCGGCGGTCGCTGGACTGCTCGCATACGAGCACTCGCTCGTCCGGCCCGGGAACCTGCGCCGCCTCGACGCCGCCTTCTTCACGGTCAACGGCGTGATCAGCATCGTCTTCCTCGCGTTCGTCCTCGCCGACGTGCTTCTGTGATCCGCGCGCGCGGCGTCGAGAAGCGCTACGGACGGCGGCGGGCGCTGAAGCCGCTCGACCTCGACCTGGAGCGCGGTGGCTTCCTCGTCGTCACCGGTGCGAACGGGTCGGGGAAGACGACCCTGCTCCGTCTCGTCGCCGGCCTCGCAGCCGCGACGGGAGGAGAGCTGGAGGTCGAAGCGACGCGCGGCGAGCTCGGCTTCCTCGGTCACGAGCCGCTTCTCTATCGCGACCTGTCGGCGCTCGAGAACCTCGATCTCTACGGGCGCCTCTACCGGGTGCAGGAGCGGCGCGAGCGGATCGGGATGCTGCTCGAGCGCTTCGGCCTCTGGGAGGTCCGGGCCGAGCGGGTGGCGTCGTACTCGCGAGGGATGACGCAGCGGCTCGCCCTCTGCCGCGCGCTCCTGCACGAGCCCGGCCTGCTCGTGCTCGACGAGCCGTTTACAGCTCTGGATACAGAGGGCGCGGAGCTGCTCGACAGGCAGCTCGCCGAGCTCACCGGCGTCGCCACCGTGCTGCTCTCGACGCACGATCCTGACCGGGTCGAGCCGCTCGCGACCGCGCGCCTGGCGCTGGCATGACCTACCTCCTGACATGACCTACCTCGCCGACGTCGCCACGCTCGCCCGCAAGGATCTCCGGCTCGAGCTGCGGGCGCGAGACACGCTGCCGGCGATGCTGCTCTTCGTCCTGTCGACGCTCGTCGTCTTTCACTTCGCGCTCCCGACCGGGGCCGACGAGGTCGCCGCGCAGGGCCTGCTCTGGGTCGCCCTTGTCTTCACGGCCCTGTTGGGGCTGGCGCGCGCGTGGGCGCCGGAGCGCGAGGGCGGCGCGCTCGACGGGCTCGTGCTCGCACCCTCCGACCGGAGCGCGATCTGGCTCGGGAAGTCCGCAGCGGTCTTCGTCTTCCTCGCTGTGATCGAGCTCGTCGCGCTGCCCGCCTTCGCGCTCTTCTTCTCCCCGCTCAGGACGGCGGCGATTCTCGGCGTCCTGCTGGCGAACGTCGGCATCTGCGCGGTCGGCACGCTGGTCGCGGCCATGGCCGCCGCCAGCCGGACGCGCGAGCTGATCCTGCCGCTCCTCTTCCTGCCCTTGGCGATCCCGCTGGTCGTGGGGGGCGTCGGCGCCAGCGTTTCGACCGAGCCCGGCCGCTACCTCCTGTTTCTCGGGCTGTACGACGCGGTCTTCGCGATACTGTGCTGGGCGTCCTTTGAGTACGTCGTCTCCGAATAGCTCGGCGCCGAAGATCTCCGTTCCGGTACTCGCGGCTGTCGCCGCAGGGCTGGTCGGGCTCTCGATCGTCTTCGCCTTCTTCATCGCCCCCGAGGACGCAGACCAGGGGATCTCACAGCGCATCTTCTACTTCCACGTGCCGATCGCGCTGACCGCGTATGCCTGCTTCGGGTGGGGCGCGTACAAGGCGCTGCTGCTGCTCTGGAAGCGGGAGGAGCGCTACGACCTCGAGAGTTACGTCGCGATCCACCAGGGGACGATCTTCGGCGCCCTGACGCTGGCGACCGGGTCGATCTGGGCGAAGGCCTCGTGGGGGAAGTGGTGGGTCTGGGACTCGAACCAGCTCGTCCTCTTCCTCGTCCTCTTCCTCTTCTACTCGGCCTACTTCATGCTGCGCTTCTCGATCGAGGAAGGGCCGCGCCGCGCGAACGTCTCCGCCGTGTACGCGCTCTTCGGCGTCGCCCTGATTCCGGTCAGCTTTCTCGCGATTCGCCTCGCCGAGGACTTCATCCACCCGGTCACGTTCACGCGCGACGGCCCGCAGATGACCGGGACGATGTTCTTCACGTTCTGCGTCTGCTGGCTAGCGATCACCGCGCTCGCCTACTCCCTCTACCGGGTCGAGCTGGTCGGGAAGCGGCTCGACGCGAACCTGCGCGACCTGCGAGAGGCGTTGACGGCATGAGCAGCGGCGAGAAGTACGTTGCCGCCGCTTATGCCGTCGTCTTCGTGGCAGTGCTCGTCTACGTCGTAATCATCGCGGCGAAGCTCACACGCCTGGAGCGCGAGACCGCAGAGCTCGCCGAGCTCGCTCGGCGCCGGGGGAAGACCGATGGCTGAGTTTCTCGTCGTTCCAGCGTTGCTCGCGTACGGCGAGGCCGCGTTCGCGTACGCCGGCGAGCTTCGCGGGCCTGGCCTCGCCGGCCGGCTCGCGACCTGGGGCGTGCGGCTCGGGTGGCTCGCCCAGACGGCGCTCCTCGCCGGGCAGGCCGCGTCCGCCGAGGGATTTCCCTGGCGGACCTGGGCCGGCTCGCTCAACCTCTTCGTCTGGCTCGTCGTCGGCGCCTACTTGATCTGGGGCTGCACGCCCCGCTATCGCTTGCTCGGCCTCACCGTGATGCCGATCGCTGCTGTCCTGCTCGCGCTCGCCTGGGCCGGAGGCGGCACGGCTCTCGACGAGGGCGAGCGGTCCGGCGCCGTGCTCGCGATCCACGTCGCGCTGATGCTCGCCGGCTTCGCGGGCCTGACGCTGGCTGCAGGCATGGCCGCCCTCTACGTCTGGCAGGAACGAAGGCTGAAGCGCCACGAGCGGGGCGTTCTCCGCGTTCGTGTGCCGCCGCTCGACGCGCTCGACCGGCTCGCGGCACGCAGTGTCGTCGGCTCGATCGTCCTGTTGACGCTCGGGATCGGCGTCGGCGCATCGCGCTTTCATCGCGGCGACTTCGACGCTGCCATGGCGGTGACGCTCGTGATCCTGGCGCACTACACCGCGCTGCTCGTCCTCCGGCACGAGGGGTGGCGTGGCCGGCGGGCGGCGCTCCTGAACCTCGCCGGCTTCGCGCTCGTCGCGATCGTCCTCCCCCTGACCCACTTCGCCGCATGACGTTGACTCTTGCCGGCGTTTCGCATCATCGCGCGCCGATCGAGCTGCGCGAGCTGGTCGCGCTGGACCTCGACGCGTGCCGCGCGCTCGCCCAGCGGCTGGCCGAGCGGCTCGACGGCGAGGCTGTCGTGCTCTCGACCTGCAACCGGACGGAGGTCTACCTCGTCCGTGACGAGCACGCCGAAGACGTCGCAGTCGACACGCTGGTCCAGCTGGCCGGCGACCGGGCGGACGATCTCGCTGCCGCGCTGTATCGCCTTCGCGACGAGGCCGCGGCGCTGCATCTCTTCCGCGTCGCCGCTGGACTCGACTCGCTCGTCCCCGGCGAGGGGGAGATCCTCGGCCAGGTGCGAACAGCGTTCGAAGCCGGCTCGGCGGGACCCTTCCTCGACCGGCTCTTCCGCCAGGCGCTGCACACGGGGAAGCGCGTGCGGATGGAGACCGCGATCGGGGAGAGCCCGGCGTCGGTTCCGTCGGCGGCCGCAGCCCTCGCCCAGCAGGTGTTCGGCGAGCTCACGGGACGCCGCGTCCTCGTGCTCGGGGCCGGGAAGATGAGCGAAGCCACCGCTCGCAACCTCCGCTCGCGCGGTGCGGAGATCGCGATCGTCGCGAACAGGACTCTCGCTCACGGCGAGGATCTCGCGCGGAAGGTGGGAGCGCAGGCGCTTGCGCTCGACGCTGTCGCGGCGGAGCTCGAGCATGCGGACGTGGTCGTGTCGGCCACGAGTGCGTCCGAGCTCGTGCTCTCGCGGGAGTCGGTCGCAGCGGCGCTTCGCTCCCGCAAGGGCCGCCCACTCCTGCTGGTCGACCTCGCGGTTCCCCGCGACCTCGACCCCGCGATCAACGAGCTCGAGGGTTGCTTCCTCTACGACGTCGACGACCTGGAGGCCGTCGTGGCCGAGACGCTCTCGGGCCGCCGCGGCGAAGCGACCCGTGCCGAGCAGCTCGTGGCCGGTGAGGCTGACCGCTTCCGAGAGTGGCAGGCCTCGCTCGACGTCGTCCCGACGATCGCGTCGCTCCGCGCGCTCGCCGAAGAGATCCGCGACCGCGAGCTCCTGAAGGCCGGCGGCAGACTCTCCGAGCGCGAGCGGAAGCACGTCGAGTCGGTGACCTCCCAGATCGTCGCAAAGCTCCTGCATTTGCCCACCATCCGCATGAAAGAGGCAGCTGCGGCAGCCGACGGGGTGGTCTATGCTGACGTCGTGAAGCATCTGTTCGGCCTGGAAGAGGAGGATCGCCGCCGATGACGTCCCGATTCACCTCGAGCAGGCCGCTGCCGCTGCAGGTGCCGACCGCGTTCGTGCGCATCCGGCCGAGCACCCCGCTGAACGGCGCGCGGGGCTGCGGCGAGTCGAGGCCGGCCTCCCGGCGAAGCTGTGCTGGTCCGCGTCGGCTCCCGCGGCAGTAGGCTCGCTCTCACCCAGGCGGAGCTGGCCGCAGAGCGGCTGCGCGGGCCCGGGATCGAGATCGCGCTCGTGCCGATCACCACTGCCGGCGACCGCGACCGCACGCGGCCCTTCGGCGAGATCGGGGCCCGCGGCGTCTTCGTCAAGGAGCTCGAGGAAGCGCTGCTCGAGGGGCGGATCGACGTCGCCGTCCACTCCGCCAAGGACATGACCTCGACTGACACCGACGGGCTGGCGGTCGGCGCCTACCCGGCACGCGAGGATCCGCGCGACGCACTCTGCGGGGCGGACGCGATCCGGCCCGGGCTGCGGATCGGGACGGCATCCGTCCGCCGGCGTGCTCAGCTGCTGGCGCTCGAGCCGACGCTCTCGATCGAGCCGCTCCGCGGCAACATCGACACCCGCTTGCGCAAGCGCGGAGAGCGTGGCCTCGATGCGGTCGTACTGGCTGCCTGTGGGCTCGACCGGCTCGGCCTCGGGGCTGAGATCGGGATGCGCTTCGAGCCCGGGGAGATGCTTCCCGAGGCCGGCCAGGGTGCGCTCGCCCTTCAGGTGCGAGCGGGCGAGGAGGCGCTGGTCGAGATCGCGGACGACGCGGAGACGCGCCGACGCGTCGAGGCCGAGCGCCGTTGCGTCGCCCTCGTCGGCGGTGGTTGCCTCGCTCCGGTCGCGGCGCATCACGACGGCTCGTCGCTGACCGCCCTCGTCGCCGACGAGGACGGCGCCTGGATCGAGCGGCGCACCGGCGTCGATCCGGAGACCGTGGCGCGCGAGCTCCTCTCGTTCGTGTCGTGAGAGTGATCGTCACCCGGCCGCGCGGCCAGGAGGAAGAGCTCGCTCGAGGACTCGAGGCGCTCGGTCACGAGGTCGTCCACTGCCCGCTGATCGAACCGGAGTCCCTCGGCGACGACCCGGTCGACGTCAGCAGCTACGACTGGGTGATCGTCACCAGCCCGAACGGCGCGCGCGAGCTGAGGCGGCGGATGCAGGGCACGCCGAAGCGAGTCGCCGCGATCGGTGTCGCGACAGCCGCTGCGTTCGGCGGCGCCGATCTCGTACCGGCGGTCTCGACACAGGAAGGGCTGCTCGCCGAGCTGCCTCGTCCCGCCGGCCGCGTGCTCTTTGCCGCGGCGGAGGGTGCCCGGCCGCTGCTCGTCGAGGAGCTCGGCGCCACCTTCATCCCTCTGTACCGCACGCGAGAGCTCGAGCCGCCCGAGCCCCCGGTGGGCGACCTCGTGGTGCTTGCTTCCGCCTCGGCGGCCCGTGCCTTCGGCCGGCTCGATCTCGCCTTGCCGGCCGTCAGTATCGGACCCCAGACGAGCGCGACCGCGCGCGACGCAGGCGTGGAAGTGGTCGCCGAGGCGGAGACGCACGACGTCGCGGGCCTGCTCGCGGCGGTAACCTCCCGCGCGTGTTCGTCACCTTCCTGAGCGACTTCGGGCTCCAGGACGACTTCGTCGGCACCTGCCACGGCGTCATCAAGCGGATCGCGCCCGAGGCGCAGATCATCGACGTGACGCACGGGATTCCCGCGCAACAGGTGCTGCAGGGTGCGTTGGTGCTCGCGAGCACGCTCCCGTACATGCCGGTGGGCGTGCACCTCGCGGTCGTCGATCCAGGGGTCGGCGGCCCGCGGCGGCCACTCGCGCTCCGCGACCGGGATGGGCGGTACTTCGTCGGTCCGGACAATGGCCTCCTGATGCCGGCGGTGGATCTGGCGGGGATCGAAGCCGCCCACGAGCTCGCGAACCCGGAGTACGCGCTGGAGACGATCTCGCGCACGTTCCACGGGCGCGACCTGTTCTCGCCTGCGGCCGCCCATCTTGCCCGCGGCGTCTCGATCGACGAGCTCGGCCCGCCACTCGCTCCCGATGCCCTCGTTCGCCTCGACATCCCTCAGCCGGAGGTCGGCGCCGACCGCATTGCCGGCACGGTGCTCTATGTTGACTCATTCGGCAACATCGCCCTCAACGTGACGCGCGAGCACGTCGCGGAGGTGGGTATCGTCCCAGGCACGCAGGTCGAGCTCGAGCTCGGTGGCGAGCGGTTCTACGCGGTCGCGGCTCGAGCATTCGCGGACGCTCGGGCGGGCGACATCATGCTCTACGAGGACAGCTACCGGAACATGTCGGTCGCGATCAGCGGCGGCAATGCCGCCGAGATGCTGCACGCTCGCGCCGGGCAATCGATCAGGATCAACGTCGGCCGGATCTGACTTGCGGCAGCGGCGCTCGTTTGTAACGCTTCGCTTCCAAGGACGTTCGCGGAGCGGTATCACCGTCCCGGACGTCCTTTCTTCTGGCGATCCTATGAGTGCGGCGGCCGGCGGTCGATCCATGGCCGCGCGCCCTCGATCTGCGAGCAGACCCGCAGGAGCAGCGCATCGCCGAGCGGCGGACCGACGAGCTGGACGCCGATCGGCAGCCCGGCGTCGGTCCAGTGCAGCGGCAGCGAGACCGCCGGCTGACCGGTCACGTTGAAGGCGGCAGTGAACGGCGTGAAACGCACGGCGCGGTCGAACTGCTCCCAGGGATCCTCCGGCTCGGAGTCCCAGCCGACGGGAACCGGGGGCATGGCGAGCGTCGGGGTCAGCAGCAGGTCGTAGCTCTCCCAGAACGATGCGATCTTCCGTGCCCGGATCTGCAGGCGGGACACCGCCGCCGCGTAGGCGGAGCTCGGAGTCTCCGCGGCGCCCCGCAGGAAGGCCTGGTTGAGGGGGCTGAGCACGGAGGGGTCCCGTACCGGGAAGAGCGACGGCCCCACCTGCCAGACGGGCCTGAAGTCGTCCATCAGCTCCGCGCCGCCCCAGTCGGGCGCCGCCTCCTCCACCTGGTGGCCGAGCGAAGCCAGTAGCTCGGCTGCGTCTCGCGCCGCGGCCGCGCAGGTTTCGTCCACCTCCAATTCGTTCGGAGCTGCGGTCGTCAGCGCCACGCGCAGCCGGCCCGGATCCGCCCCGATCTCCTCCGCATAGGGCCTGTCCGGCGGAGGCGGTGGAGACGGATCGCCCCATTCGTAGCCGCCGACGACGTCGAGGTAGGCGGCAGCGTCTGCAGTCGTGCGCGCGAGTGGCCCCGTCGTGCCCAGCCCGATGCCCGGGGCGAACGGCGCGTTCGACACACGGCCGCGCGAGGCCTTGAACCCGATCACGCCGCAGCACGACCCGGGGATCCGGAGCGAGCCGCCGCCGTCCGACCCCTGGGCGATCGCGCATAGGCCCGCGGCGAGTGCGGCGGCCGCTCCGCCACTCGAGCCGCCGGAGTTGCGGGAGAGATCCCACGGCGTCCGGCAAGGCCCGTTCAGTGTCGAGTCGGTGAACGCGGTCGTCCCGAACTCGGGCGTATTCGTCTTGCCGACGATCACGAAGCCCGCCGCCCGGAGCTTCGCGACGTGCGCCAGGTCGAAGTCGGGGACGTTCGTCGCGAATGCGGGGCAGGAGAACGTCGTCCGGATGCCGGCCGTCGTGTCGAGATCCTTGAGGGAGATCGGCACGCCGTGGAAGGGCGCCTCGGCGGCAGCATCCGTCTTGGCGCGCGCAGCTGCGAGCGCTTCGTCGCCGCACACCGTCACGTACGCGCCGAGCTCGGGATCGAGGCGGTCGATCCGCTCGAGGTAGAGCTCGACGAGCTCGACCGGCGTGACCTCGCGTTCCCGGACGAGGCGAGCCTGCTCGGTCGCCGGGAGGAAGGCGAGCTCCATCCCGGCGACCGTATCAGCGGTGTGCTAAATCCAGTCGAACGTGTCCTGCAGGAACGGCACGAGGAAGTAGAGGAGGAACGCGGTCGACGCGATCCACATGAACGGGTGCACCTCTCTGCCCCGGCCCTGCGCCGCCCGGACGGTCACGTAAGCCAGGAAGCCGATACCGATTCCGTCCGTGATCGAGAACGTGAACGGCATGAACATGATGGTCAGCGCAGCGGCAAGCCCGATCCCGAGGTCGGAGAAGTCGATGCCCGCGAGCCTGCGAGGCTCGCGCGGCGCGACCCCGAGCTCCTCGACCTCGGCCTCCTCCTCCATCTCGGTCAGGGCGGACATCATTAGGAAGCCGACGATGATCAGCGCCGGCGCCGTTGCCTGCGGCGGCACCATGCCGATGATCGGCGCGAAGAACATGAACGGGAAGAAGAGCGCGCCGCAGACGACCCCGACCCAGCCCGTCCGGCCCCCGACGGCTACACCGGATGCGGACTCGATGTAGGTCGTTGCCGACGAGGTCGACGCGGCTCCGCCTGCGACCGCCGCGAGTGAGTCGACGAGCAGTGGCTTGCGGATCTCCGGCAGCCGGCCCTCCTTGTCGAGATATCCCGCAGGCTTGCCGACGCCGACAAGTGTGCCCATCGTGTCGAAGAAGTCGGCGAGGAAGAGCGAAAACGCCCAGACGACCGCCGAGATGAACGCGAGCTCGGTGAACGCGTCGAAGTTGAAGTTGCCGAGGAGCGACAGATCGGGCGTCTGGTAGACGTCCCCCGGCCAGCTCGCGCCGGCAACGAAGCCCGCGTCGTTCCCGGCGGCTTCGTTGATGATCGTGGCGAGAATCGTCGTCGCGACGATCCCGATCAGCAGGTCGCCGCGCACGCCTCGGGCCCGCAGCACGATCGTGAAGGCGAGGCCGAAGAACGTGACGAAGAGCGGCCACGTCGACAGCCGGGCGAGATCGACGACCGGAGTGCCCTTGACGACGATGCCTGAGTTGACGAGACCGATGAACGCGATGAACAGGCCGATCCCGATCGCGATCGCCTTCTTCAGGTCGAGCGGGATCGCGTCCATGATCTTCTCGCGCATGCCGGTCAGCACGAGGATCGTCACCGCGATTCCTTCGACGACGACGAGGCCCATCGCCGCGGGGAACGAGAGCCCTTCTCCCGCGACGAGGCTGAAGGCGACCACCGCATTGAGCCCGAGCCCGGGGGCGATGGCGTAGGCCCGGTTCGTGTAGAGGCCCATCAGAATCGTCATCACACCCGCCACCAGGCAGGTCGCTGCGAGCACCTGGTTGAAGGGGAGCCCGATGTCCTGCAGGCCGTCGATCCCCGCGAAGCTGAGGATCTGGGGGTTCACGAAGATGATGTAGGACATGACGATGAAGGTCGTCACGCCGGCCATCGTGTCGCGCGCGAGCGTCGTCCCGTTCTCCGCAAAGCGGAAGCGACGCTCGAGGAAGGTGTCCCCGACGCGCACCGCAGACTCTGACATTGCCGTCTCCTTGACCTCGGTTGACCCCTGCGAAGGAGAGAATGAGAGGCGCGGCGGACGGATGCAACCCGCGTGTCGCGAAAACGCTAGACGGGGCGGAGCCGGAAGCGTTGTTCGAGCGGAAGGTCGCGGAAGAGCTTTCGCGTCTTTTCAGTCAGGTCGATCGAGTACGCCCACCCGACGTACCCGCAGCGCGGGCAGGTGCTTGGCTTCTCGTACCGCCGCGGGCCGGGACTGGACTGTCTGGAATGGCCGCAGCAGAGACACTCGACAGTGAGCGAATCCACTTGCAAAGTATGGGTTCCCGCGGCTGCGTTTTCGTCCCCGAAACGGGGGATGGCTTGTAACAGACTGTTACTAGGAGGGTTTCGCGGCTGCGAGCAGGTCGGCCCACGTGCAGAGCTTGATCCGGGGTCGTCCGTGCGGCTCGCCGGCGATGCGCTCTGCTGAGTCGATCGCCTCCCAGCCGGCGTACATCACCGCCTCGACGCCGCGCTCCTCGAGCAGCGCCTCGAGCGTCCCTTCCCCACGCGGAGGCAGCAGGCCGGCGTGCGCGTCCTCGACCAGCAGCGCGACCGTCTCGGTTGCGTCCTTCTTGTTCGTTCCGATCACGCCGCTCGGGCCTCGCTTGATCCAGCCGGCTGCATAGAGCCCGGGCTCGACACGGCCGCCTTCGTTCGGGATCGTCGCCGAGCCCTCGTCGAACGGGACGCCCGCGAGCGCGACGCCCTGGTAGCCCACGCTGCGAAAGACGACTCCGCAGGGGATCATCTCGCGCTCCTCGGTCGGCACCGCGCGCCCGTCGACGAGATCGTTGCGCACGAGCTCGATGGCCTCGACCTTGTCCCCTCCGTGGATTGCGATCGGGGACGAGAAGAAGCGAAGGCGGATCGCACGCGGCTTCCCGGCGGGCACGCGCGTCGCGTACTCGCGCAGGTGCTCGACGTTGCGGCGGACCGTAGGTGGCGACGCCTCGAGCTCCGCCGCGCTGGCCGCGTCCAGCTCGAGGTCGGCTGGGTCGACGATCACGTCGGCGCCCACCAGCTCGCCGAGCTCTCCCACCTCGACCGGCGTCCAGGCCGCCTGCACAGGGCCGCGCCGGCCGACGACCAGGATCTCGCGGATCCCGGACCCGTTGATCGCCTCGATCGCGGCGTCGGTCGTGTCGGTCGGAGCGAGCTCCTCGGGGGTGAGCGCCAGCATGCGAGCGACGTCGAGCGCGACGTTCCCGTTCCCGATCACGACGACGCGCTCGCCGGAGAAGTCGAACGAGAGGCCCTGGAAGTCGGGATGGCCGTTGTACCAGGCGACGAATGCGGTTGCGGGCCAGGAACCGGGCAGGTCCTCGCCGGGGATCCCGAGCTGGCGGTCTGTCTGTGCGCCGACCGAGTAGACGACGGCGTCGTAGAGCCCTGCGAGCTCGGCGTGCGCGACGTCCTTGCCGACTTCGACATTGCCGAAGAACCGAAACCCGGGGTTGAGGGCCGTCTTCTCGAACGCGCGCGAGACGGACTTGATGTTCGGATGGTCGGGTGCCACCCCGAGCCGCACGAGCCCCCACGGGGTCGGCAGCCGCTCGATCATGTCGACCTCGACGTCAAGGTCGCTCGCGAAGAGCGCCGCGGCGGCGTAGAACCCGGCCGGGCCGGAGCCGACGACGGCGACGCGGAGGTTGTCGGTCGCGCTCACCTGGGTGATGCTACGGAACATGAAGGGGGTCCTCGCCGGACTGCTGTTCGTCCTCTGCGCCGGCTGCGGGGGCGGCGATCGGGACCTCGACCGGTTCGCGATCTACCACCTCGAGACGGCGATCAGTGGGCCGGGCACCGATGGCGAGCTGCGTTGCGGACCGCCGCGCGTCGCGTGCCCAGGGGTCGTGGAGCAGCCGCCCCCGGGTGTCTTCCACTACGCGGTGCTGGTCGCGCCGGCTCTGACGGGCGAAGACATCGATCGCTCGACTGTGCGGCGCGCCACCGACTCGAGCACGGGTACTCCCCTGGTGGTCGTCGACCTCACGGCCGAGGGAAGCAGAGCATTTGCCCGAGTCACGAAGGAGGCGGCCCGGGTCGGCGGCCGCGACCAGGGCTGGCATCACGTCGCGCTGGTCGTCGGCGACGAGATCGTCGCGTTCCCGGAGATCGACTACGACTCCTACCCGGACGGGTTCACGGACGCGCCGGGAATCCAGATCGCCGCGGCGAGCGAAGCGGACGCGCGCGACCTCGTCCGACGATTGCGGGGCGGCTAGCCGGCGCCCGGGCGAACAAGACCGGACTCGTACGCGAGGATCACGGCCTGGATCCGGTCCCGGAGATCCAGTTTCGAAAGTACGTGGGCGACATGGGTCTTGACGGTGTGCTCGCTGACCACGAGCTCCGCCGCAATCTCGGCGTTCGAGCGCCCGCGAGCAAGCAACCGCAGCACCTCGACCTCGCGGGTGGTGAGCGTCTCGACCACGGCCGGCGGCGACGGAGGCTCCCCCAGGCTCGCGAATCGTTCGATCAGCTTGCGGGTCACTGCGGGTGCGAAGAGCGAGCCGCCGTCCGCGACGACGCGAATCGCCGCGAGGAGCTGCGCCTCGGGCGCATCCTTGAGCAGAAAGCCGCTCGCGCCCGCCCGCAGCGCGGCGAACACGAACTCGTCGAGGTCGAAGGTGGTCAGCACGAGCACGCGCGGCGCAGCCGGGAACAGCGAGATCTGCCGCGTCGCCTCGATTCCGTCGACGCGGGGCATGCGGACGTCCATCAGCACGACGTCCGGCGCCAGTCGTCCTGCTTCCGCGACGGCCTCGACGCCGTCGCTCGCCTCGCCGACGACCTCGAGCCCGGCGTCCGCGCCGAGGATCATGCGGAAGCCCGAGCGCACCAGTCGCTGGTCGTCGGCGACGAGAACGCGGATCACAGTTCCATCACAGCGGCAACCGCGCGTTGATCGTGAAACCTCCTTCCGGCCGCGGCCCGCTCGCGAGCTCGCCGCCGAAGACTGCGACACGCTCGCGCATTCCCGCGAGACCGTGGCCGCCGCCGACGCCGTTGGCGGAGCCCGTGCCCGTGTCGGCGATCTCGAGCTCGAGCGCATCGGGCCGGAAGCGGACCAAGACCCTTGCGCGCGCGTGACCGGCATGCTTGAGCGCGTTCGTCAGCGCCTCCTGCACGATCCGGTACGCCGAGACGTCGACTCCGGGCGGGAGCTCGCGGCGGTCGCCCTCGATGCGCAGGTCGACGGGGAGCCCGGCATCGCGCACCTGCGCGACGAGCAGCTCGAGGTGAGTGAGCGACGGCTGAGGCGCGAGTGCGACCTCTTCGTCGTCCGCGCGCAGTATGTGCAGCAGCCGGCGCATCTCGGCGAGCGCCGTTGCTCCGGTCGACTCGATTTGCTTCAGCGCCTCGTCGCGCTCCGCGTCTTCGGCGTGCCGCGCGCCGCGCGCCTGGAGCACGATCACGCTGATCGCATGCGAGACGACGTCGTGCAGCTCGCGCGGCCGGCGAGCCAGACCCCGCCGAAGATCCCGACGAAGAAGACGGCGTTGCCGATCGTGTCCGCGAGCCCGCCGTTTCCCGAGTCGGCGAGGATCCCGAGGACCGAGATCGAGGCGACGAGTACGAGCTCAGCGACCGTCGAGCGCCCGCGCGTGTGCGCCCCGGCTGAGTAGACGGCGATCGCGAGCGTGAGCGCGAGTGCGATCGGGTCCTGGTTGGGCGGCGTGTAGAGGTCGATCAGCAAGAAGCCGCCGATATTGGTCGCAAGCGCGACGAGCGGCAGGCGCACGCGCACGATCAGGGAGAGGCTGAGCGCAAGGGCCAGGATGTAGAGCCATCCCGGGTAGTCCACCTGGACGAAGGCGATCTCCGCCTCCGCAAGCGCTGCGAGGCCCAGAGCCAGGAGTACGTCGCGTGGTGCAGGCCCGCTCCTCATGGGCTGAGGCTACGTCGGTTGCGGGCCCGTGTCATCAGTCGTGCGGGCGATAGCGGGTCGCCCGCACGAGCGACGGAGGATCGCGCCCCGGGGCGACGACGTGCGGCGCGGCGGCTCCTACCGTCGAGAACAACCCACGAAGGAGGAGTTCGATGCGCAGGATGATCGTGATCGCAGCCGTGGCACTGGCAGCCGGGTGCGGGGGAGCCAACGAGCCGGCAGCAAACGTCGTCGAGATCCAGAGCGACGAATACGCCTTCGTGATGCCGAAGAGGGTCGAGGGCGGCTGGACGACCATGCAGTTGACGAATACCGGCGGCGAGCCCCACGAGTTCGCGCTCGTGCGGCTAGGGGACGGCAAGACGCTCGCCGACGTCAAGCAGCTTCTCTCCGATCCGGCTTCCCAGGAACAGGAGCCTCCGTCCTGGGCGAAGATCCGTGCTGGCCTTCCGACTGTCGCGCCCGGCGAGACGGCGGCGCTGACCGAGGAGCTCGAGCCGGGCCGCTACGCGCTGATCTGCTTCCTGGACGGTCCGAACGGAAGGCCGCACTTCATGGACGGGATGATCAGCGAGCTCGAGGTCGCGGGGAGAGCCGGCGCGAGTGCGCCGAAGGCCGATGCAACGCTCGAACTCGGGAAGGGCTTGACCGCACCACGGTTGGAGGCGGGTGAAAGGACGTTGGAGCTACGGAACGACTCCGACGAGGCCAGCGGTGTCTTCATGGTCTCGTACGCTCCCGGAAAGACCGCCAAGGACCTCAACGCCTGGATGGAGAGCGGCATGAAGGGCCCGGCGCCGGGCGGCGTCCACGGCGGCGCGATCGACGTTCCACCGTACAGCACCGTCTACCTCACGTACACGTTCGAGACCGGCGTCGAGTACGCCCTCTTCGACGACGTGAACGAGATCGAGAAGAGGTTCTCGGTCGAGTGAGCTAGTGCGAGCAACCGGAGCCGCAGCCGTCGCCGTGCGCGGCGGGTGCGGCTCCCGCACCTTCCTCGACGGTGAAGCTGTGGCCGCAGCCGCACGAGGCGGAGGCGTTCGGGTTGTCGATCTTGAACCCGGACTCCTCGAGGCCGTTCAGGAAGTCGATCGTCGCGCCCTTGAGGTAGGGGACGCTGTACGGGTCGATCACGATCGTGACGCCGTGCTGGACGAGCGTCTCGTCGTCGTCGACCGGGCCGGCGTCGAAGCCGAGCCCGTACTGGAAGCCCGAGCAGCCGCCGCCCTGGATCGCGACGCGCAAAACCGAGCTCTCGCCTTCAGGGTCCTCGGCCATCAGCTCACGGACTTTGTCCGCGGCGGTCGGGGTCAGGGAAACGAGAGTGTCGGGGCGCTCGATGATCTCCATGCAGAGGATGGTAGCAGGGCCGAAAGTCGTCGCCCAGAGGCGGACTTTGTAACACCGGTGTCACGCTTGAAACCTGCGCTTGCACCTCTCTTCGTGCGGGGTCAGCAACCTTGCTAGCGTAGGTCGGACTCGGATGCTGGGCGACTACTTTCCGATCCTCGTCTACGCGTTCCTCGCGGCTGCAATTCCGGCCTCGATGATCGTGTTCACGTTCATATTCGCCCAGCCTCCGCAGCACCGGGTGAAGGCGCGCTTCCTCCCGTTCGAGTCCGGGGTGTCCGAGGGCCCGCCGGCCCAGCAGCGCTTCACGGTCAGCTTCTACCTGACGGCGATGCTCTTCATCCTCTTCGACATCGAGATCGTCTTTCTCTATCCGCTCGCGATCGTGCTCGAGCGGCTCGGCTGGTTCGGGCTGACCGAGTTCCTGGCGTTCGTCGCCGTCCTCGCCGTGGCCTACGTCTACATCTGGCGCAAGGGAGCGCTCGAGTGGCACTAGACAAGTCCGTCGATCCGAACCGCGCTTCCACGCGGCCGCTCGCCAAGGCCGGCCTCCAGTCCGAGCGTTTGCTCTGGCCGACCAAGAAGGCGGTCTTCGAGGAAGAGGTCGAGAACCTCGAGGACGCGCTGGGCTTGTCGACGCTCGAGAAGGCGGTCGCCTGGGCACAGACGCGGTCGATGTGGCCCGCGACCTTCGGCCTCGCGTGTTGCGCGATCGAGATGATGTCGATCGTCTCGTCGCGCTATGACATCGCGCGCTTCGGGATGGAGAAGTTCAGCTCCTCGCCGCGACAGGCCGACCTGATGATCGTGTCCGGACGCGTCGCCCACAAGATGGCCGCGCCGCTGCGGCAGGTCTACGACCAGATGCTCGAGCCGAAGTGGGTGATCGCGATGGGCGCCTGCGCGAGCTCAGGCGGCATGTTCAACAACTACACGATCCTGCAGGGCGTCGACAAGATCGTCCCCGTCGACATCCACGTGCCGGGGTGCCCGCCGCGGCCCGAGGCGCTGATGGAGGGGATCATGCGGTTGCACGAGAAGGTGATGGCCGGCGTACCGCCGGCGTACGAGATCCGCGGAGTCGCCAGCTAGTGGGCTACGAAGGAGTTCCGGGGCTCGTCGAGACAAATGAGGCGCTGGGGGAGACGACGCTCGTCGTCGACCCCGCCCGCGTCTTCGAGGCGTGCACGTACCTGCGCGACGAGCTCGGGTTCAACCTGCTCCTCGACATCACCGCGACCGACTACCTCGGTTGGGGTGCGACCCCTGTCGCCGGCTACTACGGCACGGCCGGCGGGCGCGATCTCAACGACCCGGCAGCGCAGGGCTACGAGCGCACCCCTGAGCCGAAGTCCACCCGCTTCACCCTGAACTATCACCTGCTCCGCGTCGCCGACGATTCTGCGCGCGTACGCCTGCAGCTGCTGCTCGACGACGGCGACACGGTTGCGACCGTCGTTCCGGTCTGGCCGACCGCGGACTGGCACGAGCGAGAGGCCTGGGACATGATGGGCATCGCCTTCGACGGGCATCCGAATCTGACCCGGATCCTGATGGAGGACGACTGGGAAGGGCACCCGCTGCGCAAGGACTATCCGATCGGCGGCGAGCCGGTGCGCTTCTCGGAGGCCGAGTAATGGCAGTGGTGGAGCGGAAGCCGGAGATCTATGCCGGCTCGCGGATCCCGCAGCCGATCCCCACCGTGCTGCTGACCGACCCGGCGCTCGAGGACGTCCTCACCGTCAACTTCGGCCCGAACCATCCGTCCACGCACGGCGTGCTTCGGCTGATCGTCGACCTGCACGGCGAGCATGTCGTCGGGCTCTCGGCCGTGATCGGGTACCTGCACACCGGCTTCGAGAAGACGATGGAGCAGAAGACATGGTGGAAGGGCGTCACCTACCCGGCGCGCGTCGACTACGTCTCCTTCCAGTACAACGAGCTCGTCTACGTGCTCGCGGTCGAGAAGCTCCTCCAGCTCGAGGTCCCGCGCAAGGCGACGTGGATGCGAATGGCGCTCGGGGAGCTCTCCCGGATCCACTCGCACCTCGTCTACCTCGGCACCTCCGCGCTCGAGATCGGGGCGATCTCGATGTTCTGGTACTGCTTCCGCGAGCGCGACCTGGCGCTCGACCTCTTCGAGCTGGTCACCGGCGTGCGGATGCACACCCGCTACTTCCAGGTCGGCGGCCTCGCCGAGGACATTCCGCGCGGCTTCTACGACGAGGCCCGGGCCTTCTGCGAGCGGATGCCGAAGGCGGTCGACGAGTACGAGGCGATCCTGAACGAGAACAAGATCTGGCTCGAGCGGACCAAAGGGATCGGCCTCCTGTCCGCGGACGACGCGATCGCGCTCGGGCAGACCGGCCCGAACCTGCGCGCCTCGGGCGTCGACTGGGATCTGCGCAAGCGCGAGCCGTACCTCGCCTACGACCAGGTCGACTTCGACGTGCCCGTCTACCACGGCGGCGACGTCTACGACCGCTACAAGGTGCGCGTCGACGAGATGCGTGAGTCGACCAGGATCATCTCCCAGTGCATCGACCGGCTCGAGGAGATGCAAGGTGAGCCGTGGATCGCCGACGACCGCAAGGTCGTGCTGCCGCCGCGCGAGGAGCTCCACACCTCGATGGAGTCGCTGATCCATCACTTCAAGATCGTGACGGAGGGCTACCGCGTCCCCGAGGGCGAGGTCTACGTCGGAGTCGAGTCGCCGCGCGGCGAGTCGGGCTGCTACATCGTTTCCGACGGGGGGCCGAAGCCGTGGCGCGTCAAGTTCCGCGCACCCTCGTTCGCCGCCCTGCACGCGACCGCCGCGTGCGCGACCGACGCCGCCGTCGCCGACCTGATCGCGGTCGTCGGCTCTCTCGATGCGGTGATGGGAGACGTGGACCGGTGAACGCGCAGGAGAAGACGCTGTATGACGAGATCCAGGAGATCCGGGCTCTCTATCCGGTCTCCCGCTCGGCGACCCTGCCGGCGCTGCGGCTCGCGCAGGAGCGCTACGGCTGGCTCTCGCCCGACGCGTTTCGCTCGGTCGCCGACGCTCTCGACGAGACGCCTGCGTACTGCATGTCGGTCGCGTCCTTCTACGACATGTACCACCTGAAGCCGGTGGGCCGGCACCTCGTCGAGGTCTGCACGAATGTCTCCTGCGCGCTCGTCGGGGCGCAGCAGGTGCTCGAGGCTTTCCAGTCGGAGCTCGGCGTCCACGCCGGTGAGACGACCGAGGACGGCGAAGTGACGTTGCGGACGGTCGAGTGCGCCGGCGGCTGCGGCTGGGGAACGGTCGTCGCCGTCGACCACCGGTACCGCGAGCCCGTTCGGGCCGAGGACGTGCCGGCGATCGTGGAGGAGTTGCGCCGTGGCCGCTGAACAGTTCGTCGTCCTCGCCGGCGCTGAGGAGCACGCGCTCACGAAGCTCGCCGACTACCGCGAGGCGGGCGGCTTCGAGGCGCTCGCGAAGGCGCGGCTGATGGAGCCCGCCCAGGTCGTCCAGGAGATCCTGGACTCCGGCCTCCGCGGCCGCGGAGGCGCCTTCTTCCCGACCGGCCGCAAGGCGAGCTTCCTGGCGAAGGGCACGGGCAAGCCCACCTACCTCGTGGTCAACGCGGACGAGTCCGAGCCGGGCACGTTCAAGGACCGCGAGATCATGTTCCGCGTCCCGCATCGTTTGATCGAGGGCTGCCTGATCACCGCGCACGCGATCGAGTGCGAGCGGGTCTTCATCTACATCCGCGGCGAATACCTGACCGAGTTCGAGATCCTGCGCGCAGCGCTCGAGGAAGTGCGCGGCGCCGATCTGCTCGGCGGCGTCACGGTTGTGCTGCACCGCGGCGCGGGCGCCTACATCTGCGGTGAGGAGACGGCGCTGCTCGAGTCGCTCGAGGGAAAGCGCGGCCAGCCGCGGACAAAGCCGCCCTTCCCGGCCATCGCCGGGCTCTACGCGTCGCCGAGCCTGATCAACAACGTCGAGACGATCGCGACCGTGCCGAAGATCGTCGAGCTGGGCGCGAAGGAGTACGCCAAGATCGGCGTCCCGCCCGACTCGTCCGGCACGCGTGTCTTCTCCCTCTCCGGCAACGTCGTCAACGGAGGCAACTACGAGCTGCCGATGGGCGTGACGCTCCGGGAGCTGATCTACGACCTCGGTGGCGGCATTCCCGGTGGGCGGCAGTTGAAGGCCGTCATTCCGGGCGGGTCGTCGGTGCCGGTGCTGACCGCCGATCAGATCGACGTGCCACTCGACGCGCATTCAATGGCCGAAGCGGGCTCGATGCTCGGCTCGGGCGCGATCATCGTGATGGACGATCGCTGCTGCATGGTCCAGCTCGGCCTCAGGGTCGCGCAGTTCTACATGCACGAGAGCTGCGGCAAGTGCACGCCGTGCCGCGAGGGCACGCGGTGGATGGTGCAGATCCTCGAGGCGATCGAGGCGGGGACGGCGTCGGAGGGCGAGCTCGAGCTGCTGCTGGACGTCTGCGACCGGATCCTCGGCAAGTGCCTCTGCCCACTCGGGGACGCGGCGGCGATGCCGGTGGCGAGCTACATCGACAAGTTCCGCATCGAGTTCCAGGAGCACCTCGAGAGCGGCTGTCCGATGCGAGGCGAGTCGACGCTCGAGCATGTGCTCGCGCCCGTCGACCAGCACACGCACGACCCGGTCGCGGAGGTCCCGGCGTGAGCGTCACCCGCCCTCGGAATCTCACTTTGAACGAACATTCGGTGCCAGGCACGGTGCCAGGCACGGGTTCGGAAAACGCTCGTTTGCGGCGGCTTCGACTGATACCCAGCTGCGGAGGAAGTGTGGAGGGATCGTCGCGGTGAGCGCGCCAGAGAGCGTCAAGGTCACGATCGACGACCGCGAAGTCGAGGTCGCGAAGGGCACGGGCCTCGTCGAGACGGCCGCCGCGGCGGGGATCGAGATTCCGGTGTTCTGCTACGAGCCGCGCCTGGGCCCGGCCGTCGGCGCCTGCCGCATGTGCCTCGTCGAGGTCGAGGGGATCCCGAAGCTCCAGGCAGGCTGCACCCTGACCGCCCAGGACGGGATGGTGGTGCGCACGGCGCAGTCGTCCGCGAAGGCCGCGGAGGGCCAGGAAGCGACGCTCGAGTTCATCCTCGTCAACCACCCGCTCGACTGCCCGGTGTGCGACAAGGGCGGCGAGTGCCCGCTCCAGGATCTGACGTTCAAGTACGGCCCCGGCCAGACCCGGATGACCTTCCCCAAGCGGACGTTCGACAAGCCGATCCCGATCTCGCCCACGATTGCGCTCGACCGCGAGCGCTGCATCCTCTGCTACCGCTGCACGCGCTTCTCCTCCGACGTCGCCGAGGACGGGCAGCTCGTGGCGAGGAACCGCGGCGCCCAGTCGCTGATCACCACGTTCGAGGACGAGGCCTACCGCGCCCCGTTCAGCGGCAACGTGATCGAGCTCTGCCCGGTCGGCGCGCTCACCTCGACGCAGTACCGGTTCGAGGCGCGGCCCTGGGAGATCCAGAACGTGCCCACGGTCTGCGGCCTCTGTCCCGTCGGCTGCAACGTCTCGGCCACGACCCGCGAGGGCAAGGTCAAGCGGGTCATCTCGCGCAACCATCCCGAGGTCGACCAGGGCTGGCTGTGCGACAAGGGGCGCTTCGCCTTCCCGTACCTGTATGCCGGCGACCGGATCCTCGACCCGCTCGAGCGCGTGCGCCGCCGCGGGTTCGGCGAGCTCTCGTGGGACGACGCCATCGACCGCGCCGAGGAGCTGCTGCGCAAGGGGAAGGGGAGGATCGTCACCGCGCTCTCCGGCTCCGAGACCGTCGAGCAGGCGTACGCGCTCGGGAAGCTGCTCCGCCAGGGGCTCGGCGCGCACTCGGCCGTGTTGCCGGAGGCGACGTCCTTTGCGCTCGACGCCTTCCGCGCGCCGCTCTCGAGCATCGCCGACGCGGAGATCGTCGTCGTCATCGGCGACGAAGCGGTCGCGGACCGAGCCCCGATCGTCGACCTCTGGATCAAGCAGGCTCGCCGCAACGGCGCCGAGGTCGTCCGCGTGCCCGAGCCCAAGTTTGGTCTGGAGCTCGAGCAGCGCGTCTCCGCCTCCGACCGCGCCGTCCTGATCTGGTCCGGACGCGCAGGCGGCGGTGGAGCGCGGCTGGCAGAGCTCGGGCACCGCCTCGGACTCGACGGGAAGCCAGGCTGTGCCGCCTTCAACCTGCCGGCGACGCCGAATGCCCGCGGGGCCGCCGACGCCTGGGCGGCCGCCGGCGAGGCCGACGAGGAGAACCCCGAGCCGATCTGCCTGCTCATCGTCTCCGGCGACGAGGCGGCATCCGACCCGGCCGTGCGTGCACTCGCCGAGCAGGCCGAGTACGTGATCGCGATCACGATGTTCCATGGCCTCGCCGTCGGCTGGGCCGACCTCGTCCTCCCGGGCACGAGCTACCTCGAGCGCGACGGCTCGTACCTCAACCTCGAGGGCCGCTTGCAGCGCCTGCGCCGCACCGTGATCCCGCCCGTGCCCGACGAGCTCGCGTGGCTAGCGAAGCTGGCCGAGCGGTTCGAGGTCGAGCTCTCGCCGCACGCTTCGGCCGTCTTTGCCGAGCTCTCCGGGCTGATCTACGGCGGCATGGCGTTCGGCGAGGTGGGCGAGCGTGCACCGCTGGCCGACCGTGCTCCGTACGAGCCGCCGCCGCCCGCTCCCGTCGCGCCGGTCCCACCCGCGGCAGCCCCGCCGGGCGAGCACTTCGTCGGCACGCTCACGCTGCAGCGCTACCGGCCGCTCTTCTCCGGCCCGGCGGTGGAGCGCGTCCCCGAGCTCGCCTTCCAGCGCGCCGAGTCCGTCATCGAGCTCGCTGCCGACGACGCGGAACGCCGTCAGATTGCAACCGGGGACACCGTCAGCGTCCGCTCGAACGGCACGTCGGTCGAGCTGCGCGCCCGGGTCAGCCGCGCGCTCGCCGCCGGCACGGCGCGAATCGCCGAGGAGCACGCGGCCGATCTGCACAGGGAGGTCGAGGTGGTGAAGGCGTGAACGAGCCTTGGTGGGTGTCGGTGATCAAGTCGGTGATCATCATCAACCTCGTCATGGGCGCCTTCGCCTACCTGACGCTGGCCGAGCGGAAGGTGATGGGCCGGATGCAGCTCCGCTACGGCCCGAACCGCGCCGGCCCGTTCGGGCTCTTGCAGCCGATCGCCGACCTGATGAAGCTCGTCCGGAAGGAGAGCTTCTTCCCGGGCTCGGCCGTCGACGTGCTCTACATCCTGTCGCCGTTCGTCGCCGCGTTCGCGGCTCTCTCGACCTTCTCGGTGATCCCCTTCGGTCCGGGCTGGGTGATCTTCGGCACTCAGGTCGACGGGCAGATCGCCGACGTCCCGATCGCGCTGATCCTGATCTTCGCGATCGGCTCGATCGGCATCTACGGCTTCATCGTCGGCGGCTGGGCCTCCGACTCGAAGTACGCCCTGCTCGGTGCGATGCGCACGTGCGCCCAGCTCGTGAGCTACGAGGTCTCGCTCGCGCTCAGCGTCCTCGGCGTCGTGATCATGGCGCAGTCGCTCTCGCTCACCCAGATCGTCTCCGCGCAGGACGACTGGTGGTACATCCTCCCGCAGTTCGTCGGCTTCGTCGTCTTCATGTTCGCCGGCACGGCCGAGACTGCTCGCGCGCCGTTCGACCTGCCCGAGGCAGAGCAGGAGCTCGTCGCCGGCTACCACACCGAGTACGGCGGCATGCGCTTCGGCCTCTTCACGATGAGCGAGTACGTCAACCTGATCACGCTCTCGGGCCTCGCCGTCACGCTCTTCCTCGGCGGCTGGCACTTCCCGGTGCTCGAGGGCCTTGGGCCGCTCTGGTTCGTACTCAAGCTGTTCGCCTTGCTCTTCATCTTCATCTGGATGCGGACGACGCTGCCGCGGCTCCGCTACGACCAGTTGATGCGCTTCGGCTGGAAGTTCCTGCTGCCGGTGGCGACGATCAACGCCGTCGTGACCGCAATCCTGGTCGTGGCTCTCTGATGGTGGTCGGGACACTCAGGGGCTTCGGTGTCACCTTCCGCCAGATCTTCAACAAGCCGATCACGCAGCAGTATCCGGAGTTCAAGCGGCCCGTCTACCCGCGGTTCCGGGGCCGCCACCGGCTGCACGTACACGAGAACGGCCTCGAGAAGTGCGTCGGCTGCTCGCTCTGCGCCGCCGCGTGTCCTGCGGATTGCATTCGCGTCGTCCCGGCAGAAAACACGCCGGACAACCGCGTCTCGGCCGGCGAGCGCTACGCGCGGATCTACGAGATCAACCTGAGCCGCTGCATCTTCTGCGGCTACTGCGAGCTCGCCTGCCCGTTCGACGCGATCACGCTCGGCAACGAGTTCGAGATCTCCGAGTACTCGCGCGACGACCTCATCTACACGAAGGACATGCTGCTCGCCGAGCCGATCAAGCGCGTGCCCGTCGCGGACCGCGACCTGTACGACACGCCGATTCCCTACTACAAGGAGCACGCGTGATCCTGGCGAGCGTCTCCAACGTGCTCGTCTGGGCGGTCTGGGTGGGGGCGGCGTTCGCGTGCATCGGCTCCGGCATCGCCGTGGTGTCGTTCACGAACCCGTTCTACTCGGCCCTCGCGCTGATCGGGAACCTCGGCTCGCTCGCGGTGCTGTACCTGCTCGTGTCCGCGGAGTTCGTCGCCGCCGCGCAGGTTCTCGTCTACGCAGGCGCGGTGATGGTGATGTTCCTCTTCGTGATCGCGTATGTCGGCCCGCGCACCGATCCGCCGTGGGAGAGCGGGCCACGCTGGCAGACGCTCGCCGCGGTGCTCGCCGCGGCTGCGATCTTCCTCGAGATCATCGTCGTGATCGGCCTGAAGGCGGGCGGCGGGCTCTCGCACACGCACGATGTGCACCGGACGTTCGGGTCGCCGGGCTGGATCGGACGGCTATTCCTTACCGACCACCTGCTCGCCTTCGAGATCACCTCGATCGTGCTGCTGATCGCGGCGGTCGGAGGCGTGATCCTCGGCTCGCACTCGCGCCGCCGCGACGTGGAGGTGTCCGCCTGATGCTCGGTCCCGGCATCGCCTGGTACCTCGGCATCGCGGGATTCCTCTTCGGCGTCGGTGCGCTCGGCGTCCTCATCCGGCGGAACGTGCTGATCGTCCTGCTCTCGCTCGAGATCATGCTGAACGGAGCGAACCTCGCGTTGATCGCGTTCTCGCGGCATGCTGCTAACGGAGCCGGCCAGATCTTTGCGCTCGCCGTGATGGCAGTCGCCGCGTCGGAGGTGTGCGTCGGGCTCGGGCTCGTCGTCGCGCTGAACCGCCGACGCCTCGCACTCGACGTCGACCGCCTCTCGGAGCTGCGCGGATGATCGCAGCAGCGTGGATCTGCCTCGCCGCGCCGCTCGTCGGCACGATCGCGATCACGCTCGCGGGCCAGCGCATCTCGCGACGCACCGCCGGCTGGCTCTCGACGCTAAGCGTCTTCGTCGCCTTCGCCGGCGCCATTTGGGCGTTCTTCGGCCTCCGCTCGAATGGAAGCGAGGACGCCTGGACGGCGACGGCCTGGACGTGGCTGCAAAGCGGCAGCTTCAAGGTCGGGCTCACGATCATCATCGATCCGCTCAGCACGATGATGATGCTGATCGTCTCCGGCGTCGGCGGCCTGATCGTCCTCTACTCGATCGGCTACATGGACGGCGACGACGAAGAGCGCCGCTACTTCGCCTACATGTCGCTCTTCGTCTTCTCGATGCTCCTCCTCGTGCAGGGAGGCAACCTGCTGCTGCTCCTCGTCGGCTGGGGCCTCGTCGGCCTCAGCTCGTATCTGCTGATCGGCTTCTGGCACGAGCGCCCGACCGCGGTCGCCGCCGCGAAGAAGGCCTTCGTGATGAACGCGATCGGCGACGCGACGATGGCCCTCGCCTTCTTCGTGTTGATCCTGCACACACACTCGCTCTCGTTCGCCTCCGCGTTCGAGGTCCACCTCTCGTCGACAACAGCGACGCTTGTCGCGCTCGGCCTGCTCGGCGGCGCAGCGGCGAAGTCCGCGCAGATCCCGCTCCACACCTGGCTGCCCGACGCAATGGAAGGCCCCACGCCGGTTTCCGCCCTGATCCATGCCGCAACGATGGTCACCGCGGGCGTCTACCTGATCGCGCGCACGCATCCGATCTTCGAGCAGGCGCGCACGGTCGAGCTCATCGCCGCCGGCATGGGCGCGCTCACGCTCCTCGTCGCGGGGCTGATCGCGCTCGTGCAGGTCGACATCAAGCGCGTGATCGCATACTCGACGATGTCGCAGATCGGCTACATGTTCCTCGGCGCGGGCATCGGCACCTACGCGAACGGGATGTTCCACCTGATGACGCACGCATTCTTCAAGGCGCTGCTCTTCATGGCCGCCGGCATCGTCATCCACGCACTCTCGGGCGAGCAGGACATCCGCAACATGCGCGGCATCGGGCAGCGCATGCCGTGGACGAAGTGGGCGTTCCTCGCCGGCTCGCT